>NZ_BONZ01000052.1 GCF_016862975.1 Rugosimonospora africana
GGCCGTACGCCGACCACCCGGAACGCCATCCTCCGCCGCACGCCGACCACCCGGAACGCCATCGTCGGCCGCACGCCGACCGCCCGGCTCGCGCTCGACGGGTGGGCGATCTCCGGCGAGCCGGTCCGCGGACCGGCGTCCGGGACCGCGCTCTTCGGCGGCGCGACGGCCGGGCCCTCGATCGGTCGCGCCCCGGTCGCCGAGGCCCGGCTCCGCCCCCGGGCCCATCCGGCCCGGGCCGCCCACCTCGGGCGGCGTATTCGTCGGCGGCGGTACCGTCGGCCCACCGGGACGCCGGGCACGGCCTGCCGGCGGTGCCGGCACGACCGGCTGCGGGCCGGTGATCGTCGGCTGTGCGCCGGTGTGGCCCCGGATCCCACGCATTGACACGAAACGGCTGCCCGGGCTGCCCGGGCTGCCTGCGCCACTCGGCCGAGCGGCGCCGGACGCCGGTGCGTCGGTCCGCGCGGGCGGGGGAACCGCCGGGGAACCACCCGTACCACCGCGCGCGGGTGGCGGAACCGCGGCCGAACCACCCGCGCCACCGCGCGCCGGGACCGCCGCGGAACCCGTACCACCGCGCGCAGGCGGCGGGACCGCCACCGAACCACCCGTACCACCGCGCGCGGGTGGCGGAACCGCGGCCGAACCACCCGTACCACCCCGAGCAGGCGGCGGAACCGCCGCCGAACCACCCGCGCCACCGCGCGCCGGGACCGCCGCCGAACCACCCGTACCACCGCGAGCGGACTGCGAGGACCCTCGCGCGGACGGGGTGGGTCGGGGCGAGGGCGACGGGCTGGGGCGAGGCGACGGCGTTCCTGCCTGCGACGGTGCCGCACCCGGCTCCGTCCGCTTGGGCCGGGTCCGGCGGCGCGCCTCCTGGCCACCACCGGCCTCTGCGCCCGGTCCCAGTTCACCGCCCGCCTCGCGGGCGCTACGCAGATCCGCGATCCAGCCGAGCTCCTCGGTGGGATCCGGCGCACGGTCGCCGCCGCGGCCCTTGCCACGGCGCTTGCCCCGCTCCGGATCCTGCGGACCGGTCACTGCTCCCCCTCCGTCGCCATACCGCCACCTGCTGCCGCACCGTCACCAGCCGCTACGTCACCAGCTGCGACCTCATCAGCCGGTGAACCGCCGCTGGGTGAACCGCCCCCAGCGGACGCGTCACCGCCCGGTGGCCCGTCAACGACCGGCCCATCGATGACCGGCCCGTCAAGCACCGGCCCATCGACGACCGGCCTGCCAGCGACAGGACCGCCAGCCGTCGACCCCCCAGCCGCCGGACCACCGTCGGCCGGCCCACCAGTCGCCGGACTTCGGTCCACCGGCGCCCCGGCGTCGACCGGGGCACCGCCCCGAACCGCGCGTCGCAGCTTCGGCAGCCGTTCGGCGAGCGCCCGTTCGGCCCCGTGCGGGGTCGGCCGGTAGTAGTCGCGCCCGACCACATCGTCCGGAGCGTACTGCTGAGGCACGACGCCGCGCGGGTCGTCATGCGGGTACCGGTATCCCACCCCGTGGCCCAGGCCGCGCGAGCCGGGATAGTGCGCGTCGCGCAGATGCCTCGGTACCGGGCCGGCCCGCCCGGCGCGTACGTCTTCCATCGCCGCGGACAGGGCCGTGGTGACCGCGTTCGACTTCGGCGCGGTCGCCAGGTGCACCACCGCCTGAGCCAGGTTCAACTGAGCTTCCGGCAGCCCGATCAGCGCCACGGCCTGCGCGGCCGCGGCGGCGGTCTGCAGCGCTCCGGGGTCGGCCATCCCGACATCCTCGCTCGCGAAGATCACCAGTCGGCGCGCGATGAACCGGGGATCCTCGCCTGCCACCAGCATCCGGGCCAGCCAGTGCAGCGAGGCGTCCACGTCCGAACCCCGCATGCTCTTGATGAACGCGCTGATCACGTCGTAGTGCGCGTCCCCGTCGCGGTCGTAGCGCACGGCCGCGACGTCGACCGCCTTCTCCGCGGTCGCGAGGTCGATCTCGGTGACGCCCTGGGCCACCGCGGACGCGGCCGCCGCCTCCAGCGCGGTCAGCGACTTGCGGACGTCACCGGTGGACAGCCGGACCAGGTGATCCTCGGCGTCGGGCGCCACGGTGACCGTCCCGTCCAACCCGCGCGGGTCACGGGTCGCCCGCCGGATCAGCGACCGTACCGCCTCGTCGTCCAGCGGCTGGAGGGTCAGCAGTACGCACCGGGACAGCAGCGGCGAGATGACCGAAAAATACGGATTCTCCGTGGTCGCGGCCAGCAGGGTGACGGTCCGGTCCTCGACCGCGGCCAGCAGCGAATCCTGCTGCGTCTTGCTGAACCGGTGCACCTCGTCGATGAACAGTACGGTCTGCGAACCGCCCGACCGGCGGGTCCGGCGGGCCTCATCGATCACCGCTCGGACGTCCTTCACCCCGGCCGACAGCGCGGACAGCGCCACGAACCGCCGGTCGGAGGCCCCGGCGACCAGGTGCGCGATGGTGGTCTTGCCGCTGCCCGGCGGCCCCCACAGGATCACCGAGATCGGCGAGCCACCGGCGACGAGCTGGCGCAGTGGCGCCCCGGGCGCGAGCAGATGATCCTGGCCGACCAGCTCGTCGAGGCTCGCCGGCCGCATCCGCACCGCCAGCGGCGAGTCGGCCGCGGGCGCGGGAAAGCCGGCGCTCCCGCCCGCGGCCGGCACACCGGGCGGTGCAGGCTGGTCGAGCGTGAACAGACCCTCCATCTCCACTGGAGGAAGACTACCGGCCCGGGCCGACATCGCGGCCCGGGCCGGTGCGCCAGAAGATCAGCGCCGACGGCCGATGGTGCGGACCGGGGCGAAGTGCAGGGCGAATATGAGCAGGCCAAGCACCGTGAGCGTGCTGGGATTGATGAAACTGTTGTAGCTCTTGCTCGCCAGATCGAGGATGAAGGCGATGGCGAAGATGATCGCTGCGACGGTCGCTAGCAACTTTTCCTCCCGGGCATCGAGGGACGTGTCCTTCATTACCCATCCGCCCGATCGGCTAAGCCCGGGTGAGCGTGCGGCCACGCACTGTCGCCGCTCTCCGTCGCCGTACGCCGCGAAACGGCCGGCGACGGAGAGCCTTCGGCAGGTCAGGGAGTCGGCTCGACCGGTACCGCGACGCCCGCCGTACCGGCCTGCGGGGCCGTCGCCTTCGGCTTGGCGTCGATGCCCGCCTCGGTCCGCTGCTGTGCGGTGATCGGGGTGGGAGCCCCGGTCAGCGGGTCGAAGCCACCCCGCGTCTTCGGGAACGCGATCACCTCGCGGATCGAGTCCGCGCCGGCCAGCAGCATGCACAGCCGGTCCCAGCCCAGCGCGATGCCGCCGTGCGGCGGCGGGCCGTACTTGAACGCTTCCAGCAGGAAGCCGAACTTGTCGCTGGCGTCCCGCTCGCTGATGCCCAGCGTGTTGAACACCCGGCGCTGCACGTCGGCGCGGTGGATACGGATCGAGCCGCCGCCGATCTCATTGCCGTTGCAGACGATGTCGTACGCGTAGGCCAGCGCCCGGTCGGGCGCCTCCTCGAACCGGTCGAGCCACTCCCCGTTCGGTGACGTGAACGGGTGGTGTACCGCGGTCCAGCCGCCCTCGTCGTCGTGCTCGAACATCGGCGCGTCCACGACCCAGCAGAACGCCCAGGCGCTCTGGTCGACCAGGCCGGCCCGGGAGGCGATCTCGATGCGGGCGGCGCCCAGCAGCTCCTGCGCGTCGCGGGCCCTCGCCGCGGCGGCGAAGAAGACGGCGTCGCCGGGCTTCGCGCCGACCGCGTCGGCCAGCCCGGCCAGGTGCGCCTCGGACAGGTTCTTCGCGACCGGCCCGCGTGCCTGCCCGGTCTCCGCGTCCAGCACCACGTAGGCCAGGCCCCGGGCGCCGCGCGCCTTGGCCCAGTCCTGCCAGTCGTCCAGCTCCTTGCGGGACTGTCCGGCACCGCCGGGCATGACCACGGCGCCGACGTACCCGCCGGCGTCGATCGCCCCGGCGAAGACCCGGAACTCGGTGCCCCGCAGGTACTCCGTCAGGTCGGTCAGCTCGACGCCGTAGCGCAGGTCGGGCTTGTCCGAGCCGTACCGGCTCATCGCCTCGTGCCAGGTGATCCGCGGGATGGGCGTGGAGATCTCGTACCCGGCCAGGTCGCGCCACAGCGCGCCGACGATCGCCTCGCCGAGCTCGATCACGTCGTCCTGGGTCACGAACGACATCTCGATGTCCAGCTGGGTGAACTCCGGCTGGCGGTCGGCGCGGAAGTCCTCGTCCCGGTAGCAGCGCGCGATCTGGTAGTAGCGCTCCATCCCGGCGACCATCAGCAGCTGCTTGAACAGCTGCGGCGACTGCGGCAGCGCATACCAGGTGCCGGGCTGCAACCGCACCGGTACCAGGAAGTCGCGCGCCCCCTCCGGGGTCGAGCGGGTCAGCGTCGGCGTCTCGATCTCGTAGAAGTCGCGCTCGTCGAGCACCCGCCGGGCGATCTGGTTGGCCCGGCTGCGCAGCTTCAGCGCCCGGGACGGACCGGAGCGGCGCAGGTCCAGGTACCGGTAGCGCAGCCGGACGTCGTCGCCCGCGTCGACGTGGTCGTCGACCGGCAGCGGCAGCGCCGCGGCCTCGGACAGGATGGTCAGCTCGGCGGCGGTGACTTCGATCTCGCCGGTGGGCAGCTCGGGATTTTCGTTGCCGGCCGGACGCCGGCCGATCTCGCCGGTGACCTTGATGCAGAACTCGTTGCGCAGGGCGTGCGCCTGCTCGGCCGGATCACCCTCGCGGAACACCACCTGGACGATGCCGGACCCGTCGCGCAGATCGACGAATATCACTCCGCCGTGGTCGCGCCGGCGGGCCACCCAGCCGGCCAGGGTCACCGTCGTACCGGCGTCGGAAGCCCGCAGGCTGCCGGCGTCATGGGTGCGGATCACGAGATCTCCTTAGGCGTCAGTACTGCGGTTGCATTCTCTCAGGCATGCCAGCGCGCCCGGTGCGGCACCCCTTAGCCTGAGCCTTATGACGGGGAATTCAGTGGCTGAGAAGCTCGGCATCAAGCAGGCCCAGTCGGTGCTCGTGATCAATCCACCGGGCGACTATGGCGCGCTCGTCGGCGGGCTGCCACCGGGCGCGGTCGTGGTCCGTCACCGGCCCGCCGACGTGGTGCACGCCTTCGCCACCACCCCCGGGGAACTGGCCGAACACGGCCCGGTGGCGGCCGCGTCGGTGCTGGAGGACGGCCTGGTCTGGATCTCCTACCCGACCGACGGGCGCTCCGACATCAACCAGGACCTGCTGCGTACCGCGATCGACGGCTGGCGCCCGGTCAACGAGCAGATCTCGATCGACGGCGACTGGTCGGCGATGCAGTTCCGGCGGGAGTCCGAGGTCGGCTCCGCCTGACCCGGCCCGCCGGAGGCCACGATCCACCGGCACGACCCCGCCGCCGCGATCCGCCGGCACAACCCCACAGCCGCGATCCGCCGGCCGGGCCCGACCGAGAGCGGGCGGGCCCGGCGCGGCAGCCGTCAGGAGGCCCCAAGAATCCTCGGGCGGAGATCGTCCGCCGGTGGCGTCCAGCTCGTCGCGTCCGCGTCGACCTGCTCGCCCGAGCGGATGTCGCGCACCTGCCCCGCGTCCAGGAACCACACGTACGGGATGCCCCGGCGTTCCGCGAAGCGGATCTGCTTCCCGTATTTCTGGGCGCTCGGCGCCACCTCGGTGGCGATCCCCCGCCCGCGAAGCGAGGCCGCGATCCGTTCGCACTCCGGCCGCGAGTCCTCGTTCGGCACCGCGACGAGGACGCACGTCGGCACCTGGCGGGAGGCGGCCAGCGCACCCGCGCCGAACAGCAGCCCGAGCATCCGGGAAACGCCGATCGAGATGCCCACCCCGGGGAACCGGTCGGCGCCGGCCGTGGCCAGGTTGTCGTAGCGCCCGCCGGAGCAGATCGAGCCGTACTTCTCGTACCCGAGCATGAGCGTCTCGTAGACAGTACCGGTGTAGTAGTCCAGCCCCCGGGCGATCCGCAGGTCGGCCACGAGCAGGCCGGGCGTGTGCTCCCGCGCCGCCTCGACGACCCTGACCAGCTCGGCCAGCCCCTCGTCCAGCAGCGGGTCGCTCACCCCGAGCGCGGCGACCGCGTCGGCGAACGACGCGTCCGGGGCGGAGATCTCTGCCAGCGCCAGGCACGCCTTGGCCTGCGCCTGACTCGCCCCGGCCGTGGTCATCAGCAGGTCCGCCACGCCACCGGGGCCGATCTTGTCGAGCTTGTCGACCGCCCGCAGCGCCGCCTCCGGGTCCTCCAGGCCCAGGCCGCGGTAGAAGCCCTCGCACAGCTTGCGGTTGTTGACCTGGATCCGTACCGGTGGGATCGGCAGCGCGCCCAGCGCGTCCCCGATCACCAGCGGGATCTCCACCTCGTAGTGGAACGGCAGGGTGTCGCGGTCGACGATGTCGATGTCCGCCTGGAGGAACTCGCGGTAGCGCCCCTCCTGCGGGCGCTCGCCACGCCAGACCTTCTGGATCTGGTACCGGCGGAACGGGAAGGTCAGGCGCCCGGCGTGCTCCAGCACGAACCGAGCGAACGGGACCGTCAGGTCGAAGTGGAGCCCGAGGGCGTCGTCCTCGGAACTGGCCTCCGCCTGCAGGCGCCGCAGCACGTAGACCTCTTTGGACGTCTCGCCCTTGCGCAGCAACTGATCCAGCGGCTCCACCGCGCGGGTCTCCAGCGGCGCGAAGCCGTACAGCTCGAAGGTCGAGCGCAGCCGATCCAGGATGTCCTGCTCGACCATGCGCTGCGACGGCTGCCACTCCGGGAAACCGGAGATCGATGTGGGTCGGGTCATGCTCTGATTACCAGCCTCGATTCGGGGCCGCGACGGTCTGAGTCCCGAGATCGCGCAGGAACGGGTTGCTCGCCCGCTCGCGGCCGATGGTGGTCGACGGTCCGTGGCCGGGCAGTACGACCGTCTCGTCGGCCAGCGGCAGCACCTTGTCGCGCAGGCTCGCCAGCATCGCCGAGTGGTCGCCGCCCGGCAGGTCGGTGCGCCCAATGGACCCCGCGAACAGCACGTCGCCGCTGAAGCACAGCAGTGATTCCCCGTCCGGCGCCAGGGCCGGTCCGGTGAACGCGACGGCGTCCGGGGTGCGCAGCAGCACCGACCCGCCGGTATGGCCGGGCGCGTGGTCGACGGTCAGCTCCACTCCGGCGAGCGTCAGCGGCTCGCCGTCGCCCAGCGGGGCGACGTCCTCGGGCTCGGCGTAGGTCAGCCGGCCGCCGAACAGGGCGGCCATGTCCATGGACAGCCCCTTGGCCGGGTCGGCGAGCAGTTCGCGGTCGGACGGGTGCACGTACGCGGTGATCCCCCGGGCGCCGCAGACCGGGGCGACCGAGAAGGTGTGATCGAGGTGGCCGTGGGTCAGGACGACCGCCGCCGGGTGCAGGCGGTGCTCGGCGAGTACGTCGTCGAGCTGATCAATAACCCCGATACCGGGATCAATCACCACACACTGCTCATCCTCGGCGGGCGCGACAACGTAGCAGTTTGTCCCGAATGCCTGCGCGGGTATGACGGCCACGAACATCCATTGAGCGTATCGGGCGGTCGGCCCGAGGCGGGAATCGACCAGGCAAAGCCGAGTGGAGCTGGTCAATGCCTCAAATGTCGGTCACAGTTGGTTAACCTGCCCCACCCGGAAGGGCATGTTTGCCCGTACACTCTGGCGGGCGTGTGGTGTGGCACACGCCAGTGTCGCCGACACAGACCGCCACCGTGATCGTCGGAGGGGGAGCACTCCGTGGCCTCCAGTAAGTCCCGCCAGCGCAAGCTCGCCCGTGCCAAGCTTGAGCGCCAGCAGGCCCGTCGCTATGCCCGGACCCGCCGCAACCGGCAGCTCCAGGCCGGATTGGCGGTCGGTCTGGTGGTGGTGGTCGCCGTGGTCATCGGGCTGTTCGCCGGTGGGGTCTTCAAGAGCAAGCCGAAGCCGAAGCCGGCCGCCGACTCCTGCGCGTGGAACACCCCGCCCAACACCCAGTCGCTGACCAACGTGGGCATGCCGCCGACCAAGGGCGAGCCGCGCTCCGGCACCGAGAACATGACGATCACCACGAACCAGGGCACCGTGACGGTCGGCCTCAACCTCGACCAGTCCCCGTGCGCCGCGTCGAGTTTCTCGTACCTGGCCGGCAAGAACTTCTTCAACAACACCAAGTGCAGCCGGCTCGTGACCGGCAGCATGTCCTCGCTGACCTGCGGGGACCCGAAGGGCGACGGCACCGGCGGGCCGGCGTACACGTTCGCCAACGAGTACGTGCCGAGCGAGCCCGCGCCCAGCGCGTCCCCGAGTGCCGCGGCGAGCGCCTCGGCCAACGCGAGTGCCAGCGCGGACCCCAGTGCCAGCGCCTCGGCGGCCCAGGTGGTCTACCCGCGCGGCACGGTGGCGCTGTGGAACTCGGCGCCGGACACCAACGGCAGCCAGTTCTTCATCGTCTACAAGGACACCACGCTCAACCCGCAGTACACGGTCATCGGCACGGTCGCCTCCGGCATGGATGTGGTCGACAAGATCGCCGCGGCCGGCGCGGTGGACGCGAACGGCAAGGCGACCACCGACGGCAAGCCGAAGACCGACGTGACGATTCAGACCCTCACCGTCGCCAAGCCCGCCTCGGCGGAGCCGAGCACGGCTCCGAGCGTGAGCGGATCGGCTGCGGCGAGCCCCACCACCTCAGCGTCCGCGGCCGGAAACTCCTGACCGCGCGAGTCCAGAAGATCATGATCGGGAAGGTTGTCAGACCGTGACGTCGCTCAAAGATCGTCAACGCGCGGCCGCGCGGGCCCGTCTCGAGCGGGAAATGGCCGAGCGGCAGACCGCCGCGGCACAGCGCCGGCGGCGCGGGTACGCGATCCTGTCGGCGTCGCTGGCCGTGGTGGTGGTCGTCGTCGGCGTGGTCGTCGTACTCGCGGTGACCGGCGGCAAGAAGAAGCCGTCTCCCACCGCGGGAGCCTCGGCTTCGGCCACCGCTGCCGCCGCCGCCTGCGCGTGGACCCCCGACCCGGACCCGAGCGCCTCCCCGGCCCCGCCGGCCAACCCGAACCTCAAGAATGTCGGCACGCCGCCGGCCAGCGGTGAGCCGCGCTCCGGGACCCAGAACCTCACGCTGAACACCAACCTGGGTTCGATCGTGATCCAGATGGATCTCACCCACGCACCCTGCACCTCGGCCAGCTTCGCGTACCTGGCCAGCAAGAAGTTCTTCGACGGCTCGTCCTGCCACCGGCTGCTGAACACCGGCGACACGCACCTGCTGCAGTGCGGAGACCCATCCGGTACCGGTCAGGGCGGCCCGACCTACAAGTTCGCCGACGAGAACCTGCCGACCAACCAGCGGCCGGCGTACCCGGCCGGGACGGTGGCCATGGCGAACACCGGACAGCCGGGCACCAACGGCAGCCAGTTCTTCATCGTGTTCGGCGACACCGACCTGCCGGCCCAGTACACGGTCTGGGGCAAGGTGACCCAGGGGCTCGACATCGCGAGCAAGGTCGGGGCGGCCGGCGACGACGGGGCGTTCGCAGGCCCCCAGGCCGATGGCTCCCAGGGCCCCGGCGGCGGCCACCCGAAGCAGAAGCTGACCTTCAAGACCGTCACCGCCGGCCCGGCGGAGAGCGGATCGGCCAGCCCGGCTCCGGTGACCAGCGGGGCGTCCGGCAGCGCGGCCCCGTAGACGGCGTCCTGAGCGCGGACAGCACAGGAAAGGGCCCCGGGTCACCCCGGGGCCCTTTCCTTCTGCCTCGGGGAACCCCGGGCCCTTTCTTCTGCCTCGCTCCGGTCAGGTGCCCGACGTGACCCGGTAGGCGTCGTACACGCCGTCGACCTTGCGTACCGCGCCGAGCAGGTGCCCCAGGTGCTTCGGGTCGGCCATCTCGAAGCTGAACCGGCTGACCGCGACCCGGTCCCGGGTGGTGG
Source organism: Rugosimonospora africana (assembly GCF_016862975.1). Classification (GTDB taxonomy): domain Bacteria; phylum Actinomycetota; class Actinomycetes; order Mycobacteriales; family Micromonosporaceae; genus Rugosimonospora; species Rugosimonospora africana. Next base: position 9,942 of record NZ_BONZ01000052.1, read on the forward strand.
TGACCGTCGCGGACAGGATGTTCACCCGCTCCTCGGACAGCACCCGGGTCACGTCGGCGAGCAGCTTGTGCCGGTCCAGCGCCTCCACCTGGATCGCGACCAGGAACGAGGACGCGCTGGTCGGCTTCCAGGTCACGTCGACGATGCGCTCCGGCTGGCTCTTCAGGTCGCCGGAGTTCATGCAGTCGTCGCGGTGCACGCTGACCCCGCCGGTACGGGTGACGAACCCGTAGATCGCATCCGGCGGTACCGGCGTGCAGCACCGGGCCAGCTTGATCCACACGTCGGAGACGCCGACCACCACGACACCCGGGTCGTAGGCGGCACCCCGGGCCCGGGGCGGCCGGGTCGCGACCGCGGTCTCCGCGATGTCCTCGACCGCGCCCTCCTCGCCGCCGTACGCGGCGACCAGGCGGGACACCACACTCTGCGCGGAGACCTGGCTCTCCCCCACCGCCGCGTACAACGACGCCACGTCGGCCAGGTGCAGCTCGCGGGCGATCGTCATCAGCGTCTCGGCGGTCAGCAGGCGCTGCAGCGGCAGGCCCTGCTTGCGCATGGCCTTGGTGATCGCCTCCTTGCCGGCCTCGATCGCCTCTTCGCGCCGCTCCTTGTTGAAGTACTGCCGGATCTTGGTGCGCGCCCGGGGGCTCTTGACGAAGCCCAGCCAGTCCTGGGTCGGCCCGGCGCTCTCCGACTTGGACGTGAAAATCTCGATCACGTCGCCGTTGGACAGCGCGGACTCCAGCGGGACCAGCTTGCCGTTGACCCGCGCGCCGATGCACTTGTGCCCGACGTCGGTGTGCACGGCGTAGGCGAAGTCGACCGGCGTGGAGCCGGTGGGCAGCGCCACCACGTCGCCCTTGGGCGTGAAGACGTAGACCTCCTGGCTGGACAGGTCGAAGCGCAGCGCGTCGAGGAACTCGCTCGGGTCGCTCGCCTCCCGCTGCCAGTCCAGCAGTTGACGCAGCCAGGTCATCTCGTCGATGTGCGCCGGCGGGCCGACGATCGTCGCGCCCTTGTTTTCCTTGTACCGCCAGTGCGCGGCGATGCCGTACTCGGCGGTGCGGTGCATCGCCGTCGTGCGGATCTGCATCTCCACCGGCTTGCCGTTCGGACCGATCACCGTGGTGTGCAGCGACTGGTACATGTTGAACTTCGGCATCGCGATGTAGTCCTTGAACCGGCCCGGTACCGGCTGCCAGTTCGCGTGGATGACACCCAGCGCGGCGTAGCAGTCGCGCACCGTGTCGACCAGGATCCGCACTCCGACCAGGTCGTAGATCTCCGCGAACTCCCGGCTGCGGCTGATCATCTTCTGGTAGATCGAGTACAGGTGCTTCGGCCGGCCGGTCACCTCAGCCTTGATCTTGGAGAACCGCAGATCGTTGGTCACCTTCTGGGTGACCTGCCGCAGCAACGCGTCACGCTGTGGCGCGTGCTCGTTGATCAGGCGGTTGATCTCCTCGAACTTCTTCGGGAACAGCGTCCCGAAGGCCAGATCCTCCAGCTCCCACTTGATCGTGTTCATGCCGAGCCGGTGGGCCAGCGGGGCGAGGATCTCCAGAGTCTCCTTGGCCTTCTGCTCCTGCTTCGGCCTCGGCAGGAAGGTCAGGGTACGCATGTTGTGCAGCCGGTCGGCCAGCTTGATGACCAGCACCCGGGGGTCCTTGGCCATGGCCACGACCATCTTGCGGATCGTCTCCGCCTTGGCCGCGTCGCCCAACTTGACCTTGTCGAGCTTGGTCACGCCGTCGACGAGCAGCGCGACCTCACCACCGAAATCGACACGCATCGACTCGAGCGTGTAGTCGGTGTCCTCGATGGTGTCGTGCAGCAGCGCGGCGACCAGAGTGGTGGTGTCCATGCCCAGATCGGCCAGCTGAGTGGCGACCGCCAGAGGATGCGTGATGTACGGGTCGCCGGACTTGCGGTACTGCCCGCTGTGCCACTGGGCGGCTGTCTCGTATGCCCGCTGGAGCAGCCGGATGTCCGCCTTCGGGTGGCTGGCCTTGTGCACCGCGATCAGCGGCTCCAGCACTTCGCTGATCTGCTGGGTCTGCCAGGGCGCGTTGAATCGGGCCAGCCGGGCACGCACCCGCCGCCCGGTCGGGGCGCTGGACAGGGCCAGCGGCAACCCGCCGGAATCCTCACCGCCCGCGCTACGGACCGCGCCATTGCGCACCGCCGTGCTGACGCCGCCGTTCGGAAATGGAACGATCACACCGGACCGGTCGTTCGCCGCGTCGGGCCCATTGACGGCAGCCTCCCGCGTGCGCACGTCATCGGCGCCCTCGGCCGGAGACGCCACGTCGCTCGACACTGGCCGCTCCCTCATCTCGCCGAATGGAGATAGGCAATGCTACCCGTCGCGGGCCGTCATCAGACCCGCGTACACCCGGCGGTTCTCCCCGGCCAGACGCATGTCACACCGTCAGAAGGGCATGAACCGGACGTCCGGCCAATCGCTTACGGCCCCCCAGGAAGGCCAACTCCAGCAGCACCGTGAAACCGACCACGGTGCCCCCGGCCCGCTCCACCAAACCCAGCGTAGCCTCCGCTGTACCCCCGGTGGCCAGGACATCGTCCACGACGAGTACGCGTTGGTTGGCGACGAACGCGTCCGCGTGCACCTCGAGGACGGCTTCGCCGTACTCCAACTCGTACGAGGCGGACAGCACCTCCCGGGGCAGCTTGCCGGCCTTACGCACCGGGACCACGCCGACCCCAGCCGCGTACGCCAGCGCCGCCGCGATCACGAAGCCTCGCGCCTCGATTCCGGCCACCACGTCGAAGCTGCCCCGGCCGTAGTGCTCCAGGATCCCGTCGATCACGCCACGGAAGCTCTCCCCGTCGGCGAACAGCGGCGACAGGTCCTTGAACACGACGCCGGCCTGGGGGAAGTCGGGTACGTCGAGGACCCGGTCCGCGACCAGCCGGGCGACGGCGTCACCGCCGTCGCCCCGATCCGTCGTCAATGCTGACTCCGCTTCCATCCGTTCAGTGCCGGCGCTTGCCGCCGCCGGAGCGGCCGGACCGGCTGGCACCCGATCGGCTGGCACCCGGCCGGGTAGCGCCCGCGCGCTTGGCTGCGGCCGCCTTGCTCGCCGTCCTCGGCGAGGCTCCGGCCAGCGCGTCCTCCGGCACCGACGAGTCCTCGTCGTCGGTGACGGTGTCGGTGTCACTGATCTCGGCCTGCGCCTTGCCGCCCTTCGTCCGGCCGGCCGGCGCCGCCACTCCCGCCTTGTTCGCCGCAGACCGGACGTCCGCCGCCCGCTTGTTCAGCACCCGGTTGGTGTGGTTGCGGTAGCGCAGGTCGAACAGCTTGAAGTCGACCAGCCACGGGGTAGCCAGGAACAGCGACGAGTAGGCGCCGGTGAGCATACCGACGAACAGCACCAGGGCCAGGTCTTCCAGGGTGCCCACACCCAGCAGGCCGGCACCGATGAACAGCAGGCCGGCGACCGGCAGCAGACCGATCAGCGAGGTGTTGATCGACCGCATCAGGGTCTGGTTGACCGCGAGGTTGGCTGCCTCGCCGAAGGTGTGCCGGGAGGTGCTGAGGATGCCCCTGGTGTTCTCGTCCACCTTGTCGAACACGACCACGGTGTCGTACAGCGAATAACCGAGGATGGTCAGCAGGCCGACGATCGTACCCGGGGTCACCTCGAAGTGGATCAACGAATACACGCCTGCGGTCAGGATCAGGTCGTGGAACAGTGCCAGGACCGCCGCACCCGACGCCTTGGCGTCCCGGAAGCGGAAGCCCATGAACAGGCTCACCGCGCCGAGGAACACGATCAACGCGATGATCGCCTTGTTGGTGACCTCGCTGCCCCAGGAGGAGCTGACCTCGGTGTTGTTGATCTGGTTCGGCGCCACCTGAGCGGCCTTGGCCAGCGCGGTCTCCGCCTGGTTGCGCTGCGGGTCGGTCAGCTTCTGGGTCTTGACGACGTAGCTCGCCGCGCTGCCGGCGCCGGCGGTCTGCGCACTGGAGACCGTCACCCCGGTGTCCTCGACCGCCGAGCGCACCTCGGACAGCGTGGTGCCCGGCTTGACCGGGATCTGGAACTGGTCGCCGCCCTTGAAGTCGATGCCCCAGTTGAAGCCGCGGAAGATGATGCTGGCGAGGCAGATCAGGATGATCACCGCCGACACCACATACCACTTCTTACGCTGGCCGACGAAGTCGATCCGGGTGTCGCCGCGGTACAGCCGGCGCAACCCGCTGGCCGACTCGGTACGTGCCGCCATCTCAGGACTCCTTCGTGCGCACGGCGCCGAACCGAGGCGCTCTGGTCGCTCCGCCGGCCGCTTCGTTCGCCGCGTCCGAACGGACGTTACCCAGGCCGGAGAACCTCGGCGAACTGAATCCGTTGGAGCGCGACAACAGGGACACCAGTGGGTGGGTGAACAGGAACACGACCAGCAGGTCGATGATCGTCGACAGGCCGAGGGTGAACGCGAATCCCTTCACCTCACCGGCGGCCAGCCAGTACAGGATCGCCGCGGCCAGGAACGACACCGCGTCGGCGGACAGGATCGTGCGCCGGGCCCGGATCCACGCCCGGGGTACCGCACTGCGTACGGTCCGGCCGTCCTTCACCTCGTCTTTCAGTCGTTCGAAGAACACCACGAACGAGTCGGCGGTGATACCGATGGCCACAATGAAGCCGGCGATCCCGGCGAGGCTCAGCGCGAAGCCGAGCGACCGGCCGAGCAGCACCAGGGAACCGAAGACGGCCAACCCGGAGATCAGCAGGCTGGCGATCACGACCAGGCCGAGGCCGCGGTAGTAGAACAGGCAGTAGATCACGACCAGCGCGATGCCGATCAGGCCGGCCAGGATGCCGTAGCGCATCTGCTGAGTGCCCAGGGTCGGGCTGACGTTCTGGGTGTTCTCGATCCGGAAGCTCAGCGGCAGCGACCCGTACTTGAGCTGGTTGGCCAGCGTCGCCGCGGAGTCCTCGTTGATGTTGCCGCCGTTGATCACCGCGTCACCCACGATGACGCTCTGGATCTGCGGCGCGGACACCACCGAGTCGTCGAGCACGATGGCCACCGAGGAGTTCTGACCGGGCTGACCGGTGCTCGGGTCGGTCTGCTGACCGTCGTTCATCGCTTCCTGGGTGAGCGCGGTCCACTTGCTCTGGCCCTTGCCCTTGAAGCTCACCGTGACGTTCCAGCCACCGTTGTTGGTGTCGAACCCGGAGGTGGCGCCCTTCACGTCGGTACCGCTGACCTTGGCAACATCCAGGTAGTACTTGGTGTGCGCGTTGTCGCCCTGGTCGCAGGAGACCACCTGCTGGGAGGTGTCGTCCAGTACGCCCGGCGCCCGGGCGTTGAGCCCGGCGCAGGTGACGGTCGGCAGCAGGTACTGCATCTCGACCGGCAGCGAGTCGACCTCGTCGCCGCTCAACTTCGCGAACGGAGCGATCGACGCGAGCGTCGTCGGATCGATCTGCCCCGGTTGGATCTGGCCGGACTCCATCCCGGACAGCACCGACTGGCCGGCTTCCCAGGCCGGACCGAGCTTCTTCTGCACCTCGGCCAGGGTCTTGGCGCGGGACGCGGCCAGCGCGGCCGCGGTGGGGTTGGTGCTCGGGGTCGCCGATGGCGCCGCGCTGCCGGACGGGGCGGCGCTGGCCGAGGCCGACGCGCTCGCCGAGGCCGACGGGGAGGTGCTCGGCTTCGCCGAGGCACTCGACGACGGCGCCGCCGACCCGCTGGCGCTGGGCGCCGCGGATCCGCTGGCACTGGGGGAAGGGGAGGCCGGCGTAGCACCGGCCGGCGGCTGGTCCTGCCCGGTCGCCAGCACCTTGCGGAACGCCAGCTTGGCCGGCTGTACCAGCTGACGCAGCTCGTTGGGGTCGTCGTTGGCGACGTTGACCACGATGTTCCGGTTTCCGGCCGTGACCACCTCGGGCTCGGCCACACCGCTGGCGTTGACCCGGTTCTCGATGATCTGGCGGGCGGTGTTGAGGTTTTGCGCGCTCGGTGCCTTGCCGTCGGCAGTGATCGCGCTCAACGTCATGCTCGTTCCGCCCCTGAGATCAAGGCCGAGCTTGGGCTGCGGCTTCTTGTCGCCGGTGAGGAACACCAGCGCATAGAGGCCGGCGAGGATGACCGCGAGTACGGCGAAGTACCGCGTCACCTTGATGCGTCCAGAGGGTGCGGCCACGGCTGTCCCGTCTTTCCCTGTCTGTGAGGAGGCGTCGGACGCGAGGGCGGATCCCGGGTGGGATCAGTCCTTGCGCTCGGTCACCTTGTCGTCGGTCTCGTGGGTCTCTTCGACCTCGTCGGCCTCATGGGTCTCGTCGGCCTCGTCGGTCTCGTACTCGTATTCCTCGTCGGCCTCGGCCTCCGCCTCCTCCTGGGGCGCCGGAGTCACCGTACGGGCGACGGCACCGCGGGCGAACTTGATGATCACTTCGGGCGAGACCTCGAGGCTGACCGTGCCCGCCTCCTCGTCGACCTCAGCGACCGTGCCGTACACGCCGCTGCCGGTCATCACCTCGTCGCCGACACCGAGTCGCGACTGCATGGCCTGGACCTCGCGGTTGCGCCGCTGCTGGGGGCGGATGAACAGAAAGTACAACGCGCCGAAGAGGAGAATGATGAACACAAACGGCAGGTAGTTGCTGCCGCCTGAGCTCGATGCTGCGAGTGGCACCGCGATCGACCTTCCGATGGGGTCCACCGGCATCGATTGATGCAGGCGGACCGGGTGTGCGTCCTGTCCGGACCGCGGGCGAGTCTAGTCGGTCACACTGGGACACCAAGCAGGACGTAGATCACGGTCCGGTTACGGGGCCGTGACCGACCATTATGACTCCAGGCCGAACAGGTCGGGCGCCGGAGGGGCGCCGCTGCCAAAAATACCATTTGGTGGCGTCTTGCCCAGGTGACGCCACCCACTCGCAGTAGCCACCCGACCGCGCGGAGTACGGGCCAGCAATCCAGCCCGGACCAGGAACGGTTCGCAGACCTCCTCCACCGTGTCCGGTTGCTCCCCGACCGCGACCGCGAGCGTGGACAATCCCACCGGGCCGCCGCCGAAGCTGGACACCAGGGCGGTGAGCACCGCCCGGTCCAGCCGGTCGAGGCCCAGCTCGTCGACGTCGTACACGCGCAGGGCGGCGCGGGCGACCTCCCGGGTGACGATCCCGTCCGCGCGGACCTCCGCGTAGTCGCGGACCCGGCGCAGCAGGCGGTTGGCGATCCGCGGGGTGCCCCGGGACCGGCCGGCGATCTCGACCGCCCCGTCCTCGGCGACCGGTACCCCCAGGATCCGCGACGAACGGGTCACCACCTGCTCCAGCTCGTCGGGCTCGTAGAAGTCGAGATGGGCGACGAAGCCGAACCGGTCGCGCATCGGACCGGTCAGCAGCCCGGCCCGAGTCGTCGCGCCGACCAGCGTGAACGGCTCGACGTCCAGCGGGATCGCGGTGGCGCCCGGCCCCTTGCCGACCACCACGTCGACCCGGAAGTCCTCCATCGCGCTGTACAGCAGTTCCTCGGCCGGCTTGGCGATCCGGTGGATCTCGTCGATGAACAGCACGTCACCCTCGGCGAGGCTGGTCAGTACGGCGGCGAGGTCCCCGGAGCGCTCGATCGCCGGGCCGCTGGTGATCCGCAGGCCGGAGCCCAGCTCAGCGGCGACGATCATGGCCAGGGTGGTCTTCCCCAGCCCCGGCGAGCCGGACAGCAGGATGTGATCGGGTGCGCTGCCCCGGCGTACCGCGCTGCGCAGCAGCAGATCCAGCTGTTCACGGACCCGGTGCTGGCCGATGAACTCGCCCAGCCGCTTGGGGCGCACGCTGGCCTCGGCGTCCCGCTCCTCCGGGTCGGCCAGCGCCGACACGACCTCGCTCATACCGGATCCTCTCCGACCGCCGGTCCGGCATGAGGCTCGACCGCGCTGCAACGCTTGTTCCTGATCCTCACGGGAGGAGCGGCTCCGCCGCGCTCATCTACCTCGCGCTCGCTCACCGGGCCCTACCCAGCAGCCGGATCGCCTGCCTGAGCAGGACCTGGACCGGCGGTATCTCGTCGTCGAGCGACTCCGCGACGGTGGCCACCGCCTGGTCGGCCTGGCTCGCCGTCCAGCCCAGTCCGATCAGGCCCTGGCGCACCTGCTCCGGCCAGGCCGTCGGGCTCACCGAGCCACTCGCGTCCGCCGAGCCGGTCAGCGCCACCGGCCCGATCTTGTCGCGCAGCTCCAGGACCAGCCGCTCGGCGCCCTTCTTGCCGATGCCCGGCACCCGGGTCAGCGTGGTGAGGTCGCCGTTCGCGATCGCTTTGCGTACCGTGTCCGGACCGTGCACCGCGAGCACCGCCTGAGCCAGCCGGGGGCCTACCCCGCTGGCGGTCTGCAGCAGCTCGAACAGGTGCTTCTCGTCGTCGTCGGCGAACCCGTACAGGGTCAGCGAGTCCTCCCGGACCACCAGGCTGGTGGCCAACCGGGCCTGCTCGCCCACCCGCAGCCCGGCGAGCGTGCCGGGGGTGCAGTGCACCGCCAGCCCGACGCCGCCGACCTCGACCACCGCCCGGTCGGCCGACACCGCGGCGACCCGGCCGCGCACGCTGGCGATCATCTGATCCTCCCCTTTGCCTGGGCCGCGGCGAACTTGGAGCGGGTGCCGCCCCGCCAGACGTGGCAGATGGCCAGCGCCAGCGCATCGGCCGCGTCGGCCGGTCGGGGTGGCTCGGACAGCCGCAGCAACCGGGTCACCATGGCCGTCATCTGCGCCTTGTCCGCCTGGCCGGAGCCGGTCACCGCGGCCTTCACCTCGCTCGGCGTATACATCTGAACGGGCAGCCCGGCCCGCGCGGCGGCGAGCACCGCGACCGCGCCGGCCTGGGCCGTGCCCATGACTGTGCGCACGTTGTGCTGGCTGAACACCCGCTCGACGGCGACGCTCTCCGGGCTGTGCTCGGCGACCAGGTCGGTGAGGTTGCGGTCCAGGTGCAGCAGCCGGGTGGACAGTTCGTCCTGGGGATCCGTGTAGATCACGTAGTACGCCACCAGGGTGCAGGTCCGGCCCGGTACGCCCTCGACCACACCGACCCCGCAGCGGGTCAACCCGGGGTCCACGCCCAGCACCCGCACGCTGCCCTCCCTTATCGACCAGTCCGGCTCGGCCCGTCTGACGCCGCGCCACGACCCGGACCAGTCGTCCATCGGTCTGGCTCGGCGCGTCTGACGCCGTGCGACGACCCAGACGAGTCGCGCCGTACGTATGTTCTACGGACCTTATCGGCGGGCCGGGGCGCCGCACCAGGCGACACCCCGGACGGGTCGGGCACTCAGTGAGAAGCGCTCATCACGCGGATTCCGCGTGCGGATCCACGGCGATCGCCGGCCAGATCGCGTCGACCAGCCGCCGCGCCGCGTCCTCGCGGCTGATCGCCGGGTCCCAGTTGACCAGGCTCCGCGCGATCAGCGGCCCGAACAGCATCGCGAGGATGGTGTCGATGTCCAGGCCCGGCCTCAGCGTGCCCTCGGCGATGCCGCGGTTCAGCACGGCCCGCATCGACTCCCGGCGCGGCTCGGTGATGCGCCGGTACACCTCGCGCAGTTCGGGGCTGCGCTGCATCTCCACGTACAGGCACGGCATGATCTGGCCGGCCCGGGTGGTCTCCGGGCGGCCGACGGGCACCAGCAGGGCCAGGATGTCCTCGCGGACCGAGGTGCCGGTGGTCTGTGCGGGCTCGCCCTTGACCCGGGCCACGGCGTCGTACAGCAGCGCTTCCTTGTTCGGCCAGCGCCGGTAGATGGTCGCCTTGCCGACGCCGGCACGGGCGGCCACGGCCTCAACGGACAGCCCGTCGAACGGGGTGCCCTCGGCCAGCATGTCGAGGATCGATTCGATGATCGCCTCTTCGACACGCGCGCTGCGCGGCCGGCCAGGACTCTTCCGGTCCTGGTCGGCCGACGCAGCTGGAGTCGCGGTGGTCATCATGACATTGTTACCGCTGAGTTACGCTTCGGCCAATTCGAGCTGCTCTTCGGCGAGCGACTCGGCCGCGTCCGGCTCCGGCGCGTGCACGGTCGCGGCGCGGCGCGGCACCCAGCCGAGCACGACCACGATCCCGAGGAGTCCGACCAGCACCGATCCGGCCGCGGCCCAGTGCATCGCCGCGATGAACGCGTCGTTGCCCGCGGAGATCAGCGACCGGCCCTGCGGACCGAGCTGTCCGGCGACGGCGTAGGTACCCGAGACGGACTCGCGAGCGGTCTCCCTCACCCCGGCCGGCAGCCCGGCGAGGTGCCCGTCCATCCGGCCGCGGTAGACCGCGGAGAGGATCGAGCCGAGGATCGCGACGCCGAGCGCGCCACCGACCTGGCGGATGGTGTTGCCCACCGCCGAGCCGACGCCCGCCTTCTCCCGCGGCAGAGTCGACATGATCGACTCGGTCGCCGGCGGCATGACCAGGGCCATGCCCGCGCCCTCCAGGAAGAACAGCACGCCGACCAGCCAGATCGCGGTGGTCTGGCCGACCCCCACGAATCCGATGAGCGACACCGTCACCAGCGCCATGCCGCCCGCACCGACCGCCTTCGGCCCGTACCGGCGGACCAGCGCCGCGCTGCGCGGGGCGAACACCAGCTGTGCCGCCGCGAACGGGGTCATCAGCACGCCGGTCTCCAGCGGGCTGTAGCCACGGACCAACTGCAGGTAGAACGCGATGAAGAACAGTGTGCCCATGCCGGCGAAGAACACCAGGCCGACCGAGGCGACGGCGCCGGAGAAGCGCGGGTTGGAGAACAGCTTCACGTCCAACGACGGGAACGTCAGCCTGCGCTCGACCAGGACGAACGCGACCAGGACCGCGGCCGCGCCGAGCAGCGTGCCCCACGCCTGCGGGTGCTGGAAGCCGTGGTCGCCGCCGTTGATGATGCCGTACACCAGCAGCACCAGGCCGACGATGGACAGCAGCACACCGGCGACATCGATACGTCCCGGCTGGGGGTTGCGGGACTCCGGTACCAGCATGGTCACCGCGATGATGCCGAACACCAGGATCGGCACGTTGATCAGGAAGACCGAGCCCCACCAGAAGTGCTCCAGCAGGACACCGCCGAGCACGGGGCCGATCGCGACGCCCAACCCGACGGAACCGGCCCAGATGCCGATCGCACGGGCACGCTCCCGGGGGTCGAACACGTTGGAGATGATCGACAGGGTGGCGGGCAGGATGGCAGCGCCACCGATACCCATCAGAGAACGGGCGATGATCAGCTGGCCGGGCGACTGCGCGTACGCCGAGGCGAGCGAGGACAGCCCGAACAGCACCATGCCGAGCAGGAGGATCTTGCGGCGGCCGAACCGGTCACCGAGTACGCCCCAGGTGAACAGCAGGCCGGCGAAGACCAGAGTGTAGGAGTTGATCGCCCATTCGAGGTCGCTCTGCGACGCACCCAGCCCGTGGTGCGGATCGGAGATGACCCGGAGCGCCACGTTGAGGACGGTGTTGTCGAGCACGACAACGACCAGGCTGACGATGAGCACGGCGAGGATGGTCCACCGGCGCGGGTGGCCGGTGTTGGTAGTTGGTGGTGCGCCCACGTTCGGATCCCCCGAAATCGATACGGTACGGTTTCGTATTCGCTCTGAACGCTACTCGGCGCTCATGCGATACGGAACCGTTCCGTAACGAAAATCGGTGTGACGCTACTTACCGTGGGGCGCACCACCCATGATCAAATCTCTGCCGACCGGCACGATCAGGCGTCGATCTTGGCCATCAGGTCGTCGCTGACGTCGAAGTTGGCGTACACGTTCTGCACGTCGTCCGAGTCCTCCAGCGCGTCGATCAGCTTGAAGATCTTCCGCGCGCCCTCCTCGTCGAGCGGCACCGTCACGCTCGGTACGAACGAGGACTCCGCCGACTCGTACTCCAGGCCGGCGCCCTGCAGCGCGGAGCGCACCCCGATCAGGTCGGTCGGCTCCGAGACCACCTCGAACGCCTCGCCCAGGTCGTTGACCTCCTCGGCTCCCGCGTCGAGCACCGCGCCGAGCACGTCGTCCTCGGACAGCTGAGCGGCCTTCGGCACGATCACGACGCCCTTGCGGGAGAACATGTACGCCACGCTGCCCGCGTCGGCCAGGTTGCCGCCGTTGCGGGTCAGCGCCACCCGGACATCGGTGGCGGCCCGGTTGCGGTTGTCGGTCAGGCACTCGATCAGGAACGCCACACCGCTGGGGCCATACCCCTCGTACATCACCGTCTGGTAGTCGGCGCCGCCGGCCTCCTGGCCGGAGCCGCGCTTGACCGCCCGGTCGATGTTGTCGTTCGGGACCGAGTTCTTCTTCGCCTTCTGGATGGCGTCGTACAGCGTCGGGTTGCCGGCCGGGTCACCGCCACCGGTGCGCGCGGCCACCTCGACGTTCTTGATGAGGCGCGCGAACAGCTTGCCGCGCTTGGCGTCGATGACCGCTTTCTTGTGCTTGGTCGTCGCCCACTTTGAGTGGCCGGACATTACCCCTCCGTCTTGATCGCGGGCTGGCACTCTGAGCCAGACCGACAGGGCGGCGATTTTATCGTGTCGCCCGGACCAGCTCCACGAAGAGCCGGTGTACGCGCAGGTCACCAGTCAGCTCGGGGTGGAAGGCGGTCGCGAGCAGATTGCCCTGCCGAACCGCGACAATCCTACCCGCGGCCGGTCCGGCCTCAATCGTCCCTATCACCTGAACGTCACGATCGACCCGTTCGACCCAGGGCGCCCGGATGAAAACGGCGTGAAACGCGGGCCCGTCGATGCCGTCCAGGCGCACCGGCGCCTCAAAGGAGTCGACCTGCCGGCCGAACGCGTTGCGCCGCACAGCCATCCCGATGCCGGCGAAGGACTCCTGGTCGGGGCGGCCGTCCAGTACCTCGGCGGCCAGCATGATCATGCCGGCGCACGAACCGTACGCGGGCATCCCCTCGCCGATCCGCTTGCGGATCGGGTCGGCCAGTCCGAACTCGATCGCGAGCTTGCTGATCGTGGTGGACTCACCGCCGGGGATGATCAGGGCGTCGACCTCGTCCAGCTCCTCCGGGCGGCGGACTGAACGGGCCCGCACCCCGCACTCGACCAGCGCGCGCAGGTGTTCGCGCACGTCGCCCTGAAGCGCGAGCACGCCGATGGTCAGCTCGCCGGTCACACCGTCGCCCCGATCGTCTCGGGTCGCGGCCGGCGACACGTCCGCCGGCCGCTCCGCGCCCTGGCCCGCTGTCTGGCCGGTCACCAGCCGCGCTCGGCCAGCCGGTGCGGCTGCGGGATGTCGTCGACGTTGATGCCGACCATCGCCTCGCCGAGGCCACGCGAGACCTTCGCGATCACGTCGGGGTCGTCGTGGAAGGTGGTCGCCTTCACGATCGCCGCGGCCCGCTGGGCCGGGTTGCCGGACTTGAAGATGCCCGAGCCGACGAACACGCCCTCGGCGCCGAGCTGCATCATCATCGCCGCGTCGGCCGGCGTGGCGATCCCGCCCGCGGTGAACAGGACGACCGGCAGCTTGCCGGTCTCGGCGATCTCCTTGACCAGCTCGTACGGCGCCTGCAGCTCCTTGGCGGCGACGTACAGCTCGTCGGGGGCCATCGAGGTCAGCCGGCGGATCTCCGACCGGATCTTGCGCATGTGAGTGGTCGCGTTCGAAACGTCACCGGTGCCGGCCTCGCCCTTGGACCGGATCATCGCGGCCCCCTCGGTGATCCGGCGCAACGCCTCGCCGAGGTTGGTCGCCCCGCACACGAACGGCACGGTGAACGCCCACTTGTCGATGTGGTTGGCGTAGTCGGCGGGGGTGAGCACCTCGGACTCGTCGACGTAGTCGACGCCGAGCGCCTGAAGCACCTGCGCCTCGACGAAGTGCCCGATCCGCGCCTTGGCCATCACCGGGATGGACACCGCGGCGATGATGCCGTCGATCATGTCCGGATCCGACATGCGGGAGACGCCGCCCTGGGCCCGGATGTCCGCCGGTACCCGCTCCAGGGCCATCACCGCGACCGCGCCCGCATCCTCGGCGATCTTCGCCTGCTCCGGCGTGACCACGTCCATGATCACACCGCCCTTGAGCATCTCGGCCATTCCCCGCTTGACCCGGCCGGTGCCGGTCACGGAGTTCGAGACGGTGCTGACCGGGTTCTCCGACACGGTGGAACGCCCTCCTCGCGCTGGGATTTGAGATTTCCATAGTACGGCGCCAAGTGCCCGGACCCGAACAGCCAATCGGTGGCCGGTGGCATGCGACACGCCACCCCGACCGCAGCCCCGATCCGGCTCCGATCCGGCGCCGGGACGGGCCCGCCCGCGGGCGGATCAGCCGACCATGATCTCGTCGAGGATCGGATCGTCCACGTCGAAGTAGCGCGGCTGCGGGTGCTTCCGGGTCAGCCCGAGCAGCCGTACCAGCCGGCGGCGGCGCAGCGCCAGGGCGTCGCGTACCAGATCGTTGTGGACCTGCCGGCCCAGCGCGACCCGGCGGCTGGCCACCACCACGTCGGTGAGATCCGGCGAGTTACGTGGCCTGGGCAGTGCCCGGAGCGCCCTGGTCAGGTCGTTCTCGGCCAGCTCCCGTTCCTCGGGCACGGCGTCCCGAGCCGCCCGGGCCAGTGCCTGCAGCTCGGGCCGCTCCAGCAGCTCGGCGAGTTCGGTGGCCGCCGCGGCCCGGCGGACCAGATGAGCGTCCAGCGCCAGCTGCGCGGCCGTCGCCCGGGCGTGCAGCCGGTCGACCCGCGCCGCGGTCCAGGTGATGTAGGTCGCGATCAACACCACGACAGCGACCACCCCGACGATCCACCACACGGTTGCCGAGCCTAATCAACACTTCCGGCGCGTGGTGGGTCCTCCAGGTCGGCAACCACCCCGCTGGTGGCCTCGATAGCCGTCGCGTATACCTCCAGGACACGCTCCGCTACCACCGGCCAGTCCATCGCAGCCACCACCTGCCGGGCCCGGGCGGCCAGCTCCGAACGCCGACCCGGATCGTCCAGCAGCCGGTCGAGTGCGCCGGCGAGCGCGGCGGCGTCGCCGACCGGGAACAGCTCGCCGGCCCGGCCGCCGTCCAGTACCCGGCGGAACGCGTCCAGATCGCTGGCCACCACCGGGGCGCCGGCCGCCATCGCCTCTGTCAAGATCATGCCGAACGACTCACCGTGGGTGTTCGGCGCGACGTACACGTCGAGGCTCTGCAGCATCCGGGCCTTGTCCTGCTCGGAGACCTTGCCCAGGAAGGTGACCCCGTCCGGGATCCCGCCGGTCTCGCCGAGTTCGGCCAGCTCACCCGGGCCGGCCACGAGCAGCCGCAGGCCGGGCCGGTGCGCGACCACCCGCCGGTACGCGTCGAGCAGGATCGGGAAGCCCTTGCGCGGCTCGGTGAACCGGCCGAGGAAGCCCACCGTCCCGGCCTCCCCCGGCCAGCCGGGCAGCGGCGTGGCCTCGGCGAACCGGGCCACCGCGACCCCGTTGGGGATCTCCCAGGCCCCGCCGTCCAGGTGCTCGACCTGCACCCGCCGGGCCAGGTCACTCACCGCGATCCGTGCGGTGATCTTCTCCAGTACCAGCTGGAGCAGCCCCTGCGCGGCGACGATCGCCCGGGACCGGGTCATCGCGGTGTGGAACGTCGCCACCACCGGCGCCCGGGAGTAGAGCACGGCCAGCATCGACAGGCTCGGCGAGATCGGTTCGTGGACGTGCAGCACGTCGAACCGGCCGGCGGACAGCCAGCGCCGCACCCGGGTCGCGGAGATCGGCCCGAACGCCAGCCGGGCCACCGAGCCGTTGTACCGGACCGGAACCGCGCGCCCGGCCGGCACCACGTATCCGGGCAGCGGGTCGTCCTCGTCGGCGGGTGCCAGCACACTCACCGTGTGTCCGAGCCCGATCAGGGACTCGGCCAGGTCACGCACATGGTTCTGCACGCCACCGGGGGTGTTCAACGAATACGGGCACACGATGCCGATCCGCACGCCGCCTCCTATCGGCCGGCTTCGCCGTCTGTCGTCGCGGCATCCATCACAGCATCATCGGGCCACATCCGCTGCATCATGTGCCAGTCCACGGGGTGCGCCGCGATGCCCTTCGCGAGGCTGTCCGCGATGTCCTGGGCGAGCCGGCGGACCCGGGTGGGCATCGGCCCGACCTCGGGACCGGGCAGCGGCAGCGGCCCGCGCAGCAGCCCCCGCGTCGCGTCCGGCGAGAACCACATGTCCAGCGTGTACAGCGGCTTACCGGTACGCAGGGCGAGCAGCGCCGGGCCGGGCGGCACCTTCGTACCGGCGCCGAAGAAGGTCACCTCGACACCGTTGCGGCTCAGGTCCCGGTCGGCCAGGATCGGCACCACGTACCCGCGGCGCAGCCGCTCCTCCAGAGTCTGGACGGTCGACCCCTGGCCACCGGTCAGCGGCAGGATCTCCATGCCCAGCCCCTCCCGGAACTCGATGAACCGGCGGAACAGGCTCTCCGGCTTGAGCCGCTCCGCCACCGTGATCACCGGCCAGCCCATGGCCGCCGCCCAGGCACCGGCCGCGTCCCAGTTGCCCGAGTGGGCCAGCGCGACGACCGCGCCCCGGCCGGAGCTCATGTCCGCGGCCAGCTTCTCGACGCCGTCCAGCTGGAAGCCGTGCAGGCGCTGCTCGTGGGACGAGTTGGGCAGCCGGAACGCCTCCAACGCGTACCGGAAATAGGAGCGCGCCGCGTGGCGTACCAGCGTGTCGAGTTCGGCGTCGGAGATCTCCGGGCCGACGACCCGGCGCAAGTTTCCGGCCAGCCGTTGCACACCCCTGCCCCGCCGCCACGTCGTCCAGTCGGCGGCGGCCCGGAACCCCGGCGCCGTCAGCCCCAGGGGCAGCACGCGCAGCACCCGCCAGCCGGCGGCGTAGCCGAGGTCGGCGGTACGGCTCACCGGACCGACCGGGAGGCTTCGCTCTCCAGGACGGCCGCCCGGTCCTGGCGGTACACCGTCACGATGCGCTGGCCGACCGTGATCAACGAGAGTACGGCGAGGATCCACACCGAGATGTCGATGGTGTACGTCCAGACCAGCTGCGCGAGCAGCCCGCCGAGTCCGATGATGATCAGTCGCTCGGCCCGCTCCGCGACCCCGACGTTGGCGGTCATCCCGAGGCCCTCGGCGCGGGCCTTGGCATACGAGACGACCTGGCCGGCGACCAGGCAGATGAAGGACGCCGCCGCGGCAGCGTGCCTACCTTGCGTCATCAGCCAGTAACCGGTCGACGCGAAGATGGCACCGTCGGCCACCCGGTCGAGTGTGGAGTCCAGGAACGCGCCGAACTTGCCCTGCCGTCCGGACATCCGGGCCATCGTCCCGTCGATGACGTCGGTGAAGGACCCCACGATGACGATCAGGGTGGCGATCAGCAGCTGGCCGCGAGCGGCGAAGCCGATCGTGCCGATGAGCGTGATGACGGTACCGGCCACGGTGACCATGTCCGGCGTGACGTGCCGGCGCAGCAGCCACCCGGCCAGCGGCCCGAACACGCGGGGTATGCCGGCCCTTGCGACCACGTTGAAGATCTTCAACCTCTGCCTCCGGCCTGCTGCCCGGCCCTCCGGCCTGGCGGGTCTCACCATAACGGCGCCCGTGATCGGCACGG
>NZ_BONZ01000053.1 GCF_016862975.1 Rugosimonospora africana
CGGTCCCATCCGTGCCCGGCTGGGCGTTGATCGTGGCCGCGACCCCTCGTATATCGGCCCGTGGGGCCGGCTGGTTCACTGTTTCCCGGTCGGGCCGGCGAAGAGTCCCTCATGGGTGTGTGCGTCGGGGTTGTGCCACGCCCTCCACCGGAGTGGAATCGCAACCAAGAGGTAACCCGGCGTTCAAGAGCGCCAACCAACGGCGCTCGGAGACCCAGACCGAGGGAGGTGCGCCGATGGCGCAGAAGGCCCAGGAGAAGGGAGTCACCGGCCCAGCGCCGGTGGTGGACGAGCCCGGCAGGGTACGCAACGTGGTGCTCGTCGGACACTCCGGCGCGGGTAAGACGACTCTGGTGGAGGCGCTGCTCGCGGCGACCGGAACGATCGGCCGGGCGGGTTCGGTCACCGAGGGCACCACGATCAGCGACCACGATCCGGCGGCGGTACGCCAGCAGCGCTCGGTGAGCCTGTCCTGCGCGTCGCTGCTTCACAACGACATCAAGGTCAACCTGCTGGACACCCCGGGCTACGCCGACTTCGTGGGCGAACTGCGCGCCGGACTGCGGGCCGCGGACGCGGCGCTGTTCGTCGTGTCGGCCGTCGACGGCATGGACGCGGCGACGGGAGCCCTGTGGGAGGAGTGCGCGGCGGTCGGCATGCCCCGGGCCGTCGCGGTGACCCGGCTGGATCACCAGCGGGCCGACTTCGAGGAGACGGTGGCGCTGTGCCGGCGGGTGTTCGGCGACAACGTACTGCCGCTGTACCTGCCGCTGCACGGCGACGACGGGGTATCGGTGGTCGGCCTGATCGGGCTGATCTCGCAGCGCGTGTTCGACTACAGCGACGGGTACCCGCCGCAGGTCCGCGAGCCCGACGCCGAGCACCTGCCGGCCATCGAGGATGCCCGGGGCGAACTCCTGGAGGGGATCATCGCGGAAAGCGAGGACGAGACCCTCATGGAGCGCTACCTCGGCGGCGAGGACATCGAGTCCTCGGTGATCGTCGAGGACCTGGAGAAGGCGGTCGCGCACGCGACCTTCTACCCGGTCGTCCCGGTCTGCGCCGAGACCGGGGTCGGTCTCGACGCCCTGCTGGAGATCCTGACCAGCGCGTTCCCGTCCCCGCCGGAGCACACGCTGCCGGCCGTCGCCGGCCTGCATGGCGAGCCCCGCGATCCGCTGACCTGTGACGCGAACGGCCCGCTGGTCGCCGAGGTGGTCAAGACGACCGTCGACCCGTACGTCGGCCGGGTGTCACTGGTCCGGGTCTTTTCCGGCACGCTGCGTCCGGAGAGTGCGGTACACATCTCCGGTCACGGCATGGAGGAGCGCGGTCACGCGGACCACGACGCCGACGAGCGGGTGACGCACATCTACTCGCCGCTGGGCGCGCAGGTGCGCGAGGTGCCCTACTGCGTGGCCGGCGACATCTGCGCGATCACCAAGTCCACCACCGCGGAGACCGGCGACACCATCTCCGACAAGGACGACCCGGTGCTGATCGAGCCGTGGGAGATGCCCGAGCCGCTGCTGCCGGTGGCCATCGTCGCGAAGACCCGGTCCGACGAGGACTCGCTGGCCAAGAACCTGGGCCGGCTCGTCGCGGGCGACCCGACGCTGCGGCGGGAACGCAACCCGGAGACCCACCAGCTGGTGCTGTGGTGCATGGGCGAGGCGCACGCCGACGTGGTGCTCGACCGGCTGCGGTCCGGCGGAGTGGAGCTGGACACCGAGCCGGTCAAGGTGGCGTTGCGCGAGACGTTCGGCGCCTCGTCGAAGGGGCACGGCCGGCACGTGAAGCAGTCCGGCGGGCACGGTCAGTACGCGGTCTGCGACATCGAGGTGCAGCCGCTGCCCCGCGGCACCGGCTTCGAGTTCGTCGACAAGGTGGTCGGCGGCTCCGTACCCCACAACTACATACCGAGCGTGGAAAAGGGGGTGCGGGCGCAGATGGAACGCGGGATCGCCGCCGGGTATCCGGTGGTCGACCTGCGGGTGACCCTCTTCGACGGCAAGGCCCACTCGGTGGACTCCTCCGACGCCGCGTTCCAGACCGCCGGCAGCCTGGCCCTGAAGGAGGCCGCCGACAAGGGACAGGTGACGCTGCTCGAACCGGTGGATGAGATCTTCATCCGGGTACCGGACGGGTTCGTCGGCGCGGTGATGAGCGACCTGTCCGGACGGCGGGGCCGGGTGCTGGGTACCGAACCTGACGAGAACGGCGGGGAGAAGACCCTGGTACACGCCGAGGTACCGGCCACCGAGCTGGTCCGGTACGCGGTGGAGCTGCGCGCCATGACCTCGGGTACCGGTACCTTCCGGCGTTCCTTCGCCCGCTACGACCCGATGCCCGCGCACCTGGCCGACCAGGTCAAGAAGGAGCATGCCGCCGCTCACGGCTGAGCGGCGGCATGCTCCCGGCTTGGCAGTAGTGGCTCAGCGGCCGAGCAGGCTCGCGATCTGCGCGACCTGCTCGGCCGTCAGCGGTCCGCGCTCCAGCGCGCCGGCGTTCTCCTCCACCTGCGCGACGGTGCGGCAGCCCGGGATCGGTACCGTCCGGGGGCTACGCGCCCACAGCCAGCCCAGCGCGCCCTGGACCAGCGTGCGGCCGTCGCTCGTGAGGATCTCCCGGACCGCGTCCACCCGGGCCAGCCACTCCGGCGCCGGCCTGCCATCGACGAAGTAGCGCATCCACTCCGGCGCGATGCCGCGCACGTCGTCGCCGCCCAGCCGCGAGTCCGCCGTGTACTTGCCGGTCAGCAGGCCCATCGCCAGCGGGCCACGGTTGACGCTGGCCAGGTCGAACCGGTCGCACACGTCGAGCATCGGCTGATCGTCGTTCAGCACCGAGAAGTCGTGCTGTACCGCGGTCACCGAGACGCTGGCCTCGGCGAACGCCGCGACGCGCTCCGAGTCGTCGGTGCTCCACGCGTACCCGCGGATCGAACCGGCCTTGACCGCCTCGTCGAGCGCCGGGACCAGATCCAGCGCGGCCGGCACCGGCAGGTCGCCGACGTGCAGCTGGTACAGGTCGATGTAGTCGGTACCGAGCCGGCGCAGGGATGCCTCCAGCGCGGTGCGCACCCCGGCCGGCGTGGTGTCCCTGCCGCCCTTCTGCCGGGTCTGCTCGTCGAACAGGTTGCCCCACTTGGTGGCGATGACCGCCCGGTCCCGGTCGGCCCCCAGCGCCCGGCCGAGTACCCGCTCGCTGTGCCCGCACCCGTACACGTTGGCGGTGTCGAAGAAGGTGACGCCCAGGTCGAGCGCGCGGCGCACGGCGCGCACCGACTCCTCGTCGTCGACCTCTCCCCAGCCCAGCGGCTGGTCACCGGACCAGAACGGACCGCCGATCGCCCAGCAGCCCATGCCGAGCGCGCTGACCTCGATCCCACTTCGTCCCAGAATTCGTGTCGACATCATTTGCTCACCCTTCCACCTGGAGTGCACTCGAAGGCAACCGGTGAAAGCGTCGGGGCCCTCGCATGCGAGGGCCC
>NZ_BONZ01000054.1 GCF_016862975.1 Rugosimonospora africana
CCCTCGCATGCGAGGGCCCCGACGGCTTCGACCAGTCTGGCTCGGCACGTCTGGCGCCGCGCCGCGACCCAGACCAGTCGTGATGCGATTGATCAGGAGGTGCGGTTGGTCACCTCGACGATCTCGGTGGCCGGAGCGTCCGCGACCGCGTTGGCGTCCGACGAGCCGAGCGGCCGGTCGGCCGTCTCCGCGCCCTTGCCGGGGTCGACAAACGACGCCGCCGCCGAGATCACGCTCATCACGGCCGCCGCGACGAACACCACGATCAGGCCGTGGTGGAACGGTCCGGAGATCAGGTTCGGGAAGAACTCCTTACCGGTCAGGGTCGCGGCGTGGCCGGCCGGCAGGTGGTCCAGCACGCCGAACGGGCCGAGCAACTGCGCCAGCGGGTTGTACCCGAGGAACGCGGCGAACAGGCTGCCCACCGGCGGCAACGAACCGATCTTGGTGGCCACCGACGCCGGTACGCCCTGGTCCTCCAGGCCGGTGGTCAGGGCGTGCGGCAGCGTGGCCGCCAGCCCAATGATCATCAGGCTGAAGAAGATGCCGATCGACAGGGCCGCACCGGAGTTGAAGAAGGTACCGCGCATGCCGGAGGCGGCACCGCGCTGGGACGCGGGTACCGAGCCCATGACCGCCGACGCGTTCGGCGAGGAGAACAGGCCGGAACCCAGCCCGTTGATCAGTACCAGCAGCGCGAACAGCCAGTACGGGAAGTTGACCGGGAGCACCACCAGGCCGATGAAGCTCGCCGCCACCACCAGCGCGCCACCGACGGCGAACGGCTTGACCCCGAACCGGTCGGACAGGTACCCGGACACCGGGCCGGCGACCAGGAAGCCCACCGTGAGTGGCAGCAGGTAGATGCCGGCCCACAGCGGGGTCGACTCGTAGCTGAAGCCGTGCAGCGGCAGCCAGATGCCCTGAAGCCAGATGATCAGCATGAACTGCATGCCGCCCCGGCTGATCGAGGCGAGCAGCCCGGCCAGGTTCGCGGACGCGAACGTCCGGTTCTTGAACAGCCCGAGGTGGAACATCGGCTCGGCGACCCGCGCCTCGATGACGCAGAACAGGATCAGCAGCGCGACGCCGCCGATCAGGCCCGCCAGTACCCACGGGTTGGTCCACCCGGTGTTGTGCCCGCCGTACGGCTGGATGCCGTACGTGATGCCGGCCAGCAGCGCGGCCAGGCCGATCGCGAACGTGACGTTGCCCCACCAGTCGAGCTTGCCCGGGTTGCGGGCGCCCAACTCGTGCAGCGACAGGTACGACCAGACGGTGCCGACGATGCCGATCGGCACGCTCACCCAGAACACCGCGCGCCAGTCCCACTCGGCGAGCACCCCGCCGAGGACCAGCCCGATGAACGAGCCGGCGATCGCGGCCACCTGGTTGATGCCCAGCGCCATGCCGCGCTGCCGGGCCGGGAACGCGTCGGTCAGGATCGCTGTCGAGTTGGCGAACACCATCGCGCCACCGACCGCCTGCACCACCCGCCAGCCGATCAACCACAGCGCGCCACCGCCCTGCTGGAACGGGTCCAACGACAGAGCGATCGAGGCGACGGTGAACACCACGAAGCCGAGGTTGTAGAGCTTGACCCGGCCGAACATGTCACCCAGCCGGCCCAGGGCCACCACCAGCACCGCCGAGACGAGCAGGAAGCCCATCAGCATCCACAGCAGGTAGCTGACGTTGCCTGCGGCCAGCGGGTCCAGCTTGATGCCGTTGAAGATCGCCGGCAGGGAGATGATCACGATCGAGGAGTTCACTGTGGCCAGCAGCATGCCGACAGTGGTGTTCGACAGAGCCACCCACTTGTAGTGCGGGTGATCACGGTCGAATCGCGCAGCCCGGGGTTGATTCACCCGTCAAGATTAGTTGACCGAGGCTAACTAATCGAGGTGACTACCGTCACCCTCCGACCACGCCTTCATCAACAGCTGTCGGGTATCGGTCAGCAGCTGTGGAAGGACCTTGGTCTGGCCGATGACCGGCATGAAGTTGGCGTCGCCGCCCCACCGCGGTACCACGTGCTGGTGCAGGTGCCCGGCGATGCCGGCGCCCGCAACGCCGCCCTGGTTCATCCCGATGTTGAATCCGTGCGCACCGCTGACCCGGCGGATCACCCTCATGGCCTCCTGCGTGAACTGGGCCAGTTCGGTGGTTTCCGGGCCGGTCAGCTCCGGGTAGTCGGCGACGTGCCGGTACGGACAGATGAGCAGGTGGCCGGGGTTGTACGGGTACAGGTTGAGCACCGCGTAAACCACCTCGCCGCGTGCCACCACGAGGCTGTGCTCCTCGTCGGCCTTCGGCGCCAGGCAGAACGGGCAGCCGCTGGGCGCCTCGTATCCGCCCTCGGGCCGGTCGGATCCGCTCACGTAGGTCAGCCGGTGCGGCGTCCAGAGCCGCTCCAGGTTGTCGGGTACGCCGGGCTGGATCTCGTCGTCGGTGGACACCCAGCGATCCTACGGGCGGGACTTGACCCTCGTCCTACCGGAGAGTCATAGCCTGCAGCCATGTTGTCGATCGGGCGCTTCGCCAGGCTGTGCGGGTTGTCCATCGGCGCGCTGCGGCACTACGCCGAGATCGGGCTGTTCGAGCCCGCCGAGGTCGACCCGGCCACCGGGTACCGGTACTACCGGGAGGACCAGCTCCCCACCGCCCGGCGGATCGCGGCGCTGCGCGACCTGGACGTGCCGCTCGCGGTGATCAAACAGGTACGCGACCTGCCGACCGAGCGTCTGAGCGAGCGGCTGGCCGCCTACCGGGAAGACATTGAGTCGATCATCTGGCGGCTGCAGCGGCAGAGTCACCGGCTGAGCCATTTCACGGAGGACAGGATGCCCACGACAGCGTTCACGCTGGACCCCGACGACGAGCGGCGGCTGGCTGCCACCCTGTTCAACCGGGTCTGGGAACTGCTTGAGCGGACCGGACGCGGCCGGGACGAGGACGACGAGATGCTGCACGCCGCGCATGCCAGCCGGTACCACTGGGGTGTGGTCGGCGAACCGGTGAACCGGGCCCGGGGCGAGTGGCAGGTCTCCCGGGTGTACGCGGTGCTCGGGCGCGCCGAGCCGGCGCTGCACCACGGGCGGCGCTGCCTGGAACTGGTCGAGGAGCACGGGCTGTCCTCGTTCGACCTGGCGTACGCGCACGAGGCGATCGCCCGGGCGCACCGGGTGGCCGGCGAGCGCGACCAGACGCGCCGGCACGTGGAGCTGGCCCGGGTGGCGACGGACAAGGTCACCGACCCCGAGGAACGCAACCTGCTCGACGCGGACCTCGCTCAGCTGGACTGAGTCCCTCGGGCGGCGTCTCCCTTTCGGTGACGTCTCGTGCCCGGCCAGCGCGGGATCAGCACGGCCGGCGGCGGTCAGCGCGGCCGGTGGCTGGCGCGCCGCCGGCCGGTCGAGCTCAGGCGGCCGTCTCGGGCTGCTGCGCCGAGGGACCCACGTTGGTGCGGGAGCGGACCACGTCCCGGACGTGCGCGACCGCCTCGGCCAGCGGTACGCCGTTGCGCTGTGAGCCGTCCCGGTACCGGAACGAGACCGTGCCGTCAGCCACGTCCTGGTCACCGGCGATCGCCATGAACGGGATCTTCTGCTGCTGAGCTGTGCGGATCTTCTTCTGCATCCGGTCGTCCGACGAGTCGACCTCCGCCCGCAGCCCCTCGGCACGCAGCGCGTCCACGAACTGGTTCAGGTGGGCCGTGTGCTCCTCGCGGATCGGGATGCCCATCACCTGCACCGGCGCCAGCCAGGCCGGGAACGCGCCGGCGTAGTGCTCGGTCAGCACGCCGAAGAACCGCTCGATCGAGCCGAACAACGCCCGGTGGATCATGACGGGCCGCTGCCGGCCACCCTCCGCCGACTGGTACTCCAGGCCGAACCGCTCCGGCTGGTTGAAGTCGACCTGGATGGTGGACATCTGCCAGGTGCGGCCGATGGCGTCCTTCACCTGTACCGAGATCTTCGGTCCGTAGAACGCCGCGCCACCCGGGTCGGGTACCAGCTCCAGGCCGGAGTCGACGGCCGCGGTGCGCAGCGCCTCGGTCGCCTCGGCCCAGCTCTCGTCGCTGCCGACGTACTTCTCCTCGTTGCGGGTGGACAGCTCGAGGTAGAAGTCCTCCAGCCCGTAGTCGGCCAGCAGGTCGAGAACGAAGCGGAGCAGCGACTTCAGCTCGTCCTGCAGCTGTTCCGGCGTGCAGTAGATGTGCGCGTCGTCCTGGGTCATCCCGCGCACCCGAGTCAGCCCGTGCACCACGCCCGACTTCTCGAACCGGTACACCGAGCCAAACTCGAACAGCCGCAGCGGCAGCTCCCGGTACGACCGGCCGCGAGCCCGGAAGATCAGGTTGTGGAACGGGCAGTTCATCGGCTTGAGGTAGTAGCTGGCGCCCTCAAGCTCCATGGGCGGGTACATGCCGTCGGCGTACCAGGCCAGGTGCCCGGAGGTCTCGAACAGCGACCCCTTGGTGATGTGCGGGGTGTTCACGAACGAGTACCCGGCCTGCTCGTGCCGCTCCCGGGAGTAGTTCTCCAGCTCCCGGCGGATGACGCCGCCCTTCGGGTGGAACACCGCCAGGCCGGAGCCGATCTCGTCGGGGAAGCTGAACAGGTCCAGCTCCGCGCCCAGCTTGCGGTGGTCGCGCCGGGCGGCCTCGTCCAGCAGCCGCAGGTATTCCTTCAGCTCGTCGCGGGTCGGCCAGGCGGTGCCGTATACCCGCTGGAGCTGAGGGTTGCGCTCGTTGCCCCGCCAGTAGGCGGCGGCCGTGCGCATCAGCTTGAACGCGCCGATCAGCCGGGTCGACGGCAGGTGCGGGCCCCGGCACAGGTCGCTCCAGCAGCGCTCACCGGTCTTCGGGTCGAGGTTGTCGTAGATCGTCAGCTCGCCGCCGCCGACCTCCATGACCTCCGACGCGTCCACGTCGCCCTTGATGTCGACCAGTTCCAGCTTGTACGGCTCGGCGGCCAGCTCCGTCTTCGCCTGCTCCAGGGAGTCGAACCGCCGCCGCCGGAACAGCTGACCGGCCTTGATGATCTCCTGCATGCGCTTCTCGAGCTTGTTCAGGTCTTCCGGCTGGAACGGCTTGGGCACGTCGAAGTCGTAGTAGAAGCCGCTGGTGATCGGCGGGCCGATGCCGAGCTTCGCCTCCGGGAACACGTCCTGAACAGCCTGGGCCAGCACGTGCGCGGTCGAGTGGCGGAGCACGTTGAGCCCGTCCGGCTCGGAGATGCTCACCGGTGTGACCGTGGTCTCGACCTCCGGCGCCCAGGACAGGTCGCGCAGGCGCCCGTCCGGGTCACGAACCACCACGATGGCCCGGGGGCCGGCCACCGGCAGGCCGGCCGCGGCCACCGCGTCGGCGCTCGCCGTGCCGGCGGGGACGACGACGGAATCGGCCACGCTGCTCTCCTTAGGAAGGTGGAATACGCGAACCCGATGCTATCCGGCAACGGGAGAGCACCTGTCAGCGACGCCCGGGGCAGGCTAGATTGACGCCGTGTCTGACTTGATCGCGCCGCTGCAGCGCCGGTACCAGAAGTTTTTCGCCGATCGCCCGGCGATCCCGTTCGCGGTTGCGTCCGGCCCCGGCGCCGCGGCGCACACGTTCGGGTCCGGCGACCCGGCCTTCACGATCACCGTGACCGATGCCCGCGGCGCGAAGGCGCTGGCCGGGCTGGACCAGCTCGGGGTGGCGGTGGCCTACCTGGAGGGCTGGCTCGACGTGGACGGCGACCTGGTCGCGGCACTGAAAATGCGCAAGTTCTTCCACGACGTCCACCCGGTCGCCTGGGTGTCGCAGTTCGCGCCGGCGCTGGTGCGCGGGAAGAAGGAGCACGACGCCCGATCGATCTCGGCCCACTACGACGAGGACTCGGAGTTCTTCCTGACCTTCCTCGACACCAGGCACCGGTGCTACACCGAGGGCGTCTTCGAGTACGACGAGGAGTCGCTGGAAGACGCGATGACCCGCAAGATGGACCTCGCCATCGAGGCGATCGGGGTCAAGCCGGGCGACCACGTGCTGGAGGTGGGCGGCGGCTGGGGCGCCTTTGCTGAGTACGCGGCCAAGCAGGGCATCAAGGTGACCACGCTGACCCTGGCCCAGGAGTCCGAGCGGTACCTCAACGGGCTGTTCGAGCGGGAGGGCATCACCGGAAACGCCCAGGTCGTCCGGGAGCACATCTTCGCCTACCGCTCGCCCCAGCAGTACGACGCGATCGTGAACATGGGCGTGACCGAGCACCTGCCCGACTACCGGACCACGCTGCGCAAGTACGCGGAACTGGTCAAGCCGGGCGGCGCGGTGTACCTCGACGCGCTGGCGATGCGCACGAAGCACCGGGTGTCCACGTTCATGAGCCGGTACATCTACCCGGGCGGCCAGTCGCCGATGTTGCTGCACCAGTACCTGCGGGAGGTGGCCCACTCCCCCTTCGAGCTGATCAGCCTGCAGGACGACCGGCACAACTACATGCTGACCTGCAAGCGCTGGGCACAGCGGCTGGACGCGGCCCGCGACGAGGTCGTGAAGCGCTGGGGCGAGCCGCTGTACCGGCGCTTCCGGCTGTTCCTGTGGGGCTCGACGGCCGGCTTCGACACCGGTCTGGTGCAGGCGTACCGCTGGGTGCTGCGGATGCCACCCCCCGAGCGCGCAATCGCCTGACAGGCTGTGATTGCCAGCCGAGCGCGCCGCCCGGTTCGGTGATCATCAGTGCCGGCCGGCACTAGGGACGCTGCCGGCCGGCTCTAAGAACGTTGCCTGCCGACTCTGAGGGCACCGCCGGCCGACTCTAGGGGCGCCAGAAGGCGCCCCCACGCCGGTCGGTCTCCGCCCCGCCGGCCGAAGGCTCCTGGGCTGGGATCCCGCCCGACGGCGGCTGGGCCGGCCCGCCGGCCGCGAGCCGGTCGAGCTCCGCCAACGCCCGCGCCCAGCGCTCCGCCAGCGGTACCGACTCGTCCCGCAGGGCGGCCACCAGCGCACGCAGCGCATCCGCGAGCGGCCCGGATCCGAGCCAGGTGGCCTGCGCGTCGAGTCGGCTGGCGAGGTCGTCGAGCAGTTCGGCGCGCTGCGACACCGGTTGGCCTTCGGCCGCCCGGAGCGTCCGCGCCTCCCGCTCGACGAGCTTCGCGACGCTGACCTCGGAGGACGGCTCCGAGGCGCGTCCGAGCGGGCCGGCCGGGGGCGACATCCGGGACGAACGCGCGACCTTCGGCATGCGGAGCCGTGCCTCAGACTGAACGCCCCTGGCCATCCCCATCGGCGCCATCCCCATCGGTGCCATCGGCATCGGAGCTGGCGGCATCGGCGCCGATGCACCCACCGCGCCGGCCATCAGCGCGCCTCCCAGCGCCGACATGGGGGCCCAGCCAGACGGAAGCTCAACCGGCTGGATCACCCGATGCTCCGGCCCGCCCTCGGCGACCACCCGCGGATCGATCGCGACGTACGCGGTGAACCGGCACAGCACGCCGTGGCGCAGTGAGGTGGCCACGATCTCACCCTCCAGCGCCCGGTCGGCGGCCACGGTGTATCGGTCCTCCAGGTCGCGCAGGTGGGCGCGGGCCCAGATGGCCGACAGCGCCGGCGAGTCCACCACGGTCGCGGGTACCTCGGCACGCCAGGCACCACCGTCGCAATCGGTACCGGTCGCCGTGATCGTGCCGCCGGCCGGCCCCCGGTAGCGGCCGGAGACCACCAGCGGCACGCCGGGGAACAGATCCGGGACGCGCGCCGGAGCCACAGTGCCGTCGATGAGGTCGAGCCCCTCGGCCTGCAACCGGATGCCGGTGACCAGCGGGGCCGCGATGCGCCGGTGGATGCGGTCCATCGCCGCGTCGAGCCGCTCCTCGGACTCGACCAGCTCGCAACGTCCGCCACCGATCGTGGCCAGCCGGCCGAGGAACCCGGCGTTGACCGCCCGGTCGACGCCGACCGTGTGGATGCGTACCCCGGGATCGCCGCCGATCTCCCGGATCAGCTCGTCTTCGTTGCCCACCTGCCCGTCGGTCACGAGAACCAGTACCCGGTCGCGGGACGGGTCGGCGAGCAGCCGCAGCCCTTCGCGCAGCGGGGTGAGCATCTCGGTGCCACCGCCGGCCTGGGCGCCAGCCAGGTGTTCCACGGCCCGGTACCGGCTGCGGTCGGTGCCGGCGATCAGCCCCTCGGGCAGCCCGTCGGGTCGGTGGGCCTGGTGATTGAAGGTGAGTACGGCGAACCGGTCGGTTTCGGTGAGGGTGTCCACGATCCGGGCCGCGGCCCGCCGCGCGGCGACCATCTTCCAGCCGCTCATGCTGCCCGAGCGGTCCAACAGCAGCACCAGGTCCTTCGGCCGGGGCGGCACGGTGGACTCCGGCGGCAGGATGGTGAGCCGGTAGGTCCCCTCGTCCGGCTGGGTCGATGGTGTCGTGTGGTCGGGTCGTGCCGGCTTCCGTGCCTGGTCGGCGGCCAGCGCCAGCGCCGACCGGCCCTCGGCGTGGCTGAGCCGGAGGATGAAGTCCCGGTCGACCCGTTCGCCCGGCTGGATACGCAGCACGCCGTCGGTCTCGGTGACCACGTGCAGGCTGGAGGCCACCCCGGTGGGCGGCAGGCCGGCCGGGTCGAGCCGTACCTCGATCGACAGGTCGACCGGGTTGGGGAATCCCGGCAGCAGTACCGGCGGGGTGATCCGGGAGGCGTCCGGTACGGCGGTGGTGTCCGGCGCGTACCCGTCGCCGACCGGCTGCCCGGGCAGCGGGGCGCCCGGGATGTACCGGGGAGCGACCACGAGCGGGAACCGGAACTCGGCCTGCCCGTCAGCGAACGTGAGCGGGCCGGCCAGGGTCAGCGCCACGGTCACCTGCTCGCCGGGCAGGATGTTGCCCACCCGCAGGGTGAACACGTCGGGCCGGTCCTCCTCGGCGATGGAGGCCCGCTGCCCGGCCGCCAGAGCCTGGTCGTATCGCTCGCGGGCGTTGGCCCGGTCTGCCAGGACGCCCTCGATGACCCGGTCGCCCGCGGTCATCGTCATCCCGGTCAGCGCGGCCCGGTCGGGCAGCGGAAACACGTACGTGGCCTCCAGCGGCACGTCGTACGGATTACGGAAGCCCTGGGTCACCTCGATCCCGGCGACCAGCCCGGTGATGCTCGCCCGCACGTCGAGCCGGTGCAGCGGCAGGTTGCCCCGCTCGGTGCGCAGGGCGCCGAATCCGTCGTCCTCGCGGCCGGCCGGCACGTCGCGCAGATATTCGATCATCGTCATTCGCTCGACTCCTCGGGTGTCAACAGGCCACGTTCTGCCAGAAATCGAATCAACGGTGCGCTAGCGGAGTTCAGGTCGGCGAGGTCCCGTGGCGACGGGGCCGCCGGCAGTTCGAGAGCGACGCCACCGGCGAGCACCACTCGATAGCGGAGTTCGGCCACGGGGGCGGGCGGCTCGACCCAGAACCGGTCCCAGCGTCGGGCCGGCGCGGATCCGGGCGCGACCGGCGCGGCCCCAACCGGCGCGGCGCCGACGGGCGCCGACGGTGCGGCGGGCTCTGGCGCCGGAGGCGGCGTCACCCCAGAGGGCGTCGGCGGCGCGGCGACCTCGGGCAGCCGTGGCGCGTGCGGAGCCTCCGGAATCCGGGCGACCCGCCGCAGCGTGGCATCCGTGGCGCCGGCCAGCTCGGCCTGGATCTGGGCCAGGGCGAGACCGTCCGCCTGGCGGCGCTTGACCGCGACCGCTTGGAGCAGGTGACGCGGCCCGTACAGCGCGGTCCGGCCACGGAAACCGACGGGCCGGTCCATCAGGCCGATCGTCGTATACCACCGGATGGCCCGGCCATCGGGCACGTCGCGGACCCGCCCGTTGGGCGCGCGGATGTCGTCGGCGGCGAGCGCATCGGCCACCCGTCGCACCAGTTCATCCAGCGTCCAGCCGTCCGTCATGAGCCCATGATGACAGTGTCATTCTAACAGTGTCAATACCGACCGGGAACCGGAGCCGGTGTCCCCGTTCGCGCGAAGTAGGCTCGCGTCGTGCAGCAGCGGACTTTCGGCCGTACCGGCCGGCAGGTGGGTGTCATCGGACTCGGCGCGTGGCAGCTCGGCGCGGACTGGGGCGAGGTGGACGAGGACGACGCGCTCGCCACCCTGGCCGCGGCCATGGACGCCGGGGTCAACCTCATCGACACCGCCGACGTGTACGGCGACGGGCGCAGTGAGCGGCTGGTCGGCCGGTTCCTGCGCGAGCGCGGCGGCGACGGGGTGACCGTCGCGACCAAGATGGGCCGGCGGGTGCCGCAGGAGCCGGAGAACTACACGCTGGACAACTTCCGGGCGTGGACCGACCGGTCCCGGGAAAACCTCGGGGTGGACACCCTGGACCTGGTGCAGCTGCACTGCCCGCCCACGCCGGTGTACTCGACCGACGCCGTGTTCGACGCCTTGGACACACTGGTGGCGGAGAAGCGGATCGCGGCGTACGGGGTCAGCGTGGAGACCCGCGCCGAGGCGCTGACCGCGATCGCCCGGCCGGGCGTGGCGACGGTACAGATCATCCTGAACATGCTGCGGCTCGGTCCGCTGGACGAGGTGCTGCCGGCCGCGCAGGCGGCGGGCGTGGGCATCATCGCCCGCGTGCCGCTGGCCAGTGGGCTACTGTCCGGCCGGTACGACGAGAACACCACGTTCGCGGACAACGACCACCGCAACTTCAACCGGCACGGCGAGGCGTTCGACGTCGGCGAGACATTCTCCGGCGTGGACTTCGCGACCGGCCTGTCCGCGGTACGCCGGCTCGCGGCGCTGACTCCGGCGGGCGCGACGATGGCTCAGTACGCGCTGCGCTGGATCGTGGACCAGCCGGGCGTGAGCGTGGTCATTCCGGGCGCCCGCAACGCGGAGCAGGCGCGGGCGAACGCGGCCGCGGCGGACCTGGCCCCGATCACCGCCGAGGCGGCGGCGACGGTGCGGCAGGTGTACGACGAGCTGATCGCTCCGCAGGTCGCCGACCGCTGGTGACGCCGGCCGGGCGGCGGCGAGCCGACCGCGCGGCATGCGCGCGAATGCTGACCGGTCTGGCTTGGCGCGTCTGATGCCGCGCGACGACCCAGACCAGTCGTCCGACTGCGGCTGATCGGTCGGGTGGTGCCGCAAGGCCCGGGACCGGTCAGCGGTAGGCGCGGGCCTGGAGTTCGTGGAGTTCGGCGTACAGGCCGCCGTTGCCGAGCAGGGTGGCGTGGTCGCCCAGCTCGGCGATCCGGCCGTGGTCGAGCACGATGACGAGGTCGGCCATCGCCGCCGTGGTGAACCGGTGCGAGACCAGCAGCGTGATCGGCCGCTCGGACCGCGGGACCGCCCTGGTCGCCTCGGCGATGTCACGGAACAGGGCCTGTTCGGTGAACGCGTCCAGCGCGGCGGTCGGCTCGTCGAACACCACGAGCAGGGGCCGCTCGCGCATGAATGCCCGGCCGAGCGCGAGCTTCTGCCACTGCCCGCCGGACAGGTCGACCCCTCCCCAGGCGGTACCCAGCTGGGTGCCCAGCCCGTGCGGCGGCAGCTCGGCCAGTTCACCGGCGCCGGCCCGGCGCAACGCGGCGGCGACGGCGTCCGGGTCGGCGGCGCGGGGCAGGTCACCCAGCCCGACGGACTCGCCGAGAGTGAACTCGAACCGCACGAAGTCCTGGAACGCCGGGCTCACCCGGCGCTGCCAGCCCGCCGGATCGATGGTGGCCAGGTCGGTACCGTCGGCGCGGATGCCCCCGGCGGTGGGCCGGTAGAGGCCGCTGAGCAGTTTGACCAGCGTGGTCTTGCCGGAGCCGTTCTCGCCGACCAGGGCGACCACCGCGCCGGCGGGAAGGTGCACGGTGATCTGGTCGAGGACGAGGGGGTCGGTTTCCGGGGCGCGACGCTCGGAGCCGGGTTGCCGAGGCGGCAGCAACCGGCCCCGGCTGGGTTCGGGGGAACCCACCCGGTTCTCTGCGTACCGGAAGCAGACGCCGTCCAGGTCGATGCCGTCCCGCAGCCGCACCGGCGGCTCGGCCAGGCGCTCCTGGTCAGGGCCGGCGGTACGGGAGTAGTCGGTCAGCCACGCCAGCCGCCCGCCAGCGGACAGGACCCTGCGCAGGTAGCTGGCGTACTGCACGGCGGAGGCGAGCTGCGCGTTGATCAGCCCGGCGAGCGACAGGGTCAGGACGAGTGTGCCCGCGGTGGCGTGGCCGTGAACCGCGGCCACGAGCACGAGCAGCAGGGCGGCGATGTAGGCGCCGGCGAACACCACGGCCGCGCCGGTCGTCGCGGCCAGCCCGCGCAGCGCCGCCCGCCGGGCGTCACGCTCGACCCGCTCGCTGATCGCCCGGTGCCGGTCGAGAATGTCGTCGAGCAGGCCGTAGACGCGCAGCTCCTTGCCGGCCGGCGCGGACGCGGCGGTCTGGAACAGGTGGTTGCGCAGCCGGGTGTGGGGCGCGCTGCGCTCGCGGGCGCGCTGGGCGAGGCCCGCGGCGTACCGGTTGGCCAGCAGCGCGGGGATCCCGAACAGCGGCAGCAGCGCCAGGATCGGGTCGAGGGTCGCCAGGATCGCGATGCCGCCGGCGAACGACACGACCACCCGCAGGTTGAGGACGACGGCGTTGAGCATGCCGGCCATCCCGGCGCGTTCCTGCCGGATGAGCGCCAGCTGGTCGGCGTACTGCGGGCGCTCGTAGTGCTCGATGGTCGGGATCGTGCCTGCCAGACGCATGAGTTCACTGTCGATGTACCGGCCGGCACGCTCGGAGACCGTGGTGGTCAGCTGCAGGTAGCCGCGCCCGAAGACCGCGGCCAGACCGGTAGCGCCGGCCATCAGACCGGCGGCGGCGAGCGCGCGTCCGGCCTGGGCGTGCAGGGCGGCGTCGGTCACCACCTTGACGCCGTACGTCGCGGCCAGGGTGCACGCGGTGGCCGCGAGCTGGCAGGCGAACAGCGCCGTGGCGTGCCGGGGTGCGGCGCGGAAGCACGCGCCGAACAGGATGCGCACGCGCCGCCACCAGCCGGCGTCCGCGATCGCGACCGATCCGGTCATCCGGTGCCTCCGGCGGTGGTCAGCGCCGCGGACTGGGCGGCGAACATGCGGGCGTACCGGCCGCCGAGGTCGACCAGTTCGGCATGGGAGCCGAGCTCGGCGACCCGGCCCTCGTCCAGGACGCAGACCTGGTCGGCGCGGCGTACGGTCGCGAACCGGTGCGAGATCAGGATCGTGGTCACGTCGCCGGTGATGTCGAGGAACTGGTCGTAGAACGCGGCCTCGGCGCGGATGTCGAGATTCGCGGTGGGCTCGTCGAGGATGAGCAGCCGGGCGCCCGCGTCGACGGCCAGCAGCGCCCGGGCCAGCGCGATGCGCTGCCACTGCCCGCCGGACAGCTCCCCGCCTCCGTCGAACTGGCGGGCCAGCGGCGAGTCCCAGCCGCGGGGCAGCGCCCGGATCGCGTCCAGGATCCCGGCCCGCGCGGCGGCGCGCTCGATCGCCGCGTCGTCGTGCGCGAGGGACAGGGCGCCGACTCCGACGTTGTCGCGCGCCGGCAGCTGGTACCGCGTGAAGTCCTGGAACACCGCGGCGATCCCCCGCTGCCAGCGCCGCGGGTCGATGGTGCGCAGGTCCTGCCCGTTCACCGTGATGGTGCCGGCGTCCGGGGCGTAGAACCCGCACAGCAGCTTGATGAGCGTCGTCTTCCCGGCGCCGTTCGCTCCGACGATCGCCAGCGACCGGCCGGCCGGGACGACCAGGTCCAGCCCGTCCAGTATCGGGGTGGTCGCACCCGGGTAGGAGAACCGCACGCCGGCGAGGACCAGATCCAGCGCGGTACCGGCGGGTGGTGGGTCGCCCGCCGGGCTGGTACCGGTACCGGCAGCGGCCCGGGCGGCACGCTCCACCGCGGCGATGGCGGGAAGTCCGGCCAGCCCGTACTCGATCTGGAAGTCCTGCTGGCCCCGGGTGGCGGCCACGCCGGCGAGAACGGTGGCCCGCAGGAACACCACCAGCGCGCCGAGCCCGATGGCGTGCCCGATCGCGGCGTGGCCCAGCAGCGCGTAGGTGGCGAAGTTGGCCGCCACGACCGCAGCCAACGCGCCGGCGAAGCGACGGTGGTACCCGTGCCGCGCGGCCCACACCGCTTCCATCGTGGAGTCCCACTCCGTGCGGAACCGCTGACCGAGCCAGTCGACGAGCCCGAACAGCCGGGTCTCCTTGGCCGCGTCCGGCGTCAGGACCAGGTCGCGCAGGTACCCCGACCGGCGCAGCAGCGAGGTCTGCCGGGTCAGCGCCCGGGTCTGCGCCAGGTACCCGCGCCGGCTCTCGTACGCCCACCACAGGTTCGCCGCGCACAGCGCGACCGCCAGCCACCAGTGGAAGAAGCCGAGAGCGACGATGCCGATCCCGCTCTGCAGCGTCTGGCCTGCCTTCGCCGCCAGGCCCGCGACCGCACCGCCCGGGGTGTAGCCGCCCGTGCCCACCCCGGTGACGCGGGACAGCTGGTCACGGACGGCGGGGTCGTCCAGGTGCGCCACCCCGGATGGGCCGTTGACCGCTCGGATCGCCCGGCGTTGCAGCGTCGCGTCCACCCGGGCGCTGACCGTGGCGGCGACGGCGGTGGACAGCCGGCTGCTGAGCTGACCGGCCACGAACAGCGCGGCCAGCAGGACCGCCGCCAGTACGGCGCGGTGTCCCGCGGGCGAACTCAGGCCGCCGCGCGTGGCGGCGACCAGCTCGGCGGCCAGCCAGCCGGACGCCAGTACGGCGGCGACCGGCGCGAGCCCTCCGACCACGGTCGTGACCGCCAGCGCGGCGACCCAGCCCCGGCCGGCGCCGGGCAGCAGGCGCAGCATCGCCAGCCGCGGCGACCGGGCGATCCGCGGCAGGGTCACGACCGCACCCCGCCGACCCGATCCTCGGCCGGGATCGCGCCCGCCGGGCCGCCCCCCGTCCGGCCGCCACCCGCCGTGTCTCCGATCACCGGGCCGCCGCCGAGCTGGTGATCGGCGGGCCCGTGATCGCTGGGCCCGTGCTCGCCGGGCCGGTACTCGGCGGGCCGGACACCGGCCAGCTTCATGAACTGGGTCTGCGCGAGTATGGTCGCGCGGTTCTCCGCCAGGTCGGCGTGGTCGGTCAGCGAGACACAGGCCAGGAACGGGCCGTACGCCAGCCAGGCCACGCACGACGCGACACCGTCGCCCTCGTCGAACCGGTACCCGCGCACGTGCGGCAGCAGCGGTACGTACATCGTCGGTTCGGCCAGCGCCTTCAGCACCGCACGCGGCGCCGACTCGTCGCTCAGCTCGACCAGCAGGGCGTCGACGCGCACGGTGCCCTGCTCGCGCGCCCATCGCCGGACGTAGCCGTCCCGCAGACCGTGGCTCAGAAAGGTCATCCGCTGCGCGTCGTACCCCGGCCAGCGCTCGACGCCCTCGGGAACGGTGAACCCGCTGCCGACCGGCCCCTCGGCCACCAGAGGCATCCCGGTGTTCGTGCCGCCCAGGATCAGCGTGGCGCAGCGGCCACCGCCGGTCGCGCTGTCGCCCTCCGCTCTGTCGCCCTCGGCCCGGTCGCTCACGGCTCTGTCGGTCACGACCCCGCCGGTTACGGCCCCGCCGCCCGTCGCCTTTCCGGGCCCGGTGGTGCGACCGGCGCCGACCAGCGGCGCGGCGAAGCCCCTCGGCACGGACCGCGACGCCGAGGCCCACGCGGCCGGAGACGCCGAGGATGGCACGACCGACGGAGCCGACGACGGCGATAGCCGCACTGGCCCGGCCGCCGGTGCCGCGCCGCCGAGCGCACCGATCAGTTCCGCCAGCGCGTCCCGCTCGGTCGCGATCGCGGCCCGGCCACTGTCGGTGAGCGAGATCCAGGTGCGCGGGCGGCGATTTTCGAAGGTCTTCTCCGCGACCACGTATCCGGCCTCCTCCAGGACCCGCAGGTGCCGCCCGAGCGCACCGTCCGACTGGCCCAGCACGTCCCTCAGGTCGGTGAAGGTCGCCCGGTCGCGCCCGCTCAACACCGCCAGCACGCCCAGCCGGACCCGCTGGTGCGTCAGCTCGTCGACGCGCTGCGAGGGATGGGAATCCACGCGGTCGCTCTCTCCTCGGTCGTTCTCTCGGATCAGGAGAACTCTCGATGCGAGAGTAACAGACCGCGCGCTGGTCGGCATCGATGCCGACACAACGGTTGAGGTAGCGGCGAGGCGTGCCGGCGGCCCGGGCGGACCGGACGCCGGCACGGGTCAGTTAGCGCTGGCCGCCCGGCTCGTTCGGGGGAACCCGCGGCGGGAACGCGGCCGGCCCCGGTGCGGGTGCGCCGGGGAGCGGCTGACCGGGAACCTGCGGGCCGGGAGGCTGCTGGCCCGGAACCGGCTGACCCGGAACCGGCTGACCGGGATACTGCGGGCCGGGCGGCTGCGGGCCAGGAGCCTGCGGGCCGGGCGGCTGCTGGCCCGGGACCGGCCGGCCGGCGATGAATGGGCCGGGAATCGGCGGTCCGGACGCCGGCGGACCCGACATCGGCGGGCCTGTCACGGGCGGACCGGACAGAGGCTGACCCGACATGGGCTGACCGGGCTGAGGCTGACCGGGCATGGGCGGGCCAGCCATGGGCGGGCCAGCCATGGGCGGGCCGAACATCGGCGGCGGCCCGGACCTCGGCGGCTGGCCGCTCTTGCGGCGGGCCAGGAGGACGATGCCGGTCACGATCCCGCCGAGTATCAGCACCGCGGCCGCACCGACCGCGATGAACAGGCCGGCCCCCGACGAATGCTTCGCCGCATGCGTAGTCCCGGTCGCGGCGGGGGCCGCCGACGGTGACAGTGAGGCCAGGTAGCTGTCCAGTTCCTCGTACGGCTTGTTGGGCGCGTTCGCCGGTACAGACTGGGTCATGGCCCGGTACGGGATGACCGCACCGTTGCCGGTGTAGACGTCGAACCCGGTCGGCCCCGCGTCCGATGCGGTGTTGATGATGCGCTGCACCACCTGCCGGGCGGTCAGATCGGGGTCCTTCGCCCGGATCAGCGCGACCGCGCCCGAGGTGAGGGCGGCGGCCTGACTGGTGCCGTTTCCGGCGGCGAAGCGGCGGTCGGTCCAGCCGTGGTGGCCTTCCCACACCGACGAGATCTGCACGCCGGGGGCCGCTACCGAGACGTACGACTGTCGCTGGGTCGAAGTCCACGGGATCTTCTTGCCGTCAATGGCACCGACCGCCAGCACCCCGGGGCAGTCGGCCGGCCAATTCAGCGTGTTGGCCCCGTCTCCCTCATTGCCCGCGCTGACTACCACCACCGCGTCCTTCTGAGCAGCGTGAACGATCGCGGACCTGATGACGCCTGGGCAGGGCCGGAGAGCTCCGTCGGCGTAGCCCTGGGAGATGTTGATCACCTTGGCACCGTGGTCAGCGGCGTACACGATGGCGGGCCCCATGTCGTTGAAGGGGTCCTGACCCGCCGTGATCGGCAGGATCTTCGCCCCCGGCGCGATCCCCACCATGCCGAAGTCCTTGCCCTGCCCGGCGATCAGCTCGGCCATCGCCGTGCCGTGTCCACGGCCCTCCTCCTGGTCGGTGTCGACGCGCCCGTCGTCCTTGTTGGAGTCGAGATCCGTCCCGGACAGGACGACGCCGGCCAGACCGGGCAGGTCCGCCTGCACCCCGGTGTCGATGACCGCCACCGTGACCCCCTCACCGTGGGTCAGCGGCCACACCTTGTTCTGGATGTCCCACGCCGTGAACTGCCACTCCTCCTTGCGCGGCGCCGGCGGACCGGCGCTCGCCGGAGTGGCCGGCAGCACCACCACCGCGGTCAGCACGGAAAGCACGGCAGCCGCCGCGCCCAGGCTTCGACTGGTCATTTTGGATCTCCCCAGGCTGCGGGATTCCCGGGCTCTGGAGTCGCCCGAGGCACGCCGTTGGGCGACCGTAAGTCCGCGGGCAGGCCGCGTCGTCAACCCCTGGTTTGATCTTTCGAGCGATTAGTGCCGATACGCGGTGCTGTTCGTCGATGAGAGTCAGCGCCGCACGAGCCCGGCCACCGCGGCGGTCGCCGCGGCGGCCACCCCGGCGATCCCGGCCGTCACCAGGCCGTGGTGCTGGGAGGCCCACAGCTGGACGCTGCGCGAGGTCGACCGGTCGTCGAACCGGCCGTGCGCACCGTAGTCCGGGCCGTTCTCGTCGTCGACCGGGTGCCACAGGTTGGCCGGCTGGTCGGCCTCGTGCCTCGGCTTGTCCTGCTGCGAGGAGTACCCGGTCCGGGCCAGGTACCGGTCGAGGATGCCGGGCGCGATCGCGTTGGCCAGCAGGGTACCCGCGGTGGAGCCGCCGACCCAGTACTCGCGGCGGCGCGGATGGTCGGCGGCGTACGCGATGCCCCGCGCCACCACCTCCGGCTGGTAGATCGGCGGTACCGGCTGCGCCTTGTTGGAAAGCCGCGACTTGACCCAGTCGAACTGCGGAGTGTTCACCGCCGGCAGCTGCACCATGGTGACCCGCACCTTGCTCTTGTCGTGCAGCAGCTCGCAGCGCAGCGACTCGTTGAAGCCCTGGATGGCGTGCTTCGCGCCGCAGTACGCACTCTGCAGCGGGATGCCCCGGTAGGCCAGCGCCGAACCGACCTGGACGATCGTGCCGGCGTCCCGGGGCAGCATGCGGTCCAGCGCGGCCCGGGTCCCGTACACGTACCCGAGGTAGGTGACCTCGGTGATGCGCTTGAACTCGGCCGGCGTGATCTGGGTGAACGGCGCGAACACCGACGAGAACGCGTCATTGATCCAGACGTCGATCGGGCCCAACTTCTCCTCGATCATCGCCGCCGCGCCGTCGACCGCCTCGTAGTCGGCGACATCCACCTCGATCGCCAGCGGAGTGCCACCGGCGGCCATCACGTCCTCGGCCGCCCCGTCCAGCCCGTCTGCGCCGCGTGCGAGCAGCGCCACCTTGTCGCCCCGCGCTCCGAAGAGCCGGGCAACCGCCCGGCCGACCCCGCCGCTGGCCCCAGTCACCACGATCACCCGTTGCGCCACGTCACACCTCCGTTGGCCGATTGCTCCGCTTGCTGCGTACCCGATGATTCGGGACTGAAATCCTCGGGTAACGCCGCGCCATGCGGCTGCGACGCAGCGCGCCGGACAGCCCCGGCTACACCAGGCGGCGGCGCGGGTCCGGTTTCAGCTACCTTGACCAGCACGGCCGGCCTCTGACCGACGCGGATGAGCTGGATCGGTGCCGTGCCCTGGTTATTCCGCCCGCGTGGCAGGATGTCTGGATCTGTCCGGATTCTGCGGGACACATCCAGGCCGTCGGTACCGACGTGGCGGGTCGCCGCCAGTACCTGTACCACCCGCACTGGCGACTGCGCCGCGACCGGCGCAAGTTCGACCGGGTCCTGGTCGTGGCGGCGCAGCTGCCCCGGCTGCGCCGGCGGGTCCGTGCCGACCTGGCCGACCGCGAGCTGTCCCGGCGCCGGGCACTGGCGCTGGCCGCCCGGCTGATCGACCTCGGCCTGTTCCGGGTCGGCGGGGACGAGTACGCCGACGGGGAGGACGCGACCTACGGCGTGGCCACCCTGGATGCCGGACATGTGACCCTGAACGGGCACACCGTGCACTTCCGGTACCCCGCCAAGGGCGGGATCCAGCGGGAGATCAGCATCACCGACCCGCACGTGTCCGCGACCATCCGCGCACTGCGCCGCTACCGCCGCCAGGGCGACCGGTTGCTGGCCTACCGCAGCGGCGGCCGCTGGGCCGCGATCCGCAGCGGCGACGTCAACGAGTACCTGCGCGCCGCCAGCGGCTGCGAGATGAGCGCGAAGGACCTGCGCACCTGGCACGCGACCGTACTGGCCGCGGTGGCACTGGCCCGCATGGAGCTGTCCGCGTCGCCGACCAAGGCACGTCGCGCGGTGGCCCGGGTCATGCGCGAGGTGTCCGCCCAACTGGGCAACACGCCGGCCGTGTTGCGGGCGTCGTACGTCGATCCGCGCGTGGTGGACCTGTTCCACCGGGGTACCACGATCGAGCCGCCGTCGCGCGGCCGTCGTACCGGACCGTCCGCGGAGTCGGCCGTACTCCAACTGTTGAGTGGCCGCACCGCGAGGCGGACCACCTCGGCCGGCAGGGGTGCGGCACTGTGACCGGAACGCTGCTCGGCGGGCCCGGCCTCACCATCGCGGCCGGGTTCGGCGAGTCGATGCGCGAGAATCCGCTTGAGGTCGTGGTACGGCTGCTCGTCGCGTTCGTGCTCAGCTACGCGCTGGGCTACGAACGCGAGCTTCGCGGCTCACCGGCCGGAGAACGCACCTTCGCACTCATCGGCGTCGGGAGCGCCCTGGTGGGTCTGCTGGCCGGACACGGCAGCCCGAATGCCCTGGTGGGCGCCGTCACCGGTGTCGGGTTCATCGGCGGCGGGCTGGTCTTCCGGGTGTCCACCCAGCAGGGCGACGTGCTGCGCGGCATCACCACCGCCGCGGCGATCTTCGCGGTGGCCACGATCGGCTCCGCGTGCGGCGAGGGCTTCCTGGTCGCCGCCAGCGTGGGCGACGCCCTGCTGTTGCTGGTGTTGGAGTTCGGGCGGATACCCGGGTTGAAGGCGCTCGACGCCCGGCGGTGGGCGGACCGGTTCGGCGACGACGAGGAGTACCGCGGCCTGCCCCGCAAGGAGGGGCCGAACCCGGTAGCGCGCCGCGACTCGGACGAGGAGTCGGGCAAGGGAGGGGGTACGGGGGATTGACCGGCCGCCGCCCGGGTAACAAACGGACATGCGTACCGACGACACCTACCCTCGCAAGCTCGTCGACCCGGCCGCGGACGGCATCCCCGAGGTCGCGGACGACGACTCGACCGCCAACGACGACATCGACGCCACCTCGGGACGCATCGCCGACGGAGAGAACCCGATGGCCCTGCCGGGTGACCGCGAGGACGGCCCGATCGCGCTGGATGAGTTCGGTACCACCGCCGACGAGCAGCTCGCCGGCCAGGACCTGGACTCCCGGCTGGCCCGGGAGGAGCCGGAGGTGGCCGAGGCCGGGTTGCCCAGCACCCGCTTCCAGGACAGCGAGTCGACCTCCCCGGATCCGCGGCTCGAGTCCCAGGTCTCGATGTATGACCGGCCGGGGGTGGACCCGTTGTCCGAGGACCGGATAGGTCGGTTGGTGCAGCCGGACGAGGGCTCGTACAACGACACCGAGACGGACGCGATCGGGTACGACGCCGGAGCCGCGGGCGGCGGCGCCAGCGCCGAGGAGGCCGCGATCCACAAGATTCCCGAGGAGTGACGCCTCCCGGGCCGGGGACGGCGATGACCGGGGCACCGCTCGTGGCGGTGCCCCGGTTCCCTTGTGGCGACTCAGCTGGGCAGGTGCCACTGCTGGTTGGCGCCACCCGAGCAGTCCCAGATCTCCAACTGGGTGCCGTCGGCCGAGTTGCTGCCCGGGACGTCCAGGCAGCGGCCCGAGTTCGGGTTCACCAGCGTGCCGTTTGACTGCGGCGTCCAGATCTGCGCGGCGCTGGCGTTGCAGTCGTACAGCTGGATCAGGATGCCGTTGGCGGTGCCGCTGCTCGGCACGTCCATGCACTTGCCCAGCGCGGAGAGCGTGCCGTTGGCGTTCACCGTCCACTGCTGGGCGCCGGTGTTGTTGCAGCCGTACAGCTGGATGTGGGTGCCGTTGGTGGTACCGCTGTTGGCCACGTCCACACACTTGCCGGCCAGGCCGGTGATGGCGCCGGTCCGGGTTCCGCTGCCGCCGCTGCCCGGCCCGTACACCTCCAGCTCGTAGATGCGCGCGGCGTTGTTGCCGTTGTTGGTCGGCGTGTTCGCGGTCAGGCGCACGTACCGGGCCGACCGGGTGGCGATCGGGTTGTAGGTGCGGCTGGCCCGCGAGCCGGTCACCGTGGCGGCCGTGCTCCAGGTGGAGTTGTCGGTACTGGTGGCGATCGTGTACCCGCCGGTGTTCCATCCGGTCGTCTCGCCGCCCAGCCCGGCGTGCTTGACCACGAACGCGCCCACGTTCTGCGCCGAGCCCAGGTCCACGGTCAGCGAGGCGCCGGCCACCGTCGAGCACCACTTGCTGTTGTTGGCCAGCGATCCGTCGACCGCGTTCGCGCTGCCCTCGGTCGACGAGCACGCCGTCGACGCGGTGGTCGCCTTGCCCGCCGCCAGGTTCGTGCCCAGATTCGGGGCGGCCGGCGGCTGGGCGGCGCCGTCGGTGAACGACGGCGGTACGTCCGAGGCGCCGGTGCCCCAGGAACTCGGGGAGCCGCCCATCGTGTACGCGAGCGTGCCACCGGCCGCCAGGTCCGGGTACCGCAGGTAGTTGTGCGTGGTGCCGGAACCGTTGACCGACAACGACTGCACGTACGATCCGCTGCCGCTGGCCGTGATGTTCACGTTTCCGGCGGCCCGCTGGATCAGGATCGACGGGAACGACGGCCCGTGCAGCGCGAGGGTGTCCGCACCGGGTGTCGCCGGGTACATGCCGAGCGCCGCCCACACGTACCACGCCGAGGTGGCGCCCAGGTCGTCGTTGCCCGGCAGGCCACCGGCCGCGGTGTTGAAGCCCTGGCTCATCACCTTGTGCACCGCGTCGGCGGTGCCGGCCGGGTCACCGGCGAAGTTGTACGCCCACGGCACCCCGTGCTCGGGCTCGTTGCCGATATAGAAGTACGGCGTGGTCAGCCCGCCGTTGACCTGAGTGAAGTGGTGGTTGAGGCGCTGGACCGCGGTCTGTGCGCCGCCCATCAGGTTGATGAGCCCGGAGAAGTCGTAGGTGACCATCCAGGTGTACTGCGCCGGGTTGCCCTCGGTGTACCCGCTGTTGCTCGCCGGGTTCACCGGCCACGCCCAGGAACCGTCGCTGCTGTGCGGGCTCACGTACGAGGAGTCCGGGTTGAAGGTGTTCTGCCACCACTGCGCCCGGGCCGAGTACGTGTTGTACAGGGTGGTGTTGCCCAGCGCCTTGGCGAACTGCGCGATGGCGAAGTCCGACGCCGAGTACTCCAGCGAGTCCGACGGGTCCTCGATGACGTAGTGCCGGGACAGGTAGCCGCTCTCCCGGCCCCGGATGGGACTGCCCTGCGCGGTACCGCCGTTGCTCGACTTGTCCATCAACGACAGTGCCGCGGCCGTGTCGAAGTTGCGGACACCGAACTGGTACGCGCTGTCCACGATGATCGGTCCGGGATCGCCGGTCATCACGAAGTCCTCGGCGTTTTCCTGCGACCACTTCGGCAGCAGGCCGCCCTGCTGGCCGTCGAGCACCATCGACTTCACCACGTCGGTCATCACGTCTGGCGCGACGAACGCGACCAGCGCCGCCCAGGATCGGTAGATGTCCCAGCCCGAGTAGTTCTGGTACACCGTCATCCCGCTCGCCGTGTGGGTGGCGTGGTCGAAGCCGGAGTACTGG
Organism: Rugosimonospora africana; assembly: GCF_016862975.1. Taxonomy (GTDB): domain Bacteria; phylum Actinomycetota; class Actinomycetes; order Mycobacteriales; family Micromonosporaceae; genus Rugosimonospora; species Rugosimonospora africana. The sequence goes on from NZ_BONZ01000054.1 coordinate 23,386, forward strand.
CCGTTGGTGTCGCTGGCCACGTTCGGGCTCTGGAACACGTGGTACAGCGCGGTGTAGAACTTCTGCAGGTCCGCCGTCGCGCCGCCGGACACCTGGATCCGGTTGAGCATGGTGTTCCACGTCGTGTTCGCGTTCGCGCGTACCGTGTCGAACGCGCCGGTCTCCGCGGCCAGGTTGGCCTGCGCCCCGGCCACGCTCACGTAGGACAGCGCGACGGTCGCCTGGACGGTCGGGTTGCTGGTGGTGTCGAACGTGACGTACGCGCCGGTGTTCGTGCCGCTGGTGCTGCCGGAGCCCGCCGAGACCGTACCGCCGCTCCACGTACCGTGCGCGGACGGCGCCCGGTCGAACTGGATCGCGAAGTAGATCGGGTACGTCTTCGACGAGCCGCAGAACCCGCCGGCCGTCACGTTGCCGGTGACGGTCGAGCCGCTGACCGTCACCGAGCCGCTGCGGCTGCCGGTCGCGCTGCGACTGGTGTTGATCAGCAGCTGAGCACTCGTGGTGCCGGGGTAGGTGAGACGGGCCACCCCGGTACGCGTGGTCGCGGTCAGTTCGACCGTGGTCGAGTACTTGTCCAGCCGAGTCTTGTAGTAGCCCGCGGCGGCGGACTCGTTGGCCTTCGTGTACCCGGAGGCATAGCTGGTCCAGCCGGTGCCGGGCGAGGTCGACAGGCTCCCGGTGACCGGCAGCAGGTTGAGATCCTCGTTGTTCGGGCAGCCGGCACCGTCGAAGTGGGTGAGGCTGAAGTCCTCGATGCTGGTGTCGCGGGACCGGTAACCCGACGGGGACGCGGTCGGGGTGTCCGGGCTGAACTGCACCATGCCGAAGGGCACCTCGGCCCCGGGGAATGTGCTGCCGCCGGCACCGCCGGGTACGGGGTTGGGCGCGTTGCTGTCGTCGGTACCGATGAACGGGTTGACGTACTGGGTGAGGTTGAGCGTGGCGGCGTGCGCCGGCGTACCGCTGATGGCCAGGCCGGCGAGCGCCAGCAGGCCGGCGGATAAGGCGCTGAGGACACTACGGGTCGGGCTTCGGGACATGTCGACCTCCTCCGGGGGTGGTCGATGACAACGTTGTCTCGGACCGTCCGAAGCTCTCCGGTTCGTCGCTGGTGGAAGACAACGTTGACATCGATCTGTGTCGACTCATCAATAGTTGAGCTGATCGATGGTGTCAATAGCTGGCGGTACTACCGCCGGTCGAGCGATCCCTCGGGCGTCAGGTGGCCGTTGCCCGGCTTTGGCACAGTTCGATCAACCGCTCCAAGGCGGGCACCGGCTTGCCGGTCTGCGCTGCCATCAGCGCCACGGCGACCAGGGCATCGAGAGCCAGGATCGGCTCGGCTCCGTCCGAGCCCGGTGCATGGAGTCCGCCGAAGCCGTTCACCTCGTCCGCGAGCGCCTCCAGTCGCGGGTCGTTCCGGTCCCAGCCGGCGGCCTGGTCGGCGGTCAGGTACAGCCGCTGGAAGGCGGGGTCCTCGAACATCGCCTGCTTCTGCAGCGCCCACCCCGGCACCTGATCGGGGTACTGCGCCACCAGCAGGATCCACGAGTCGCGCTCGGTCCGCACCGCCTCAGGGCTGAGCCCGATCTCCTGGATGCGGTCCAGCAGGACCACGACCTCCTCCGGCAGGAACAGCCGGTCGCCGGCGGATAGTTCGGCGATCCGGCTGCGGCGCCTCTTCAAGTCTCTGATCTGGTCCTTCAGATCGTCGTCGATCGCCGCGACTGAGGACGAGAACTGTGCGGGCGAGGCTCCGGTCAGCTCCTCGATCCGCGCCAGCGGGACGCCCGCGTCCGACAGGGTCTTGATCCGCACCAGCGTGACGATCGCGTCGGCTCCGTAGCGCCGGTACCCCGAGACATCGCGCGCCGGCTCGGGCAGCAGGCCCCTCTGGTGGTAGTGGCGGATGGCCCGCACCGTCACGCCCAGATAGGCCGCGACCTGGCCGATCGTCAACAACGATGACCCCCGAAAAACTCGTGGAACAGACCGCTTGACCTTGACCCTGCGTCGGGGTCGGACGCTCTATCCATGAACACGACGACAACGTATCGGCAGGCTACCGGAGCCGCCTTCGCCCGGCCCGCCGCGATCACCGCGACCGGCCTCCGCAAGTCCTACGGCGACCAGCTTGTCCTGAACGGTCTCGACCTGACCGTCACCGCAGGCACGGTCTTCGCCCTGCTCGGTCCGAACGGCGCCGGCAAGACCACCACGGTGCGGATCCTCTCGACGCTGATCGAGGCCGACGGCGGCCAGGCGCAGGTCGGCGGCCATGATCTGGCCCAGGATCCCGGCGGCGTGCGGGCCTCGATCGGGGTCACCGGTCAGTTCTCGGCCGTCGACGGCCTGCTGACCGGCCGGGAGAACCTGATCCTGATGGCGGACCTGCACCACCTGGGACGAGGCGAGGGTCGGCGCCGGGCCGACGCCCTGCTGGAGCGGTTCGACCTGGTCGAGGCCGCGAAGAAGCCCATTTCGACCTACTCCGGCGGCATGCGTCGCCGGCTCGATCTGGCAATGACCCTGATCGCCGGCCCGCGCCTGATCTTTCTCGACGAGCCGACCACGGGCCTGGATCCGCGCAGCCGCCGCGAGCTGTGGGAGATCATCCGCGGTCTGGTCGCCGACGGGGTCACGATCTTCCTGACGACGCAGTACCTGGAAGAGGCCGACCAACTCGCCGACCGGATCGCCGTGCTGGACCAGGGCAAGCTGGTGGCCGAAGGGACCGCGGCCGAACTCAAGCGCCTGATCCCCGGCGGCCACGTCCGGCTGCGGTTCGCCGACGCGCCGCGCCTGGAGGCGGCTGCCCGGATCCTCGAGGTGACCTCACGCGACGACGACGCACTGACCCTGCAGATCCCGAGCGATGGCGGGGTCGCGTCCCTGCAGTCCCTTCTCGACCAGCTCAGGGCCGAAGCCATCAGCGTCGAGGAGCTCTCCGTGCACACCCCGGACCTGGACGACGTCTTCCTCACCCTGACCGGCAAGCGCAGCAACCCCGCCACCGACAAGGAGATCTCCGCATGAGCACCCAGACCTACGCCCTGACCGACACGGCCACGATGCTGCGGCGCAACCTACGTCACACCCTGCGTTATCCCTCCATGACGATGGGGTCCGTCTTCGGCCCGGTGATCATGCTGTTGCTCTTCGTCGGAGTCCTCGGCAAGACGCTGGGCGCCGGGATCGCCGCGGCGGGCGGGCATCACCTCGGCGGGTACATCGACTACATCGCGCCCGGCGTGATCATCACGGCGGTGGCATCGGGCAGCATGGCCACGGCAGTGGCGGTCTGTGCGGACATGACCGAGGGCATCGTCGACCGGTTCCGCACCATGCCGATCGCCCGAGGCTCCATCCTGACCGGACACGTGATCAACAGCATGATCACGACCGTGGTGAGCACAGCGTCGGTGATCGCCGCCGCGCTGGTCCTGGGCTTCCGGCCCACCGCCCATCTCGCCGCCTGGGCCGCCGCGGCCGGACTGCTCCTGCTGCTGACCTTCGCCCTGACCTGGCTCGCGGTGGCGATCGGGCTGGTCTCGGGAACGCCCGAGGCGGCCAGCAACAGCCCGCTGCCGATCATCTTCCTCCCGTTCATCGGCAGCGCCTTCGCCCCCGCCGGCTCGATGCCGCCCGGCGTCCGCCAGTTCGCCGAGTACCAGCCCTTCACCCCCGTCATCGAAACGATCCGAGGTCTGCTGACCGGCACCCCGATCGGCCACAACGGCATCTTCGCGATCGGCTGGTGCATCGTCATCGGCCTCGGCGGCTACCTCTGGGCCCGCACCGGCTTCAACCGGAACCACGTCCGCTAACGCGCGTCGGCTCCCCACCGCGTCTCGGCTCTCTACCGCGCCTCGGCCCCCTGCCCCGCGTCGGCCACGATCGCCACCGACGTCACGTCGTCCAGCCGGTACCCGACGCCCCGCACGGTCGAGATCACCGGCCCGGGCTCGCCCAACTTGACCCGCAGCCGGCGGACGTGCACGTCCACGGTGCGCTCGCCGCCGACCATCTCGTGGCCCCACACCTGGCGCATGAGCTGGCTGCGGCTGAACACCCGGCGCGGGTGCTCGCACAGGAACGTGAGCAGGTCGTACTCCCGGCGCGTCAGCCGGATCGGCATCCCGGCCCGCAGCACCAGCCGCGAGTCGAGGTAGATGCGCAGCACCGGTACGGCGGCCGGCGGCTCGGCGCCGCGCACCAGCCGCGGGCGCGGCCAGGCGGCCCAGCCGTCGAGCGGCGCGCCCGCCCCCGGGCGGTCGGCCACGGCCGGGTCGCCGGCAGCCCACCCACCCGCGGCCGTCGGCCGGCCGGCCAACGCGGCAGCTTGCTCACCCGCGGCGGTCGGCCGGCCAGTCAGCGCGACGGGCTCCGTCCGCACACCCGAGACGGCCGGCTCCGGCACGCCGCTGGGCCCGCGCACACCGCCGGCCTCACGCAAGCCGACCTGCTCGCGCAAGCCGACCTGCTCGCGCAAACCGAACGGCTCGCGCAAGCCGACCGGCTCGGGTGACCCGACGAACTCGCCCATCGCGGTCCGGCCGCCCGGCGCCGGATCGGTCGCGTGCGTCACGCTCACGCCCGCCGGGCCGGCCAGCGCGGCCACGGTCTCCAGCAGGCCGGCCACGGCCGGCGGCAGATTCTCGCCAAGCACGTCGATGCGCAGGGTGACGATGACCGAACTGGTTGACGCGTCCCGCTCGGCCACGCCACCCGCGGCGGCGAGCCCGAGGCGCGGATATCCGGTGGTGCTCCGGTCGGCCGTGCTCCGATCACTGAGGCTCCGGTCAGTCGGGCTCCGGTCGGTGAGGCTTCGGTCGGTGGTGGTCAGGTCGGGTGCGGTGGCTGCCGGCATGGTTTCTCCCTTGCGACTGGTCTGGCTCGGCGCGTCTGACGCCGCGCCGCGACCCAGACCAGTCGGTGCTGGTGGCGTGGATCGACCGGTCCGGCCTGTCCGATTGGTCTGGCTCGGCGCGTCTGACGCCGCGTCACGACCCAGACCAGTCGCGGAGCCGCGTCGCGTCCGCGGATCCGCGCGCCGTCCAGTCGGCGATCGCAGTGGCTCCGACATCCGGTCCCGGCCGCGCCGGCGGTCCCTGAACATCGGGACGGTCACAGAGAGGTGCGAGCGGCCACCGGACAGCGGCAGTCGAAGTGTTCTCCGCGCCGGGAAATCCACATCGGATCGAGCAACGCCGGGCTCATGCCGGCAATCATACCAGCTAAGCCTATCGGAATAGTAGGGTAACCATCGGGACGCAGCCGGAGCCGCCCCGTGTCACCGTCTCCCGCGCTCCCACGCCCGTTGCGCAAGCGGGTAGATTCCCGGCGTGAACACCATGCGGATCGGCGTGCTCGGCGCGGCCCGGATCGCGCCGGCGGCCATAATCAAGCCGGCCCGGCAGGTCCCCGACGTAACGGTGACGGCGATCGCCGCGCGGGATCCCGGACGGGCCCGCGCGTTCGCCGCGAAGCACGCGATCCCCACGGTGCATCCGGACTACGAGCAGCTGCTCGCCGATCCCGACGTGGACGCGGTCTACATTCCGGCGCCGAACGGACTGCACGCCCGCTGGACACTCGCCGCGCTGGCGGCGGGCAAGCACGTGCTGTGCGAGAAGCCGCTGGCGTCCAACGAGACGCAGGCGCGCGAGGTGGCCGACGCCGCGGATCGGGCCGGGCTGGTGGTCATGGAGGCGTTTCACTACCGGTACCATCCGCTGCTCGCCCGGGTGGAGCAGCTGCTCGGCGAGGGGGCGATCGGCGCCGTACGGCACGTGCACGCCTCGATGTGCTTCCCGCTGCCCAAGTTCTCCGACATCCGGTACCGGCTGGATCTGGCCGGCGGCGCGATGATGGACGCCGGCTGTTACGCGGTCAACGCGCTGCGCCTGGTCGGCGGCGAGCCCGAGGTCCTCTCGGCACAGGCCACCCTGCACTCCCCCGGTGTCGACCGGGCGATGACCGCACGGCTGCGCTTCCCCGGCGGCGCGAGCGGTGCCGGCGCGAACGAGGCAGGGGTGAGCGAGGCAGGGGTGAGCGGCGCAGACGCGACCGGCTCAGTTGCTACCGGCGGAGAAGCGACCGGCGAGCTGGTCACCAGCCTGTGGTCGCGGCACCTGCTCTCGCTGTCCCTGCGGGTCACCGGTGAGTCCGGCTGGCTGCGCGTGTTCAACTACCTGATGCCCGGCATGTACCACCGGCTGACCTGGCGGGCCGGCGGGCGTACCCACCGGGAGCGGGTACCGGGCGACGCGACGTACACGCATCAGCTGCGCGCGTTCGTCGCTGCGATCCGCGACGGCGCCCCGGTGCCGACATCGGCCCGAGACGCGGTGTCGAACATGCGCGTCATCGACGACATCTACCGCGCCGCCGGCCTGGCGCCGCGCGAGTAGGAGGGAACGCCCGATGAACGACCCGAAGCCAGAGACCCCCATCGAGGCGCGCCCGACTGAGTCACTGTCCGGCTACTCCCGGATCGACACCACGGTCGCCCACCCGGCCCGGCGTTACGACTACTTCCTCGGCGGCAAGGACAACTTCGCCGCCGACCGGGAGTCCGGCGACAAGCTCATCGCGGCCTTCCCCACGGCGCGCCTGACCGCGCTGGAAAATCGCGGCTTCATGCGGCGCGCGGTGGCCTATCTCGCCGGCCAGGCCGGCATCCGCCAGTTCCTCGACATCGGCACCGGCATCCCCACCAGCCCCAACACCCACGAACTCGCCCAGGCCATCGCGCCCGAGTCCCGGATCGTCTACGTGGACAACGACCCGATCGTGCTGGCCCACGCCCGAGCCCTGCTCACCAGTACCCCCGAGGGTGCCACCGCCTATCTCGACGCCGACCTGCGTCAACCCGAGCAGATCCTCGCCCAGCCCGACCTGCGCGCCACCATCGACCTGACCCAGCCGGTCGCCCTCATGCTCGTCGCCGTCCTGCATTTCATCCCGGACGGCGACGACCCGTACGGCATCGTCGCGCGACTGGTCCGCGCCCTTGCCCCGGGCAGCTACCTGGTCATGTCGCACGCCACCTTCGACTTCCTGCCGGCGCGGACGGTGGACCGGGTGGACCAGATCACCGGCCCGGAGACGTTCCGTGGCCGCTCGAAGGCGGAGTTCGGCGCGTTCTTCGAGGGGCTCGAGTTCATCGATCCGGGCATCGTGTCGGTGGCGCACTGGCGGGCTGAGCGCGAGCCGCAGCCCCGGCCCAGCGCCGCGGAGGCGGCAGTCCACTGCGCGGTCGCCCGGGTGCGCTGATCCGCCACCAGCCCTCCGGCCGTCGCTCGGGCCGAAAGGCGGCTCGTGGCGGTGCGCGTCGACCGCCCGTGCCAGCGGGCGGGATCGCCGGCGGGGGTCGCCCGTGCCGGCCGGTCGCCGGTACGGTGGCGTGACCGGATTCGAGGGGGTCGCGCGTGAGCGGTCAGCAACCAGAGACGCCCGCGGAACCGGCCCCGGGGGGCATTGACACCGGTGTCATGCATCCGGCGCGGCGCTACGACTACTTCCTCGGTGGCACGACCAACTTCGCGGCGGATCGGCAGTCCGGGGACCGGATGATCTCGACCTTCCCCGGGATCCGGGTCGGCGCGCTGGAAAACCGGCGCTTCCTGCGCCGCGCGGTCGCCCACCTGGTCGCGGAGGCCGGCATCCGCCAGTTCCTCGACATCGGCAGCGGCATTCCCACCAGCCCCAACACCCACGAGGTCGCGCAGGCCGGCGCCGGCGACGTGAGCGTGGTCTACGTCGACAACGACCCGATCGTGCTCGCCCACGCCGGCGAGCTGACCGCAGGCGAGCCGAGCGCAGGCGAGCCGAGCGGCGGCGGCACCACGTTCATCCAGGCGGACCTCCGCGAGCCCGGACGGATCCTGGACCACCCCGACCTGCGCGCCACCCTGGACCTGTCCCGGCCGGTCGCGCTCATGCTCGTCGCCGTTCTGCACTTCTTCCCGGACACCGGGCACGCGCACCGGCTCGTCGGGTCGCTGGTGCGCGCCCTCGCCCCGGGCAGCTACCTGGTGATGTCGCACGGCACCTTCGACTTCCTGCCTCCGCAGGCCGTCGCCCAGCTCGGTCACGTCGCCACCGGCGAGTCGGTTCACCCCCGGTCGAAGGCGGAGTTCGCGGGATTCTTCGACGGACTCGAACTGATCGACCCGGGCATCGTGCCGACCCCGCAGTGGCGGGCCGAGAACGAGCCGGTCCCCCGGCCCACCGCCCTCGAAGCGGGTTGCTACGCCGCCGTCGCCCGGATCCCGGGCTGACCGGGGCGCCCCCGGGCTCTCCTTGATCCGCGGCTACTACGCTGGGGAATCGTGACCTACAGCGCGGCTGCCGACCGATACGACACGATGACCTACCGGCGTTCCGGGCGCAGCGGCGTCCGGCTACCGGTTATCTCCCTGGGCCTCTGGCACAACTTCGGGCATGACCGACCGATCGGGGTGCAGCGCGACATCTGCCGTCGCGCGTTCGACCTCGGCGTCACCCACTTCGACCTGGCCAACAACTACGGCCCGCCGTACGGCAGCGCCGAGGAGAACTTCGGGCGCGTGCTCGCCGCCGACCTCGCCCCGTACCGGGACGAACTGATCATCTCGACCAAGGCCGGGTACGACATGTGGCCGGGCCCGTACGGTGAGTGGGGCTCGCGAAAGTACCTCACCGCCAGCCTGGACCAGTCCCTGCGCCGGCTCGGCGTGGACTACGTCGACATCTTCTACTCCCACCGATTCGACCCGGACACTCCGCTCGAGGAGACGATGGGCGCGCTGGACTCGGCGGTACGGGCGGGCAAGGCGCTGTACGTCGGCATCTCCAACTACTCCCCGGAACAGACCACCCAGGCGGCCAGGATCCTGCGCGAACTGGGCACCCCGCTGCTGATCAACCAGCCGAGTTACTCGATGCTCAACCGGTGGGTCGAGGACGGTCTGCTCGACGTGCTGGAGGCCGAGGGGGTCGGCGGGATCGCGTACTCGCCGCTGGCGCAGGGCCTGCTCACCAACCGGTACCTGGACGGCATCCCGGCCGACTCGCGCGCCGCCACCAGCCGGTTCCTGTCCGAGCGCGACCTGACCCCGCAGCGCCTGGCCACCATCCGCTCGCTGAACGAGGTCGCCACCGGGCGCGGGCAGAGCCTCGCCCAGCTGGCCCTGGCCTGGGCGCTGCGCGATCCGCGGATGACCTCGGTGGTGATCGGAGCCAGCAGCGTACGGCAGCTGGAGGACAGCCTCGCGGCGACGGCGAACCTCACCTTCACCGACTCCGAACTCGCGCAGCTCGACGCGATCGTGGAGGCGGCGTGAAGGCCGTAGCGCTCGACGAGTACGGCGGCCCGGACGTGCTGTCCCTCCGGGAGCTGCCGGACCCGGTCCTGTCCCCGGACGGTGTGCTCATCGACGTGCGCGCCGCCGGCGTGAACCCGGTCGACTACAAGATCCGCGAGGGCTACCTGCGCGGGCTGTTCCCGCACCACACCCCGCTGATCCCGGGCTGGGACGTGGCAGGGGTGGTCGCCGCGGTCGGGCCGGCGGTGACCGCGTTCGCCCCGGGCGACGAGGTCTACGCGTACGCGCGCAAGGACAGCGTGCAGTGCGGCACGTACGCGGAGCGGGTCGTGGTGGCCGACCGGGCGGTCGCCCGCAAGCCGGCGTCGCTCAGCTTCGCCCAGGCCGGCGCGGTGCCGCTGGCCGGGCTCACCGCGCTCCAGTCGCTGCGCGAGGTCGGCGTGCACTCCGGCGAGACCGTGCTGGTACACGCCGCGGCCGGCGGGGTCGGGCACTTCGCGGTACAGATCGCGCTCGCCATGGGCGCCGCGCGGGTCTTCGGTACGGCGTCGGAGGACAACCACGACTTCCTGCGTTCGCTGGGTGCCGAGCCGCTGGCGTACGGCGCCGACCTGCCGGAGCGCCTGGCGCAACTGGTGGGCGGGGACGGCAAGGTCGACGCCGCAGTGGACTACATCGGCGGTGAGGCGCTGGCCCAGTCCCTCCTCGTGGTGCGCGACCCGGCCCGGCACGGCTCGATCGTGGACAGCCGGGGCGTACTCGACCAGGGCGGCCGGTACACGTTCGTGCGGCCGGACGGCGACGGCCTGGCGTACCTGGGCACGCTGGTCGCCGAGGGCGCGCTGCGGATCGAGGTGGCCCAGGAGTTCCCGCTGGCCCAGGCGGCCGACGCGCAGCGGCTCGTCGCGGGCGGCCACGTGCGCGGGAAAGTCGTCCTGACGGTGTGAGGATCCGCCCGGTCACCCCGGCCCGGTTGGTCGACGAGCTGGCCGGGCGGATCACGGCAACCCCGGCCGCCGGCTTCGTGCGGGTCGGGTTCGACGGCGCGGACTCCGCCGAGCCGGGCGCGCTGGCCGACGCGCTGGTCGATCCGCTGCGGGTACTGGGGCGGCCAGCGGTCCGGGTGGACCTGGCCGACTTCCTGCGCCCCGCCTCGGTACGGCTGGAGCTGGGCCGGAACAACCCGGACTCGTTCTACGAGCGGTGGTACGACCTGGCCGCGCTCTCCCGGGAAGTGCTCGGGCCGCTGGCGCCGGGCGGGTCCGGGCGCATCGTGACCACGTTCTGGAACCCGGACACCGACCGGTCCAGCCGACCGTCCTATGTGGATGTACCGACCGGCGGCGTGCTGTTGCTGTCCGGCCCCCTGCTCCAGGGCGCCGGACTCGACCTCGACCTGGTCGTGCACTGCGCGCAGTCGCCGGCCGCGCTGGCCCGCCGTACCCGCGAGGAGCTGCGCTGGACGCTGCCCGCGTTCGACCGGTACCGGGACGAGGTGGATCCGGCCAGCCTCGCCGACGTGGTGGTCCGGGTGGATGACCCGGGCCACCCGGCGCTGGTGGAGGCGTAGCGCCGGTAGAGGCACAGGGCTGGTGGCGGCACAGGCTGGTCGAGACATGGCGCCGGTCGAAACTACATCGAAACTCTTGCATGCCTCAGGGTCCCCGGCCAGACTGGTGGAATCCCACGGAAGCCGGGCCGAGCGTCACGGGAGCCAGCCCTCGCCCGCATCCGTCAGTCCCTTCGCAGGGCATACCGGGCTGTCCCCTGCCTCCATTCCCGTGCCCGCCCCGCTGGTCGCACCCGCCGGCGGCCGCGGTCGCGCACGCACCGGAGGTTCCCTCGATGAACCGCACTGCCACCGGACGGCTCGCGGCCTCGCTGGTCCGGCTCAAGGGCCGGCCGGCGATGCTCTTCCCGCTCGCCGCCGCCCTCCTCCTGCTCGTCACCATCGCCTGGCAGCTGGGCCAGACCAACAAGGCCACCGCCGACGTGACCGAGACGACCTCGGTCAGCGCCGGCCCCGCCTCGTTCAGCCAGCAGGCCCCGACCGGAAACCCGTCGGACTACAGCAGCCAGCTCGAACGCTGCAGCCACGGCGTGAACTACCCGCTCACCGGCGCCAACCCGATCCTGTCCGAGCCGCTGACCACCGCGTTCACCAGCAACGTGCCGCTGTCGGTGAAGGTGGTGTTCAACGGCAACCAGTGGTACGGCACGTACCAGCTGGTCTTCACGAACCGGTCGAGCACCCCGCTCAACGTGGACTGCGCGGTGATGATCTTCCGCGCACCGTCCCACGCCGACCAGCACTACTACTTCAACCAGGAGGCCACCGGGCACCCGCAGTCGGACTACCTGGAGGTTCCGCGGAGCGACGGCACCTCGTTCTACATCGTGCGCCTCGGCTTCCACGACGTGGCCGCGGCCCAGCAGACCGGGTACCCGAGCGAGACCTTCGCCTGGCAGATCGGCGTCGCCCCGTCCACGGCGATCACCGCCGAGCAGATCCGTGACTCGATCCGCTTCACCGCCGATCTGAACCTGTCCTCGAACACCAGCATCATCCAGCACTACGGCACCAACCGGCTGGCCAACTGACCCGGCGGGAACCCGGCCGGCGCAAACCGGCCGGGCGACCGGTCTGGAGGAATTTGTGCGCGTCAGGAAGGTAGTCGTTCCGCTGCCAGTGCTCGTGCTGGCCGTGCTCGTGCTGGCCGTGTCAACGGCCGGGCTGGCCGGCTGCGGCGCGGCAGCGCCGACGGCATCGGGCTCGGGTAGCGCCGCGTCGGCCAACCGCGCCGCCGCGGTCGACAACCCCGAGGCGGCCACGGCCACGGCACAGACGGAATTCGGCCTGCTGGCCGGCGGGGACTTCGGCGGCGCCTGGGAACTGTGGAGCCAGGACGCGCAGCGGTCCATCACCCGTACCGACTTCGTCGCGCTCAACACGGCCTGCCCCAGCAAGGGTGTGGCGGCCCAGGTGGTCGCGACCCGCCCGGTAAACGACGGCGAGGTGGACATCGACTGGACGCGGGGCTCGCAGTCCGGCACCGCGAGCCTGCTCTACGCCGGAGGAACCTGGCGGTACCAACCCAGTGAGTCCACTTTGGACAATTATCGGCTCGGCGTGGACAAGCTGGTCGCCCAGCTGCGCGCCGCCCACGAGTGTTGAGGACGGACCAACATGCGAATCTCTGCACGCCGCCGCCTCCCAGCGGCGATCGCGGCTGTGGCCGTGGGAATCGGCGCGGCCACCGTTGCCGTGCTCGCTCCCGGCTCGGATGCCAGTGCGGCCAGCGGATGCCAGGTCGCGTACCGGGTGAACCAGTGGAGCGGTGGATTCGTCGCGTACGTCGACGTGACCGCCGGTACCAGCCCGGTGCACGGCTGGACGGTCACCTGGACGTACTCGGCCGGCCAGCAGATCACATCGTCCTGGAGCGCACAGGTCAGCCAAAGCGGCTCGGCGGTGACCGCGACCAGCATGAGCTACAACGCCGACCTGGCCGCCGGGGCGACCACCGAGTTCGGGGTGCAGGGCACCTCGGGGGCGAGCAACCCGGTACCCACCGACCTGGCGGTGACCGGGTCGGGATGCGCCGGTACGGGTACTCCCTCGACCACCCCGTCCCCGTCGCGCAGCGCGTCGCCGAGCCCGACCCCGTCGCGCAGCGCCTCGGTGAGCCCGACTCCGTCGCGCAGTCCGTCACCGAGCCCGACGGTCACCCCACCGACCAGCCCACCGCCGGCCGGGTGCGGCTCCGCCACGGTGTGCGACGGCTTCGAGAACCAGGCCGCCGGTACGCCGTCCGGCGACTGGGCGATCAGCTACCCGAACTGTTCCGGCTCGAGTACCGCGACCATCGACACCACGACGGCCCACAGCGGCGGCAAGTCCCTGCGCGTCAACGGCGCCGCCGGCTACTGCAACCACATCTTCGTCGGGCCGACCCGCAGCCTGACCGGGATCGGACCGGTCTGGTACGCCCGCTTCTACGTGCGCCACACCACCGCGCTGCCGGCCGCCCACGTGGCGTTCGCGGCCATGCGGGACGCCGCGGACGGCGGCAACGATCTGCGGATGGGCGGGCAGAACGGTGCCCTGCAATGGAACCGGCAGTCCGACGACGCGACCCTGCCCGAGCAGAGCCCGACGGGCGTGTCGCTGTCCGTACCGTTGCCCACCAACCAGTGGACGTGCGTGGAATTCATGGTGAACGGCACCGCGGGCACCATGCAGACCTGGGTCAACGGCACCGACGTGGCCGGCCTGCACGAGGACGGTACGCCGACCCAGGACGTCGACCGGCAGTGGCTGTCGCGTGCCAACTGGCGCCCCCAGCTCACCGACTTCCGGCTGGGCTGGGAGGCATACGGTGACGGCGCGGACACCCTGTGGTACGACGACGTCGCGCTGGGTGCGACCCGGATCGGCTGCTGAACCCCGCACCCGCACTGGGATAATGGCGCTCATGTCACGCACCGAAGCCGTCGTCGACCTCTCCGCCATCGAGGCGAACGTGGCCAGGCTGGCGGCCGCCACCTTCGCCGAGCAGACCCGGGCTCGGGTGATGGCGGTGGTGAGCGGCGGCGGCTACGGACACGGGTTGCTCCCGTCGGCCCGCGCAGCGCTGGCCGGCGGGGCAACCTGGCTCGGCGCCGCGACCGTCGACGAGGCCCTGGCGTTGCGCGACGCCGGGATCACCGCGCCGGTCTTCACCTGGCTGTGGACGCCGGACGACCTCGCCCGGGCAATCGGCTCCGACATCGACCTGGCTGTCTCCGGGCCGGACGAGCTGCGCGCGGTACGCGCGGCGGCGAACGAACTCGGCCTGATGGCCCGGATCCACCTGGAGGTCGACACCGGGCTGGGGCACAGCGGCAGCGGCGTCGCGGACTGGCCCGACCTGCTCGACGCGGCGGCGAAGGCGCAGACCGAGGCCGAGCTGGTGGTGATCGGGGTGTGGAGCCAGCTCGCCCACGCCGACGAGCCGGAGCATCCGGCCAACGACGCGCAGCTGAACGCCTTCCACGACGCGCTGCACCACGCGGCCCTGCACGGCATCGTGCCCGAGGTGCGGCACCTCGCCGACTCGGCCGGCGCGCTCGCCCTCCCCGGCACGCACTTCGACCTCGTCCGTGCCGGGACCGCCGTCTACGGCCTGTCCCCGGTCCCGCATCGCGGCGACCTCGGGCTGGTACCGGCGATGACGCTGCGGTCCCAGGTGGCGCGAGTCAAGCGGGTCGGTGCCGGCCCGGGCGCCTCCGGGCGCGCGGCCACCCTGGCCGTCGTGCCGCTCGGGTACGCCGACGGCATCCCGCGCGCCGCCGCTGGCGCGGCCTCGGTGGCGATCGACGGCGCGCGTTTCCCGATCCGCGGCCCGGTCGGCATCGACCACTTCGTAGTCGACGTCACCGGCGCACCGGTGAGCGAGGGCGACATCGCGGTGCTGTTCGGGCCGGGGCGCGACGGCGAGCCGCTCGCGCAGGACTGGGCCGCGGCCACCGGCACGATCCACGCCGAAATCGTCACCGGAATCGGACCGCGCGTGCCGCGCAGCTACCGTACGGATAACTGAGCCGGGCCCCCGTAGTCCGCGGGGCCCGGCTTCGGCG
>NZ_BONZ01000055.1 GCF_016862975.1 Rugosimonospora africana
TAACGCGGCGCGCTATGCGCCCGGGGCACAAGTCAGCGTGGTCGTCCGCTATAGCAGGGACAGCCTTCGGGTGTCCGTCGTCGACAAGGGTTGCGACGTTCCACTCGTGTCCCCGGCGGGCGGGGGGCATGGGCTGGTGGGGATGCGGGAGCGGGTGGCGATGCTCGGCGGAACCCTGTCGGCCGGACCCCAGGAGGGCGGCGGGTTCGCGGTGGTCGCGGACCTGCCGTGCGGCGACGGCACCCGCCCGACCTGAGTGAGGCAGACTTCCGTTCCGCTCCGGGCCGGACGGTACGGTACTCACGTGACTATCCGGGTCCTGGTCGTCGATGACCAGGAGATGATTCGCGACGGCCTGGCGACCATGCTCTCCGCCGCGCCCGACATCGAGGTGGTCGGCCTCGCCGGCGACGGGCGCGCCGCGGTCGAACTGTGCCGCGAGTTGTCTCCCGAGGTGGTCGTGATGGACGTACGCATGCCGGTGCTGGACGGGCTCGCGGCCACCGCGGAGATCCTCGGAGGGCGGAACCCGGTTGGCGTCGATCCCTGTCGCGGTGACCCGACCGCGCATAACCGGGGCAGGTCGGGCGATCCGGACGCCGCGCCCGTGCCGAAGGTGCTGATCCTCACCACGTTCGACCTGGACGAATACGTGTACGAGGCGCTCGGTGCCGGTGCCAGCGGCTTCCTGCTCAAGGACGCCTCCGGCGCCGACCTGATCGCGGCCGTACGCGTGGTGGCGGGCGGGGACGCCCTGCTGGCGCCGACCGTCACCCGCCGGCTGATCGGCGACTTCGCCCGCAGGCGTCACTACGAGCGGCCGAGTCCACAGGCGGTCGCGACGTTGACTCCGCGCGAGCGGGGCGTATTGTGCCTGGTTGCCCGCGGGCTGTCCAACGCGGAGATCGCCGCGGAGCTGACGCTGGCGGAGCAGACGGTCAAGACACACGTCGGCAACATGCTGACCAAGCTGGGGCTGCGTGACCGCACCCAGGCGGTGGTCTACGCCTACGAGAACGGCCTGGCGGGCTGATCCGGCGTCCGGGCACGCCGTAAGTACCAATTGCCGGCATCGGCTGATACCTAAGTACTAGCTGCCACTCGCGCCTCAAGCGGGACGCGGCCCGGGCATCTGTTCTCGTAGCGTTTTGATCGCACGCCCGTTGAACACCTTGCCACCAGCCCTTACCTGCCGTTCTCCGCGCGTCCCCCTCGCGACGCCCGCCAGAAGTTGAGGTCTTGTCGAGCATGTCGATCGCCACCATGTCGCCGCCCGCCACCGTGACGCCGCCCGCCACCCGCGGCAGCGACTTCGCGACCCTGTCCGGCCGCATCGCGGCGGCCGGCCTGACCAAACGCCGTCCCGGCTACTACGTCGCCCGGATCAGCCTGGTCGCCGGCCTCTATGTCGCGGGCTGGGCGGCGTTCGTCGCGGTCGGCGACTCCTGGTACCAGTTGCTGGTCGCCCCGTTCCTGGCGATCGTCTTCGCCCAGCTCGCCTTTGTCTCGCACGACATCGCGCACCGGCAGGTCTTCCGCACCCGGCGGCCGAGCGAGATCGCCGGTCTGATCGCCGGCAACCTCGGTATCGGGATGAGCTACGGCTGGTGGATGGACAAGCACACCCGCCACCACGCGAACCCCAACCACGAAGAGCGGGACCCGGACGTGGTACCGGACGTACTGGTCTGGTCCACGCGGCAGGCGGAGGCCAGCCGGGGCATTCCCCGACTGCTGGGGGGCTGGCAGGCGTACCTGTTCTTCCCGCTGCTCACTCTGGAGGGACTCAGCCTCCACGTGAACAGCGCCAGGGCGCTGGCCAGGCCCTCTCTGCGGCACCGGTGGGCGGAGTCCGGGCTGCTGGTCCTGCATTTCGCCGCCTACCTGGCCGCCTTGCTGCTGGTGCTCTCGCCGGCCAAGGCACTGGCCTTCCTGGCCGTTCAGCAGGGGCTGTTCGGGGTGTACCTCGGCTCGACGTTCGCGCCCAACCACAAGGGCATGGAGATGCCGTCCGAGGACGACCAGGAGCAGTGGGACTTCCTGCGCCGCCAGGTACTCACGTCACGCAACGTGCGTGGCGGCCATTTCATCAACGTGCTGCTCGGCGGACTGAACTACCAGATCGAGCATCACCTGTTCCCGAGCATGCCGTCGGTGAACCTGCGCCGCGCCCGGCCGATCGTCCGGGACTACTGCGACGAGATCGGCGTGGCCTACACCGAGGCCGGCCTGATCGGGTCGTACGGTCAGGCGCTGCGGTACCTGCACGAGGTCGGAGCGCCGCTGCGCCGCGGGTCCGAAGCCTGACGGGTGGTCAGCCGCTGACCGGCAACCTCGCCGTTGCCGGTCAGCGCAGTTGCAGCACGCTCATCCGGCTGATCTGCGGTTCCGTGGACGTGCCGGCTTCGGGCGCCGAGTAGCTCGCCACGGTCGTCAGGTGCTCACCGGGCAGATGTTCCCGGCCGGGGTCACCGACGAGCACGAGGGCGCCGCGGGCCGCCGCGCGGCGCAGGAACGGCCAAATCCGCTCCGCGATGGCCCGGCTGTAGAAGACGTCGCCGGCGAGCACCACATCGGCGGGGTCGCCGTCCCCATCGAGAAGATCGCCCGGGGACACCAGCACGGTCACGTCGTTGGCCCTCGCGTTCAGGCCGATCGCGGCCAGGGCGTACGGGTCGATGTCATTCGCCGTGACCGACGCGGCCCCGGCCAGCCCGGCGGCGATGGCCACCAGCCCCGATCCCGACGCCAGGTCCAGTACCCGTCGGCCGGCCACCGTGCGCGGGTGGTCGAGCACGTAGCGTGCCAGCGCCTGCCCGCCCGGCCACGCGGTGGCCCAGAACGGAGCCGCCATCGCCCCGCCCGTCTCGGCCTCCATCCGGGCCCACCAGACAATGGCGTCCTCGGCCAGGTGCAGGCGGACCTCGGGAACCAGGGGCGCCTCGACCAGACGGAGCCGATCGAGTCCGGAAACGGTCGACTCCATCAGCGTGCCCTGCAGATAGGAAGTTGCTCCTGGTCGACTCGTCATGGGGTCAAGCATGACCGACGTCGAGACGGCCCGTACGGGGAATCCCGGCATGTCACGTACCGACAACGGTCGCGGACGATCGGTAGTGGTACTACTCTCTTCTCTGGTTCACTGATCAACACAGGTCAGATGACGAAGGAGTAGTTGCGTGGCAACAGGCACCGTGAAGTGGTTCAACTCGGAAAAGGGATTCGGTTTCATCGCCCAGGACGGGGGCGGCGCCGATGTATTCGTGCACTACTCCGCCATCGCCAGCAGCGGGTACCGGGAACTCGCTGAGGGTCAGAAGGTCGAGTTCGAGATCACCCAGGGCCAGAAGGGCCCTCAGGCGGCAAATGTTCGACCTCTCTGAGGTCGACCGCCCGGAATATCGGAGGCCGGCGGCCAGGCTCGACCTGCCGCCGGCCGACGGTTCCCGCCGCCGCGTCCCCGCCGTTCCGGCCTCTCACGAAGCCTGAGTGGTCAGCAGGTAGTCGTCGGCCTCGGGGCTCCACTGCAGACGGACGGCTCCACTGGTGGCCGCCGCCTTGCAGAACTGCAGGAAGCTGCGGTAGCCGAGCTTCTTCTCGCTGAAGTCCGGCCGCACCCGGCGGAGCTGGTTCTTCAGGCCGGACAGCGCCACGGTGCTGTCGTTGCCAGCCAGGTCCGCGACCACGGCGCGGAGTAGCCCGAACGCCACCTCCCGATCGCCGTGTTCGGGCAGGGACACCTCGGGATCGCCCTTGGCGGGGCCCTCGGCCAGCTCGACCACGTTGCGCTCGGCGAGGTGACGCAGGAGTTCGCCGAAGGTGCGGAACCCGTAGTTCGACTCGCTGAAGGTCGGGTCCTTGCGCAGCAGGGTGCGCTTGAGCGTGGAGGCCGTCACCGCACCGCTGGAACTGCCCTGGAGGCCGGCCACGGTCTGGGCCACGAGGCCGGCCAGCGCGTCGACGTCGTGAACGGGTTCCTCGCCGGTCGGTTGCGGCTCCGGTTCCTGCTCTGGTTCCTGCTCCACCGGTAGGGGCTCGGGGCTGGGTACCCGTGCCGGGCGGGTGCGCCGGCCGCGCGCCGGTGGGGTCTCGATCCCCTCGAGACGGTCGTAGTAGAGGAACTCGTCGCAGGCCGGCGGGAGCAGCGCCGAGGTCGACTTCTCGACTCCGACGCCGATGACCCGCTTGTTGAGTTCGCGAAGCTTCTGGACCAGGGGAGTGAAGTCGCTGTCGCCGGTGCAGATCACGAAAGTGGAGATGTACTCGCGTTCGAAGGCCAGCTCCACCGCGTCGACGGCCATCTTGATGTCGGCGGCGTTCTTGCGGGAGGCGCCCATGCGCTGGGGCATCTCGATGAGCTCGACGTGGGACCGGGTGAGCATGCGCCGGTCCTCGTCGAAGTACGACCAGTCGGCGTAGGCCCGGCGCACCACCACTCGTCCCCGCTCGGCCAGGGCGTCGGCGATCGGGCGCAGGTCGAAAGCCATGCCGCCGAGGTGTTCGCGTGCGCCCAGCGCGAGGTTCTCATAGTCGAGGAACAGCGCGATGCGATCTTCCTGGTCCACGGGATCAGCCTACGACTCGACCGGCGGCGGCTCAGCTCAGGATTCGCTGGTAACACACCGAGATCGGCGAGCCGACGTAGTGACCGAACAGGGGGATGGTGCGGTATCCCTCGCGCTCGTAGAAGCGGATCGCGTCCGGCTGGCCGGTGCCGGTCTCCAGCCGGAGAGTCTGCCAGCCGCGGGCGAGCGCGGCCCGCTCCAGGGCCCGCAGGACGGCGGCCGCGACTCCGGTGCCCCGTGCGTCCGGCACCACGTACATCCGTTTGATTTCCGCGACAGCCGGGCCGAGCCGGCGCAGGGCGCCGCAGCCGAGCGCCGTGCCGGCCCGCCGGTCGACCGCGACGAGAAACACGTCGACGTCGCCGGCCGACGGCGGAGTCCCCGGCTCGTGGTCGTCACAGCCGTAGCGCGCGTCCAGCTCGGCGCGCTGGGCCGCGCGCAGCCCGGCGCCGGCCGGGTCGTCCCAGGGCCGCTCCTCGATCAACCAGTCCGCCATGCCCGCCTCCGATTCGTAACAGCCGTTCCGAGAACAGATGTTACGGTAACGTCTGTTACAGCCGCGTGAACTCATCCCGGGAGCGACCGATGCCACGCACGGCGGACCGCCCAGCTCAGGAACAACTGCTGTCCCGGGCGGTCTGGCAGGTGCTCGCCGAGCAGGGCCTCGACCGGCTGACCATCCGCGCCGTCGCGGCCACCGCCGGCTGCACCACCGGCCTGGTCATGCACCGCTTCCCCAACCGGCAGGCGCTGCTGCTGCACGCCCGGCAGCTGCTACACGAGCGCACCCGGCAGCGGATGGAGGCGCGTGAGGTGGCCGCCGCCGACGCGCATGCCGCCCTGCGGGCAGTACTCGCCCAGAGCCTCGCCGTCGACTCCGACGGCCGTACCCACGCCGTGGTCTGGCTCGGCTTCCTCGCGGCGGCTGTCAGCGACGAGGAACTTGCCGCGGCCCACCGCGTTCACAACCGTGCCTTCCGCGACCGCCTGGCCCGGCTCGTCTCGGCCGCCGCGCCCGACTGGCCGCGCGCTCGGGTGACGACTGCGGTGACCGCGCTGGCCGCGATGGTGGAGGGTGCGGCGGTCCTGGGCGCGGCCGATCCGGAGGGCTATTCGGCGCACGCGCAGCACGCCGCGCTCGCCGCCACGCTGACCGCGTACGGCCTCGGCTGAGTGCACGAGTATGTGAGTGCGCAAGTACGCGAGTAATCGCGACCGGGATTCCCAGTGATTCCAGCAATGGCCCGAACATTTCCACGATTGCAAATCTCTACAAATGTAAAACAATGTCCGGGCGGCCGAGAACGGGTGAAACACCGCCGGAACGGGCGCCCGACCGCGCAACGATAAATGCAGGTGGCTGCATGTTTGCCGGTGATTCGCATGTGGGCCAGACGCCGTTTGCCGTGCTCGCCGAGATTGGCGCTGGAACACGTCATCGAGCCCGCGAAGGAGACTTCTGATGGGACACGGCCACCCGCATCCCCACGACCACGATCACGACCACGGTGATCTTTCCCCGGTCCTCGACGAGTCCATCCCCGACAGCGAACTGTCCCCGACCGACGTCTCCCGGCGTCGCTTCCTGCGCGGTGCCGGCGTGCTCGGCGCGGGTGCCGCCGCGGCGGCGGCGGGTGCGTTCGCGGCGCCCGGAGTCTCCGCGGCGCACGGCGACGGCGCGCCGCTGGGCCGTTCCTGGGCGGGCCACTCCCGGCACAACGGGTACCTGTGGCTGGCCGGCGACCACCACATCCACACCCAGTACAGCAGCGACGCCCAGTACCGCGTCATCGACCACGTCCGGCACGCGAACGCGTACGGCCTGGACTGGATGGTCATCACCGACCACGGCAGCGTCCAGCACGCGAAGATCGGTGTAGACAAGGTCAACCCCGACATCGTCGCGGCCCGGGCCGAAGTCGACGACACGCTGGTGTTCCAGGGCATGGAGTGGAACATCCCGGCCGCCGAGCACGGCACGGTGTTCGTCCACCCGGGCAAGAACGAGGTGGCGGTCCTCAAGGAGTTCGAGAACACCTTCGACGGCGTCGTCACCAACACCGCCGACTCCACCCCGGCGAACGAGGCCCTCGCGGTCTCCGGCGTCAACTTCCTCGCCAGCGCGGTCGCGAAGCGGCGGGTTCAGGACGCCCTGTTCCTGGCCAACCACCCGGCCCGCAAGGGCATCGACTCGCCGCACGAACTGCGGGCCTGGCGCGACGCGCAGCCGCACATCGCGGTCGGGTTCGAGGGTGCGCCCGGGCACCAGGCGTCGGGCATCCCCGCACCGCTCGGTCCGGGCGGCGGACGCGGCGCCTATGACTTCGCGCCCAGCGCCGCCTCCTTCCCGGACTACCCGCTGGAGAGCTACCGCACCTGGGGTGGTTTCGACTGGATGACCGCCACCGTGGGCGGGCTGTGGGACAGCCTACTGGCCGAGGGCAAGCCCTGGTGGATCACCGCGAACTCCGACTCGCACCAGGTCTACGCCGACACTGCGGTACGCGGCGGCGGTGACTTCAACACCAACGGCCGGTACGACGACCCGGTGTACGGCGGCGGGGCGCTGGGGACCTCGTTCTCCGACTTCTGGCCCGGCTTCTACAGCCGCACCCACGTCGGCGCGGCCGACTTCTCCTACGCGGCCGTCATGGCCGGGCTGCGCGCGGGCCGGGTCTGGGTCGACCACGGCGGCCTGATCGACGGGATCGACGTGCGGGTCAGCGCCGGCGGGAGTTGGGTGACCCTCGGTGACACGCTGGTCGCCCGGCGCGGCACACCGGTGGAGCTGAGCGTCACCGTCAACCTCGCCGGCGGACCTAACTGGGCGCAGTTC
The DNA here is from genome assembly GCF_016862975.1 of Rugosimonospora africana. Lineage (GTDB taxonomy): Bacteria > Actinomycetota > Actinomycetes > Mycobacteriales > Micromonosporaceae > Rugosimonospora > Rugosimonospora africana. The sequence continues at coordinate 7,402 of NZ_BONZ01000055.1, forward strand.
CAGCCCAAGCTCTCCCGGGTCGACGTGGTCCGCGGTGCGGTCACCGGCCCGGTCTCGAACCGGGACAGCTTCACCGCGCCGAACACCAAGGTGGTGAAGTCGTTCGAGGTCACCAAGCCGTCCGGCCAGGTGACGTTCACCTACCACCTCGGCGACCTGGAGCAGGGCTTCTACCTTCGGCTGCGGGGCACCGACGGCAAGCGCACCGCGCCCGGGTTCCTGGGAGCCTCGATCGACCCGGCCGGCCCGGCGATGGACGTGGTCGGTTCCGCCGACCCGTGGGCCGACCTGTGGTTCTACACCAACCCCATCTGGGTGCTGCCCAAGCGATGAGCGTCTACGGCCTGGATCTGGGCCACGCCACCACGGTGGAGGCCGAGCACTGGCTGGCGGACCTGCCGTCAGTGCCCGGCCTGGTGGCCTGTACCCATCTGGTTCATCACGGTCGCCGCCGGGTGGTGATCACCCTTGCCGCTCCGGCCGGTCTGGACACCGTCGGGTTGCCGTACCGGGCGGACCAGCCGACCGGTGAGGACGGCGCGACCCGGACAGCCGCGGACGACCATGCCGCCGGACGGGCGGGACGAGCGGTGATCTACCCGGGCGTGGAGCGGCTGGTTGGCGTACTGAGCGTCGCCGACCTGCTCGCCGCGAGCGCGATCGGCCGGGTGAAGCTCATCGGCGGCGTGGACCCGACCGTCGCACCGGACACTCTGATCGACACCCGGGACTTCGTGCGTCCACAGTGGATGGACGGCGAACTGACCCTGGTGGCCACTCCGGCCCCGGCCGGGCGGATCGCCCCGTTCGAGGTCCCCAACCCGACGCCGTGTTGCGGCGGCAGCCACTGACGGCCTCACGAATTCGGAGGAAATCAGCGAGCGATCGGATGAAATGAACCATTGACCGCCGTCGGTATGCTCGGCGGATGGCTGCTCGGCACGAGTCAGGTCAGGAAGATCCGGATCGGGCCGCCGTGCGGTTCCTGGTTCTCGGCCCGGTCGCCGTGCAGGTCGACGATCTCGAAATCGCCGTGCATCGCCCGAGGGAGCGCGCGCTGTTGGCCTACCTCCTGCTGTCTGCCAACCGGATCGTCCCGTTGGTGGAGTTGGTCGAGGCGATGTGGGGCGGGATCGCGCCCGCGACCGCGAGGGCGCAGATCCAAGCGGATGTGTACGCGATCCGCCGGGTGTTCCGCGAATCCCGGGCGCCCGACCCGATCGGTACCGTGCAGGGCGGTTATCGCATCGCGGTCGGCCCGGCGGAGCTGGATCTCGCCGAGTTCTCGCAGGCGTTCGCCGGTGCCCGGAAGTCCATCGACCTGGGCAACTCGGAGACCGCGGCGCACCTGTTGAGGCAGGCACTGGCACTGTGGCGCGGGCCGGCGCTGGCCGGGCTGCGTGGCGCGTACGTCGACGCCGCCCGGGCCGGCCTGGAGGAGCGCTGGCTTGCCGCGCACGAGGAATTGGCCGACATCGATCTGCATCTCGGACGGGAGACCGAGGTCGCAGCCGAGCTGGGCCGGTTGGTGCAGGCGTACCCGCTGCGGGAGCGGTTGCGCGGCCAGCTGATGGTTGCGTTGTACCGCAACGGTCAGCAGGCTGAGGCGCTGGCACTCGTACGCGACCTGCGCAGGCAACTGGCCGACCAGTACGGTCTGGATCCGAGCCCGCAGATCCGGCGCGTCGAGCTGCTGATCCTGCGGGACGACCCGGCACTGCGCGCCACCCACCGCTCGCGCTGGCTGTTCGACGACGCGTCCGCGGCGCCCGGCGGCGACGGTGACTCCCAGCCGGCGCGGCCGGCTCCGGCCGAACTGCCCCCGGCCATACCGGACTTCGTCGGGCGCGGCGCCGAGGTGGCGCGGCTGGACAGCCTGCTGCCCGACGCGACGGCCAGCGGGCTGACCACGCTTGCGATCGTCGGTCGCGGCGGGGTCGGCAAGACCGCCCTGGCGGTCTGGTGGCTGCACCGGATCGCGCACCTGTTCCCCGACGGCCAACTGTTCGCCAACCTTGAGGGCTACGGACCGGGGCCGCGGCCCGGGCCAGCCGACGTGCTCGCCCGGTTCCTGCGCACCCTGCGGGTGCCGGAGGAGCGGATCCCGACCGGCCAGGACGAGTTGGCCGGGCTCTTCCGCAGCCTGGTCGCCGGCCGCCGGTTCCTGATCCTGCTGGACAACGCCGCCGACGCCGACCAGGTGGTGCCCCTGCTGCCCGGCGACGCGCGGTGCCTGGTCGTGGTCACCAGCCGCGACCGGTTGGGCGCGCTGGTCGCCACGCAGGGCGCCCGTCGGCTCACCCTCGACGTGTTCGACGAGGACGAGGCGCGGGCGCTGTTGCGCGCGGTCCTGGGTACGGACCGGATCACGGCGGAAGAGGACGCCTGCGCCGATCTGGTCCGGCTGTGCGGGCACCTGCCGCTCGCGCTGCGCATCGCCGCCGCACGCCTCGACGATCAGCACTCCACCCCGATCGCCGAGTACGCCGCCACGCTGGCGGCGGCCGGACCGCTGGGCGGCCTGGCCATCGACGAGGACCCGCAGGTCGCCGTACGGGCCGTGATGGATGCCTCGTACGTCCAGTTGACCGGCGACGAGCGGCGGCTGTTCGTCCTGCTCGACCTGGTTCGCGGTCCGGACTTCACCGCCGAGGTCGCGGCCGCGCTCACCGGTTGGTCGGTGTCCCGCGCCGAGACCGCGCTCGACCGGTTGGCTGCCGGGCATCTGCTCAACGCCGCCGGCACCCGGTACGCGATGCACGACCTGGTGCGCATCTTCTGTGCCGAACACGCCGGGAGCGAACCGGACGGCGGGGACCTCGACGCCGCGCGGGAGCGGATGTTCGGCTGGTACCTGCACCAGAGCGATGCCGCCGCCCGGCTGCTGTACCCGCAGATAGTCCGCCTCGAATTGCCGCCGGCACCGGCGGGGCTGCCACCGGTCGGTTTCGGTGACCACGGCGACGCCCGCGCCTGGCTCTCCGCCGAACTGCCCAATCTGTTGGCGGCCATCGAGTTCGCCGGTCCCCGGCCGGTGGCCTGGCTGCTGGCCGACGCCCTGCGCGGGTACTTCTGGCAGACCCGCCGCACGCTGGACTGGCGCCGGGCCGCCGAGGCCGGGCTGGCCGCCGCCGCCGAGCGCGGGGACCTGGCCGCGCAGGCGGCGGGCCGGCTCAGCCTCGGCCAGATGTCGTACTGCTCGCGGCTGTACCCGCTGGCCATCGAGCACTACACGGCGGCGCTGGCGCAGAGCCGCGACGTCGGATGGCCGCAGGCACAGGCGGCGATCCTGACGAATCTCGCCTCGGTGGTCGCCGACACGGGGCGACCGGCTGAGGCCCTGGAGCATCTCCTGGCGGCCCTGCCCATCAACCGGGCGGAGGGCTGGCGTGCCGGCGAAGCGATCACGCTGGGCAATCTCGGGCTCGTCGCCGCGTCGGCCGGTCGGCTGGCTGAGGCGGAGAACTGGTACCTCCAGGCCCTGACCCTCCACCGGGAAGGGCAGTCGTACGCGAGTACCGCCGTCATCCTGGGCAACCTCGCCGACATCGAGATTCTGACGGATCGGCCCTCGGCGGCGTTGCGGCACGCGACCGAGTCGCTGAACCTGGCCCGTAAGGTCGGCCGGCTCGACGCCGAGACGCTGGCGCTGATCTACCTCGCCGACGTCGAGGGGGCCAGGGGTGACCTGGCCGTGATGCTCCAGCGCGCCACCGAGGCGGTGCGCCTCATGAGCACCGGCAACGACCTGCAGATCGAGGCCATGGCGCGCAACAGCCTCGGCCGGGCGTTCGGTCGCTGCGGCGACCACCGCGCGGCCCTCGACCAGCACGCCGCGGCACGCCGGCTGGCCATCGAGACGGGCAGCCGCTTCGTCGAGGTGGAGGCGCTGATCGGGCTGGCCACGATCCGGCTGTCCGTCGGCGAACTGGCCCAGGCCGAAGCGGACGTTCAACGGGCGATCGAGGAGTCCCGCGCCCTCGGGTACCGCGTGCTGGAGGGGTACGCGCTCGGCGAGCGGGCGCGGCTGGGACTCGCCGCGGGCGAGTTCAAGGAGGCGATCCACGACGCCCGCGAGGCGCTGGCCATCCACCGGGAGACCGGCGGCCGGCAGGGGGAGTTGCAGGCTCTCGCGCTGTTGAGCCGCCTCGGAGCGGACACCTAGCGCCGGCGCGATGTGCGGCGGTCCACCCCCCGTTCTGGCAGACCGCCGCGTCACCGGGAATCACCACCAACTGGCTGTCCAGGCGCTGTACGTGGTGCCCCAGTACAGGCAGCTCAGCTCGTCGTCGATGCAGTGGTACCTGGTCGTCACCGTCCGGTGGACCTTGTTCGCGCCGTAGTAACGGTAGGTGTACTGGTAGTTGGAGCATGCCTTGTAGACGTCGGCGCTGCTGAACCCTTGCTCGTCGTGCTCCCACACCTGGTCGTCAGGCGTCTCCCACCACACCTCGGTCGGAGTGTTCTGGTAGAAGTACGGCGAACTGAAGGTGGCGTATCCGTAGTACGCACCGATGCTGAGCGCGGAGCCGCACGGGCCGACCACGCCCTGAGGCGTCTGATACAGGTAGTACGCCGGCTCAGCACTCGCCGGACTGGGGGCGACGAGCACGCCCAGCCCGGCCGCGGCAACGGCAGCCACCGCCAGCGCGGACACCCGCCGTCCGAATCTGCCTTGCCACGCACCGAATATCCTCATCGGTTCTCCCTTGTGAAGAAAGTGGTGCGCTCAGGTTGCGCCGCGCCGTTGATGCGCCCGCTATGCGTCCGCTATACGTGCCGGCCGCGTTCGCCGGACAGGTGGTGCCGCCGCGCCCAGTCGGTGATCGCACGGGCGATCCCTTCGGGCTGGTCCTCCGGCGCATGGTGACCGGCCGGTCCGACGTGCTGTGTCTCGAGCGCGGCGATGTTCGCCGCGCACCACTCGGCCAGCTCCGGCCCGATCCCGAGGGTCGGCGAGGAGTCGAAGGTGAGCAGCAGCTTCGGTACGTCGCCGCTGCCGGCCAGCCACTTCCCGTACCCTTGGATCCGTTCGAAGACGTCGGCCGGCTCACCATCCAGCGGCAGCGAGCGCGCCCACTCCAGGATCGGGCGGCGGCTCTCCCGGGTCGGGTACGGCATCCGGTACGCCCGCATGTCCTCCTCGCTCAGCGGATTGAGCACCCCGCGGGTGAAGGCCGACTCCAGGAAGAAGTTGTCGTCGAGCACCAGCGCCTCGCCGCGCGGGCCGCGCATGGCCTCGGAGCGCGAGCGCGGTCCGTCGCCCAGCTCGCTCCACGACATCGGCCGCACGATCGTCTCGAAGAACGCCACGCCGCGGACGCGCCCGGGATGGCGGGCCGCCCAGTCGAAGGCGAGCGATCCGCCCCAGTCGTGACCGACGAGCACCACCTCGTCCAGCGCGAGCCGGTCGAACCAGGCGTCCAGGTAGCGGGCGTGGTCGGCGAACCGGTACGGCAGGTCCGGCTTCCCGGACCGGCCCATGCCGATGAGGTCGGGGGCCAGCAGCCGGGCGGACAGGTCGACCGCGGGCAGCACGTTGCGCCAGAGGTGGGAGGAACTGGGGTTGCCGTGCAGGAAGACCCACGGCGCGCCGCTGCCGGCTTCCTCGTGGTGCATCGTCGAGTCCAGCACGTTCGTCACCGGCATGGTCGCGCCTCGCAATCGTTCGTCACACTAACGTTAGTCACACAAACGAAGTTAGATTGTTAGTGGGACTAACGCAATGGGTACGATGCTCGGGTGACTGAGAGCACGCCTGAGCTGGTCGCGGCGGCGCGACTGCGAAACCTGCCGACCCGGCTGCTGTCCCTGGCGGCCATGCACTCCGACCGCCGGGTGAACGAGGCGCTCGGGCGGGTGGATGCCCGCAAGTGGCATTACGCCGTGCTCGCCACGCTCGACGAGTTCGGCGCCGCCAGCCAGGCGGAGCTGAGTGACCGCACCCGCATCTACCGCAGCGACCTGGTCGCGGTCATCAACGAGCTGACCGACCGGGGCTTCGTGGAGCGCGCGGCCGACCCGTCGGACCGGCGCCGGAACGTCGTCACGCTCACCCGCCAGGGGCGCCGGCAACTGCTCAAGCTCGACAAGCTGCTCGCCGAGTTGGGAGACGAGGTGCTCGCCCCGCTGACCGAAGCGGAGCGGGAGCAGTTCACCCGACTGCTCACCGTTCTCTTGCGGTACCACGACCAGGGCATGTAGCTCCGGATTGTCTATCGCGACATATCGCGATAGCATCCCCGGCCATGGCCACTCGACGCACCCAGAACACCGCCTTCGGCGCGGGCACGATGAAGGCGATCGAACAGCATGTCGACCCCGACCAGCGCCTGTTCGACGATCCGCTGGCCGGACGGCTGCTCACCGGTCCGCCGGCCGTCCTCGTCCGGGTCGCCCCGCTGCGGAAGCTGCTGGTCGCGGCGATGGGCCGGATCGCACCCGGCCTGGTGGGCGGCATGGTCTGCCGCACCCGTGCCGTCGACGACGCGACCGCGGAAGCGCTGCCCGGCGTGCGGCAGGTGGTCATCATCGGCGCCGGGTTGGACACCCGGCCGTACCGGCTCGCCGGCCTGGACGGCCTGCCGGTGTGGGAGTTGGACCTGCCCGAGGTGCAGGCGGCCAAGCGGGCGGCGATCGGGCGCGTGCTGGGGGCTCCGCCGGCCAACGTGCGCTACGTCCCGGTCGACCTGGAGACCCGACCTCTCCCGACGGTACTGGCGGAGGCGGGTTTCGACGCGACGGTACCGGCTCTGCTGATCTGGGAGGGGGTCTGCATGTACCTGCGGCGCTCCGCCGTGGACGAGGCCCTGGCGTTCGCCGGTTCCCTGCCAGGCGGCAGCCGGCTGGTCTTCACCTACCTGCCGGAGTGGGTTCTGACCTCCCCGAAGTACGCGTCGCTGGTTCGACGCATGCACTGGAAGACCGGGTTCCCGCCGGACTCGCTGGCCGCGGTGCTCAGTGGGTACGGTTTGAGCCTGCTCGACGACGCCGGCCCGGCCGAGTACGAACAGCGGTACCTCGCGCCACGCCACCGTACGCTGCCGGTGTTCGAGATCGAGCGGTGCGCGGTCGCCGCCGCGGGCGATCGTCCACTGTAGACATAAACGCCGACCGGCCGAACCGAGGGGGAGTCCGATGACGACGAAGTGGACGCTGACCATCGACTGCGCGCGGCCGGCCGCGCTGGCCGAGTTCTGGAGCCTGGCGCTGGGCTATGTCGAGGCTCCTCCGCCCGCCGGCTACGGCAGCTGGCAGGAGTGGTTCGTCGAGGTCGGGGTCCCCGAGCAGGAGTGGGACGACGGCGCCTACCTGGTGGACCCCGACGGAGTGCTGCCGCGCATCTCCTTCCTCAAGGTGCCGGAGTCGAAGGTCGCGAAGAACCGTGTCCACCTGGACGTCCAGGTCGGGGGAGGGCGTCAGGTGCCGTGGGAGGTCCGGTGGCCACGGGTGACGTCCGAGGTGGCCCGGCTCACCGAGGCGGGTGCGACCGTGCTCCACGAGATTGTGCTGGACGGGCGGCCCGATCACGTGATGATGGCCGACCCCGAGGGCAACGAGTTCTGCGTGCTCTGAAGCGGCGTCGGGGAGTGACGCGTGACGGAATCCGGGCGGACCGTGGCTCGTTACGCTGATCGCAAAATTTTGCACTGAAGCGGTAATCGATTGCGGACTGGATCTAAATTTCTTACGCTGCCGGGGTGACCGACACACCCCTCGTCGAGGCCCGCGGGCTCACCAAGGTCTACCCGGCGCGCGGCTCGTCAGCCGAGTTCCGGGCGGTCGACGGCATCGACTTCGCACTGCGGCGCGGCGAGGCGTTCGGCTTCCTCGGGCCCAACGGCGCGGGCAAGTCCACCACCATGCGGATGATCAGTGCGACGTCGCCGATCACCGGCGGCACCCTGCGGGTGCTCGGCTTCGACCCGGTGGCGCAGGGGCCGCAGGTGCGGGCGCGGCTCGGCGTCGTGCCGCAGGACGACTGCCTGGACCGCGAGCTGACGGTACGGGAAAACCTCTACATCTACGGCCGCTACTTCGGCCTGCGGCGCGCGGTCATCCGCGAGCGCGCCGAATCCCTGCTCGACTTCGCGCAACTGCGTGACAAGGCCGACGAGCAGGTCGAGGTCCTGTCCGGCGGCATGCGGCGCCGGTTGACGATCGCCCGGTCGCTCATCAACGAGCCGGAGATCCTGCTGCTCGACGAGCCGACCACCGGCCTGGACCCGCAGGCCCGGCACGTGCTGTGGGACCGGCTGTTCCGGCTCAAGCAGGACGGCGTCACGCTCATCCTCACCACGCACTACATGGACGAGGCGGAACAGCTGTGCGACCGGCTGGTGGTGATGGACGGCGGCCGCATCGTCGCGCAGGGCACGCCGCGCGAGCTGATCGCCGCGCACACCACCCGCGAGGTACTTGAGCTGCGGTTCACCGACCAGGACACGGCGGCGGAGAAGCTTCGCGCGTCGGCGCTGTGTGGTGACGGCGGCCGGCTCGAGGTGCTGCCCGACCGCGTCATGGTGTACGCGGACGACGGCGAGGCCGCGCTTGCCGCAGTCCACGCGCTGCGCCTCTCGCCGCTGACCGCACTGGTGCGCCGGGCTTCGCTGGAGGACGTGTTCCTCACGCTCACCGGCCGATCGCTCATCGACTAACGCGCATTCTCAGGGGAGACCGGCATGTGGCGCGGGTTCAGCTTCTGGCTGTTGCAGTACCGGCGGGTGTGGCGCGGCACGATCGTGATCAGCGTGGCCAACCCGCTGCTGTTCCTGCTCGGTGTCGGTGTGGGGATCGGGCACCTGGTGGACCGGCAGGCGTCCTCGCCCATCGCCGGCGTGAGCTACCTGGCGTTCTTCGCGCCCGGGATGCTCGCCGCCGCGTCCATGCAGACCGCGTACCTCGAATCGACCAACCGGGTCGCGTGGGCGGCCGCCCCGGACGGCGCGTACCGCGCGGCGACCCCGACCCCGCTGTCTCCGGCCCAGATCCTGGGCGGGCACCTGCTGTTCATCGCGTTCCGGATCGCCACGTCCAGTGCCGCCTTCACTCTCGTGATGGTTCTGTTCGGCGCCACCCACGGCTGGTCGGCGCTCGCCACGCTGGGCGGCGCCGTGCTGACCGGGTTCGCGTTCGCCGCACCGTCGGCCGCGTGGGCGGTCGGGCTGCGCCAGACCCGGCGGATCAACTCCGTGTTCCGGTTCGTCATCATGCCGATGTACCTGTTCTCCGGCACGTTCTTCGCGATCGCGCAACTGCCGCACTGGCTGCGCCCGGTCGCGTATCTGCTGCCGCTGTACCACGGAGCCCAGCTGTGCCGCACCCTGTCCCTGGGCACCGCGACCGCCGCGGCCACCGCCCTGCACGCCGGCATCCTGCTCGCACTGGCGCTGGCCGGCATCGCGGCCGCCCGCGTCGCGTACCGCCGGCGGCTGCACCCGTGACCGCGACCGATCGGAGGCCCCGATGACCTCGCTCGCCACCGCCCGCCCGCCGGTGCCGGCGGCGACGCCGTCGCGCACGCTCGCGATGGTCGAGCGCAACTTCATGATTTACCGCCGGTCGATCACGCCGCTGCTGTCGGCGATGGTGGAACCGGTGCTGTACCTGGTGTCCATCGGCGTCGGGGTGGGCATGCTGGTCGGCACCGTGCCCGGGGTACACGTGCGCTACGCCGCCTGGGTGGCGCCCGCGATCCTGGCCACCACGGCCATGAACACGGCGTTCAACCAGACCAGCTTCGGGGTATTCAGCCGGATCCGGATGGAGCGCACGTACGAGGCGATCCTGCCCACCCCGGTGTCGGTCACCGATATCGCGTTCGGGGAAGTGGCCAGCGCGGTCATCAACGCGGTACTCACGTCAATCGGGTTTGTCGTGGTGATGGCGGTGGCCGGGCTGGTCACCTCGCCGGCCGTACTGCTCGCGGTTCCGGCCTCGGTACTGGTCGGGTTCGCGTTCGCCGCCGGCGGGCTGGCGGTCACCACGGTTCTGCGCGACTTCACCGACTTCCAGTACATCCAGCTGGTCATGCTGCCGATGTACCTGTTCGCGACCACGTTCTATCCGCTGTCCACGTACCCGGCGGTGGTCCGGCCGGTCATCGAGATCCTGCCGCTGTACCAGTCGATCCAGCTGATCCGCGAGCCCGCCCTCGGCGACGCCGGCTGGGGCGCCCTGGTGCCGCTGGCCTACCTGCTCGCCTTCGGTGGGGCCGCGATGTGGATCGCGGTGCGCCGGATGACCCGGTCGATGCTGAAGTAGCCGGCGCTCATGAGGCTGGGGTGTGGGCCAGCACGACCTCCGGCTCGCCGGTGTCGACCGCCCGCAGGATCGCCTCCGCGACCTGCTCGGCACGCTGCGGCGCGAACCGGCCGCCGCCCGCGTACGTGCCGGCCCGCAGCACCGAGTGGAACTCGGTCGCGGTCACCGACGGGTATACCAGTGACACCACGATATTGTCCGGGGCGAACTCGGCGCGGGCCACCTGGGAGAGCATGTTCAGCGCGCTCTTGCTCGCCGCGTACCCGCCGACCCCCGGAATGACCGCCCGCGAGGTACCGGAACTGACGTTCACGATGGCGCCGCCGCCACCCGCCCGCATCACCGGCAGTACCGCCTGCATCGCGGCGAGCGCACCGTAGACGTTCAGTTCCATGACGGCTGCGAAGTCGTCGAGCTTGATGTCCTCGATCGGTACGTGCAGCCCCTGCCCGGCATTGTTGATCAGCACGTCCACCGTGCCGTAGCGGTCCACCGCGGACCGGATCACGTCGTGGACCTGTTCCGGCTCCCGGACGTCCGCCGGTACCACCAGCGCGTCGGGCAGCTCGGCGGCCAACTCCTCCAGCCGTGGCACCCGGCGAGCGGCCAGCACCACCCGGGCGCCGCGCGCGGCGGCGAGACGGGCGGTGGCCGCACCGATGCCCGACGAGGCGCCGGTGACCACGACGACGCGACCTGCGATCTCCATGCGCAGATGATGTCACGGTGACCCGGTCGTGCAGCTTTCGGTCGATGGCCACGGAACGTAGCCGCATCGATGCACACGGAGTTGCCGTGCCGGGCGTGGCAACCTTCGCGGGCAGATTCGCATCTAAGAAACGTGGAAGCGGATAGCGAGTTCGACGAGTTCGTTCGGTCGCGAACACCGGCGCTGACCCGATTCGCGTTTCTCCTCTGCGGCCATGAGGCGACCGCGCAGGACATCGTCCAGTCCGCGCTGGCCCGCACCCTGCTGCGCTGGCGCCGGATCGACCCGGGACGCGTCGAGGCGTACGTGAAGACGGCCATCGTCAACGAGCAGCGCTCGCTGTGGCGGCGGCGGTGGCGTCGCGCGGAGGTTTCCACCGGCGCACTGCCGGAGCGGGCCGGCGAAGACCCGACCGGCCGGTCCGACGACCGGGACGCGCTGCGCCGGGCGCTGCTGGAGTTGCCGACCGGCCAGCGTACGGCGGTCGTGCTGCGATACTTCGACGATCTCACCGAAGCGGAGACGGCAGCGGTCATGAACTGCTCGGTCGGCACGGTGAAGAGCCAGACATCCAAGGGGCTGGCCCGGCTGCGCGCTGCGCTGACCGGCAGCGAGACTGTGACGGCGGTGGCGTGATGCTGACCGAGGACGATTTGCGTACCCGCTTACACGCGCTCGCCGACCCGGTTCAGGCGGCGCCGGACCCGGTCCCCGAGGTGCGCCGCCGGATGCGGGTGCTGCGCCGCCGGCGTACCGCGACCACCGTGGCTCTCGCCGTCGTCGTGGTGCTGGCGCTGGGCTTCGCGGCCGGGTACGGCCCGTTGAAGCCGCACCACCGGGCTTCGGTGCCCGGGCACGGCGTCGCCCCCACGCCGTCCGCGTTGCCGCCCGCCAAAGCGCCGGACCTGGCGCACCTGCGCCCCGCCCAGCAGGTCTGGCCGGGCCAGGTGCGTCTGCTGCAGGACCGGCTCCCGGACGGTCGTGACTACACGGTCTGTGGCTCGCTGGGCGATGGCCGGTACCTGATCGCAGTCCGGGCCGAGAAGGACCGGTACGGAGACATCGCGGTGCTCGACACCCGGCACGGCGACACGCTGACCGTACTGAGCGTCGCGTCGGCCGGTCAGGGCACCATCAGGTACCTCCCCCAGGAGGCCAATGCCACCAAGGACGGGGTCGCCTGGATGGCGTACGCCGCGGGAACGGACCACCAGTGGACCACCGAGATCTGGGCGTCCACGCTGACCGCCCACAGCGCGAAGCTGGTGGCCACCGTGCCCGGCGACCAGTCGGTGACTCCGGGCATGGTGTCCGTGGTGGGTGACCGAGTGATCTTCGAAGAGACGGGCGGGGGTATTGGATACGGCGCGATGCTCGCTGGTGGACCCGGCCTGATGTATTCGGTGCCGAGAACCGGCGGCCAGCCGCAGTTGATCGACAGCAGCATCGGCCACCACGCGGTGACCGGAGCCTGGGGAAGCAACGAGCCGCCCACCGATTCGCCGGACGCCGGGACGGCGCCCAGCTCGAACTTCGAACTGCTCAACGTGCTGACCGGCGCGCGCATAGCGGCCCGGCCGAACCCCGCCACGAAGCTGACGGCGATGGATGGTTCTTCCGAAAACACCATGTCCTGCACACCGGACTGGTGCCTGGGCGAGGCGAGCCATGCCCAGGGCCTGGTCAGCGGGATGGCGGTACAGCATCCGGACGGCAGCGGCTACGTGGAAACGAGTTGGGCTCGGCCGACCTCCGTGTTCGGCGGCGGCCGGTTCGTGATCGGCATGCAGGACCTGCCCAACGACCGCGTGCAGGACTTCGTCTGGGATGTGGTCACCGGCGCCGCCGGAACGTTCGGCCCACCGGGGCCGTCCAATGGGCACTCTCTTCGCATGGTGTTCGACCCCGCGCAGAACACCTTCGCCTGGCCGGGATCGGGCGGCAAGCTCGTCCTCGACACCACCGCGTTCGGGTAGGTCTGAGGGGAGGTTCGGCGGACAGTGGTATCGACGAGGCTGACATAGACTGTGGTGATGAATCCCGTTCGTACCGCACGTACCACCGGGCTGTTGGGAATCGCCCGGCCAGCGGTGCTCGCGGCGGTGGCGGTGGCCACCATGCTCGCCGCGGCGGCCTGCAAGCCGTCGTCGGCCGATACCGCGTCGTCGGCACCAAGCGGATCGGTCGCCGCGGCGGCGACCGCCTCGCCGGTACCGGCGACAACCGCGCCGACGGTCGACCCGACGGTCGACCCGACGCCGAGCGCCGCACCGAGCACCGCGCCGACCACCGCGGCGCCCAGCCCGAAGCCGACGCGGACAGCCAGCGCCGGCCCACTGCGGATGGGCAGTTCCGGCCCGGCCGTGGTGCATCTCCAGCAACAGTTGACGTCGCTCGGCTACTGGGTCGGCAACGCCGACGGCAAGTTCGGTTCGGTTACCCAGCAGGCCGTCTTCGCGTTGCAGAAGGCGGCGAAGCTGTCCCGTTCGGGTACGGTGACCGCCGCGACACAGAAGGCGCTCGACGCCGGCACCCGTCCCAAGGCGAGGAGCACCTCGGGTCACATCATCGAGGTGGACCTTAGCCGCGATCTGCTCATGTTCGTGACCAATGGCCACGTGGACTACATCCTCAACACCTCGACCGGTGGCGGATACGTCTACTACGACCAGGGCACCCGCAACGTCGCCAAGACACCCAAGGGCCACTTCAAGACCTACCGGGTGATCGACGCTCCGCACCGGTCGTCGCTCGGCCTGCTGATCCGGCCGCGCTACTTCACCGGTGGGTACGCGATCCACGGCGACGGCTCCGTACCGTCCTATCCCGCCTCGCACGGCTGCGTGCGGGTGAGCAACTCCGCGATTGACTGGATCTGGGCCAAGAACCTGGATCCGATCGGCACCACCGTCTGGATCTACTGATACGCGCGAGCCGGTTCGTCCGCGTCTACTGATGCGGGCGAGCCGGTTTGACGGATGCCGGGCAGCCGGAGCGGAGTTCAAGTTCGTTCATGCTTGAACTCCGCTCCCTGGTGCATCGCCCATTCGCGAGGGCCGCGCTCGGACGCCGACGGGGTCCGCCAGTCGCTACTCGGCCTCGGCCAGCCGGTACACCCGCGAGTCGCGCCGCTGGAACCCGAGCCGCTCGTACAGCCGGTTGGCCGCCTCCCGCGACGGCCGGGACGTCAGGTCCACGGTCCGCGCCCCCGCCGCCCGGGCCAGTCGGACGGCCTCCAGGGTCAGCGCGGCGCCGACTCCGCGGCCGCGTGCGGACTCGTCGACCACCACGTCCTCGATCCACGCGCGCAGCCCTGTCGGGATCGGGAACGTGACCAGGGTCAGCATGCCGACGATCTCGCCGTCGACGCGGGCCGCCAGGAAAATGTTCCCGTTCCACGAGATGAGGCGGGCCAGCCCGTCGGCGTCCAGCGGCGGCGCCGAGCGGGACAGTTGGGGCAGCAGGCGGCCGAGCGCCTTGACCAGCTCTTCGGACGCCTCGCGTACGACCTCAACCTCGACACCCATGCCGGCACTCTATCGGCCCGGGGTCACCGGCCGGCCGCTGCCGGGCCGGGAGCGGTGACGGGGCGGTGCCGGCCCGGTGACGGTGGCGCGGGTACGGGAGTCGCGGGTACGGGAGTCGCGGGACTACACACGTGTGTAGTATCTTGTACTCGTGAGCAGTTTTCGGCCGATGCGTGTAGGAGGTCGGCGGTGACGATCGACCCGGGCGGCGACCGGGCTCCGGAGGACCTGACGGCCCGCGCCCGGATCAGGGACGCGGCGCTGCGGATCTTCGCCGATCGTGGCATCGACCAGGCCACGATCCGGGAGATCGCGAAAGCCGCCGGGGTGTCCTCCGGGCTGGTTCGGCACCACTTCGGGTCGAAGGAGGCGCTGCGCGACGCCTGCGACGCGTACGCGGTGGAGCGGATGAACCAGATCCGGCAGCAGATCTTCACCGAGGGAAGGTCTCGCGACCAGGCATTCATGGGCACCGTCCATCCGGTGGCGATGCTGATGCAGCGCTACCTGGCCCGGTCGTTCCTGGACGGTTCCGAGGCGGCGGCGGCGAGGTTCGACGACATGGTTCGGCTCAGCGAGCAGTGGCTGACCGACCACGGCATCGTGCCTCGTGACCTGCGCGCCTACGCGGCGGTGTTCGTCGTCATGCAGATGGGCGTCTTCGCCATGCCCGAGCAGGTGTCCCGGGCGATGGGCGCCGACGTGCGCACGCCGGAAGGCAACGCCCGGATGCTCGCCGCGATGGTGGACATCTTCGCCCACCCGCTGCTCACCCCGGAAGAGGCCGCGATGTCGTTCGAGGCGCTCGACCGGTTCATCGCACGTTCCCCCGAAGGCGGCGCGCGGAATGAGGCGCGCCCAAAGGAGTAGGCGAGATGACCGAGGCGATTCGCACAGAGGGTCTGGTCAAGACGTTCGGGCGCACCCGCGCCCTGGACGGGCTCGAGATGAGCGTGCACACCGGAGAGGTACACGGCTTCCTCGGTCCCAACGGGGCGGGGAAGACCACCACCATCCGGATCCTGCTGGGCCTCACCCGGGCCGACGCGGGCACCGCCCAACTGCTCGGCGGCAATCCGTGGTCCGACGCGACCGCGCTGCATCGCCGGCTGGCGTACGTGCCCGGAGACGTGACCCTGTGGCCCAATCTCACCGGCGGTGAGGTGATCGACCTGCTCGGCCGGATGCGCGGCGGACTGGACAAGCAACGCCGCGCCGATCTGCTGGAGCGGTTCGACCTGGATCCCCGCAAGAAGGGCCGTGCCTACTCGAAGGGCAACCGGCAGAAGGTGGCGCTGATCGCCGCGCTGGCGTCCGATGTGGAGCTTCTGGTGCTGGACGAGCCGACCTCGGGCCTCGATCCGTTGATGGAAGAGGTGTTCCGCGAGGCGATCCGGGACGAGCAGCGGCGCGGCGACCGCACCGTACTGCTGTCCAGTCACATCCTCTCCGAGGTCGAGGCGCTCTGCGACCGGATCACCATCATCCGCGACGGCCGGGCCGTCGAGACCGGCAGCCTCGCCGACATGCGCCACCTGACCCGCACCTCGATCCGCGCGGAGCTGTCCGCACCCGCCGACGGGCTGGCCGCCCTGCCCGGGGTTCATCACCTGCACGCGGAGGACGGCAAGGTGAGCTTCGACGTCGACACCGAGGCGTTGGACTCCGCGCTGCGCCAGCTGACCGCGGTCGGTGTACGCAGCCTGGTGAGCCAGCCACCGACGCTGGAGGAGTTGTTCCTCCGGCTGTACGACCGCAAGGGCGAGGCCGCCCCGCGCGGTTCCGGCGCCGGCGCGGAGGTCGCGCGATGAACGAGCTGGTGGGCACCGGACGGCTGGTCCGGCTGATCCTGCGGCGGGACCGGGTCCTGATGCCGCTGTGGGTCGTCTGGATCGCCATCATCCCGATCGGCTACGTGGCATCCATCAACGGGCTGTTCCCCACGGCCGCCGGCCGGCAGACCTACGCCGACGAGAGCGCGCACAACGCTGGGTTTGTCGCGCTCTACGGCCGGCTGTTCGGGTCGAGCCTCGGCGAGCTGGTCGCCTGGCGGGCCGGGTTCATCCCGGTCGCGATCGGGCTGTTCACCATCCTCACCGTCATCCGGCACACCCGGATGGAGGAGGAGACCGGGCGCCGCGAACTGCTCGGCGCGACGGTCGTCGGCCGGTACGCCGGCCTGGCCGCGGCCGTCCTGACCACCTGCGTCGCCAACCTGGTCCTCGGCGCGCTGGTGGCCCTCGGCCTGATGAGCCAGGACCTGCCGGCCGCCGGCTCCTGGGCGCTCGGCCTGGAGTTCGCCGCCGCCGGCTGGATGTTCGCCGCGCTCGCCGCGGTCGTCGCCCAGCTCACCGCGAGCGCCCGCAGCGCACGGTCGATCGCGATCGTGGTACTCGCGGCGACGTACGTGCTGCGGCTCGCCGGGGACATCAGCGCTATCGGGAGCGGCGCGGTGTCCTGGCTGTCCTGGCTGTCACCGATCGGCTGGGTGCAGCGGATCCGCCCGTACGGCGGCGACCGGTGGTGGCCACTCGCGCTCGCGGTCGGTGTCACGGCGGTACTCGTCTGGGTGGCCGTCGCGCTGTCCGCGCGCCGCGATGTCGGCTCCGGCCTGCTGGCTTCCCGCCCCGGTCCGGCATCCGCCGGCGCCGGCCTGCGCTCGCCGCTGGCGCTGGCCTGGCGGCTGCACCGCGGTCTGCTGCTCGGCTGGGCGGTGGGCTTCGCCCTGCTGGGTATCGTGTTCGGCGGCGTGGCCAAGAGCGTCGGGGACATGGCTCAGGACAACCAGACCTTCGCGGATATCGTGGCGCGGGTCGGGGGCACCGCCGGAGTCATCGACAGCGACCTGGCCGGCAGCATCGGCATCCTCGGGCTCATCGCGGCGGCGTACGCCATCCAGGCCACACTGAAGCTGCGCGACGAGGAGACCAGCGGGCACGCCGAGCCGGTACTGAGCACCGCGACCGGCCGGCTGCGGTGGGCCGCGGGCCACCTGCTCTTCACGTTCCTGGGCCCGGCGGTCGCGCTTCTCGCCAGCGGGCTGGCGATGGGAATCACGTACGGGTCGACCGCCCACGACGTCGGTGGGCAGGTGCCCCGATTGGTCGCCGGCGCGATGGCACAGCTGCCGGCGGTCTGGGTACTGGCCGCGATCGCGGTGCTGTTGTTCGGGACGCTGCCCCGGCTCTCCCCGGTCGGCTGGGGCGCGCTGGCGGCCTGCCTGCTGCTGTTCCTGGTCGGTGGCGCGGTGCGGCTGGACCAGTGGGTGATGGACATCTCGCCGTACACGCACCTGCCGCACCTGCCCGGTGGCGAGGTGACGGCGACGCCGCTGGTGGTTCTGACGGCGGTGGCCGCCGCACTGGCGGTGGTGGGGCTCGCCGGCCTGCGCCGCCGGGACATGCCGACCCCCTGACGCCGGGCGTCCGGCCGCCCGTCCCGCCCGGCCGCGATGCGGCCGGGCGGGTGCGCTCAGCCCTTGTAGTTGAAGACCTGCCGGAGGGTGTGCCGGATCTCCACGAGGTCACGCTGGTCGGCCATCACCTGGTCGATCGGCTTGTATGCGGCCGGGTGCTCGTCCACCAGCGCCTCCGCACGGTCGGCGTTCCAGGTGCGGCCGGCCATCGCCTCGGCCAGCGACGCGCCGGTCAATTCCTTGCGCGCCTTGGTCCGCGACATCCGCCGGCCGGCCCCGTGCGAGCAGGAGTTGTACGACGCCGGGTTGCCCAGGCCCCGGACGATGTAGGACTGGGTGCCCATCGAGCCGGGGATGACTCCCTCGTCGCCGTGCGCCGCCTTGATGGCACCCTTGCGGGTGACCCACACGTTTTGGCCGTGGTGGTTCTCCTTCGCCGTAAAATTGTGGTGGCAGTTGATCGTGCGTACCCGATCGCCGTACCCCACCACCTCGAACAGCGCCGCCACCACCGTCTCGTCCATCCGCGCCCGGGACCCCATCGCGTACCGCTGCGCCCACAGCATGTCCCGGATGTAGTGGGTGAACTCCGGGGTGCCCTGGACGAGGTACGCCAGGTTCGGGTCGTCGAGCTCGATGAAGTACTGGCGCATCAACGCCTTCGCCTTGTCGATGTGCCGGGTGGCGAGCTGGTTGCCGATGCCCCGCGATCCGGAGTGCAGCACAGTCCACACCCGGTCCCGCTCGTCGAGGCACACCTCGACGAAGTGGTTGCCGGAGCCGAGCGTGCCGAACTGGGTCAGCACGGTCTTCTCCTGCTTGCCGGTCAGCTCGGTCTCCGGACGACCGATCGCGGCGAGCGCGTCGGTGGCCGGGGCGTCCTCGTGTCCCTGAGCGACGCCGGCCGGAATGCGCTTCTCGACCAGTGGCATCAACGCGGACAGGTCAGCCGGAAGGTCGCCGGCGGTCAGCGTCGTCTCGGTGGCGACCATGCCGCAGCCGATGTCGACACCGACGGCGGCCGGGATGATGGCGGCCGAGGTCGGGATGACCGAACCGACGGTCGCGCCGATGCCGAGGTGGGCGTCGGGCATCAGGGCGACATGCCCTCGCACAAAGGGCAGGCGTGCGGCGCGGGACGCCTGATCGATGGTGTCCTGGTCGATGTCGCTGGCCCACGAAACCAGGTTCGGGGCTACCTGACGAGGCACGGTGTCTCCCTGAGATTGTGCGTGATTGACTGCGGCCAGTGTGGCGCTCCGGACGCCTTCGCGCGCACGGTTTTTCGGTGGTAAATCCGTTGCGCGCTCCGGTAGCGTCCAGCCGTCCGGCGGATGAGGAGGCACGCGCTTTGGACCTGCCACGGCACTTCACGATCCGGGAGAGCAGCCACCGGGTGCTGAACCCGGTCACGCCCGAGAAAATCGCCCTTCTCGGTGACGCCATCCGGTGCGGCGCCGGCATGTCGGTGCTCGACCTGTGCTGCGGCAAGGGCGAGATGCTGTCGACGTGGGCCCGCGACCACGGCATCACCGGCACCGGCGTGGACATCAGCACGGTCTTCATCGCGCGGGCCCGCGAGCGCAGCGCGGAGTTGGGTGTGGCGGACCGGGTCGCGTTCGTCCACGGGGACGCGTCGAGCTACGTGGCCACCGAGCCGGTCGACGTCGCGGCGTGCATCGGCGCGACCTGGATCGGCGGGGGTGTCACCGGCACGGTGGCGCTGCTGCAGCGCAGCCTGCGCCCGGGCGGGCTGATGCTCATCGGTGAACCCTTCTGGAAGGCCGAACCGCCCCACCAGGAGGCGATCGAGGCGTGTCACGCCGAGTCGAGAGACAGCTTCCAGACGTTGCCCGGCCTCGTCGAGCTGTACGGCGACCTCGGCTACGACCTCGTCGAGATGGTGCTCGCCGACGACGACAGCTGGGACCGTTATCGCGCCTCGCAGTGGCTGAACATGCGCCAGTTTGCCGACACGCACCCGGACGACGAACTGGCGCCGCAGTTTCGTGCCGAACTTCAACGCGGGCCGCGCGACTACGTCCGGTACGAGCGGCCGCTGCTCGGCTGGGGCATCTTCGCCTTGATGCAACGCTAACTCGGAGCCAGAGCGTGCAGGATTTCCTCGGCACGCCCGGCCCCGGCAACCGGATCGGCGTCCGGTGAACCGATGGCCGGATCCCAGTTGAGGTCGAAGAAGAGCTCGGTCACGCCCTGTTCCGCCAGCCAGTCGATGTCGCCGCGAACCTGCGCGAGCGTGCCCCGCAGCGGTTTCCGCTCGGCGCCGGTTGCCTTTTCGCCGAGCCGTACTACGCCGCGGCACACGACGCGTACCGCCGCAGGATCCCGGCCGGCCCGGCGCGCGGCTTCCCGTACCACCGCGACGCCCTCGCCGATGCGCGTCAGGTCCTGAGCGCTGCGGGTGATCCAGCCGTCCGCGATCCGCCCGGCCCGGCGCAGAGCGGCCGGCGCCGAACCGCCGAGCAGCACCGGCGGTCCCGGGCGCTGTACCGGCTTCGGCTCCATCCGGCCGGCCGGCACCGTGTAGAACTCCCCGGCGTGCCGGCTGACCCCGTCGGCCCACAGGGCGTGCAGCACGGCCACATACTCCTCGACCCGGGCGCCACGCCGCTCGGCGGGCGCGCCGGTGGCGATGAATTCCGCGGCCGACCAGCCGGCGCCCAGCCCCAGGTCGAGCCGGCCGCGGGAGAGTACGTCCAGGGAGGCCGCCTGCTTCGCCAGGTAGGCCGGCGACAGGTACGGCACGTTGACGACGGCGACCCCGAGGCGGATCCGGGTGGTGTGCGCCGCGGCGAAGGCGAGCGCCACCAACGGGTCCAGGACGCTCTGGTACACCGGTTCCAACTCCTGGTCTGTCGCCACGAGCAGCCGGGTGAACGTCCACAGGGAGTGGTAGCCCAGCCGCTCCGCCTCGGTGGCGAACCGGGTGATGGTGCCGGGCTCCGCCCACGTGCCGGAGACCGGCAGTCCGAATCCGATCTGCATTCCTCGACCCTATGCCGGTCGGTCGCTCAGTGCCGGGCGGCGGTCCGCAGGCTCGGTACGGCCAGGCAGATCACCGCCGCCGCCAGCTCCAGGCTCGCGCTGGCGCCGAACGCGGGTACGATTCCCAGCCATCCGACGGCGGCGCCCATCACGGCGACCGCCAGCGGCGTGATGCCCAGGTTGGCGAGCGTCTGGACGCTGCTGACCCGGCCCCGGTACGCGTCGTCGGTGTGCCGCTGCGACAGCGAGGAGATGAGGACGGCCAGCGGTCCGCTGGTGATGCCCGCGACCGCGGTGACCGCGGCTGCCACGGCGGGTACCGGAGCCAGTACCACCGCGAACACCGCGGCGCCCTGAACCGCCGCGCACACCGCCATCATCGGTCCACTTCGGACAGTCAGCCGGGTCATCAGGAGCGCGGACGCGGCGGCGCCCAGACCGAAACCCGCCAGCATCAGGCCGATGCCGCCCGCGCCCCAACCGTGCCGGTCCGCCACGACGGCGAGCCCGACGTTCATCGGGCCGACGAAGCCGAGGTTGGCCAGCAGCGACACGGCCAGCAGGGCGCGCAGCAGCGGATGCCGGCCCAGGTACCGCAGCCCGTCGCGCAGCGACCGGCCGATCGGCTCACGCACCGCGGCGGCGGTCTCGCGGGGCCGCAACCCGGACAGCGCGGCCACCGACACGATGAAGGTCGCCGCGTTGACCGCACTCGCCAGTGACAGTCCGCCGAGCGCGACGAGCAGGCCGCCCAGCGGTGCGCCGATGGTCAGCGCGATGCGGGCCACGAGCGTGTTCAGGGCGGCGCCGCCGGTCAGCTGGTCCGGCCGGAGCAGCCGGGGCGCGAGGGCACCGGCGGCCGGCAGGAACACCGCGTCCGCGATGCCGAACACGAGAGCCACCACGACCAGCAGTGCGATGCCGGGCCGGGCCAGCGCGATCGCGGCGGCGGCCAGGGACACGGCGGCGCGGACCAGGTCGCTGCCGATCATCAGGCGCCGGGGCCCGTACCGATCGACGATCGCGCCGCCGAACAGGAGCAGGATCAGGCGCGGCACGGATGAGACGGCGAGGATCACGCCGGCCAGGCCGGGGGAGGCGAGCCGGACGGCGCTCCACGACAGGGCGACGTACCAGACCTGGTCGCCGAGGGTGGAGACGGCCTGGCCGCCGATGTAGCGCAGGTACCCGGGCTCGCGGTAGGCGGGCCGGCGCGGCGGAGCGGCCGTCTCGGCGGCAGCCGATCCGACGGTGGTGGTCATGGTCGCTCCGGGAAGGCGTGGAAGAAAAGGAACACGTGCTCGCGGCTCTCGCCGCTGTCGGCGGTCTCGCTCTGATCGATCCGCTCGCTCGCCTGCCGCCCATGCCGGCTCCACCGCTGGAGGACCTCGAGCAGTTCGGCGGACACCTGCTCGAGTTCGGCCGGGGTGAGGCGGAGGAACGAGTCGCTGCTCGTGGCCGCGTCCTGCCACGCCTCGCTCCAGCTTTCGCGGCTCTGCTCGTACCGGTGCAGCCGGGCGAACTCGTCGGCGACCATCTGCCCCTTCACGGCCGACGCGACGGCCTGCCCCTCCGGGGTGGGGAAGTCGCGCCAGGCCCAGGTGGTCGAGCCCTGTACCGTGCGCCACCACCGTTCCCGCCGGTCGCGGGCCAGCTCGGGGACGTCCTCGATGAAGCCGCGCCGGGCCAGCTCTCGCAGGTGGTAGCTGATCAGTCCGGGGTCGCCGTTGACCCGCTTCGCGAGCGTGCCGCTGGTGGCCGGGCCGATCTGACTGAGCAGCCGGTACAGGCGCTGGCGGATCGGTTGGGCCAGACCCTTGAGCACCTCGGGATCGTCGATCCGGCGGGGCTGTGGCTGTTCTGCGCTCATGACCCGACGGTAGATCCAGAAGAATTATTCCACAATGTTCCTACTGGATCTTACGAGTCTCGATATCTTCCGCTCACCGCTGCGCGAGCTGGACCGCGCATGCCGCGCGTACCGCCGCCCGCAGGTCGGCCACCGGCGGCCCCGAGCCGCCCCACCACGCGTCGTCGATCCCGGACAGGTGGCCGAGCGGCAGGCCGAGCACCTCCGGTGAGCGCCCGGCGTGCGTGACCACCTCGTCGACCCGCCGCACCACCCAGCGCTCCCCGGCCCCGGCGGACAGGCACTGGCGCGCCAGGTGGTGGAACACCAGGGCGGCGGCGGCCGTCGCCGTGGCGGGCAGCGCGACCGACATCTCCGCCAGGGCGGCGGGCAGCAGCTCGGCCACGGCCGCCACGTCCGTGTCATCCCGGCCAGCCAGATCCCGCAGCACCTGGCCGTCGTGCCCGATGACCAGCCAGTGCGTCGCCCACCAGGGCACTCGTTCCAGGGGCGCGCCGCCGAGCACGAACAGCGCCGCCACCAGCTCGGGTGACGGCACGAAGCCGCCGTCCGCGCCTTCCGTCCAGGACATCGTCACATCATCCGGTCCGGTTGCCCCCCCCGCCCGCCGCGCCCGAGCCAGACTGGCCGCCCCCGGATCGTCGCCCGGGATCGTGGCCCGGCCGCCGATCCGGGATCGCGGGGGCCGGTGACCGCCCGTACCGTATCGGTCATGGACGATGCGGGACAACCAGCGCCGATCTGGTGTCTGGTGGCCAATGTGGTTCAGACCCGCAAGTACGGGATCGGTGGCAACGAGGTCCGCAAGGGACTGCGCATCTTCGCCGGCGGCACCCGGGTGTACCTGTCTGGGCTGTTCCACTGCTGGGACGCGTTGCCGGTGGTCGGCCTCAGCCGCCGGCCGCACCGGCTGGTCAACGTCGTGGTGCATGCCCGGTTCCTGACGAACTGGCGGCCACGCATGGTCTACAGCCCGGCCGTGCTGCGCGCCGTCACCGCCGCGGACGTGGGCCTCGACCTGCCGCACCGGTACCGGCAGCACAGCGGCCTCGACCGGGCGGCAGAGGTCGACCGGGCGGCCGGGTGCTACCGGGACTGGCTCGTCGAGGTGGCCGAGAGGCTCACCGCGATCGGCGTCGAGCAGGCGGCCAGGGCACAGGCGGCGCAGGACGCCTATCAGGCGGCCACCGGCGGTGCGGGGTCTCCCTCGACCGCGCGGCCGAGCGCCGACCGCGCCTGATGGAACGCTAAGAGACGAGCGCGTCGGCGCGGTCGGCCGCCGCGATCCGGGCCTCGATCTCGTCCTGCGGCAGCGGCGTGAACTGCTCCGCCGCGGCCAGCGCGTCCGGGTGTATCGACACGTCGCCGGGCATGCAGAACCCGGTGACCGGCTGGGAGAGCGTGAACCGTACCGCCTCGCGGATCGCCGCCGGATCGCGGTGCGGCTCGTACCAGGTCGTCGCGTGGTGATCCTCGGTGCGCCACGGGCCCCGGGCCACCGCCTTGATGGCCATCACGCCCAGGTTGCGTTGCGCCGCCACGTCGAGCAGTGCGGCGAAGTGCGCCCGGTAGTCGGGCAGGGCGAGCATCGGCGCGTTGACCGGCAGCATCACGGTGTCCAGGTCCACCCGCTCCAGCGCGGTGCGGAACAGGCGCGGTACCTGCTGGAAGTGGCCGGTGATGCCGATCGCGCCGACCAGGCCCTCGTCGCGGGCCCGCACCAGCGCCTCGGCGGCACCGCCCGGGGCGAGTACGGCGGCCAACTCCTCGTCGGAGTTCACCGCGTGCATCTGGTACAGGTCGAACCGGTCGGTGCGCAGCTTGCCCAGCGAGCGCTCCAGTTCGGCGCGGGCACCGGCGGCATCCCGTTGCAGGGTCTTGCACGCGACGAACATCCCGTCCCGGTACTGGGGCAGCACCTCGCCGGCGAGGTCTTCGGCCATGCCGTACTGCGGGGCGATGTCCAGGTGGTTGACGCCGGCCGCGACCGCCCGCTCGAAGGCGGCGGCCACCACATCGACGGTGGTCTCCCAGAACGCGGCGCCGCCCAGGATCGCGACGCTGGATTCGTGGCCGGTCCGGCCGAGTGCTCGACGCTCCATGGGTCGATCCTGGCACACCCAGTGATCCGTCGCGCGGATCAAGGTCACGTTTCCTCGCCGGTGCCGGCGACCACGCTGTCTGTCGCCGGCCCGCTATGCGCCGATGGCCGTCACGCCGCGGGCCGCCGACCACTCGTCGAGGACGTCGCGCCCGGACGCGACCGCGAGGTCGAGCAGTCCGGGAAAGCGCCGGTCGAGGTCGGACCGGCGCAGCCGGTTCAGCCGGCGGGTGCCCTCATCGCGCTGGCGGATGACCCCGGACTCGCGCAGCGTCCGGAAGTGCCCGCTCTGCGTGGACTTGCTGACCGGCAGCGCGAACGTGGTGCAGGCCAGCTCGCCGTCGGGTTCGACCTCGGCCAGCCGGGCCACGATGGCCAGCCGCACCGGGTCGGACAGCGCCGCCGTCACCTCGGTGAAGCGCAGCTCGTCGCGGTCCGGGTGGACGAGGTCGGTCGCGGTACGGCTTGCCATTCCCCGATGGTACCCCAGCATGTTCGCGGTTTCCGAACATCTGCTATGTTCGAGAAACTTGAACATGATGGGAGGGGCTCGATGTCTCGGTGGCGATTCTGGGCCTGCGCGTACACATTGCTGATCTTGGTGACCGGAACCAACCTGCCGACTCCGCTGTACCGCGCCTATGAGGCACGGTTCGGCTTCTCCCCGCTCACGTTGACGTTGATCTTCGCCGCCTACGTGTTCGTGCTGATCCCGTCGCTGCTGATGGTCGGGCCGCTGTCGGACGCCGTCGGGCGGCGCCGGGTACTGCTGCCCTCGGTCGGCGTGGCGGCGCTGGGATCGCTGGCCTTCGCTCTGGCCGGCGGCACCGGCTGGCTGTTCGCCGCGCGGCTGCTCCAGGGGCTCGCGGTGGGCGCCGCCTCGGGGGCGCTGACCGCGGCGCTGACCGAACTGGAGCCCCGCGGCGACCGGCGCCGGGCGGCGCTGGTGTCCACGGTGGCCTCGGTGGGCGGGCTCGCGCTGGGGCCGCTGCTGGCCGGTTTCCTCGCCCAGTACGCCCCGGCGCCGCGCGTCCTGCCGTTCGTGGTGGAGCTGGTGCTGCTGGTACCCGCGGCGCTGGCCATGGCCACCCTGCCGGCCACCGGTACCACCTCCGCCGGCTGGCGTCCCCGGAGGCCGCAGTTGCCGGCGGCCGTCCGGCCCGCGTTCGCGACCGGCGGTATGGCGAGTTTCCTGGCGTTCGCCGTGGTCGGGCTGTTTCTCACTCTGGTACCGACCTACGTGACCGCCCTGTCGCACAGCGGCAACCTGCTCGTCGGCGGCGCCGCGGTGGCGTTGATGCTGACCTGTTCGGCCCTGGCCCAACTGGCCGGGTACGGCCGCACGCCGCACCAGCTGGCCGTCGCCGGCCTGCCGTTGCTCACGGTCGGGCTGGTGCTGCTCGCCGTCTCCGGCAGCGTCTCGTCTCTTCCGCTGCTGCTCGCCGCGACCGCGGTCGCGGGCGTCGGCCAGGGCCTGACCTTCCTCGGCGGCCTCACCGCGGTCAACCACGCGGCACCGGAGGGTCGCCGGGCCGACGTGCTGTCCAGCTTCTACGTCGTCATCTATCTCGGAGTCGGCCTGCCGGTCGTCGGGGTCGGCTTCCTCACCACCGAGGTCGGCCTGCTGGTCGCCGTGCGGTACTTCGCCGCCACCGTCGCCGCGCTGTGCCTGGTCGTGCTCGCCGTGCTGGCCGCGAACCGGGACCGCGCCCGGTGATCCGGGCGCGGTGGCGGCGCTTTGTGCGCGGTGCTTTGTGCGCGGTGGCAGTGCGGGGGACCGTCAGGGGTGGGCGGGCAGTGTCGCCGGCTTCGCGGACCGGGCGAAGTGGCGATTCGCGCTCGGCGTGTACATGGCGACCGATGCGACCACCACGCACGCGATGTGCAGCAGCCGTACGGCGACGAAGGCCCAGGCGATCCGGCCGGTCTCGCCGCTGAGTGCCTCGGTGACGGACTGTCCGTCGAGAAGCGACATGACGGCCGGTACCACCAGGGACGCCAACCCGACGCCGGTCAGCAGCACGGTCAGCGCGGTCCGGGCCCAGCGCCGGCCCCGGGCGAAGTGAACGGTGAGCGCCAGCGCGACCGAGTAGACGACCAGCCGCAACCCGACGTCCGCCCAGAGGCTCGGGCCGAACTGGTCCTGCCGCACGGCGTGTGTGACCGCGAGTACCGACTCGGCGGCCCCGGCCGCCACGGCGGCCGTCCACGCGCCGACAGCGAGTCGCACGGTCGAGGGAGAAGAAGCAGTAGTAGTCATGCCACAGACGATGCCGTCCGGACCGGCGCTGATCGATCCGGTCAGCGTCAGACCTGTCTTCGGGTTGTCCCTACCATCGGCCGGGCGTCTTCGCGCCGGGCGCCTTGGGCCGGGGGCTTTCGCGCCGCGCGCTTTCGCGGTGGGCGTCTTCGGCCGGGCGCCGGGCACCGGGCGACAACCCGGTGCCGTTCTCGGGAGCGTCCTGATAGCTTCGCCTCGTGACGGGGGATCAAGGGATCGAGCAGGGCCGGGATCCGGTGGGCGACCAGCGGCAACGACTCGACGGCCGATTCGCGAAGTTCTGGGCGGCGAGCACCACGTCCGCGCTCGGCAGCGGCCTCGCCACGATCGCCGCGCCGCTTCTGGTCGCCTCCCGGACCAACGACCCGTTGATCGTCTCCGCCGGATTCGGTGTGTCCTGGCTGCCGTGGCTGCTGTTCTCGCTGCCCGGCGGCGTACTCGTCGACCGGGTCGACCGGCGGAAGCTGATGGTGTTCATCGACGCGGTACGGGTCGTCGCGATGGCGGTCCTCTCGCTGGCCATCGTCGCCGGGCACGCCAGCATCGCGCTGCTGTACGCCGTGCTGTTCGTGGTCAACACCGGTGAGGTCGTCTTCCGTTCGGCGAGCCAGTCGATGATCCCGTCGGTCGTGCCGCGCTCACTGCTGGAACGCGCCAACGGCTGGCTGGCCGGTGGCGTCACGCTGACCCAGGGCATGCTGGCCGGGCCGCTGTCCGGATTCCTGTTCGCCGTCGCGGTGAGCATCCCGTTCCTCGTCAACGCCGGAACGTACGCCGCCAGCGCCGTACTCATCGCGCTCGTCGCCGGCGTGTACCGGTCAGGCGCCGTGCCGCAAAACAGCGTGCCCTCAAGCGGCGTGCCCTCAAGCGCGGACGGTGAGCCGGACGGGCGGACGACCGTACGGGGCCAGATCGTCGAGGGCTTCCGTTGGCTGATCCACCAGCGGCTGCTGCGTACCATGGCGGTCCTCATCGGGCTGCTGAACCTCACGCTCACCGCCGCGGTCGCGGTGCTGGTACTGCTCGCGAAGGACCGGCTGCACCTCGGCGCGGTCGGGTACGGGCTGCTGCTGACGTGCATGTCGGTCGGGGGCATCGTCGGCTCCGTCATCGGTGACCGGCTCATCAAGTGGGTCACCGCGACCTGGACGATCCGGATCGGGCTGCTGATCGAGGCCGGCATGCACCTCGCCCTGGCCGCGTCCCGCAGCGCGTACTTCATCGGCTTCGCGCTGTTCGCTTTCGGCGTGCACGGATCGCTGTGGAGCATCGCGGCAAGCTCGCTGCGCCAGCGACTCACCCCGCCGGAGATGCTCGGCCGGGTGTCCAGTTCGACGCTGTTCATCTCGGCCGGCGGCAACTGCGTCGGTGCGGTGCTCGGTGGTGTGGTCGCGGCCGACTTCGGCATCACCGCGCCGTACTGGGTGGGTTTCGTGGTCGCGGTGGTGGTGACGGCGGTGACCTGGCGGGTGTTCAACCGCGCGGATGTCGCCCGGGCGTACGCCGAGCCGGAGCACCGCGATTCCGTCCCGCAGGCGAGCGCGGCCGCCTGAGACCGGGCGGGGTCAGGCGTTCGCGGTCTCCGGCTTGCGCGCCTCGATCAGGAACCGGGTGGAGTGCGCCACGAACGGGCCTTCGGCCTCGATCAGGTCGTGCATCGCGGCGAGCCGCTCCCGGTACCGCTCGACCGTGAAGCCGGGGACGATCCAGATGACCTTGCGCAGGAAGTAGGCCACGGCGCCGACGTCGTGGAACACGGCGCGCAGGGTCGCCTCCCGCAGGTCGACCACCGACAGCCCGGCCGCCCGCGCCGCCGCCTCCGCCAGTTCCGGCTCGCGCCCGGACTGGCCGCGCGGCCACCGGCCGAGGAAGAAGTCGGTCAGCTCGATGACGCTGTCCGGGCCGACCTGCTGGGAGAAGTAGGTGCCTCCGGGAGCCAGTACCCGGGCGATCTCCGCCCACGGAGTGCTCACCGGGTGCCGGCTGACCACCAGGTCGAACGCCCCGGAGCGTAGGGGCAGGTGCGTTCCGTCGTCACCGACGACCCGGACCCCGCGGGGAGCCAACCGAGCGGCGGCCCGGGCGAGATTCGGCGGCCAGGACTCGGTGGCCGCGGTGACGGCGGGCAGCTCGGGTACGCCGGCGAGCACCTCACCGCCGCCGGCCTGCAGCTCGACGGCGACCCGGGCGCGGGCCATCCGCTCGGCCATCATCCGCGCGTATCCCCAGCCGGGGCGCTCCTCGGTCGCCCGGCCGTCCAGCCAGGAGAAATCCCAGCCCTCGACGCTCGCCGAGGCGGCCTCATCGATCAACTCGTCGAACGTGGACATCCGGCGATCATGGCACGGGAGGCGCGCCGCCGCGACACGATAACTCTCCCGCGACGCGAAGAAGGCCGCGACGTGATTTGACCTGAACCCCACTTCACCATCGATGATCTGTCGATGGGACAGACCACGGCACCGGCCGCCCGTCCGGCGTCAACCCGACTCGGACCGTACGGGCGGGTGCTCCGCCAGCCCGTGCTGCGCCGGATCCTGCCGGGGATGCTGGTCTCCGCGCTCGGTGACGGGATGAGCCTGGTCGCGGTGGCCTGGCTCGCGGTTCAGATCGCGCCGCAGGGTCAGCGGGGTGCGTGGACCGGGCTCGCGGTCGCCGCGTACTCGCTGCCGGCCACGGTCGGCGCCGCCGTACTCGGCCGGCTGGTTCGCGGGCTGCGCGGGGTACGGCTGGTGGCGGTCGACGCGTCCCTGCGGGCGGTGGTGCTGGGTACCGTCGCGGCGCTCGCGGTGGCGGGTGTGCTGAGCCCGGTCGGGTACGTGGCGCTGCTCGCCGTGTCGTCGCTGATGCACGCGTGGGGCAACGCCGGGACGTACACGGTGATCGCCGAGCAGTTGCCGGACGGCGGCGACCGGGTGGCCGGCAACGCGCTGGTGTCCACGTTCACCCAGGCGGCGATCGTGGTCGGCCCGGCACTGGCCGGCGGCCTGACCGCGGTGCTCGGCCCGGGTTGGGTGATCGGGGCGGACGCGGCGAGCTTCGCGGTGCTGGCGGCCTGCTGCGCCTTCACGTCCGGAGCCAGCTCCCGGCCCGCGCCGGCCGGTGCGGGTGCGCTGCCGGCCGGGCAGGCGGAGCCGGCTGTGCAAGCGGAGCCGGCCGGGCAGGCGGAGCCGGCTGTGCAGGCGGAGCCGGCCGTCGAGCCTGTCGTCGAGGCGGCTGTCACAGAGCGGTCGGCTGTCGAGGGGCGGCCGGCTGTCGAAGAGGGATCGGCCGCCGGGGCGGAGCCGGCGGAGACGAGCGGCTGGCGGGTCATTCTCGGGCATCCGCAACTTCTCGGGCTGACCGCGGTGACGTGTGTGTTCTTCTTCCTGTACGGGCCGGTCGAGGTCGCCCTGCCGATCCACGTCGCCGACGACCTGCACGGTTCCCCGAGCCTGCTCGGCGCTTTCTGGGCCGTGTTCGGCGTCGGCGCGGTTCTCGGTGGTCTCGGCGCCGGCCTGGTACGCAACCGTCCACTGTGGATAGTAGTGGTCGGCATCATCATCGGCTGGGGGGCGGCGCTGCTGCCGGTCGGGCTCATCCATGCCGCGGTACCGGGGATCGTCGGGTTCGGCGTCGGCGGCCTGATCTACGGCCCGTTCCTGGCCATCTGTACCGCGCTGTTCCAGCGCACCAGCCCGCCCCGGGTACTGAGCCGGGTGCTGGCCACCCGCGCCGCGCTCACCGGGCCGTCCGCCGCGCTCGGCACGTTGCTGGGCGGCCCGGCCGTCGGCGCGATCGGTGGCCGGCAGACGCTGCTCGCCTCCGCGCTGTCCACCATCGCCCTGGGCGTCGTGGTGGCCGCGGCCATCGCCGCGAGCCGGGCGCGGGCCGCCCGGCCACCGTCGGGCCGGGTGCGTCCCGAGCCGGCCGATGCGTCGCGCCGGCCGTGGGCTGAGCCGGCCGATCCGTCCGGCCAGCCGCGGGCTGAGTCGGCCTTGGCTGAGCCGGCCGATCCGTCCGGCCAGCCGCGGGCTGAGTCGGCCTTGGCTGAGCCGGCCGGGTCAGCCGGCGGCGGACATCATCCGGCCGACCAGATCCGCTGACGTGTTCGACCGCTGGTACTCGGACTTGTGCAGGGTGCCGCCCATCAGCGGCACCGGGTTGCGGTAGAGCGCCGGGCTGTCCGCGGAGACCATCGCGGTGAAGTGCAGCTCGTGGACGCCGGTCTCGGCGAGGATCCGGGCGATGTTCCGCTCGTTGACTCCGCCGCCGGCCATCACCACGATGCGGTCGCCGGCCCGCTTGACCAGTTCCGCGATCAGCGGCGCACCCTCCAGCACACTGCTCTCCTGCCCAGAGGTCAGCACCCGGTCGACGCCCAGCTCGATGAGCTGTTCCAGCGCGGCGTACGGGTCGCGAACCATGTCGAAGGCCCGGTGGAACGTGATGCTCGCGTCTCCGGCCGCCTCGATAAGGCGTCGAGTCGTCTCGACGTCGATGTCGCCCTCCGGGGTCAGCGCACCGATCACGATGCCGTGCGCCCCGGCCGCCACCGCCGCCCGTACGTCGCGGACCATCGTCTCGATTTCCCGCGAGGAGTAGATGAAGTCGCCGCCGCGCGGGCGCACGATGACGTGTACCCGGATGCGGCGCACGCTGCTCACCGCCGTCTCGATGGTGCCGATGCTGGGCGTGAGTCCGCCGTCGAAGAGCGCGGCGCACAGCTCGACCCGGTCGGCGCCGCCCTGCTCCGCCGCCACCGCCGCATCGGCGCTGTCGATGCAGATCTCGAACGTGGTCATCGATCCTTCTTCCCATTGCTTGTGGCGGCGTTGCTTGTGGCGGCGTTGCTTGTGGCGGAATTGCTCGTGGCGGCGTTGCTCGTCGCGCCCTGCCCGATTGTTCCGGAGGCGCCGGTAAAGCCTTCGATGAAGCCCTCGACGGCGCCGACCGGCTGGCCGCCCCCGAGGACGGGCAGGCTGCGCAGCGCCTCGGCACCCGGCGTCGGCACCCCGGCCGCCTCCAGGGCCGCCAGCGCGATCAGGGTGGTGGCGCGCGGGCTGCCGTCGATGGCCTTGACCGCCACCGCGTACCCGTCGCGGGTCGCCGCCGCGAGTACGCCCTCGGCGCCGCCCTTGGCGATCATCCCGGGTACCGCGCGCATCAGCGCGGTGTTCGGGTGCCCGTCCCAGCCGCCGACGTACTCCGGGTACCCGCGCATCGCCGCCGCCACCTCGGCCTCCGGGCTGCCCGCCGGAGCGAGCGCCAGCGCCTGGAACCCGGCGGCCAGGCCGCGCAGCGGCAGCCCGAACAGCGGCGCCCCGCAGCCGTCGACGGCCACGTGCGTCACCGCGGTACCGGTCACCCGCTCCACGGTGTCGCGTGCCTCCCGCTGCACCGGGTGCTCCGGGTCCAGGTACCCCTCGTCGGTCCGCCACGAGTGCGCCGCGGCGGCCGCGAGCATCGCCGCGTGCTTGCCCGAGCAGTTCATCCGTATCCGCTGCGGCCCCTCGCCGGCCCGGATCATCCGCAACCGGGTCGCCTCGTCTTCCGGCCAGTCGACCGGGCAGCGCAGCGCCTCGACCGGCAGGCCGGCGGCGGCGAGGATCGCCGTCACCACGGTCGCGTGCCGGTCGTCGCCGGTGTGGCTGCCGGCCGCGATCGCCAGCGCCGGGCCGCTCAGCGGTGCTCCGGCGGTCAGCGTGGCCAGCGCCTGCAACGGCTTGAGCGTGGAGCGGGGCAGCACCGGTTCATCGGGGACTCCGGCCGCGAGCACCACGTCACCGGCCGGGTCGAGGACGACGACGCTGCCGTAGTGCCTGCTTTCCACGAAACCGTTGCGGGTCACCCGGGCCAGTTCGGCGTACCGGTCGTCGAGGCTCACACCATACCTCCGCGTTGAGAAACCAGTGGCGGTACCGCATCCCGGCTCGCCGAGCGCTGCCGCCGCCCGAACAACCGGCCACCGCGGGCCTGCAGTACCCGGGCGAACTTCGACAGCGACGCGTTCACGATGAGGTACAGCAACGCCACCATCAGGAATGTCTGGATCAGCAGGTGGGTGAAGGAAGACAGCACCTGCCCGCTGTAGAGCAGTTCGGTGTAGCTGACCACGAAGCCCAGCGAGGTGTCCTTCAACAGACCCACGAGCTGGCTGACCAGTGTCGGGGCCAGTCGCAGCACGGCCTGGGGCAGGACGACCAGCCGCATGACCTGCCAGGGGCGCAGGCCGATGGCAAGCCCCGCCTCGGACTGGCCGCGGGGCAGCGCCCGGATGCCGGCCCGGAAGATCTCGGCGAACGCGGCCGAGTTGGACACCACCAGCGGCAGGACCAGCTTCCAGAACAGAGAGAAGTTCAGGCCGTAGTGCGGCAGCGCGAACAGGGTCACGTAGATGAGCAGCAACGCCGGTACGGTACGGAAAATCTCCACGTACGCGCCGGCCAGGTACCGCGGCACCCGGCGCCGGGACAGCCGACCCAGGGCCAGCAGCAGGCCGAACGCGCCGCCGAGCACCGCGGTCGCGGCGGCTGCGCGAAGCGTGGCCCACAGGCCGGTCAGCAGGTAGCGCCAGATCGGCCACTGGGAGAACGGCTGCCACCGGGCGGCGGCCAGCTCACCGTGGTCGGCGAACTGCCGGACGGCGAGGGCGATCGCGGCGACCACGACCACCGCACCGACCACGGTCGCGATTTTGATCCGGCGCCGCCCGCGCGGCCCCGGTTCGTCGAACAACAGCTTCTGGTCGTTTCTCGTGCTCATCGGACGATCGCCAGCTTCCGCTCGAGCCTGCCGGTGGTGAACCCGATGATGAGCGCCATCAGCATGTACGCGATGCCGGCCCCGGTGAACACCTCGATCGGCTGAGCCTCGACCAGGTTGACGTTGTTCGCCGCCTGGGTCAGCTCCACCACTCCGACCGCCGCCGCCAGCGACGTGTTCATCAGCAGCGCGATGCAGATGTTGCCGATCGGCTGGATGACCGCGCGCAGGGCCTGCGGCAGGATCACGTGGCGCAGGGACTGGCTGAAGGTCAGGCCGATGGCCCGGGCCGCCTCGGCCTGGCCCACGGCCACGGTATTGATGCCGGCCCGTATCGCCTCGGCCATGTACGCGCCCTCGTAACACGCGATGACGATGGCGGCCGAGGTGAACAACGGGAACGTGATGCCGATCTGCGGCAGTGCGAACACGAACAGCACCAGCAGGGCCAGCAGCGGCAGGTTCTGGAGTACCTCCACGTAGACCAGCCCGATGCCACGCAGCATCGGCACGGGCGTGATCCGCAGGATCGCGACGATGATGCCGATCAGGAGCGCGGCGATGGTGGTCACGACGGTCAACTCGACCGTCGTGACCACCCCGTGGCCGAGCTCACTGAGGTGCCCGGTGAGCGCATTCATGGCAGTCGGCTATCCCTCAGGATCCCTGGGCGGAGCCGATCGCGGGCGGGGTGGGCGTGGTGCCCTGCACGACCGAGCCGAGCGTGGCCTGCCAGACCTTCGCCCAGGTACCGTCCGCCTCGATCTTCTTCAGCCAGTCGTTGACGAACGCCTTGAACTGGGCGTCGTCGTGGTTGAGTCCGATCCCGTACGGCTCCGTGGTGAACGGCTGTCCGACCACCTTGATGGCCGGGTTCGCCTTCGCGTCCGAGGCAAGCAGGGTCAGGTCCTGCACGTACGCGACGCCACGCCCCTGGGTCAGGGCCTGCACCGCCTCCGGGTCGGTACCGAACGCGACCTGCTTCGAGCCGGGCGCCGCCGTCGGCAGCTCGGTGACGGCCGGAGTGTTCGCACCGACGATCACCGTCTTGCCGGCGAGGTCCTTGACGCTGTGGATGCTGTTGTCGCCGGCCTTGACCGCGACCGCGAGGCCGGAGGACATGTACGGGCCGGCGAACGCGACCTGCTGGGCCCGCTCCGGCGTGATGGTGTACGTGTTGAACACCGCGTCGACCTGCTTCGACGACAGCATCGCCTCACGGGTCTGGGTGCCGATCGTCACCGTCTTGACGTTGGTCTTGCCGGTGATGTATTTCGCCAGCAGCTTCGCCATGTCGGCGTCGAAGCCCTCGATCTTGCCATTCGTCGGGTCCTGCTGGGACAGCAGCGGCGCGTCCAGCGCGGCGCCGATGGTCAGCACGCCCTTCTGCTTGATCATCGCCATCGTGCTGCCGGCCGGGATGTCGGCCGCGGACGCCACCGGTGCGTTGTCGTACACCGACTGGGCAAGCACGCCGCTGCCACCGAGCCCGTTGCCCGGTGCCGAACCGGCCGCGCTGCCGCCGCCCGACGAACTGCTGCCGCAGGCCGCGAGGGCCAGGGCGGCGGCGGCCGACACGGCCGCCATGGCCACGGTCCGGCGTGGACCGAGGCGCTTTCCGAAAATAGACATGTCGCTCTCTCCGAGGGGTCAGTGCGGAAGAATCTTGGATAGGAAGTCCCGCGCGCGCTCGGTGCGTGGCGCGGAGAAGAATTCGTCAGGGGTACCGGTCTCGACGATCCGGCCGTCATCCATGAAGATCACGCGATCGGCCGCACGCCGGGCGAAGCCCATCTCGTGCGTCACCACGATCATGGTCATGCCCTCGGCGGCGAGGGAGACCATGACGTCGAGGACCTCGTTGACCATTTCCGGGTCCAGCGCCGAGGTCGGCTCGTCGAACAGCATGACCTTGGGGTGCATGGCCAGCGCCCGCGCGATCGCCGCGCGTTGCTGCTGGCCGCCGGACAGTTCGGCCGGGTAGTTGTCCGCCTTGTCGCGGATGCCGACCCGGTCGAGCAGCGCGAGCGCCTCGGCCCGCGCCTCCGACTTGGACATCCGGCGGACCTTGGTCGGGCCGAGCATGACGTTCTCCAGCACCGTGCGGTGGCCGAAGAGATTGAACGACTGGAAGACCATGCCGACGTCGGCCCGCAGCCGGGCCAGTTCGCGACCCTCCGCCGGCAGTGGCCGGCCGTCGATGTCGATGCTGCCCTGACCGGCCACCTCCAGCCGGTTCAAGCACCGGCACAGGGTGGACTTGCCGGAGCCGGACGGCCCGACGACCACGACCACCTCTCCGGCGGCCACCTCAAGATCAACATCCTTGAGTACGTGGTGGTCGCCGAACCACTTGTTGAGCTGCCGGACCGCCACCATAGGCGGCTCGGGCCGGTCTGCCCGTGCCGTCTGACGCGGCAGATCTAGCGGAGGGCTTGCGGACATAGCAACCCTCTTCCTCCAGCAATCGAACGAAGTTCTTGTGTTCCTGAACTATCTCACGCCATCTAAGGCACCTGCCAGAACCAAGTCAACAGCTTGCCGAAAAAAGCCCACGGTGCTAAGAACCAGACGTGACCGTCGACGACGCACCGGGATTCGCCGCCAGAGGCAGTGCTCGCGATCTGCTGCGCCTGGTCGCGACCGGTGCGGCGGAGAGCCGGGCGGATCTCGCCCGACTGTCCGGTCTGTCCCCGTCGACCGTTTCCCAGCGGGTCGAAACGCTCATCGGCGACGGGTGGTTGCGCGAGGTCGGCGAGGGCAAGTCGCGGGGCGGGCGGCGGCCACGCCACCTGGAGATCCCCGGCGACGGGGGAGTGATCGGCGCGATCGACCTGGGCGCGCACCACGCCCGGGTGGCCACACTCGACCTGTCCGGGCACGTGATCGCGTCGAAGTCGATGGCGGTCGAGGTGCACGACGGGCCCGAGCCGGTGCTCGGCAAGTTGCTCGCCGCGGTCACCGAGTTGGTCGGTTCGGGGACCGGAGCGGCGTTGCGCGGCATCGGCGTCGGTGTCCCGGGGCCGGTCGAGCACAGCGCCGGCCGGATCGTGTCGCCGTCCCGGATGCCCGGGTGGAACGGCTTCGACGTGTACCGCTTCTGTACCGATCGCGTCGAAGTGCCGATAGCGGTGGACAACGACGCGAACCTGATGGCCCTTGGTGAGCACCGCTCGGCCCGCGCCGACCTTGACCACGCGGTATACGTCAAGGCCGGCACCGGCATCGGCGCCGGCGTCATCTCGGGCGGCCAGCTCTATCGCGGCGCACAGGGATCGGCCGGCGACATCAGCCACTGCCGGGTCGTCTCGGCCGACCCGGCGCCACTGTGCAGCTGCGGCAACACCGGCTGCCTGGAGGCGGTCGCGAGCGGTGCCGCGCTCGTCCAGGCGCTGGCCGAACGCGGGATACCGGTGACCAGCCCGGCCGATGTCATGCGGCTGGTCGACCACGGCGACCCGCACGCCACCGCGATCGTGCGCTCTGCCGGCCGGTACATCGGCGAGATCCTGTCCGTGGTGGTGAACTTCTTCAACCCGCAGGCGGTGTTCATCGGCGGCCTGCTGGCCGACTGCGAGCCGTTGCTGGCCAGCATGCGGGCCTCGCTGTACGAACGGTGCCTGCCGCTGGCCACTCAGACGCTGCTCATCGAGCGCCTGTCCACCGGCGTCGACGCGGGGATCCTCGGCGCCGCGCAGCTCATCATCGACCGCATCATCGAGAGCTGAGCCAATGACAGTTCTGGACGCGTTCTCGCTGGCCGGCAAGGTCGCCGTGGTCACCGGCGCCAGCCGGGGCATCGGCCGGGCCCTGGCGCAGGCGCTGGGGGAGGCGGGTGCCGCGGTCGCGGTGACCGCCCGCACCGCCGAGCCGGCCCAGCGGGCCGCCGACGAGTTGCGGGCGGCCGGCATCAACGCGCTGCCGGTGAGCCTCGACGTCACGGATCCGGCCCAGGTCGACCGGATGGTCGAGCGGGTGAGTGACGGGCTGGGCCCGATCGACGTACTGGTCAACAACGCCGGCATCAGCATCGGCCGGGCCGCCCTGGACACACCGGAGCAGGTGTGGCGCGAGGTGCTGGCCACGAACCTGGACGGCGTCTGGTATTGCTGCAAGGCGGTCGGTGCGCAGATGGTGGCCCGGGGCTCCGGAAGCATCGTCAACGTCGGCTCGATGTCCGGCATGATCGTCAACCGGCCTCGGTGGCAGCCGCCGTACCTGGCGTCGAAGGCCGCCGTGCACCAGCTGACCAAGGCGCTGGCGGCGGAGTGGGCGCCGCACGGGGTACGGGTGAACGCGGTGGCTCCCGGATACATCCTGACCGAGGCGTCACCGGTGGATCAGCCGGAGTACCGGGAGTGGTGCGTGGAACCGGCGGCGATGAAGCGCTACGGCCTGCCCGAGGAGTTGGGTCCCGCGGTGGTCTTTCTGGCCAGCCGGGCGTCCAGCTTCATGACCGGCTCCGTCGTGGTCATCGACGGCGGCTACACGTTGTTCTGATGGACGGGCGGCTGCAGGAGTTCCGGGGCGACCTCACCGGGTACTGCTACCGGATGCTCGGCTGCCCGTTCGAGGCCGAGGACGCGGTACAGGAGACCCTGGTGCGGGCCTGGCGGAACTTCGACCGGTACGACGACTGCCGCTCGCCGCTGCGGTCGTGGCTGTACGCCATCGCAACCAACGTCTGTCTCGACATGGTGCGCGGCGCCCGGCGGCGCGCCCGCGCCATGGATCTGTGCCCCGCGTCGCGGGCCGGCACGCCGCCGGGTGATCCTCTGCCCGCCAGCGCCTGGGTCCACCCGATCCCCGACAGCCGCATGCTGCCCGCGAACGGCGACCCGGCCGAGCCGGTCGCCGGGCGCGAGACGGTCCGCCTGGCGTTCATCGCGGCGCT
This sequence comes from Rugosimonospora africana, assembly GCF_016862975.1. Taxonomy (GTDB): domain Bacteria; phylum Actinomycetota; class Actinomycetes; order Mycobacteriales; family Micromonosporaceae; genus Rugosimonospora; species Rugosimonospora africana. The sequence continues at coordinate 46,212 of NZ_BONZ01000055.1, forward strand.
CCAGCTCCTGCCGCCCCGCCAGCGCGCCGTGCTGATTCTGCGTGACGTGCTGTGCTGGACCACCGCCGAAGTCTCGGGCCTGTTGAACACCAGCGTCGTGTCTGTCACCAGTGCGTTGCAGCGCGCCCGGGTCAACCTGCGGGCGGCCGGCGTCACACCGGGCGGCCTCCCGGCGGTGCCGGCCGGGCAGCGGCGGCTGCTCGACCGGTACTGCGCGGCTTTCGCGGAGTACGACGTCGAGACGCTCGTGTCGCTGCTGCGCGAGGACGCCACCATGTCGATGCCACCGTTCGCCTGGTGGCTGCGCGGTCGCGAGGAGATCCGCCGTGCGCTGCTCGGCGCGGGGCGGCCCTCCGACGGCGTCCGGCTGGTGCCGACCGTGGCCAACGGCTCGCCCGCGTTCGGGCAGTACCGGGCGGCCGGACCGGACGGTGGGTACCGGCCGTTCGCGCTTGTCGTCCTCGAACTGTCCGGCGACCTGATCCGGGACACCACCACCTACCTCGACGCCGAGCGGCTGTTCCCGCTGTTCGGCCTGCCGGCCGAGATCCCCGGTACCGGCAGCGACGAGTTCGCCGTCGCCGCGTCGCACCAGGGGAAAAGCGAACTGCGCATCAGCTAGCGGCCCGACGCGCCCTCGCGGCGGAGCGCGGTGGCGATTATCTCCGAGCTCGCGGCGTGCAGGGCCTGTGCCGCCGTCTGCCCCGTCGCGGCGAGATAGGTGTCGACCAGCCTGTTGCCGACGGCGTACCCGGCCCCGGTCGGCAACCCCACCGGAGTGACGCCGAAGCGCTCCGCGTTGGCGTCGCCGTGTACCCAGGCCGTGAAGTTCTGCATGCCGGTCACGTCGAGGCCGGACACCACCTTGGCGAAGACCGCCTCGTCGTGGAGGTGTGGCACGCCGATGCGGGTGTGGCCCAGTTCGTCGCCGTAGAGCTGGCGGGCGAACGCGTCGGCCAGCCCCTCGGAGACCACGTGCTCGCCGACCGTGACGGTCGCCGGGTTCCACACGACTCCGCCCGGGCTGTAGCGCAGGTTGTGGTTGAGCTCGTGCACCGCGGTGGCCTCCAGCCGTTCCAGGTTCTCGGGGAAAGGCCAGAGCGTGATCAGGATGTAGCCCGATATTCCGCCGTTTCCGGTGAGGCCGAGGCTGGGGCCCATGAAGTGAGCGTCGCCGGGGTCGCCGAGCACGACCAGCACGGTGATGGCCGGGACCTCCAGCCCGGGCGTTGCCATCAGCTGCGCGGCAAGTGCGGCGTCAAGGGCCCCCTGTATCCGGTCCCAGGCCCCGGCCGCCGCCAGCGTCTCGAGTGCGTCGAGGCAACGCTCCTCGTCGCGGTCGAGGGGAAATCCGGACGCCCACCGGTGCATGGTCACCAGATCGACGTCTCCCGGGAAGAATCGGTACATGCCCTTCACGGGCTCGAGCATCGAACGCAGCATGGTGACCCGGTCCGCGGCCGGGGCCCGCAGGACTTGTTTCATTGCCGAGTAGCTGTCCAGCACGGTGATCGTCATGTCGGCCGACGCTAAACACTGACGCAACGTCAGGGTCAACCCGAAAACGAGACGCATGCCCGGGAGAGAAATGTAACCGGAAATGTAACCGGCTAGGCGGAAATGTAACCGATCCCGAGTTACATTTCCGCTGTACCGGCCGGGCGACCAGTGTGACCCTGGCCGGTTGGTGCCCGATCGCCCGGCCACGACCGGCCCTGCGAGCGGCCGAAATGCCCGGAGAATTCCGCCGATCGGAGCGGTTGCGTGGCGCGCTGGGCAATGTGACTTCGGTGCTGGAAATGTAACTCGCCACCGGTTACATTTGGCCGGTGGTCGACGACTTGAGTGATCTCGTCCGTACTCTCCGCGCCTCCGGCGGCGACACCACCGATGTCGAAGTCAAGTCCGCCGGCGGCGGGCTCCCGGCATCGCTCACCGCGTCGCTGAGCGCTCTGGCCAACCTTCCTGGCGGCGGCACCATCATTCTCGGGCTGGACGAGCGCGCCGGATTCCGGCCGGTCCGCCTGGCCGATCCCCAAACCCTCAAACAGGGGCTCGCCGCGAAAGCGCGCAGCTTCACGCCTCCGGTGCGACTCACGATCACCGACGGCATCGTGGACGGCGAGCCGGTCGTGGTCGCCCGAGTGCACGAATGCGATCTGTCCAACAAGCCCTGCCGGGTCACTTCGACAGGGGACGCCTACATCCGCGGGTACGACGGGGATTTCCGGCTCTCGGATCTGGAAGTTCAGGGGTTCTTCTCGGCCAGGCAACCTCCCTTGTTCGATCGGAAGCCGGTCGACGGTGCCAGTGCCGATGATCTCGACCCCGATCTGGTCGCGTCGTACCTGGCGACCGTCCGCGAACGCGATCCCACCGGGCTCGGCCGGTTCTCCGACGACACAGAGCTGCTTCGCCGTGCTGGCGTCATCCTCGCCGGAGGACAGCCCACGGTCGCCGGCCTGCTTGCCCTCGGCCGACATCCTCAGCAGTTCTTCCCGCGTTACGTCATCCAGGCGTCCGCCGAGCCGCGGCCCGGCGATCCACCCGCCGTCCGTGCCCGCAATCAGGCCACCATCACAGGTCCGATCCCGCGGATGCTGGACGCCGCCCTTGCCTGGGCACGCCGCAGCTTCGACACCGCCATCATCACGAATCCCGACGGCAGCGTGACGGACCAACCCGGCTACCCGCTCATCGCGTTTCGGGAGGTCATCGCCAACGCCTTGATCCACCGCGACCTGGACCACTGGTCTCAGGCGTTCGCCGTCGAGGTCCGCCTACGCCACGACCGGCTGGTCGTGACCAATCCCGGCGGTCTGTACGGCATCACCGTCGACAGGCTCGGCCACGACGCCATCACGTCCGCGCGTAACGCTCAGCTCATCGCGATCTGCCAGCATGTCCGCTCGCTCGACACCGGCGGGCGGGTCATCGAGGCTCTGGCCACCGGGATCCCCACCATCACCTCGGCGCTGGCAGACCAGGGGTTGCCGGCAGCCCAGTACATCGACGCCAGCATCCGGTTCACGGTCATTCTCCGCTCTGCGGTGGCCCGCCAGAAAACCACCGACCTCGGCTCCACAGAGGTCCGGGTCTACGAGGCGTTGAGGGACGAGCCCCGCACCGTCGCCGACCTGGAGGTCTCGCTGGCATTGACTGGGCCGAACATCCGCAAGGCGCTGCGCAGCCTGCGCGGGCACGGGTACGTGCGGCAGGACGGCGGCAAGGGCCGCACCACCACGTACCGGAGGGTCGACGGATAGCCCCTCAGGCGTCGATGCGCGGAAACAGCGGCTCCGCCGGCGGAAGCAGCCCGCCGACCGGAGTGCACTGCGCCAGTACCCGGGCCGACGCGTCCGGCAGGAACGGCGCGAGCCGCTCGCCGAGGAAGCGGCACGCCTCGACCAGACCCGACAGGCAGTCGTTCAGCCGCTCGCTCGCGTACGGGTCGCCCGCACGCTCGGCCCGCGCCAGTTCCCAGGGGCGTTCCCGCTCGATGTACCGGTTCGCCTGCTCGACGATCGTCCACACCGCCGCGATCGCGCGCCGGAAATCCAGGTCCGCCAAGGCTTCCGCCACCACCTCGGGTACGGCGCGGCAGGTCTCCGGCAGGTCGCCGAGCACCCGCGCCGGGTCCGGCCGGCCGTCACGGTACCGGTGAACCATCGTCACCACCCGGTTGACCAGGTTTCCGATCCCGCCGGCCAGATCCTCGTTGGCGCGGCCGACCATCCGGGCGACCGTGAAGTCCGCGTCGCCGACCCGGGGCACCTCCCGCAGCAGCCACCAGCGCACCGCGTCCGTCCCGTACCGGTGAACCAGCTCGACCGGATCCACCCGCGTGCCTGACGACTTGCTGATTTTCCGGCCGTCGACGGTGAGGTAGTCGTGCACCAGGATGTCGGTCGGCAGCGGCAGCCCGGCGGACAGCAGCATCGCCGGCCAGTACACCGCGTGGAAGCGCAGCACCCCCTTGCCGATCACGTGTACCCGCCGGTCCGCTCCGGCCCACCAGGTCTGGTAGGCGCGCTCGTCGCCGCCGTAGTCGAGGCTGGTCAGGTAGTTGCCGAGCGCGTCCCACCAGACGTAGACGACCTGCCCGTCATCGCCCGGGACGCTGATGCCCCAGCCCCGCGCTCGGGCCTGCGAACGGGAGACGGAGAAGTCGCGCAGGCCGCCCTCGATGAAGGACAGCACCTCGTTGCGCCGGCCCGCCGGTTCGATCCGCAGCCGGCCGCACGCGATGGCCTCATGAATCCGGTCGGCGTATCGGGACAGCCGGAAGAACCAGTTCTCCTCGGCGATCCGGGTGGGCGGGACCCGGTGCTCCGGGCAGCATCCGCCGTCGAGTTCGTCCTCGGTCAGGTAGTGCTCGCAGCCGACGCAGTACAGCCCCTCGTACCGGGCCCGGTACAGGTCCCCGGCGGCGGCGCAGGCGTGCCACAGCCGCCGTACGCCGGTTTCGTGGCGCGGGTCGCGGCTGGTGCGGATGAAGTCGTCACAGGACAGTGCGAGGGGTCCGCGGAGCGCGGCGAACGCCTCGGCGTTGCGGTCCACGAATTCCCGCACGGGTACGCCGGCCGCCTGCGCCGCCAGCACGTTCTTCAGCGAGTTGTCGTCGGTACCGGTCAGCAACCGCACCTCGTCGCCGCGCTGCCGATGGTGCCGGGCCAGCACGTCGGCCTGTACGGCTTCGAGGGCGAAACCCAGGTGCGGTGCGGCGTTGACGTACGGGATCGCGGTGGTCAGGTACACACGGGTCATCGATGCTCTCCTGTCGGCGAGGAGGCCCCGGAGCGCCGACTGAGGAAAACGCGTCGAGGCCCCGTCTGACGGAGCCTCGCGAATGTTCTCGTCGCGCGTGTCAGCCCCGTTGGCGGGGCATCATGGCCTGGCGCGGCGAGCAAGTCACGCGACGAGGCTAGCAGGGCCGGATAGCGTGTGTCGCATGGAAATCGAACCGCTCGACGGGACCTGGCAACGGGTGCCCAGGCTCGATGCGGTGGCCGCGGTGGCTCGGCTGGCAGAGCTGACCGGGGTCCGGCTGGCGATCGAGGGCCCGTGCGGCGGCGGGGAGGTGGGCGCGGCCTACGTCCGGTGGCCGGAAGGCCGGCGCTCGGTTCTGACCTCGGGTAGCCCGGGCAGCGTGGAACTGGTCGCGGACTATCACCCGGACAACCTGCTTGTCCACAATGGACACATCGCCGCGGTGGTCGACTGGGACGGTGCGGGACGCGGCGACCGCCACTTTGACCTGGTGACCCTGCGGTTCGATCTGAGCCGGCGGGCGCCGGAGCTGACCGGGTGGCTGGACGGGCTGCTGCGCGACGCGATACCGGCTGGCCGGCTGCGCGCGTACTGGGCGCACATGAGCCTGCGCCTGGTCGACTGGAGCATCCGCCACCACGGCCCGGCCGCGGTCGACGACTGGCTGTCCATCGCCGAAACCGGAATCCGAACGTCGGGGTGAGGTGGGCTGCTCCGACCGTGAGGCCGGGCGCGGCCGGGACAGGGGCTAGCCCAGACCGGAGGCGAGCAGCCGGAATGCGTTGCCGGCGGAGGTCTTCGCCGACTCGTACAGCGCGTCGGCGGTCTCGCCAGCGGACAGGCGGCGCCAGTTCTCGCGGGCCAAAACGCGCTGCACCGCGATGATCTGCGCGGCGGCCAGCCGGGCCGTGAGGCCGTCGGGGGCGTGCCCGGTCTCGGCGTGCCCGCTCTTGGTGAGCGCGGTCTCGGTGAGCGCAGCGGCCAGCGCCTCCTCGTCCCGGGCGATGTACGCGTTCATGCGCGCCGACAGGCTGGCGGTCGAGAAGACCAGATTGTGGAAGGCGAGGACCTGGGGATGGTCGTTGAGGCCGGTGACCGGGTCCCGGCGGGCGAGGCCGTCCAGGAAGTGGTCGCGCAGCGCGGTCAGCGGCGCCCGGTGGGTCGGACGCTGCCGTACCACCCGCGCCGCCTCCCCCTCGTGGTCCGCGATCCGGTGCAGGACCAGGTCTTCCTTGGTGGGGAAGTAGCGGAACAGGGTGGGCTTGGAGATCTCGGCGGCCGCCGCGATGTCCGCGACCGACACGCGATCGAAACCGTGCTCCAGGAACAGCGAGATCGCGGCGGAGGACACGGCGTCGTGGGTGCGCTGCCGCTTGCGTTCTCGCAAGCCCGCCCGGTCTGCCACGGATCGAGCGTACCATTGCTGTAACCCGGTTAATATTGTTACCGAGTTACGATATCCTGTCCAGGTGCGAGCCCCCCAACGTGACCGGCTCGACCGCGACTTCGCGGACGAGCTGGAGTTCCTGACCCGCGTCCGGCGCGCGTTGGCCTGGATGCTGGAGCACGCCCAGATGCGGGTCGCCACCGGCGATCAGGTGGCCGGCGACCGGTACACCGCCGAGCGGCTCGGCCGGATGCTCAAGAGCTACGCCAAGGAGCTGGCCGAGGAGCCGGACAGCCCGCTGTACTTCGGGCGGCTGCGGTTCGGCGACGGGCCGGACGCCGACGAGCACCGCAACCAGAGCTACTACCTCGGCCGGCGGCGGATCACGGACGATACCGGCCAGCCGCTGGTCATCGACTGGCGGGCGCCAGTGTCGTCGCGCTTCTACCGGGCCAGTGCCCGCGACCGGCAGGGCGTGGCCGCCCGGCGCCGGTTCGGCTGGACGGCGCACCATCCGGTGCGGCTGACCGGCTTCGAGGACGAGCACCTGGACCGGGGCGAGGAGCTCGGTACGGCCAGCCAGCTGCTGACCGCCGAGATCGAACGCCCTCGGGTCGGGCCGATGCGCGACATCGTGGCCACGATCCAGCCGGACCAGGACGAGCTGGTACGCGCCGACCTCGACCGCTCGCTGTGCGTACAGGGCGGGCCGGGTACCGGCAAGACAGCCGTCGGCCTGCACCGCGCGGCGTACCTGCTCTACGTCCACCGCCGGCAACTCACGCACAACGGTGTCCTGGTGGTCGGCCCCAACCCGGCGTTCCTGCACTACATCTCTGCGGTGCTTCCGGCGCTCGGCGAGGTGGACGTGCGGCAGCTCACCCTCGACGAGGTGCTCGGCGAGACCCCGCCGCGGGCGGTGGACACCGACGAGGCCGCCCGCGTGAAGCACGACGCGCGGATGGCGGCCGTGCTGCGCCGGGCGCTGTACGCCCAGATCACCGAGCCCGTCGAGCCGGTCGTGGTACCGGTCGGCTCGTACCGGCTGCGGGTGACCGTCACCGCGCTGGCCCGCCAGGTCGTCAGGATCCGCGTCGAGGACGTGCCCTACGGCGTCGGCCGCGAGCGGCTACGCGCCCGCATGGTGGCCATGTTCCAGCGGCAGTTGGAGGCCCACGGTGAAACCCCGACCAGGCGGTGGCTGGACACGATCGGCCGCGCCCGTCCCGTGGTGGCGGCGCTCGACCGGGCCTGGCCGAAGGTACGCCCCGACGAACTGCTCACCGCGTTGCTCAGCGATCCGGACGCGCTCGCCCGGGCGGCGGACGGCCTGCTGACCGCCGAGGAGCAGAAGGCGATCCGGTGGCAACACAAGCCGCGCTCGTACAAGAGCGCGAAGTGGTCCGCGGCCGACCAGGTGCTCCTCGACGAGATTGCCGGGGCCATCGAACACCCGGCCAGCTACCGCCACATCGTCATCGACGAGGCGCAGGACCTGTCCGCCCTGCAGTGCCGCGCGCTCGCTCGGCGCAGCGCGCACGGCTCGCTGACCGTGCTCGGCGACCTGGCACAGGGCACCAGCCCGTGGGCCGCGAGCGACTGGCACGAGCAGCTGGCGCACCTGGGCAAGGCCGACTCCCCGGTCGAGGCGCTCACCGTGGGCTTCCGGGTACCCGCGGTGGTGCTGGCCTTCGCCAACCGGCTGCTGCCCGGGCTGCACGTGGCGGCACCGCCGACCCGGTCCCTGCGCACCGACGGCGCGCTGCGGGTGCGGCACGCACCCGACCTGCCGTCCGCCACCGTCGCCGCGGTTGGCGCCGCGCTCGAACACGAGGGCTCGATCGGCGTGATCGCGACGGACGCGTTGCTGGCGACCCTGTCCGCGGCCCTGCGCGCCGCCGGCATCGCGGTCAACGCGGCCGAGGAGGACAGTCCCGACCGGCGGGTGACCGTGCTGCCCGCGGCGCTCGCCAAGGGGTTGGAGTTCGACCACGTGATCGCGGTCGAACCAGACGACATCGTGCGTGCCGAACCGCGCGGGCTCAACCGGCTGTACGTGGTGCTCACTCGTGCCGTCTCCCGGCTGGACGTGCTCCATTCCCGGCCGCTGCCCGCGCTCCTCGCCGACGGTTAGGCGCGCTCCCGCCGATCGGCAGGACAGCGCCTACGCGCCAACCCGGTCGCGCGGGCGCCCGATCGTGGTCAGGGTCACCACGATCGCGGCCAGCCAGAGCGCGGCTCCCAGGAGGCCGGCGCGGTGGGTGCCCGCGACGAAGTGTGCCGGGTCGCCGCCGCTGCCGGCGAGCGCGCCGAAGACCGCGACGCCCAGCGCGGTTCCCGCCTGGCGGGCCGTGTTGTTGACGCCGCTGGCCAGCCCGGAACGGTCGGACGGGACGGCCGCGATGGCCGCGGTGACGACCGACGCGGTGAGCAGACCCAGGCCGACGCCGAGCCCGAGCAACATCGCGAGCAGCCACGGGTACGGGCTGGACGGGCGGAGCAGCACCAGGCCGGCCTCTCCGGCCGCGCCGAGCGCCAGGCCGGCGACCATCGGTGGGCGGGGGCCCAGGCGCGCCGTGATCCGGCCGGTCACCGGGGACAGCGCGGCCAGCGGCGCGAACCCGGGCACCAGGAGCAGCCCGGCCCGCAGCGCGTCGCGGCCCTGGACGTCCTGCAGGTACAGGGTGGTCAGGTAGATCGTGCCGTTCCCGACCAGGTTCATCGCCAGCGCGACGGCGTTGGCGCCGGCGAACGCCGGTACCCGCAGGAGACCGGTCGGCAGCAGCGGGTCACGCGCCCGCCGCTGCGCCGCGACGAACCCGAAGCCGGCCGCCACCGTGACCGCGCCGGCCACGACGACCGTGCCGGACAGCCCGGTACGCCCGGCCGTGATGACCGCGAACACCAGCCCACCCAGGGTGAGCGCCGCGGCGACCAGGCCGGCCAGGTCCAGCGACCGGCCCGGCGCCCGGACGCCCGGACCGACCAGGCGCGGAACGGCGACCAGCGCGGCCGCGACCACGGGCAGGTTCACCAGGAACGCCGCGCGCCAGCCGAGCGTGGTGACCAGCAGCCCACCCAGCAACGGGCCGGCGGGCAGGGACAGCGCCGATACCGCGGCCCAGATGCCCAGCGCCCGGGCCCGCTCCGCCGCCCGCGGGTACGCGTCGGCGATCACCGCGATGCTGCCGGGCAGCAGCAGGGCCGCGCCGGCACCCTGCACCGCTCGCGCAGCGATCAGCATGGCCGGGTCGACGGCTATGCCGCACCCGGCCGAGGCCACCCCGAAGATGGCCAGGCCGGCCAGCACGATCCGGCGGTGCCCGAGCAGGTCGCCCAGGCTGCCGCCGGCCAGCAGCAGGCTTGCGATGGTCACGGTGTACGCGTCGACGACCCACTGCAGCCCCGACGCGCCGGTGCCCACGCTCCGCCCGATCGTGGGCAGCGCCACGTTGACGATCGTCACGTCGAGCAGGACCAGGAACATCCCGACACACATCACCGTCAGGACCAGCGAGCGCCGATCGCCGGAACCCGGCCCGGTGCCGGTGTGACGCGTGGTGTTCTCGATGTCGGTCGCGTTCATGGTCCGAGTCTTGCCCGGAAACACTTCCATGGCGGTGGAAGCGTCGTCGCGGCAGACTGGACCGATGAGTACCGCCAGGTCAACCGGCGCACCGCGCGGGGACGCCGACATCGCGCGCGTCGCCGCCCTGTTCGCCGACCGCTCCCGGGCCCGCGTGCTGATAGCGCTCAGTGACGGGCGCCGGCTCCCGGCCAGCGTGCTGGCCGCCGAGGCCGGCGTGTCCGCCGCCGCGATGAGCGCGCACCTGAACAAGCTGCGCGCCGAGAGCCTGATCGCGGTCGAGCAGTCCGGACGGCACCGGTACTACTCGATCGCCGGCCCCAAGGTCGCCGCGACCCTTGAAGCGCTGGCCGCCATCGCGCCCGCCCAGCCGGTGACCTCCCTGCGCCAGGGCACCCGGGCGCAGCGGCTCCGGGAAGCCCGTACCTGCTACGACCATCTGGCCGGCGCGCTGGGCGTCGAGGTGACCCAGGCGCTGATCGATCGCGGTGCGCTCGTCGCCACCGACGGGGTACCCGACACCGCCCGCCGTCCGGGTGACCGGCTGTCCGCCCCGGTACGGGAGCATCCGTACCGGCTGGGCCCGGCCGCCGCCGAGGTGCTGCGGGATCTCGGCGTCGACCTGCCGGCTCTGCTCGCGGGTACGTCCGGCGGCACGCGACCCGTGCTGCGGTTCTGCCTGGACTGGACCGAACAGCGCCACCACCTGGCCGGCGCGCTCGGCGCGGCCCTGAGCGGAGCGCTGTTCGACGCCGGTTGGATCGCCCGGCGCCGGGCACCGCGGGAGGTCGAGCTGACCGCGGCGGGCGCGGTCGCCATCGAGGAGGTACTCGGCATCCACCCGGCCGCGAACGACTGAATCGGTGGCGCCGGCCGGTCGATCCGGTACCGGCGCGGCGACTCGTTCCGTGAGGGCGAACCAAACGGTCATTCGGGTGGGGTACCGGTGGCGCTTTCTGTGGTCGCCGCCGTCGATTAGGGTGTACGGCAATCGGCCGGCGTCATTGTGCATTCCGATCGCGCGTAATCCGGTCCGTCATCGCGTGCGATCCGTCCGCCGGCCCCGACCACGACGCGCACGATCGTGTGCCGGTCAATGAGGTGGACGGTGCTTTGATGGGATCGATGCCGGGAAAGCGCTGGGGACGGATCACGGTAAGGGGCGGCAGATGCCAGACGGTCCGGTGACGACGGACGACATTCCGCTGGAGCACGTGCACAGTTTCGCCGCGTTGCGGGCGATGCTGATTCGCCTCCACGATCTGGTGGGCCGGCCGGGAGCGGGCGAGGTCAAGCGGTTCACGGCGGCGGCACCGGGGCTGGTCACGTTGAGTCGCAACAGGGTCGTCCGGATCCTGCGCGGTCCGATCCGGCCCAGCCGGGACGAGTTGCGTGCGCTGCTGCACGCGTACGGGGTTCCCGAGGATCAGCGACGGCGCTGGGACGAGGCGTGGGCCAGGGCGGCCGGCGAGCGCCGCCTGCGACCGCCGGCCCCGAGAGTCCCGGACACGTCGGAGTCGCTAGTGGCCGATTCGCGGGGGGCGGAGTCGCCAGCGGCGGAGTCGCGGGGGGCCGGGTCGCGGGGGGCCGGGTCGCGCTCGGCCGACGCGGGCGCGGCGGAGGTGGGCTCGGCCGGGTCGACCCCGGCGGAGCCGCATCCGGCGCCGCGTTCGGCGGAATCGCTCACGACGCCGCGCTCGGCCGAGCCGCGTTCGGCGCCACTCGCGGCGGAGTCACTCACGGCGGAGTCACTTGTGGAGGAGGGGGCCGCGGGCGGCGCGGGCGGCGGCCGGCGACCGGCCCCGGAGGAGGATCCGCGGGCGGCCAGCGCGCGCCGGATGCTCGAGGTACGCGAGCGGTGCGCCGAGCGGCTGCGGCGGTTGAAGAACGAGCTGGTCGCGTCCCGTGCCCAGACCGACCTCGACGACCCGGCCGCCAGCACCCAACTGGTCCGCAGCCTCGACTTCGCGCTGCGCCGGCTCCAGGACATCATCGACGAGGCGTGTACCGAAGTGCTCGCGACCGTACCCACCACGGCAACCGCGACGCCGATATCCGGCCGGCCGGCGGCGCGGTCACCGTCCACAAGGGACGCGACCGGGGCGGGTGAGCCCGCGGGAGGATCGCCCGCCGAGCCGGAGGATCAGGCGCTCGCCTGGCTGTCGGCGGTACAGGACGCCGTCCCGCTGCCGATCGTGGCGAACCTGCTGCGGGTGATGCGGGACGTGCCGATGTTCAACCACATCGCGCAGGAGCGACCGTTGCTGATGACGGAGTTGCTCGCCGTGCTGCCGCCCGTCGAGGCGTCCCGCTGGCTGCAGACCTGGGAGCCCGAGTCCGCCGCCGAGACGCTGGCGGTCGCGGAGCCGGCCCGGGCCGCGGCGCACGTGACGCTGATGCCGCCCGAGGCAGCCGCCACGCTGCTGGTCAGGGTGAGCCAGCGCCGGTCGGTCGCGATACTCGCGGAGATGCGCAGCGAGCCGGCCGCCCGCCTGCTGATCGCGATGGGCCCGTCGATCGGCGCGGCACTTCTCGATCGGATGGAACGCGGCGCGGCGACCATCCGGCTCCAGCTGATCGACGAACTAGACCCGGCGTTGTGCGCGAAGTTCCTCAGCCTGATGAGCGAGGAGGCCGCGTCAGAGAGCCTGTCCCGGATGGACCACGAGAAGGCGAAGCGGCGGCAGGCCCGCGACCTGCTGGAAGGCATCGGCGACCAGCGTCCGGAGCACAAGCCGTGATGTCTCAGGAAGGGTCGCTTGACCGCGACGCCTCGTCCCTCGGCGCCGCTGGCGACCGAGCTCTCACAGTGCGGTCGCTTGACCGCGACGCCTCGTCCCTCGGCGCCGCTGGCGACCGTGCGATCAGGCACGATTCCACCGTTCGGAGGAGTGCCCTAGCGTCGGTTGGACGACGCCGCCACCATGAATCGCAACGCAGCGCATGAATTGGGGAACTGTCCATGCGACAGGTACGGATCTCGCGCAGAACCGGAGCGATAGTCGTCTTTCTCGTCAGCGCCGGTCCGGCTGTCCTGGTGATGCCCGCGCACATCCGCCTGGTGGTCGCGCTCGTCGCGATCGCCGGCTGGGTGCTCGGGTACCTGCTGGTGAAGTTCCTCAGCACCGGACTGCTGACCGATCCCAGCTGGCGGCGACCGAGCCGGAAGCTCGCGGCCGGGCGCGGCCGGCGCCGTAGGGAATACGTGATCCCGACCGAGGTGCCTCCGCCACCCGGTGTGCTCATCGGCCGTGACGAGCAGGTGCGCACGATCTGCGAACACCTGATGCGACCGGCCGGCGACGGCCCGTCGGTCGTGGTGCTGACCGGGCCGACGGGGGTGGGCAAGTCGGCGCTCGCGATCGGGATCGCCCAGGTGCTCGCCGACCGGTACCGCGACGGGCAGCTGTTGGCCCGGCTGGACCGGGCGGCTCCGGGGCAGCAGGGAGTCGACGACGTACTGCGCACCTTCGTGACCGCGCTGCAGGAGCAGGGCGACGCGATGCCGGCGACCGGGCCGGAGCTCGTCCGCCGGTACCGGGAGCTGACGGCCAGCCGGCGGGTACTGGTGATCCTCGAATCGGCGCGCGATCCGGAGCAGGTACGCCCGCTGCTGCCGCGCGGCCGGGGCTGCGGCGCGATCCTCACGTCCTGGCACACGCTGGCGCTTGACCCGTCGTGGCTGCCGGTGCCGATCGACCGGCTCAGCGACGAGTCCGCGCTGCGGGTCCTCGACGCACTGGTCGGCAACGGCCGGGTGGAGGCCGAGGCGGCCGACGCGCTGCGCATCGCCGAGGCGACGGCGGGGCACCCGTTCGCGTTGCAGGTGGCCGGCGCCGCGCTGGCGTCGCGGCGCAACTGGACGTTGAAGGTCGCGGTGCAACGGATGTCGGAGGCCCGCCTGGTGCCGGCGGTCGGTCAGACGCTCCCCGCGTACTCGGCCGCGCTGGACCTCAGCTACGCGCTGCTGACCGAGCAGGAACGGCGAGGGTTGCTGATGCTCGGGCTGATCGAGGAGCCGACGTTCGCGCCGTGGATGCTCGGCGCGCTGTTGCGCGGCGCCGAGCGGGCGGTGCGCGACGGCGGTCTGCCGGCGGCCCCCAACGGCGCGGTGTCGCCGGGCGCCGACCCCGACGGCGACTCCGACCCGGGCGTCGACGCGACAGCCGAGCGGATTCTCGACCGGCTGGTGTACGCCCGGCTGGTGGAGCGGCGCCTGGACGACGCCACCGGAGTGGCCACCTTCCGGATCGCCGGACACATCGAGTCGTACCTCAAGACGCGGCTGTTCGCCGAGGTGCCCGTCGAGGCCCGCCAGGGCGCCGTCGACGAACTGTCCCACGCCCGCCGGTTGCACGGCGAGCGCAGCCCGGAGCGGTTGCTGCGCTACCAGGTGTACCAGCAGCTGCACGACGGTGACCTGTCCACGGCGCTGAACACCGCCCGCGCGGTCCTCAAGCTGTGCCGGGAGCGGGTGGAGACGGCCGGCGAGGCGGTGAAGGCCGGCAGCGCCATGAAGGCCAGCGACGTGGTGGACAGCCTCGCGGCCGTCAGCAGCCGCGACGAGTGGGAGCGTGCGAAGGCGGAGGAGGGCCTGGCACTGGCCGCCCTCGCCGAGGTCAACGGCGAGCTGGGCTGGCTGGAGGACTCGCGCCGGTACGCCACGGCGGCGCGGGAGACGGAGACCAAACCGTGCCGGCCCCGGGCGTTGCGCTGCCTGGCCCTGGTGAACGCGCGGACCGGGCGGCTGGACGAGGCGCAGCGCCTGCTGGACGAGGCGGTAGTGGCGGCGGACCAGCTCACCGACCGCTGGGAGGTCGTCCGGACCAAGCGCGACCTGGCTCTGGTCCAGGCTCAGCGGGGGCTGCACGACCGGGCCCGGGAGACCATCCTCGACGCGGTGACCACGTGCTCGTCGTCGGACGATCCGGCGCGGCACCGGCTGCCCGCCGTGCTGTGGGCGCAGGGCACCGTGCTCGCGGCCACCGGCGACTGGGACGAAGCCGACCGGGTACTCGACCGGGCCGAGACGCTGTTCGCCGGGCCCGGTCCGCACCAGCGCCTGTGGCTGCCCTGGATCCGCCACCAGCGCGCGCTGGTCGCCCTGGAGCAACGGCGGTACGGGCGCGCGCGGGAGCACGCGCTTCGGGCCAGCCAGGCGTTCCGGGACATGAACCACCGGTACGGCATCGCCCACTGCCGCATGACGATCGGCCGCGCGTACCTCGACGAAGGCAACGAACCGGCGGCCACCCCGATCCTCGAAGAGGCGGTGCAGACCTTCGGCGGCTGTGGCGACCGGTGGATCGAAGCCGAGTGCCGCACCTGGCTCGGCGAGGCGCATCTGTCGGCGGGCCGGCTCAAGCCGGCGGCCGAGGCGTTCGCCCGGGCCGCGCAGGACTTCCACGACCTGGGCGACACCCGTAGCCGTGGGCGGGCGCGGGCCAGGCTCAGCGTCGCCGACGCGCGGCGGCGGCGGGAGGCGGTCGAGGACAACCCGCTGCTGCGGGTCGCCCGGCCGCTGGTGGTCGGCATGCGCGTGCGGGCCGATTGATGCGGCGGAGGATCGGCCGCAGGTACATCGTCCGGATCCGGCTGTCCGTCCGGGGCCTGCGCCGCACCCTGCACCCGTACCGCCTGGTCATCGCGGGGATCGCCGGTGGCCTCGGCGCCATACTGGGTGCGGTCTACGACCAGATCGAGACCCGCCTGAAGATCGTCACCATCATCGCGATCGGCGTCCTCACCGCGATGGCGGTGGTGCTCACCGAACCGCCCAAGGGCGGGGACGAGCAGCTCCGTTCCGAGGAGCAGAAGCTCCTGGACGCTCCGCGGCCGCGACGACGCCGTCGCAAGCGCGTAGAAGGCAGGAGTGTCGATGGCCGGAGTGTGGACGGCCGGAGTGTGGACGGTGGCCCGGCCCGCCCCCGGTTTGCCTGGTGGCGGTGGTGGCCCCGGCGCATCGCGCCGACACTGCCGCCCAGCGACGGGCTGTTCTGCGGCCGGGTGCGGGAGCTGGCCGAGCTGACCGAGCGGCATGACGCGGCCCGGGCGGCGCGGCAGCGGCCCGCGCGCTCGCCCGCCCCGGCCGAGCAGGATGCCGGGCGCGGCACCACCGGACCGGTGCTCCTGCTCATCCACGGCAAGCCCGGGGTCGGCAAGAGCGCGCTCGCCCTGGAGCTGGGCCGGCGGCTGGCCAGCGAGTACCCGCACGGGCAGGTGTACGCGAACCTCGGTACCCTGCGCGACGCCCGTACCCCACGGGAGATCCTCGGCATCCTGCTGAAGGCGCTCGGCTGGCCGGAGGGGGAGATCCCGTCCCAGACGGTGGAGTGCGCGAAGATCTTCCGTTCGCTGACCACCAAGCGCCGGGTGCTCTTCGTGCTCGACGCGGCCCGCCAGCCGGACCAGGTGCTGGAGGTGCTCCCGGCCGACCCGCGCTCCGCGGTCATCGTGACCAGCCGACGAGACTTCGGTACCGACCTCGGTGTGCCCTCGTACCCGCTGGACGTCCCCGATCCGGACGAGGCCATCGCGATCCTGCGCTCGGCCAGCGACACCGACGACGGCACCCGGCCGGAGTGTGCCGCGCAGATCGTCCAGGCGTGTGGTGCGCTGCCGCTGGCGATCCGGGCGGCGGCCGAGCGGGTCAACCCGGGCGGTGCCGAGCTGTGCCACGTCGCCGGCCTGCTCACGCCGCCCGCGTCCCGGCTGAGCTGGCTGGAACGCCCGGACATCAGCGTGGTGGAGCGCATCGCCAGCGAGTACGACCGCCTGCTGGACCAGGAGAAGCGCGCCCTGCAGCTGCTGACCCTCATCGACTCGCCGACGTTCGTGCCGTGGGTGCTGGCACCCCTGCTGGGCGTTGCGTCCTCAGAGGCGGAAAACCTGGTCGCCCAGTTGGGCGCGGCGCAGATGCTGGACAACGTCCGGCGCGACGAGGCGACCGGCCTGGCCCGCTACTCGTTCCACCCGCTGGTCCGGCTGTTCGCAGAGGCGAAGCTGGACGACGAGGTCAGCTCCGACGAGCGCGCCGAGGCCCGGCGCCGGCTCGACGAGGCGTACCGCGAGGTGGTGATGGGGGTACTCGCGCGGGTCGATCCGACGTTCTGGCTGCCGCCACCGACGCCCAAGTACCTGAAGCCGCACAGCAACGTCCCGCGCCGGCTCGCCGCGGACCCGCATCCCTGGATCCGCGCCGAGTACCGCAACCTGCTCCGCTGCATCGAACTGTCCCATGTGGACGAATCGGCGCTGTGCTGGCGGATCGCCGCGCAGCTGGACGGCTGCGTACCCGACGAGCTGCGGCCCGACGCGAGCCTCCGCGCGTACGACCTGGCCATCAAGGCGGCCCGCAGCGACCACAACGACCTCGGCCTGATCCAGGTGCTGCTGGCCAAGGGCACGTTCCTCAACGGGGTCGAGTGCTACCAGGAGGGGCGGGAAGTGCTGGACGAGGTCGTCGACCGGGCCCGGCAGCTGCGTCGGGGCGACGACCGGCACAAGGCTCAGGAGGGTGCCCGGATGGAGGTGCTCGCGCGGCGCAAGATTGGCGAGGCGTACCTGCAGATGGGTGCGTACGAGAAGGCCGACAGAGCGTTCCGCGTCGCGTACACGGCCGCGGCCGCCAGCGGTGAGGAGACCGAGCGGCGGCTGGTCCGGCTGCTGCTCGCGGAGACCCGGCAGGTGGACAGCCCGGACCCGGACGAGCTGGACGCGGGTGGCAGCGACTCCAGCCGGTTCCGGGCCGTCCTCGGTTCGGCGGAGGCGACCCGGCGCCGCCACGAGTGGGGACAGGCCAGCGAGTACCTGGCCCGGGCGCTGGAACTCAGCGACGACGACGCGCAGCGCGAGGCGACCGTGCGGTACCGGATGGCCCGGCTCAACCTCGACTGGCACCTGCACGAGCACGGCTGGCCGTACGGGCCGTCCGCCGCCCCGGCCGGCGGCACGCCCAGCGAGTTCTCGCTCGCCGACCACGCGGTACGGCACGCCGCCGAGGCCGTGCTGATCTTCCGTCGTACCGGCAACAAGATCGGCGAGGTTCGCGCGCACTGCATGCTGACCCGGGCACTGCTGGCGGCCGGCCACCGGGTCGAGGCCCAGCGGGTAGGGCACGCCGCCGAGCAGGAGCTGGAGACGATCGACCCGCAGGTCGCCGGCCGGGCGCTCGGGCCGTTGACGGCGCGGGTCTGGCGCGCCATGGGGGACATGCTGCTGTGCCACGGCGACGTGGTGAACGGCCGGCGCCGGCTGATGCAGGCGGCCACACTGTTCGGCCAGGAGCACGACTGGGCGGCCCAGACGGAGGCGCTGCGCCGGTTGCGCGACGTGCCGTGGGCCGCGGACTCCTCGGCCGCGCACGAGCACCTGGTGCCGGCCGGGCCGCCGATCCGCGGGTACGCCGAGGAGCCACCGTCCGCGGGTGGGCGCGGTCCGGTCACCGTACCGCCGGCGGGTCGCCAGCCACCCCGGCAGTCGTCGCCGCCCGCGCGCCCGCGCTGAGTCCCGGGCCGGCGCCGGGTCTCGGGCCCGCGCTCAAGCCGCGGACCGGCCGCCGCCCCGCCTCCGGCCGCCGCCCCGCCTTCGGCCGGGCGCTCAGCCTTCGGCCAGCATTGGTCAGGCGAGCGCGGCCTGCACGCAGCCCCGGTTGATCCGGGTGCGCAGGGTGGGCTGGTCGGTGGTCGCCGGACCGCGAACCACGGCACCGTCGGCCAGCCGGAACGTGCTGCCGTGCCACGGACACACCACGCACGCGGACCCGTCGACCTGCACGACCTCGCCCTCGCCGAGCGGGCCGGTCTCGTGGCCGCAGCGCTCGACCATCGCGGTGACCGTGTCACCGGTGCGGCTGACCAGCACCGGAATCTCGCCGATGTGCGCCACCAGCTTCTGGTTGTCGCCGAGCGCCCGGAACTCGCACAGGTCGTGCCACCCCTCCGGGATCTGCTGCTCGATCGGCGCGGCCTGGTTCACCCCGGCGGCGAACCGGTACACGATGTGGGCGCCGAGGTACCCGCCGAGACTGACCGCGCCCAGGCCGCCGTACGCGAGTTGCTTGCCCAGCCGATGGTTGCCGGTGAGCCGGGCGACCAGCGAGGCGCCGTAGAGGCCGACCCCGACAGCGTTGGCGACGGCGTGGACCAGGCCGACCCGGCGCGGCGCGGTCGCCAGGTCCGACCAGTCGTTCCAGCCCGCCGCGATGGCCGGTACCGCGCTGGCCGTACCCACCCCGACCAGCACCGTGGCGCAGGTCTCCATGCGGGGCAGCGCGTCCAGTACGGCGGCGCTGAACCAGGCGCCGATCGGCACCTGAACGATCGCGGGGTGCAGCGGATGGCCCAGCCACACGCCGTGCAGCGCGTCCCGTACCCGGCCCCGCAACCCCTCCTGCAGCTTGCGCTGCAACGGATCGCCCAGCCGATCCAGCTTGTTCGCCTTCTCCAGCCGCTCCAGCAGCCCGCGCCCTATCATGGCCCGGCTCTACCCCGGCCGGGGACGGGCAAACGACGAAACGGCGCATTCATCCCGGCGGGGCCGGATCCCGGCGAGCGGGTCGGGATCCGGCACCGACCGGTCCGGCTCGGCGCGCCTGGGCCGGTGCGCCTGGAGGTCGGGCCCTTCCGGGTCGGGCCCTTCCGGGTCCGGCCCTCTTAGGTCCGGCGCTTGTCGGTGGCGCGACGAGCCGGACAGCCGTAGGCCGCCTCCGTCAGCAGGTGCCGAGCATGCTGGTCAACGCGCTCTTCTCCGCGCTGGTGACGGTCAGCGCCCAGACGTACTTCACCCGCGTCCACATCCTCGCGTAGGTGCAGTAGTAGCTGGTCAGCGGCGGCTTCCATGCGTCCGGAGACTTGTCGCCCTTGGACTCGTTGACGTTGTCGGTCACCGCGATCAGCTGGGGATCGGTGAGGTCGTTCGCGAAGGACTCGCGCTTGGTGGTGGTCCACGCCCAGGCGCCCGAAACCCAGGCGTTCTTGAGCGTGACGACGTGGTCGATGTCCAGGTCGGAGGCCGCCGTCCAGGTGGCCCCGTCGTACGGGCTGTGCCAGGTACCGGACGTCGCGGCACATGCCGAGCTGACCGTGACGCCGGTGCCGTCCCGCTTGAGTACGGTCTCCCGGGTGTCGCAGGTACCGGAGATGGTGTCCCAGGTCGGGAACAGATCACGGTCGTAGGTGGTTGTGTGAGTCCAGGCGGTGACGGTCAGGGCGGCCAGCTCGGATCGGGCCGTGGCCGCGCTGGGGATGCCAGGCGGCGTAGCCTGGGCTCCGGCCGGGCTGACCAGCGTCAGCGCGGCGGTCAGCAGGGCCGCGGCGACGGTGGTCACCAGGGCCGGTGCGAGCGATTTGGGCAGTCGACGGATCACGCGGGCTCCCAGGGTTGTTCGACTGGTCCGGCTCGGCGCGTCTAACGCCGCGCCGCGACCCGGACCGGTCGTCGACCAGCACGGTTCGGCGCGGCTGGCGCCGGGCGGAGACCCGGGCCGGGCGCCGGTCGGTTGATCCAGATCGTGCAATGTAAATGCTTCGCTGACCTGTCGACCGGATGAACACTGGTGCGGCCGGGGGCGACGTCTTGAGTCCGTCATGGATCATGACGGGCGAGGTGCGCGGGTACGCTGTCGGGCACACCACCCGCGCATTCCGTGTGGGGTCCCGCTTCATGTCGGACCCGCCGGATAGGCTCGTTGCCGTGCCTGGCCCGCACCCGGCGCCATCGCACGCGCACCATCCATACAAGATCGGGGAGAACCGCACGGTGACCGCCCAGCCGGAGACCAAGTCCCTGTACGGGGCCGACGACCTTACCCACCTTGAGGGCCTGGACGCGGTCCGCAAGCGGCCGGGCATGTACATCGGCTCGACCGACAGTCGTGGCGTGAATCACCTCGTCAACGAGATCCTGGACAACGCGACCGACGAGGGCGTCGCGGGCTTCGCGACGCACATCGAGGTCACGCTGCACGCGGACGGTTCCGTCCAGGTCGACGACGATGGCCGGGGCATCCCCACCGGCATCAACGCAAAATCGGGCATTTCGGGCGTCGAGCTGGTTCTGACCCGTTTGCACGCCGGTGGCAAGTTCGGCGGCTCCGGCTACAAGACCTCCGGTGGTCTGCACGGCGTCGGCGCCTCGGCGGTCAACGCCCTGTCCCGGCGCTTCGAGGTGACCGTGCGGCAGTCCGGCAAGGTTCACGAGATGTCGTTCCAGCACGGGGTTCCGGGGGTGTTCCAGGGCACCGGCCGCTCCGAGCGGTTCACGCCGCAGCCGGGCCTGCGCGTCGCCCGCCGGATGCGGCGCGGCGAGTCGTCGGGCACCTCGGTGCGCTACTGGTACGACCCCCGCTACTTCGAGTCCGGCGCCGCGCTCGACGTCGAGGCCGTGCGCACCAAGCTGCGCAACACCGCCTTCCTCGTGCCCGGCGTCGGCTACGTTCTGCGCGACGAGACCCAGGACCCGGCGACCGAGGAGAAGTTCCACTTCCCCGACGGCCTCACCGACATGGTGGAGTTCCTGTCGCCGTCCGGTGAGCGTGCCGTCTCCGGCACCCTGATGGTCACCGGCGAGGGCACATACAAGGAAAACGCCGCCGACGAAAACGGCGTGATGCGTGCCAACGTCGAGCGCCGCGCGGAGATCGAGGTCGCGTTCCGCTGGGGCACCGGCTACGAGCGCACCGTCGAGTCGTTCACCAACACGATCCGCAACGTCCACGGCGGCACGCACCGCAAGGGGTTCGAGCGGGCCCTGGTGCGGTCCCTGGTCGACGCCGTTCGCAACGCCCGCGGCCTGCTGCGCGCGAAGGAGGAGCCGCCGGTCCTCGACGACATCCTTGAGGGCATGACCGCGGTCATCCACGTGCGCCTGCCGGAGCCGCAGTTCACCTCGCAGACCAAGGACGAGCTGTCCACCGCCGGCATCACCAAGGTGATGCAGTCGATCGTGGAGCAGCAGGTCAAGGCGTGGATCGACAACCGTAAGACCAAGGCCGAGGCGAACACGGTCCTCCAGAAGATCGTGGACGCCGCCCGGGTACGGTTGACTCAGAAGCAGCAGAAGGACGCCGCCCGGCGCAAGACCGCCCTGGAGGGCGCGTCGATGCCGCCGAAGCTGGTGGACTGCCGCTCGACCGGGGTGCAGCGCAGCGAGTTGTTCATCGTCGAGGGTGACAGCGCGCTGGGCACCGCCCGGCTGGCCCGCTCCTCGGAGTACCAGGCGCTGCTGCCCATCCGCGGCAAGATCCTCAACGTCCAGAAGGCCAGCCTCCAGCAGGTCCTCGACAATGCGGAGTGCTCGGCGATCGTGCAGGTGCTGGGCGCCGGCTCGGGGCGCACCTTCGACTCCGCCTCGTTGCGCTACGGCCGGGTGCTGCTCATGGCCGACGCCGACGTCGACGGATCACACATCCGGACCCTGCTGATCACGCTGTTCGCGAAGTACATGCGCCCGCTCATCGAAGAGGGCCGGCTGTATGCCGCGGTACCGCCGCTTCACAAGATCATCACCAAGGGGCGCAACCCGGAGACCATCTACACCTACAGCCAGGCGGAGATGGAGAGCTTGGTCACCCGGCTGGAGAAGGCGGGCAGGCAGGTGGTGAGCCCGATCCCTCGGTTCAAGGGTCTCGGCGAGATGGACGCGGACGAGTTGTGGGAGACCACGATGAATCCGGCCACCCGCGCCGTCCGGCGGATCACCATGGGCGACGCCGACGCCGCCCAGGCGACGCTCGACCTGCTCATGGGGGAGAAGGTCGAGCCGCGCAAGAACTGGCTCATCGACTCGGCCAGCCGAGTCGACCAGGCGACGATCGATGCCTGATCCGGAACGCAAGCTCGCACGTCAAGGAGAGCACTGAGCAATGGCACGCAACAGGGGTGCGCAGTCGAAGGTCGACCTGTCCGCCTTCGACCGGGCGGGAGCGCGGGTCCTGGACAACCCGCTGGTCACCGAGGTCGAGGACTCCTACCTGGAGTACGCGTTCTCGGTCATCCACTCCCGGGCGCTGCCGGACGCGCGTGACGGTCTCAAGCCGGTGCACCGGCGGATCCTGTACTCGATGAGCGAGCAGGGGCACCGCCCCGACCGCGCGCACGTGAAGTCGGCCCGGGTCGTCGGTGACGTCATGGGTAAGTACCACCCGCACGGCGACGGCGCGATCTACGACGCGATGGTCCGCATGGCGCAGGACTTCTCGCTGAACGCCCCGCTGATCGACGGGCACGGAAACTTCGGCTCCCCGGACGACGGGCCGGCCGCGTCCCGGTACACCGAGGCGCGGATGTCCCGCGAGGCGATGCTGCTGGTCTCGGAGCTGGGCGAGGGCACGGTCGACTTCCGGCCGAACTACGACGGATCGCTGACCGAGCCGAGCGTGCTCCCGGCGGCCTTCCCGAACCTGCTGGTCAACGGCACCTCGGGGATCGCGGTCGGGATGGCCACCAACATGATTCCGCACAACCTCGGCGAGGTGGTCGCGGCCACGCGCTGGCTGATCCGGCACCCGACCGCGACGCTCGACAAGCTGATGGAGTTCGTCCCGGGGCCGGATCTGCCGACCGGCGGCATGCTGCTGGGTCTCGACGAGGTCCGCAAGGCATACGAGACCGGCCGCGGCGTGGTACGGATGCGTGCCCGGGTCGAGATCGGGCCTTTGGAGGGCAGCCGCAACCGGCAGGCCATCACGGTGACCGAGCTGCCGTACGGCGTCGGTGCCGAGAAGATCATCGAGGCGGTCAGCGAGGAGGTCCGCGGCCGGGCGATCGTCTCCGGCCCCCGTAAGGGCCAGCGGCAGGCCGCACGGTTGCAGGGCATCGCTGACATCAAGGACCTGACCGACCGGGAAAATGGCACCCGGGTGGTCATCGAGTGCAAGGTCGGCGTAAACCCGCAGGCGCTGCTCGCAGACCTGTACCGGCTCACTCCGCTGGAGCAGTCGTTCGGTGTGAACAATCTGGTACTGGTGGACGGCCAGCCGCAGACGCTGGGCCTCAAGGCGCTGCTCGAAGTGTTCCTGGCCCACCGGTACGAGGTGGTCACCCGGCGCAGCTCATACCGCCGCCAGAAGCGGCAGGAGCGGCTGCACCTGGTCGACGGCCTGCTCATCGCGCTGCTGAACATCGACAAGGTGGTGCGGCTGATCCGGGAGAGCGAGACCGCGCAGGCCGCCAAAGACGGCCTCATGCGGCGGTTCAAGCTCACCGACGTCCAGGCCACGTACATTCTCGACACCCCGCTGCGGCGGCTGACCAAGTACGACCGGCTGGAGCTGGAGGCCGAGCAAAATCGGCTGCGCGACGAGATCGCCGCGTTGTCCCGGATCCTCGACGACGAGAACGTACTCAAGAAGGTCGTCTCCGACGAACTTGCCGCGGTGGTCAAGGAGTTCGACGCGCCCCGGAGCACCACTCTGATCGACGGCGACCTCAAGGAGGTTCTCGCCGCGTCCGCGCCGGCCGGCCCGCTGGAGGTCGAGGACGATCCGTGCCAGGTGATCCTGTCCGCGACCGGCCTGGTCGCGCGGACCGCTGCCGAGTCCGAGGAGGCCCGCGAGGGTCGGCGGCGCAGCGGCCGGATCAAGCACGATGCGGTACGGGCGCTCGTCCACGCCACCGCCCGCGGTCAGGTACTGCTGGTGACGAACACCGGTCGGGCGTTCAAGACCGACGTGCTGCCGCTGCCGGTGCTGCCCGAGCAGTCCGGCACGGTGTCGGTGCGCGGTGGCATGTCCGCCTCGGAACTCGTACCGCTGCAGCCGGGGGAGAAGGTCATCGGTCTCGCGCCACTCGGCGAGCAGGCCGCCGGTTCCCCGGGGCTCGCGGTGGGCACCCGGCACGGCGTGGTGAAGGTCGTCGCGCCGGAGTGGCCGGTCCGCTCGGACGAGTTCGAGGTCATCGGTCTCAAGGCGGGCGACGAGGTGATCGGCGCGACCTGGTTGGTCGACGGCTCCGAGACCCTGGCATTCGTCGCGTCGGACGCGTCGTTGCTGCGGTTCGCCGCGACGCTGGTCCGGCCCCAGGGGCTCAAGGGTGGCGGCATGGCCGGCATCAACCTCGGCGCGAACACGCAGGCGATGTTCTTCGGCGCGATCCGTACGGACGATCCGCAGCACGGCGAGCCGATGGTGGTCACGTCGACCGGGCAGAGCGTGAAGGTCACCCCGTTCGCCGGGTACCCGGCGAAGGGCCGCGCCACCGGCGGCGTCCGCGCCCACCGCTTCCTCAAGGGCGAGGACGCCCTGACGGTGGCCTGGATCGGACCGCGACCGGCCGGGGCGACCAACACCGGTGACCCGGTCGAGCTGCCCGCCGAGGACGCACGCCGGGACGGTTCCGGCACACCGGTGAACGGGCGCCTCGCGCTCGTCGGCCACGTCATCGAACGCGGCTGACCCCGTCGAACCACGACAGCGACCGGCCCGGGCACCTGTGCCCGGGCCGGTCCGTCCGTGCGACGAGCGATTACTTGTAGGTGATGTCGGACGACGAGAAGTTGCAGTGACCGTCGCCCATGCCGTCGCCGAGGTACGGCGGCTCACTGCCCTTCGCTACGCCGTTGTACTCGGCGCAGATGTGCGTCTTCGAACCGTTGATGAGCGTGATGCGGCTGAGCGTCGCCGTGTCACCCCAGTTGATGTTGATGCCCACGACGTACTTCGGGCTGTCCAGGATGACGTTGTCGACCGTGACGTGGCGCTCGTACGACTTGGTGCAGTTGCCACAGCCCCGGTACAGCTTGCCGATCGACTTCGCGTAGAAGCCCGAGATGTGTACCGTCCCCGAGCCGTTGTGCTGGAACACCTTGTCGTCGGCGTTCATCGCGCCGCCGCCGATGACGTAGGAGTCGCCGTTGGTGGCCAGGAATGTCGCGGCATCCTCGCCGACGTCCTCCCACCACACGTTCTGGATGGTGCAGCGACCCTCGCAGTGCACGCCGTCGCCGGCCGGTGAGCCGATGATGACGTTCTTGAGAGTGGCGCCGTCGGCCAGGTCGAACATCGGGTCCTGGCTCTCGCTCTGGCTGCCGTCACCGATGCAGCAGTAGCGCTTCAGCCCGCCGTCGAGCGTGCCGCTCACGTTGATGGTGCCGGACACCGAGACGTCACCGGTCTTGGTTGGCCAGTTCGAGCTCGGCGGCGTGGTGGTGGGCGGCGGCGACGTCCGGGTGGGCGTCGGGGTCGGCGAGGCCGTCCTCGTCGGGGTGGGCGAGGTCGGCGGCGGCGTGGTGGTCGACGAGTCGACCGTGACGTCGTCGAAGTTGCCGGAGGAGTACGCCGTCTGCAGGCCGATGCGGCCGCTGGCGCTCACCGAGCTGCTGCCGCTGCCGACGCTGGATCCGTTGACCGAGCCGCTGATCGTCGAGCCGTTCGCGGTCAGCGACAGGGTGTACCAGGTGCCGGTCGAGACGGTCTGCGACTTGCTGGCCAGTACGGTCACCGCACCGCTGTTGACCGCCTGCAGCTGGACGACGTTGCCCGGCATCAGGGCCAGGCGGTAGAAGCTGGTGGAACTCTTGGCCCGGGCGAGCAGGCCGACGAAGCCCCCGGAGCCCAGAGACAGCGGCTTGACCCTGGCCTGCACGGTGTAGGTGGTCCAGCCGGTGTCACCCGCGAACAGGCGGGAGTTTTCGCTGGAGCCGTTGGACTGCTGGACGGCCTTGGTGCCGTCGGTGACGACGGTCCACGTGCCGCCGGACTTCGACCAGGCGTTGGTGGTGCCGTCCTCGAAGTTCGCGCTGAACACCGTCGCGGCGAACGCCAGTTGCGTCACGCCGACAAGGCCGATGGCGAGGGCGGCGGTGCCGCCCGCGGCCAGCAACTTCCACGATCTCCGTCGAGATCGGGTCTGCGATCCCATACTCGCAACCTCCGGTAATCACGAAGCAGGCGCGTGTTGCGCGCACGCGTGGGACGAAGAGGGGCCGGTAGGCGAGAATCCGTCGCAGCGCACCGGCTTACCTGTAAACCGGGAAAGCGCATTCCCAGGATCGGGACGGTCATAGGAAAGCGCATTCCTAGACGACAAAGTCGCATGGCGCATCAGCGACAGTCAATAGAATGGACGTGCAGGTTCGTTGCAGCGCCGGCCCGGCGTCGCCCCGCCCGCGCTGCCGGGGCGGTGACCTGGGCATCGACCGTCGTCATGGTCCGCAAGACTCTCAGCGTCTTTTCAGCCGGTACCTCGGAGCATCACAGGTTTGTGCTTCATCCTGACCCCCGCTGGTGCGGTGGCCCAGCCAGCCATGGGGGGCACGAATGAACCGGTTCTCGTTGCGCATCAGACTCGTGGTGGCCGTCGTCGCGCTGGTCGGGTGTGCCCTGGCCATCGTCGGCGTGGCCACCGTCACCGCCGTGCGTCGCTACCTCACCGATCGGGTGGATGCCCAACTCCAGATACTCGGCAACTCGTTCGAGCGGCAGATGGCCGTGGGAAACCATGGCCTCTCGTTCAGTCCGCTGGAGGTCGCCCCGAACAAGATGAACGTACCCACCCCGTACCTGCTGGAGTCGCTACTGCCGGACGGCAGCCTGTACGACAGCTACCCGCAGCCGCTGCCTGCCAGCATGCCGCTGCTGCGGAACGCGGACCTGCGCCGGACCGGACCGTTCACGGTGTCCTCGACCGCCCCCGGCGGCCCACACTGGCGGGTCCTCGTCGTGACCGGGCCGCAGGGGCAACAGGTCGTCGTCGCGAGCAACCTGACCGATCCGGACCGGGTCGCCGGGGAGTTGCTGCTGCTCACCGTCCTGGTCGAGGTCGGCGCGCTGGCCGCGGTCACCGTGCTGGGGATCTGGCTAGTACGGCTGAGCCTCCGGCCGCTACGGGAGATCGAGGCCGCTACCGTCTCCATCTCCACGGGGGACATGTCCCAGCGGGTACCGGACTGGGATCCGCGTACCGAGGTCGGCAGGCTCGGCCGGTCCTTCAACACGATGATCGAGCGCATCCAGCAGGCATTCGCCGCTCAGGCGGCGTCCGAGGCCGCGGCGCACGTGTCCGAGGCCCGCGCCCGGCGCTCTGAGGACAAGATGCGCCAGTTCGTCGCCGACGCCTCGCATGAGCTGCGTACCCCGCTGACCACCATCCGCGGCTTCGCCGAGCTGTACCGCCAGGCCAGCGGCGCGTCGCGGGACCCCGTACCGCCGCAGCGCACAGCGTCGCACCGCACGGCACCGCACCGCACCGCGTCGCAGAGCACCGCGTCGCACAGCACCGTGGAGCCGCAGCGCGCCGCCGAGCTCATGCGCCGCATCGAGGACGAGGCCGCCCGGATGGGCCTGCTGGTCGAGGATCTGCTTCTGCTCGCTCGCCTCGACGAGCAGCGTCCGCTGGCGACCGAACCGGTGGACCTGATCGTGCTGGTCAATGACGCGCTGGAGGCCACCCGTGCGATGGCCCCGGCCCGGTCGATCGCCATGGAACTGTCGACCGGTGGTCCGCTGATGGTGAATGGCGACGAATCGCGACTGCGTCAGGTGCTCACCAACTTGATCGGCAACGCGCTGAAATACACCCCGGACGACGCGAGCCTGACCGTCCGCCTGCTTCGCCGGCCTGAGTACGCGGCGATCGAGGTCGCCGACACCGGACCGGGCCTCGCCCCGGAGCAGGCCCAGCGGGTCTTCGAGCGGTTCTATCGCGTCGACCCGTCCCGTAACCGGCACGATGGGCCACCCGGTACGGGTCTCGGCCTGGCGATCGTCGCCGCGATCGTGGCCGCGCATGCCGGCATGGTCGAGGTGGACAGCACACCGGGCGAGGGTGCGACGTTCCGCGTGCTGCTGCCTCTGCCGGCCGGCAGCGCTCCGCTGGACTGAGGCGGGCCGCGCTGGATTGAGACGGGCCGCTGAACTGAGACGGACGTCAACCCGCGGCGAGGTGACGGCGGGCCGAGCCGTACGCCGCCGCCAACTCGTCGTCGATCCGTGCGCAGTCCGCCGCGCTGAGCGTCACCGTGGCAGCCTGGGGCGGGCGCGACTCGATCATCCGGGCCCGTAGCCCGGTCGGCGGATGGGTGGCCGACATCGACACCTCGTCGCGGATCGACAGTTGTCGCATCCCGGGAAGCCGGGCCGCCGTGCCGCTCCGGGTCTCGTTCGCCGACCCGAGCCAGCCGGTGACCGGCTCGCCGCGCCGGGCCTGCCGGCGTACCAACGGGTACAGCGTCTCCCGGAGGACCAGTGTGTCGGCCAGCCCGGCAGCCGCGTCGCTGCCCGCGGCCCGGGCGGCCAGCTCGTCGGACAGGTACTCGGCGCGCTGCGCGTCGCGCAGACACACCCGGACGAGTACGAAGTGTCCACAGAGGACGATCCGGCGCAGGGTACCGAGTGTGGCCCGGCCGACCGCCGCGGCGACCCGGCCGGCCGCACCGGCGCCCCGTACCGCCGGCAACCGCAGCAGGTCGGCGAGCGCACCCAGCGTGGTCAGCGGGATGTGCGTCAGTGGGCCGCGCCGGGCGTCGCCGTTCACGAAGTGACCGAGTTCGTGCGCCAGCAGGGCGACCCGTTGCTGTGGCGGCAGTATCGCCCACATCGCCACGCCGATCGTCAACGACCGGCGGCGGCGCAATCCGGCGGCACGGGCCGAGGCATTGAACCACGGGTCAACGCACACGACGTGCGGCTCCGGCGCGCCGATCGCGGAGGCGACCCGGTCGATGAGGCCGAACAGAGTGGGTGCCTGGCCGCGCTCGATCCTGCCGTACCGGTCGTCGGGCCGGCCCAGCTTGGGCCAGAGCGCCAGCGCGAGCAGGATGAGCAGCACGCCGGGGACGATCCGCCAGCCGGGAAACCGGTTCGCGATGAGGTACGCGCCGAGACCCAGCAGGCCGACCACCACGGCGAACAGGAGCAGGGCCGCGGCGAGGAGGCAGAGCCGGGCGCCGCTGGCGGCTCGGCGGTCGATCGACCGGCCCGCCAGCGCCGCGTACTGGGCGACGGTCAACCGGTACGCGGCGCGGAACAGCATCCGGTCCAGCCACGGCCAGCCGGCCTCGGCCTTGCGCCGGTGAGGCTCGTACCGGTCCAGGCCCCACTCGCACCCCGGGCACCACGACGCCGCACGACGGACCCGGGTCAGCTCACGGCCGCAGCGGGGGCATCCGCCGTCGCCCTCGGCGCCTGGGCTCACAGCGGAAAATTCTTCCGCACCGACCACCCATCGCCGGCCGGTTCCGGCTATTAGCGCCAGTTCGGCGCTGGCGGCAGAGGAGTGGGCCGCGGGTAGCATGATCCGCCATGCACTTTCTCGTTGTCGCATACGATCACCCCGGCCCGGAGGGGCAGCGGCGGCGCGCGGCGGCCCGCGAACGGCACCTCGCCCAGGCGGCGACGAACAGCGACGTACGCGCCGTGTTCGGCACCGCGATCCTCGACGATGGCGGGGAGATGATCGGGTCGATGCTCGTGATGGAGGCCGCCGATCGCTCGGTGCTGGACGGATGGCTGCGCGTGGAGCCGTACGTCGTGGACGACGTGTGGCGCGAGGTCAGCGTGCATCGGTGCCAGATCGGGCCGTCGTTCCTGAAGGACGCCTCCGCCTGAGGATCCCTCCGCCTGAGGGGATCCCTCTGCGTCAGCTCGCTCTGCCTGAGGTCGCTGTGCCTCGTCGAGGGAGAGCCGACAGGGTCGTTCCGCGACGCTTTGCTCTGCTTACTCATACGCAACATTGATCGCGATTTCCGTTGCGTATAGGTAAGCAGAGCAAAGGAAACGGCAGAGAGAATGCCGGCGCCGCGAGAAGTCGAGGCGCCATCCGGAATCCACGCTTTCGCCGGTACTGAACCGGAACGTGGGTTAGCTTCGCTTTAGTGAGCCGTGACCGGGAAGCGACGTCCTCAACGCTGATCGCGTTGGGGCTGTTCGCCGGCTCCGCCGCGCTGCTGACCTACGGGCTGTTGCACCTGCACTCTCCCGGATACCTGTACGACAGCGACGTGTACCGGCACATGGGCGGCGAGCGGGTCCTGCGGCACATGCCCCTGTACGGCGACGCCGATCCCTCCGGCCTGTCCGGGCTGTTCACCTACCCGCCGTTCGCGGCGCTGCTGTTCACCGCGATCGTCCGGGTGCCGGCCCCGGTCTACGCGCTGGCTTTCCCGGCCGCCTGCGCGGCCGCTCTGCTGGCGAGCGTCTGGCTGTCCCTGCGCCTGGTCGGCCGAACGACCGCGCTCCGCGGCGCCGGCTGGGCTCGGGGCGTCGCCGAAGCCCTGGTACTCGCCGCGATCCTGCTGTGGATCCAGCCGGTGCGGTGGACGATGTTTCTCGGGCAGATCAACCTGTTCCTGCTGGCCATGGTGCTGGCGGATTTCGCCGCGCCGCGTCGCCGGTGGTACCGGGGGATCGCGATCGGGCTGGCCGCCGGCGTCAAGCTCACCCCGGCGCTGTTCATCGTCCATCTGCTGGTGACCCGCCAGTTCCGCGCCGCGGTCACGGCGGTGGTGACATTTCTGGGTACCGTCGGTGTCGCGCTCGCCGTCCTGCCACGCGACTCGGTCGTCTTCTGGCGGCGGGCGGTGTTCGACACCCACCGGGTCGGTCCGCAGAGCTACCACGACAACCAGTCCCTGGCGGGCATGCTGACCCGCAACCTGAATCTCACCGAACTTCCGACGGCCACCGGGCTCGCGGTCTCGGCCGGGGTGGCCGCCGCCGGCCTCGGCGTCGCGTGGTTCGCGGACAAGCGGAGGCACGTTCTCGCCGGGGTGTGTGCCGTCGGGGTGACCGGTCTGCTCGTGTCCCCGATCAGCTGGTCGCATCACTGGGTGTGGTTCGTACCGGTCTTCGTGCTGGCCTGGGCCACGGCCCTGCGGCTGCGCCCCGGCAATCTCCCGGCGGTGCTGTCGCGCCGGCGGTGGGTGTTCTCACGCTGGCGGTCGGCCCTGGTTCTGGCCGGTGTCGGGACCGGCTGGTTCCTGCTCAGCCCGCCGGGCTTCCACCACCTGACCGATCGCGATCCGCACCTGCCCCGGTGGGTGCTCCACCAAGCCTGGTACCAGGCGCTGTCCCGGGACATCGACGTGTGGCTGGGCATCGCCGCGCTCGCCGCGATCGCGGTCGTCGCGGTACACGGATCCGCGCCCGTTCCGCAGCCGACACCCGACGCGGGAAGCACAGGAAGCGCGGAGAGTCTCGGGTCAGGTGAGCGGGTCAGGTGAGCTTCTGCCGCAGTTCGATGAGGTTGCCCGCAGGGTCGCGCAGTCGGGCGATCCGGACGCCGAGCGGCACGATGTCGGTGGGTTCGTCGACCACCTCGGCTCCCCACTCGCGCAGGGCGCTCAGCTTGTCGTGCACGTTCGTGGTGTCGAAGATCAACGTCGTGTGGTCGGCGGGCCGACCCTGCGCGGCGTCCTGCCGGTCCTCGCGGTGTGAGACGAGTTCGACGCCGGTGCCTTCGCTGTCCACGAACAGTGCGAATTCTTCGTCCTCACGGCCCGCGCGGGATGTCAGGCCCATCGCGTCCCGGTAGAACCGGAACGGGCGACCGGGCTCGTTGACCCGTAGTCGTATGCCGTACAGCTTGAGATCAACCACGCTACCGTCCGTCCTGCCCGAAACGTCCCAAGTTTAGCCGCCCGCCGCCGCGGTTGTGGGGCGCAGCCGGATACCACCGTGGTTTCGGACTCTCCAACCGTCGGCTGACGCGGACGGAACCTCCGGACCGTATTTTCAGCACGCCAGCATAGACAGCTCGTCCCGCACCTTCGGCAACACACCTTAGGTCCCGTCCTGCCGATCGTTCGCCACCATCGGCAGGACGCATACTGGCCCGGGCATCCCCCCGCATCCCGGGCCACAGCCTCCGGCCCTCCGGCCACACGACGAAACCGGAGGGCCGGAGTGCGTTCCCAGGTTTGCCCGGCAGGGATCGGGGTAGGAGCGTGGTCCAAACCGATGGGGGGATGATCCCGTGGCCGGGCCGATCAGTCCGCGTCCGGTACACCAATGGCAGCCGGACTACCTGCCCGCGTACCTGTCCAACGGCCTGATCGGGTTGCGCGTCGGCCATATCCCACTGCTCTACGGCATCGCCATGCTCAGCGGTTTCGAGGGACTGGACCCCGCCACGTTGGTCGAGTCGTTCGCGCCCGTCCCCTACCCGCTCGGCGGGGACATCCGGATCGGCCGCGCGGCGCTGTCCGATCCCGGGCGGGCGAAGCTGCGGGAGCAGCGCTACGACTTCTCGTGCGGCGAACTGATCACCATCGTTGACTTCGAGACCGACGAAGCCCGAGCCGAGATCGAAATCCTCACTCTGTGCAGCCGCACACAGCCGACCATCGTGCTGCAGGAGGTGAAGCTGCGCGTCGACCGCGACACCGAGCTGTCGATGTCGACGAGTGTGGACGCACGTAACACTCCCGGCTCGTGGACGCATGACGAACCGGGCAGCCTGGAGAGCCGGTCGGACTGGCCGGAGGGGCCCTTCCGTTGGCGCAGCCTCGGTGAACTCAGTGCATGCGGCATCACTTTCGCGACCGAACTGCTGGGCATGGACCGGTTCGAGCGATCCTTCGATCACCGGTCGGGCGAGTTGCTGACCACGAACTACGCGTTCTACGCCAAGGCCGGCCAGGAGTACCGGCTGCGCCAGGTGGTCAGCCTCGTCCCGCAGTCCCTGCACTCCCAGCCACACATGCAGGCGGCAAGGCTGGTGGACGAGGCCCGCTGGCGCGGGTTCGACAACCTGCGGCAGGACAACCGTGTCGCGTGGGAGCGGCTCTGGCGGGGGCGGATCGTGCTGGAGGGGGCGTCGACCCGGTGGCAGGCGTTCGTCGACGCGGCGTTCTACTACCTGCAGGCGTCGGTACACGCGTCCTCGCCGAGCGCCACGTCGGTGTTCGGCTTGTCGTACTGGCCGAACTACCACTACTACCGCGGTCACCTCATGTGGGACCTGGAAACCTTCGCCGTACCGCCGCTGCTGCTCACTCAGCCGGCGGCCGCACAGGGAATGCTCCGCTACCGCAGTTCCCGGCTGGACGCGGCGAACTCCAACGCGACACTGACCGGCTACCACGGCGCCCAGTTCCCCTGGGAGAGCAGCTTGCGGATGGGACACGAGGCCGCACCGCTGGGGGCGCGGGGTCCGGCCACCGAACACCACGTGAGCATGGATGTCGCCATCGCGTTCGCCCGGTACGTGCACGCGACCGGCGACAAGACGTTCGCACGCAACGAGGCGTGGCCGTTGCTGTCCGGTGTGGCTGACTGGATCGAGAGCCGGGTCGAGCGCACCGACCGGGGGTACGAGATCCGCGGCGTGATCGGCATCGCGGAGACCGGCACGACGGTGGACAACAGCGTGTTCACCAACATGGCCGCGGTCGTGGCGCTGCGAGAGACCACCGCGATCGCGCGAGATCTGCAACTGCCATACCGGCGGTGCTGGGAGAGCATCGCCGACGGGATGGTCATCCCGAAGGACCAGAGACAGGGCATCATCGTCAACCACGACCAGTACCGGCCGGACGAGGAGCAGGGAGCGACCCCGGAGGCGGCGGCCGGCATGTTCCCGGCCGGATACCAGGTGGGCCCCGAACTGGAGCGCCAGACGCTGAAGTACTACGTCTCGATGGCCGACGAGTACGCGGGCCAGCCGATGCTCTCCGCGATGCTCGGCGTGTACGCGGCCCGGCTCGGCGATCGGGCGCGCTCGCTCGACCTGTTTGAGAAGGGGTACGGGGAGTTCATCGTCGACCCGTACACGATC
Source organism: Rugosimonospora africana (assembly GCF_016862975.1). GTDB lineage: Bacteria > Actinomycetota > Actinomycetes > Mycobacteriales > Micromonosporaceae > Rugosimonospora > Rugosimonospora africana. The sequence continues at coordinate 80,665 of NZ_BONZ01000055.1, forward strand.
ACCCTGGAGTACAGCCCGAGCGCCTACCCCGACCACCCGCGCGCCGGCCCGTTCACCGCCAACCTGGGCGGTTTCCTGACCAGTTGCCTGTACGGCCTGACCGGCATGCAGCTCAGCTCGGGCGACCCGTCGACCTGGTTCCGGCGCAAGGTGATCCTGCCGAAGGGGTGGGACGCGATCCACTCGGACAGCGTCTGGGTCCGGGGCCGCCCGGTCTCCCTGCACGCCGGGCACGGCGACGACCGTGGTCAGTTCGGCGAGGGCAGCGGCGAGACGGACACCGCCGCCGCCTGGTGACCGCGGCGAGCCTGCCGCGGCGACCATGACATGATCCCGGTGACCGCGTCGAGCGCTCCGGGAGGCGGGTTATCGTGACGGTTCGGGTCGCTGTGCTGGATGACTACCAGGACGTGTCGCGCACGTTCGCCGACTGGGGCAGCCTCGGCGACCAGGCTGAGTTGACCGTCTTCACCGATCACGTCGATGACACCGCGGTACTGGTCGAGCGGCTGGCCGGGTTCGACGTGGTGGTCGCGATGCGGGAACGCACCCCGTTTCCGGCCGTTGTGCTCGATCGCCTGCCCCGGCTCCGGCTGCTGATCACGACCGGCATGGCGAACGCCGCCATCGACCTGGCCGCGGCCGAGCGGCGCGGCGTCACGGTCTGCGGCACGTCCAGCCTGCCAACCGGTACCGCCGAGTTGACCTGGGGCCTGATTCTGGCGCTGCTGCGCCACATCCCCGACGAGTCGAGGCGGGTCCAGTCCGGAGGCTGGCAGGCCACCGTCGGGCGCGACCTGAGCGGCAGCACGCTCGGCGTGATCGGCCTGGGCCGGATGGGTGTCCAGGTGGCGAAGGTCGGGCAGGCGTTCGGCATGGACGTGGTCGCCTGGAGCCAGAACCTGCGGCCGGAGCAGGCCGCGGCGATGGGCGCCCGCGCGGTGACCCGGGACGAGCTGCTGTCCGGGTCGGACGTGGTGACGATCCACCTCAAGCTGAGTGAGCGTACCCGTGGGCTGATCGGCGAGGCCGAGCTGCGGTCGATGCGTCCGGACGCGTACCTGATCAACACGTCGCGCGGGCCGATCGTCGACGAGGCCGCTCTGCTCACCGCGCTGCGCGAAGGCTGGATCGCCGGGGCGGGGCTGGACGTCTTCGACGCCGAGCCGCTACCCGCCGACCACCCGCTGCGTACCGCGCCGAACACGGTGCTGACACCGCACCTCGGGTACGTCACCCGGGGGACCTACCAGAGGTTCTTCGGCGAGGCGGTCGAGGACATCGCCGCGTTCCTCAAGGGGCAGCCGGTCCGCGTGCTGTGAGCGTGCCGGAAGCGGTCCGCGGGTAAACCGATCGGCCGCGACAGACGTGGTACGGGCACGGCCGGATCGGCCGCCGGAGGTCGCCTGGACGACTTCCGCCCGTACCACGAAGGAAACCCTCATGCGTACCATCCTCCGCCGCACCACCGTACTGGCCGCCCTGGCGCTCGCCGGCGGGATCGCCACGATCACCGTGCCGTCGTGCACCTCCACAGCGTCTCCCGGGCCGGCGGCGTCCGGCCCGCCGGCAACGTCCGCTCCGTCGGCAACGTCCACAGTGGCCGCCGCGTCCACAGTGGTCCCTTCCACAGTGATCCCGTCTACGGCGATCCCGTCCACAGTGGTCCCGTCCACAGTGGCCAGTGATCTCCCGGCACCGGCCGGGACCGCTCCGGTCACCGGTACCGCGACCGCCGACCCCTGGGGCCCGACGCCTCCCGTGCTGACCGGTGTGCGTACCGGCCGGCACGCCAACTTCGACCGCACCGTCTTCGACTTCACCGGCGGTACGCCGGGCTTCCGGGTCGAGTACGGCGACCTGCGCCAGGAGGGCACCGGCGCACTCGTGCCGCTGGCCGGCGCGGCGCACCTGCACGTGGAGTTCACCGGTGCCTACACCCGCGATCCGCGTACCGGCGCCGGCCGTTTCGACCTGCATACCGTGGCCAACCCCGCCCTGCCGACGCTGCGCCAGGTCAGGTTCGGCGGCGAGTTCGAGGCGCACATCGCGGCCGGACTCGGGTTGACGCACCGGGCGGGGTTCCGGGCGTTCGCGCTCAGCAACCCGCCGCGCGTCGTGGTCGACGTGGCCCACTGAAACGGTGCGGCGGGCCGCCCGGACGCGGTGCGCCCGGACGGCCCGCCGAATCAGGCGGGCTCAGGCTGTGCTGCGTGGGCCTGTGCTCGCCTCCGCCAAAGACCGGCTCCGGCGGCGCTCAGGCGTAAGGCGCCTTCGCGATCCCCGCCACATACATCAGTGCGCCGAGGTTCTTGCTGTACTGGCCGGCGGTGCACGAGTACGCCGGCGTGAAGCTGCCGCAGCTGTCCACCTCGATGGTGAAGCTGGCGATGCCCAACTCGCCGTACGCCCAGTCGTCGCTGGTACCCGACGCGTTGTAGAGGATCTCGCCGGGCTGCCCGTACGGGTAGTGGTTGTAGGTGCTCATCTTCGCCGCGATGGCGCGCAGCTTGGCGTCGTTGCCGGTGTGGGTGTTGCTCCAGCCCCACGGGAACAGGTTCATCCCGGCGTCCGAGTGCATCGTGATCATCGCACCCCGGGTGGTGGCCGGCGCCGCCGTGCTGTCGCCGGTACCGCGCTGGTCGGCAAACAGTTCACGGAACAGGGCCTCGATCGCCGTGGTCTCCGGCTCGCTGTTGGCACTGGCGCCCGGGTACTGCTGACCGCACGTGCTGGTGTCGATGCCGGTGGTGTGCCAGTGCGTCGAGGTGTTGCGGTTGAGGTCGACGCCGAGCTGGTTGCTGGCCGTCGGCGGGTTCGAGCAGCCGCTGCCGTGCTCGTTCTTGCGCTGCAGGTACGGGCGGTTGCCGCCCAGTTGAACCTCGGCGACGCCGTCCGGGTTCACCACCGGGATCACCCAGACCTCGGTGCTGTTCAGCAGCGTCGAGACCGAGGAGTCGGTGGCGTAGTCGTTCGCCAGGTGATCGATGAAGCGCCAGGAGATGTCACCGGTCACGATCTCGCGAGCGTGGATCTGCGTCATCAGCAGGAAGCGCGGCTTGGGGGCGTTCGGCGTGAGCGCGCAGTCGCCGGCCTGCTTGTGGGTCAGGCAGATGGCCTTGAGGTCGTAGCCGGCCGACGAGTTGCGGGTCTTGAGGTACGAGTTGCCGTAGTCGACCACCGTCGCCAGGTCCGGGTGGTTGGCCGCGATCAGGTCGAGGTGGGCGTACTGGGCGTTGAGTGTGTGGTACCCGCCGTCGTAGGTCTCGTCGACCGCCGCCGCGGGCGCCACCGCGAACGGTGAGCTCTGGCTCTTCGGTGTGGCCCAGTTCGCCGGTGCCAGCGCCTGGGTCGAGGACGGCGCGAAGCCGGCCGCCCGGAGCGTGGCGGCACTGCCGGCGTCGCCGAGCACGAACAGGTCCGCTCCGCTGCGCCGTTCCAGCACGTCGAATCCGCTGGAGATCAGGCGCTGCGCGGCGGCCTCGGTCGGCGCCGGTACGCGGTAGATGTACAGCTGCTGCGAGGTTGCGCTCGCCCGCGGTGATGGATCCGCCGTGGCGGCCGGCGCGCTCAGTGCGAGCGCGGCGGCGACCGCGACCAGGACACAGCCCACCTTGCGGGTCCGGGGTAGACGCATCGGGGACCTCCCGTCGACTCGTAGCCGGCCGTGCGGCCTGTTGGCCGCGACAGCCACGAAGACATCGGGATTCCCGAATGTCCTCGGATCGGCTCACTGTACGGGACGCCACCGAATACATCTAGAGACGTCGATGTGGCTAACCCGTCTTCAGGCGGCTTCGGCGCGCTCCCGGGCGTCGGCCAGAGACTCGTCGGCGAAGTGGCAGGCCGCCACCCGGTTCGCGTCGCCGCCGATCGCGAGCAGCTGTGGCTGCTCCCGGCCGCAGAGGTCCTTCGACAGCCGGCAGCGGGTGTGGAAGCGGCAGCCGGCCGGCGGATCCGTCGGGCTGGGCGGGTCGCCGGCCAGCGGGATGCGGTTGGCCATCCGGCCCCGGTTCGCCCGGTCCACCACCGGCGACGCGGACAGCAGCGCCTGGGTGTACGGGTGGGCCGGCTGGTCGTACACCGTGTCGGTCTCACCGACCTCGGCGAGCCGGCCCAGGTACATCACCGCCGTACGGTCCGCGACGTGCCGTACCACCGACAGGTCGTGGGCGATGAACACCATCGCGATGTTCATCCGCTTCTGCAGGTCGCGCAGCAGGTTCACGACCTGGGCCTGAACCGACACGTCCAGCGCGGACACCGGCTCGTCGCAGACCAGCACCTCCGGCTCCAGGGCGAGCGCGCGGGCGATGCCGATGCGCTGGCGCTGGCCGCCGGAGAACTGGTGCGGGTACCGGTTCATCAGTTCCGGAGCGAGGCCGACCAGAGCGAGCAGCTCGGCGACCCGATCCCGGCGGGCTGCCGCGTTCGGCATGAGCCGGTGCACGACCAGCGGTTCGCCGATGAGTTCGAGCACGGTCATCCGCGGGTCGAGCGAGGTGTACGGGTCCTGGAAGACCATCTGCACGCGCCTGCGCAGCTCCCTGAGGTCGCCGCCCCGGGCGTGCGCGATGTCCCGGCCGTGCACCATGATCGTTCCCGTGTCCGGCCGGTCCAGACCGACGAGCATGCGGGCCAGCGTGGTCTTGCCGCAGCCGGACTCGCCGACGATGCCCAGGGACTCGCCGGCGGCAAGGGTCAGGTTGATCCCGTCGACAGCGCTGACCCGGGTCCGGCCGGCCTGGCCGCGCCCGCCGCGGAAGGTCTTGTGCAGGTTCTGGGCGTCGAGAACCACGTCACCCGGTGACGGCTGCATCGAGCACCTCCTCGGTTCGGTGGCAGGCCGCGGCACGGCCGCCGGCCAGCAGGGTCAGCAGGGGACGGGTGGTCTTGCATTCGTCGACGGCCCACGTGCACCGGGGGTGGAACGGGCAGCCGGAGGGCTGGTTGGCCGGACTGGGTGGGCTGCCGGGGATGGCGTACAGCTCCTGGCCCCGGGTGTCGGCCTGGGGTACGGAGCGCAGGAGCGCCTGCGTGTACGGGTGCCCGGGCCGGCTCAGCAGGTCGTCGGCGGTACCCGACTCGACGATCCGGCCGGCGTACATGACCAGGATCCGGTCCGCCACCTCGGACACCACGCCGAGGTCGTGCGTGATGAGCAGGACGGCCATGTTGAGTTCGCGACGCAGCGAGTCGAGCAGTTCCAGGATCTGCGCCTGCACGGTGACGTCCAGGGCGGTGGTCGGCTCGTCCGCGATGATGAGTTCCGGGCGCAGCGCGATGGCCATGGCGATGAGGATGCGCTGGCGCATGCCGCCGGAGAACTGGTGCGGGTAGTCGTTCACACGCCGGGTGGGCGCCGGGATGCCGACCTGGCCGAGCAGATTGACCGCTTCGGCGCGGGCCTGCCGGCGCGACATGCCGCGGTGCGTCCGGAACAGCTCGCCGATCTGGTCGCCGATGGACAGCACCGGGTTGAGCGCGGAGAGGGCGTCCTGGAACACCAGGCTCATCCGGGCGCCGCGCAGCTTGCGGTGTTCGCTTTCCGGCAGGGCGAGCAGATCGGTGTCGCCGAGCCGGATCTGCTCGGCGGTCACCGACGCGTTGCCGGTGGACAGGCCCATCACCGCGCGGGCGGTGACCGACTTGCCGGAACCGGATTCGCCGAGCAGCGCGACCAGTTCTCCGGGTGCCACGTCGAGGTCGACGTCGACCACGGCCGGTACCGGACCCTGGCGGGTGCCGAAGGTTACCGAGAGGCCGCGCACGTTGAGCGCCGGTGACGGCGAGTGATCCACGACATTTCCTCCATGTTACGCAAAAGGACTTCTACGCCTAGAGTTCGCGCTTTCGTCGTCCGTCGCGCCTGTTCCTCGTTCAGATATTGACTTCCACGCCGGATTATTGCAACCCTTGCATTCGTCGCGCCGACGTGACGCGACGATGGCGCCCCGGCACTCCCGGTGACCGGAGGCGCCCAGCGTGACTGCTGGCCCCCGGACGATGCCGTCCGGAGCGCCATGGGCCGCGGTGTCGCGGCACGAAGAAAGGGGATATTCCAATGCTCGAACCGGCAAAGCGGTACACGGGCTACACGGCCTACGACTACCTGGAGTCAGGAAAAGACTTCAAGGAGTTCAAGTACGCGAAGCAGCTCGGCCGGGTACCCGAGTATCAGGGGCTGGAACTCTCCGACAGCCAGCGCAGCCGGGTCGTCAAGCTCCTGACCGACGAGATCGTGATCTCTCTGCACGACCACGTCCAGGTGTTCCCCGAGGACATGGGCCGGCTCCGCGAGCACATCCGCCAGGGGCGCGAACCCACCGGGTACCAGGGCCTGTCCCGCTCCGGCATGACCGCGGTCTTCGACAACGGCATGGACGGCACCTGCTGCATCTCCAGCGACGCCGGCTGGAAGTACCAGGATGTGCTCTTCGACCTCGGCGTCCGGATGGCCGACCTGGCGCACCAGGACTTCGTCATCAAGGCCGAGACCGTCGCCGACATCCGGCACGCCCACGAGACCGGCCGGCTGGCGCACGTCTTCGCGCTGGAGGCGGCGACCCCCATCGAGAACGAGGTCGATCGGCTCGACGTGCTGTACGGCTTCGGCGTACGCCAGATCGGCATCGCCTACTCCGAGGCCAACTACCTCGGCAGCGGCCTCAAGGAGCGCGGCGACGGCGGGCTCACCTACTTCGGCGAGAAGGCCGTCGAGCGGATGAACAAGCTCGGCTTCGCCATCGACATCTCGCACTCCGGCGACCGCACCGCGCTGGACGTCATCAACTACTCCAAGAAGCCGGTCTTCATCACGCACTGCGGCTCGCGGGAGGTCTGGCCGACCAACCGGATGAAGCCCGACGCCCTCATCAAGGCGTGCGCGGACCGGGGTGGCGTGCTCGGCCTGGAGGCCGCGCCGCACACCACGCTCTCCAACGAGCACCCGAACCACAGCATCGAGTCGGTCATGGACCACTTCACGCACCTGGTCGACATCATCGGCATCGACCACATCGCGTTCGGTCCGGACACCCTGTTCGGGGACCACGTCGGCCTGCACGACGCGTTCGCCGGCAACCTGTCCATCTCTCAGGCACACGGTCACGTGGAGCACCCGAGGGTGGAGTACGTCGACGGCCTGGAGAACCCGGCCGAGTGTTTCTACAACATCATCGGATGGCTGGTCAGCCACGGCTACTCGGACGACGAGATCCGCAAGGTCGTCGGCGGCAACATCATCCGTGTCCTCGAGGAGGTTTGGGTCTAGTGCGTGCGCGCTTTCCCATCGCTGTGGTCGCCGCCGTCGCGGCGGCGGCCACGGTCGCCGCCTGTAGCCCCGCCCCGCCGAAGAGCGGAGCGGGCGGCTCCACCGGTGACGCCACTCTGACCATCGCGACCACGACCGACGTGGTCAACTTCAACCCGCTGATCGGTAACAGCCGTACCGACGACTGGATCACCGACCTGATGTACCCGCGTCTGCTGACCATCGACGCGGACGGCAACAAGAAGCCGTACCTGGCGAAGGACTTCGGGTACAGCAACCCGACCACCGGGTACTTCGACATCCGTGACGACATGAAGTGGAGCGACGGCCAGCCGGTCACCGCCAGCGACGTGGCGTACACCATCAACGCGATCCTCAAGGACAAGCCGGCCGGCAACACCACGTACGGGCAGATGTCCAATGTGGTCAACGCCACCGCGCCCAGTACGACCAAGGTCGAGATCCACCTGAGCCGCGCGGACTCGACCGTCGTGTCGGAGGTCGGGTTCTGGATGAACGTCGTGCCGCAGCACGTGTTCGAGCCGAACGGCAGCGTGGCCAAGTTCCCGAACAACAGCAACTGGGTCAGCGCCGGCCCGTACAAGCTGGTCAGCGCGGTCAAGGGGCAGAGCTACACGCTGGAGCGGGTCAGCCCATACCCGTTCGCTCCGAACAACACCCCGACGCTGCAGAAGGTCGTGTACCGGGTCTACCCGGACATCAACAGCGAGATCCTGGCGCTGAAGAACGGCGACGTGGACCTCATCGGCAACTCGCTTCCGCCGGCCCAGGTGAAGTCGCTGCAGAGCACCGCGGGCATCAAGGTGCAGGAGGCGCCGGGCCTCGGGTACGAGCACATGGCCTACAACATGAACCACCAGCCGCTGAACAAGCTCCAGGTCCGTCAGGCGCTGGCGCACGGGGTGGACTACAACGCCATCCGGTCCGTCGTGCTGCAGGGCCAGGCGGTGACCACCGGCTCCTCGCCGATCCCGCCGGTGCTCAAGGACTGGGTCGATCCTTCGCTGAAGGAGTACAACTACGACCCGAACCAGTCCAAGCAGCTGCTGGCACAGGCCGGGGTCTCCAACCTGAAGCTCAACCTCATCTACTCGCTGGCGGACCCGGTGTCCTCGCAGGCGGCGACCATCATCAAGGACGATGAGGCCAAGGCAGGGATCACCATCAACCTGCAGGGTCAGGAGCGCAACACCTACCTGGCCAACACGGCGTCGGGCAACTACGACATCTACCTCGGCAACTTCGCCATCATGGATGACCCGACGACGAACATGTCGCTGACCTACCTGCCCGGTGGCGCGATCAACTACGGCCTGGTCAACGACCCCGCGCTGAGCGGGCTCATCAAGCAGGCACAGGCGACCACCGACAAGGCCGCCCAGAAGCAGCTGATCACGCAGGCCGCGACGAGCGTCCACGACAACGTCTACGACAACGTGATGTACATGCAGAACCTGTACTTCGCTTACAGCAACAAGTGGACCGGGTTCACGGTCAAGCCCAGCGAGCTGCTCTCGCTGCTCGACCCGCAGTCGCTGGCCAACGTGAAGAAGACCGGCTGAGCGAATGCCTCCGGTCGTCAGATTCGCGGTACGCAGGCTGGGTAGGGCGGTACTGACCCTCTGGTTCGCCAGTACGGTCACGTTCCTCCTACTCCGCCTGCTACCGGGCAACCCCGCATTGGCGGTGGAAAGTCCGAACATGACGGTGCAGGCGCGCAACATCCTGCTGCACCAGTACGGACTGGACCAGCCGCTGCTGACCCAGTACGGCAAGTACTTGTGGCAGCTGCTGCACGGCAACCTGGGGGTCTCCTTCACGCAGCAGGTCCCGGTCAGCTCCGTGCTGCTGGCGCGGCTGCCCTGGACGCTGCTGTTGACCGGATCCTCGCTGCTGTTGACGATCGCCGTCGGCATCCCCCTGGGGGTGCTGGCGGCGACTCGCCCGCACAGGGTGCTCGACCGGCTGGTTCAGGTCTTCGGCGTCGGCGTGCAGTCGTTGTTCGTTCCGACCGTGGGCATCTTCCTGTTGTTCGTGTTCGGGCTGCAGCTGCACTGGCTGCCCATCGGTGGCGCATACACCCCCGGGGTGTACGGCGGCGCGTGGTACGTCTCGGTGCTGTCCCACCTGGTACTGCCCTGCGTGAGCCTGATGCTCGTGCAGTTGGGGTCGTACGCGCTGACTCTGCGCGCCACGCTCATCGAGTCACTCGGTGAGGACTACACCGTCCTGGCCAACGCCAAGGGCCTGCCCCGCAGCAAGGTGGTGTGGAAGCACGCGCTGCGCAACGCGCTGCTGCCGACCACCACGCTGGTGGGTCTGAACCTGGGCTACCTGGTCGGCGGCGCGGTGCTCACCGAGACCGTGTTCGCCTATCCGGGAGTCGGGCGTGGCATCTACGAGGCCGTCACTCAGCTCGACTACCCGGTGCTGCAGGGCGCTTTCGTGCTCCTGGCCGCGACCGTGGTGCTGGTGAACATGCTCACCGACCTGGCGTACGGCGTGCTGGACCCGCGGGTGCGCACGGCATGAGGAAGGAGGGAGAAGCATGAGCGTTGGCGCGCTCGACTCGGTCACCACCGAGGCGCCGACCGCGGCGCGGGCCACCTGGTCGGCGTTCCGGCGCAACCCGCTGGGCATGATCTCGCTGGTCGTGCTGGCGCTGATCGTCCTGGTCGCCATCTTCGCGCCGCTGGTCGTGTCCGAGCCTCAGGGCTACGGCGGCGCGGTGCTCAGGGCGCCCAGCGGTTCGCACATCTTCGGCACCGACAACCTGGGCCGGGATATCTTCGCCGAAGTCGTGTGGGGCACGCGGATCAGCGTGCTGGTGGCCGCCGCCTCCTCGGCGCTGGCGATCGTCATCGGTGTGCTGGTGGCCGTGCTGGGGGCGTACTTCCCCAAGGCGGACACCGTGATCGGCACGATCGTGGACCTGTGCCTGTCGCTGCCGGTACTGCCGCTGATGATCCTGGTGACCGCGCTGGCCGGCACGAGCCTGCTCACCGAGATCCTGATCATCGCGTTCTTCTCCTGGCCCGAGGTGGCCCGGGTGGTGCGGTCGCAGGCCCTTTCGGCGGTACGGCTGCCCTACATGGACGCGGCCCGGCTCACCGGCGGATCGTCCACCTGGATCATCCGCAAGCACCTGCTGCCGGCGGTGGCGCCGGTGGTCATCGTGTCGGTCGCGCTCACCTCGTCCCGGGCCGTGCTCACCGCCGCCAGCCTGGCGTTCCTGGGCCTGGGCGGAGTGACCAACTGGTCGTGGGGCCGGATCCTGTTCGAGTCCGAGCAGTCCGGCGCGATGTCCAGCGCCTGGTGGACCACCCTGTTCCCGTCGCTGGCCATGCTCGTGCTGGTGGTCTCGGCGACGCTGATCTCCATTACCTACAACGACGCCCGCAATCCCCGATCCCGGGAGGACTAGCCCATGGCGCAGGCTCAGACGACGCAGGCTCAGAAGGCGCAGGCTCAGACTGCGCAGGCTCAGCGGAGCCAGCGGTTGCCGGTCGACTTCTACCGGTCCATTCAGGACGGTGTGCGTGCCGCGCTCGCCGATGCCGGACTGGACGCGATACTGGCCGACGACGCCTCGGACGTCGCGTACCTGACCGGTTTCTTCCACCACCCCGGCGAGCGGCCGGTGGCACTGCTGCTCGGTGTCGACGGCACCGCGACCCTGCTGCTGCCGGAGTTGGAGCGCGAGCACGCCGAGTGGCAGAACACCGCGGCGGAACTGGTCTCGTACCCGGAGTTCCCCGGCGTGCGGCCGCCGTTCGAGTTCCTCGGTGAGGTGGCCGGGCGGGTCGGGTACGCGGGCAGCATGAGCGTGGCCCGGCTCGCCGAGGTCACCGCCGCGTTCGGCAAGGCCACCCTGGTGCGTACCGACGTGGTGACCCGGGCCCGGCTGGTCAAGCGGCCGGAGGAGATCGCGCTGCACGCCGAGGCGGCCCGGATCACCGACCTCATGCTGTCCGCCGGCCGTACCCTCATCGCCGACGCCATCGAGAGCGGCGGCCAGCTGCCCAGCGAGGCGGAGTTGGCCGGGTACGTGGGCTCGGTCGGCACCCGGACCATGTACGCCGAGCACACCGACGTGGTGGTGGTCTCGCCGCTGGCCGGTGGCCTGGTGTACGCCGGTGCCAACAGCGCTCACCCGCACGGGCTGCCGTCCGGGTACCGGCTGCGCCCCGGCGAGGTGTTCATGCTCTCGCTCGGCTGCGCCGTCGGTGGGCGATTCGTGGAGGGGGAGCGGACCTTCATCCTCGGCGAGCCGACCGCGGACCAGCGCCGGTACTACGAGGCGGTGCGGGAGGCGCAACAGACCGGTACCGAGGCGCTGCGGCCCGGGGTGCGGTGCGCCGACGTGAACCGGGCCTGCCTGGACGTCATCCGGGGGCAGGGGCTCGGCGGGTTCCTGCGCCACCGGCAGGGGCACGGCATCGGGCTCGGCATGCACGAGCCGCCGTGGCTGGAGGACGGCGACGACACCGTACTGGAGACGGGAATGATCGTCTCCAACGAGCCCGGCATCTACGTGCCGGAGCACGGCGGGTACCGCATCTCCGACTCGATGCTGCTGACCGAGGACGGCGCCCGGCCGTTCACCGCGTACCCCCGCGGTCTCGACGACGTCATCATCCCGGTCTGACCACCCGCTCCGTTTCAGGCCCGCTCCGTTTCAGGAAAGCAGGAAAGGAAGTCCCGTGCGGCTGAACATCAACGGCAACGAACTCGAGGTCGAGGTCTTCGGCGACGACAACGCCCCGGTCATGATCACGCATCACGGCGCGCCCGGCCTCGGGTCCAGCGCCGAGACCAAGGCGACCTTCTCCCCGTTCGCGGACACCTTCCGGGTCATCACCTTCGACGCGCGGGGGTCCGGCGTCAGCGAGGGAAAGGCGCCGTTCACCCACGAGCAGTGGGTGGCCGACGTCGACGCGCTGCGCGAGTGGGCCGGCGTCGAGCGGTTCGTCATGGCCGGCGGCTCGTACGGCGGCTTCATCTCGATGGAGTACGCGATCCGGCACCCGGAGCGGGTGAGCGCGCTGGTGCTGCGGGACACCTCCGCCGACCACGAGAACGACAAGGCGGCCCGGCACAACGCGGAGACCTCCACCCGGGTGAAGATCGACCTGGAGAAGTTGGACCGGATCAACACCGGTACCGTGCGCGACGACGCGGACCTGCGCGACTGCTGGGCGGAGATCCTGCCGCTGTACGACCACGTGTACGACCCGGCGAAGGTGGCCCAGCGGGTCGAGTCGACGCCGTACCGGTACCAGACGCACAACTACGCGTTCTCGGTGAACATGCCCGCGTACGACATCAAGCCGCAGCTACACAAGATCACCATTCCGACGCTGGTGACTGTCGGCCGCGGCGACTGGATTACGCCGGTGGCCTCCAGCGAGGTGATTGTCTCGCTCATCCCGGACGCTAGACTCGTCGTATTCGAGAAGTCCGGGCACTCGCCGCAGATCGAAGAAGCCGAATTGTGGCGGAAGGTGGTGCGCGACTTCCTGCGTGAAGTGGGAGCCGATGGAGGGCGCTGAACATCTCGACGAACTGGATCGCCGGATCGTCATCGCCTTGCAGGGAAACGGCCGGGCCAGCTGGACCGAGATCGCCGAGCAGTGCGGCACATCGGTGGCGACCGTCGCCCGCCGCGGTCAGCAGTTGCTGCGCGACGGCGTCGTGCGGGTCGCGGTGATGCCCGACATCCAGCACGGCGGCGAGTCGGATCTGTTCATCCTCCGGATCACCTGCGCGCCGGGCACCCAGATGCGGGTGCTCGGCGCGTTGTCCCGCCGCACCGACATGCGGTTCCTGGGCCTGGTCACCGGGGCGTACGACATCCTCGCCGAGCTGAACGTGCGCAAGGAAGAGTCGCTGCACACCCGCATCGTCAACGAAATCCAGGCGATCGACGGCGTGGAGCGCTGCAACACCGACCTGACGTTGAATACGTACAAGGTCGCTCACGACTGGAGCCAGCAGTTCGGGGTCGGCGTCGATCAGAAACGTGCGGTCGAGGTGCACCGCTGCGCGCCGAGCCACTTCGACCCCGCCGACCACAAGATTATCGATCTCATGGCGGGAGACGGCCGGGCCAGCTTCCGTAGCGTGGCCGCTGCCCTGGGAGTCAACGAGAGCACCGTACGGCGGCGCTTCGAGACGCTTCAGGGGCGCGGCTGCATCCACCTGGTGACGCTGGTTCCCGCCCCGGCGCTGGGGTTTGAGTCGGAGATCATCCTCGACATCTCGGTGGCCCCGGCCCAGCTCGATTCCGTTGCCCGCAAGCTCGCCACCTACCAGGGCGTGCGATATGTCGCCGCGACCCTGAGCCACAACGCCCTGATGTGCGAGCTGATCCTGCCGACCACTCAGGATGTCTTCGAGTTCACCAACGGCACGCTGGGCCAGCTCGACGGCGTACTCGGCTGGACCGCCAGCGTGGTGTTGCTGGTCGTCCGCCGTGGGTTCGTCGAGACACCCTGGTGGCACAAGGGTCTCTCGGTGCCGTCCCGGCCCGATGTCCCGCCGGCCGGGCCGTCCCTCGACGACCTCGTGCCGTCTCTCGACGGCGCCTCCCTGATCGTCTCTCCGGTGACCGGTGCGCTGTCCGCGGTTTCGCCGGGTGCACCGGTGCCGGAAAGCGGCGGCCGGGCCCGCGTCCGGGGATGCTGACTCCGACCGCCGCTTTCCGTTCATCCGGCTGGCGCTCTATTCAGAAGGCTGGCGCCCTGCTCATCCGGCTGCCGGCTCGCCCTGCCGGCTACGGCTGCCCCGGAACGTCAGCGCCACCACGACCGTACCGACGGCGATCACCGCCGCGGCGGTGAACGCGCTCGTCATGCCGGCCACCAGGGTGTGGTGAGCCCCGGCCACTCCGGCCGGCGCGCCGATCGCGGCGTGCCGGGCCGCCGACCCGAACACCGTGACGAGCACCGCCAGCCCCAGCGAGGAACCGGTCTGCTGCATGGTCTGCAGCACCCCACCGGCGGCCCCGGCATCCTTCGGCGCAACGCTCGCCATGATGACCGGAGTGAGCGGTACGAAGCTGAGTCCGCCACCCACACCCATGAGCACCATCGGACCGAGGATCGCGCCGGCGTACCCGCTGGACGTCGAGAGCTGGGTGAGCCAGATCAGCCCACTGATCATCACGAGCGTGCCGGTGATCACCAGCGGCTTCGGCCCCAGCCGGTGCAACAGGTGGGGGACCAGCCGGGTCATGATGAACATGCCCGCGGCCATCGGCATGAACGCGAAGCCGGTCGCCAGCGCGCCGAAGCCGCGCACCTCCTGGAGGAACTGGGTCAGGAAGAAGAACATCGACATCATCGCGGCCGGCCCGAGCAGGAAGTTCAGGTAGGCGGCGGCACGGTTCCGGTCGGCGAACAACCGCAGCGGCATGATCGGTTCCCGGGTCCGGATCTCGATGGCCAGGAACGCGATCAGCAGCACGACGCCAGCGGCGAGCGTGAGCTGGGTTTCCCGGCTCGACCAGCCGCCGGACGCGGCGTGGATGAACGTGTAAACCAGGGTGGCGACCGCACCGGTGCCGGCGACGGCACCGGGCAAGTCCAGCCGGGCCGGGTGCCGTTCCGGCTCGCGGACGTACCGTGGCGCCAGGAGCACCGCGGCGAGTCCGAACGGTACGTTGATGAACAGCACCCACCGCCAGGACGCCAGTTCGGTGAGTATGCCGCCGAGGACCAGCCCGATGGCGAACCCGCCGCTGGCCACCCCGGACAGCAGGGCGAGAGCGCGGATCCGCTCCCGGGGCTCGGTGAACGTCGTGGCGATCAACGCGATGGTGCTCGGACCGGCGGCAGCGGCGCCGACGCCCTGCGCGACCCGGGCGGCCAGAAGCCACCCGGCCGAGGTGGCGAACCCGCCGGCCAGCGACGCGACGGTGAACAGTGCGATACCGGCGACGAACATGCGGCGCCGGCCGAGGATGTCGCCGGCCCGGCCGCCGAGCAGGAGCAGCCCCCCGTACGCCAGGGTGTAGGCGCTCATCACCCAGGCCAGGCTGGTGGCCGAGAAGTGCAGGCCGGTCTGGATCCGGGGTAGTGCGACGTTCATCACAGTCGCGTCCAGGATCAGCATGAGCTGGCAGGTGACGATGATCGCGAGAGCGAGCCCTCGTCGATGGGGTGGTGCCTCGGTACGTTGGATTACTGGTGTGGACAGCGTCTGCTGAGACAAGGCTGCTCCAGAAAGGTGCGCGGGAATAACCGGAGAAGCTCTCCACTTCTCTCTTGAGATACTGTACGGAGATAGTCTCCGCTTCGCAACGGGATTCGGAGAGATTCTCCGTTTAGTTGCTCAACCGCGAAGGAGGGCGCTGTGCTCCCCGCCGAGCTCCCCGGCGACGGGACCCCTTCCCCGGGCGCCTCGCCTTCCCCCGGCGGCACGCCCTCGTCCGGCGGGGCGCCCTCTTCTGGGGGCACGCCCTCGTCCGGCGGTACACCCTCTTCTGGCGGTACACCCTCGTCCGGCGGAACTCCGGATGCCGGCATGCTTCCCGGCGGGCGGCCGATGCGTGCCGACGCCCGCCGCAACCGCGGCCGGCTGATCGTGGCGGCGCGGCAGGCGTTCACCGAGCACGGGCCCGAGGCGTCGCTGGACGAGATCGCAAAGCGTGCCGGGGTCGGCCCGGGCACCCTCTACCGGCACTTCCCGACCCGGGAGTCGCTGCTGGCCGCGGTCTACCTGGACGACATCGAGGCGCTGTCCGCCCAGGCGGACCGGCTGCTCGACAGCGACCTCTCACCGAGCGAGGCGCTGTCCGCCTTCCTGCTCATCCAGCTGGACTACGTGAAGGTCAAGCGCGGTCTGGGCGCCGCGGTCAAGGCGATGCTCGGCATGGACGCGCCGACGATGACGTACTGCCGGGACACCCTGCGCGGAGCGCTGGGTCGGCTGATGGATCCGGCCAGACAGGCCGGGCTGATCCGCGCCGACGTGGAGCCGGCGGACGTGTTGCGGTTGACGCACGGGGTCGCGATGGCCTGCGAGTCGGCGCCGGACGACGGCGAGCGGCTGCTCGGCTACGTCATCGACGGCCTGCGCCCGCCGCCCGCATCGCTGACATAGACCATTCCGGCCCTGTCGACGGAGGCCGGGTCGGTGGCGGGATCGTCCCCGCCACCGACCCGGCCCGGCCGGTCATTCGCCCGGGTTCAGCCCGTCACCGTGAACGAGAGTCACGAGGCGGGAACGAACAGCGCCGGGTCGAACGTCGCGGCCGCCATGTTCTGCACGTACGGGGTCTCGGTGCCGTCCCGGTCGCCCGTGGGGTTGATGTCGTACACGGCGATCCGGGACAGGTCACGGGTGGCGAACACCGCGCTGGTGTAGCCGGGTACCTCCCCGCTCTTGCCCCACACCGTCACCCCGTCCGGGAACGTGGTGGCCTCCAGGCCCATGCTGAAGCACGCCCGCCCCGAGTCCGGGCCGATCCGGCAGTTGCTGCCGTCGACGTACGGCACGTCCGGCAGCGTGAACATCTCGGCGAGCTGCGCCGCGGGCAGAAGCCTGCCCTGGTAGAGCGCGGTGATGAACCGGGTGAGGTCGGCGGTACTGGAGATCATGCCGCCCTCGGCCCAGCCCCACGAGCTCTGCTCGGTGACGTCGGCGAGGGTGCCGTCCACATTGACGTAGCCGTGCGCGTGTGGACCGGTCAGCCGGACGTCGTGCGGGGCCGGCGAGACGGTGTCGTGCAGGCCGAGCGGGCGCACGATCCGCCTGGTGAGTTCGTCGGCGTACGAGTGTCCGGTGACCTTCTCGATGACCATCCCGGCCAGGAAGTAGTTGACTCCGTTGTACTGCTGCTCGGTCCCCGGGGCGAACGCCATCGGGGACTCGAAGGCGGAGTCGACCACCTGCTGCGGCGTCCAGTACTGGAAGCGGTGCTCCACGAACCACCGCGGATCGGTATCCCGGGCGTCCACAGTGGAGATAGGCAGCCCGCTGGTGTGGTTGAGCAGTTCGCCGACCGTGACGGGCGGGTACGAGTCCGGCAGCGTACCCGGCAGGTAGTGCTGCACGGTCTGATTCACGTCGAGCCGGTGCTCCGCCGCCAACTGCAACACGATGAGGCTGGTGAACACCTTTGTCACGCTGCCGATCCGGTACCGCGCGCCGGCGGGCACCGGGGCGCCGGTACGGACGTCCGCGACGCCTGACCGACCGGACCACGCGCCGGCCGACCCGCCGACGGACAGCAGTGCCCCGGTCACCGTGGAGTTCGGCAGCCCGGCGATGGCCTGCCGCAGCAGCTCCGGATCCAGCGGGGGTAGCGGCTGGGCCGAGTCGGCGTTTCGACCGATCCGGCTCGGCGCGTCTGACGCCACGGCACCGGCGAAGGCTGGAGCGGCGATGGTGGCCAGGCCCAGTGCTCCCGTCAGTGCTCCGGCCACCGCCGCCGTCGCCATTCGCCGCCGGACGGGTGCGCGAACGGATACCCGCATAGAGTTCTCCCTACGTCTGTTCAGGATTTGTGATCTCGCTCCGACTCTCGCCGATCCGGCCGGTCCGGGCCATCGGGGACATCCATGATCGACCCCTGAAACCAGAGTAGGGGCCTTCCCGGGGCTCACGCACGGGCGCCGCCGGGAGGTCGGGACCTCCCGGCGGCGCCGTGGTGGGACGGAATCGTTGCGGTCTAAGGGTTACGGGTTCACTGGCTACGAATTCACCGTGATGTGGAATGTCGACGTGGTGTTCTGGACGTCGACGAAGTTGTTGCTCTCGACCAGATGGTTGAACGTCACCGAGCCGACCGCCGGTCCCTGTCCTGGCTCGGGCAGCGGGTTGGCCCAGATGCCGTAGCCGGACTTCGAGTTGTACTGGTCGCCGCTCTGCTGGGCGCCGGTGATGGTGGTGTTGGTGAAGATGGTGTCCGTCACCGAGTACTGCGCGGAGCCGCCGACGTAGTCCGTCTGGAACATGATGCCGGAGTACGTGGGGTCGGTGATGTTCGCGTTGTTCACCCGGATGCCCTGGAACGGTTGGGTCGCGGAGAACACCCAGATCGCACCGAACACCTGGTCGCCCCAGAAGTGTCCACCGTCGCGCGCGAGAGTGAAGTTCTGGATGGTGGTGGGCGGGCTGGCTCCGAAGCCCTCGAACGGGTACCCGAAGTTCAGCGAACTGATGGTCAGAGCCGAGTAGCACAACGTGTCCGCGACGTAGAAGTTCTGCACGGTGTTGGCGTAGCCGCCGTACACCGCGACACCGGCCGCCCGCCAGGGAGTCAGCGCGGTCACGTTCTGGATCGTGTTGTTCTTCAGGTCTCCGCTGTTCTGGTCGAGGGCGGCGAACAACGCGAAGCTGTCGTCACCGGTCGACCGGGCCTCGTCGTTGCTGATGACGTTGCCCTGGCTGCCGTTGGTGAGGTTGATGCCGTCGGCGTACAGGTCGCGGATGCGCAGGTTGGTGAACGTCGAGTTCATCACCGCGGCCGCACCCCAGACACCGACCACCTGGTGTTCGATCCACACGTTGTCGATCGTGATGTTCGACATGTTGCGCAGGTCCCAGGTGTGCCCGGGGCCGTCGATGCGTGAGTCGTAGTTGCCGAACCACGCGAACCCGGTGAACGAGGAGCCGCTGGCACCGGACTGGAGGTCCCAGTCGGCGTCGGTGTTCTCCTGGTTGGCCGGTGCGTTGAACTGCGTGTACCAGACCCCGGCGCCGACCACCTTCACCGGCTTGCCGTAGACGAGCAGCTTGCCGGACACCGAGTACTGGCCGGCGGGCAGGTAGACGCCGGTCAGCGTACCGGTGCTGTCCATCCGTACCTTGTCCAGCGCGTTCTGGACGTCCTGCTGGGTGAAGCCGGCCGGTACGGTCAGGTGCGCCGAGTCCGGGTTCGCCACCGGTGCGGTCTGCTCCAGGCTGATGAAGTCGATGGCGTAGTACTGGGCCGTGTTCGACGCGTCCTTCTGGAGCTTGATGGTGCTGCCCGCCTGGTACGAGGACGGGAGCAGGAAGTGCGCCTCGTCGTAGATGTGCCGCGGGCTGCCGGAGCCCGGCGAGTTGCCCGGGCCGGTCTCCGCGCCGTACAGCCAGGCGAAGTGCGAGGAGAGGCTGAGCGGCTGGACGAGGGTTCCGTTGACGTACAGGTCGAGCGACGAGGTGATGCCGCCACCGCCGGACGCGTCCGGGATGGAGAACCGCACCACGAGCGTGTTCGTGGATGCCCGGGACGTCCACTGCACGTACGAGCCGGTCGAGTTCAGCGTGACCGCCTTGCGGCCGGACGCCTCACCCGCGACGTCGCCGATGGTCCGGTTCGGACCGACCACCGTGGCACCGCCGCCGACCGTGCCGGACTCCGCCTCGTACGTGTCGTACGGCATGTTCGCGCCCTGGCCCACGAACATCGCGGTGTCGCTGGTGTTGTTGCCCTGCTTGACGGACAGCTCATTGGTGTCGACGGCGAGCACCACGTGCACGTTGTACCGGCCGTTGACCGCGGTCCACGAGCCCATCGAGACGTTCGTGCTCGCGCCGGATGCCAACGCACCGCTGAACGAGCCGGTGAGCGTCTTGACCGTGCTGTTGTTGGAGGTGTCCACGACCGTGAGGGTGACCGCGTGGGATCCGCTCGCGGTGGCGACGGTGCCCTGGTTCTTCACGGTGACCGTGAACGCCACGCTGTTGCCGGCCGCCGGGTTGCCCGGCGTCCAGGCGACCGACCCGACCAGGTCGGAACTCTGCACCGGTGTCACCACCAGGTTGGTCGGGTTGGTGTAGCTGTTGTTGCCGTCGTTCTGCTCGATGACGCTGTTCGACTCGTCGACCTTCGCGGTCAGCTGGTACGTGCCGGCCGTCTGGGTGCCGATGCTCGCGGACACCGTGCTGCTGGCCCCGGCGGCCAGGCCGCCGACCGACGCGGTGCCGACCTTCGTGGTACCGAGGTAGAAGTTCACGTTCGTCGCGCCGGACGACGCGTTGCCGGCGTTCTTCACGGTGGCCGACGCGGTGATCGAGTCGGTCTCGACCGGTGACGCCGGAGTCCACGACGAGCCGGTGACGGTCAGGTCCGGGTTCGGCGCCGGGGTGCCGATGACCTGGAACTCGGCGACCTGCCCGCCCGGTGCCCCGCTGTTGCTGGTGATGGACAACTCGACGTCGGCGACCCGGGCGCTGACCGGGATGCTCACCGAGTTTCCGGTGGCCGGGTTGAACGTGTACGTCTGCGACGCCGACAGGGTGGTGAAGGTCGTCGCGCTCTGCTCGCGGCCGAGCACCTGGATGGTCTGGGTACGGGTGCCCCAGGCCGAGTCCGGGTTGAGCTTCACCACGACCGTGTTCACGTCGGCGTTCGCGCCGAGCTTGACGGTCAGCTGGCTCGGGTACGTCGAGCCCTCGAAGTAGGTGGTGAGGTCGTTGTCGTTGGCGTTGGCCGGCACGAAGACGTACGTGTTGGCGGTACCGGTGATGGGCTTGCCCACGGCCAGGTTCGAGCCGCCGCCACCACCGCTGCCGGTACGGGTGACGGTGTTGCTCGCCACGGACTGGTTGTTCGCCGCGTCGTGCGCCTTGACGTAGTACGAGACCGTGGCCGTGTCCGGCTGGCTGTCGGTGTACGTCAGGGTCGTGCCGCCCACCGTCGTGATGAGCGAACCGTCGCGGTACACGTCGTACCCGGTCACGCCCACGTTGTCGGTCGAGGCACCCCAGGCCAGCCTGATCTGCCCGGACGCCGGCTGGGTGTACGCGAGGTTGCTCGGCGCCGTCGGCGCCTGCGTGTCCCCGCCTGACTGGCCGGTACGCGTGACGCTGTTGCTGTTGCCGGACTGGTTGCCGGCGGCGTCGTGCGCCCGGACGAAGTAGGTGACCGTCGCGGTCAGCGGCTGGGTGTCGGTGTACGTCAGCACGGTGCCGGACACCGTGGTGACGAGGTTGTTGTTGGCGTACACGTCGTACCCGGTGACACCCACGTTGTCGGTGGAGGCATTCCAGGCCAGCTTGATCTGGCCGGTAGTGGGCTGGGTGTAGGCCAGGTTGGATGGTGCCGTGGGCGCCTGGGTGTCACCGGTGGACGGCCCGTACACCTCGAACTCCGAGAGCTGCCCGGCCGGCCAGCCGGTGTTGGCGGTGATGGACAGGCGCAGGTACCGGGTGGTCGTCGCGGTGAAGTTGATCGTCACGGTGTTGCCGGTCGACGGGTTGAACACGTACCCGGCCGACCCGACGATGTCGGAGAAGTTCGACCCGGTCGTGCTGCCCTGTACGGACAGCGTCTCGGTACGGGTGCCCCAGTCCGTCGACGGCGGGAGCTTGAGCACCACCCGGTTCACGCTGACCGAGCTGCCCAGGTCGACCTGCAACCACTGCGGGAACGCGTTGTTCGTACTCTCCCAGTAGCTCGAGGCGTTGCCATCGTTGGCGTTGGCCGCCACGTAGTTCTGGGAGACCCCGCTCGCGCTCATCGTCTTGCCCGAGGCCAGGTTGCCCGACGACGAGGTGCTCGAACCGTAGACCTCGAACTCCGAGAGCTGGCCGGCCGACCAGCCGGTGTTGGCGGTGATGTTCGCCCGCACGTACCGGGCGTTGGTCGCCCCGAAGCTGATCGTCACGACGTTGCCGGATCCGTCGAAGTTGTACCCGGCGGACGCCACGATCGTGGTGAAGTTGCCGCCGTCCGTGCTGCCCTGGATGGACAGCGTCTCGGTCCGGGCACCCCAGCCGGTGGGCAGCTTCAGGACGACCTGGTTGATGTTCGTACTGGCGCCCAGGTCGATCTGCGCCCACTGGGGGAACGTGTTGTTCGTGCTCTCCCAGTAGCTTGCCTGGTTGCCGTCGTTGAGGTTGCTCGGCGTGTACGGACTCGTGGAACTGCTGGACGAGGCGGCCTTGCCCGCCGCGAGGTTGGGGCCGGCGGCAGAGGCGGGGGACACCGCCAGCACCGGCAGCGCGGACACCAGGAGCCCGGCCAGTGCCGCGGCGGCCATCCGCAGGTACGTCTTTCTCATCGCGTTCCTCTATCTCCTCATCGGGAACGGCAGGGACGAAGGTGGCGCCCGTCGGGCGCGGGTGTTGCCCCGGGGGATCGGTCAGCGGCGGGACGCGAGCGGCGACCGCTCTCGCCGGGACGGCGCTGCGCGGTGCTGGACCGGGGGCGATCGGCCGTGCGCAAGAAGGGTCGACATCACGTGGGCCTCTCCGGGGATGGCGGAGCGGGTGCACGGACACCGAGCGGGTGCGTCCTTGCCGGAACTTGCGGTTTCTGAGAAAGAATCCGAGTAACTGAGTGCAAAAATCTTGCACCAGGTTGGCTAAAGATTACAGAGGCGCTACGGCGCCGTCAACGCAGCGGCCGGGATCGATGCGGCGGATTGATGGCTCGCCCAACCCCCGCTGCCGGTCGGCACGGGCCGCCAGAAAATCTTGAAAATGGTCCGCCCGCCGTGTCGATTCCGGGTCACCCTTGTTCGACGCGTCTACGAGACCGGCGCTGACGGCCGGTCACCGGCCCGGGACAACCCGGAACTCGAAGGAGAACTGCGATGCGATTCATCGTGATGGTCAAGGCGAACGAGGACACCGAGGCGGGCGTCATGCCGACCGAGGCGGAGCTGACCGCCATGGGCAAGTTCAACGAGGAGCTGGTCAAGTCCGGCATACTGCTGGCCGGCGAGGGACTGCACCCGAGTTCGAAGGGTGCCCGGATCAGGTTCTCGGGTGGCCAGCGCACCGTGATCGACGGGCCGTTCACCGAGGCCAAGGAGCTGATCGCCGGCTTCTGGCTGCTCCAGGTGGGCTCCAAGGAGGAGATCATCGAGTGGATGAAGCGCGCCCCGATGGGGGACGACGCCGAGCTGGAGATCCGCCAGGTGTTCGAGGCCGACGACTTCGGCGCTGAGCTCACCCCCGAGCTTCGGGAGGCGGAGGAGCGGCTGCGCGCGCAGGCGGCCGAGCAGCACAAGGGGTGAGTACCCGCCGGGGCACGTTCGCCAGTCAGCGTGCCCCGGTGGGCGCTGGCCGTCCTCGGATGCTTTAGTCATTGGTGTGACGGCTGCCCAGGCACAGCGCACGGTGGAGGCGATCTGGCGGATCGAGTCCGCCAGGCTCATCGCCGGACTCGTGCGGATGGTACGAGATGTCGGTCTTGCCGAAGATCTCGCCCAGGACGCGCTCGTCGCCGCGCTCGAACAGTGGCCCACCTCCGGTGTCCCGGACAACCCCGGCGCCTGGCTCATGACCATCGCCAAGCGCCGCGCCATCGACACCTTCCGGCGCGAGAGGCGGCTGGAGCGCAAGCAGGAGGAGCTTGGTCGTGAGCTGGAGATCGCTCAGAGTACCGAGCCACCCGAGTTGGAAGCCGCGATCGACGGCGACGATGTCGGCGACGACCTCCTGCGGCTGATCTTCATCGCCTGCCACCCGGTGCTGTCCACAGAGGCACGGGTCGCGCTGACCCTTCGCCTGCTCGGTGGTCTGACCACTCCGGAGATCGCCCGCGCGTTCCTCGTTCCGGAGCCGACCGTGGCGCAGCGCATCGTGCGCGCCAAGCGCACCCTCGCCGACAAGCAGGTGCCGTTCGAGGTACCCAGCGGGCCGGAGCGTGCCGGGCGGCTGTCCTCGGTACTCGAGGTGCTGTACCTCATCTTCAACGAGGGATACTCGGCGACGGCCGGGGACGACTGGGTACGGCCCGCGCTGTGTGAGGAGGCGCTGCGACTCGGGCGCGTCCTCGCCGAGTTGACGCCGCGCGAGGCCGAGGTGCACGGGCTGGTCGCGCTGATGGAGATCCAGGCGTCGCGCTTGCGGTCGCGGATCGGCCCGTCGGGTGAGCCCGTGCTGTTGCTCGACCAGGACCGCGCGACCTGGGACCAGTTGCTCATCCGTCGCGGGCTGGCCGCCCTCGACCGGGCCGAGGCGATCGGGGACGCACCCGGGCCGTACCTCGTGCAGGCCGCGATCGCCGCCTGCCACGCCCGCGCCCGTACCGCGGAGCAGACCGACTGGGCACGCATCGCCGCGCTGTACCAGGTGCTGATCGAGCTGATCCCGTCCCCGGTGGTGGAGCTGAACCGGGCCGTGGCGCTCGCGATGGCGTACGGTCCGGCGGCCGGTCTTGAGGTGGTCGACGCGCTGACCGAGGAGCCGTCGTTGCGTGAGTACCATCTGCTGCCCAGCGTGCGCGGCGATCTGCTGGCCCGGCTCGGCCGCTACGACGAGGCCCGTACCGAGTTGGAGCGCGCCGCGTCGCTCACCCGCAACAACCGCGAGCGCGACCTGTTGCTCCAGCGCGCCGACGAGTGCGCCCGCGACGCCGTGTCGGCCCGCTAGCCGCGCAGCCGAACGTTTCGGGGAGCGCTCTCCCGACTGGTACCCGGACCGGTGTGGCGCCGGCCCAGGTAACCGGCAGACCACGTTTGGATAACGATAGGCGTGCGGTTCAATGGGCCGCGCCAGCGCAGGTATAGACAGCCGTGCAACGGTTGTGCAGAGAATCGGTGGCCGGAACAGTCACCGAACCGGGGCATCGCAGTGACCAGCCAGAGAACGCTCTCCCGTCTTGACGCCACTCAACGCCGGATGTTTAATCCAGGACATAGTTCAATCCCAAAGTTTAGATCGGTGGCTGCTCCCTGGCCATCGGTCTTCGCCCGCACGCAATAGTTCCGACCCGGAAGCAGTGCGGCTTCCTCTGCGCGACAACAGACCAGTTACCCCGCGTTTCCGTCCGTACAAAGGAAGGCCATACGTGAGCCCTCGCAGATTCGGCCTGCTGGCCGCTGCCGCGCTCCTGGTCGCGCCCGCGCTCATCGGGTGCAGCGACAACGGCAGCTCAGATGGTGGATCCACCACTCTCACCTATTGGGCGAGTAACCAAGGCTCCAGCCTGGACAACGACAAGCAGGTCCTTCAGCCGGAGCTGGACAAGTTCAAGCAGCAGACCGGCATCACCGTGAAGCTTGAGGTCATCGGCTGGCCCGACCTGCTCAACCGCATCCTGGCGGCGACCACTTCCGGCGAAGGCCCGGACGTTCTCAACATCGGCAACACCTGGTCGGCGACGCTCCAGGCCACCGGCGCGCTGCTGCCGTTCGACGACGCGACGATGTCGGCGATCGGCGGCAAGGACCGCTTCCTGGCCGGTAGCCTCTCGGCCACCGGTGCGCCCGGCAAGCCGCCGACAGCGGTGCCGATCTACTCGCTGGCCTACGGCCTGTACTACAACAAGAAGATGTTCGCCGCGGCCGGCATCGCCAACCCGCCGGCCACCTGGTCCGAGCTGGTGACCGACGCCAAGAAGCTCACCCACGGCAACCAGTGGGGCCTGGCTCTGGAGGCCGGCAACCCGACCGAGAACTCGCACCACGCGTTCGCGTTCAGCGAGCAGTACGGCGGTTCCTGGTTCGACTCGGCCGGCAAGCCGACCTTCGACACCGACGCGAACGTCGCCGCCCTCAAGCGCTACATCGACTTCATGGCGACCGACAAGATCGTGAACCCGAGCGACGTGCAGTACACCAACAACACGTCGATCACCGACTTCGCCACCGGCAAGGCCGCGATGATCCTGTGGCAGGCCGCGGACAGCGGCATCAAGACGCACGGGATGAACCCCGACGACTACGGCGTCGCGCCGGTGCCGTTCGAGGACCCGGCCCCGGCCGGCGGCAAGCACGTCAACA
Organism: Rugosimonospora africana; assembly: GCF_016862975.1. Taxonomy (GTDB): domain Bacteria; phylum Actinomycetota; class Actinomycetes; order Mycobacteriales; family Micromonosporaceae; genus Rugosimonospora; species Rugosimonospora africana. The sequence goes on from NZ_BONZ01000055.1 coordinate 106,627, forward strand.
GCATGGTGGCCGGCATCAACATGGCGGTGTTCAGCAACACCAAGCACAAGGACGCCGCGCTGAAGTTCGTGAAGTTCATGACGAGCGACGCCGAGCAGATGACGCTGAACAAGACGTACGCCTCGCTGCCGACGGTGCAGGGTGCCTACTCGGATCCGGCGTTCCAGACCGCGACGGTCAAGATGTACCAGCAGGTTCTGTCCAGCACGGCCGCGCCGCTGCCGGCGGTGCCCGAGGAGAGCCAGTTCGAGACCCTCGTCGGCGGTGCGATGAAGGACCTGTTCGCCGAGGCGGCGAGTGGGAAGGCGGTCACCGACGCCGACATCAAGAGCAAGCTCACGGCAGCCCAGCAGCAGGTGAAGGCCGGCGGCTGAGTCTCCGGCTGACAACTCGACGGCTCGGGGCCGCGGAGTCATCTCCGCGGCCCCGGTGGCCGCCCGGTAAGTCCGACCGAGTAAGTCCCGCCCAGCAAGCTCCGCCCCGCAGCAACCGGTGCGATCGCACGTTCCGGGCACCGTAAGGAGTCTCATGACAACCGTCACCACCCCGGCGGCCGGGCCCGGTACGGCGGCCGGCGGTAAGTCCGCGTCCACGAAGAAGCGGCGGCGCCGCCGGGTCAAGGGAAACCGCGCCACCCCATACCTCATGCTGCTTCTGGCCATCATCCTGGAACTGCTGGTGCACATCATTCCGATGATCACCGGCGTCTGGATGAGCCTGCGCGGACTGACCCAGTTCTACATCCGCAACTGGTCCGCCGCGCCGTTCGTCGGCCTCGGCAACTTCCGGGTGACGCTCGACTTCAACAGTCCGATCGGCGGAAACCTGGCGCACTCGCTCGGGGTGACCGCCGGCTACAGCGCACTCACCGTGGGCTTCTGCTGGCTGTTCGGCATCACCGCCGGCGTGCTGCTGCAGCGGCCGTTTCGTGGCCGCGGCCTGCTCCGTACCGTCTTCCTCGCCCCGTACGCCCTGCCGGCCTACGCCGCCGTAATCACCTGGAGCTTCATGCTCCAGCGCGACACCGGTGCGGTGAACCACGTACTGGTCGACGAACTGCACCTGTTCCACAGCCGGCCGTTCTGGCTCATCGGTGGCAACAGCTTCGTCTCCCTCGTCGTCGTGTCGGTGTGGCGCACCTGGCCGTTCGCGCTGCTGGTGCTGACCGCCGGTCTGCAGACGATCCCCGGCGAACTGTACGAGGCCGCCGCGATGGACGGCGCCGGATTCATGCGACAGCTGCGCAGCATCACGCTGCCGATGCTGCGCCCGGTCAACCAGGTGCTGCTACTGGTGCTGTTCCTGTGGAGTTTCAACGACTTCAACACGCCGTACGTGCTGTTCGGTTCGGCGGCACCGCACGCGGCCGACCTCATCTCCATCCACATCTACCAGAGCTCGTTCGTCACCTGGAACTTCGGTCTCGGCTCCGCGATGAGCGTGCTGCTGCTGCTGTTCCTCCTTGTGGTGACGGCGGTCTACCTGTATGCCACGTCGCGCCGGAGGAACGATGCGTGAGCCAAGCTGGGTCAAGGTGACCCGCGCCGTCGTGCTGACCGCGCTCGCCCTGTTCACCCTGATCCCGATCTACGTGATGCTCACGTCCGGGCTCAAACCGCTCCGCGACGTCCAGGGGCCGTTCCGCTGGATCCCGTCCCACCTGACGGTGGAGCCGTTCGTCGACATGTGGCACACGGTGCCGCTCGGCCGGTACTTCGTGAACAGCGTCATCGTCAGTTCGAGCGCGATGGCCTGCTCCGTGGTGGTGGCCATCTTCGCCGCGTACGCGGTCAGCCGGTACCGGTTCCTCGGCCGGCGGGTCTTCTCCATCACGGTGCTGTCGACCCAAATGTTCCCGGGGATCCTGTTCCTGCTGCCGCTGTTCCTCATCTACGTCAACATCAACAAGTACACCGGCCTCCAGCTCTACGCGACCCGTACCGGTCTCGTCGTCACATACCTCACCTTCTCGCTGCCGTTCTCGATTTGGATGCTGGTCGGCTATTTCGACTCCATCCCGCGCGGGCTGGACGAGTCGGCCCAGGTCGACGGCGCTGGACCGCTGCGTACGCTGATACAGGTCATCCTGCCCACGGCCCTGCCCGGTGTGGTGGCGGTGGCGGTGTACGCGTTCATGACAGCGTGGGGAGAGGTGCTCTTTGCCTCGGTGATGACCAACGACAGCACTCGAACGTTGGCGGTCGGCCTACAGAGCTACTCCACCTACGAAGATGTGTACTGGAACCAAGTCATGGCGGCGTCCCTGGTCGTCAGCGTCCCGGTGGTTGCCGGATTCCTCGCGCTGCAGCGTCACTTCGTCGCCGGGCTGACCGCTGGTGCGGTCAAGTAATACCAACGTTTCACAGCCAAGGAGAGTCATGAAGTATCTGCGGGGCCTGGCGCCGGACTTTATATGGGGTACGGCAACGTCCGCGTACCAGATCGAGGGTGCGGTGGCCGAGGACGGCCGCTCACCGTCGATCTGGGACACGTTCTGTCGGGTTCCGGGCGCGATCGACAACGGTGACACCGGTGACGTGGCGTGCGACCACTACCACCGGTGGCCGGAGGACATCGAGCTGATGCGGCGGTTGGGCGTAGACGCGTACCGGTTCTCCATCGCGTGGCCGCGCATCCTTCCGGAGGGTACGGGCCGGGTGAACCAGGCCGGACTCGACTTCTACGAGCGGCTGGTCGACTCGCTGCTGGAGTCCGGCATCCGGCCGTTCGCCACGCTGTACCACTGGGACCTGCCGCAGGTGCTGCAGGATCGCGGCGGCTGGCCGGCCCGGGACACGGCGATGGCCTTCGCCGACTACGCGCGGGTGGTGGGCGAGCGGCTGGGCGACCGGATCGGCGACTGGTTCACCGTGAACGAACCGCTGTGCTCGGCGTGGATCGGTTACCTGGAGGGCGTCATGGCGCCGGGGGAGAAGGACCTGTCCCGGGCCGTACCCGCGTCACACCACCTGCTGCTCGGGCACGGGCTGGCGGCGGCCGCGCTGCGGTCCGTGTCGCGCGGACCGGTGCGGGTCGGCGCGGTGCTGAACCTCAGCCCGTGCGAGCCGGCCAGCGATGACGAGAAGGACGTGGCGGCGGCGCGCCGCGCCGACGGGCACACGAACCGGTGGTGGCTGGACCCGTTGAACGGCCGCGGGTACCCGGAGGACATGGTCGAGGTGTACGGGATCACGCCGCCGGTCCGGGACGGCGACCTGGATGTCATCGCCTCGCCGATGGACCACGTCGGCCTGAACTACTACTTCCGTCAGGTGGTCACCGACGACCCCACCGGGCCGGTGCCGCGTGCGCGGATGATCAGCGTGCCGGACTGGACCCTGACCGGGATGGGCTGGGAGGTGCACGCCGATGGGTTGGAGCAGTTGCTGGTCCGGCTCACCGACGAGTACCAGGCCCAGCGCATCTACGTGACGGAGAACGGCTCGGCGTGGCCGGACGAGATCGAGCCGGACGGGCACGTGGAGGACAAGGAGCGCACCGACTTCCTGGAGCAGCACCTGGCGGCGTGCGCCGCGGCGGCTCGCCGGGGTGCTCCGCTCGCCGGCTACTTCGCCTGGTCGCTGCTCGACAACTTCGAGTGGGCGTACGGGTACGCGAAGCGGTTCGGCCTGGTCCACGTCGACTACCCGACCCAGCGGCGCACCATGAAGGCCAGCGGGCACCGGTACGCCGACATCATCCGCAGCTACCGCGAGCGCCCCGACCAGTCGGTGCCGAACGAGCCGCAGCCGATCGGCAGCTGAACTCGTCCGTCTCGAGTTCGCCGTTTCCGTCCCGCTGGCCGCGGCCCGTCCGGATGGACCTGTGACGGACCTGTGCGTGAGTTGCCAGGGCGCGTGGCCGATCGCCACGCGCACTGGCATACTCCGCCCATGGTTTTGGATCACGGTACTGGCACGGTCGGTGCGGGTGCGGGTGAGTCGACCGGCGAGGAGACCGGGGAGCGGGCCGAGGGATCGACGGCGTTCCGCGTCCGGGCGGCCGGTACCGAGGACGAGGCGACGCTGTCCGTCCGGGTGACCGACCCGGACGGCTCGCTGATCGGAGGGCTGTCCGGCTGGACCTGGGGCGGCTGCGGCGGTATCGGGCTGCTGTGGGTACGCGATGGCTGCCGCCGCGAAGGCTGGGGGACCCGGCTGTTGCGTACCGCCGAAGACGAGGCACGCCGGCGTGGCTGCAGCCGCATGGTGGTGTCCTCGATGTCGTTCCAGGCGCCCGGCTTCTACCGCCGTCACGGCTACGTCGAGACCGGCCGCACCGAGCGGCTCCCCGGTGGCCACTGCGACGTCCACTTCTTCAAGCGCCTCGACGGCCCGTCCGCCGCCCCGCGCCTGCGCGTCGCCGTGGTCGTGGACATTCCCGAGGAGCACCGGGACGCGGGCCAGCGGTACGAGGACCTGGTGCTGCCCCTGATGGCCAGCCACGGTGGACGCCTGGAGCAGCGGCTGCGGACCGAGGACTCGTGCACCGAGGTCCACCTGTTGTCGTTCGCCTCCCGCGAAGGGTACGAGGCGTTTGTGGCCGACCCGCGCCGGGCCGAATATCGCGAGCAGTTGGGGGACGTGCGCCTGACCAGCCGGGTGCTGGAGGTTCACGAGGTCATCGGGTGAACCTCCAGCACCCATTGGGTCACCCCGTCGCTCAGGGAACCATCCAGTCCAGCACCGGCGTGGACTGGAGATATACCAGCAGGCACATGCCGGCGAGGAAGGCCAGGCTCCAACCGAACACCCGGCGGAAGATGTCGCCCTCCTTGCCGACCAGGCCGACCGCGCCGGCCGCGATCGCCAGGTTCTGCGGCGAAATCATCTTGCCGAGTACGCCGCCGGAGGAGTTGGCCGCGGCCATCAGCGTGGTGTTCAGACCCGCCTTCGTTCCCGCGGCGACCTGCAACGCGCCGAACAGCGAGTTGGAGGACGTGTCCGAGCCGGTGACCGCGACGCCGAGCCAGCCGAGGATCGGCGACAGGATCGCGAACGCGCCACCGGCGCCGGCCATCCAGTTGCCCAGCGTCGCAGTCTGGCCGCTCGCGTTCATCACGTAGGCGAGCGCCAGCACCGCCATCACCGTGATGATGGCCCAGACCAGCTGGCGTAGCGTCCGGCCGTACGCGCGCAGCGCCCGGATCGGGGACACGCCGAGCACCGGCGCGGTGACCAGGCCGGAGATGAACATCAGCGAGCCCGCCGCGGTGAGCCAGTTGAACTTGAACACGCTGACCGTCGAGGGCTTGCCGGCGGCGTTCTCGATGTGCAGGCCCGGCCAGTTGAACGACCGGGTGACCGTGTCCAGCGCGTGCAGGATCGGGTGGATCTGCGCGACGATGAAGATGACGATGATAATCAGGTACGGTGCGTAGGAGCGCAACTCCTCCTTGCGGCTGTCCGGGTGCGCCACCCGCTTCTGGAACGCCGGATCCGGGTTGTCGACCGAACCGCCGGCCACCGGCCGTACCGCAGGCACCACCAGCCCGGACGTGACCGGATGCCAGACCCGCAGCAGCACCACGACGGCGCCCGCGGAGAACAGCGACGCGATGATGTCAGTCAGCGGTACCGAGATGTAGTTCGACGTGACGTACTGAGCCACCGCGAACGCCAGGCCACAGACCACAGCCGGCAGCCAGGTCTGGCGCACGCCGCGCCAGCCGTCGACGATGCCGACCAGGACCACGGGCACGATCACCGCCAGGATCGGCGTCTGCCGGCCGACCATCGAGCCGAGGTCGTGCACCGGCAACCCGGTCACCGTGGACAGTGTGGTGATGGGTACCGCGAGGGCGCCGAAGGCCACCGGCGCGGTGTTCGCGACGAGTGCCAGTGCCGCCGCGCGCAGCGGGGTGAAGCCGAGCGCGAGGAGCATGACCGAGCTGATCGCGACCGGTGTACCGAACCCGCCGAGCGCCTCCATGAGGGCGCCGAAACAGAACGCGATGATGATGGCCTGGATCCGTTGATCGTCGCTCACCCGGCTGAACGAGCGGCGAAGCACATCGAAGTGCCCGGTGTCGACGGTCATGTTGTAGATCCAGATGGCATTGATGACGATCCACAGGATCGGGAAGAAGCCGAACGCCGCACCGAGCGTCGCGGACAGGACGGCTTGGCCCACCGGCATCGGGTAGACCACGGTGGCGATGACGACGGACGCGACGAGTGCGATGAGAGCGGAGACCCATGCGGTGATGCGCAGGACCCCGAGGAGCAGGAAGAGGATTACGAGAGGGAGCGCGGCGAAGATCGCGCTCAGGCCGAGTGAGTCGGATACCGGATCGAGCACCTGTCGATACATGGGAACACCTCGCTGAACAGGTCTGCTGAACGGCTGGACCGATCATCACCCCGATGGGCTGTAACTGATCTCGATCGTTCGCCGGACGGTCAGATCCGCTCGACGAGCGGCGTGTTCTCGGCCGAGTGTTCGCAGAGCGGTCGGGTGCAGCGTTGCGGGACGTCAACGCTGCACCCCGTCCGCTCAGGCAGTGCCGGTGTGGACTGTGCTCGCCTCCGCCACAGTTCGGCTCCGGCTGCGCTCAGTCGGCGCCGGTGTGGACTTGTGCTCGCCTCCGCCACAGTTCGGCTCCGGCTGCGCTCAGTCGGCTACGAGGTCGAACTCTTCCCAGGGCCCGATGGCGGTGCGGTTGGCGATCAGCGGTTGGGCGCCGGCATTCTCGGCGGTGACGTAGTCGTTGTTGACGAGTGCCTTGAGGCTGACGCTGCCGTCGGTGTTGTGGATGAGTTGGAACGTTTCCCAGCCGCCGATGGCGGTGCGGTTGGCGATCAGCGGTGAGGCTCCGGCGTTGTCGGCGGTGACGATGTCGCTGTTGGCGTGGGCGCGGAGGGCGATGTTGCCGTTGCCGGCGTCGAGGACGTCGAATTGCTCCCAGGGGCCGATGGCGGTGCGGTTGGCGATCAGCGGTGAGGCTCCGGCGTTGTCCGCGGTCACGTAGTTGTTGTTGGCGTGCGCCCGGAGGCTGATGACCGACGACGAGTGCGTTCTGGTGTCCAGCCCGATGCTGGCGCTGCTGCCGGTCAGGTGCCGGGCGGCGGTGGCCGGGCTGCCGCCGACCGCGGCGAAGGGCAGGGCGGTGGTGGGGGACGCTGTGCGTTCCACGAGGTACGTCTTGCCCGACTGAGCGGAAATCGTGAACGTCGGGTTGCTCTGCGCGCCGACAACCGTCGCACCGCTGCCGTCCACGACCGTGACGCTCTGGCCCGGCCACGGGCTGCGCACAGCGATCGGGGCGGTCGAGCCGGACGCGATCGCGACAGTGCTCACGGTGCCGCCGGACACCTGCACCGACACCTTGGAGTTGTGCTGGATGGAGACCGTGCCCTCACCGGTCCAGTCGCTCGGCCACGCCGGTGCGATGCGTACCAGGCCGTCGTAGTCCTGAACCAGCGCCTCGGACACCGTCGCCGCCAGCACGCCGGCCTGCTCGAGGTACGGCTCGCTGGCCGGGGTACCGGTGAAGCTCGCCAGTCCCGACGGGTACGCCTGGTACGACCTGATCGACGCGAGCAGGTCCGGCTTCACCTCGGCGCCCAGTCCCAGCCGTGCCGCCTGCAGAGAGTCGAAACTCCAGTCGTTGCCGTTGACGTAGCTGCGTGCGGTGTAGGTCCGCCTGGCCAGTGCGGTCAGCGAACCGTTGTCACCCACCACGTTGTACGGCCAGACCGCCTCCAGCCCAAGATTCTCGTCATTGTGCGTAGGCGCGGTCGGCTCGCTGGACATGCCGATCATGTCCGCCCCCGCGGCGTCGGCCGCCGCCGTCAGCAGTTGAGTCTTCGTCGCCGTGTCCGTGCGCGGCAGCGGCGGAATCTTCGGGATCGCCGCGTTGAGCTGGCTCACCAGGGCCGAGTCGACGCCGAGCGTCTGGGCCGCCTGTGCCGTCGCCGGGAACAGCGCCTGCATGGCCAGGATGTCGGTCACCGGGTCGGTGACATTCCACTGTGTCTCGTGCGCGTTGGCCCGGGTGTGCAGGAGGCCGTCCGAGCCCTGGGTGGCGTACGCCAGCAGGAATCTGGCCGCCCCGCTCATCAGCGGGTAGTTGGTCGAAAGGAATGACCGGTCATCCGTCATCAGGTACCGCTGCCAGACCCATAGTCCGATCTCGGCTCCGGTGGTGACCGTCAACGAGTTATAGCTGGGCGTGATGTTCTGGTCGCACGAGGCGTTGCTGGTACCGCCCTGGTAGGTGCCGTTGCCGTTGAAGCGCATGGTCTCCGGTACGCACAAGCCCGTGCGGCCGCCCATGTTGGCGCTCGTCCACGCCGTGATGTTCGAGATGTTGCTCTGGTACAGGCGGAAGACCGGATCGTCGAGACTCGGCTCACCCGCCGACAGGTTTGCCTGCACCAGCATGCGCAGGTTCCAGAACCAGTAACCCGCGGGGAACCAGTCCTGGTGGTCCTGGGAGAAGTTGAACAGGTCGGCGACACCGGCCTGGGATCCCGGGAGCGTGCCGCGGCTGGACGCTCCCGCGTCGTAGAGGTACAGCGTGCGCAGGTTTTCGACGTAGTCGCCGGTACCGTCGCTGGAGGAGATCTTGATCAAGCCGGCCGATCCCCAGTAGCCGTGCCACCAGGACAGGTGCGACGCCGAGAGGGAGGACGCCGATGCCGTGGCGTCGCTGCCGAGTACCGAGGTCGCGGCCGCCACCGCGTCGCCGCCGCTGTAGGCAGGCGAGGCGACGACCACCCGGTACGAGCCGTCGGTGTTGGGTTGGAAGCCGACCCGCGCGGTGGTCGAGTTCGGTGCCGAGGCGGCGACGTTGCGCCCGCCCGCGGTGATCGCGGCCAGCGTGCCGAACGTCTGCCCGGACGCGCCACTGCCGCTGTTGTCCGCAAAGGTCTCCGCGAGCGTCGCGACCGCGCCGGACGTCCGGGTCGCGGGCGACCGGCCGCTCCACAGCGCCACTTGCGCGGTCTGGGTGCTGTTCGGGTCCGCGCCGGTGACGTTGACGACCAACTCCGCCTTGTCCGCGCGCAGGTACGCGGTCAGCGTCATCCCGCCGCCCGACTCGTGCAGCGTGCCGTCGTACAGGTCGAGGTACCCGGAGAAGTCCGCGGCACCCGTCATCGCGGCGAGACCGGGAATCGTCACCTGGCCCGGCGACTTGCGGTCCGGGAACGTGTCGGTGCGGTTGAGCTGAGCGGTGAAGCCGCCCGCCGACCACACCGCGGCGCCCAACGTGCCGTTGCCCAGCGGGACGAACTGGGTCGGGCTGGCGTTGGGTTGGCCGAGCACGATGTCGGCACGCCGGACGACGTTGGGAGCGTCCACGACGAATGTGCCGTTCTGCCAGGCCGTGGTTCCGAGCGCCGCTGCTGCTCCGGGGGCTGCTGTGGTTCCGGGGGTCGCGGTTCCGGGGGTCGTTGCGGTTCCCGGCGCCGCCGCGGCGGGTGGGATCACGGCGAGGGTGAGTCCGGCCGTTGTCAGCGTTACGGCGGCGGCCATCGCGGTGGCCATGGCGAATGATCGGTGGAACCGGCGCTGTCGGTCCATGAGGTCTCCTCGGCGGTTCGTCTCGGAGGTGCCCGGTTCGTGCCGGAGTTGCCCGGCTCTTCTCGGAGTTCGCCGCCCGGCTCGTCTGGGGGTTCCCCTCGGCGAGCAGGCGCGGGGAGTGACAGGCGCGGGGAGCGACAGGCGCGTGGGACGGAAGTTCGCTACATAGTTCAACGACTGAACGAATCGACGAAGTTGAAACTAGGTCGTGCGCGGTCGCGGTGTCAAGACATCCGGCCGCCGATTTCCTCCGAGGTATGCCGTCCGGCGGTGATGTCGAAGCGCTTCGGTCCTCTCCTGTCCGGATCTGTTGACCCGAGTGCGGATTCTGGCGCCGGACCAGGTAAATTCCGTCGGTTTGAGTGCCGTCCGGCAGCGGGCGGCAGGCTCCCTGAAGTGACGCTTCGGTGATCGGATCGGGCCGGAACCTCGGATGTCTGCCGGCTCCGCTGTCTCTGCCGGTTTGCGGCTGCGGCCTCGCGCTATTCGGTACGCAGGCCCTCCGGGCGCAGCAGCCGCCACAGCAGGGGCAGGCTGATCGCGGTGACCGCGAGCACCACGACCGCTGCCGCGCCCGACATCGCGGCCACGGCCGGCCAGTTGAACCGCATCGGTTCACCGACCACCGCGAGCAGTGCCGAGCCCAGTCCGGTACCGGTGATGCCGGCCAGTATCAGGCCCAGGAACACGGGTACCGCCGTCTGCCACAGCACCGACCAGCTCAGCGTGCTGCGCCGGGTGCCGAACGCGACCAGTACCGCCAGCGTGCGGCGCTGCTCGCGCAACTGCTCCAGGATGCCCACCAGGAGGCTCGCCCCGATCAGCAACAGCGCCGCCACGACGCCGATCAGCAGTCCACGGCGTACCTCGGCGAGCCGGTCGTCCTGCTCCATTGCCCGCAGCGAGTCGACCGTCGCGAGCGGGCTCACCGCCGCGGCCGTGTTGCGAATGTACTCCAGCGTGTCGGGCTTGCCGTCGGTGCTCAGGTAGATCTCGATGGTTGGATCGCGGAGTTGCGCGGCCGCGATCGCCGCCGGAGTGGCCATGACCCCGCTGAACGACACGCCATTCGGGTCCTGGGTCGGTGTGACGGACCGAGCCGCGCGCGGTACCGTCCACTGTGGACCCGCGCCGCTCGACGGGGACACCAGCGTCACCCGTTGTCCCGGTGCGGGCAGTGGCCCTTCGCCCATCCGGACGTCCTGCTGGTGCGCGATGAACACGTCGCCGTCGGTGCACCGGTCGATGCCGGCGAGAGCGGTCAGCGACTGGCAGTTCCCGAGGATGAGTGTGCCGGCCGGTTCGTTGGCGTCGTCGGTCGTCTGGCCGCTGTTCTGGGTGCCGCTGTTCTGGGTGTTGTTGTCTTGGGTGCCGTTGTCTTGGGTCCCGCCGGACCGCGTCGAGGATCCGGCCCAGCCGATGCTGGCTTCCAGGAGGGAGTACACCCGATCGACGCCCCGCGTCGAACCGAACTTCGTCGCGGCCTGGCTCGCCGTCGCCGGATCTACGCCCTGAGTCAGTACGACAATCACCTGGGCGCGCGTCGGGTCCTGCCCGGTCGATTTGGTGTAGTCGCCCTGGACGCCGCCGAACATCATCTGCAACGCGATCCCGCCGGCCACGGCTACCGCGACGCCGCCGGCCGCGCGGGTGGACGTACCGCTGTTGAGTTGCAGCCGGCGCACGGCCAGCTGCCAGGAGACCGTGGCGGCGCCGGCATGGCGTAGCGCCGCTTCGATCAGCCACGGCAGCAGTGCGGCGACCCCGATGAGCAGCAGTGCCGTACCCACGACGAGTTGGTACTCGTTGGGCCTCGCTCCGGTGTGGTGCACCGAATTCAGCATCGGCAACAGCAGCGCCAGCCCGATCACCGGTAGCGCCAGCCGCCACCAGACCCGTCGCCGCGCGCTGCCCGAGCGGCGTACCACACCGAGAGGCTCGATGACCACGTGCCGCAGCGCGAAGATGCTGACCGCGACGGCCGACACCGGTACCGCCAGCAGAATGAGTGCCCCCAGCGCCAGGCCGGGCCGTACGTCCGGAGCGAACACACTGACGCCCCACAGCGTGAATCGCGGTATGACGAACTGGCGTGTGGCGAACAGCAACAGCACGCCGATGGCGACTCCGAACAGCGAGCCGAGCAGCGCCTCGCCCGCGGCGACCCGAACGGCCGTCTGCCGGTCCGCGCCGACCAGCCGCAGCGCGGCCAGGCGCCGGTCGCGGCGCTCTCCGCCGAACCGTACCGCCGCCGCGATGAACACCGCGACGGGCAGCAGCAGCACCACGAGGATGATGGCGACGAGCATCATGAGTACGGGGTCGAGCTTGTCGCTCGTCCACTTGTCTCCGAAGTGGTCGATGCGGTCGAGAGTGCCGGACTGGATCTGGTCGGCGCCGAGTCGGTCGCTGCCAAGATAGAACCTGTACTCGTTGGGTCCGGACAGGCCCGCGTCGCCGATGGTGCCGACGATCGGATAGTCGAGCCGGGGTCGCAGCAGTGCGCCACGGGGTGAGGCGAGCAGCCGGGCCAGGGCCGGTGAGGCGACCAGTTGGCCGGGGGCGGGAAGTGCGGTCAGGCCCGGCGGGACGGGGGCATGCGGGCCTTCGGGCTGGAGTATCAGGCCGGTGATCGACAGGTCCCGGAACCTGGTGTCGAACGGGCTGACCAGCTCAGTGTTGGCCGCGCGGGGAAGGGGCGCCTCGCCCGAGACGGCGTAGTCGCGGCCCGAGTCCCGATCGTGCCGGCTCTGAATCACGTGTGGCAGGGCGGCGGCCACGAGCAGCAGGGCCACTCCGAGCCCGACACCGAGGGCGGCCAGCAGGGCTCTCGTCCAGCCCTCTCGACCGCCGGTCAGGGTGAGGCGGGCGCCGAGGGCGAGGTCGGCTGTCCAGCGCCGTGGGCCGGTCATGCGACTGTCACGCGTCGGCGGTCGGCGACGCGGTGGTCGCGCCGCGGACAAGGCTCGACGAGCCCGGACGAGGTCTTCCCGTGTGGCATGCCGGCGACTCTACACCACGAGGTATACCAAGTGTGTATAGGCCCCGAAGTGCGGTTCTGTGGCCGGAGCTCCGGCGTCGGCTGTCCGACCGGATGCCGATGAGCGGATGTCGCTCATCTGAGAGACCTGGCAGAGCGAAGACTGCCGACGATGCGTGGGTTCGCCGGGGCGCCCCGAGGGGCGCCGCCCGAACTCCCGGGGGTGGCCCGTCCTACGAACTGCCGGGAGAACCGCACGGCACGCCGACACCAAGACGCACCTGGGTCTCCTGCCCCTGCGACCGGACGATCAACGGCAGGCACGCGGGCTGCGCGACCAAGGTGCCACCGGCAAAGACCAACCAGGCGGAGCTGGACGGTGCCGGACAGGCCGGTACCTGAACCGCCGTCGCGGACACGGCCGCGCCACCCCAGCTAAGGCGAGCCCGGTCCTCCCAGCCCGGTCCCACCCGAAGGTCGACCGCTGCGCCGGCCCGCACGAGAAGGCCCCACTTGGCGAACAGCCGTGCCGCGGGATCGGCCCCGCCCTGGTCGATCACCTGTAAGACCGACGCGATCGGCACCGCAACGTTTCGCGCGACCACCCGGTAGTCGTCGGGCGGATCCGGCAGCCCCGCGATCGACGATGCACAGGACACCAGCCCAACGTCCGGTGCCAAGGAGGGCTCCGCGCTTGCTCCCGCCGGAGTCGAGGCCGCGACGGCCACCGGATTCGACGCAGTGACACCCTGACCGGAGTGCGCGGGGGACGTGCACCCGGCCAGAAGCACCACGGCGGCACCGGTCGCCGCTCGCACCCGACTCGACCATGGTCGGCCTCGCACCCACTCATCTTCGCAAGATTCACGCTACGAGGGCGAGCCCCGTGTTCGTAACGAAACGGTGCGGGTGGGCGCGGTACCGAGTCGCGATTGAAGCGCTTCGACGGGTCCCCGTCCGTGCCGTCGCCACGGTACCTTAGGAAAGCGGATTCCTGACCGTCGTCGACCATGTCGCGGGGCAGGAGACCGCCGATACAAGAAGAGTCCCGGTACTCTGCGGACCATAGAATCCCGACGGATCAGGGTGGGCGAGCATGGCTGATGAGCCTTCCGGCGTCGTACGGCTCGCTGACGTCGCGCGCCGGGCGCGGGTCTCCCCGTCCACCGCCTCCCGCGTCATCAACGGCAACGCCAAACATGTGACGGAGGCGCTGCGTACTCGGGTGATGAAGGCGGTGGAGGAGCTGCGCTACGTACCCAACGCGCACGCCCAACTGCTCGCCCGCCCGCAGCGCACCGCGGTCGGCGTGATCGTGCACGACGTGTCCGACCCGTACTTCGCCGAACTCACCCGAGGGCTGCAACGGGTTGCGGCCGATCACGGCCGGCTGCTCGTCATCTGCAACAGCTACCGGGATCCGGTGCGGGAACTGGAGTATGTCGAGTTGCTCCGGGCCCAGCAGGTCGCGGCGATCGTTCCGGCTGGTTCGGGGTACCACGACAGCAAGTTCACCCGGGAGTTCAACGCGGAACTGCGTGCGTACCAACAGGCCGGCGGTCGCGTCGCGGTCATCGGCCGGCACGAGATCGTGGGCGATGCCGTGGTACCGGGGAACGAAAGCGGCGCGTACCTCCTCGGAAAGGAACTGTTCGAGCTGGGGCACCAGCGGGTCGGGGTCATCGCGGGCCCCCGGGTGCTCACCACGACCACGGACCGGTTGGCTGGCCTCAAGCGGGCCGCTCGCGAGTTCGGGCGCCAGTTGCCGGCGAAACGGATCCGGTACGACGACTTCAGCCGGGACGGCGGCGCGAGCGCGGCTGTGGACCTGCTGGACAGGGAACCGGGGCTGACGGCCATCATCGCGCTCAACGACACGATGGCGGTCGGGGCGCTGGCCGCCTTGCGTGAGCGTGGCGTGGCGGTACCGGATCAGATGTCGGTGGTGGGGTTCGACGACGTACCGATCGCACGGGACGTGACGCCGGCGCTGACGACGATCCGGCTACCGCTCGTGGAGATGGGGGTGCGGGCGATGAGCCTCGCGCTCGACACTCCGGATCCGGCGCGCGAACCGCGCGCCCCACGGGTACAGCATGTGGCTGGGGAGATCGTCCGCCGAGCCAGTGCCGCCCCTCCGCCGGAGTAGTCGTTTCGGGCCGGCCTCGCACCAGAGGCAGAGCGTCCGGGCCGTTCTGACGAACGACCCGGACGCTCTGAACGCCAGGCGGATGGCTCAGCCAACCGGAAGGCGGGTACCGGCGGTCAGCCGCACCACTACGGGCACCACCACGGTCGGTAGTACGAGCGTGCGCAGTGTCGGGGTCCAGCCGGCATCGGTGCCGATGGTGGCGGTGTTCACCGCGTTGAAGTCGGCCAGCACACTGGCCGGCGCGAATCTGCCGTTCTGCCCGATCCAGGTGCCCTTCTCGGTCATCGCGGTGCCGCCCCAGTTGTAGACGATGTCCGCCGGGTCCACAGTGGAGCCCAACACGATGGCGTTGTTCTCGGCGTAGATCGCGGACAGGTGCCCGACACCCCACGAGTAGGAGTACCCGTCGGCGGCGAACGGTCCGGTGGCCTGCGGGATGTCGTACAGGTTGTTGTAGATGTCCACCTGACCGAACCGTACCCGCGGGCCCCGCTGTCCCAGATTGGCGAACCGGTTGTCGTGCAGGGTGACCCGCAGCTTGCCCACGTCGTAGGTCGGGCTGTCGGTGGATCCGATGAGCATCGACTTGTCGTGGTCGTGCAGGTAGTTGCCGGAGACTGTGACCAGGTCGGCGGCCTTGGTGATGTCGAGCAGGCCGTCGTGCACCTGGTACGGCCGGCCGAGATACTGCGGCTGCTGGGAATCGGGGTTGTTGCCGTCGCTGAAGTCGCAGTGGTCGACCCAGACGTGGGTGGCGCCGATGACGGACAGGGTGTCGTAGGCGGAGTTCCAGTTGCCGGCGGAGCCGTCCGTCGGGTCCCACACCGGGAAGCAGTCGTGTGCGTCCTGCAGGGTGAGGTTGCGGACGATGACGTTGTCGACTTTCTGGATCATCAGGTTCGCGCCGACGAGACGGGCGCCGGACAGCCCGATGAGGGTGGTGTTGGAGCCGACGTTGAGGTTGATCCGAGCACCCTGGTTCTTGGCCGATCGGGCCCGCGCATCCTCCAGTGGACCGTTCGGCTTGGTGGTGCGGCCCCACACGGCCGGATCGTACGCGGCCAGGTAGGCGTCGAGCGTGTACGCCGGATCGGCATAGTCGGCGCAGGACAACGGGTGGTTCGCGTCGTCGGTGTTGCCGTCGACCTTGCCGGTGATGTAGATGATCTTCGGTGTCGCGTTGGCGGCGTTCGTCGCGTTGTCGCCACCGAGCGCGGTCACCAACTCGGCGCGGTTGTGTACGACGAACACGTGGTCGGCGTCGGCGGCGGAACCGCCGGTGGTGCCGGTGCCGTCGGAAGCCCATCCGTCGTTGGCCGGCAGAGCTTGCCGACCGAGCAGTTGAGCCGACCGGGACAGGTGGTCGCCGCCGGAATGGTTGACACTCGCCGCGCTGGCGGTCCCCGCCGATGTCAGGGTGAGGGACAGGGCCGCGAGCGCGGCCGGAACAATGACTCGTAGGCGCATGAACCTCTCCTCAATGCCAAGGGCCTTGCAGAAAAATGCCGAACGGCGTGGGGGGATCAGGAATCCCGCTCCGGCTGCAGGTGCAGCCACATCGACATGAGCGGCAGTGTCCCCGTACTGATCAGGTGATGGTCTTCTCCGGGGTCCACCACGAACACGTCGCCGGCCTGAAACGGGCTGGACGCGCCGTCTATCTCGATGACCCCACTGCCTTGCAGGATGGTGAAGACCTCGGGGACGTCGTGGACATGACGGCCCTCCGGGTGGGTGCGCTGCCCGGCGAGGTAGCGGCTGACGCCTCCCCGCTCAAGCACGTACCCCGGTACCGCACCGGACAGCACGGGGCCGTCCTCGCCGCGGGACAGGTCATCAAGGCTCAACCTTCGCATCGGTTCCCTCCATAGTGGACACTGTCGATCGCCATGCGTTGGTCGCCCATGGCACGCGGAGTTCGGTGAACATCGCGCGCTCGTCACCGGCGCGCCGCACGGTGGTGGCGATCCCGGCGATGGCGTTCTCACCGTTGTGGAGCGCGCAGTGGGCGGGCGCGATCGGATCGGGTGGCGGACCGCCGGCGAGCGCGTCGACGACGGCGGTGAAGGCGGCGGTCGCGGCGAGCGGCACGAGCAGCCGGACACCACCGCCAACAGAGCCGGCCGCGCGAGCGTCACCACAGGCGGCGTCACCACGGGCGGCGTCACCGCAGGCGGCGTCGTTACGCGCGGCCCGGTAGTCGAGCAGGTTCTCCAGCAGATCGATCCGCCCGGGCACGGGTACCGGCATGGACTGGCCGGGCATCCGCAGCCGGTCGGTCGGATACTCCAGGAAAGCTTCGCCACCTGTACCGGTGACGGTGATGTCTCCCGGGATGAACGTGTCGGACCGGAGGCTGACCGCGAGCGTCACGTCGAACCCGCGGGCGAGCCGGAGCCGGAGGCAGGCGGTGTCCTCGACCTCCTGGTCCAGCACGCGGTACCGCTCGACGGCGAACGCCTCGGGCCACCCGGCCCCGGCGGCGGACGCGAGTACCAGGCAGTCCATGAGCGCGTGGGCGAACGGATTGGCGATCGCGCCGTCGAGCACGCGCCTGCCGTCGAGCACGCGCCGGGCTGTCCATGACGCCCGGGTGAAGTACGCGTCGGGCCGCCACCACGCGCCGACACCGGCAACGGAGGTGACGGTACCGAGCCGGCCGGCCGCGATCGCGTCGACCAGCCGCGCCAGCGCGGGCGAACCGAGCGCCTGGAACCCCACCTGGCAGACGCGACCGGAGTCGGCCAGGGCACGGGCGAGTTCGGAGTGCTCGGCGAGCGAGAGCACCGGCGGCTTCTCCAGCAACAGGTCGCAACCCGCTGCCACGGCATCCAGCGCGATCGGCAGGTGGGTGTGCGGGGGAGTGCAGATGACGAGCACCTGCGGGGCGACGTCGGCGAGCAACTGGCGATGGTCGGTGAACGCGGGTACTCCGTCGGGCAGCGGCACGGGTCGGACGTCACAGACACCGGCCAGGCGGATCCGGCCGGCGGCGGCCAGTGCGACCAGGTGGTTCAGGTGCGTGGCGCCGTGTCCGGCAGCCCCCACGAGCGCGACGGCGGGCGGCTGTGTGGACGGGACAAGCGGCGTGGACGGGACGAGCCGCGCGGACGAAACTGAAGGCGTGGGCGGAACTGACGGCGTGGGCGGAACTGACGGCGCGGACGCAACTGGCCGCGGGGACGGGGCGGGCGCGGGTCGTGGCGTGCCGGTCACGGTATGTCCAGCACGTCAGCCACCCGCACCGGCCGGCCGGTGTCGAACGACTCGTTGGCCGCCAAGCCGGTCAACAGAGAAAGAGCGCCGTCGCGGGCGGTCGCTCCGCGGCCCAACGGATCGGGCTCGGTGGAGCCGCCGAAGATGGTGTCCGTCATCCGCGCGTCCGCGCCGCCGTGCCCTTCCCGTGTGTATCCGGGCACGTCGACGTCGTACGGCGGCGCCCAGAATGGGCGCACGGACAACTTGACCCAGCCGCGCTCGCTCGCCGCCTCGACACCATGCAGCGCGGCCGAGCCCGAAGACACCGAGGCTGAGCCCGAAGGATCCGACAGCAACGCGCGGTCACGCGTCGCCGCCCTGTCGCCCTTCACCTCTCCGGCGGCGGCCAGGTCGACGTGGTCGCTCTCCACCACCTCCAGTTCCAGGCGGCCCCGGCTGCCGTTGAACATCACCCGGTACCCCTCCCAGGGGGAGTACGCGCTGAGGTGGTACGTCATCGTGGCGCCGGTGTCGTAGCGCACCAGTACCGCCATGTCATCCTCGATCGTCACCCCCGGCGCGAACACGTTGCGGTCGCGCAGGTAGCCGTCTTCGCTCTCGGCATCGAGGTACAGCTCACGCAACCGGGGACGGCCGGCCAGGTGCAGCGCGAACGGATCATCGACGGCGGCCGGGTCGCCGTGGGCGCGCGAGTAACCGCGGTCGTACCCGTGCCTCGCCCCCTGCTCGCCGTAGAAGAACAGCCTGCCCATGCCGAACACCTCGACCGGCCGGGCACCCAGCCACCAGTTGACGAGATCGAAGTGGTGGCTGGACTTGTGCACCATGAGTCCGCCGGAGTTTGCCTTCTCCCGGTGCCAGCGCCGGAAGTAGTCGGCCCCATGGCGCAGGTCGAGCTGCCACTCGAAGTGCACGGACCCGATCTCGCCGATCTCGCCTGCGGCCAGCAGCCGGCGCACGGCCTCATGCACAGGGTTGTACCGGTAGTTGAACGTCACGGTGACGTGGCGGCCGGTACGGGCGACGGCGTTGAGGATCCGCCGGCAACGGCGTGCGTCAATGGTCATCGGCTTCTCGCTGATCACGTCGCGACCGGCTTCGAGCGCCCCGACGATGTAGTCGTCGTGGGTACGGTCGACCGACGTCACCAGTACGACGTCAACGGATTCCTTGTCGAGCATGGCGCCGAAGCTCTCGACCGGGTAGGTCGCCGCCGGCGCGGCGCCCAGACTGGCCAGCAAGCGGTTGTGGGCGTTAAGACGAACGGGATTGACGTCGCAGAGCGCGACGAGTTCGGCGGTCGCGGCGTGGTTGACGGCAAGGGCCTTGACGAACATCTCGGCGCGCGAACCGGTGCCGACAATGGCGTATCTCGTGCGGTGTTCCGTGGAGTGCCCCGTGGAACGCTCCGCGCGGTGTTCCGTCGTGCCTTCCGTCGTGCTTTCCGGAGCGCGTTGCGCGGGCTGTTCCGTGGGCTGTTCTGTGGGGTGTCCGCTAGCGCCTCTCGTGGCACTTCTGGTGTGGATCGCTGGCATCGGGGATCCTGCCTCCAGACCGGGGAAAGCGCCCGGGAAAGCGCTTGCACAAAGACTCTCGCCCAACGTGATGCCGTGCGTCAATGGGATCGGCGGCTGCAACAAATCTGCAACACCGAGGCATTGACATGCGTCGCAAACCTTTGCATTAATGAGCCATCACGCACGCAGTTAGCACTCGTCCCGTTTCTGCAAGCGCTTTCCAGGAGGCCGGCGTGCCGACGACGATCCGAGACGTGGCCAAAGCCTCGGGAGTTCACGCGTCGACGGTTTCCCGCACGTTCACCGCGCCGCGGATGGTCAATCCCGAGACACGCAGCCGAGTTCTGGCCGTCGCGGAGGCGATGGGTTACCGACCCAATCGTGCCGCGCGCGCCCTCATCACGGGCCGCACCCACAACCTCGGCCTGATCGTGGCCGACATCGCCAATCCGTTTTTCCCGCCATTGATCAAAGCGTCGGAAAGCTATGCGCGCCAGCGCGACTACCACCTTTTCGTGGCCGACACCGATGAAGATCCGGTGGTCGAGGAGGAGCTGGTTCAGGCGATCGCCCGCCAGGTCGACGGGGTGCTGCTGTGCAGCCCCCGCATGGGCAACGGGCTGATCGACCAACTGGGCCGCGACGTGCCGCTGGTTGTGATCAACCGGGTGGTGGCCGGCCTGCCGGCGGTGGTGATGGACGTCGGGCAGGGCGCCCGTACGGCGATCACCCACCTGGCTGGGCTCGGCCACGAACGCATCATCCTGCTGTCCGGGCCGCGCGGCTCCTGGACCAACCGGGAGATCCGCCGGGCCGCGACGGCCACCGCGCGCAGCTGTGGCCTCGCACTGACCGTCCACGGACCCAATCCACCGACCGAGCAAGCCGGCGCCGCCGCGGCCTGCCACGTGCAGCGCTCGGGCGCGAGCGCGGTGCTCGCATACAACGACCTGATGGCGATCGGGCTCATCGACGGACTGTTGCGCCTGGGCATGCGCGTACCACAGGACATCAGCGTCGTCGGCATCGACGACATCCCGCTGAGCCGGTTGGTTCGGCCCCGGCTGACGACGGTGGCCACGCCGACCGCCGCGGCCGGTCGCGCCGCGGTCGACATGCTTCTCCAGCACGGTGTCGACCGCCGCACCAACGCCAAGGTGACCCTCCAGACCACTCTGGTCGTCCGTGACTCGACCGGCCCCGCTCCACGGCCGCGTCGCGCCACCATCGACGCCGCTCCTCGCAAGCGGGGCGGCAACCTCAAATCTCAAGGAGTGATCGTCATGCCATCCTCGCCTTCCGCGTCGGCCGATCCGCCGTCGGTCTCCCGGCGCCGCAGCGGACCGACCCGACGCAATGTGCTGGCCGTACTCGGTGTCGGCGTACCGGCGGCTCTCGTCGGCTGTTCCAACGGCGGTTCGAGCGGGTCGACCAAACCCGCCGCTGAGGAGACCGGACCGGTCGAGCTGAGCGTGTTCTGGTGGGGTGCGCAGGCCCGCGCCGACATCACCGACAAGGTGCTCAAGCTCTACACGCAGAAGCACCCGAACGTCACCTTCAAGCAGCAGTGGCAGGGCAACGCCGGCTACTACGACAAGCTCGCCACGATGGCGGCCGGCGGCACAGCGCCGGACATCTTCCAGATCGACGACAACGGACTGACCGAGTACACCACCAAGGGCATCTGCCTGGACCTCAAGCCGTACCTGGGCGACCAGATCAAGGTCGACAAGTTCCCCACGAGCCTGCGGAACTCGGGCGAGGTCAGGGGCAGGGTCGGCGGCATCGCCGCGGCGGAGAACACGCCGGCGATGTTCTACGACAAGACCGCGGTGACCCAGCTCGGCCTGTCCGAGCCGACGGTCGGCATGACCTGGGCACAGCTGATCGACTGGGGTGCGCAGGTCTTCAGCAAGAGCGGCGGCAAGCTCTACGGCACGATGGATCCCAGCGGCGACTACAAGGCCCTGGAGGTCTGGCTGCGCCAGCAGGGCAAGGACCTGTATACGCCGGACGGCACGTTCGGGTTCGCCGCGGACGACCTGACCGGCTGGTTCAGCATGTGGATGGACGCCGCCGCGAAGAAAGCCACCCCGCCGGCCGACCTCATCCACACCGCGAACAGCGGCGACGTGGCCAAGCAACTGGTCGAGACGAAGAAGGGCGCCACCTCGTTCCTGTGGTCCAACCAGCTCTCCGCCCTGCAGAAGGGCACCGACCACCAGCTCGGTCTGGTCACCTACCCGGGTGACCCGAAGGGCGAGTGGGCACGGGCCTCGATGTACTGGTCGGGCTACAGCGGCACGAAGCACAAGGCGACCGTGGCCGCCGTGATCGACTTCCTGGTCAACGACCCGGACGCCGGGAAGATCCTCGGCGCCGAGCGCGGCCTGGCTCCCAATCTCGACGTGCGCGCTCAGGTCGCACCGACGCTCATGACCACCGACCAGACCTCGGTCACCTTCGAGACCGGCCTGGCCTCCAAGTTCGGGCCGACTCCGCCGGTACCGCCGAAGGGGCACAGCCAGGTCAAGACGCTGCTGGTTACCGCGGCCGAGAGCGTCCAGTACAAGAAGGCCACCCCATCGGCAGCGGCCAGTTCCTTCCTGAGCCAGGCGAAGGCCGCCATCGCGGCCTGACGCCGGGCACCCGCCAAATCCGGTCCCTATCGAACAGGAGCACACCGTGGCGCTCACCACGGCTTCGCCGCGGACGCCCGGCGACCAGACTCCCGACCGTGCCCCCGCCGCTCGCCGGCGGGGGCGCGCCTCGTGGCGGACGCGCGAGCGGTCGGCCGGCTACGTCTTCCTCACCCCGTGGCTTCTCGGCCTGCTCGGCGTGACCGCCGCGCCGACGCTCTACTCGCTGTACCTGAGTTTCACCAACTACGACCTGTTCACCACGCCTCAGTGGGTCGGGTTGCACAACTACCAACGGATGTTCACGAACGATCCGCAGTTCTGGCACGCGGTACGGGTCACCGTGCTGTACGCGGTCGTCGCCGTACCGCTGAAGCTCGCCGCCGCGCTCGGTGTGGCGCTGCTCCTGGTCCGGGAACGGCGCGGCATCGGCTGGATACGGGCACTGTTCTACCTGCCCTCGCTGTTGGGTGGCAGCGTGGCGCTGGCCATCGTGTGGCAGGCGATGTTCGGTGGCACCGGCGCGGTCAACCACGCGCTGAGCCTCTTCGGCATCCACGGCAAGGCGTGGGTCAACGATCCGGACACGGCACTGGGCACCCTGGTGCTGTTGGGCGCGTGGCAGTTCGGCGCACCGATGGTCATCTTCCTGGCCGGGCTCAAGCAGATCCCGAACGAGCTGTACGAGGCCGCGGCCGTCGACGGGGCCGGCGCCTGGCGCTCGTTCTGGCGGATCACCCTGCCGATGCTCTCTCCGGTGCTGTTCTTCAACCTGGTGCTGGAGGTCATCCACGCGTTCCAGACGTTCACACCGGCCTATGTGATCAGCAACGGCCTCGGTGGCCCGGTCGACTCCACCATGGTCTACACGCTGTACCTGTACCTGCGCGGCTGGAGCGACTTCGAGATGGGGTACGCCTCGGCGCTGGCCTGGGTGTTCCTCGCCGTGGTCGGGCTGCTCACCGCGGTCCTGTTCAGTACCGGCCGGCTGTGGGTGCACTACTCCGACGGTGAGGACTGACGATGGCCACACAACTCATGACACCACCCCGGCCGGTCGCGGTACGGCGCACGGCCCGGCGTGGCGGGCCGGCGGGTCGGGTGGTCCGGGTTCTGATCGTCCTCGTGTTGCTCTGCCTCGTGCTGTACCCGTTGGCGTGGATGGTGGGCAACTCGCTCAAGTCACCGACCGAGATCGCCAGCAACACCGGACTGCTGCCCAAGCACTGGACCTGGGGCAACTACCACGACGGCTGGTTCGGACTGCCGACCGTCACGTTCGGCCGGTTCTTCCTCAACAGCCTGATCGTCTCGCTCGGTGTGGTGGTGGCGAACGTGGCCTCGTGCCTGGTCACCGCGTACGCCTTCGCGAGGCTCCGGTTCCCGCTGCGCAAGCTCTGGTTCGCCGTCATGATCGGTACCCTGCTGATGCCGAACCACGTGCTGGTCATCCCGCAGTACATCCTGTTCCGGCATCTCAACTGGATCAACACGCCGCTGCCGCTGATCGTGCCGAAGCTGCTCGCGACGGAGGCGTTCTTCGTGTTCCTCATCGTCCAGTTCATGCGGGGGATCCCGCGAGACCTGGACGAGGCGGCGCGCCTGGACGGGTGCAGCCCGTACGGGGTGTTCCGGCACGTGATGTTCCCACTGGTACGGCCGGCCCTGGTCACCACGGCGATCTTCTCGTTCATCTGGACCTGGAACGACTTCTTCTCGCAGCTGATCTACCTCAACGACCTGCCGAAGAAGACGGTCCCGGTGGGCCTGCGGATGTTCATGGACGCCACCGGTCAGGTGTCACTCGGCCCGATGTTCGCGATGGCGGTGGTCTCGTTGCTGCCGGTGTTCTTCTTCTTCGCCGCGTTCCAGCGGATGCTCGTCGAGGGCATCAACACCTCCGGCCTGAAGGGGTGAGCATGGCGACCCGCAAGGTGACCCGCCCGGACTGGCGGGAAACGGTTGCCGGCGCGACGGATCTGGCGGTGCTCGGCGTGGCGCTGCTGGTGGCCGCGCTGCCGGTGGTCACCGCCGGTGGTGCGGTCGCGGCCGCGTCGGCCGCGGTCGATCACTGGTGTACGCATCGGACGCTGCCTCCGGTCGCCGTGATGGCCCGTACCTTCGTCCGGGGGATCGTGCCCGGGCTGGGTGCGCTGGCCGTCGCGGTGGCCGGAGCCGCGGTGCTGATGCTCAACGTGTCGGCGACGGCGCGCGGCGCGGTACCGGGTGGGCCGGTGGTGGTTGCCGGAACGGTACTGGTGCTGGTGGCCGCCGCCGGGCTCGCCGGGCTGGCCGTGGTACGGGTGGGGCAGCAGGGGGGTACGGGCTGGGTCAGCGCGACCGCCTGGGCCTGGCGCGCGGCGTTGCGCACACCGGCGGTACCGCTGGGCATCGCCGGCCTGATCGCGCTGACCACGCTGGTCGGCTGGATGATGCCGGTGGTGGTACCGGTGATCGGCGGAATCGGCCTGCTCGGCCTGCACGCGGTGACCCGCCGGGCGGGCTGGGCCCCGGAGCGAGCCTGACGGGGGCGCGCCTGACGGGGCGAACCCGACGGCGCGATCCCGCGGATGCGAGCACGTCGGCCGGGGAGAATGGGCCTGATGCCCGATCTTCCCGGAGTTCCCCGACTTGCCGTCAAAGGGGCCGATGACGGGCGGCCGGTTGCCGTCTTCGACCTCGACGGCACGCTGCTGCGCGGCGACTCGTTCTCCCGCTTCGGCCGGCAGCTCGTCTTCCGGGGCAGCTTCCGGACCGCGGCCACGCTGCTCTGCGCCCCGCTGCTCGGGCCACTGCTGCTCCTGCCGCCGACCCGGCGGCTCGCGGCGGCCGGCTTCCTCTGGCTGGCCACGGCCGGCGTGTCCACGGAGCACTTCACGACGCTGGCGGAGCGGTTCGCCGAAGGACACGCGGGCGAGGCGGCCGGCAACCGGATCGCGGTCACGCTGGAGCGGCTGCGGGCGCACCTGTCGGCGGGGGACCGGGTGGTCATCGCGACCGCGAGCGCGGAGGCGCTGGCCATCGCGATCTGTCAGGAACTGGGGCTGGGCGGGGTGGAGATCGTGGCGGCGGAACTGTGTCCGGGGCGGTCGGGCATGCGTCCGGTACGCGGGTGCCGGGGCGCGGAGAAGGTCCACCGGTTACGGGCGGTGGGGATCCGTACCCCGGTGGAGTACGCGTACACGGACAGCGCGGTCGACATCCCGCTGCTCATGGCGGCCCGCAACCGGTACCTGGTCGCACCCACGCCCGGGCACCGTCGCGTCATCGTGGATAAGGTCGGTGACTGTACCGTGCTCGAGTGAAAGCGGGAGCCGTGACGACGCTGGCATTCCTCAGCGAACCGACCGGTCAGGGCTGGACCCAGTTGGGTGAGCTGGCTCTGGCACTCGTGCTGTCGGCGGCCATCGGCCTGGAACGGGAGCTGCGGCAGAAGAGCGCCGGCCTGCGTACCCACACGCTCGTCGGGTTCAGCTCCGCCCTGATCATGTTGGTGTCCAAGTACGGGTTCACCGACGTACTGGGCGAGCACGTGACACTGGATCCGTCGCGGGTCGCGGCGCGGATCGTCTCCGGAATCGGGTTCATCGGCGGCGGCCTCATCTTCTCGAAACCAGCGCCGAAACCGACGGGGAACGGCTCGTGTCGGTGCGGCTGACCGTGCAGGGCCCGCACCCGGTCACCGAACTCGCCGGGGCGCTGTCCGAGGTCGGCGGCGTCCGGCGGGTGGCCGCGGTCAGTGACCTGAGCGAGTAGCTTCCGGTACCGGATCGGTTTCGCTGGACTTCGCGGCCAGCACCGCGAGTACCGCCGGAAGTGGCCACAGCACCGCGGCGCCGAACGCCTCAGTCCCGACCGCCCCGGCGGCGCCCCCGACCAGATAGACCACCCACGCCAGCGTGGGAGCGCCGCGCCGTTTCCCGGACGCCGCCCCGACCAACGCGGTGACCATCGAGGTGGTGACCACGGTGGTCGGCACTCCGCGCACTCCGACCCGGTGCGCCAGCGCGCTCTGCGCGCCCATCGCGGCGGACAGCACGATCAGCAGCCCCAGTTCGGGGTACAGGCCGGGCCGCTGGCCGGCAGCGGTTCGGCCGGCAGCGCTCCAGCCGGTGATGGTCCAGCCGGCGGCCACTGCGATGAGCAAACCGGCTTCCAGCAACAAACCCAGCCGGTACCCGATGCGCCAGGCGATCCGGCGCAGCAGCACGGCGGCGACCAGCGCGCCGACCGCGAACCCGGCCAGCGAGAGGATGGCCAGCAGCGGCGTGCTTGGCAGCAGCCGCCGGCCGGTCGCCCAGGCGATGACACCGATGCCGAGCAGTACGGTGTTGCCGGTCATGTTGGCGGCGAAGACGTGGCCGAGCCCCAGGTAGGCGGCGGCATCGGCGTAGCCGGCCACCAGCCCCAGCGCCTGGACCGCCCAACCACGTGGCACCGCTCTGCCCGGCATGCTCAGACCGATCGTGTCCGCGTCAGGGGGAGATGAGCGACAGGCCGGTCTCCGGGTCGTACCGCCGGGCCAGCTCCGGCGCGACCTCGGTGACCATCACCTCCAGCGTCGGCCACACCTCGCCGCGCAGCAGATGGCCGCCGAGGGTCGACCCGTCCCGGCGGCCCAGCACCGCGTGCAGGTGCAGCCGGGGCTTGCCGTCCTGTCCGGCCACGTCACCGACCAGGGAGAGCACCTCGACCTGCTCGGTGACCGGGATCGGCAGGTACTGCCGGCTCATCCGGTCGAAGTACCCGAGTTCGCCGGCGCTCAGCCCGCCGACCGCGGTGACCGTGGCGGCCTGGATCCCACGCTCCTGTACGGCGGCGGTCACCGTGGTCACCGGATCCTCGCCCTTGTCGCAGACGACGACCAGTACCCGTTGCCGACCGTCATCGATCTCGCTGGTGCGCACGGCGCCTCCCGAACTGCCCGGCCGGGTTGCCGTCGGATTCGGGGAAGTCAGAGGGCATCTCGGCTTTCTCAGTATAACTATCGCGTTTGCGGTTTAAGCGCACCGAATCGGGTAAAAGTCGGGCGCTGGAACGAGTGTGAAGGCGGGTTCGACGTGACGCGCGAAGACGTTCGCAGCGCAGCGGCCGCCGTGGGTGCCGACCCGGTGCGGCTGGAGGGCCGGGACAAGGTGACCGGCACGGCGCGCTACGCGTACGAGTATCCGGTCTCGGAGGCGCTCTACGCCTGGCCGGTCGCGTCGCCGTTCACGAAGGGCCGGCTGACGCTGGTGAACCCGGACGAGGCGCTGGCCGCACGCGGTGTGCTGGCAGTGCTGTGGCACTCCAACGCGTACCGGTTGCAGTCCCGCGAGAACGAGGAACTGTACCTGCTCCAGGAGCCGACGATCGCGTACCGGGGGCAGTTCGTCGCCCTGGTCGTCGCGGACACTCTGGAAGCGGCCCGGCACGGCGCCGACCTGGTGGTCCTCGAAGCGGACACGCAGCCGCACGACGCGGTGCTCACCGACCGGCATCCGGGACTGTACCGGCCGGTCCGGGTCAACGGCGGCTTCCAGTCCGACACGGCCGTGGGCGACTTCGACGCCGGCATGGCGGGCGCGGCGGTACGCGTCGACGAACGGTACGAGACGCCGGCGGAGCACAACAACCCGATGGAGCCGCACGCGAGCATCGCCTGGTGGGACGGCGACGAGCTGACCGTGTACGACTCGACGCAGTACCCGACCGCGGTCGCGGAGGGCCTGGCCGGCCTGTTCGGGATCGAGACGCAGTCGGTGCGGGTACTC
Organism: Rugosimonospora africana; assembly: GCF_016862975.1. GTDB lineage: Bacteria > Actinomycetota > Actinomycetes > Mycobacteriales > Micromonosporaceae > Rugosimonospora > Rugosimonospora africana. Next base: position 134,415 of record NZ_BONZ01000055.1, read on the forward strand.
GCCGAGCACATCGGGGGCGGCTTCGGTGTCAAGGGCGGGAATCCGCGCCCTGCCGTCGTGCTGGCCGCGATGGCCGCCCGGCACGTCGGCCACCCGGTGAAGGTGGCGCTGACCCGCCAGCACCAGTTCGCGAACGTCGGGTACCGCACGCCGACGATCCAGCGGGTACGGCTGGGCGCGGACGCCTCCGGCCAACTGACGGCGATCGGCCACGACGCGATCAGCCAGAGCTCCGAGGTTCAGGAGTTCGCCGAGCAGACCGCGGTGCTCACCCGGTGGATGTACGCCGGACCGCACCGGCGCACGACGCATCGGCTGGTCCGGCTCGACGTCCCGACGCCGGCCTGGATGCGCGCGCCCGGCGAGACACCGGGCTCGTTCGCGCTGGAGTCGGCGCTGGACGAGCTGGCCATGGCCGGCGGCTGGGACCCGGTGGAGTTGCGCATCCGCAACGACGCGGAGCTGGAGCCGGAGAACGGGCTGCGGTACAGCAGCCGCAACCTGGTGGCCTGCCTACGCGAGGGGGCGCGCCGGTTCGGTTGGGAGCGGCGGGATCCGAGGCCACGCGCACACCGCGACGGTGACTGGCTGATCGGCACCGGAATGGCCTCCTCCAGCCTGCAGGCACGCGCCCAACCCAGCACGGCGACCGTCCGGGCGCATCCGGACGGGCACTTCCACGTGCTGGTCAACGCGGTCGACATCGGGACCGGCGCGCGTACCGCGTTGTGGCAGATCGCGGTGGACGAACTGGGCGTCGCTCCGGAGCGGGTACGGATCAGCATCGGTGACTCGTCGATCGGGCGGGCGCAGGGTGCCGGTGGCTCACTGGGCACCGCGTCCTGGGGCTGGGCGGTCACGAAGGCGTGCCGCGAACTGTGCGAACAGCTCAAGCGGGACCACCGCGGGTCGGTACCGGCGGCCGGGCTTGAGGTGAGCGCGGACACCACCGCCGACCTCAAGACGCTGCAGCCGTACGCGCGGTACTCGTTCGGGGCGCAGTTCTGCCAGGTACGGGTGGACCTGGACACCGGCGAGGTGCGGGTGGACCGGATGCTCGGGGCGTTCGCGGCGGGGCGGATCGTGAACCCGCGCATGGCGCGCTCGCAGCTGATCGGCGCGATGACCATGGGGATGTCCATGGCGCTGCTGGAAGAGGGTGTGCTCGACACCCAGTACGGCGCCTATGTCAACCGCGACTTCGCCACGTACCACATCGCGGCCTGCGCGGACGTGCCCGCCATCGAGACGTACCTGATGGACGAGGAGGACACCCACCTGAATCCGATGGGTGTCAAGGGCGTCGGCGAACTCGGCATCGTCGGCGCGGCGGCCGCTGTCGCGAACGCGGTGTACCACGCGACCGGCGTGCGCGTGCGGGAGCTGCCGATCCGGCTGGACAAACTGCTCGACCAGCTGGGCTGAGCCGCGGAACGCCGAGTCGTGGGAGTCCAGCGCGGGCCTGCCTGCTGGGAACAGCGCGGGCCCGGCCGGACTGACCGGCCGAGCCCGCTCTGCTCAGGCGGCCTCGACCACGACCGGCACCGGTCGCAGCTCGATCCGTACCGCCGTGCCGGGCGCCAGCTCCGGCAGCAGCGCACTGGCGACCTGAGCGACGACCATGGTCTCGTCGGGCATGGCCACGGACACCCGGCTGGTCGGGCCGAGGAAGCTGGCCGCGAGTACCCGACCCCTGCCGTCCGGGTCGACGGCGAGGTCGACGGCCTCCGGCCGGACCAGCGCGTTGACGGCGCCGGAGCCGATGCCGCTCGCGGCGCCGGGCACCAGGGGCAGCGCCGTGCCCAGCACCTCGACGCGGTCGCCGGAGACCGTGCCGGGAAGCCGGTTGGACAACCCGACGAAGTCCGCGACGAACGCGGTCGACGGCCGCTGGTACACCTCATCGGGCGGGCCCAACTGCTCCAGCCGGCCGGCGCGCATGACGCCGACCCGGTCGGCGACGGCCAGGGCCTCCTCCTGGTCGTGCGTGACGAACAGGGTGGTGGTGCCGACCTCCAGCTGGATCCGGCGGATCTCGTCGCGCAACTGCACGCGGACCTTCGCGTCCAGCGCGGACAGCGGCTCGTCGAGCAGCAGCACCTGTGGCTGGATGGCCAGCGCGCGAGCCAGCGCGACGCGCTGCTGCTGGCCGCCGGACAACTGGTGCGGGTACCGGTCGGCGTGCGTCCCGATGCCGACCAGGTCGAGCATGGCGCCGGCCCGCTCCCGCCGCTGCGCCGACCGTACCCGCCGCAGCCCCAGCCCGAACTCCACGTTCTGCAACGCGGTCAGGTGCGGGAACAGGCTGTACGCCTGGAACACCATGCCCATGTCCCGGCGGTTGGCCGGTAGTTCGGTGATGTCCTTGCCACCGACCAGTACCCGACCGGAGTCGGCGTCCTCCAGCCCGGCGAGCACGCGCAGGGCCGTGGTCTTTCCGCAACCGGACGGGCCGAGCAGTGCGATCAGCTCGCCTGGTGCCATCTCGAGGTCGAGGTTGTCCAGCGCCTGGACGCCGCCGAACCTGCGGCGCAGCCCGTTCAGGTGCACCGCGACGCTGTTGCTGGTCGGGGTCGGGACGGTATCGCGGCCGCCAGCGGCGCCGACGGAGGAGGCATCGCGGTCAAGCGGCCGCTCCTGGAAAGTCACGAGGTCTCCCGGATGGATCGTCGGTTCTGCCCCCGCCGCCGGCCGGCGAACGAGAGCGCGAAGAGCAGGATGAACGCGAGGACCAGTGCGGCCAGCGAGACCGCGACGGACATGGTCGCGCTGCTCTTGCCGAGCAGTTCCACGGCGACCTGGAGGTTGGTCCGGTTGAGCAGCGAGGCGATGGTGAACTCGCCCAGTACCAGAGCGACGGTGAGGAACGACGCGGACAGCACCGCCGAGCGGATGTTCGGCAGCACGACTCGCCACATCACCGTGCCCCAGCTGGAGCCCAGGCTCCGGGCGGCCTCGGAGAGGGTCTTCACGTCGATGCCGGACAGCCCGGCGTCGATGGCCCGGTACGCGTAGGGCAGCACCAGGACGGTGTAGGCGAAGGTCAGCGTCATCGGCGAGCCGCCCAGGAAGTACGTCACCCAGGCGTATACCGGGGCGAGCCCGACGACCAGCACGATCGCCGGAATGGTCAGCGGCAGCAGGCAGATGAACTCGATGACCCGGCGCAGCCAGGGCAGCCGCAGCCGCACCCAGACCACGGTCGGTACCAGCAGCACCAGCATCAGCGCCACGGTGAGCAGGACCAGCTCGCCCGAGGACCGCATGCCGGTCCACAGGTCTGGGTAGGTCGAGGCGAGCTGCGGCCAGTCGAAGAACTGCCGCCACGTCTCGAAGGTGTAGTGGCCATCGGGTTCGCGGATGGTGAACATGAGCATCGCGAACAGCGGTACCAGGAAGAACAGGCCCAGCACGATGACGACGATCCAGCGGAACGCCCGCTGCTTGCGCGCCCTGCGCGCGGTCACCCCAGCCATCGTGACGTCCTCTTCTGCAGGTAGGCGTACAACCACATGACCACGGCGACCACGACGACCATGCCGAGCGCCATCGCCTTGCCGAGGTTCTGTTGGCCGAGGACGACCTCGCTGGTCAGCGCGCTGCGGATCTGCAGCGGCACGATCGGGCTGCCCTGGCTGACCAGTGCGGCGGCGGTGGCGTACGCGGAGAACGCGTTGGCGAACAGCAGCAGTGTCGAGCCGAGGAACGCCGGGGCGAGCAGCGGCATGGCGACCCGCCGCCAGTACTGCCAGGTCGACCCGCCGAGGCTCTCCGTCGCCTCCCTCCACTGTGGACGGATGCCGTCCAGGGCGGGCAGGAACACGATGACCATCAACGGGATCTGGAAGTAGGTGTAGACGAGCATGAGGCCCGGCAGGTCGAACAGCCACACCCCGCCCGAGTAGAGGTCGATGCCGAGCTGGTCCTTCAGGAACAGCGTGACGAAGCCGGAGAGGCCGATCGTCGCGATGAACGCGAAGGCGAGCATGACGCCGCCGAACTGGGCCAGCACGCCGCAGGCCGAGGTGACCAGCCGGCGCAGGATGCCGTCCGGCTTCGCGGTGACCAGCGCGTAGGCGAGCAGCGCGCCGAGGATCGCCCCGATGACCGCGGTGACCGCGGACAGCAGGATGCTGCGTACGAACGCGTCGACGATGTACCCGTCGCCCAGGGCGGACAGGTTGTCCAGCGTCGGGCGCCCGTCATTGCTGCCGAACGCGCCGACCGCCACCACCAGTGTGGGGATGACCAGAAACACCACGATGAACGCGAAGAACGGTACGACGCCGGTGAGCTGCCGGCCCCGGCGCCAGCCGGCCCGCCACTTGGCGGAGGCTGGCACCGGGTCCCGGTGCTGGTCGACCGGTGCCGCATCGGGCTGATGGGCAACCGTGGTCATCGTCGCGTCAGCCCACTGCCTTGGCCCAGTTGGACGTCAGGTACGTGGTGGCCTTGGCGGTCTGGTCCTGGGTCAGGAACACCGGGTCACCGGTGACCGGCGGCAGGGCCGAGAACGCGGCCTGGTCGATGCTGCCGGCCTTCTGCATGGCGTCCTCGCGCACCGGGCGGGCGCCGCCCGCGAGCCACAGGTTCTGGCCCTGGTCGCTGTAGAGGAACTCCTCCCACAGCCGGGCCGCGGCCGGGTGCGGGGCGCCCTTGCTGATGGCCTGGACGTAGTAGGAGCCGACCACGGCGTTCTGCGGTACGACGACCTTCCAGTTCACCTTGCCCTGCAGCGACTTGGACTGCGCCACGTTCAGGTAGTCCCAGTCGATGACGACCGGGGTCTGTCCGGACTCGATGGTCGCCGGGGTCGGGTCGACCGGCAGGAAGTTGCCCGCCTTCTTCAACTGGCTGAAGAAGTCCACGCCCTTGGAGATGTCGTCGGCGGAGCCGCCGTTGCCCAGCGCCGCCATGGCCACGCCGCTGAACGCCGCGCCGGCCTGGGTCGGGTCGCCGTTGAGCGCGACCTTGCCCTTGTAGCCGGAACCGAGCAGGTCGGTCACCTTGGTCGGGGCCGGCACCTTGGAGGCGTCGTACCCGATCGACATGTAGCCGCCGTAGTCGTTGATCCAGTCGCCGTTGGCGTCCTTGAGGTCGTCCGGGACGTCACCCCAGGTCGAGACCTGGTACGGCGCGAACAACGAGGTGTTCTTGAGCGCGACGGCGGTGCCGAGGTCGAAGACGTCCGGTGCGCCGCCCTGGCCCTTGAGCTGGTTCGCCGCGTTGATCTCGTCCTGGCTCGCGGCGTCCGGCTGCGCGGAGTTCACCTTGATGCCGTACTTGTCGGTGAACGCCTTGATGATGTTTCCGTAGTTGGCCCAGTCCGGCGGCAGCGCGATGACGTTGAGCTGCCCCTCCTTCTTGGCGGCGGCGACCAGCTTGTCCATGCCGCCGAGGTCGGCGGCGCTGGTCGCGCTCGCGGCGCTTCCGGAACCGCCGCTGTCACTGCTCTTGGTGGGCGGAGCGCAGGCCGCAATGGCCAGGGCCAGCCCGGCTACCGTGAGTAGCACGGGGCCACGGGCAATCCAGGTTCGCACGGGGGTCCTCCTAGAACGATTGCGTGCACAATTCTTGATCGAACGCCGCGCGTGTTGCGTATCGCGCGACACATGAGCGCATGGTGACGCGCCGTTCGACCACATCATGCCCGGGGAAATGCAGACGCTCCATGCCTCTGCGGTGAACGGACGGTGTAGGTCACCGTACGTGTTTCTCGATCTCGAACTTTCGGGACGTCCGTACCACAACTAGGGGTACTCTCTCGACGAGAGGAGCCCCCCCGGACCTGAGGATGCGCATTGCCATATCTGCTGCTCGCCCTGGCTATCGGCACCGAGATCGGCGCAACGACGTTACTGAAAGTAGCCAACGGGTTTACTCGTTTGTGGCCATCAGTGGGTGTCGTGATCGGCTACGTTCTGTCGTTCATCCTGCTCGGTCAGGTGCTCAAGTCCCTGCCGGTGAGCCTGGTTTACGCGATCTGGTCGGGGGCGGGTACGGCGGCGGTGGCGGCGATCGGTCTGGCACTCTTTCATGAGCCGGTGAGTTGGTTGAAGATCGGTGGGATCGCGCTGGTGATCGCTGGCGTGGTCGCACTCAATCTCGGCGGGGGGCACCAACATTCATGACAACTGTTTCCGCTGTCGGCGCTGATTCCGCGGGCGGCGACTCTGGCGGGGAGTCGGGCGTCGCGTTCGACGGCCGGCGGGCCCGGGGTGCCGCCCGGCGCGGACAGATCGTCGAGGCGACGCTGCGCCTGATCGAGACCGGCGGCGTGGCCGCGGTCCGGCACCGCGCGGTGGCGACGGCCGCGGGCGTACCGCTGGCCGCCACCACGTACTACTTCGCCACCCTGGACGACCTGCTCGTCGCCGCGTTGACCGAGGCCGCCGGGCGGTCGGCCGCCACGATCCGGGCCTGGGCCGGTTCGCTCGTCCCGGGGGCGGACATGGCCGTCGCGCTCTGCGAACTGGTTGCCCGGCTGGCCGGCCCGGAACGCCGGGCGACGATCGCGGAGTACGAGCTGTGCATGGCGGCGATGCGCCGTCCGGCACTGCTGCCGCTCGCCGAGGGGTGGGTGGAACTGCTGGTCGACGTGGTCCGCCCGCACATGGCCGACGACCTGTCCGCCCGGGTACTGGTCGCGGCGTTCGACGGACTGCTCATCGAGGCGCTGCTGGCGGTCGAGCCACCGACCGCGGAACGGATGCTGCCGGTGGCGACCCGGCTTCTCGCGCACGGTGAGAAGAACGCCCGGCGGACGCGGCAGCGGCGAGAGGCGGCACGCCAGGGCTGACGCGTCGGGGGTTGACATCGGCGCCGGTCGACCCTGATTCTGTTGCGTAACACGCTACTTGTTCTACATTTCGCAACGAGGTCCGCGTGATCGCTGCCTGCCCGCTCGAAGCCCTGCCGCCGGGAGCGTCGTTCCGGCTCGACGGCGAAAACCCGATCGCCCTGTTCCGGACCGAGGACGGCCAGATATTCGCGATCGACGATACGTGTACCCATCAGGACGCGTCGCTGTCCGACGGGTGGCTCGACGGCTGCGAAGTCGAGTGCCCGCTGCACAGCTCGCGGTTCGACCTGCGTACCGGTGAAGTCGACGCGCCACCGGCGAAGCGTGCGGTGCGCACGCACCGGGTGGTCGTCGACGGCGGCACGGTGTTCGTCGAGCCATCGGGGTGCGACGGTTGAGCGACGAACTGCGCGACGTGGTCGTGGTCGGCGCCGGCCTCGCCGGGCTGTCCGCCGCGCGCGCACTGCGGGCGGAGGGCTTCGCGGGGCGACTCACCGTGGTTGGCGACGAGGCACACCGACCGTACGATCGGCCGCCGCTGTCGAAGGAATACCTCGCCGGTACCTGCGACGAAACGGAGCTGGCGCTGGAACGGCCGGGGGAGGACCTGGACGCGCGCTGGCTGCTCGGCACCCGGGCGACGGGGCTGGACCGCAGTTCACGCGCGGTTCTGCTGGACGGCGACCGGTCGGTACGAGCCGACGGCGTGGTCATCGCGACCGGAGCGGCGGCGAGACCGCTTCCCGGCCCGACTCCGCCGGTCGCTGTCGGCGGTGTGGGTGGTGCCGGGCTGGGTGCTGGCGGTCTGGGCGGCGGCGGTCTGGGTGCCGGCGGGCTTAGCGGCAGCGGCGGGCTGGGTGGCGTTCATACGCTGCGGACCCTTGACGATGCCCGGGCGCTGCGCGCCGAGCTGGTGGACGGCGCCCGGCTGGTCGTGGTCGGCGCGGGCTTCATCGGCGCGGAGGTCGCGGCGACCGCCCGCTCGCTGGGCCTGTCGGTCACAGTGGTCGAGGCGATGCCGGTACCGCTGGCAGGGCCGCTCGGCGCGGCGATGGGCGCCACGGTCGCGGCGCTGCACGAACAGCACGGGGTACGGCTGGTCTGCGGCCGTGGTGTGCGGGAGTTGACCGGTACCGGTCGGGTCTCCGGGGTACGACTGGCCGACGGTACCCACCTGCCGGCCGACATCGTCGTGGTCGGGATCGGTGTCCGACCCGGGGTCGGCTGGCTCGCCGGATCGGGTGTACCGGTCGGGAGCGCCCCGGGAGCCGACGGCGTGCTCTGCGCGGCCGACGGGAGTACCGGCATCCCCGGCGTGGTCGCGGTCGGCGACTGCGCGGCGTGGTACGAGCCGCGGCTGGGCCGCCGGGTACGCGTCGAGCACTGGACGGCGGCGGCCGAGCGGCCCAGGATCGCGGCGCGCGCGTTGCTGTCCGGGCCGGCGACAGCGCCGCCCGTGCCTCGGCTGCCGTACTTCTGGTCGGATCAGTACGGCCGGCGCATCCAGTTCACCGGACACGTCGCGGGTGACGAGGACGTGAGCATCGAGGACGGATCGCTGGCGGAACAAGGGTTTCTCGCGGTATACCGGCGCTCCGGCCGGCCGGTCGCGGTGCTCGGCGTGGACCGGGTCGGCCCGTTCGCGCGCTGGCGCCGCCGGCTGGAGGGCGAGTTCCCATCGCGGGCGCAAGGCGAGTCGCGGGGGCCAGGCGAGTCGCGGCCGCAGGGCGAGCCGCACGCGCAGGGTGGACCGCGGGCGCAGGGCGAGTCGCAGCCGCAGGGCGAGTCGCAGCCGCAGGGCGAGTCGCAGCCTCAGGGCGAGTCGCCGTCCGGGGCGCGAGCAGTCAGGAGTGTGTGATGACAACGGGAACGCCAGCGACGACGGGAACGCCAGCCGCGACGGGAACTCCGGCCACGACGGGAACATCGGCGACGACCGGCGACCTGCCGCCCAGCCTGGTCGCGACGCTGCCCGGCGACTGGTACGTGGACCCGGCGGTGTTCGCGCTCGAACAGCGGCTCATCTTCGAGTCCATGTGGTTCTGCGTCACCCGATCCGCGGACCTGCCGGCGCCCGGCTCGTTCCGTACGGCCGTGGTGGGGCGGGAGAGCGTGCTGATCGGCCGGGGCCGGGACGGCACGGTACGGGCGTTCTTCAACGTGTGCCGGCACCGGGGCGCCCGGCTGTGCACGGAGGAGTCGGGTACGGTCGGCCGGGCGTTCCGCTGCACGTACCACGCCTGGACCTATGACCTGGACGGGCGCCTGATCGCCGCGCCGAACCTGACGAAGATGCCGGACGTCGACCGGATCGGGTACGGGCTGGTGCGCGTCCACGTCCGGGAGTGGCTCGGGTACGTGTGGGTCTGCCTCGCGGATGATCCGCCGCCGTTCGAGGACGACGTGCTCGGCGAGGTGGTGACCCGGCTGGGCGACGCACGGGCGATCGACCGGTACGGGGTGGCCGACCTGGAGCTGGGCCGGCGCATCCGGTACGACGTGGCGGCGAACTGGAAGCTCATCGTCGAGAACTTCATGGAGTGCTACCACTGCGCCACCATCCACCCGGAGCTCGTCGAGGTGTTGCCGGAGTTCGCGGCCGGGTATGCGGCGCAGTACTACGTCGGGCACGGCGCGGAGTTCGGTGAGCGGATCGAAGGCTTCACCGTGGACGGGTCGCCTGGGCTGGACCGGATCCCGACGCTGTCGCCTGAGCAGGACCGGCGGTACTTCGCCATCACCGTCAAGCCTCAGGTCTTCGTCAACCTGGTACCCGACCACGTCATCCTGCACCGGATGTTCCCGCTCGCACCGGACCGCACGATCGTCGAGTGCGACTGGTTGTACCTGCCCGACGTGGTCGCGTCCGGTCGGGACCTCGACCGCTCGGTCGAGCTGTTCCACCGGGTCAACCAGCAGGACTTCGACGCCTGCGAGCGGTGCCAGCCCTCGATGTCGTCGCGGGTGTACGCGCGGGGCGGCGTTCTGGTGCCGAGCGAACACCACATCGGCGGCTTCCACGACTGGGTGCGGGCGAAGCTGGCCGGAACGGGCTCACCGGGCGCCGGTTCACCGGGTGCCGGTCCACAAGACGCGGGTTCACCGGACGCCGGCCCACAGGGCGCCGGCGTCAGCCGAGATACCCCAGGCGATGGCTGATCTCCCGAGCCCCGTCGACCAGGGTCGGCGCGAACTCCTCCATGCTGGCCGGAGTGAGCCGGTATGCCGGCCCGGACACACTGACCGCCGCCACCACGTCGCCCCGGTGCGACCGTACCGGAGCGGCGATCGCGTTCAGCCCCTGCTCGTACTCCTCAATCGTGGTCGCATATCCGCGCTCGCACGCGGCGGCGAGTTGCTTCTCCAGCTTGGCGGCACTGCTGATGGTGTGCTTGGTGAACCGCTCCAACCCGGCCGCGTCGAGCAGCTCCGCGCGCCGGGCGGCATCCAGGTGCGCCAGCAGGATCTTTCCGCTGGACGTGGCGTGCAGCGGAGTGAGCCGGCCGACCCAGTTCTGGGCGGCGATCGCGAACGCGCCGGGTACCTGGTCGACATTGACGGCGTAGTGCGACTGCGCGACGGCGAGGTTCACGGTCTCGCCGCTGTCCTGGGCGAGCCGCTCGCAGACCGGCCGCGCCTCGCGGGTCAGGTCCATGCGCGCGGCGACCGCGCCGGCCAGCCGGACGATGCCGAAGCCCAGCCGGTATTTTCCGCGATCCGAGTCCTGCTCGACCAGGCCGCGGTCCTCCAGCGCGCCGAGCAGCCGGAACGCGGTGGACTTGTGTACCGAGATCTCCGCGGCCACCTCGGTCACCCGCGCCTCGCCGCGCCGCGCCAGAATTTCCAGCACGCTGATCGCCCGGTCGACGGACTGGACGCCGCCGGTCGCGCCAGCGTCCGCGCGGCTCTGCGCGGGTGCCGGATTCTGGGCGGGCGCAGCTTTCTGGGCGGGCGTTGCCTTCCGAGCGGGCGCAGCTTTCTGAGTCGGCACCGGCTGCGTGGGCGCCTGCTTTTGAGTGGGCGCCGGCTTCTGAGCGGGTGCCGGCTTCTGAACGGAAGCCGGCTTCGTGGCGGATCGTGCGCGACCGACCGGTCGCGTGTTGCTCATGACGAAACTATATGCGCTGGCGGCGACGACCATGGGAAGGGCCTCTCGTGCGCTATGACTTCGTGATCATTGGCGGTGGATCGGCGGGCAGCGTCCTGGCGAACCGGCTGTCGGCCGACCCGAGCGTCCGGGTGTTGGTGCTGGAGGCGGGGCGGCCGGACTACCCGTGGGACGTGTTCATCCACATGCCCGCGGCGCTCACCTTCCCGATCGGCAATCGGTTCTACGACTGGGGGTACTCGTCGGAGCCGGAGCCGCATCTCAACGGGCGGCGGGTCTACCACGCCCGGGGGCGGGTGCTGGGTGGTTCGAGCAGCATCAACGGCATGATCTTCCAGCGCGGGAACCCGCTGGACTACCGGCGCTGGGCGGCCGGGCCGGGCATGGAGACCTGGGACTACGCGCATTGCCTGCCGTACTTCAAGCGGATGGAGAACTGCCTCGCGGCGGCGCCGGACGACCCGTTCCGCGGGCACGCCGGGCCGCTGGTGCTGGAGCGGGGGCCGGCGACCGGTCCGCTGTTCGCCGCGTTCTTCGAGGCGGTACGCCAGGCGGGCTACCCGCTCACTGATGACGTCAACGGGTACCGGCAGGAGGGCTTCGCGGCCTTCGACCGCAACATCCACCGGGGCCGGCGGCTGTCGGCGGCCCGCGCCTACCTGCACCCGGTCGCTGGCCGGCCCAATCTCACCGTGGTGACCCGGGCTCTGGTCACCCGGATCCGCTGGCAAGGCAACCGGGCGGTGGGCGTGGAGTACACCCGGCGGGTTGGCTCGTCCCGGTCGGCGCGCGAGGTCGAGGCCGGCGAGGTGCTGCTGTGCGGTGGGGCGATCAACTCTCCGCAACTGCTGCAGTGCTCCGGCGTCGGCGACGCGGACCACCTGCGCGGCCTGGGCATCGAGCCGGTGCACCAACTGCCCGGGGTCGGCGAGAACCTCCAGGACCACCTCGAGGTCTACGTGCAGTACGCGTCCCGGCAGCCGGTGTCGATGCAGCCGTACCTGCGCAAGTGGCGCTGGCCCGAGGTCGGTGCCCGGTGGCTGTTCGGCCGTACCGGCCCGGGAGCCACGAACCACTTCGAGGCCGGTGGGTTCGTCCGGTCCAACGAGGACGTGGCGTACCCGAACCTGATGTTCCACTTCCTGCCGCTCGCGGTCCGGTACGACGGCTCGTCACCGGCCGGCGGGCACGGGTACCAGGTGCATGTCGGTCCGATGAACTCGGACGCCCGGGGTTCGGTGCGGATCACCAGCCCGGATGTCCGGGTGCACCCGCAACTGCGGTTCAACTACCTGTCCACCGCCCAGGACCGGCGCGAGTGGGTGGAGGCGATCCGGGTGTCCCGCGACATCCTGAACCAGCCGGCGATGGCGTCGTTGAACGGCGGGGAGCTCTCGCCGGGCCCTGCGGTGGAGACAGACGAGCAGATCCTGGACTGGGTCGCCCGCGAGGGGGAGACCGCGCTGCACCCGTCGTGCACGGCGCGGATGGGGACGGACGAAGGCTCGGTGGTCGACCCGGCCACGATGGCGGTGCACGGGGTACGTGGGCTGAGGGTGGTCGATGCCTCGGTGTTCCCGTACGTCACCAACGGAAACATCTACGCGCCGGTCATGATGGTGGCGGAGAAATCGGCCGACCTCATTCTCGGGAACACCCCGTTGCCCGCCGAACCGGTGGAGTATCACTGTCACGTACGGTCCACGAACCCCTGACCGTATGGCTGATGGAACTATCCGGAAGGCCATGGGTGGCGGGCAGCCGCCGCCCCGTACGATCAGCCCTCATGTGCCCCGAACCGGCGCATGTGCCGTAAGTCCGTAACGCCGTGCCTCCGTAATACTGTGACCCGGTAACACTGTGATCCGGTCACACTGTGACTCCGTAACGTCGTTAAGCCGTAACGCCGTGTGTAAGCCCTGAGCAACGTCGATCGCCCACGCCTGGCCGAGCCGTGCCATTCGAGCGCCGGACAGGCGTGGGTTGGTGGGAGGTGCTGGCAGAAACCATGGTCAGACGTCGACAGCCATCGACCGGAGAAACCGGAACGCGGGGTGTGGGTAACACACCTCCGGAGCGGGGGCCGGGTCAGAGGTCGGGCACGATTCGCGGCCGGCTGGCGCGCATCCTGGCGTTGCCCATGGTCGCGGTACTGGTGTTGCTCGGCGTCGTGGTCGCCGGCAACGTCTCGGACTACCGGGCGGCGACGCGCACGACCGGATCGGTGGCTGTGGAACTGCAGCTCCAGATCCTGGCCGGGGAGTTGCAGCAGGAGCGTGGCCTGACCAGCGGCCTGCTCGGCGGCGACATCGGCTTCGGGGCCGAGCTCGACCGGGAGCGCAAGCAGGTCGACGGGCAGCGCGACAGGGTGAACGGGCTCGCGACCGGCGACGGCCAGGGCCTGGCGGACGTACGGGCGGCACTCGCCGAGCTCGACGGGCTCTCCGGCATCCGGGCGCAGGTCGACGCGAGGCGGGCGACCCGGAGCGCGGCGTTTCAGTTCTACACGGCACGGATCGCCACGCTGAACAGCGTGGACCTCGGACTGGGCGACTCAGCCGACCGTACGCTGCGCCGGGGCATCGCCGCGCTGGCGGCACTCGGCCAGATCCAGGAGTACCTGACGCAGGAGCGCGCCTTCCTCAACGGCGTCTTCTCCGCCGGCGGCTTCCAGAGAGGCGAGTACGCCCAGTTCGTCGGGATGTACGCCGGCCTTCAGCAGGCCGAGCAGCAGTTCGGTCTGTCCGCGACGCCGGCGCAGATCGCCGTGGCCCAGGCGGTGCAGAGCAGCGGCCCGTATTCCGAGGCACAGACGTTCGAGACGCGTGCGCTCGCCTCCGCTGACGGCCGGCCGCTGCTGGTCGACCCGCAGTCCTGGTGGTCCGCGCTGACTCCGGTGCTGGACGAGCTGGTCGGCCTGGAGCACTCGGCCGGTGCGGACATCACGCACCGCGCGCAGGCGCTGCAGAGCGACGCCACCCGGCGGCTGGTCGCGCTCGGTGGCCTGGTCGTGCTGTGCCTGCTCGGCGCGGTGGCACTGGTGATCGCCGCGGCCCGCTCGATCACCGGCCCGCTGGCCGCGCTCGCGGCCGAGGCCGAGGCGCTCGCGTCGCGGCGGCTGCCCGACGCGGTCGCCAGGGTTCAGACCGGGACGGAGGAGGAGCAGCCGGTCGCACCGCCGCCCCTGCGGGTGGCGACCCGGGCCAGTTCCGAGATCCGCTCGGTGGCCGCCGCCCTGGAGCGGGTGCAGGCGACCGCGTTCACCCTGGCGACCGAGCAGGCTCTGCTGCGGCGCAACACGACCGAGTCGCTGGCCAACCTGGGCCGGCGCAACCAGAACCTGCTGCGCCGCCAGTTGGGCTTCATCACCCGGCTGGAGAGCGAGGAGACCGACCCGTCCGGCCTGGCGAACCTGTTCGAGCTGGACCATCTGGCCACTCGCATGCGGCGCAACGCGGAAAGCCTGCTGGTACTCGTCGGGGAGGCGACGCCGCGGACGTGGGCGGGTGCGATGCCGGTCGCCGACGTGGTCAGGGCGGCCATCTCGGAGGTCGAGGAGTACCGCCGGGTGACGCTGCGCCGGATCGACGACGCGTACATCGCGGGCGCGTACGTCACCGGGGTGGCGCACATGGTCGCCGAGCTGGTCGAGAACGGGCTGACGTTCTCCCCGCCCGACGTGGACGTGGAGATCCAGGGCCGGCAGATCGGCAACCAGTACCTCATCGCGATCACCGATCAGGGCGTCGGCATGGAGGCGGCGGACCTGGCGAGCGCGAACGCGCGGCTACGCGGCGAGGAGCACTTCCTGATGGCGCCGGCCCGGTTCCTCGGCCATTATGTGGTCGGTCAACTGGCCCGGCAGATGTCGGTCGACGTGCAGCTCAGCCCGTCCCCGGTGACCGGGGTGACGGCCCGGGTGGTGCTGCCCGCCCGGGTACTGGCGCCGGCTCCCGGGATAGCGTCGAGCCCCTCGGGTGGCAACGGCACCGGAGAGCGGCCGATTGTGACCGCCGGATCCACTGTGGACGGAGCACGGCCGCCGATTGGCTCGTCAGCGGCGGCCGCCCGGCCTGCGATCGGGCTGCGGCCGCGACCCAGGGTCGAGTACGGTACCGCGATGCGACCGGATTCGGGGCCCGTCGATGTTCCAACAGTCGGTTTTCCAGCCGTCGGCGCACCACCCGTCGATTTTCCGGACGTCGAGGTGCTGACCGCGACCGGATCGACCGCGGGACACGCGGAGGAGGACGACGTCGACCGCACCCGCAACGGACTGCTCAAGCGGCCACGGCGGGCGCGGGTCGAGCGGGCGGAGCCGACCGCGGTGCTGCCGCGCGTCGGCGGGGTCGCGGACGCCGTGGAGCCGCCGCGTCCGGCGGCTCTGGACGAGTCGCCGGCTCAGGTGCGGAATCGGCTGGTGTCGCTGCGGGCAGGCGTCCAGCGTGGAGAGAGCGAACGGCATGGGAATGGCGAGGAGCGTGTATGAGTGCTGAGGTGCAGACCGAGGCCAATCAGTTCAACTGGCTGCTGGTCAACTTCGTGCGGACCACGGACGGGGTACGGGATGCCGTCGCCGTGTCCTCCGACGGCCTGCTCATCGCCACGTCCGACGGGTTGGACCGGACCGGCGCCGACCACCTGGCGGCGATCGTGTCCAGCCTGGCGAGCCTGGGTCGGGGCGCGGCCAAGCGGTACGACTTCGACGCGCTCAAGCTCATCATGATCGAGATGCGGCGCGGGTTCCTGCTGGTGTCCGCGATCGAGGGAGGCAGCTGCCTCGGCGCGCTCGCCGACGCCAGCGCCGACCTGGGCGTGGTGGGTTACGAGCTGGCGATGCTGGCCGACCGGTTCGGTGGCCTTCTGACTCCGGCGCTGGTCACCGAGTCGAGGCGACACTTACCGCTGTGATGAGCGGGTCGAGGCGAACAGGCGAAGCGAGGTGGACGGATGAGCGAACCGGGCCCCCGGTTACCGGATCCACGCATGATTCCACCGATGCGGGAGGCCGTGGCCGTGCCGTCGGCGCAGCAGCCGACCGCCGGGAACGACGCCGAACAGGATCCGTCCGACGCGGCACTGGCCGACGCCACGCTGGTCCGCCCGTTCCTGGTCACCGGCGGCCGGACCCGACCCCTGCGGGACGGGCTGCGCATCGAGACGATGGTGTCCGCGCTGCCGGCGGCGCTGTCCGCACCGCTGCGGTTCGAACTGCGCCGCATCGTCGAGCTGTGCCAGAGCCCCCACTCCGTCGCCGAGGTCGCGGTACGCCTGGAGGTGCCGCTCGGGGTGGTCCGAGTACTGATCGCTGACCTGGTCAGCAGCGGCTATGTCACATGTACCGAGTCAGCGGAGATACCCATTGATGTGATCGAGAGGATCAGAGACCGTGTTCGGGCGCTCTAAGCGGGCGTCGACGCCCCTCGCCGTCAAGATAGTGATCAGCGGTGGTTTCGGCGTCGGCAAGACCACCTTCGTCGGTGCCATTTCCGAGATCGAGCCGCTGGTCACCGAGGCCGACCTGACCGAGGTGTCGGTCGGCATCGACGACCTGACCGGCGTCGACGGCAAGACCACCACGACGGTGGCCCTCGACTTCGGCCGGATCACGCTCGACGACTCGCTGTGGCTGTACCTGTTCGGCACGCCGGGGCAGGACCGGTTCGCGTTCCTCTGGGACGATCTGGTGGACGGGGCGCTCGGTGCCGTGGTGCTGGTGGACACCCGTCGCATCGAGGACTGTTTCGCCTCCCTCGACTACTTCGAGGAGCACGGAACCCCGCTGCTTCTCGCGGTCAACCGGTTCGAGCACACTCGCCGGTTCGAACTCGACGAGGTGCGCGAGGCGCTGGGCGTCGGGGTTGAGGTACCGATCGTCGAGTGCGACGCGAGGGACCGCGAGTCGGTGAAGCGGGTACTCGTGGAACTGGTGGAGCAGGTGCTGGCCAAGCGGTTGAGCCGGGTGGCACTGCCCCAGTGACTCCGTCGGCTCCGCTGGTCTCGCCGACACTGCTGATCTTGCTGACACAGCTGGTCGCGCCGACACCTCCCGTGAGTGCGGCGGCGTCACGGGCAGGTAAAAGCTGGGCGGGATCGGGTTGCGGTTCGGTCCGTGCTCTTGACGGCACCGTGGGTGAGCGGGATTCTGTTTCAGATCAAGCACCTATGTGCATATTGCGCAACGCGACTGCGTGCTGAGGACGGTGCACGGGCCGGTGGCAGAGCTCTATATCGACGGCGGGTGGCGGGAGGCGGTCGCCGGTGGGCGGCGGGAGATCCGCTGCCCGGCCGACGGGGCGCTCGTCGCGACGGTGTCCGAGGGGGCCCGGGCCGACACCGAGGCGGCCGTGCTGGCCGCGCGCCGGGCCTTCGACGAGGGGCCGTGGCCGCACAGCCCGGCGGGTGAGCGGGGAGCCGTCCTGTCGCGGATCGCCGACCTGCTGGCGCGCGACGCCAAGCGACTGGCCCGGGCCGAGGCGCTGGACACCGGCAAGCGTCTGGTCGAGGCGGAGTACGACGTGCAGGACGTGATCGCCTGTTTCCAGTACTTCGGCGGGATCGCCGGCACCGACGCGGGCCGGGTGGTCGACACCGGCCGCGAGGACGCGATCAGCCAGGTGGTATACGAGCCGGTCGGCGTCTGCGGGCTGATCACACCGTGGAACTACCCGTTGTTGCAGGCGTCGTGGAAGGTGGCGCCGGCCCTGGCGGCCGGGAACACGTTCGTGCTCAAGCCGAGCGAGCTGACCCCGTCGACCGCGGTCGCGCTGATCGGGCTGATCGAAGAGGCGGGGGTACCGTCCGGGGTCGCCAACCTCGTGCTGGGCGCGGGGCCCGCGGCCGGCGCGCCGCTGGCCGAGCATCCGGCGGTCGACCTGGTGTCGTTCACCGGCGGCCTGTCCACCGGGCGGCGCATCATGGCCGCGGCGTCGGCCACGGTGAAACGGGTCGCCCTGGAGTTGGGCGGCAAGAACCCGAACGTGGTCTTCGCCGACGCGGACTTCGACACGGCGGTGGACTTCGCGTTGACCGCCGTGTTCCTGCACTCCGGCCAGGTGTGCTCGGCGGGAGCGAGGCTGATCGTGCAGGACAGCATCCACGACCGGTTCGTCGACGAGGTGGTCCGGAGGGCTTCCCTGATCCGGCTCGGTGGGCCATTCGATCCGGACGCGGAGACCGGTCCGCTCATCTCCGCGGCGCACCTCGAGCGGGTCGAGCGCTACGTGGCCGACGGCATCGCCGAGGGCGCGGTGCTGCGCTGCGGCGGTAGCCGGCCGGAGGATCCGGCGCTGGCCGGTGGCTTCTACTACCCGCCGACCGTGCTGGACGGCTGCCGGCCAGGGATGCGGGTGGTCGCCGAGGAGTCGTTCGGGCCGGTGCTGACCGTCGAGCGGTTCACCGGCGAAGACGAGGCGGTACGCATCGCCAACGACACCAGTTACGGGCTGGCCGGGGCGGTGTGGACGCAGGACGCCGGCCGGGCGCAGCGGGTCGCCCGGCGGTTGCGGCACGGCACGGTCTGGATAAACGACTACCACCCGTACGTGCCGCAGGCGGAGTGGGGTGGATTCAAGCAGTCCGGCATCGGGCGGGAACTCGGCCCGACCGGACTGAACGAGTACCGCGAAATCAAGCACATCTGGCAGAACACCCGACCGCGCCCGCAGCGCTGGTTCCGGGGCTGACGCAACCACCGGCCCGGGAACGGGGACGGCCGGTCCGAACAGCGGCGACCGAGGGGGAGCCATGACAGGCGTGACCGGCGACGCGACGCTGGATGTGACGGGGCTGTGGAAAGTGTTCGGCCCGAAGCCGGACCGGGTGGTCGGCACGCCGCTGGCCGCGCTGTCGCGGGCCGAACTGCGCGAGCGTACGGGTTGTGTGGCGGCGGTACGCGACATCTCCTTCACGGTGGCCGCGAACGAGGTGTTCGTCGTGATGGGACTGTCCGGCTCGGGAAAGTCGACGCTGGTACGGTGCCTGACCCGGCTCATCGAGCCGACCGCGGGCAGTGTGCGCTACGACGGCGACGACATCCGGGAGGCTGATCCGCGACGGCTGCGCGAGCTTCGCCGGCACCGGTTCGCCATGGTGTTTCAGCACTTCGGGCTGTTGCCGCACCGGCGCGTGATCGACAACATCGGTTACGGGCTGGAGGTGCGCGGGGTCCGCAAGGACGAACGGTACCGGCGGGCCGGCGAGGTGCTCGACCTCGTGGGGCTGTCCGGGTACGCGGATTACTTCCCAGACCAGCTGTCCGGCGGCATGCAACAGCGGGTCGGACTGGGCCGGGCGCTGGCGGTCGACCCGGAGATCCTGTTCTTCGACGAGCCGTTCTCCGCGCTCGATCCGCTGATCCGCCGGGACATGCAGAACGAGGTCATCCGGCTCCACCACGAGGTCGGCAAGACGATGGTGTTCATCACCCACGACCTGCACGAGGCGCTGCGCCTGGGCGACCGCATCCTCATCATGAGGGACGGCGCGATGGTCCAGGTCGGCCGGCCGGACGAGGTGGTCGGCGCGCCGGCCGACGACTACGTGCGTGACTTCGTCGCCGACGTGCCGAAGTCGCACGTGCTGACGATCCGGTGGGTGATGCGCCCGGTGCGCGCGGACGACCCGCTGGACGGCCCGGAACTGGGGCCGGACGTGGTGGTCCGGGACGCGGCCCGGCTCGTGCTCGGGGCGAGCAGCCCGGTCCGGGTGGTCTCCGGCGGCCAGTTGCTCGGTCTCGTGGACGACGACGCGATCCTCCGGGTCATCGTCGTCGACGACGAGAGGCGGGGCGCATCCCGGGCGGTCGCGGCGGGCGTGGACACGGCCGAAGCCGGCGCGGGTACCGCCGAGACCGCCGCGGTCGAGGGGTAGGCGATCGGGATGGCGAGCGTCACCGCGACCGCGACCGCGATCCGCCGGGGAACCGGGCGGGTGCGCCGGAGCTGGCTGATCGTCGGCACGCTGGTGGCCTGGGTGCTGCTGTGGATCCCGCTGCGTGGCCACGACACACTGCCGCTGCCGGTCGCCCAGCTGCGGCCGCTGCACCAACGGCTCAATGATCTGAACGTCTACATCGGCAACCATCGGGCCAGTAGCCCGTTCTTCACCGGATTCGTGAACGTGATCCGGTCCGGGATCGCCGATCTCACCACGTTCCTCCAGTCGCTGATCAGCCAGCCGTCGTACGACCGGCCGGTACCGGTTGTCGGCTGGCTGGGCGTGGTCGCGCTGGCGGTGTTGGTCGGGTACGTGCTGGCGAATCTGCGGATGGCCGTCCTTGCCGGGGTCGGGTTCGCGTGCTTCGGGCTGCTCGGGGTGTGGCAGGAAAGCATGGACACGCTGGCGGCGACCCTGGCCGCGGTGCTCATCTGTCTGCTGATCGGCCTGCCGCTCGGCGTGTGGATGGGCCTGTCCCGGGCGGTGGAGCGGACTCTCACCCCGGTACTGGACTTCATGCAGGCGATGCCGACGTTCGTGTACCTGGCACCGCTGACCCTGTTCTTCCTGATCGGCCCGGCGTCGGCGGTCATCGCGACGTTCGTGTACGCGGTACCCCCGGTCATCCGGATCACCGCGCACGGCATCCGCGGCGTACCGGAGTCGGCGCTGGAGTCCAGCCGGTCGCTCGGCGCCACCGGGTGGCAGTCGCTGCGCACGGTACGGCTGCCGATGGCCCGGCGCACGATCGTGCTGGGCATCAACCAGACCACGATGTGCGCGCTGTCCATGGTGACGATCGCCGCGCTGATCGGTGCCCCCGGTCTCGGTCAGGTGGTGGTGCACGCGCTGGAGACGCTGGACGTGGGCACCGCGTTCAACGCCGGTCTGGGCATCGTCATCATGGCGATCGTGCTGGACCGGGTGACGACGGCCGCGAGCGTGCGGGTCGAGCAGGGGTACCGGCGTGGCGTGGGCGCCGCGGGGCTGGGCGGGTCGCTGGGCGGCCGGCTGAGTCGCCGCGCGGGGCGCAGGTTGCTGCTGGCCGGTCTCGGCGTGCTGGCGGTGGTCGCGGTGTACCTGTCGTACACGTTCGTCTGGGCGGCGGTCTTCCCCGCGTCGGATTCGGGCGGGCTGCTGGGATCCGGCGTGGTACGGGGAATCAACGCCGTGGACCACTGGGTGCAACTGCACCTGAACTCGGTCACCGACGGCATCAAGAACGTGGCCAGCTACGGGCTCATCAACCCGTTGCAGTCACTGATCGCGGACTCACCCTGGTACCTGACCTGCGCGGTCGTCGTGGCGATCTGCCTGGCCGTCGCCGGACCCCGCACGCTGCCGGTCACGGCGATCTGCCTGGCCCTGCTCATCGGCAGCGGAGTGTGGCAGGACGCGATGGTCACGTTGTCCGCCACGCTGCTCGCCACGGTGATGGTGATGGTGCTGGGCGTGGTGTTCGGCGTGTGGATGGGGCGTAGCGACCGGGTCGACCGGGTGCTGCGCCCGGTTCTCGACGCGGCACAGGTGATGCCGGCGTTCGTCTACCTCGTACCGTTCCTCGGCCTGTTCGGTACGAGCCGGTTCACCGCGATCGTCGCGGCGGTCGTGTTCGCCGCGCCGGTGGCGGTGAAGCTCATCGCCGACGGGGTGCGCGGGGTGCCGGCGGAGGTCGTCGAGTCGGCCGCCTCGTCGGGGTCGACCGCCTGGCAGACGATCGTCAAGGTGCAACTGCCGATGGCCCGCCGCGCGCTGACCCTGGCGGCGAACCAGGGGCTCATCTACGTGCTGTCCATGGTGGTGGTCGGCGGCCTGGTCGGCGGTGGCGCGCTCGGTTATCTGGTGGTCGCCGGCTTCTCGCAGATCTCGTTGTTCGGCAAGGGACTGGCCGCGGGCGTGGCGATCGTCATGCTCGGCATCCTGCTCGACCGGATCACCCAGGGCGCGGCCCGTCGCGGCGGTGCGCGATCGGGCCGGTCGTACTGGATGGGGCGTACGTACTGACCTTTGGGAATAGAGGGAGGGTTCGTGTTGCGCGGAACCAGATGGGTCCGAACCGTCGCGCTGCTGGCAGTCGGCGCGCTGGCGCTGTCCGGCTGCGGCTCGAAAATCAAGAGCGGCACGTCGGCCTCGGCCAGCCACAAGCCGTGCGGGACGGTCAATCTCGCGGACAACCCGTGGGTCGGGTACGAAGCCGACGTCGCGGTCATCAGCTACCTGGCGACGAACAAGCTGGGCTGCACGGTGAAGAAACAGAACATCAACGAGCAGGTGTCCTGGCAGGGCTTCGCCAGCGGCACGGTCGACGTGATCCTGGAGAACTGGGGTCACGACGACCTCAAGAAGCAGTACATCGACCAGCAGAAGGTGGCGGTCGAGGACGGCGAGACCGGGAACCAGGGCGTCATCGGCTGGTACATCCCGCCGTGGCTGGCCCAGGCGCACCCGGACATTCTCGACTGGCACAACCTCAACAAGTACGCGGACGAGTTCAAGACGTCGGAGTCCGGCGGCAAGGGTCAGTTCCTGGACGGCGACCCGTCGTACGTGACCAACGACGACGCGCTCGTGAAGAACCTGCACCTCAACTTCAAGGTGGTCTACGCGGGCAGCGAGGACGCGCTGATCCAGGCGTTCCGCACCGCCGAGGAGCAGAAGAAGTGGGTCATCGGGTACTTCTACGAGCCGCAGTGGTTCCTCAACGAGGTCAAGTTGGTGCACATCAAGCTGCCGGCGTACACGCCGGGGTGTGACGCGGACGCGCAGAAGGTGGCGTGCGACTACCAGCCGTTCGATCTCGACAAGATTGTGAGCAAGAAGTTCGCGGACTCGGGCAGCCCGGCGGCGACGCTGGTCAAGAACTTCCGCTGGACGAACACCGACCAGAACGACGTCGCGAGGGACATCGCGGAAAACAAGATGAGCGACGACGCGGCGGCGAAGAAGTGGGTGGACGCCCACCCGGACGTGTGGCAGTCCTGGCTGAAGGGGACCTGACCGTCCCGGCGGGAAGTGTGACGGTGGGCCGATCGCGTGAGCGGTCGGCCCACCGGCTTGTATCGCGGGCGTCTGTGGCGGGCGGTTCTCTTGACACGCGTCGCCGGGGCACGGGATTCTGTTGCGGTATGCGCGTGCCGTTGCTTATGGCGCATCGCCTGCGGGAGGGATCGTGACCGGACCGCGAGTGGTCATCATTGGTGCCGGCGTCGTCGGCGCGGCGGTCGCCGAGGAGTTGTCCGCGCGCGGCTGGGACGCCATCACGGTCGTCGACCAGGGACCGCTGCCCGCCGCCGGCGGATCGTCCTCGCACGCGCCGGGACTGGTGTTCCAGGCCAACTCCGCCAAGGTGATGACGCGACTGGCCCGGTACACCGTGGAGAAGTTCGGCCGGCTGGGCTGCTTTCTTCCGGTCGGTGGTCTGGAGGTGGCGACCGGGCCGGCGCGGCTGGCGGAGCTGCACCGGCGCCACGGCTGGCTCGACTCCTGGGGTGTGGCGGGCCGGGTGGTGCCGCCGGAGGAGTGCGTGCGGCTGCACCCGCTGCTCGACCCGGACGTGGTGGTCGGTGGGCTGCACGTGCCCACCGACGGGTTGGCCGACGCGGTAGGGGCGGTGGCGGCGCAGCTGGACCTCGCGCGCTCGCGGGGGGTACGGGTGCTCGACCGGCACCGGGTGTTCGACGTGCGTACCACCGGGGACCGGGTCAGCGCGGTGGTGACCGACCACGGAGACCTGCCGGCCGACATCGTGGTGTGCGCCGCGGGCATCTGGGGGCCGGCGGTGGCCCGGATGGTCGGCATGAACCTTCCGCTCACCCCGCTGGCCCACCAGTTCGCCTGGACCGGCCCGGTGCCGGCGCTGGCCGGGCAGGGTGCCGAGGCGGTCCACCCGATCCTCCGCCACCAGGACGCCGACCTGTACCTGAGGGAGCGCCGCGACCGGCTGGGCATCGGATACTACGGGCACCGGCCGATGCCGGTCGACGCCGGCGACATCCGCCACTGGGACGAGGGCTCCGGCGACGGCACCGGCTCGCGGATGCCGTCGGTGCTGCCGTTCACCGCCGACGACTTCGCGCCGGCTTGGGCGCACGCCCGCGACCTGTTGCCGGCGACCGCGGCGACGGAGCTGGAGGACGGCTTCAACGGCCTGTTCTCGTTCACCACGGACAACCTCCCGTTGCTCGGCGAGTGCGCCGGGGTGCGGGGATTCTGGGTCGCCGAGGCGGTCTGGGTGACCCACTCGGCCGGAGTCGGCCGGGCCGTGGCGGAGTGGCTGACCGACGGCTACTGCTCGACGTTCGACCTGCACGAGTGCGACGTCAACCGGTTCGAGGCGCACCAGCTCGCCCCGGACTACGTGCTCGCCCGGGACTGCCAGAACTACGTCGAGGTGTACGACATCCTGCACCCGCTCCAGCCGATGGAGGCGCCCCGGCCGCTGCGTACCACGCCGTTCTATCCTCGGCAGCGGGAACTCGGCGGGTACTTCCTGGAGGCCGCCGGCTGGGAGCGTCCACACTGGTACGGCGCCAACGAACGGCTGCTCGCCGGCCGGGACATCCCGGCGCCGAACGACTGGGCCGCCCGGTACTGGTCGCCGATCGTCGGCGCCGAGGCCCAGGCGACCCGGGAGGGCGTCGCGCTCTACGACATGACCCCGCTGAAGCGGGTCGAGGTGGCCGGCCCGGGCGCGGCCGGATTCCTCCAGCGACTGACCACCGGCGACATCGACAAGCCAGACGTCGACAAGTCGGTCGGCTCGGTGACGTACTGCCTGTTGCTCGACCGGGACGGCGGCATCCGCAGCGACATCACGGTCGCCCGACTCGGGCCGGGCCTGTTCCAGGTTGGCGTCAACGGCAACCTCGACCTGGACTGGTTCACCCGACACCTGCCCGGCGACGGATCGGTGACTGTCCGGGACCTCACCGCGGGCACCTGCTGTGTCGGTGTGTGGGGTCCGCGAGCCCGCGAACTGGTCGCGCCGCTGTCCGACCTCGACCTGTCCAACGACGGGTTGCGCTACTTCCGCTGTGCCCGGGGCTACGTCGGCACCGTCCCGGTCACCGCGCTGCGGCTGTCCTACGTGGGAGAGCTGGGCTGGGAGCTGTACACCACCGCCGACCTGGGGCTGAAACTCTGGGACACGCTGTGGGAGGCCGGAGCGCCGCTGGGCGTCATCGCCGCCGGCCGGGGCGCGTTCACCAGCCTGCGCCTGGAGAAGGGGTACCGCTCGTTCGGCGCGGACATGACGTACGAGCACGACCCCTACGAGGCGGGGCTGGGCTTCGCGGTGAAGCTGGACAAGGGCGACTTCCTCGGCCGGGACGCGCTGCTGCGCCGCAGGGAGGCGGTCACCCGGAAACTGTCCTGCCTGACCATCGCCGACCCGGCCGACGTGGTGCTCGGCAAGGAGCCGGTGTACCACGGCGACGAGTGCGTCGGGTACGTCACGAGCGCGGCGTACGGGTACACGATCGGCGCCGGCATCGCGTACGCGTGGCTCCCCTCGGAGCTGTCCGAGCCGGGTACCACCGTCCACATCGGATACTTCGACCGGCGAGTGCCGGCGACGGTGGCCACCGAGCCGCTCGTCGACCCGAAGATGCTCCGGTTGAGGGCCTGACCGGACACCGATGGAGAGGTCGCCGGATGGAGAGAGCGAGATGACCGAAGACCTGCCGGAGCATCCGGACTTCCTGTGGCGCAACCCCGAGCCGAAGCGCCACTACGACGTGGTCATCGTGGGCGGTGGCGGGCACGGGTTGGCCACCGCGTATTACCTCGCCCGCAACCACGGCATCACGAATGTCGCGGTACTGGAACGGGGCTGGCTGGCCGGGGGCAACATGGCCCGCAACACCACCATCATCCGCTCCAACTATCTCTGGGAGGCCAGCGCCGGCATCTACGAGCACGCGCTCAAGCTGTGGGAGGGATTGGCCGAAGACCTCGACTACCCGATCCTGTTCAGCCAGCGTGGCGTGCTCAATCTGGCGCACAGCCAGCAGGACGTGCGCGAGGGTGCCCGCCGGGTGCATGCCAACCGGCTGTCCGGAGTGGACGCTCACTGGCTGGATCCGGGGCAGGTCAAGGAGGTCTGCCCGATCGTGAACATCTCGCCGGACGTCCGGTACCCGGTGCTCGGCGCCACGTACCAGCCGCGGGCGGGCATCGCGAAGCACGACTATGTCGCCTGGGGGTTCGCCCGGGCGGCGGACGCGCTGGGCGTGGACCTGATCCAGCACTGCGAGGTGACCGGCATCGACGTCCACGATGGACGGGTCACCGGGCTGCGCACCACGCGGGGACCGATCGGGGCGGGCAAGGTGGCGCTGTCCGCGGCGGGGCACTCGTCGGTACTGGCCCGGATGGTGGGGCTGGACCTGCCGGTACAGAGCCATCCGCTCCAGGCGCTGGTCTCGGAGTTGCTGGAGCCGGTGCACCCGACGGTGGTCATGTCCAACGCCGTGCACGTGTACGTCAGCCAGGCACACAAGGGCGAACTGGTGATGGGCGCGGGGATCGACGCGTACAACTCGTACAGCCAGCGGGGCGCGCTGCGGGTCATCGAGCGACAGATGTCCGCAGCGCTGGAGCTGTTCCCGGTGTTCGCCCGGGCGCACGTGTTGCGCACCTGGGGCGGGATCGTGGACGTGACGCCGGACGCCTCGGCCATCGTCGGGCTGACGCCGATCGACGGGCTGTACGTCAACTGCGGCTGGGGGACGGGCGGATTCAAGGCGACTCCGGGTGTCGGCTGGTGCTACGCGCACACGGTGGCGCACGACGAGCCGCATCCGCTCAACGCGCCGTTCCGGCTCGACCGGTTCAGCACCGGTGCGCTCATCGACGAGCACGGCGCCGCGGCCGTGGCTCACTGAAATGTCGCGGCGGTTCACTGAGATGCGGTGCGGGACAGAGATGCGGTGCGGGACAGGAAGCGAGGAGCGATGCTGCTGATCCGCTGCCCGTGGTGCGGGCCGCGCGACGAGACCGAGTTCCACTACGGCGGTGCGGCTCACGTCGCGTACCCGTCCGATCCGGCCGCGCTGTCGGACGAGGAGTGGGGCCGGTACCTGTTCGTGCGGGAGAACCTGAAGGGGCCGTTCGCGGAGCGGTGGTGCCACACCGCCGGCTGCCGCCGGTGGTTCAACGCGGTCCGTGACACGCTCACCAACGAGATCCTGCGGGTGTACCGGATCGGTGAGCCGGCATGAGTGGCGACGGGTTGAGGCACGCGACGGAGGGACGGATCGACCGCGGTACCGTGCTGCGGTTCCGGTTCGACGGCACCGCATATTCCGGGCACCCCGGCGACACCCTGGCCTCGGCGCTGCTGGCCAACGGTGTGCGCCGGATCGGCACCAGCGTCCGGCTGGGCCGCCCGCGCGGCGTCATGTCGGCGGGCAGCGAGGAGCCGACCGGCGTGGTGCAGCTCGAGGCGCCGTTCCCGGACCCGATGCGCCCGGCGACCATGGTCGAGCTGCACGACGGCCTGGTGGCCAGCAGCCTGTCCGGCCGGGGACGGCTGGCCGACCGGCCCGATCCGGCCCGGTACGACGCCGTACACGCACACTGCGACATGCTCGTGGTCGGCGCCGGCCCGGCCGGTCTTGCCGCCGCCAGCCTCGCCGTCCGCTCCGGCGCCCGGGTCATCCTCGCCGACGAGCGGCCGGAGGTGGGCGGTGCGTCGCCCGACACCGAAGGCGATGACTGGTTCGACCGGGCCGGTGCGCGGGTGCTGACCCGTACGACGGTGTTCGGGTACTACGACGACAACTACCTGGTGGCTGTGGAACGCCGGACGGATCACCTGGGCGCGGCGGCTCCCGGGAACCTGGCCCGGGAGCGGATCTGGCGGATCCGGGCCGGGCAGGTGGTACTCGCGACCGGGGCGCACGAGCGCCCGATCGCCTTCGCCGGCAACGACCTGCCCGGCGTGATGCTGGCCGACTCGGCCCGGACGTACCTGCACCGGTACGGCGTGCTCGTCGGCCGCCGCGCGGTTGTGTTCACCATCAACGACTCCGGGTACCGGGTGGTGGCCGACCTCGCCGCGGCCGGCGTCGAGATCGCCGCGCTGGTCGACCCCCGCGAGGCGACCGGCGGCACGGTGGGTGGACAGGTCGGCGGGCGCTACGGCGGGCACGTTGTGGTCGCCGCGCACGGTGACGACGCGCACGGTCACGATGTGCTGTCCACTGTGGACATCGAACCGGTCGGCGGCGGACCGACGGTCCGGGTGGACGCGGACGCGCTGCTGGTGTCCGGCGGCTGGAGCCCGGTGCTGCACCTCTACAGCCAGTCCGGCGGACGGCTGCGGTACGACGAGGTGGTCGGCGCCTTCCTGCCCGACGGCTGCCGGCAGGCGGTCACCGTGGCCGGGGCCGCGCGGGGACTCACCTCCACGACGGCCTGTCTCGTGGACGGGGTGGACGCCGCCCGGCAGGCGTTGACGGCTCTGGGCATCACACCGGTGGACTGGTCACCGCCCTCGGTCGGGGCGGGCGCGGAAGGTCCTCCGCCGGCGACCGCGGCCCCGGGAGGCGTCCCGGATCTCCGGTTCGTGCCCGCGGAGGACTACTCGACCCACTTCGTCGACTTCCAGCGCGACGTGACCGTGGCCGACGTGCTGCGGGCCACCGGCGCCGGGCTGCGCTCGGTCGAGCACGTGAAGCGGTACACCACCGCCGGCACGGCACACGATCAGGGCAAGACGTCCGGCCTGCTGACCAGCGCGGTGGTCGGTCAGGCGCTGGACGCCGGCATCGCGGAGCTGGGACACACGACGTTCCGGCCGCCGTACACGCCGGTCAGCTTCGCCGCCCTCGCCGGCCGGGACCGGGGCCAGCTCTACGATCCGGTACGGGTGACCGCGATCCACGACTGGCATGTGCGGCACGGCGCCCGGTTCGAGGACGTCGGCCAGTGGAGGCGATCCTGGTACTACCCGGCCGAGGGCGAGGGCCTGGCCGAGGCGGTGCGTCGGGAGTGCGTGGCCGCCCGTACCGGCGTGGCGTTCATGGACGCGTCGACGCTCGGCAAGATCGAGGTACAGGGGCCGGACGCGGGGCGGTTCCTGGATCGGTTGTACACCAACGTGATGAGCACGCTGGCGGTGGGCGCGATCCGGTACGGCGTGATGTGCGGCCTGGACGGCATGGTGTTCGACGACGGTACGGTCGCCCGGCTGGCACCGGACCGGTTCCTGCTCACCACCACGACCGGCAACGCCGGCCCGGTGCTGGACTGGATGGAGGAGTGGCTCCAGACCGAGTGGCCCGACCTCGCGGCCTGGTGCACCTCGGTCACCGATCAGTGGGCCACCGTCGCCGTGGTCGGCCCGCGTTCCCGGGACGTGCTGGCACGGCTGGCTCCCGGTCTCGCTGTCGACGCGGCCACCTTCCCGTTCATGACCTGGCGCGACACCGTGGTGGCCGGGCTGCCCGCCCGGGTGTGCCGGATCAGCTTCTCCGGCGAGTTGGCGTACGAGGTCAACGTCGCCTGGTGGCACGGGCTCGCGCTGTGGGAGGCGGTGTACGAGGCCGGCGCGCCGTACGGCATCACCCCGTACGGCACCGAAACGATGCACGTGCTGCGGGCGGAGAAGGGGTACCCGATCGTCGGCCAGGACACCGATGGCACCGTGACGCCGCAGGACCTGGGCATGGCCTGGGTGGTGTCGAAGAAGAAGGCCGACTTCATCGGCAAGCGGTCGTTCGCCCGAAGCGACACCGCCCGGCCGGACCGCAAGCACCTGGTCGGCCTGTTGCCCGAGGATCCCACCCTGCTGCTGCCGGAGGGGGTGCACGTGGTCGATCCGGCGTGTCTCGCCGGTGGGCGGCTGCCCGAGCCGCCGGTCCCGATGCTCGGCCACGTCACGTCCAGCTACCGCAGCGCGGCGCTCGACCGCACGTTCGCGCTGGCTCTGGTGGCCGGCGGCCGGGACCGGATCGGCGACCGGCTCTACGCGCCGCTGGATGACGGGCGGCTGGTCCCGGTGACGGTCGCTGGCCCGGTCCTCTACGACCCGGAGGGAGCGCGCCGCGATGGCTGAGCCGCTGGAGACGACGATCCGCAGCCCGCTCGCCGGCTGGACGCCTCACCCGCTGACCGGGATACGGCTGGCCGAGTTGCCGTTCCGGACCCAGGTGAACCTGCGGCTGCCCGCCAAGGGGCCGGCGGCCGACGCGGTCGGGCTGGAACTGGGCGTACCGCTGCCGGTCGAGCCGGGTACCACGGCCGGGTCCGGTGAGCTGTCGGTGCTGTGGCTCGGACCGGATGAGTGGTTGGTGGTGGGGTCACCCGGCGCGGATCTGGCGGCACGGCTGGCCGCCCGGAGGGGTGCCGGCGTGTCGGTCGTGGACACCTCGGCGTTGCGTACCACGGTGTTGGTGGCCGGGCCCCGCGCTCGCGACCTACTGGCCCACGGTTGCGCCCTGGACCTGCATCCCACCCGGTTCCCGACCGGCCGGTGCGCGCAGACGTTGCTCGCGCACGCACAGATCGTGCTGGTCGCGGTCGATGACGGGACGTCCGGTGCCGAGCCGGCGTACCACCTGCTGGTGCGCTCGTCGTTCGCCAACTACCTCGCGGACTGGCTGGAGGACGCGGCTGTCGAGTACCGGTGAGGGCCGGCTGCCGCTGACCGATGACCCCGACCGATAACAGCGACCGATAACCCTGACCCTGGCCCGCGCGGCCGGTCCGGGCTGCGATCATGGGCTCGTGGACGACGAGACCCCATCCGAGATGGTGCTTCCCCTGGTGGTACGCCTGGAAAAGGCCGAACCACCGCAGCGCACCGACGCGCTGGAGACGGCCGCCCGGGCGGTGCTCGCGCTGCTCGCCGACCCGCGCACGACCGAGGGTGAGTGGTCGGCGGCGGTGCGCCGGTGGGAGGCCGGCCGCATCCGCAAGGTGGTCCGCCGGGCCCGGGGCGCGGGCTGGTCGCGGGCCCTCGCGCTGCCCGGCCTGACGGTGACGGTCCGCAGCGCCGAGGTCCGGGTGTTCCCGCCTGTGCCGCTGGACGGGTGGCCGCCGGACCTGGCCCGGCTCCAGGTCGGCGGCACGGAGTTGGAGGACGCGACGCCACCACCGCCGCCCGACCCGGCCAACCCGACGCTGTGGGTCAACCCGGGGCTCACGATGACGGCGGGCAAGGCGATGGCTCAGGTCGGGCACGGCGCGCAACTGCTCTGGTGGGCCACCGGCGATGCGGACCGGGACCGGTGGCTGGCCGACGGGCTCGAGGTGTCGGTGCGTACCGCGTCGGGGCCGCAATGGGGCCGGCTGCTCGGCGCGGGGTTGCCGACCGTGCGAGACGGCGGCCTGACCGAGCTGGAACCGGGCTCGCTGACCGTGGTGGGCCAACCGGGCACGAACCGGTCACCGCGGCCGTGACACGGCGGGCGCGATTGCATCAGAGCCCTCCGGGTATGGGTGGGTCCGGACGCGCTGTCGGTGCTGCCTGCGTCGGGCCGGTCGAGCGGCCGGGCACCACGGTGGCGCGCGGCCGCGGGGCGAGGGGGTACCGGTGGACACGGTCGAGGCCGGCGGTGGCCGGTACCGGCGGGTACGCCGGCCGCGCCGGGTCCGCCGCCGGCGCACCCGCCTCGGCAAGGCCCTGATGGTGGTCGCGCTGGTGTTGTCCGTTGTCGTGCTCGCCCTGTTCGCCGGTGGGCTGTTCGCCATCAACCGGCTCAACCACGCGGTGGTGCCGGGCAACCTGCTCGGCACGGCGAGGGCGCCTCGGGGGG
>NZ_BONZ01000056.1 GCF_016862975.1 Rugosimonospora africana
AATGAAGATGCCGCCGCTGTCGACATCCTCGAGCCCGGCGAGCATGCGCAGGCTGGTGGACTTGCCGCAGCCGGACGGGCCGACCAGGACGAGGAACTCTCCGTCGCCGATCTCCAGGTTGAGGGCGTCGACGGCCGGCTTGGTGCTGCCGGGGTAGATCCGCGAGGCATCGCGGTACGTGACTGTTGCCATCGTGCAGTGCATCCTTCCACCGGCAGGAACGTGCCGGACGATCCGAGTAAAAGGCGTGGTACGGGCCCGTGCTGGGCCGTGCCGTTCTGCCAACGTAAACGTCTTGGCTGGTAATGCCAAGCGTTGCGAAGCCGGGCGGGGTTATTTGCCCGGTTAACTACCGCCTTGTGGTGCGCCGCTCGGCGCGGGGGCGGGCGGTGGGCGTACCATGCTGGGGGCTCGCGGGTCGGGCCGTGCCGACGTGGCGCAATTGGTAGCGCACCCGACTTGTAATCGGAAGGTTGCGGGTTCAAGTCCCGCCGTCGGCTCTCCCCAACGCGTTGACCAGCGGCGTAGGCCGCTCCTAGATCATCGGGCACAGATCGGGCAATTAGCGTTGATCTCGCGCTCCAGGCGGTCGCTCCTGCTCCTTCGCTTACGACCTGTTCCTCAGGCCGGCGTTGGGCGATCGGTCATGGAGCTG
The DNA here is from genome assembly GCF_016862975.1 of Rugosimonospora africana. Lineage (GTDB taxonomy): Bacteria > Actinomycetota > Actinomycetes > Mycobacteriales > Micromonosporaceae > Rugosimonospora > Rugosimonospora africana. The sequence continues at coordinate 656 of NZ_BONZ01000056.1, forward strand.
GCGAGGCCGGTCAGTCGGGTTCCCTCGGGGGCGCCTCGGCACCGGGTTGACGCCGTCCGCGCTGACGCTGCCGGAGACGTCGAAACACGCGGTCACTGGCAGGTATGCCTACGCATAGCCCTATGACAATGGGCAACCCGGTCTTGACAAACGAGATCGACATGACGAACTCGACTACCAGTGCCACCGGGATGGCGAAGATCAGAATCAGAAGGAGATGAGCCCCGACCGCCCACCAGCCTTCATCCTCGTCGAACCCCCGATTCATGTCGGAGGATGCTACATAGAGGCGTGTCGGCATCGATGTCCCACGGTCGCCCCACCGGCCGCGAGCCGCGCGGTTTCCATCCTCCCGATACCACCGGCTAAGCTTGCCGACAGCAAAGGGCCGCAAGGGGCATGCCGGTTGGGTGGGATGGCATGCGTTGACTCCTCATCAAGGAACCCCTGCATGGCCACCTACCGCCCGCTGGTGCGCGCCACCGGCCCCGGCTTCCTGATCACATCCTTCCTCGCCCGGCTGCCGGCCGCCATGGCCCCGCTCGGCATCATCACGCTCGTCGCCGCGGCCAGCGGCAGTTTCGCGGTCGCGGGAGCGGTGGCCGCCGGGTACGGGGTCGGCGCCGCGGTCGGTGGTCCCGTCGTGGGCGCCCTCGCGGACCGGTTCGGCCAGCGTCTCATCGGCCTGATCGCCGCCGCCGTGGACGCCGCGGCGCTGGTCGGGGTCGTGCTCGCGGTTCACACCCCGGTGCTCGTCGCCGTCGCGGCCACGGCGGCCGGCTTCGCGACTCCGCAGGTCGGCCCGTTCGTACGTGTCAGGTGGGCGGTTCTGCTGGGCGAGCGGGGAGAGCACCGGACGCTGCCCACGGCGTTCTCCTACGAGGGCGCGATAGACGAACTGTCCTTCGTGGCCGGGCCGGCGTTCGTCGGCGTGGTGGCGTTGACCGGCCCACCGGGGCTGCCGCTGCTTGTCGCCGCCGCCCTGACGCTGCTGTTCGCGACCCCGTTCGCGCTGCACCGCACCGCTCCGCCGGTGGTACGCGTGCCCGGTGCGAGCGTGGTCCGCTCCCGCCTGCCGATCGGGCCTCTGGCGATCCTGATGTCGGCGATGCTGGCCATCGGGATGATCTTCGGCGGTACGCAGACGGGGGTGACCGCGTTTGCCCAGGCATCCGGCCGCCCGGGTTCGGCCGGTCTCATCTACGCCGTTCTCGGGGTCGGCAGCACGATCTCCGGCCTGGCATCGGTGTGGCTGCCGGCCCGGCTGGGCCTGGTCACCCGGTATCGCGGGACGTCGGCGGCGCTGGCGGTCGGCGGGTGCGTTCTCCTTCTGGTACCCGGATCGTTGGGCGCGCTGCTCGCGGCGATGGCGGTGTTGGGCGTGACGAGTGCGCCGTACCTGATCTCGGTCGGCACGCTGGCGATCGCGGTCGGGCCACCGGATCGCGCGGGTTCCTTCATGACCCTGGTCGCCTCGGGCGTTGTGGCCGGCGGAGCGATCGGTGCCGCTGTCGCGGGGCGCCTCGCCGATGCCCATGGCGCCTCGGGAGCCTTCATCGTCCCGGCCGTCGCGGGTCTCTTCGCGGTCGGGCTGGCTGCCGTCTCCGGCCACCTGCTGCGCGCTCGTGCCGTCGCTCCATCGGCTGCCGCCGAGCGGCTTCCGGCGCTCCGTTCCTAACCGCAATGCGATCGAGCGGGGATCACCGGTCCTGAAGCGGTGCCGTCGATCAGCCGAGCCGCGCGGCGATGGCCCGCGCACAGACCAGGGCCTCGGTATGCGTGGTGTCCACCACCAGGTCATAGACGACGCCCTGGTGGGCCAGCTCGGCCTGGGACGCCGCCATCCCTTGGACCCGGTCCCCGCGGGCGATCTCGCGGCCCGCGGCGACGGCACTCTCGCACCTGACGCCGACCCACAGCACGTCCAGCCCGGCAAGAGTCTCCCGCCACTGTTGTTGCGATGCCGTCCCGCCGAGGAAGACGTCATCGACGATGACCGGGGCGCCGGCACGGACCATCGCGGCGACCCCCTCCCGCCACGCCGCCTGGAGCGCGCCGAACGCCGGCCCGACACTCACCCGACCATCGGGAGCGAACTCGATTCCGGCCTCGGTCGATTGCATGGACGCGGGCATCGTGTCGATCAGCGTGTCGACGCCGATCGCGAGCCACGGATCTGGCAGGAGCGCCTGCAGACAGCGGGCAATCCCAGACTTGCCAGAACTCGATCCGCCATTCAGCACGATCACCTGAGTCGTCACCACGACACAGTAGAACCGCTCCAGCCTCGCGACGTCGCCGGACGGCAATCAGCCGGTCGGTGGGCCGCCGGGGTTGAAGTCATTCGACCAGGAGATGTCCTGGATGATCTCCGGCCGGGATTGGCTGTCGCGCGCATTGCGGATGCGCTCACGTTCGTCAGTCAGGCTCGCGCCGCCGTCCACGCTCTGGAGTCCCCTCCGGCGGGAGCGCCGGTCGTACAGCCCGGCAATGGTGACAACCGCGGCCACGATGACGACGACGATTAACCAGAACCAGCCCATGACGGTCACCCCGATCCTGTCCTGACTGTCACGCTACGCGCAGCCCGCAAGGGGCTAATCCCGTTGCCCGCCGGCCGGCAGGGGATCAAACTCGCGCGCATGGCGCGCGACGAGGCTCTGAGCTGGCGACCGATTGAGCGCGGCGATGTCGAGGGCTGGTCCGCCCTGATCGCCGCCGTCCAGGTCGCCGATCACGACCGGGAGTACTACGGCGTCGAGGGACTGCTGGATCTGTTTCAGGATCCGTACCGTGACTTCCCGCGCGGCTCGGTCGGGATCTTCGACGGTACGGCGATAGTTGGGTACGGCACGTTGATGTCCCGTACCGCGGCCGACCCGGAGCACCAGATGCGGTACTGGGGCGCGGTCCACCCGGAGTACCGGGGACGGGGGCTCGGCGGCCGGCTCCTGGACTGGGCCGAGTCGGCGGCCGTACCGCTGCATCGGGATCGCTACCCGGGCAGGCCGCTCGCTCTCTCGACCTACACCCTGTCCGGCAATCGTGAGGCGCTCGCGCTGCATGAGGCTCACGGGTACCGGCCGGTCCGCTGGTTCCACGGGATGGCCCGGGACCTGTCCGCGCCGCTGCCGGAGGCCGCCGAGCCGGCCGGGTTCGAGATCGTCGGCCTCACGCCGGACGCCTGGGAGCACGCCCGCCTGCTTCGCAACGACGCCTTCCGCGACCACTGGGGCTCGACCGAGATGACCCCCGAGTCCTGGGCACACTTCATGGCGGTCGGCGCGTACCGGTCGGGATACAGCTTCATCGCGTACGGCGGCGACCAGCCACTCGGGTTCGTCATCGGCCACGAGTACGAGGGGGTCACGGAGGCGACCGGCCACCGCGACGCGTACATCGCGCTGGTGGGCACCGGCCGGGCGGCCCGCAAGCGCGGCGTCGCGTTCGGCTTGCTGAGCCGGGTCCTCGCGGCCGCGAAGGCGGCAGGGTGCGACACCGCTTCGCTGGGCGTGGACGCGGACTCGCCGACCGGCGCCCTCGGGCTCTACCAGCGCGCCGGGTTCACGATGGAGCACACCTCGGTCACTCACCTGAAGTCGCTGCCCGGCTGAGTGCGACTCAGGGCCCGGTCGGAGCCTGGTGCACGGTGCGCCTCGGCTCGTACCACGTCTCGCCGGCCGGCTCACCGGTCAGGTTCCAGCTCCACGAGACGGTCGGGGTGATCCGGGCGTAGATCCCCGGCCCGACCAGGCCGACGCGCTCGATCGGTCGCTCGGCGTCGCCGTAGACGCGCATGCACCGGGCGATGAACGGGCTCAGGGACACCAGGTCGTCGACGACCAGGGCGACCTTCCGGCGCCCGGCCCGGAGGTTGCGGAACTTCCGGGTGCCCAGGACCGCCTCACCGGTACCGCCGACCCAGAAGTATGAGCCGTCGAACTCGAACGCGACCGGCACCACGTCGGGTTGATCGCCGGCGGACAGGGTGGCCAGGCGGGCGAGGGGCTGGGACCGCAGGTACGCGATCTCCTCGTCGGTGAACGCCATCTGCGTGACTCCTCTCTCTGGTAGGGAACGCCATGGGGTACACGAAAACGGGTGGCCGTTATCGACACTGTTATCGACGTCGTGGAGGTAGCCACGCCTAGACTCGCCGCCATGATGCTGCTGCGGAGGTGGCGGCCACCGAAGGCCGCCGCGCCGATCGTGTTGTGGCTTCTCGGGGGCGTGGCGTACCTGCTGGGCTGGCGGATCGCCGCCGTAGTCCTGCTGGGGCTGGGGCTGGTGTCCGGGGCGGGCCTGGCCTGGTGGCGCAACCGCACAGACCCGTGGCGTGCGGCTCTGAAGGCGCAGAAGGACCTGCCTCCGGCGGAGCGGGAGGCACTGAAGGGGTACCCGTCCTGGTGGTAGCCCGGCCGGTCTGGACGCCGGCCCGGCGCTGCCCGTGATCTGCCGCGCGAACAGCGGCGACGGGCTGGCCGAGAGGTGCGAACATGGAGGACAGCACCCACGCGCCCGAGGGGACGGGAGGCGATCGTGGACGACGAGCCGTTCCTCATCGACCTGTCCGCGCCGGCGATCCCGGGCTACGGCCAATCACCCGGTGACGACCCGAGGATCAAACGGCGGCGGTACCTGTGGGCAGCCGGACTCGTCGCGCTGGCCGCCTTCGCCGCCGTCTGGATCCCCCTGCACGAGAACCCACCCACGGCGGTCTCGATCGGGTTCCCGCCGACGATCGAGGGCATCCCGCTCAGCAGTGGCGGTCCGGTCGAGATCAGTGGCAATGCGACCACCCGTCAGGCGTGGTACCGGTTCCCGCTGACCAACGCCGGTGACAGCCCGATCCAGGTCGAGCGCATCTACGCGCCGGTACCCGGGCTGGTGCTGCTGCACAGCGATCCGGCGCACGCGTCCATCGCCGCGCGGCAGAGCCAGACCGTGACGCTGACCTTCGCGGTCTCCGACTGCCCGGACGTGCTGATGCAGGAAGATCAGCGCACGCTGCGCGTGGTGGTCGCGACCGACCTCGGTCCGGTGGAGTGGCAGGTCTCCCTCGCCGCGCTGCTCCCGGACCGGCAGTGGCAGGTGGACATCGCCTCGGCGGCGTGCTCCGGCTGAGCGTCCCTGTGCCGCCGCCGAGCCGGATGCCGCCGCCGAGCCGGATGCCGCCGCCGGGCCGCGTGCCCGCCGCCGGAAAGCAGCGCGAGCCGCCGCCGAGGGCTCCTAGCCCAGTTCGCGGGCGAAGGTGTCCTTCATCGTGCGCAGCGTCTCGTCCCCCGGGGTCGCCCAGATCTTCTCGTTGAAGATCTCCACCTCGACCCAGCCGCGGTAGCCGGCCGCCTCGACCGGCGCGGCAATCCGCCGGAAGTCGATGTGGCCGTCGCCCACGTGACCCCGGCCGAGCAGCATGTCGGCGGGCAGCGGGACCACCCAGTCGCAGACCTGGAAACTCGCGATCCGGTCGCCGGCGCGGGCGAGCTGCGCGTCCAGGTCGGGGTCCCACCAGACGTGGTACGTGTCGACCACGACGCCCACGGTCGCGCTCGGGTACGGCAGGGCGAGGTCCAGCGCCTGGCCCAGCGTCGACACCACACACCGATCGGCGCAGAACATCGGGTGCAGCGGTTCGATCCCGAGCCGTACCCCGGACTTCTGCGCGTACGGCGCCAGTTCGTCCAGCGCGTCGGCCACCAGCGACCGGGCGGCCGGCAGGTTCTTGCCGCTGCCCGCGAGCCCGCCGCTGACCAGGACGAGCACGTCTGCCTCCAGGGCGGCCGCCTCGTCGATCGCCCGCCGGTTGTCGGCCATCGCCGCAGCTCGCGCGTCCGGGTCGACGGCGGTGAAGAAACCGCCCCGGCACAGGCTCGAGACGTGCAGGCCGGCGCGGCGTACGGCGGCCACCGACTCGGCCAGCCCGGCCTCGCCGACCTGCCGGCGCCACAGCCCGATCGCCCCGATCCCGGCGCGCTGGCAGCCGTCCACCGCCTCGGCGACGCTCCACCGGTCGGTGGTGGCCTGGTTGAGTGCCAGCCGGTCGAGTCCGATCACGACTGCACCCCGATCGAGCGGACGGCGTCGGGAGACGCGAGGTATTCCGCCATGCGGCGCGCGGCGAGTTCCGGATCGGCCAGTACGCCGGCCCGGTCGGCGAGTACGAACAGCTTCGCCAGGTGGTCCGCGTCGCGTGCCGTCTCGTACCCGCCGATCAGCCGGAAGTGGCTCTGCTGCCCGTTCAGCCAGGCCAGGAACGCCAGTCCGGTCTTGTAGTGGAACGTGGGCGCCTGGAAGATGTGCCGCGCCAACGGAACGGTCGGCTCGATCGCGGCCAGGTACCCGTCGGTGTCGCCGTCGTCGAGCCGGGCCAGCGCGGCGGCGGCTGGCCGGGCGATGCCGTCGAAGATGCCGAGCAGCGCGTCGCTGTGCCGGGTGCCGTCGCCGAGGATCAGTTCCGGGTAGTTGAAGTCGTCGCCGGTGTAGAGCCGGACCCCGGCCGGGAGGCGGCGGCGCAGGTCGATCTCGCGGTCCTTGTCCAGCAGAGAGACCTTGATCCCGTCGACCTTCGCGGCGTGCGCGGTGATCAGCTCGATCACGGTGTCGGCGGCCGAATCCAGGTCGGTGTCGCCCCAGTACCCGGTCAGCGCCGGGTCGAACGCGGCGCCGAGCCAGTGCAGGATCACCGGCTGGCGTACCTCGGTCAGCAGGGTGTCGTACAGGGACAGGTAGTCCTCCGGCCCGTTCGCCGCGGCGGCGAGCGCACGGCTGGCCATCAGTACGACGGTCGCTCCGGCGCCCTCCACCAGCTCCAACTGCTGCCGGTACGCCTCCAGCACCTCGGCCAGGCCGGGCTTCGAGTCCAGGTCGAGCTGGTCGGTGTTGACCCCGCAGGCCAGTGCGCCACCGGCGCTCTTTGCCTCGGCGGCACTGCGCCGGATCAGCTCGGTGGTCGTCGGCCAGTCGATGCCCATCCCGCGCTGTGCGGTGTCCATCGCGTCCGCGACCCCGAAACCCAGGCGCCACAGGTGGTGCCGGAACGCCATCGTCTCGTCCCAGTCGACGGCGTTGGTCCCGTCGCCGGCCGGCCGCGCGACCACGTGGGCCGCCGCGTACACCCGGCGCTGCCTGGGTGGGGGAGAACTGTCCGGCCAGGACGGTGCCTCGCCGAGCGGGTACCGCCCCTCGCCGGGCAACTCGACGGTGATCGTCACGGTCACACCTCCAGCGCGGGTACCGCGAGCCGCTGGCCGGTGCGCCCGGATTCCAGGGCGATCTGGGCCAGCTGTACGCCCTTGGCGCCGTCGACGAGGTCGTACGGGAACTGCTCGCCCTGGTACGCGTGCCGCAGGAACATCTCCCACTCGGCCTTGAAGCCGTTGTCGAAGTCGATGTTGTCCGGCACCTCGGCCCACTGATCGAGGAACCTGTGCGGGGACGGGATGTCCGGGTTCCAGATCGGGCGCGGGGTCATGCTGCGGTCCTGGACCCGGCAGTTGCGCAGGCCGGCGACCGCGCTGCCGCGTACCCCGTCCACCTGGACCTGGACCAGTTCCTCGCGGTTGACCCGGACCGCCCAGGACGACGAGATCTGCGCGGTGACGCCGCCGGCCAGCTCCAGGATCGCGAACGCCGAGTCGTCGGCGGTCGCGTCGTACTGCCGGCCCTGCTCGTCCCAGCGGCTCGGGATGTGGGTCACCGCGTGGCTGTAGATCGACTCGACCGGCGCGATCAGGTGCTCCAGCACATAGCGCCAGTGCGGGAACATGTCCAGGACGATGCCGCCGCCATCCTCGGCCCGGTAGTTCCAGGACGGCCGCTGGGCGGGCTGCCAGTCACCCTCGAAGACCCAGTACCCGAAGTCGATGCGCACCGACAGGATGCGCCCGAAGAAGTCTCCTTCGATCAGCCGGCGCAACTTGAGCAGGCCGGGCAGGAACAGCTTGTCCTGGACGACACCGTGCACGATGCCGGCGTCCCGGGCGGCCCGGGCCAGGCGCAGCGCGCCGTCCAGCGAGTCGGCGGTCGGCTTCTCGGTGTAGACGTGCTTGCCGGAGTCGATGGCGGCGAGGATCGCCTTCTCCCGCACATGGGTCAGCTGGGCGTCGAAATACACCTGCGTGTCGGGCTCGGCGAGCGCCTCGGGCAGCGAGGTGGTCCATCGATCGAGGCCGTGCCGTTCGGCGATCGCCCGGACCCGCTGGGGATCCCGGCCGACCAGCAGCGGTTCGGGCCACAGCACGGTGCCGTCGGGCAGCTCGACGCCGCCCTGCTCGCGGATCGCCAGGAGGGAGCGGACCAGATGCTGGCGGTAGCCCATCCGCCCGGTCACGCCGTTCATGATGATGCCGATGCTCTGCCGAGACATGCTGCCTCTCTCGTTTGAATGGCCGCGAGGGAAGCCGACCCGGTGAGCCGGACCCTATGACGTTGGAAAGCGCTTTCCGGCCTAGACTACGGGCGTGGGAACGAAGCGGTCAAGAGCCACCGGTCCAATGACGGCCGTCACGTTGCAGGATGTCGCAACCGAGGCGGGTGTGTCACTGGCCACCGCGTCACGCGCGCTGCACGGCGGCACCCGGGTGGTGACGGCCGAGCTGCGCGAGCGGGTCGAGCAGGCGGCACGGGATCTCGGGTACACGTCGCACGGGCCGGCCCAGGCGCTCGCCCGGGCGACCACGCCGGTGGTCGGGTTGATCGTCCACGACATCGCCGACCCGTACTTCTCCGCCATGGCCATCGGCGCCATGCGGGCGGCCCACGAGAGCGGCCTGCTCGTCCTGGTCTGCAACACGTTCCGCGATCCGGCGCTCGAACTGGACTACGTGGCCCGGCTGCGGGCCCAACGCGCCCGCGGGGTGCTGCTGTTCGGCAGCGGCTTCACCGAACGCAGCTACCAGTCCAAGCTGCACCACGAGCTGGACCTGCTGGCCGGCCTCGGCGGCCGGGTGGCCTGCATCAGCCCGCACGGGTTCGCCACGGACGCGGTGCTGCCCGAGCACCGCGACGGTGGCCGGCTGGCGGCCGGTCACCTGGCCGCACTCGGGCACCGGCGGATCGGCGTGATCAGCGGCCCGGCCAACCTGCTGGTGAACCAGGAGCGGCTGCGCGGCTTCCGGGACCAGCTCCGGGCGCTCGACATCGAGCTGCCGCAGGAGCAGATCGCCAAGGCGGACTTCACCCGGGAGGGCGGCCGGGCGGCGGCCGTCGAGCTGATGGGACGCGTCCCGGGGCTGACCGCGATCTTCGCGCTCAACGACGTCATGGCGATCGGGGTACTGGCCGCCCTGCGGGACGAGCTGAAGCTGTCGGTACCCGACGACGTGTCCGTGGTCGGCTTCGACGACATCGCGCTGACCGTCGACGTACAGCCGGCGCTGAGCACGGTTCACCTTCCGCTGGAGGAGATCGGCCGGCACGGCATGCGGCTGCTGCTCGAAGAGGCGCCGACCGGCACCCGTACCGTCCGCGTCCCGGCCAGCCTGGTGCACCGGGAATCGTCCGCCCCGCCCCGGGACTGACCCGCCCGGCGCGGACCGGCGACCCATCGGTGCCGGTAAATGACCAGCTCTCCGGACAGTCCGATCCGGTCGGCGCGGCTCCGGTCTGGCGGTACGCCGATAAAATCCGGTGATGGCCACCAACGGATTCCGACGCCGGCCGACCCGTGCGCCCGAGTTCGTGACTCAGGCCAGGCAGCGGCTTCGCGTCCCGCGCAACGGTGGAACCCAGCCGGACCCGCGTTCCCGGCACTACGTCGTCTGCGGCGACGACCCGCTGGCCCTGCGCCTGGTGGAGGAGCTGGCGGTCCGGTACCAGCGTCGGGTCGTCGTGATCCTGCCGTCGAAGGAGCGGGGTCACGGGCCGGAGCTGGCCGCCATGAACGAGGTCCGGATCATCCAGGCGGACCGGCTGGACGCCGACGCGTTCCGCCGGGCGAAGCTCGGCACGGCCGCGGCACTGGCGCTGGTACGGCAGGACGACGTCGGCAACCTGGATGCCGCCCTTCAGGCTCAGGAGATCAACCCGGACCTGCGACTGGTCATCCGGATGTTCAACATGAGCCTCGGGCACGGCATCCGCAACCTGTTCAAGAGCTGCCGGGTGCTGTCCGACGCGTCCATCGCCGCGCCCGCGTTCGTCGCCTCCGCGCTCGGTGAGGTCGCGCCCAGCTTCGTCCGGCTGCCCGGCCGCACGCTCTACCTGGCCGAACGCGAGGACGTGACACCCGCCAAGACGATCTGCGGCCTCGCCGACACGACCACCGGCACCGAGCCGGTGCTGCTGCCGCGCGACGAGTCGCGCTGCAACCTGGTGCTGGCCGTCGCCGACGGGGGAAACGGGGGCACCGGACCGGTCCGCGGCGAGGAGCAGACGGCGCTGGCCCGGGCCAGCCGGCGGTCGCGGCTGGCCGGCTGGTACCGGCAGCTGGCCGCGGGCCGGCTGTTCGGCTCGGTGGTCAACCGCAACCTGCGGATCGCCACGCTGGTGCTGCTCGGGGTGGTGGTGCTCGGCAGCCTGCTGCTCGCCTCACTGAGCCGCGGGGCGCTGTCCCTCTGGCAGGCGTTCTACCTCACCGTTCTGAACATCGTCGGCGGGGTGAATCCGGAGCCGGACGGGCGGGTGACCGTCCAGGTGCTCCAGGTCGTGGTCATGCTCGCCGGCCTCGCGATGATCCCGGTGATCACGGCCGCGGTGGTCGAGGCGGTGGTGAACGCACGGCTGGCGTTGGCGCTGGGCCGGCTGCGGGGGCCGATCGCCGACCACGTCGTGGTGGTCGGTCTCGGTAATGTGGGTACCCGGGTCATCCAGCAACTGCGTGACCTCGGGATACCGGTGGTGGCGATCGACCGCACCGATCAGGCCAGGGGTGCCCAGCTGGCGCGTGACCTGGGCGTACCGCTGATCATCGGGGACGCGAGCCGGGCCGAGACGCTGGACGAGGCGTCCGCCGGCACGGCCCGGTCGCTGGTCGTGCTGTCCACCGACGACGTGATCAACCTGGAGGCGGCGCTGCACGGCCGCACCCTCAAGAAGGACCTGCGGGTGGTGCTGCGGCTGTTCGACGGGGACTTCGCCGACCGGATCCAGCACGCGTTCGGCGTGACCAGTTCGAAGAGCGTGTCGTACCTGGCCGCTCCGGCATTCGCCGCCGCGATGCTGGAGCGCGAGGTGATCGCCACGATCCCGGTCAAGCGCCGGGTGCTGCTGGTGGCCGAGGTACCGGTGGAGCCGGGTGCCGCGCTCTGCGGCCGTACCGTCGCGGCGGGCCAGTACGGCGGCGAGGCGCGGATCATCGCGGTGACCGCCGGCGAGTTCCGGGACGCCGAATGGGTACCGCCGCCCGACCGGGTACTGGCGCCGGGCGAGCGGCTGATCGTGGTCGCGACCCGGGCCGGCCTGGGACGCCTGGTCGCGCAGTCCACCCCGACGCCGCCACCCCTGCCACCGGCACCGGGCGAGGACAGCCGGGCCGGTTCGCTCAGCTGACTGCTGCCCTCAGCTGACCGCCTTCGCTCAGCTGAGCACCGTGTCCTCCCGGATCACCGGGATGTCCTCGGTCGGCGGACCGACCGCGTAGCCCAGGATGGCCTGCTCGTCCGGCCGCTTCGTGAGGATGTCGGCGAGGTACGACTGGACGGCCGGGGCCAGCCCGATGTCCCGCCCGGCCCGCTCGGACAGCAGCCACCGGTGCTCGAGGACCTGCACGAACAGCTCGGTGGGCTCCAACTTGCCGCGCAGGTGCGCCGGCACCGCCCGAACCACCGGCTCGAACACCTCCGTCAGCCAGCGGTGCGCCGCCTGCTGCTCGTCGTCCAGTTCGGACTCGGCCCGATACGTGTCCAGGTCGTTGAGCAGCTTGCGGGCCTGGTTCTCCTCGGCGTCCAGGCCGGTCAGGCGCAGCAGCCGGCGGGTGTGGTGCCCGGCGTCGACCACCTTCGGCCGGATCAGGTAGCGCTGCCCGTCGTCCTGTACCGACAGCTGAAGCTCCTCGACGTCGAAGCCCAACTCGTTGAGCCGGCGGATGCGCTTCTCCACGTGGTGGCGTACCTCCCGGCCGCCGACCTCCTGCTCGTACGTAACCTCGTGCCACAGCGACTCGTACCGCCGTACCACGTCGTCGGCCACCGTCTCCGGGTCGATCGTCTCGTGCAGCAGTTCGGCCGCCTGAAGGTCGAGCATCTCGCCGAAGATGTTCACCCGGGCCAACTCCACGTCCTCGCCGCGCTGTCCGGTGGACAGCCTCTCGCGAAGCGCGCCGGTCTCCGCGTCGACCAGGTAGGCGGCGAACGCCCCGGCGTCGCGCCGGAACAGCGTGTTCGACAGCGAGACATCGCCCCAGAAGAAGCCGCCCAGGTGCAGCCGCACCAGCAGGGCGGCCAGGGCGTCGAGCAGCCGGTTCATGGTGTCCGGGCGCAGCGTGTGGGAGAACAGCGCCCGGTACGGCAGCGAGAACTGCAGGTGCCGGGTGACCAGTACCGGGTCCAGCGGCTCACCCACGGCGTCCACGCGGTCCGCGACGATCGCGATCGCCTCCACGCTCGGGGCGCCGATCCGCTCCAGCGCCCGCAGCAGGTCGTACTCCTTCTGAGCCACCCGCTCGCCGGTCTCCTTGACGGCGTAGACCGTCGAGTTCAGGCGCACGAACCGCACGACGTGCCGGGAGATGCCCCGGGGCAGCAGGACCAGCCGGTCCTCGGGCCACTCCTCCAGGGGCGTGGTCCACGGCAGGTCCAGCAGGGCCGGGTCGAACACGGCCGAGGTGATGCGCATGGATACCAGGATGACAAAGGCCGACCGCGCGACGCCCCGCGCAGTGATTCGTTACATATTCCGGAAGATCGTCGGATCTGAGGGGAAAGGGCGATGCGTACCGGTCTGGTGATAGTGGGCGTCGTCGTCCTGCTTGGGCTGGGCGGCCTGGCATCCGGGCGCAACACCGGGTCGGGTGCGCTGTCGGGTGCGGAGAAGACGACCGCACTGCGGGCGGAGGCCGGCGGGATGGCCACGGTCGGCGTCTCGCTGAGCATGGAGCGTGAAGTCACCGAGGGGCATCCGCTCACCCTGACGTACACCGGCGCCTCGTACGTGAAGCCGCACGTGAGGATCCTTCTCCTGCCCGGCGAGTACCTGACCGTCACCGACCGGCTCGGCAAGCAGGCGACCACGTACGGCGCGATGGTCGGCGAGCGGTGGCTCACGTCGGTCGACGGTGACACCGCCGTGCTGACCGTACACGGGAAGCTGACCCACCTGGTGGTGGACAAGGTGGCCCGCGGGTTCACCCCGGACGAGCGGGACGCCCAGCGCACGGTCGAGCAGTCCCGGCGGGACGCGGCGATCACCGCCATGCGCCAGGCCGGCGCGGAGACCGCCTGCGGTACCGGCGCCTCCGCCGACGCGGCCTGCTTCAAGGGATCGCACCCGGTGGCGTACCAGAACTCGCGGGCGGTGGCCCTGCTGCTCATCGACGGCATGCAGCTGTGCACCGCGTTCCGGGTCGGCCCGAACAACCGGATGCTGACCGCCCACCACTGCCTGTCCGAGACCTCCACCGTCCGGGACACGGAGATCTGGTTCAACGACGAGTGCGCCGTGTGCGGCGGGGGCACCACGACGAAGCCGGTCAAGGTGTCCGGCGACGAGGTGCTGGCCACCGACGCCACCCTGGACTACACGCTGTTCAGCGTGCGGAACTTCCCGCTGGTACGGCCGTTCGGATACCTGTCGCTGGACGTGCGCGATCCGGGGCCGGGGGAGCAGCTCTACATCCCGCAGCACCGGAGCGGGGACCCGACGGTGATCGCCACCGGCTCCGGCCGGGCGCAGGGTGGCTCCTGCGAGATCGCCTCGGCGGCGGCCAACGGGTACGCGAAGGGCACGGACACCTCGTACTACTGCGACACGTCGGGCGGATCGTCCGGCTCGCCGGTGATCTCCTGGGACAGCAACAAGGTCGTCGCTCTGCACCATTTCGGGGGCTGTCCGGACTCCGGGGTCAGAATCGACCGGATCTACCCGAAGATCCGCTCGCTGCTGTAGGGCACAACCCGGCCCGATCCCGGTCGGTACCCTGGTCGGGTGGCGGCGTTCAAGCGGGTCAGGCCGGCGGGCTGGTGGTTTGACGGCCTGCTCCTGGTGGCGTTCGTGGCGATCACTGCCGGGGTCGCCAGCCGTGCCCTGATCGGCGTAGACGTGTGGCTGCGCGACTGGTGCGACACGCACCGCCCCGGGGTGCTCTACTGGCCGGCCTGGGTGGGCAACCACCTCGGCCAGGGCGGCTGGCTGACCAGCATCTGCGGCATCCTGGCCCTGCTGCTGGCCTGGCGCCGGCACTCGGTACGCCCGGTGTTCGTGGTGATCGTGGCGTTCGCGTTGACCTTCCTCACGCTCACCCCGCTGAAGAACATCACTGACCGCCCGGCGGCGGACGCCAACATGGTGCACGAGGGCAGCGACTGGGCGCGCGGGTACTTCGGCGTCGGCGGTGCCTCGTACCCGTCGGGCCACCTGGTCAACTCGATCGTCTGGTACGGGGTGCTGGCGCTGCTGTGCAGCGCCTGGCTGCCGGTGGTGTGGCGGCGGGTGATCCGGATCGTGCCGCCGGCCGTACTCGGTGTGACCACGATCTACCTCAGCTTCCACTGGCTGACGGATACCGTGGCCGGACTGGTCTTCGGGCTCTTCCTGGACCGGATCATGCGCCGGATCCCGTGGGACGAGATGCCCCTGGGCAGGTGGCTGGCGTCGTCCGGGTGGGACGCGCCCGGCCTGGCGGTGGGAGAGGCGGCCCGGCCGCACGACCGCGGCCGGGAACTCGTCAAGCGAGCACGGTGAGGAACGAAGCGACCGTCTGGGCCATCGCGTCCCGCCCCGGGGCCAGGTACTTCCGCGGGTCCACGACCGTCGGGTCGGCGGCGAGAGCGCCGCGGACCGTGTCCGTGAACGCCACGTTCAGGGCCGTACCCACGTTCACCTTCACGATCCCCGCGGCCACCGCCTTGCGCAGGTCGGCGTCGGTGACCCCGGACGAGCCGTGCAGCACCAGCGGCACCGGTACGGCGACCCGCAGGGCCGCGATCAGCTCATGGTCGAGTTGCGCGTCCCGGCTGGTCATGGCGTGCGAGGAGCCCACCGCGACGGCCAGCGCGTCGACCCCGGTAGCCTCGACGTAACGGGCCGCCTCGCCCGGGTCGGTACGGGCGCCCGGCGCGTGCGGCGGCAGCGGCGGGGCGCCGTCCTTGCCGCCGACCGTGCCCAGCTCGCTCTCGATCCACAGGCCGTGCTCGTGCGCGAACTCGGCCGCCTCCCGGGTCGCGGCCACATTGTCCGGATAGGACAGCCGGGAGAAGTCGGCCATCACCGAGCCGAATCCGTGCTCGGGCGCCTGGCGCAGCAGGTCGACCGAGGTCACGTGATCCAGGTGCAGGGCCACGTCCACGGTCGCGGCCATCGCCACCGCCCGGGCCGCCGCGGCGACCGGACCGAGCGCGCCGCCGTGGAAGCGCACCGCGTTCTCGCTGATCTGCAGGATCACCGGCCGGTTCGCGGCGGTGGCTCCGGCCACGATGGCCTCGGCGTGCTCCAGCGTGATGACGTTGAACGCTCCGATGGCTCGACCAATCTGGCTCAGCGCGTCCGCCGCCACGCCACGACCCAGATCAGTCGCCGCATTGGGGACGACCAGGTTCGCCGTGCTGACGAGGGGCATCAGACCTCCTGGACGTGGACGCCGCGGCGCAGCTTCTGGTAGTCGGTCAGGGACACCGCACCGGCAATCGGGGCGAGGACGGCGGCGCCCGACAGCCCGACCGCGTCGGCCAGCCGATCGGGCCACGTCAGCCGGTAGGCCAGGCCCCGGGCGAGCGCGGCGACCGTGGCGTCGCCGGCTCCGGTCGGGTTGCCGTCCAGTGCCGACGCCGGCCGGGCGTACCAGCGGCCGTCGGGCGTGGACGCCACCAACCCGTACGGGCCGAGCGACGCCACCACGGCGGTGCGGGAGCCATTCCGTACCGCGTCGGCGGCCGCCAGTGCCTCGGTCTCGGCCAGCTCCACGGCACCGGGTTCGAAGACGCCGACCGGCATGCCGGACGTGACGGCCAGCTCGTGCGCGTTCGGCTTGACGATGTCCGGCCCGGCCGCGACCCCGGCCGCCAGTGCCTCGCCGGACGTGTCGAGGATGACCGGTACACCCGCCGACCGGGCCACCTCGACCAGCCGCGCGTACGCGTCGACGGGCAGGCCGGGCGGGAGGCTGCCGGACAGCACCGCCACCCGGGCGACCCGCAGCAGGGCGCTGTAGCGCGCAACGAACCGCTCCCACTCGTCCCCGGTGACCTCCGGTCCGGGCTCCCAGAACCCGGTCGCCGACGAACCGTCGACCACCACCGTGGTACGCCGCGACGGCCCGGCGATGTCCTCGAAGGAATGCCTGAGATCGCCGAGCAGGGTACGGATCGATGTCCCGGTGCCGCCGCCGACCAGCCCGGTCGCGATCACCGGCTCCCGCAGCTCGTGCAGCACCCGGGCGACGTTCACTCCCTTGCCGCCGGCCCGCTCGTGCACCCCGGTGATCCGGTGCGCCTCGCCCGGCCGCAGCGCGGGCACCTCGTACGTGACGTCCAGCGCGGTGTTCAGCGTGACGGTGAGGATCACACCCACTCACCCCCGCGCATCACCCGTACCACCCGGAGGTCCTCGGACAGCTCGACCAGGTCGGCCCGCAGCCCGGCGCGCACGGCGCCGACCGTGGCGTCCATGCCGATCGCGCCGGCCGGGGTCGTGGACGCCATCCGGCAGGCGTCCACCATGGACACTCCGGCACCGAGCGCCCGGCGCAGCGCGGCGTCCATGGTCAGCGTGCTCCCGGCGATCGAGTCCTTTCCGGCCAGCCGGGCGACTCCGTCGGCGACCGTGACCGCGAGCCCGCCGAGTTCGTAGTCGCCGTCGGTCATCCCGGCCGCGGACATCGCGTCGGTGATCAGGGCGGCCCTCGCCGGCCCGGTCACGCCGGTGGCGAAGGCCAGCGTGCCGTCGTGCAGGTGGGTTCCGTCGGCGATGAACTCGCACACCATGCTCGGTGCGCCGAGCATCGCGAAGACCGGTCCGGGGGCGCGGTGGTGCGGCGGGCGCATGCCGTTGAAGACGTGGGTACCGACGGTGGCGCCGGCCGCGACCCCGGCGAGCGTCTGCTCGTACGTCGCGTCGGTGTGCCCGAGAGCGGCCACCACGCCGAGCCGGACGAGCAGCTTGATCGCCTCGATGGCGCCGGCCCGCTCGGGAGCGATGGTCACCATCCGCACCGCCCGGCCGCCGGCCCGGACCAGCTCGGTCAGCTCCTCGGTCGACGGGTCGCGGAGGTACTCCGGGTTCTGCGCCCCGCACCGCAGCTCCGACAGGTACGGGCCTTCGAAGTGGATGCCGGCCAGGGTGCCGTCGTCGACCAGCGGCGCGAACCGCTCGGTGGCCGAGCGCATCAGCTCGAACGGGGAGCTGACCAGGCTCGCGAGCATCGTGGTCGTCCCGTGCCCGAGGTGGAACGCGGCCGCCTTCCGGGCCTCGTCGGCGTCGCCGGTGGTGAACGTGTACCCACCGCCACCGTGCACGTGGATGTCGACGAACCCGGGGACGATCCAGTGCCCGTCGTGGGCAGCCGAGGTGGAGTCGACTCGACTGATCAGGCCGCCGTCGATCACAATCTCGCCGTCCTCGATCACGCCTTCTGGTGTGACCACGCGGCCCGCGACTCTCACGATTGCTCCTCCAGTGCAGACAGTGCCAGCAGACCGGCCCCGAGTTGGCCGGCCTCGTCGCCGAGTTCAGCCCGGACCACAACCGGGCGGTACTGGAACGTGAGCTTGCCGGCCAGCGCCTCGTCCAGCGGCCGGATCAGCGCGTCGCCCGCCTCGGCCAGGCCGCCACCGATGACGATCACCTCCGGGTCGAAGAGGGTCAGCCCGATGCGCAGGCCGTCGGCGAGGACGTCGATCGCCTCCGCCCACACCTCGGCCGCGACGGGGTCTCCCTCCGCCAACCGGCCGACCAGGTCCAGGGCGGTTGCCGGCCGGCCGATCCGGGCCGAGTAGGCCCGCCCGATCGCGGCAGCCGACGCCTCGGCCTCCAGGCAGCCCCGCGCGCCGCAGCCGCATTGGTGGCCGGCCGGCCGTACGACGATGTGGCCGATCTCACCGGCCGCGCCGTGCGCCCCGGCGAACGCCTTCCCGTGCACCACGTGGGCCGCGGCGATCCCGGTGCCGATCGGTACCACCAGCACGTGCCCGTACCCGCGCCCGGCACCCAGCCTGGCCTCCGCGACGCCACCGGCGCGTACGTCATGCCCGAGCGCGGTGGGCAGGCCCAGCCGCTCGTGCAGCAGCCGGCGCAGCGGCACGTTGCGGAAGTCCACGTTCGCCGCCCAGACCGCCACCCCGGCGGCCTCGTCGACGATCCCGGGCACCGCGAGTCCCGCCGCCCGCACCCGGTACCCGTCGGCCCGCCCCTTGGCGGCCAGCCCCTCGGCGGCGTCCAGGATCGTGGCGACCACGGCATCCGAGCCGCGCGCCGCCCCGGTGGCGTACCGCTGCGTATACACCGCCGTCCCGGTCCGGTCGACCAGGGCGCATTTCATCGCGGTGCCGCCGACGTCGATCGCCACGACCACGTCACGCGGTTCGAGACCGGCCGGGCTGCCGATCTCCCCGTCGATAGGTGTCACTGCCACTCCCGGTCGTGCATCCTGCTCATTTCGAGCGTGTTTCGCGCACCATTGTGCAGGCGATTCCCTCAATGGCGCCAGAGGGCGCTACAAACTCTGCTCACGTGACTCGACGTTCGACCCCCTTTTCAAGCATGATTGTGCACACATTCGTCAGCGAGTGTGCGGAGGGTGTTCAGAGGAGGCTCACGGTGGATCGGTACGCGCGCTGGAACGCGCTGCTCGAACTGCTCACCAACAGCGGGCGCGTCACCGTCGAGGACGCGGCCGAGCGGCTCGGCGTGTCCCAGGCAACCATCCGTCGCGACTTCGATCAACTGGCCCAGCAACAGATGATCACACGTACCCGGGGCGGCGCGGTCGCCAACGGTGTCTCCTACGACCTTCCGCTGCGGTACAAGACAGCCAAGCACTCGGCGGAGAAGCAGCGCATCGGTGCCGCGGCGGCCGCCCTGGTCGCGCCCGGCATGGTGGTCGCGCTCAACGGGGGTACCACGACGACCGAGGTCGCCCGCGCTCTGGCGGTGCGCCCGGAGTTGGCCGGTACGCCCGACGGTGCCCAGTTGACCGTGGTGACGAACGCGCTCAACATCGCGAACGAGCTACTGGTCCGGTCCCGGATGAAGATCGTGGTGACCGGCGGTGTGGTGCGCCCTCAGTCGTTCGAGTTGATCGGCCCGTTGGCCGGCGGCATCCTGCGTGACGTCACCCTGGACATCGCGCTGCTCGGGGCGGACGCGATCGACGTCGTGCTCGGTCCGGCGGCCCACAACGAGGGCGAGGCCGCGATGAACAACCTGATGGTGGCGCGGGCCCGGCAGGTCGTCATCATCGCGGACAGCTCGAAGTTGGGGGAGCGCGCCTTCGCCCGGATCTGTCCGATCGAGCGGGTGGACATCCTGGTCACGGACGCGGGTGCCAGCGATGACACGGTGGCGTCGTTCGAGGCGGCCGGCATCCGGGTGATCCGGGTCTGACCGCCGCCTGTCCTGCTCGCGCGCTTGGTCACCTCGCGCGTTGCTCCTGGTCGCGCGCCTCGGATAGGTCCTCGCCGAGACGGTTTGCTCTGCTTACCCCCACGCAACACCTGGCGCCATTTTCGTTGCGTATAGATAAGCAGAGCAAAGCGTGCTGAAGACATTCCCCCGGCCGTCGCGGATGATCGACGCGTGTCGCTGTCAGACCCGGGTACTACCCTCGTTCGGTATGGACAGGGTGGACGCCGACGACCTCGAGACGGTCGACGAACCGGTCGGCGCCGACGAGCCTGATGAGGTCGACGAGCTCGATGAGGTCGACGAGACCGTAGACGGCGACGACATCGTCGACGACGACTTCCGCACGTTCCACGTGCCGGACCAACGCACGGCGCCCGACATCGAAACCGTGCTTGACGTCGAGGCTGAGCCCGACATCGAGGCTGAGCTCGACGTTGAGGCTGCGGCCGCCGTCGAAGCCGCACCCGCGGCGCACAATGCGTTGACCGAGCGGGAGTGTCAGGTGCTGGCCTTCGAGCGCCGGTGGTGGAAACACGCCGGTTCGAAGGAGCAGGCGATCCGCGACCAGTTCGGCATGTCCTCGACGCGCTACTACCAGGTGCTCAACTTGCTGCTGGACAATCCGGCCGCGCTGGAGCACGACCCGGTGCTGGTGAAGCGACTGCGCCGGCTGCGCGCGGCCAGAACTCGCGCGCGCAGCGGCGGCCGGGTGGCCTGAGCGCGGGCCGGCCAGAGCGGGCCGGGTGGGTCGGGCAGGGCAGGTCGGGACAGGCCGGGCAGGGCACGCCGGCGCCACGGTCAGCCGGGTGCGTGCGTAGCCGCGTACGACTCCAGCCACGCCACCTGCCCCGGCTCCAGCGAGGCCCGAACCCGGCCGCGCGCCGTCTCGACGTGTGCCGCGGTGACGGTCGCCGCGTCCAGCGACTCACGCATCGCGGCCAGCGCCGACTCGCGGATCAGCGCGGCGCAGTCCGCCGCGGAGAAGCCGTCCAATGTGGACCCTAGCGCGACCAGGTCCACGTCCGGGGCCAGCGGCACGCTGCGCGCCGCTGACCGCAGGATCTCCGCGCGGGCGTCGCCGTCCGGCGGCGGTACGTAGACCAGACGCTCCAGCCGTCCCGGCCGCAGCAGCGCGGGGTCCACCAGGTCAGGCCGGTTGGTCGCGCCGATGACCACGACGTTGCGCAGCGCCTCCACGCCGTCCAACTCGGTCAGCAGCGCGGCCACCACGCGGTCGGTGGTGCCGCCGTCGCTCGCCTGCCCGCGCACCGGGGCCAACGCGTCGACCTCGTCGAGGAAGACCAGACTCGGGGCCGCCTCCCGGGCCCGGCGGAACAACTCGCGTACCGCGCGCTCGCTCTCCCCGACCCACTTCGACAGCAACTCGGCGCCCTTGACCGATAGGACATTGGCCCGGCCGGTACCGGCGATCGCCTTGACCAGGAACGTCTTCCCGCACCCGGGCGGCCCGTAGAGCAGTACCCCGCGCGGCGGCTGCACGCCGAGCCGGGCGAACGTGTCGGGGTACGTGAGCGGCCAGAGCACGGACTCGGTGAGTACCTCCTTGACCGACGCCATGTCGCCGACGTCGTCGAGGGTCACCTCGGCCAACTCCAGGGTGGACTCGGCCATCGAGGTCGGCCGGACCACCTCGAGGGCGGCGTGGAAGTCGGTCGCGGCGACGCTCGGCGCCTCCGACACCTTCTGCCGCAGGGCGGCCCGCACGCCGGCCTCCCGTACCAGTGCGGCCAGGTCGGCCGCGACGAAGCCGGGGGTGCGCGCGGCGATGTCGTCGAGCTTCACGTCCTCGGCCAGCGGCATCGGGCGGGTGAGCACGGTGAGCTGTTCGCGGCGCATGGCGGCGTCGGGCAGGGGTACCGCCAGTTCGTGGTCGAGCAGACCGGGTGAGCGCAGGGTGGGATCCACCGACTCCGGCCGGCTCGTCGTGCAGACCACCGCAGTACCCGAGCGCAGTGCCTCGCCCATCAGTTGGCGGAACACGGTGGACAGCGGCCCGGGAGCATCGCGCGGGGCGAGCGCCTCGGCATCGGCGACGATCACCACGCCCGGCGAGGTCGTGGACTCGAAGCCCCGGCGCAGGCGGCGCGCCGCGTCGTCGTTGGTCAACGCGGCGATCTCCGGCGCCCAGAGCATGGTGACCATCGCGCCGACGTCGGAGGCGACCGCGCGGACGAGCGCGGACTTGCCCGAGCCCGCCGGGCCGGTGATCAGCACTCCGAGTGAGACCGTGGTACCGAGCCGGGTCAGCACCTCGCCGTGATGGAAGCCGAGGTCCAGTAGCTCGGTCAGCTCCTGTGCCTGGCTGCGCAGGCCGGGTAGGTCCTCCAGCGCGGGCGGCTTCGGAGCCGGCTCGACCGAGGTGGTCACCGGCGTCTCGGTCGAGTGCGTGGCCTGGCCGCCCCACCAGCCGACCACGGTGTCCATCGTGACCAGCCCGGCCTCGCCCGGCTCGTGCCCGGTCACGGTCAGCAGCGCGGTCGTCCACCCGTACCCGACGGTGTTCGCCAGGCTGCGCCGGACCCCCTCGACCAGCGGCCGGGCGCTGCTCGCCGGCAGTACGTCCTGCGGCAGCAGCGACACGTTGTCGCCGATCGTGACCACCTTGCCGAGCATCGCCAGGCGCAGCATCTCCGGAGTGACCACGGCGACGATCTCGGGCGGCCCGGCGATCGACACCCGGTGCGCGGCCCGCACGTCGGCGCGCGCCACGCTGACCTGGCCGCCGTCCCGCACGCCGAGGTTGCCCAGCAGCAGATCATCGGCGTAGAGCAGCGCGCGGCTGGCACCGGACTCGGCCAGCGCGACGATCCCCGCGGTCTCCCGCCGCGCGGCCAGCCGGACCGGGTCTCCGGCCCGCAGGCCGAGAGCGGCGAGCACCTCGGGATGCAGGCGCACGATGCCCCGGCGGGCGTCCAGCGTGGCCGGCCGCAGGCTCGCGGTCAGGGTCAGCGAGGCGCGGTCTCCGGGACTTCGTTCGTCAGTCACGTTCGCGAGCCTATCCGCGACACCGGCCGGACACGGGCCGCCCGCCGATGCTGAGCGCGCGCTGAGAGGCTTCCGGGTACCCGCCCCTTGCGACACCCCGCCGACGTACCGTGTCGACCATGCCCACAGCGCTGTCCGCGCGCCTTCGTCGCGCCCTGCCCCGTCCGCGCCTGACCCGGCGCCGGATCGTCATCGGTGCGGTGGTGCTCGCCGTGCTGGTCGGGGCGCTGTCCTGGGCGGTCCGGCCGTCGTCGCCCGGCTATCGGATCACGTCCCAGATGATCACGGTGCAGACCGGGCCGGCCGGCACCACCCCGATCAGCCTGGACACCACTTACTACCAGCCGGATTCGGCCTCGGCCGCCCATCCGGCCGCCGCGGTGCTGCTGGCACACGGCTTCGGCGGTACCAAGGACGACGTCGCGGACGACGCGAAGGATCTGGCGAGTCGCGGGTACGCGGTGCTCGCCTGGACGGCCGAGGGCTTCGGCGAAAGCGGCGGGCAGATCCACCTGGACAGCCCGGACTGGGAGGTCAAGGACGCGCAGCACCTGATCGACTGGCTGTCCGCTCGCCCCGAGGTGCGCAAGGACGGCCCACGGGACCCGCGGGTCGCCGCGGTCGGTGCCTCGTACGGCGGCGGGCTGGCGCTGATGCTGGCCGGGTACGACCGCCGGGTCGACGCGATCGTCCCGCAGATCACCTGGAACGACCTGGGCAACGCGTTCCTGCCGAGCGCGACCGGCGCCGGCGCGTCCTCCGGGGTGTTCAAGAAGGGCTGGGCGGGCATCTTCTTCACCGGCGGAGCGGTGCCCGCCGCGCTGCCCGGATCCGGTGCTGCCGTGCCGGGAGCCGGCGGTGCCACCTTGCCGGGAGCCGGCGGCGCCCTTACCCCACCCACCGGCGCCACCCCTACGTGTGGCCGCTTCGCGGCGGACCTCTGTGCCGCGTACCTGTCGATCGCGACCACCGGCCGGGCCACCCCCGATCAGCTGGCCCTGCTGGAACGGTCGAGCCCGGCCAGCGTGCTCGACCGGATCCACGCGCCCGCGCTGCTGATTCAGGGGCAGGCCGACTCGCTGTTCCCGCTGTCCGAGGCGGACGCGAACGCGAAGGGCATCGCCGCGAACGGCACCCCGGTGCAGGTCGACTGGTTCATCGGCGGCCACGACGGCGGGAACGGGCCGCAGTCCGACCAGGACCGCAACCGGTACCTGACCGTGCAGTGGCTCGACCACTACCTGCTGGGCAAGGGGTCGGCGCCGTCCACCAGCTTCACCTACTCCCGGCTCGCCGGCATCGACGCCAACACCGACAGCGTGGTCGCGCTGGGCTACTCGGTCCACGGATACCCGGGGCTGTCCGGCCAGTCCTCGACGACCGTCACGGTCGCCGGGCCGCCGCAGCCGGCCGTCAACCCACCCAACGGCACGCCGGCGGGGATCTCGACGGTACCGGGGGTCGGCGGTGGACCAGCCGGCGCCACCGGCGGTACCGCCCAGGACGTACCCGGGCAGCACGCCGACTTCTACTCCGAGCCGCTGAAGTCCACTGTGGACGTCGTCGGTACGCCGACCGTGCGGGTACGGGCGGCCAGCCCGACCGGCCAGGCGGTGCTGTTCGTCAAGCTGTACGACGTCGATCCGCACAGCGGCGCCACACTGCCGGACGGTCTGGTGGCGCCGGTGCGCCTGACCGGACTGCCGGCGACGCTGGCCGACGCCCCGGCGGTGACGGTCACGCTGCCCGGAATCGTGCACCAGTTCCAGGCCGGGCACCGGTTGCGGGTCACCGTGGCCACCTCGGACCAGGCGTACCTGAGCCCGCCCGACCCGACCGTGTACCAGCTCGCCGTGACCGGCGGCGTGCGGCTGCCCACCGTGCACAGCACACCAATCGCCTCCCCGGATCTCATCTGGCGGTGGATCCTCGCCGGGCTGGCCGCCGCGCTGGCGATCGGGACCGTCGTCGCGATCGTGCTCGGGCGGCGCCGCCACCGCAAGTTCTCAAACCGGTCCGGCTCGGCGCGTCTGTCGCCGCGAGACGACCCGGACCAGTCGCACTTGGCACGGGCCGACCTGGCCGACATACCGCTGGTGGTCAGCGGGCTGCGCAAGGAGTACGGCGACGGATTCGTCGCGGTGTCCAAAGTGGACTTCACCGTCCGGCGCGGCCAGGTGGTCGGCCTCCTCGGGCCGAACGGAGCCGGTAAGACCACGTCGCTGCGGGTGCTGATGGGTCTGACCAAGCCGACCGCGGGCGACATCTACGTGTTCGGGCACCGGCTGGTGTCCGGCGCCCCGGTGCTGTCCCGGCTCGGCGCGCTGGTCGAGGGGCCGGGGTTCCTGCCGCACCTGTCCGGCCTGGCCAACCTCCAGCTGTACTGGCGCTCGACCGGCCGCCCGCTGGCCGACGCCCGGCTGGACGAGGCACTGGACATCGCCGGGCTGGGCGACGCGGTACACCGCCGGATCAAGACGTACAGCCACGGCATGCGGCAGCGGCTGGCCATCGCCCAGGCCATGCTCGGCCTCCCCGAGCTACTGGTGCTGGACGAACCGACGGACGGGCTGGATCCGCCGCAGATCGCCGAGATGCGCCGGGTCCTGCGCCGGTACGCCACGGACGGGCGCGCGGTGCTGGTGTCCAGTCACCTGCTCGCCGAGGTGGAGCAGACCTGCACCCACGTCGTGGTGGTGCACAAGGGCACGGTGGTGGCCGACGGGCCGGTCGACGACATCGTCGGCGACTCGCCGTCGGTGCAGTTCGACGTGTCCGATCCGGCCACCGCGACCGAGGTGCTCAACCGCAGCGGCGTACGCAGCGTGTCCGGTGAGGGCAACGGCACGCTGATCGCCGACCTGGACGGGGCGGACCGGGCGGACGTGGTGGCCGAGCTGGTTCGAGCCGGAGTGGGCGTGAACCGGGTGGTGCCGCGCCGCCGGCTGGAGGACGCGTTCCTGTCGCTGGTCGGCGGGGACACCAAGGCGAGTGGGGAGCGGTGATGGCCACGAGTACCATGTCGTCCACTGTGGACGGTTCGGCCGCCGGGTACCGGCCGACGGCCACGCTCACCTTCCGGACCGAACTGCGCCGCCAGGCCAGTCGCCGCCGTACCCAGCTGAGCCTGGGCTTCATGGTGCTACTCCCGCTGGTCATCCTGCTCGCGTTCGAGTTCGGCGGGGGCAACGGCGGAGGCGGGGACCGGGGGCAGTTCGCCGCGCTGGCCGACATCGCCAAGTCCGGCGGGCTCAACTTCGCCCTGTTCACCCTGCTGGTCTCTGCGTCCTTCCTGCTGGTCGTGGTCGTCGCGCTGTTCTGCGGCGACACGGTGGCCAGCGAGGCGAGCTGGGGTTCGCTGCGGTACCTGCTGGCCGCACCGGTGCCGCGCGGCCGGCTGCTGGGCAGCAAGCTGCTCGTGTCGCTGTTCTACAGCCTGTGCTCCCTGATCCTGCTGACCGGCACGGCGCTGCTGGCTGGGACGCTGCGCTATGGCTGGCATCCGCTGCGCACCACGGTCGCCGGGGACATCGCTCCGGGTACCGCCGTGGTGCGGTTGCTCGGGATCGTCGGGTTCGTGGCGGTCACCCTGTTGATCACCGCCGGGCTGGCGTTCCTTCTGTCGGTGTCGACCGACGCGCCCCTCGGGGCGGTGGGCGGCGCCGTACTGCTCCAGATCCTGTCCGGGATCCTGGACCAGATCACCGCGCTCGGCTCGATACGAGTGATCCTGCCCACTCACTACGGGGACGCCTGGCTCGGTCTGATTTCCAATCCGGTGCAGACGGACGACATGGTCAAGGGCGCGATCGCGACGCTTGCCTACGCCGCCGTGTTCTTCGGCACGGCCTGGTGGCACTTCATGCGCAAGGACGTGGTCAGCTAAGCTGTCCCGGAAAGACAACTGAATACCTCATCCAGAGGGGCAGAGGGAACGGCCCGTTGAAGCCCCGGCAACCACCGCGATACCTCGACGTTGAGGCCCGCCGTGGCTGGTGCCAATTCCGTCCAGGCGTGTGAGATTCGCCCTGGGAAGATGAGAGGACGGCCTCCCATGACGTCGACACTCGACGTAACTGTCAGTTCCACCGACCCCGCTCCCACCGCCGCCCGGCACCTGGTCTGTCGCGGCTGTGGCGCGCAGTACCCGCTGGCCGCGCAGCACGCCTGTTATGAGTGCTTCGGTCCGCTGGAGGTCGGTTACGACCAGGCGGCACTGGCCCGGGTGACCCGGGAGCAGATCGAAGCCGGGCCGCAGAACCTCTGGCGCTACTCCCCGCTGCTGCCGGTCGGTCAGGACCCGGCCAGCCGGGTCAGCCTCAACCCGGGGTGCACCCCGCTGGTCCGCGGCGACGCGCTCGCCGCCGAACTGGGCATGACCGGGCAACTGTGGGTCAAGGACGACTCGGCGAATCCGACCCACTCGTTCAAGGACCGGGTCGTATCGGTCGCGCTGACCGCGGCGAAGGGGCTGGGCTTCACCCGGTTCGCCTGCGCGTCGACCGGCAACCTGGCCAACTCGGTCGCCGCCCACGCCGCCCACGCCGGGGTGCCGTCGGTGGTGTTCATCCCGTCCGACCTGGAGCAGGGCAAGGTGCTCACCACCGCGGTGTACGGCGGCGACGTGGTGGCCATCGAGGGCTCGTACGACGACGTGAACCGGCTGTGCTCGGAGCTGACCGAGACCGACGAGTTCGAGGACACCGCGTTCGTCAACGTCAACGTCCGGCCGTACTACGCGGAGGGCTCGAAGACTCTCGGGTACGAGATCGCCGAGCAACTCGGCTGGCGGCTCCCGGCGCAGGTGGTCATCCCGATGGCCTCGGGCGAGCTGCTGACCAAGGTGGACAAGGCGTTCAGCGAACTGGTCGCGATCGGCCTGGTCCCGGACACCCCGTGGAAGATCTTCGGCGCCCAGTCGGCCGGCTGCAACCCGATCGCGGTGGCGCTGCACGCCGACACCGACGTGATCACCCCGGTACGCCCGACCGGGATCGCCAAGTCACTCAACATCGGCGACCCGGCGGCCGGCCTGTACGCCCTGGAGGCGGTGCGGCGCACCGGCGGCTGGATGGACTACGCCGACGACGACGAGATCCGCGCCGCGATCCGGCAGCTCGCCCGCACGACCGGGGTCTTCGCCGAGACCGCGGGCGGCGTGACCACCGCGGTGCTGGGCAAGCTGGTGGCGGCTGGTCGGCTGGACCCGAGCGCGGAGACCGTGGTGCTCAACACCGGCGAGGGACTCAAGACCCTGGACGCGGTCGCCGGCCTGGTCGGTCCGACTCATCGGGTCAAGCCGTCGCTCCGGGCGGCTCGCGAGGCCGGCCTGCTCGGGTGATTTTTTAGGGGCCCTTGACTACTCACCGTGAGTGCCGTGCTGGCATGCACGGCGACTGATCTGGCGCGTCAACCGTAAGGTTGACGTGTAGATAGCGGTGAGTAATCGTGAATTTGCTTTGGGTCCATCTCATACGGGTTCGAGGGCTTGACGACGCTCGCCGAGGCGCGCAGGATGCTGCGTGCGGGAGGACGCATCGCCGCTTGGCCTCGGGGTTACTCGGGAGACCAGCGACCCAGTGCAGAAGCGCTGTGCGAGCGTCCTCTCGACCAATTCTGGGGTCGAATCGGGCCCAGTGCCGGACACCGGGTGCGGCAGCGGTTGCCGTGGAGAGCCGCGGATCCGGGCTACTCCCGGGACGTGTCGGGGTACAGCGCGACGAAGGCCGAATAGGGCTCGCCCTCCGGATCGAGCGGGCGGGACGCGTATTCGTTCAACAGGTCGGCCACCCGTTCGCGCAACTCCTCGATGTCCTTCTTGTCCAGCCGCAGCCCCAGCCGGGAAAGCTGCCTGTCGGCCTCGTCGACGAGCCGTACCTCGTCCAGGAACGCCTCGATCATCGCCTCGCTGCCACCCTCGACCCCGGAGTCGCGCACGTCGAGCGTCCAGGACTTCCCGGTCGCCATGTACGGCACCTCCCGGGCGCCCCGCGCTCCCCGGCGCTCCGGCCCGGCGGCGAGAAAACCGGTGGCGACCAGCGTGCGCACGTGGTGCAGTGTGGTCGCTGGGTTCAGGTCCAGGCGGGCCGCGATCTCCTTGTTGGTCAGTGGCCTGTCGAGGCACAGCCGCAGGATGCGCAGCCGCAGGGACGAGGCGAGCGCGCGGGCTTCCCGCTCGGTCGCCGGCCTGCGTTGCTTGTCGAATGCCATGGCTCGTTCAGCCTAGGGCAGAAAACCCGGATCACCGAGAGAACCGGTTGACTTTTCCCAATCAGTAGCGCACGCTGCCCTCATGCCACCCGACGATGACCTCCTGCCTGCGGCTGTGCCCGTGGGAGTGGGTGCGTCGGCAGGCACGGACGGCCCGTTCTCGGCCGACTCCGGCGGGGTGATGGTCGACACTGATGAGCGGGCGCTCGCCGGCGGGGACGCCGATGCCCGCCCCGCCCGGGGTCCCCTGCGCAGGCGCCTGGGGCTGCTGGACCAGCACGACTTCCGCCAGCTCTACCTCGCGGACACCATCAGCCAGCTCGGCGCCCAGGTCACCCTCCTCGCGCTGCCGCTGGTCGCGGTGCTCGCGCTGCACGCGACCACGTTCGAGGTCGGCGCGCTGACCGCCTGCGAGACGGCCGCCTTCCTGTTCGTCGGGCTCCCGGCCGGTGCCTGGGTGGACCGGATGCGGCGGCG
Organism: Rugosimonospora africana; assembly: GCF_016862975.1. GTDB lineage: Bacteria > Actinomycetota > Actinomycetes > Mycobacteriales > Micromonosporaceae > Rugosimonospora > Rugosimonospora africana. The sequence goes on from NZ_BONZ01000056.1 coordinate 30,059, forward strand.
CAACGTTCTGATCGCCGGCGACCTCGGCCGGGCCGTGCTGCTCGGCAGCATCCCGATCGCCTGGTGGCTGCACTGGCTGACCGTGGAGCAGCTGTTCGTCGTCGCGCTGCTGGCCGGCGTCTGCACCGTGTTCTTCGACGTGGCATACCAGAGCTACCTGCCGCACCTGGTCGGCAGGGAAAACCTGATCGAGGGCAACGCCAAGCTGGAGTCGGTCCGGGCGGTGAACCAGATCGGCGGCCCGGCCGTCGCCGGCCTGATCGTCCAGGCGTTCACCGCGCCGTTCGCGATCGCCGTCAACGGGCTCAGCTACCTGGGTTCCGCGCTGTTCGTCACCCGGATCCGGCGCCGCGAGTCCCGGCCGGAGCGCAAGCCGGACGCGCACCTCGGCCGGGAGATCATGGAAGGGCTGCGGTTCGTGCTCGGCAACCGCATGCTCCGCTCGATCGCCGCGTGCACCGGCTCGTCCAACCTGTTCAGCGCGATCGGCGCCGCGATGCTGGTGTTGCTGTTGGCCCGGATCCTGGGCCTGCCGCCCTGGCAGATCGGCCTGTTCAGCTCGGTGCCGGCGATCGGGGGCCTGCTGGGCGCGTTCACCGCGACCAGGATCGCGCGCTGGCTGGGCCAGGGGCCGGCGATCTGGATCGCACCCCTGGTCAGCGCGCCGTTCGCGCTGTTGATGCCGATGGCCCAGCGCGGAATCCTGCTGTGGCTGGCCGCGATCGGCAACGGCATCTGGTGGTACGGGGTGGTGGTCTACAACGTCGCCCAGGTCAGCTTCCGCCAGGGCCTGTGCCCGGAGCGGTTGCTCGGCCGGATGAACGCCACCATGCGCTTCCTGGTCTGGGGCACGATGCCGGTGGGTGGACTGCTCGGCGGGCTGCTGGGCGAAACGCTCGGCGTCCGGCCGGCGATGTGGATCGGCGCCATCGGCGGCCTGTTCTGCTTCCTGCCGGTGTTCCTGTCGCCGCTGCGCTGGATGCGCGAGCTGCCTACGCACGAGCCGGACCCGGTACCGGAGGGGGCGCCGGCCGCATAGACACCTGATCACCGGAGCGGACTCCGTTGGCTGCGTTGTTCCCCACTCTGGAGATCAGGAACGGGGGTGGGGCGATGCCACAAGCATCGCCCCACCTGACTGTCTGTCGGGACGCCCGCCTGTGGCGGGGCCGGCCGGTCGCGGGAACTGTCCGCCGCACGACTGGGGCAAAGTCACCACGGCCGGGGACCGCGGGATGCGGCATCATTGGCCCATGACTGCCACCGTCGCCAGCCACGAGCTGTACGCGAAGCACTCCGACACGCTCCAGCGAGCGCTGACCGCGATCGCCGAGCGCGGCTACTGGTCCGCCTACCCCGAATCGCCGAGCCCCAGGGTGTACGGCGAGGGAGCCGCCAGCGCCGGCGCCGCGGACTTCCGGTCCTACCTCGGTACGGACTTCCCCCTCGACCAGCCGGGCGATTCCGTGGTGGCTACCGAGTCGTCCCCGTTCGGCATCGCGCTCGATGTCCGGTATCCGCACGCCTCACCCGATGCGTTGATCGACGCCGCGACCGGTGTGCTGCCCGCCTGGCGCGCCGCCGGCCCGCAGGTACGGGCGGGGGTGTGCCTGGAGATCCTGGCGCGGCTGCACGAGCACATCTTCGAGCTGGCCAACGCGGTGCAGTTCACCACCGGCCAGGCGTTCGTGATGGCGTTCCAGGCCGGCGGCGCGCACGCGCTGGACCGGGCGCTGGAGGCGCTGGCCTACGCGTACGCCGAGCAGACCCGTCACCCGGCCGCCGCCGACTGGGAGAAGCCGGCCGGTCGGGGCGATCCGCTGCGGATGAACAAGACCTTCCACGTGGTACCGCGCGGAGTCGCGCTGGTGGTCGGCTGCAACACGTTCCCGACCTGGAACTCGTACCCCGGCCTGTTCGCGTCGCTGGCCACCGGCAACCCGGTCATCGTCAAGCCGCACCCGCGCGCGGTGCTGCCGTTGGCGATCACCGTCCGGTACGCGCGGGAAGTGTTGGTGGAAGCCGGATTCGAGCCGGACATCATCCAGCTCGCGCCCGAGGGGCCGGACGAGAAGCTGGCCTCCACGCTGGCGCTGCGGCCGGAGGTGCGGATCATCGACTTCACCGGATCCACCGGGTACGGCGAGTGGCTGGAAGCCAACGCCCGCCAGGCGGTGGTGTTCACCGAGAAGGCCGGGGTAAACGCGATCATCGTCGACTCCACCGACGACTTCGCCGGCATGTGCGGCAACATCGCATTCTCCCTGACTCTCTACAGTGGACAGATGTGCACCACCCCGCAGAACATTCTGGTGCCCCGCGGCGGGATCGAGACCGCCGACGGGCACAAGTCGTTCGACGAGGTGGCGGCCGGCATCGCCGGAGCGGTACAGAAGCTGACCGGTGACGACGCCCGGGCGGTCGAGCTGACCGGTGCGATCGTCAACGACGCCGTGTCGGCGCGCATCGAGGCGGCCCGGGGGCACGGGACGGTACTGCTCGACTCCCGTACCGTCAACCACCCGGCGTACCCGGACGCGGTGGTGCGAACTCCGCTCATCCTGACGCAGGATTCGTCTCAGGTGGCCGTGTTCGACGGCGAATGGTTCGGGCCGATCTCGTTCGTCGTCGCCACCGAGTCGACGGACGAGAGCGTCGCGCTGTTCCGCCGTACGGTCGGTGCCAAGGGCGCGCTGACCGCGGCGGTGTACTCGACCTCGCCGGACGTACTGGCCGCCGTCGAGGACGCGGCGATCGACGTCGGCGTGCACCTCTCGGCGAACCTGACCGGTGGTGTCTTCGTCAACCAGTCCGCCGCGTTCTCCGACTTCCACGCCAGTGGCGCCAACCCGGCGGCGAACGCCGCGCTGACCGACGGTGCCTATGTCTCCAACCGGTTCCGGATCGTGCAGTCCCGCCGGCACATCTGACGATCCACCCGTCCGCTGCCCGGCCCGCCGTCGGTGGGTCGGGCAACGCCGTACCGGCGTCGGATCAGGCCGTACGGCGCATCTTCAGCTCGGTGAGCACCGGTACCGTCGGGTGCCGCGCGCGCAGGCCGGTGTCCACGAAGCCGAGCCGCTGGTACGCCCGGACCGCCCGATCGTTGCCGACGACCACTTCCAGCTCCAGCTCGGTCCGCCCGGCCGCGCGGGACCACTGCGCGACGGCCTCGATCAGCCGCCCCAACAGGCCGCTGCCCCGCCACGCGGGCGTCAGGTACACGGCGTATATCAGCGTGACGTCCCGGGTGCCGGGCGGCGTGAAGCCACCGGCCTGCCCGACCAGCCGGCCGTCGGCCGCCGCGACGAACAGTGCCGACTGGTTGCCCGCCACCCGTTCGGAGAACTTGGCCTTGAACTGGGCGTGCGACCGGGCGGCCGCCTCGTCGATTGTTTCGAGAAACGCCAGCGGCGTGTCCGCGAGCATTTCCAGGCGCAGTGCCCGGGCCATTGCCGCATCAGCGATCGTCACTCGGCGCACTACCGCTTCGCCCATTGCGCTAGCTCTCTTCTCTCCGTAGCCGCTTGACCGGCCCGCCTAAAAACCGCGCGAGCCTGCGGTTCCGATAGTCCTACCGTTCGGCGCTTACCCGGCGGTACCCATTGAGTCTCGACTGTGACCATGAGGTCCGATTTGCGGGGGTGCGGCTAACAGACCGCTCGTGTACCGTGCTTTTTCGGTCGCTGTTTCGCCCCGTGTCCCGCCAGACCCGGTAAGCAAACCGCGGCACCGGCTCCGCGGTGGGGTCGGGGGTTGAGAGACCCAGCACCATCGAAGTGAGGAAGTGCACCGTGGCACAGGGCACCGTCAAGTGGTTCAACAGCGAGAAGGGCTATGGCTTCATCGCGGTCGACGGGGGGCAGGACGTCTTCGTCCACTTCTCCGCGATCGAGATGGACGGCTACAAGTCGCTGGAAGACGGTCAGCGCGTCGAGTTCGAGATCGCGCAGGGTCAGAAGGGCCCGCAGGCGGAGAAGGTCCGCCTGATCGCCTGAGTCTGCGAGGCCGGCTATCGCGGGCCGTATCAGACGTGACATCACGGGACATCGATCCTCACCTCTGTGGTGATTCGGTGTCCCGTGTGTCGTTTCTGATCTTCTCGTCGTGGGCCGTGCTCCCACCCTCTTAGGTCTTGATGAGAGCCGCTGGCATCCGACAGTGGACCCGCCTCTGCGGCTCTTGATCTTTCCCAACGTCGGGCCGCCGCCCGGGGCGCGACCGCGGTTCCGGCCCGGCCGGAACCCTCCGCGCGATCCGGCGGAACCCTCCGCCCGGCCCGGCCCGCGGGCGGGCCCATCGCGGCCCCGCGGCCTTTCCAGCGGCCCTCCCCACGGGCTGCTGCCGCAGTGCTGTGGGCCCTCTGCGCGGCCCCTCCGTGCGGCCCGATTCCCCGACCCGCGCTCCCTTGGTATCAACCGGCGTACCGACCCCGGTTCACCGACGCGAACCCCCGGCCCGGCGCGGCCACAGACGCTTGCACTCGTCAGGGGAGAGTGCTAAACAAGTGATTGGCACTCGGGTAGGCTGAGTGCCAACGGTCGGGGCGGTGGGGTCCCAGCAGTGGGGCCAGTCGTCGCGGGCTAATCGGCCCGGCCGGGGAGCGGTGTTGCCCAAGCCGGCGTGTCTGCCGGGGTGGTCGCACTGTTCTGACCACGCGTAAGCAAACGGGCCGCCGTCTAAGAAGCGGAGGCGCCGGGATTGTCCAGGAGGACAACGCCGAATGGCCAAAATCATCGCGTTCGACGAGGAGGCGCGCCGCGGTCTTGAGCGGGGCATGAACAACCTCGCCGACGCCGTCAAGGTGACGCTGGGCCCGAAGGGCCGCAACGTCGTGCTCGAGAAGAAGTGGGGCGCCCCCACCATCACCAACGATGGTGTGAGCATCGCCAAGGAAATCGAGCTCGAGGACCCGTACGAGAAGATCGGCGCTGAGCTGGTCAAGGAAGTTGCCAAGAAGACCGACGACGTGGCCGGTGACGGCACCACGACGGCGACCGTTCTGGCTCAGGCGCTGGTCCGCGAGGGCCTGCGCAACGTCGCCGCCGGCGCGAACCCGATCGCTCTGAAGCGGGGCATCGAGGCCGCGACCGCGGCGGTCGCCGAGGAGCTGGCCAAGCTCGCCAAGGACGTGGAGACCAAGGAGCAGATCGCCTCGGTCGCCTCGATCTCGGCCGGTGACTCCAGCGTCGGCGAGATCATCGCCGAGGCGATGGACAAGGTCGGCAAGGAAGGCGTCATCACCGTCGAGGAGAGCAACACCTTCGGCCTGGAGCTTGAGCTCACCGAGGGCATGCGCTTCGACAAGGGATACATCTCCCAGTACTTCATGACTGACGTGGAGCGGATGGAGGCCGTCCTCGACGACCCGTACATCCTGATCGTCAACAGCAAGATCTCCGCGGTGAAGGACCTGCTCCCGAGCCTGGAGAAGGTCATGCAGTCGAGCAAGCCGCTGCTGATCATCGCCGAGGACATCGAGGGCGAGGCTCTGGCCACCCTGATCGTCAACAAGGTGCGCGGCACCTTCAAGTCGGTTGCCGTCAAGGCCCCCGGCTTCGGCGACCGCCGCAAGGCGCAGCTGCAGGACATCGCGATCCTCACCGGTGGCCAGGTCATCAGCGAGGAGATCGGTCTCAAGCTGGAGAACGCCACCCTCGACCTGCTGGGCCGCGCCCGCAAGGTGCAGATCACCAAGGACGAGACCACGATCGTCGACGGTGCCGGTGACGCCGACCAGATCCAGGGCCGGGTCAACCAGATCCGTGCCGAGATCGAGAAGAGCGACTCCGACTACGACCGCGAGAAGCTGCAGGAGCGGCTGGCCAAGCTGGCCGGTGGCGTTGCGGTCATCAAGATCGGTGCCGCCACCGAGGTCGAGCTGAAGGAGCGCAAGCACCGCGTCGAGGACGCTGTGCGTGCGGCCAAGGCCGGCGTCGAGGAGGGCATGGTCTCTGGCGGCGGTGTCGCGCTGGTCCAGGCTGGCAAGACCTCGTTCGACAAGCTGGACCTGGTGGGCGACGAGGCCACCGGTGCTCAGATCGTGCGTACCGCTCTGGAGGCTCCGCTGCGCCAGATCGCGGTCAACGCCGGCCTCGAGGGCGGCGTTGTGGTCGAGAAGGTCCGCAGCCTGCCGGCTGGCCAGGGCCTGAACGCGGCTACGGGCGAGTACGTCGACATGCTCGAGTCGGGCATCATCGACCCGGCCAAGGTGACCCGGTCGGCGCTGCAGAACGCGGCCTCGATCGCGGCCCTGTTCCTGACCACGGAGGCCGTGGTCGCGGACAAGCCGGAGAAGGCGCCGGCCCCGGCCGGTGCGCCGGGCGGCGGGGACATGGACTTCTGAGTCCCAGTCTCAAGCCACGACGAACGGGCGAGCCACTCGGCTCGCCCGTTCGCCGTCTGAAGGGGTTACCGGTTCGGCGGCTTGTTGTTGTTGTTTTTCTTCGGTGGTACCGACAGCGGACTCGGCTGAGTTTGCTGGCCCTTCATCGCTTTACTGCGATTACGTAGCCATTCGTCGGCGCTCGCCGGTGTGCCGTTGTCATGCACCATTCGACCGGCCGCGGTCTCGTCAGGCAGCTCGTCGACTAGCTCCTGCGCCTCGGCGCGAAGATCTTTTTCCGATTTTGACTTGCCCATGGCGCTCCTCCTTCCGGACTCCCGGAAATGCCCACATTACGGCTCAGGTCACTCTGAGTCCGGCGAACAGAGATAACCGCCTGAACGGGTGGCCGTCGCATTGGCGTCCCTTAGCCGTCCGAGTGGCCGGGGTTACCGAGGGCGTCCCTTGGGTACCGTGCCACCATGGTTACCGAGCGGTTCCGTCCGCTGCTGGCCTCCGCACCGGTGATCGACGGGCATAACGATCTTCCATGGGAGATGCGCGGACGGGTGCGCTACGACCTGGACCGGTTGGACGTCGGCGTCGACCAGAGCGGCAGCGGGCTGCACACCGACCTGGTACGGCTGCGGGCCGGCGGGGTCGGGGCGCAGTTCTGGTCGGTGTACGTGTCGGTACGCCTGCCCGGCGAGGAAGCCGTGGCGGCCACCCTGGAACAGATCGACTTCGTACACCGGCTCGCCGAGCGCTACTCCGACCGGATGGCGCTCGCCCGCACCGCCGACGAGATCGAGGCCGTCCGGGAGTCGGGCCGGATCGCGGCGCTCATCGGCGTCGAGGGCGGCCACTGCATCAACGATTCGCTGGACAACCTCCGGATGCTGTTCGACCGGGGCGCCATGTACCTGACGCTGACGCACAGCCTCAACACCGCGTGGGCGGACAGCGCGACGGACGCCCCACGGGTCGGCGGGCTGGGACCGTTCGGGTACGAGGTGGTGCGGGAGTGCAACCGGCTCGGCATGCTCGTCGACCTGTCGCACGTCGCTGTGTCCACAATGGAGGCCGTGCTCGACACGTCGGTGGCACCGCCGTTCTTTTCGCACTCGTCGGCCCGCGCGCTCTGCGATCACACGCGCAACGTGCCGGACTCCGTGCTCGAGCGGGTCGGCGAGAGCGCGGGCATCGTGATGGTGGCCTTCGTGCCCGGCTTCCTCACCGACGACTGCCGCGAGTGGATGGCCGAACAGGGTGCCTTCGAAGCCACCATCACGATGCCGGACGATTCTCCACAGTGGAGGGACGAGCTGGCCGCCTGGATCCGCGCGCATCCCCGCCCGCCCTGTACGGTGGCCGACGTCGCCGACCACGTCGAGCACATCCGGGAAGTCGCCGGTGTGGACTGCGTCGGGCTCGGCGGTGACTTCGACGGCATCGCCGCGACGCCGGACGGGCTCGCCGACGTCTCCGGCTACCCGAACCTGCTGGAAGAGCTGTCCGGGCGCGGCTGGTCGGATGCCGACCTGGCGAAGCTCACCTGGCACAACGCGATGCGGGTGATCCGCGAGACTGCCCGCTACGCCGATCCTCTCGCCGAACCCACCGCCGCGTAGGCGTCCACGATCCCGGCCCGGTCTCCGCAGCCGTCGCCGGACGCCCCGGTCGCCGTCTGCCTCAGGATCCGCGCGGTACCGGCGATGTCACCCACGAGCCGCGGGTTGGCGGCCCAGACGAGCGCCACTACCCCGGCAACGTGCGGCGAGGCCATCGAGGTGCCGGACATCTCCGCGTACCCGCCGCCGGGTACGGCCGACACCACCTTGGCGCCGGGTGCCAGGATGTCCGGCTTCGCCGCCCCGGGCACCGGGCCCCGGCTGGAGAAGTCCGCCACGGTACCGGTGCTGTCCACCGCTCCGACCGTGAACGTGTCGGCGTACGGCGCCGGTGGGTCGGTGATCGAACTGCAGCGCGGGCCGGTGTTGCCCGAAGAGGCGACGACGAACACCCCGGCGGCCGTCAGCGCGTCGATCGCCGGCAGCAGTGCGCCCCGGTCGCATCCCTCCTCGCCGGTGCACCCCCAGGAGTTGGTGAGCACGTTCGCACCGCGCGCCGGGTTCCCGTCCCGCAGCGGGTCCCCGCCGTGCCGGAACGGCGCCAGCATGAACTGGAGGCAGGCCAGGTAGTCGGCGGGGTTGCCCAGATCGCGGTCCAGGTTCACGCAGCCGATCCACTGCGCGCCGGGCGCCACCCCGACACCGCCGCGGCCCAGTGCCGACGCGATCGTGTGCGTACCGTGTCCATTGTGGTCGGTCGGGGTACGGGTGCCGTTCCACGGGTCGTACCACGAGTCGTCGCCACCCCGGAACGAGCCGGCCAGCGCCGGTACCGTGGAGTCGACGCCGGTGTCCGAGGTGCCGATCACGACGCCCTTGCCGGTGTCCCCGGTGGCCCACACCCGGTCCGCCTCGACCATCGTGATGTTCCACTGTGGACCGTCGGGCGCCGGTGCGTCCGGTGCGAACGGTGCGCCCCGGCCGGGTACCGGACGCAGGTGCGGGGAGAGCAGCACGCGGCCCACGTCCGACCGGGTGGACAACCACGCCCGCGCGGCCGGCCCGCCGTCCACCTCGATCCCGTTCACCAAGTAGTACGGCGTGAACGGCAGGTGCGCCCGGGCGAGGTCGTGACGCAGTCCGGCCTGCGTACGGTTCGCGGTGTCCACCAGCCGCCGGTACACCTCGGTCCGGCGGGCGCCCGGGTCGGCGATACCGGACAGGTCACTCAGGTCGGCCTGGGTACGCATGACCACGAACAGCCGATCGCCGTGCAGCCCCGGCGACCCGATGGTGGCGTACCCGACCAGCCCGGTCGCGGCGACCGCCACCACGGCAGACGCGGCCACCCAGCGGCGCCCGGGCCGGCGCGGGCTGCTCGAGCCGGACGCGGAACCGATCCGCGGACGACGGCGCCCGTTCGGCCGGCGGGCGATGAACAGTCCGGCGCCGCAGAGCAGTCCGATCGCCAGCGCACACCCGGCCGCGAGCAGCCCCCAGAACCCGACGTCCCGCGCGCCGTAGTTGATGATCAGTTCGGTCTGGACCGGCTCGACGAAAGCCAGCGGCCCGAGCGCGGCGAGGGCGACCAGCGCCGCGATCGCCGGCTGGCCGCCCCCGGCCCCGGCCAACTGGCGGCGCGCGCGTCCCAGGAGCGGGCCCCGTGCCGGCGCCGCGACCCCGGACGGCGGCAGCGCGCGCCCCGGGAACGGGCCGCGAGCCAGCGCGGCGGCCGCGAACCCGAGCGGCGGCAAGACCGCGAGTTCGCCCAGTTGGATGCCGACCGCACCGGTCCCGGCGGCGACCAGCGCGAGGAAGACCCCGGCGACGAGCCCGCCGAGCAGGACCAGCCGGCGCCGGGAACCGGTGAAGTCCAGCCAGAACGGCGCGTCGAGCGCAGTCGCCGCCAGTAACCCCAGCGCCGCCGAGGCGGTCAGCGCGAACAGCGTCTCCAGGGCCCCGCCCAGCGCACCCAGCCACAGCCAGGGAACCAGGCAGGCCAGTCCCGCAGCGAGACCGGGCAGCCCGGCGCGACCCCGGGGCAGAGCCGGCCGGTAGGACGCGATGGCCAGCCGGGCCGCGAGGCCGACGAGGGTGAGCAGCAGCAGGTACAGCGTGTTGTGTGCCAGCGGTACGGCCCGCAGCGAGCCGAGTACGCCGAGCAGCACCGCACCGGCGGTCCACAGCCGGCCGGCCGACCGCACGGCCGCCCGCGCCGGGCTGGCCGGGCGCGTCAGGGTCGCCAGCAGTACCGCGGGCACCACCACCACGAGGGCGTTGAGCCACCCGACGGCCGGCCAGGCCCACCACGGCACCGGGCGCTCCTCGACGATCAGGACCTGCCCGCCCAGCCACGCCCCCGCCTGAAGCACGGCCGTCGCCACGAGCGCCCAGCCGGCCACCAGGACGGCGGCGAGCACGGCCGCGACATCCGGCCCGGTCGGTGCGGAACGGGCGGCTGGTCCCGGCTCGGCCGATCCGTCCGGCTCGTCCGGGCCGCCCGCGGCAGATCCTGCGAACTGACTCACACCCGCACGGTACGGGCTTCTGGTTACCGTTGACCCATGCGTCGTGATCCGATGATCTCCCGATTCGCCGCGGGCCAGCTGTCGCCGGCCCGCCGGGCGAGCGACCTCGAACGGCTGCGCGACCGGCGGTATGACGTGCTGATCATCGGAGGCGGGGTCACCGGCGTCGGCGCCGCGCTGGACGCCGCCGCCCGGGGCCTGTCGGTCGCCCTCGTGGAGGCGCGCGACCTGGCCTCCGGCACGTCCAGCCGGTCCAGCAAACTGATCCACGGTGGCCTGCGCTACCTCGAACAGCTGGAGTTCGGCCTGGTCCACGAGGCGCTGCGGGAGCGCGGCCTGCTGGCCACCAGGCTGGCCCCGCACCTGGTCCGGCCGCTGCCCATCCTGGTCCCGCTGACCGCCTCCCCGGGGCCGCTGGGTTCGGCCGAACGCGCCTGGCACCGGACGTACTACGGCGCCGGCGTGGCCCTCTACGACGCGTTCGCGGGTGTGGTGGGCAGGTCTGTCGGCCGGGGCATGCCGATGCACCGCCACCTGTCCAAGACCATGGCCCGCCGGCTGTTCCCGTCCCTGCGGGAGGACGTGCTCGCCGGCGCCATCCGGTACTACGACGGCCAGGTCGACGACGCCCGGTATGTGACCACCATGGCCCGCACCGCGGCCAGCCTCGGCGCCGCGATCGTGCCCAGCGTCCGCGTGGTCGACCTGGTCCGGGACGCCCGCGAGGTGACCGGTGTGCGGGCCCGCGACGAGGAGACCGGCCAGGAGTTCGAGATCGCGGCGCGCACCGTGGTCGCCGCGACCGGGGTGTGGAGCGACGACATCTCCGCGCTGCTCGGCGACGTGCGGCCGGGCCTGCGGGTCCGCGCGTCCAAGGGCGTGCATCTGGTGGTACCGCGCTCCGCGATCTCCGGCGACGCCGGCCTGATCCTGCGTACCGCCACTTCGGTGCTGTTCGTCCTGCCCTGGGGCGGCCACTGGATCATCGGTACCACCGACACCGACTGGCAGCTCGACCGCGCCCACCCGGCCGCCTCCGCCCGAGACATCGCGTACCTGCTCAACCAGGTCAACCACTGGCTCGACCGACCACTGTCCACATCGGACATCGAGGGGGTCTACGCCGGCCTGCGCCCGCTGCTGTCCGGCGAGGACGAACAGACTTCGAAGCTGTCCCGGGAGCACGCGGTCGTCGAGCCGATGCTGGGGCTGATGCTGGTGGCCGGCGGGAAATACACGACATACCGGGTGATGGCCGCCGACGTGATCGACCGTGCCGCCCGGCGGCTCGGCCCGGACGTGCCGCAGTCCCACACCGACCAGCTGCCGCTCCTCGGCGCCGACGGGTACGGTCCACTGTGGAATCGGCGGGCGGATGTGGCACGCCGGCACGGGCTGTCCGTCGGTGCCGTGGAGCACCTGCTGGAGCGGTACGGGTCGCTCTCCCTGGAACTGCTGGCGCTGATCGACGCGGATCCCGCGCTGGGACAGCCGGTTCACGGTGCCCCGGAATACCTCGCCGCCGAGATCGCCTACGCCGCCTCGCACGAGGGGGCGCTGCACCTGGAAGACGTCCTGACCCGGCGCACCCGCATCTCCATCGAGACCACCCACCGCGGCGTGGACAGCTCGGCGCACACCGCCCGGCTGATGGGCACCGTTCTCGGCTGGGACGACGAGGTCCGGGATCGCGAGGTGCAGCACTACCTCGCCCGGGTGGCGGCGGAGCGCGAGTCGCAGCGGATGCCGGACGACCTGACCGCCGACGCGGCCCGGCTCGGCGCCCCGGAGGTGCGCGGCGGGCTTCGCGACTGGTCTGGGTCGTCGCGCGGCGCCAGACGCACCGAGCCAGACTGGTCGGAGTCAGTACCCGGCGCCTGAGCCCGCGCCGATCGGCCCCGCACCCGTCCGGGCAACCGTCGCCACCGTCCGGGCATGATGGGACCCGTGCGAGTGACTGTGGTGGGTGCCGGCGTGATCGGCCTGAACTGTGGCTGGCAACTGGCGCAGGCAGGGCACCGGGTACGCATCGTCGCCGAGAAGCCGCCGGCGGAGAGCACATCGGCGGTGGCGGCGGCGCTCTGGTACCCGTACCGGGCCTATCCCAGGGAGCAGGTCACCCGGTGGTCCGCGCGCACGTACCAGGCGCTGACAGGGCTGGCCGACCAGCCGGGCAACGGGGTACGGCTGCGCCGGGGGCGGGAGCTGTTCCGGAAACCGGCCGCGGACCCGTGGTGGATCGAGGCGGTACCGGAGCTGGAGCGGGTACCGCCCGCCGAGCTGCCGCCGTCCTATGTGGACGGATTCGCGCTGACCGTACCCGTGGTGGACATGCCGCTGCACCTCGCCTGGCTGGTGGACCGGCTGGTCGATGCCGGCGTGACGATCGAGCCCGGGCGGGTCGACGCACTCGGCGACCTGGCCGGGTCGGCCGACGTCGTGGTCAACTGTGCCGGCCTGGGCGCCGGGGCGCTCGTACCGGACGCCGAAGTCACCCCGGTACGCGGCCAGGTCGTCGTGGTGGCGCAGTTCGGCCTGACCGAGTGGCTGCTCGACCAGGCAGACGAGGAGCAGCTGACCTACGTCGTACCGCGGGAGGACACCGTGGTCCTGGGCGGCACCGCTCAGGAGGGCGAGGACGGCATCGTCCCGGTACCGGCGACCGCCCGGTCCATCGTGCGGCGGTGCGCCGAGCTGGTACCGGCCGTCGCCGGGGCCACGGTACTGGCCCACCGTGTCGGGTTGCGACCGGCGCGCCCCGCCGTACGCCTGGCGGCCGAGACGCCCGGCGGTGGCTGCCCCGTGGTGCACTGCTACGGGCACGGCGGAGCCGGCGTCACGCTGGCCTACGGCTGCGCCGAGGAAGTCGTGTCCCTCGTCGGCTCGTTAGGCTGAGCGGCCGTGCTGTACATCGACCGAGCCGTCTGGCCGGGACGCGGCCGGGCCGCGGGGCGGCTGTGGGCTCACCTGATCAGCGACGTGTCCTACGAAGAGCTGCACGCGTTCGCGGAGTTGCTCGGCGCGCCCCGGCAGGGGTTCGAGCGCGACCATTACGACATCCCCGAGTCGCTCGTGACGGTGGCGGTCTGGCTGGGCGCGTTGCCGGTCAGCGGGCGGGAGATCGTGGCTCGGCTGTACACGGGTGGCCTGCGCCGCCGCAAGCACAACGGCCGCCGGGCCGGCTGATCCGCGAAAGCGGCCCGACGCCGTGGGCCGTCGCACGAGTCTCGCGTCAGGCCGAGGGCCGGTCCGCCAGCGTGGCCAGTTCCCGGCGCAGGTTTGCCCGCGCCGGCTCCTCCCAGCATGCGTGCAGCTCCGGAGTCCGGTACAGCGCGGGTAGCCCGAGCAGTCCGCGCAGGACACCGGCCCGCCCGGCCCGGTACGCCTCGTCGGGAACGTGCGCGTACTCAGCCCGGATCGCCCCGGCGTACCCGTCGTACTCGTGCCGTGGCCATGCGAGTACCGCCAGATCGGCATCGCACAGCGCGATGCCGTCCCGGTCGTCGGGCGCTGGATCGTGACCGGCGGTGAGCCGGATCAGCCGGACCACCTCGGGCACCTGTTCGGCCAGCCCCAGCCCGGGAAGCATCCGCGCGGCGAGGACGGCTGAGCGCTCCTCGTTGTCCGGTCGCTGCGGATCGTAGACGGCGTCGTGGTACCAGGCGGCGAGCCGAGCGGCCGGCGACGCGCCCAGGTCGTCCAATGTGGACAGTGTCGCGGACAGGTGGTCCACGTTGTGGTACCGGCGGTGTGGCTCGCCCCACCGGTCGAGGAGGTCCCGCCCGGCGGACTCGGCGGCGCCGGCATCGGCGTCCGGCATCAGGCGCAGCCAGTCGCGCATGAGGTTCATGGTGCCTCAGTTCCAGTACCCAGGTCGCTCCAGCACGATGCCGTTCGGCGCGTCAGAAACCGGCTCCGGCGCCGTGTCTCCACGACTATCGGCCCCGCGCTACGCCGACAGCACGTCGTCCGCGTCCACGATCGTGTAGGCGTAGCCCTGCTCTGCCAGGAACCGCTGCCGGTGCGCCGCGTACTCCGTGTCGATCGTGTCCCGGGCGACCACCGTGTAGAAGTGCGCCTGGCGGCCGTCCGCCTTGGGTCGCAGTACCCGGCCCAGCCGCTGAGCCTCCTCCTGCCGGGAGCCGAACGTCCCGGACACCTGGATCGCCACCGCCGCCTCCGGCAGGTCGATCGAGAAGTTGCCCACCCGCGAGATGACCAGAGTCGCGATCTCGCCCGACCGGAACGCGTCGAACAGCCGCTCCCGCTCCTTGTTCGTGGTCGATCCCTGCACCACCGGCGCGTCCAGGTACTCCGACAGCGCGTGCAGCTGATCGATGTACCCGCCGATCACCAGTACCTGGTCGTCCTTGTGCCGCTCGACCAGCGCCCGGACGACCGGCAGCTTGGTCCGGGCCGTCGCGGCCACCCGGTAGCGCTCCTCGGGCTCCGCCGTCGCGTACCCCATCCGCTCCTCGTCGGTCAGCGTCACCCGCACCTCGGTGCAGGTCGCCGGCGCGATCCAGCCCTGCGACTCGATGTCCTTCCAGGGCGCGTCATAGCGCTTCGGGCCGATCAGCGAGAACACGTCGCCCTCCCGGCCGTCCTCGCGCACCAGGGTGGCGGTCAGGCCGAGCCGTCGGCGTGCCTGGAGGTCGGCGGTGAACCGGAAGATCGGCGCCGGGAGCAGGTGCACCTCGTCGTAGACGACCAGACCCCAGTCGCGGGCGCCGAACACGTCCAGGTGCGGGAACGCGCCGCCGCGGCGGGTGGTCAGCACCTGGTACGTGGCGATGGTGACCGGCCTGATCTCCTTGCGTTCGCCCGAGTACTCGCCGATCTCCTCCTCGGTCAGTGACGTCCGGGCGATCAGCTCCCGCTTCCACTGCCGGCCGGCGACCGTGTTGGTGACCAGGATCAGCGTGGTCGCCGACGCCTCCGCCATCGCCGCCGCGCCGACCAGTGTCTTGCCGGCGCCGCAGGGAAGGACCACCACGCCGGAACCGCCGGCCCAGAACTGCTGCACGGCCTCGCGCTGGTACGAGCGGAGGGTCCAACCGTCCTCGTGCAGCGAGATCGGGTGCTTCTCGCCATCGACGTACCCGGCGAGGTCCTCGGCCGGCCAGCCAAGCTTCAGCAGGGCCTGCTTGAGCCGTCCCCGCTCGGACGGGTGCACCGCGATGGTGTCCTCGTCGACCTTGGCGCCGAACATGCCGGCGAGCTTCTTGGACTTGGCGACCTCGATGAGTACCGCCCGGTCCAGCGCGCGTAGCACCAGACCGTGCGCGGGATCGTTGGCCAGTTGCAGCCGGCCGTACCGGTCCATCGTCTCGGCGACGTCAACCAGCAGCGCGTGCGGAACCGGGTACCGGGAGAATCGCAGCAGCGCATCGACGACGGCCTCGGCGTCGTGCCCGGCGGCGCGGGCGTTCCACAGTCCGAGCGGGGTGAGCCGGTAGGTGTGCACGTGCTCCGGCGAGCGCTCCAACTCGGCGAACGGAGCGATCGCCATCCGGCAGGCGAGCGCGTCCGGGTGATCGACCTCCAGCAGGAGCGTCTTGTCGGACTGCACGATCAGCGGGCCGGTGGACACGGGTGGAGCACCTCCAACGCGGCGGGGCACGGGAACCTCCAGTCTCCCACGCGGCAACGACAGCACGCCGGACAGTGGCGCTGGTCACCGGCCCCGACGCAACTTGCTCTCCGGGAATTGAAGAAAGTTGGGTTGAGCGTGCAACCTCGCCACAAGCAACGGCGTCTATTAATTTGGGCCGGCAATGGGCCGCCGGTCCGGGTTGCGCCGGGGCGTATGCGTCCGGGCCGCGGCGGTCCCGGGCGGGCGAACTGTCCGTCACTCGCGGCAACGGGGGCGGACGCGTCGCCCAGGCCGCACCCGACTCCCGCCCCGCGACCACGGACGGAGCCGACGGTTGGCGACGCGGCGGGCGAGTCGGACTACTCCTCGACCACGGCCGCGGTGATGCGGTGCAACGCGAACGTGTGCAGCGTCTCGGTGCGGTCGTCCTCCGCGCGCAGGTACCCGGCAGAGACCGAGACCGGCCGGACCAGCCGGGCGGCCGTGCCGCCGTGCGCGTCGACGTATCCGACCCAGACGCGTTGTTTGTCCCGGACTGCCTGTTGCAGCACCGCCATGGCCTGAATGTGGGCCTGTGCCGGAGTCGCGGTGCCGGTCCGCTCGGCGCGCAGGCTCGCCGGGGGCCGGCGGGCGGTGCGGACAGCGGTATCCGCCCGGCGCAACTGCTCGACGATGGCGGCCAGCCTCGGTGTGGACAGCCGGACCGCCCCGTCACCGGCGGTGCGCACCGTCACGGGGGAGCGCCGCGATGGTGCGCGCAGGGATTTCGGCCGAACCAGCACGGCGGCGCCGCTGGCGTCCTCGGGTACCGGTGAGTATCCGGCCTCGCGCAGCCCGGCGAGCAGGCGTGCGGAGGAGTACGGGGTGGTCAGCACGGTCGGCGCCAACCGGCGCAGCTGGAGGTGGGACAGCCGGCGGTCGGCCATCAGCTCGACGAGCAGCGCCTCGTCGTCGCTGCGCAGGTACCCGCCGGCCGAACCGACCCGCAGTCCGCCGTGGCGGCGGGCGACATCGTCGATGAGGTAGGTCAACCCCTGCGGCACCGGGGTACGCGACCGGCGGGCGAACAGCGCGTGCAGCTCGGCCGCCGAGTATCCGGCGTCCAGCGCCCGGCGTACCGAGTCGGCGGTGATCCGCAGGACGTTCGTAGACTCCGGCTCCCCGATCAGCGCCAGTTCGGCGGCCAACTCCGGTTCGGCCGGCCCGGGCAGCACGGCGGTCAGGTCGGCCTGCAGCAGGACGTGGTCCACCGGTGCCGGCAGGAGCCCGTCGAGCACGGCGACCGCGGCGGACAGCGGTGCCCCCGATCCGCTGAGGCCGAGGGGATCCTCGTCCGGGTCGCGGCCCCCCGCATCGGACAGGTCGGCCAGGAGCAGCCGGCCGTACCCGGTCAACGCCCCCATCCCGGTCAGCCCGAGCTGCGCCGCCTCGGCCAGTGCCCAGCCGACCGCGTCCCGGGCCGGCGACGGCGGCTGTCCCGCCGGCCGGCGATCATCCGCGCCGACCGCACCGATCGGGCCACCCGGCCGGGCCCCGGCCGGGCCGGCGAACCGGCGCGGCGCCCGCCAGCCGAGCACGTCGAGTATCTGATCGGCGTCCAGCGCCGCACCCGGCTCGGCATCGGACAACACGCCCATCGCGGCGCTGCGCAGCGCCGGCGCCCCGAGCCGCTCCAGCTCGGGCGCCAGAACGCTGATGAGCCTGTCCCGCTCGTCACGCCGCCCGGCCAGGCCGGGCTGCCGGGTCATCGCCAGCCACGCCTGGATGAGCTGTACCCAGCGCGTGGCGATCGGCAGGTTGCGCCAGTGGTCGTACCCGGGAGTGGGCAGGAACCGGGGTTCCGCGCCGGTGTCCGGCTCGGTCTCGCCGATGAGCCCTGCCGCGGCGGCCGTCTCCAGCAGCGGGGCGGTGACACCCTCGTCGATCCCCACTGCCTTGGCGAGCCGGCGTACGTCGCGGATGCCCAGGCCGCCCGATTTCAGCACCGGTGCCGGTTCGGCGGCCAGCGCGTCGAGCAGGTCCTCGACGTTGCGGACCACCGCCATCACCTGGCCGGCTCCGGCCGAGTCAACGATCTTGGCTGACTGGGTGGCGGCCCGTGGGGCGGACGGGTGCGGGGCAGGCGGGTCCGGGTGCAGCGGACCGAGCGGGCCGACGTCGCGGCGCAGGAGCAGGCCGACCTCGCGGGGGAGTTCGACCGATCCACCCGGACCGGCGGGGCCGCCCACTCCGGTCACCGGTACCAGCAGATGCCGGGAAACGAGCCAGCCGACCGGGCTGTCCGGATCCTCGACCGCGTTGGCCGAGGCGGCGCCGAGCGGCGGGCCGGCTGCCAACCGGTCGAGTACCGCCCGGGCGGCGGGCGGCGCGGCCAGTACGGTGCGGCGCAGGCCGGGCGCGTCGGCGCACAGAGCCGCCGCCTCGGCGTCCAGCGCGGCGGCGGGGCGGCCCAGCCCGGCCGGGTATGCCGGGGTGACCTCGTCGACGCCGGCCGCGACGTGCAGGGCGTGGGTCGGCCCGTACACCAGGAACAGCGCGCGCAACCGGTCGATGGCGGCGCGCACGCGGTCCGGCTCGGGCGGGGTGCGCCCGGCGGCGACCAGGGCCAGGACGGCGTCGATGCTGGTCTGTCCGTCGCTGCCGGATTCCGCGTCGGCGCGGGTCAGCCGCAGGGCGTCGAGGATCTCCAGGGTGAACCGGTCGAGCGGATCCAGGGCGCGGGCGACCGACACCCGGGACTGGGCGCGGGCGGCCAGCGCGGACAGGTCGCCGGGTACCGGTACCACCAGGTCCGGGCGCAGCCGCAGCAGTGCGGCCAGCCCGTCGTCGGGCAGGGCGCGCAGGTGGTCGGCGAGTGTGGGCATCGTCCCTCCACGCTACCCAAGGCCGAGCCCGCCCGGCTCCTCCCGGCCCGTGGGTGGGCCGGATGACTGTGGGACACTGATCAGGAAGCCAGTTGATCAGGAGGATCACCAGTGGCGGAGCCGTTGGAGAAGTCGAACCGCATCGCGGGCGACACCGAAAAGCGGGCCGAGATGACGCCGAGCCGTCCACCCGTGGTCGCGTACGGCCGGCTGCCGGTCAGCGAGTTCGCCTACGACCGGCCGGGCGCCGCGTCGCCGTTCGGCGACGATCAACGCCTGCCGTTGCCGCACGAGCGGATCACCTACGTGCACCCGAGCGAGGACGACGAGACGTCGGTCCACCCGTGACCGCCGGCCGACGCGGCCGCTCGGGCATCCGGTCGAGGTGACGTTCACCGTCGGCTTCGATCTCGACATGACCTTGATCGACTCGAGGCCGGGAATTGGCGCGACCTACCAGGCCCTGTGCGAGGTCACCGGCGTCGCGATCGACATCGACCTTGTCGTCAGCCGGCTTGGGCCACCTCTGGAGCAGGAACTGGCTCACTGGTTCCCGCCCGACCAGGTAGCGGACATGGTGACGCGGTACCGGGAGCTGTACCCGCGGTACGCGATCGCGCCGACCCGCCTGCTGCCCGGAGCCGCCGAGGCGGTCGCCGCGGTGCACGACGCCGGGGGACGTGTGATCGTGATCACAGCTAAGCGCGGCGATCTGGCCCGGCTCCACCTGAAGCACGTCGACCTGCCGGTCGACGAGGTCGAGGGCCTGGTCTGGAAGGACGGCAAAGCGCAGGCGCTCCGGGCGGCAAAGGCGGTCGGCTACGTCGGCGACCATGTCGCGGACATGGCGGCCGCTGTCGCGGCTGGTGTGCCGGGCATCGGGGTCAGCACCGGTCCCTGCTCGGCCGGCGAACTCGCCGCGGCTGGGGCACGTGCTGTTTTGCCCGATCTGACCCTGTTCGCGAATTGTCTGGCCGACATTCGGGTTGGGCCATAAGTTTCGGATAGCTAGCCTGGTGTACGGACCGCGGGCAGGCGCGGCCGGACACATGGGAAAGATGAGGTTGCTGTGCCGACGGGGCGAGTCAAGTGGTACGACACGGACAAGGGATTCGGCTTCCTCACCCGTGACGACGGCGGCGACGTCTTCGTGCACAAGGCGGCGCTGCCCGACGGCGTGGCCGACCTCAAGCCCGGCCAGCGGGTCGACTTCGGTGTGGTGGAGAGCCGCAAGGGCAATCAGGCCCTGGCGGTCAAGCTGCTGGACGCGCCGCCGTCGGTCGCCGAGCTGCGCCGCCGCCCGGCCGAGGAACTGCACGGCCTCATCGAAGACATGATCAAGGTGCTGGAGGCGAAGGTTCTTCCGGACCTCCGCCGTGGCCGGTACCCCGACAAGCGCACCGCGAAGCCGATCGCCGAGGCGATCCACGCGGTGGCTCGCGAGCTAGAGATCTGAGGGCGGGACCAGCCCTTCGTTCGTGGCCCGGTTGAGGAGGGTTCGGATCGCCGCGTACCCCTCCTCGCCGAGGTCCTCGCTGAACTCGTTGACGTAGAGCCCGATGTGCTGGGCGACCACGTCCGGCTCCATCTCCTGCGCGTGGGCGAGCACGTAGTCGTGGCTGGCGGCCGGAAATGCCCAGGCGTGACGTACCGAGTCGCGCAGCCAGCGGGTCGCCTCGGCGGGATCCACGCTGCCCCGCTTCGCGAGGATCGCGCCGAGCGGGATCGGCAGCCCGGTGTCGCCCTCCCACCACTCGCCGAGGTCGGCCAGGCAGGTCAGCCCGTACCGCTGGTAGGTGAACCGCGCCTCGTGGATGACCAGTCCGGCGTCGTACCGACCTTCGGCGACGCCCGGCATGATCTGGTGGAACGGTACGACCTCGATCCTGGCCGGCGGGTTCTTCGCGGACCACAGCCGGAACAGCAGGTAAGCGGTGGTCCGCTCGCCCGGTACGGCGACGGTTCCGCCCTCGACGCCGCGCCCGTTGGACAGGACCAGCGGCCCGCAACCCCGGCCGAGCGCACCGCCGGTGGGCAGCAGCTCGTACTTGTCCAGCAGCCACGGCAGCGCCGCGTAGCTGACCTTCACGATGTCGAACTCGCCCCGCTCGGCCGCGGTGTTCGTGACGTCCACGTCGGCGTACGTCACGTCGACCGGTGGAGCGCCCTCCACGAGGCCGTGGACCAGCGCGTGGAAGATGAACGTGTCATTGGGGCAGGGCGAGAAGGCGAGGCGAAGCGTCACGCCTCCAACTTACCCAGCGCCGCCGAGGCGCGGGTCAGCGCCGCCAACGCGTCACCGATCCGCCAGCCAGCCCGGTCGCGCGGCCCGACAGCGTTGGAGATGGCCCGCAGCTCGCCGAACGGCACGCCGGCCTGCGCGGCGGCGGTGGCCACACCGAAGCCCTCCATGCCCTCGGCGACCGCGTCCGGGTACCGGTCGCGCAGCGCCGCGGTACCGGCCGCGGTGCCGGTCGTGGTGGAGACGGTCAGTACCGTCCCGGCGGCCGCGTCCGGCAGCGCGTCGGTCAGCCGGCGCATCAGGTCGGCGTCCGCCTCGTACCGGACGGTTCCGAACCCCAGTTCGTCCAGCGGCAGGAAGCGCTCGGGCGACTCGGCGCCCAGGTCGGCCGCGATGCTGCGGGTCGCCAGGGCGAGGCCGCCGACGCCGACGTGCTCGGAGAACCCGCCGCCGATCCCCGCCGAGATCACCGCCCGGTACCGGGTGTCCGTGGTGGCCAGCAGGCGTGCCGTGGCCGCCGCCGCCGAGGCGGGACCGACGCCGATCACCGCGACGTCGACCAGCTCACCGGCTCCGGCGACGACCGCGTCGCGCTCGGCGTCGACCGCGGTGACCACGAGCAGCCGACCCGCGCCTGCCGGCATCAGTCTTCCTCCTGGGCAGGCGGCAGGCCGGACGGCCGGTAGAGGTGGTAGCCCGGCTCCGTCTCGTCGTCCCGGGGCAGTACCCGAGTCGATTTCGGTACCGGTTCCGTGCGGTCCTGGCCGCCGGCAGGCGACGAGGCGCTCCCCGGCCCGGCTGAGCCGTCCGCCGCGGCACCGAAGGCCCCAGTACCGGATTTGGCGGGACCGGAAGCCGCGGCACCGGAGCCGGTGGGAGGACCGGCGGCGTCGTGCGCCCGGCGGATCCTTTCGGCCTTCGCCGAGCGCATCCGGCGCCACCGGGGCCGGTCGGTGCGGGCCGGCACCGGCTCGGTGTCCGCATCCAGATCGATGGTCGCGTCCTGGCCGCGGGACGCCTGCCCGTCGTGGTCGTGCTGCACCGCCCCGTGCAGCTTCTCCTTGCGCAGCATGCCGACCCGGATGACAGCGGCCGCGGCGGCCAGCGTCATGATGACCGCCACGATCGCGATGCCGGTCTGGCCACCGAACGGGATCAGGCCGAGCGCGCCGCCGAAGACCCAAGCGATCATGAAGACCGTCTCGGACCGGCCGAAGCCCGTCGCCCGTACCCGCTCCGGCACCCGTTCCTGAATCGTCGCGTCAACGGCAAGCTTCGCCAGGCCGGTGGCGGCCGAGGCGACCAGAGTGAACAACGCGACGGTCAGGAGGTTGAAGTGGACCGCCGCGAACAGTCCGGCCGCGGCGGTGAGCACGGTCACCGTGGCCTGGAGCAGCACCGGCCGGCGGATGCGCAGCCGGGTACCGATCGCGGTGGCCAGGAACGAGCCGACGCCCAGCCCGCCGGCGACCACGCCGAGCGCGGCGGCACCGGCCAACTTGTGACCGAGCAACGTCGCCGGTATGTGGTGGGACCGCACCGCGAACGCCAGGAACAAGGTCAGGAAGCCGAACAGTGCCCGCAGCACCGCGCCGCCGGACAGCACCGCGACGATGAGTCTGCCGTTCAGTACCTTGGTGCCCCGATTGAAGATCGCCGGTACCGTCTCCGGTGGCTCCGAGTCGGCGCGCGGCGGCAGCTTCAGGGCGAACACCATGCCGGCAAGGAAGATCACCGACGACACGCGCAGCGGCCACTGCGGCCCGAACCAGTAGGCCGCCGCGCCCAGCGGGGCCACCACGGCGCCGGCGATCGTGCCGAACAGCGAGGCCCGGGCGGCCGCCTCGGACAACCCCATGGACGGCGGCAGCAGGCGCGGGACGGCGGCGCTGCGTGCCACGCCGTACGCCCGGGACAGCAGCAGCACGCCGATGGTGGCCGGGTAGAGCCCGATCCCGTGGATGTAGTCGGAGATCAACCAGGCGAGGAACGCCCGGCCGAGCATGGTCGCGGCGAGCGCGTAGCGCCGGCCGTGCCGGAACCGGTCGAGCACCGGCCCGACCACCGGAGCCACCAGCGCGAACGGCAGCATGGTGACGAACAGGTACAGGGCGACGTTCTTGCGGGCCGCGTCGCCGGCCGCGCTGAAGAACACAGTCCCGGCGAGACCCATGGTGATCAGGGTGTCGCCGGCGTACGAGGCGGCGTGCAGGTCCAGCAGCCTGATCATCCCGATCTCGCCACCGCCGCCAGAATGGCGGATGACCTGCACCCGCCTGTTCACCCAGCGCCCGACCCGGGTTGCGCCACGCGCGGACCTGCGTGCGTTGCGCACCCCGTACCCGACGGTCTTTCCCAGCGACGGCATGTGACCATGTTGACCCATCGCCGCGACATTTGCCCCTCCCCTCGGGCATTGCCCACCGGCCATGAGCAAGAATGTTGATGTGACCTCGGGTACCAGGAGCAGAGTCGACCAGGTTCTCGCCGACGCGGTGGAGTTGGCCCGCGCGGCGGTTGTCGAGGCGGCGATCGAGGAGGGCGGCCTGCCACTCGCGGGCGCCGACACCGAGGGCGGCGCCGTGGGCGACCACCTCCAGGTGGTGTCCGAGGGTGAGAGGCTGGTCACGCACTTCTTCGCCTGCCTGCTGCCCGGATACCGGGGCTGGCGCTGGGCGGTCACCCTGACCCGGGTTCCGCGCAGCCGCCAGGTGACGGTCAACGAGATCGTGCTGCTGCCCGGTCCGGACGCGCTGGTCGCGCCGCAGTGGGTGCCCTGGGAGGAGCGGGTACGCCCCGGGGACCTCGGCGTGGGCGATCTGATGCCCACCCCGCCGGACGACGACCGGCTGATGCCCGGATACCTGATGTCGGACGACCCGGCGGTCGAGGAGGTCGCCTGGGAGCTGGGGCTGGGCCGGCCCCGGGTGATGACCCGGGAGGGCCGGTCGGACACGGCCCAGCGCTGGTATGACGGCGATCACGGGCCGGAGGCGCCCATCGCGACCGCGGCGCCGCGCACCGCGCGGTGCGTGTCCTGCGGTTTCTACCTGCCGCTGGCCGGCTCGCTGCGGCAGGCGTTCGGAGTCTGTGGCAACCTGTTCGCCCCCGATGACGGGCGCGCGGTCAGCTGGGATCACGGCTGTGGTGCGCACTCCGAGGTGCTGGCCGAACCGGCTCCCGAGGTGGAGGAGCTGCCCACCGTGTACGACGACGGTGAGCTGGATCCGGTCGCAGACGGCCCGGTGCCGACCGGCCTGGACGCCGAACGCCTCGACGTCTCCTAGCCGCTCCCGGTTCTCGATCTACCCGACCGGCGCGGGCCTTCGGCCCTCAGACGTTCGATCCGCCAGACCCTCAGGCCCGGATCACTGCTCGTCCACCCGGGTCTCGGCCTGGCGCGCCCGCAGCCGGCGCACCTGGCGGTGCCGGTCGTGACGGATCATCAGGTACAGGCCGGGCATGATGCCCAGAAGCGCGCCGGCCAGGCAGGTCCACAGCCAGTTGGTGTGCCCGTGGTCGTGCAGCCAGCCGCGGAAGGGCAGCAGCACCAGGCCGAGTACGACCCAGATCGCGGTACCGATCACCGCGAACGGGATCATCGGCGGGTCGAGCGGCTGCACCGTCGGCTTTTCCACGTCCACGCCAGCAGCGTACGTGGCCTGCCCCACTTTCCGCTGGGAGGGCTCGAAGCGTGCCGGACGAACCGGGTTGCGGCGCTGCGGTACCGATGCTGTGTCCGGGGCCACCGGCGACCGCTACCGTCGGTCGTGAATGTGTGAGTGCGCCCATAATCCCATGTCGTTAGCCATGCTTATTAGCTATGCTAAACATCGTGACGGAACGGATGGCGGTCATGTCCAAGCGGATTGCTCCGGCGGCCCTCGCGGCCATGCTGGGAGACGCCATCAGTCGCCTGGGTCGTAGGCAGCGCCAGGCAAGGCCGGTCGGGGAGCTGACGCAGAACCAGATCTCCGTGCTGACCAGCCTCGAGCTGGGCGGTGCCTTGACCCCACGGGAACTCGCCGACGCCGAGCGCGTCCAGCCGCCGACCATGACCAAGGTCCTGGCCCGGCTGGAGGAACTCGGATTGCTCCAGCGCACCCCGCACCCGACCGACCGGCGGCAGGTACTGCTGTCCGCAACGTCCGCCGGCCACGACATCGTGGTCGAGCAGCGGAGGGCGAAGGACGAATGGCTAACCCGGGTGCTGACCCGGTTGACCCCGGCGGAACGGCAGATCCTGTGCCAGGCCGCCGAGATCATGAGCCGGATCGCCCGCGAGGGCGACTGAATGACGGGTCTGGGTCGTCGCGCGGCGACAGCCGCGCCGAACCAGACCGGCCCGAATCTCGACCGTCCATACCGGACCGAACACCTTCAGGAGGCGAACGCTCAGAGTGCGAGCGCGTTTGGGCAGCACATTCCAGTCCCTGCAAGTCCGCAACTACCGACTCTTCGCGACCGGCCAGCTGATCTCACTGATCTTCGGCTGGATGCAGATCACCGCGCAGGACTGGCTCGTCCTGCAGTTGTCGCACAACTCGGCCTCCGCGCTCGGCGTGGTGACGGCCTTCCAGTTCACCCCGATCCTGCTGCTCACGCTGTACGCCGGCAAGCTCGCCGACCGGTTCGACAAGCGGGTCATGCTGTTGATCGCGAACTCCACCTGGCTGGTGCTCGCCGCGCTGATGGGCGTACTGGTCACCAGCGGCGCCGTCCAGCTGTGGTGTGTCTTCGTGTTCGCGCTGCTCTGGGGAACGGTCAGCGCCTTCGAAACCCCGACCCGGCAGTCGTTCGCGTCGGAACTCGTCGGGCGGTCGCTGCTGCCCAACGCGCTGGCGCTGTCGTCGGCGACGTTCAACTCCGCGCGGGTGATCGGCCCGGCGCTCGGTGGCGTGGCCATCGCGGTGCTGGGTACCGGCTCGGCGTTCGTGATCAACGCGCTGTCCTACCTGGGTCCGCTGCTGATGATCACCCTGATGCGGCCGAGCGAACTGCACCGTAACGGCCTGGCCAAGGGCAGAGTCTCCGCGGCCGACGCCCGGGTCATCGACGGGCTGCGGTACGTGCGGCGCAGGCCCGACCTGATCCTGCCGCTGGCGCTGATGTTGGTGATCGGCATGGCCGGGTTCAACTTCCAGCTGACTCTCGCCGTACTGGCGAAGAGCGTGTTCCACAGCGGCGCGGCCTCGTTCGGGCTGCTCACCACGGCCATCGCGGTCGGCGCGCTGATCGGTGCGCTGACCGGCTCCAGCCGGCGCGGCCGGCCGACGGTCTGGGTGGTGCTCGGCGGCGCCATCGCGTTCGGGGTGGTGGAGACGGCCGCCGGGTTGATGCCGACGTACCTCATCACGGCCGCGGTGCTGGTCCCGACCGGGTTCGCCATGATCTACCTGTCGCAGGCGGCGAACCAGCGGGTGCAGATGGGCGTGGATCCGGAGATGCGCGGCCGGGTGATGGCGTTGTACGTGCTCGTGTTCATGGGTACGAACCCGGTGGGCGCGCCGCTGGTCGGGTGGGTGACACAGACCTTCGGGGCACGGGTCAGCATCTCGGTGGGCGGAGTGGTTTCGCTGGTGGTCGGAGGCGCGGCGCTGGCGGTCCGGTTGCGGATGAGCGGTGGCCGGATCAGGATGCGGTTGGCACCAGTGCCGAGGCTCTACCTTGATGTCCCACCGACGTGGCAGGGTGAGGAGCATGGAGACCCCGCAACTGCTGGAGTGTCTGGCCGCAGATTCCACCCGGTTACGGCAGCTCGCCACCCGCGACCGGAGCGCACCGGTTCCGAGTTGTCCACAGTGGACCATCGATGACCTGGTCAGGCACGTCGGCGAGGTGTATCTACACAAGACCGAGTGCATGCGCCAGCAACGCTTCCCCCAGCCGTGGCCGCCGGACCTCTCCGGTGAGGATTCGCTCGACCTGTTCGACCGGTCCTACGCGGCGCTGACCAAGGAGTTCGCCGAGCGCCACCCGGGGGCTCTGGCGGCCACTTGGTACGAGCCGGAGCAGACTGTCGGCTTCTGGATTCGCCGCATGGCGCAGGAGACCGTGATGCACCGCGTCGACGTCGAACTGGCCGTCGACGGCTCGCCTTCGGAGATCCCGGAGGAGCTGGCCGTCGACGGGATCGACGAGGTGCTGGAGCGATTCCTGGCGTACGGGTCGCACCGCTGGACGGAGGACTTCGCGCCGAGCCTGCCCGCGCGTGACCAGCCGCCCGTACTCGTCGCGACCGACGGGTACGGCTGGCTGGTGCGGGCCACTCCGGACGGTGCCGCGATCGACATCGCCACCCCGCGCGCCGACGCCAAGGCGAGCGTGTGCGGCGATCCGGTACCGCTGCTGCTGTGGTTGTGGCGGCGCGGCGACGGCGACGTGGAGACCGACGGTGACCAGGGGTTGATCGATGGGCTCCGGGCGCTGCTGCGCGACGCGACGCAGTAGTCGCGAGCTGCCGGTCGCGAGGTGACGGAATGATGTCGTTACTTACTGCGTGGCAAGAATCGGTGGCGGTCAGTACCGAGGCGGCCTAGCCTCAGAGATTGTGGCGGTCCTACGCGACCTCATGATTGTGCTGACGCTGTTCGCGCTGGCCTGCCTGCCGTGCCTGTTGGCAATGATCGTGACCGCCGACGTCGCGGCTGAGACAGCGGCGCGGGCAATGCGTCGTCGGCTTCGCGCCCTGCGCGGACGACGGTCGGAGCGGCGATTTGCCCGCGATGTCGGCATCAAGGACCGCCCGGTCACCACCGACCCGGTCGGGCCGCCGATCGAGCAGATCGCCGCTGACCTGCGCAGGCTCGGTCAACAGCGCATCGGCGTGGCGACCCGGTCGACGGTCTGGTTCGCGGCCGTCCAGCGCGCCTACGACCAGCGGCTCGGCCTGGCCTGCCACGAGCTGGAAATCGTCGAGCACCTGGACGAGCTCACCGGCATCGACCTGGATATCGAACGGGTGCGGATCGAGGGCGAACTGCAGAACGCCGGACTGACGCTGGTGAGCGTGAACGCGCAGCGCAGCCAGGATCAGCGTTGACGTTGACCAGCACCGGGGCGGCCGGCCACCGCCTGTTCATCGCGGTCGAGCCACCGCCCGCCGCGCTCGACCATCTCGCCGAGTTCACCGCCGGGCTGGGCTTCGTCCAGGCCGGGATACGGGTGACCGCACGCCACCTGTGGCACGTCACGCTGGCGTTTATCGGCGAGGTACCCGAGGATCTGCTGCCGGCCGCCGTCACCGCGCTCGACCGGGCAGCCGCCGCGGTGCGCCCGTCGCCGGTGTCCACCCGCCGGTCCGGCATGCGTACCCGGCCGGAACCGGTAGCCGCGGAGCCCACCGCACGCCTGACCGGCGGTGGCCGGTTCGGGCGCGGCCGGTTCACCATCGTGTGGGCCGGTATCGAGGGCGAACTCGGGCCGCTGCGCCGGGCCACCACCCGGGCACTGCGGCGCGGACGGCTGCCGTACGACGACAAGCGGTACCACCCGCACCTGACCCTGGGCCGCCCTGGCGACCGGATACCCCGGGAGGTGATCGCGGCCGACCTGATCGCACTGGCCGGGTACCGGGGTCCATCGTGGACGATCGGTGGCCTGGTGCTGTACCGCAGCCACCTCGGCCCGAACCCGGTCTACGAGCCGGTACACACCGCGAGCCTGGCCGCTGATCCCGGGCCGGTCGACGCCGCGCCCGGATAGCGGCACCCGGCGCGGCACCCGGGCGGCGGCGCCCAGACAGGGGGGCCCAGACAGCAACGGGGCTGCCGGCGGGCCGACACCCACCGGCAGCCCCAGGCTGCGGAAAGCGGACCTACCAGGCCCACGCCTCCGGACCCGGACCGCCCTTGCCGATCGGCGGGAACAGCTCGTCGAGCCGGCCGAGGGCCGCGTCGTCGAGCGTGATCGACAGGGCGTCCACGGCGCCGTCGAGCTGCCCCATCGTCCGCGGGCCGATGATCGGCGCGGTCACGCCGGGCCGGGACAACAGCCAGGCCAGCGCGACGTTGGACGGATCGTGGCCGAGTTCGGCCGCCAGCTTCTCGTACGCCTCGATGGTCTCCCGGTGCTGCTCCAGCCCCTCGCTGGCGGCGCCCTCGGACGACCGGGACGCGGTGCCCTCACGCTGCTTGCGGATCGCGCCGGACAGCAGGCCGCCGTGCAGCGGCGACCACGGGATGATGCCGATGCCGTACTCGATCGCGGCCGGGATCAGCTCCAGCTCGACGTGCCGGGTGAACAGGTTGTAGATGCACTGCTCGGAGACCAGGCCGAGGAAGTGCCGGGACGCCGCGGCGGCCTGAGCCTGAGCCAGGTGCCAGCCGGCGAAGTTGGACGATCCGACGTAGCGCACCTTGCCCTGCGCGACCAGGGTCTCCATCGCCTGCCAGATCTCTTCCCACGGCGTGGACCGCTCCACGTGGTGCATCTGGTACAGGTCGATCCAGTCGGTCTGCATGCGACGCAGGGAATCGTCCGCGGCCTTGATGATGTGCCGCGCGGACAGCCCCTGGTCGCCCGGCCAGTCCGACATCTTCCCGTACACCTTGGTGGCCAGCACGACCTTGTCACGCCGGCCACCGCCCTGCGCGAACCAGCGGCCGATGATCTGCTCGGTGTATCCCTCGCCGGGCCGCCGGCCGTACACGTTCGCGGTGTCGAAGAAGTTGACCCCGTGCTCCAGCGCGCGATCCATGATCGCGAAGCTGTCCTCTTCCGACGTCTTCGGGCCGAAGTTCATGGTGCCGAGGCAGAGCCGGCTCACCTTGAGGCCGGTACGACCAAGGTTCGTGTAATCCATGGTCAGACTCTTCCACTTCGAGCATGCTCGAAGGCAAGAGCCCCGGTTCAGCTACTTTCCCGGGCCGGCGCGGAACCAAACAGTACGTCGTCCCAACTGGGCAGGCGCTTGCGCGGCTGTTCGCCGGTGCCGGACCCGCCCTGGTCGCCGGAGTTGGACGCGGCGCTGCGCCGGGGCCTCAGTACCGCCAGGGACGGCACCGCC
Organism: Rugosimonospora africana; assembly: GCF_016862975.1. GTDB lineage: Bacteria > Actinomycetota > Actinomycetes > Mycobacteriales > Micromonosporaceae > Rugosimonospora > Rugosimonospora africana. The sequence goes on from NZ_BONZ01000056.1 coordinate 60,192, forward strand.
GGCACCTCCTTGGCCTGGTCCGGGTCCTCGTCGAAGGCGCTGCCCGAACCGCCGCCGAGCAGGGCCGCGGCGCCACCGGCGACCGACCGCTGCCGAGGTGCGTCCGGCGACAGGCCGCCCGGCTCACCGGGCGCCAGCGGCCGATCGAGCGAGGCGAGCAGCGCGTCCCGGCCGGCCCGGATCGGGTCGGCGGGCCGGGCCGGCTCACCCAGGCCGCGACCCGGACGCGACTCGCGCCGCGCAGTGTCGGCGGACGGCCGCATCGGCTCGTGGCCACCCCGGCCGGTCTCTCCACGCATCGGCGGGGCCAGGCCCCGTCCGGCGCGCTCGACCTGGGGGTCCTGCCCGAGGATCGGCATCGGCCGGTCTGCGCACAGGTATTGCGCCATGTCGTCGTGAGGGGCGACGTGCGTGCGGGTCTTGTCCAGCTCCCAGACCGCCTGCGCGGTCGCCTTGCCGCTGGGCCAGGTCGCCACGATCCGCCAGGTGCCGTCGTCGCGGCGGTATGCGTCCCAGGCGATCTTCTCGGCGTCGACACCGTGCTGAGCGAGCCGGCCGTCGACCACCTCGGCCAGCGAGGCACCCTTGTCTGACGTCTTCAGCCGGGCCCGACGGGCGTGCTGAGCGAGCATGGCCCGCTCCTGGAGCACCGGCCCGGCGTAGCGCAGCACGCGGTCCACCGGCACGCCGGCGATCCGCGCCACGTCGTCGGCGGACTCGCCGGCCCGGATGCGGGCCTGGATGTCACGCGGCGACAGCGAGATCTCCGGGTGACCGACCGCGACGGCGGGCGCCGCGGCCGACGACGAGTGGGCAGGCGGCCGCATGGCGGCGTGCATCCGATCGTCGTTCGGTAGAGCGAGGAGTCGGCCCACCTCGTCGGCGAGCACGAAGGCACGGCCGTCCTCGGAGAGGGCGACGAAGCGTACCGGCCGCATCGCTTTCCTCCGTCCGTACTCGCGAGGCGTCGACTTATCACGCCACCGTACGCGCCTCGCGCCCGGGATGCGCGCAAGCCACGCCGACGGAGAGGTTAAAGTCGCGCGACCACGTAGTCGATGCTCGCGGTCAGCCGTTCGACGTCGCTCGGCTCGATCGACGGGAACAGCGCCACCCGCAGCTGGTTGCGGCCCAGCTTGCGGTACGGCTCGGTGTCCACGACGCGGTTGGCGCGGAGCACCTTCGCGATGGCCGACGCGTCCACACCGTCGGCGAAGTCGATCGTCGCGATCACGTTGGACCGCAGTGTCGGGTCGGTCACGAACGGGCTGGCCACCGGCGAACGCTCGGCCCAGCCGTAGAGGATCGAGGCGCTCTCCGCCGTGCGCTTCGCGGCCCAGGCCAGGCCACCCTGCTCCAGCATCCAGTCGACCTGCTCGGCGGCCAGGAAGATGGTGGCCAGCGCGGGAGTGTTGTAGGTCTGCTCCAGCCGGGAGTTTTCCACGGCGGTGACCAGGTCGAGGAACGCCGGAATGTACCGTCCCGACGCTTTGATCTCGGCAGCCCTGGCCAGCGCCGCCGGGGACATCAGGGCGAGCCAGATCCCGCCGTCCGACCCGAAGCACTTTTGCGGGGCGAAATAGTACACATCAGTCTCGGTCAGGTCGACGTCCAGCCCGCCCGCGCCCGACGTGCCGTCGGTCAGCATCAGCGCGCCCTCGTCCGCGCCGGCGACCCGGCGGACCGGTACGGCGACGCCGGTCGACGTCTCGTTGTGCGGCGAGCAGTATGCGTCCACCCCGGGCTCGGCGACGAGGGACGGGGCGCTGCCCGGCTCGGCCTTGCGCACGGTCGGCTCGCCCAGGAACGGGGCCGCCTCGGCGGCGGCGGCGAACTTCGCGCCGAACTCCCCGAAGCTCGCGAACTGCGCCCGGTCCCGGATCAGGCCGAACGCCGCTACCTCCCAGAACGCCGTCGAACCGCCGTTGCCGAGGACGACCTCATAGCCGGCGGGGAGCCCGAAGAACTCGCCGATGCCGCGGCGCAGCCGGGCCACCTGATCACGGACCGTCTTCTGCCGGTGCGAGGTGCCCAGGTAGCTGGTCGCGACGCCGGCGAGTGCGGAGACCGCGGCCGGGCGCACCTTGCTCGGGCCGGCGCCGAATCGGCCGTCGGCGGGCAGCAGCTCGTCGGGGATCTGGATGTCCACCCCGCCATCCTTCCGCAGAAACAAACGGTGCGGCACCGGCCGCAGCCGGTACCGCACCGATTATCGGGCCTTTCAGACGCCGTGCGGCGTCTTGTCCCACCCTTCGACATCCTCTGGCTTGCGCGGGCCCGGGCCGACGTAGCGCGCCGACGGCCGGACCAGGCGGTTCAGCTGCTTCTGCTCCAGGACGTGGGCACTCCAGCCGGCCACCCGGGCGCAGGTGAACATCGAGGTGAACATGTGCGCGGGTACCTCGGCGAAGTCCAGGACCACGGCGGACCAGAACTCGACGTTGGTCGCCAGGACCCGGTCGGGCCGGCGGGCGTGCAGCTCCTCCAGCGCGGCCTTCTCCAGCGCCTCGGCGATCTCGAACCGCGGGGCACCCAGTTCACGGGCGGTGCGCCGCAGCGCGCGGGCACGCGGGTCCTCGGCCCGGTACACCCGGTGGCCGAAGCCCATCAGCCGCTCGCCCCGGTCGAGTACGCCCTTGACGTACCCCTCGGCGTCGCCGCTCTTCTCCACGGCCTCGATCATGTGCAGCACCCGGGACGGCGCCCCACCGTGCAGCGGCCCGGACAGCGCGCCGATGCCGGACGAGATGCAGGCGGCCACGTCGGCACCGGTCGAGGCGACCACCCGGGTGGTGAAGGTGGACGCGTTCATGCCGTGCTCGGCGGCCGAGATGAAGTAGGCGTCGACGGCCTTGACGTGCCGCGGGTCCGGCTCGCCCCGCCAGCGCTTCATGAACCGCTCGACGATGGTGGACGCCTTGTCGATCTCCTTCTGCGGGACCGCCGGCAGGCCCAGCCCGCGGGCGGACTGCGCCACGAACGACAGCGCGGTCACCGACACCCGGGCCAGGTCCTCGCGGGCCTGCGGGCCGGAGATGTCCAGCAGCTGCCCGAGGCCCCAGTACGGGGCGAGCATGGCGACCGCGGACTGGACGTCGACCCGGATGTCACCGGAATGCACCGGCACCGGGAACGGCTCGGCCGGCGGAAGGCCCGGGCCGAACTTGCCGTCGACCAGCAGCGCCCAGACATTACCGAAGGACACTTTTCCGATCAGATCCTCGATGTCGACGCCGCGATATCGCAGCGCCCCACCTTCCTTGTCAGGCTCGGCGATCTCAGTCTCAAAAGCGATCACGCCTTCGAGACCCGGCTTGAAATCGGACATCTCGTTCTCCTGGATCTTGTGTCCTCGCTGACGGCGCCTCCACCGATCGGTTGACCGGTCAAGACACTCGGGCGATCCCGGTATGACTGTCTGTTGCGCTCACGTTTCATCTTGCCTGCCGGACAACCCGGTGGGCGAGACAGTCCTGGTGTGCTACGGGCGACATCTTTCCCGCAGTGTGGATGCCGGCGGTAGGCAATCCTGCGCGATGTGTTCCGGACGACAGTTGTTCGCGCAGGTGAGCGTGCCGAGGGCAGGATGATCTAATAGTGGGCGCGGCGCCAGGCTCAGGGGGCGCGCGCAGGCAGTCCTGGGGAGAGGCGATGTCGTCCGGAACGTTCGACGAACTACGCCGGGAGTACTCCGGCGGAACGCTCGATGAACCGGACCTCGCTGCCGACTGGCCGACCCAGTTCGGCCGCTGGCTGGCCGATACGGTCGCCGCGGGGCTGCCCGAGCCCAACGCCATGGTGCTGGCCACCGCCGACGCGGCCGGCCGGCCCAGTTGCCGCACCGTGCTGCTCAAGGGGTACGACGAGCACGGCTTCGTGTTCTTCACCAACTACGAGTCCCGCAAGGGCACCGAGCTGTCCGCCAACCCGCACGCCAGCCTGGTCTTCCCCTGGTTCGCGATCTTCCGGCAGGTGATCGTCACCGGTCCGGTCGAGCGCACCAGCCGCGAGGAGACCGAGAGCTACTTCGCCACCCGGCCGCGCGGCGCCCAGCTCGGCGCCTGGGCCAGCCCGCAGTCCCGCCCACTGCCCGGCCGCGCCGCCCTGGAGACCGCCTGGCGGGCGGTGGAGGACCGGTTCGGCGCCGACGACGTGCCGCCCCCGCCGCACTGGGGCGGATTCCGGATCAGCCCGGTCACGGTCGAGTTCTGGCAGGGCCGGGTGAGCCGCCTGCACGACCGGCTGCGGTATCGGCGGGACGACGACGGTCAATGGTTGACGGAAAGGCTGGCGCCGTGACGGGACCCTTTCGACCAGTCTGGCTCGGCGCGTCTGGCGCCGCGCGACGACCCAGACCAGTCGACCGACCCGTCTGGCTCGGCGCGTCTGGCGCCGCGCGACGACCCAGACCAGTCGACCGATGACCGAAACCGACGCTCGACATCAGCTCACCGGGCCGGACGACGAGGCCGGCGCCGAAAGAACAGCACCAGACAGCACGGAACGGATCAACGTCCGGCCACAACCGGACGCCGGCTGGCGCAGGTTCGCGATCGACGTCCGGCCGCTGCGTCACCCCGCGTACCGCCGGGTCTTCATCGGCAACGCGACCTCATTCTTCGGTACCCAGTTCACCGCCGTCGCGGTGCCGGTGCAGATGTACGCGCTGACCAAGTCCACGCTGTGGGTCGGGTACCTCGGGCTGGCCGGGCTCATCCCACTGTTGATCTTCGCTCTGTGGGGCGGCGCGCTGGCCGACGCGGTGGACCGGCGGCGGTTGCTGTTCGTCAGCTCGGTGCTGATGTGGGTGTGCACGCTCGGGTTGCTGGCCCAGGCCGTACTGCGCGTGGACAGCGGAAGCCTGCTGCTGGTACTGGTCGCGGCCCAGTCGGCGGCGGTCGCGGTGAGTTCGCCGACCCGTTCGGCGATCATCCCCCGGATCGTCGACCTCGACGAGGTGCCGCAGGCCAACACGCTCAACTACACGGCCAGTACCGCGGCGTCGGTCGCCGGGCCACTGGTCGCCGCGGTTCTGATTCAGTACAACGTGGCCTGGGCGTACGGCGTGGACGCGGTGACCTTCACCGTCGCGTTGTGGGCGGCGTTCCGGTTGCCGGCCATCGCGCCCGAGGAGGGCGAGGGCGGCGGGTCCCGGGGACGGCTGGCCGACGTGATGTTCGGGCTGCGGTACCTGGCCACCACGCCGGTACTGCTGCTGTCGTTCGCGGTGGACATCGTCGCCATGGTGCTGGCGCAGCCCCGGGCGCTGTTCCCGGCGATCTCCGCGCAGCGGTTCCACGGAGGCGGGATCGGCTGGCTGTACGCCTCGATCGCGCTCGGCTCGGTCGTCGCCGGGCTCACCTCCGGCTGGGTCGCCCGGGTGCGCCGGCAGGGCACGGCGCTGATCGGGGCGGTCGTGGTCTGGGGCCTGGCGGTGGCGGCCGCCGGCCTGGCCCACTCGCTGTGGCTGTGCGTCCTGCTGCTCGCGGTGGGCGGCGCGGCCGACCTGGTCAGCGCGATCTACCGGCAGACCATTCTGCAGACCTATGCCCCGGACCATCTGCGCGGCCGGATGCAGGGCGTGTTCACGGCCGTGGTGGTGGGCGGGCCGCGCCTGGGCGACCTGCGAGCGGGCGCGACCGCGGTACCGCTCGGACTGGGCGCCGCCTGGGTCGGTGGCGGTATCGCCGCGAGCGTGGTGGCCGTCATTCTCGCCGTGGTTTTTCCGTCTTTGCTGCGCTATGCCGCAAGCCGCCCCTGAGTTAAGGTCGCCGTCATGCAGATGGACGCGTTCTCGCCATCGGGTACGCAGTGGGTGATCAAGTCCGGGGATCACGAGGCCACGGTCGTCGAGGTGGGCGGCGGAGTGCGAGCCTACCGGTCGTCGGGCCGTGAGGTGATCGACGGGTACCAGGAGTCCGAGCTGTGCCCGAGCGGCGCCGGACAGGTGCTGGCGCCGTGGCCGAACCGGATCCGTGACGGGCGCTACACGTTCGGCGGCCAGACCCACCAGCTGTCCCTGTCCGAGCCCACCCAGCACAACGCGATCCACGGGCTGACCCGCTGGGCGCCCTGGCGGCCGACCGAGGTGTCCGACTCGTCGGTGACGGTGGAACACCAGCTCCCGGCGCAGCCCGGGTACCCGTGGACGCTGCGGTTGACGACCACCTGGACGGTGGACGACGCCGGGCTGACCGCGAGCCACACCGCGACCAACCTGGCCGACCGCCCGGCCCCGTTCGGGCTGGGTGCGCACCCGTACCTGGCCGTCCCGGGCTCGGTGGACGACGTCGCGCTGACCGTGCCGGCCCGCAGCCGGCTGCTGCTCGATGGTCGCGACCTGCCGATCGGGGCGGCCCGGGTGGCCGGCGGAGACTACGACTTCACCAGCCCGCGCGCGATCGGCGGCGCGCGGCTCAACACGGCGTTCGGCGAGGTGCCGGACGGCGGGTCGAGCGTCGTCCTGTCCACTGTGGATGGCGATCCGATCGTGACCGTGTGGGCCGACGGCGCGTTCGGGTGGTGGCAGCTGTTCACCGGCGACACCGTGCCCACCCCGCGGACCCGCCGCTCGGTGGCGGTCGAGCCGATGACCTGCCCGCCGGACGCGTTCCACTCCGGCCGGGACGTGGTGACGCTGGAGCCGGGACAGACCTGGCAGGGCTCCTGGGGGATCACGCCGGCGCCCGGGCGATGACCGGGATGGACTTCGACACGGTCGTACGGCGCCGCCGGATGGTCCGCAACTACGACCCGGACCGGCCGGTGCCGGCCGAAACCGTCGAGCGGCTGCTCGACTACGCGATCCGGGCACCCTCGGCCGGCTTCTCCCAGGGCTGGGGGTTCCTGGTGCTGTCCGCGCCGGAGGACCGGGAGCGGTTCTGGGCCGCGACCACTCCCGCGCCGGAGGCGAGCGCCCCGGACGCGGCTCAGCCGACTCAGCCCGTCCGGCCGGCCAACGCCTGGCTGGACGGCATGCGCCGGGCGCCACTGATCATCGTGCCGCACTCGAACCGGGACATCTACCTGGACCGGTACGCGGCGCCGGACAAGGGCTGGACCGACCGCGACGAGGCGCGCTGGCCGGTGCCGTACTGGCACATCGACGCCGGGATGGCCAGCCTGCTGATGCTGCTCGGCGCGGTGGACGCCGGGCTCGGCGCGTGCTTTTTCGGTATCCCTCCCGAGTCGATGGCAACCTTCCGGGCGGCCTTCGGCGTCCCAGAGGAGTACACCCCGATCGGTGCCGTAACTGTGGGCTATCCTGCCCCGGACCGTCGGTCACCGTCGCTGCGCCGTGGCCGGCGGGAGGTCGACGAAGTCGTGCATCGGGGCCGTTGGCGGGCAGCGGCGTCGTGACACTCGCCGGTGGTCGCTAGGCTGGCTGGCAGCGGCCACGGAACGGGCGTACTGGAAGGGGGAGGCGACCGGCGTGATCTTCAAGGCGGTCCGGGACGGTCGTCCGTATCCGGAGCACGAACTGACGATGAAGGAGTGGGCCGAGATCCCACCCCGGCCGGTGCGCCTCGACCAGCTAGTCACCACCAAGCGCGAGCTTGCTCTCGACCGCCTGCTGGCCGAGGACTCGACGTTCTATGGCGACCTGTTCCCGCACGTGGTGCAGTGGGAGGGCGGCCTGTATCTGGAGGACGGCCTGCACCGCGCGCTGCGTGCCGCGCTGCAGCAGCGGACCACGATCCACGCCCGAGTGCTGACCCTGCCTCGGGGATGACCCCTGGGGTAGCGATGACATCCTTGGACTTGCTGGACCTCGACTCCCTCCACTCCGACGAAGAGCGGCAGATCCGGGACGTCGTACGCCGGATGGTCGACGAGCGGGTCCGGCCGTTCGTCGCCGGCTGGTACGAGGACGGTGAGGCGCCGGTACGGGAGCTCATCAAGCAGTTCGGCTCGATCGGCCTTCTCGGTATGCACCTGACCGGATACGGATGCGCCGGAGCCTCCGCTGTGGCGTACGGGCTGGCCTGCCTGGAACTGGAGGCGGCTGACTCCGGGGTACGCAGCATGGTCAGCGTGCAGGGTTCGCTGGCCATGTACGCCATCTGGCGGTACGGCAGCGAGGAGCAGAAGCGCGCGTGGCTGCCGGCCATGGCCAGCGGCGAGGCGATCGGCTGTTTCGGCCTGACCGAGCCCGACCACGGTTCCGACCCGGCGTCCATGGCGACCCGGGCACGCCGGGACGGCGACGACTGGATCCTGTCCGGCGGAAAGATGTGGATCACGAATGCGCCGGTCGCCGACGTGGCGGTGATCTGGGCCCGCGACCCCGAGGGCATCCGGGGCTTCGTGGTGCCCACGGACACGCCCGGCTTCACGGCCCGGGAGATCCGGCACAAGATGTCCCTGCGCGCGTCCGCGACCGGGGAGATCGTGCTCGACGACGTCCGGCTGCCCGATTCCGCGCGGCTGCCGGAGGGGCGCGGCCTGCGGGCTCCGCTGTCCTGTCTGACCCAGGCCCGGTACGGCATCGTGTGGGGTGCGCTCGGCGCCGCCCGTGACTGCCTGTCGGTGGCGCTGGACTACGCGGTGTCCCGGGAGCAGTTCGGTCGCCCGATCGCCGGCTTCCAGCTCACCCAGGCCAAGCTCGCCGACATGGCGCTCGAACTGCAGAAGGGGTATCTGCTCGCCCTGCACCTGGGCCGCCGGGCCGACGCCGGGTCGATGACGCCTGAGCAGGTCAGTGTCGGCAAGCTCAACAACGTGCGGGAGGCGATCGCGATCGCCCGGCAGTGCCGCACCATCCTGGGCGCCAACGGGATCAGCGGCGAGTACCCGATTCTGCGTCACGCGAACAACCTGGAGAGCGTGCTCACCTACGAGGGCACCTCGGAAATCCACCAGCTGGTGGTAGGCCAGAAGCTGACCGGTTTGTCGGCCTTCAGCTAGATCCTTCCCGCCGGTCCCGTCCGGTCGCGACTGTCGCACCCTCCGCTTACGCTGTGGACAGAACTCGATCACAGGCGGGAGGACTGGCCATGGCATCGAACCCGTCATTTGAGCCCGGTCGCGCGGGGCTGCCCGAGGAGCCGACCGTGCGGCAGCCGGCCGCGGGCCACGACCTGCACCCGACATCAGAGCTGCCAGAGATCGACACCGGTACGGGGTGGCCGGAGGGAGAGCCGGCGACCGAAGCGCACGGCGCCGCCGGCGGTTCCGGGGAGCAGGTCCGCACGCTGGCCCGGCGCGAGGTCGACGGCGGCGGTGACGGCGGCGACGGCGGCGATGATCTGCCGGAGGCCCGCCGGCGCCCCGGCGGCTGCCTGGTCTGGCTGGCCGGGGCCGTCGCGCTGGTGGTCGTGCTGGCGCTGGTGTTGAACGTGTCCGGGTTGCTGCCGCACTTCCACAACCCGTTCGCGTCCAAGAAGACCGACCGCAGCCAGCCCACGCTGCTGCTGTCGATCCAGGACCTGGCGAGGTTCGACGCCGCCAGCGGCAACTTCCAGGAAGTGATCGACGTTCAGCAGGACCGCCGGTTCATTCCGGACATCATCTTCAACGACCGCGCCCTGTTCGTCTGCGTGGGCTCGGTCGACGCCTACGTCGACTTCACCAACATCGGCCAGGGCGACATCACCGACTCGACGGATCACAAGACGGTCACCGTCCGGCTGCCGGCCGCCGCGCTGGAGAAGACCAACATCGATCACGACAAGAGTTACGTGTTCGCGACCCAGAAGGGCCTGGCCAACCGGATCGGCGACTTCTTCGGCGGCGACGAGAACAAGGAGCAGGAGCTCTACAAGCTCGGCGAGCAGCGCATCCAGCAGGCGGCCAAGGACAGCGGGCTGATCCAGCGGGCCGAGGACAACACGAAGGAAATGCTGGAACAACTGCTCAAGTCACTCGGGTACACCACCATCACGGTGACCTTCACGGCGAGCTAGGCTCCGACGTATCGGCCGACAACGGCGTCGGCGGACGGCGCAGAGGGACCAGCGGTGATTAGTGTCTTCGACCTGTTCAAGGTCGGTATCGGGCCATCCAGCTCACATACGGTCGGTCCGATGCGCGCCGCCCGTACGTTCGTCGCGGCGCTCAAGGCCGACGGCACCCTGGCCCACGTGGCCGCCGTACGGGCCGAGCTGTTCGGGTCGCTCGGGGCGACCGGGCACGGCCACGGCAGCGACCGGGCGGTGATCCTGGGACTGGCCGGCGAGGATCCGGAGACGGTGGACACCGCCACGATCACCGACCGGGTCGCCGCGGTCCGGTCCTCCGGCAGGCTGGCGCTGCTCGGGTCGCACGAGGTCGACTTCGACGCCGACCGGGACCTGGTGCTGCACCGCCGCCGTACGCTGCCGTTCCACCCGAACGGGATGGTGTTCACGGCCGTCGACCGGTCGGGCGCGGCTCTCGCCGAGCGGACGTACTACTCGGTCGGCGGGGGCTTCGTGGTCGACGAGGCGACCGGCGAACTCAAGCCCGACGAGACGCCGGTGGCGTACCCGTTCCGGACCAGCGCCGAACTGCTCGATCGGACCCGGTCGGCGGGCCGCTCGATCAGCGAGATCATGCTGGCCAACGAGCTGTCCTGGCGGGGCGAGGCGGACGTGCGTTCGGGCCTGTCGCACATCTGGCACGTGATGCAGGACTGCGTGGAGCGCGGCTGCCGGGCCGACGGCGTGCTGCCGGGTGGCCTGAAGGTTCGGCGACGGGCCGGCGAGCTGCGGCGCGCACTGGAGTCCGAGGTCTTCGCGACCGATCCGCTGCGGGTGATGGACTGGGTGAGCCTGTTCGCGCTCGCGGTCAACGAGGAGAACGCCTCGGGCGGCCGGGTCGTGACCGCCCCGACCAACGGCGCGGCCGGCATCATCCCCGCGGTGCTGCACTACTACACGAGGTTCATCCCGGGCGCGGACGACGACGGGGTGGTGCGGTTCCTGCTGACCGCCGGCGCGATCGGCGTGCTGTTCAAGGAGAACGCGTCCATCTCCGGCGCCGAGGTCGGTTGCCAGGGCGAGGTCGGCTCGGCCTGTTCGATGGCGGCGGCCGGGTTGACCGAGGTGCTGGGCGGCTCGCCCGGCCAGGTGGAAAACGCGGCCGAGATAGCGATGGAGCACAACCTCGGATTGACCTGCGATCCGGTCGGCGGCCTCGTGCAAATTCCGTGCATCGAACGCAACGCAGTGGCGAGCATCAAAGCCATTACCGCGGCAAGAATGGCTCTCCGTGGAGATGGCGAGCACTATGTGTCACTGGACAAGGTAATCAAGACGATGCGCGAGACCGGCGCCGACATGAAGGTGAAGTACAAGGAGACCGCGCGTGGCGGTCTGGCCGTAAACGTGATTGAGTGCTAATCGGAGTCGGTTAATGCACGATTACCGGCCAAAGATGGCACGTTTACCCGATGGCCAAAGTCAACACTCTTCGTAACAGTACATGACTCGGGGCGGGTCGCTGGCCTGCATGATCTTTTAGCGCCCGGGAGGTGACGGAGTGGCGACCGTCGCGCTCAAAGATGTCACGAAAGTGTTTCCTGACGGCACAATCGCTGTCGACAACGTCAACCTAGATGTTGGCGACGGTGAATTCATGGTGCTGCTCGGGCCGTCCGGCTGTGGCAAGTCGACGGTGCTGCGGATGGTCGCCGGATTGGAGGATCCGACGTCCGGTGCGATCGTGCTGGACGGCGAACTCGCCAACGATCTGGCGCCGCGCGACCGCAAGATTGCCATGGTTTTCCAGGACTTTGCCCTCTACCCGCACATGACCGTCGGCGACAACATCGGGTTTCCGCTGCGACTGTCGGGAGTGGACGCCGAGCCGCGCTCGGAACGGGTCGCGGACGTGGCCAGCGCGCTGGGCATCGGCGACGTGCTGGGTCGGCGGCCGTCGCAGCTGTCCGGTGGCCAGCGGCAGCGGGTCGCCATGGGCCGGGCCATCGTCCGCCGGCCCGGCCTGTTCCTGATGGACGAGCCACTGTCCAATCTGGACAGTGGGCTGCGGGCCGAGCTGCGGGCCGAGATTTCCGGGCTGACCCGTGAGCTCGGCGTCACCACGCTCTACGTGACGCACGACCAGGCCGAGGCGCTGACCATGGCCGACCGGGTCGCCATCATGCGGCGCGGGGTGCTGCAGGACGTGGGTACGCCGACCCAGGTGTACGGGCGCCCGGCGACCCTGTACGTCGCCGCCTTCCTCGGCGCACCGCGGATGAACCTGCTGGAGGCGCAGGTCTACGTGCACCTCGACCGGCACATCGCGCTGCACATGGGCGAGCAGACGCTGTACCTGCCGTGGAACGACATCCGGGCCCGGGCCGTGGCGCACTACCACGGCGAGCGCATCGTCGTGGGCATGCGGGCCGAGGCGCTGGTACCGGTGCCGGTCGACACCGAGGGCGACGTGCTGCGCGGCCGCATCCGGTACCTCGAACACCACGGCCACGAGTCGCTGGCGTTCCTGGACATCGGCGCGTACGCGGTGATCGTCGACGACATCGGCGGCACTCCTCCGGAAGTCGCCGGCCCCCGCGGCCTGCGCCGGTTCGGCAACCTGGTGAAGCGGGTGGCCGGCCGGGGTGGCGAGCAGGAACTGGTCGGCGCGAGTGTGGCCGGACACAACGGTCGTGGCGGGAACGGCAAGCCGGGGCCGGGCGGGCGCAACTCCGAGGGTGTGTTCAGCGACCCCGGCCGGCACCATCGCCGCCCCGCCGAGCTGGCGGTCCGGCTCGCTCCGTACCCGGCGGTGGGCAGCGGGCATCCGCTGGCGGTGTCGGTCCGGATGGAGGCGCTGCACTTCTTCGACGACCGCGGCCAACGCATCGACGTCGGCTGGCGCTAGCAGGCGGGGTTGGCCGCGGCCCTGTCGTGGGCGGCCCTATCGTGGTGGCTGTGTCTTCCCCGCAGCGACCGCTCGACGCAGCGCGTGAGATGGCCGAGAACGTGCTCTGGCCGTCCGTCGCCGAGGTCGACAGGGCCGACCGGATCCCGGCCGCCCAGCTCGACCTGCTGGCTGCCGAGGGCTTCTACGGGCTCGCCACCGAGGTGGACGCGACGCTGCTCGGCCGGCTGGTGGAGACGCTGGCCAGTGGCTGCCTGACCACCGCGTTCGTGTGGCTCCAGCATCACGGCGCGGTCCGCGCGGTGGCCGCCGCCGAGCGTCCCGAGCTGCGCGTACGGTGGCTGGACGAGCTGCGCTCGGGCCGGTGCCGGGCCGGTGCCGCCCAGGCCGGCGTGCAGCCCGGGCCGGCGCGGGTACGGGCGCGGCGGGTCGACGGCGGGTACCTGCTGACCGGCGAGGCTCCCTGGGTGACCGGCTGGGACATGATCGACGTGCTGCACACCGCGGCTCGGGTGGCGGACGGCTCGACCGAGACGGTGATCTGGGCGCTGCTCGACGCGGCGACCGGGCCCACGCTGGCCGTGGAGCCGCTGGATCTCGTCGCGGTCGCGGCGAGCCGTACCGTGGTGGTGCGCTTCGCCGATCACTTCGTACCCGATGACCGGGTGACCATCGTCGTGCCGTTCGCGGACTGGCCGGCCCGGGACGCCGCGGGGCTGCGTGGCAACGGCTCGCTCGCGCTCGGGCTGGTCGACCGCTGCGTACGGCTGACCGGATCCGACCCGCTGAACCGGGAACTCGACGAGTGCCGTGCCGGGCTGGACGCCGGGCCTCCGGAAGTCATGCCGGAGCGGCGGGCGGCGGCCTCGGCACTGGCGACGCGGGCGGTGGCGGCGCTGACCGTGGCCACCGGCTCCGGTGCCGTGCTACGCGGCAGCCACCCGGAGCGGATGGCCCGGGAGGCACTGTTTCTTCAGGTGTTCGGCTCCCGGCCGGCGATCCGCGCGGCCCTGCTGCGGCACTACGCCGCGTAGGGTCTACGCGGGCGTCCCGAAGTCCTGCGTCCAGTACGGCGTGTGCTTGCTGTTGTACGCCAGCCCGACACCGATGTTGCGCAGCGAGCAGTTGAGGATGTTGGCCCGGTGCCCCTCGCTGTTCATCCAGGCGTCCATGACCGAGGCCGGGGTGGTCTGCCCCTCCGCGATGTTCTCCGCCGCCGCCGAGTACCTGTAGCCGGCGTTGGTGATGCGCGTCCACGGGGTGACGCCGTCGGGCGTGTTGTGGTCGAAGTAGTTGCGGGTGGCCATGTCCTGGGAGTGCCCCCGGGCGGCCGCGGTGAGGCGTGAGTCGACGGTCAGCGCCGGGCAGCCGGCGGTGGCCCGCTGCTGGTTGACCAGCGTGACGACCTGGCTCTCATAGCTGGCGTTGCCGGAGGACGGGGGCTTCGCGGTCGTGCGCACCGGTGCGGGCGCGTGCGTGGGCGCGTGGGTCGGGGCGTGCGTCGCCGATGGCCGGACCGACGGCGAAGCCGGAGCCGAGACGGACGCGCTCGGCGAGCCCGACGGGAACGCCGAGGCGGATGCCGGACCGCTCGGGTTCAGCGCGGACACGACCTGCGGATCGGAGACCGGGCGGACTGGCTGCTTGGCGGCCTCCTTGATCACCATTGCGAAGACGCCGAGCACCACCAGGGCGAGCACCGCCGCGCCGCCGATGGCGAACTTCTGGACCAGCCGCTGATGCCGGTCCTTGTCGTCGACGTCGATGTGTCGCGAGGGGTTGGTCACCGGGGCCTCCACGAACTCGTTCGACCAGTCTGGCTCGGCGCGTCTGCGCCGCGCGCGACCCAGACCAGTCGTCGACCAGCCTGGCTCGGCCGGTCTGCGCCGCGACCCAGACCAGTCGTTGAACACGTACCGCACTCTCGCAACAACTCACCGCGAATGCGAGGGTTTCGCGCGAACCCGTAGAGACTAACGGCTTCCGGACCTGCCAGGACACTCAAAACTGGGAATCACATCGGCGACGATCATCAATGCGTCGCGCGGCCCGGGAAGTGCGGGCCGACCCGTCCCGCGGGTCCCGGACGCCGCGTGTCGCGCCGCGCTCGTGAGCCCCGCTCACGGGAGATTCCCCGCGTCCGCGAGCCGGTCGGCGACAACCGGCATATCTTGACGGTCATGGCGTACACCCGGCTGTACCGCAACGGTGGGCTCGAGGCCGAGGATTTCCCGATCGAGGAAGTCTCGGAGTACATCAAGGATCCGACCGCGACGGTGTGGTTCGACCTGTGCACGCCGAGTCCGGAACAGCTGCGGACGATCAGCGAGGAGCTGGGGTTGCACCCGCTGGCCGTCGAGGACGCGCTGCACAGCCACCAGCGGGCCAAGCTGGACCGCTACCCCACCCACCTGTTCATCACCGCCTACTGTGCCGGGCTCGCCCGTGACTCCGGCGAGCTGACCAGCTACGAGATGAACGCGTTCGTCACCTCCAACGCGCTGGTCACCGTGCGCAAGGACGTGGCCTTCGACATCGGCCAGGTGGTGGCCCGGTGGGACGACAACCGCGATCTGGCCAGGTCGGGCGTCTCGTTCCTGCTGCACGGCCTGCTCGACTACGTGGTCGATACCCACTTCGAGGCGGTACAGGCGCTGGATTCGGAGATCGAGGATCTGGAGGACCGGCTGTTCGAAGACCGGCCACAGGACCAGCGGATCCAGTTGCTCACGTTCGAGCTTCGCAAGTCGCTGGTCAACCTGCGCCGGGTCGTGCTGCCGATGCGCGAGGTGATCAACTCGGTGATGCGGCGCGACCT
The DNA here is from genome assembly GCF_016862975.1 of Rugosimonospora africana. GTDB lineage: Bacteria > Actinomycetota > Actinomycetes > Mycobacteriales > Micromonosporaceae > Rugosimonospora > Rugosimonospora africana. Next base: position 75,817 of record NZ_BONZ01000056.1, read on the forward strand.
GCAGATCGTCGACGAGACGATGACGCCGTACTTCCAGGACATCTACGACCACGTACTGCGCGCGACGGAGTGGACGGAGTCGCTGCGCGATCTCATCACGAACGTCCTGGAGACCCACCTGACGCTGCGCGGCAACCGGGTCAACACGATCATGAAGCAGGTGACGAGCTGGGCGGCGATCATCGCGGTACCGACCGCGGTCACCGGGTTCTACGGGGAGAACGTGCCGTACCCGGGGTACGGCCACGTGTCCGGGGTGATCTCGTCGATCGCGATCATCGTGGTCCTCGCCGCGGCTCTGTTCCTTATCTTCAAGCGGCGCGGCTGGCTCTGACTTCCCGGCCGGCTGGCTCTGACTCCCCGACCGCCCGGCTCTGACTCCGCGAACGGCTGGCGCTGATTTCCCGAGCGGCCGGCCGGATACCCGACCGGGCCCGGTCCGATCGGACCGGGCCCGGCTCCGGGGTGGGGAAACGTCAGAAGAGTGCCGGAATGCCCTGGCTGTAGACATCCTGGTTCGGGTCCGTCGTCCCCGGGTTGCCGCGGAAGTCGGTCCAACAGGGATGCGCGACGAAGTCGATGCCCATGGCGAGGGCGCTGTAGTCGCCGATGAACACGCCCTGCAGCACGTTGCCGTCCTCGTCGGTACTCACGAACTGGACCTGCGGGTTCGCGGTCTGGGTCGTGATCCGGCGCAGGCCGCCGAGGTTGTCGCCCCAGCCCGCCGAGTACGCGTAGTCGACGCCGATGCCGTGCGGGTCGAACGTACGGGTGTAGTACGACACCACGACCCGGTTGCCCACCGCGGCGACGGCCGGGAACCATTCATCGGTACCGCTGCCCAGCTTGACGGGTTTCGACCAGCCCGCGCTGCCGTGCTTCGAGCCGACCAGGAACGTGTCGCCGTTGGTCTTGACCGACGAACCGTTCGAGTACCGGCCGTCACGGTCGTCGGCCCAGGTGATCCACAGCCGGTCGGTCAGCCGGTCGTAGGCCAGCTGCGGGAAGCTGTTCAGCCGGAAGTTCTCCCCGGTGAGGGTCTCCGGGAAGTCGAAGTCGCTGGACACTTCCTGGCTGCGGTAGGTGCGCCCGCCGTCGCGCGAGGTCGCCATGACCACGGCGTCGTGGTCGTCCGCGGCGTCGCAGTCGGCGGTCGCGCAGATCGAGGTCTCGTACGCGATGTACAGCGTCCCGTCGTTGCCGACCTGAGGATTGGAGCCGGAACCGAACGGGGTGATCCCACCCTTGAACCTGTCCAGCGTCGGGGAGACCCGGGTCGCGCCCGACCAGGTGCGACCGAAGTTGCCGGAGCGCACCGACATGATGGGCGATTCGAGGTAGTTGCCGTCGCTGTCGTAGGTGAACCTGGTCCAGGTGACGTAGACCGTACCGCTGGTCGGGTCGGCCGCGATCCATTCCTTGTCGTTGAAGACGTCGGTGGGCACCGGGGCGCCGGCCGCGGTGACGCCGTCGAGCTGCAGGATCGCCGGGTCGCCCCAGGTCAGTCCGCCGTCGTGGGACACCGAGACGGTGAGCCCGCTGGCCTGCTGGGAGCCGTCGGTCGGCACCACCCGGCTGAACACCAGGTTCGCGTAGTACACGGTGTTGCCCGGGCCGAAGGCGATGGCCGGGTCGCCGGCGGAGTCCATGTAGGACAGAGCGCCGGTCGCTCCGGTGTCGTACCCGAGGTGCGGCAGCACGACGTCCTTCCAGGTGCGGCCGCCGTCGAAACTCGTGAGCGCGACGCCGGTGCTGTCGTTGCGCTGTTCCCGATCGTTGAAGATGCGGTAGTCGTTGGAGCCGGCCACCACGTTGCGTGGGTTGTACGGGTTCACCGCGATGGTGGTCTCGTTCTGCGCCGAGCTGCAGCCGGCCTGGCTGCCGACCGGTACGACCGTGTCGCCCTTGATCAGATCCAGGTTCGGGGCCGGGTCGCGGTATGGGTTCGGCTTGCCGATGTAGTCCTGACACAGCGCGGAGAGTGTGGGCTCGTCGCCACCCTCGTCCTCCTCGCCCTCCGCGAATTGCTCCTTGAGCAGATCGTTGGGGACGGTGTGCTCGGAGGGCTCGTCATCGTCGAGCGCACGGGCGCGGGCTCGGTGAGTGGTGCCGGGGTCGGCGGGCGCGGGCTTGGCGGCGCCGGCTCCGCCGTTCCGGCCGGCGGACACCGCGCCGGTGCCGGTGTGCGTGGTGAGCGCCGCGGACGCCGGTTGCCCAGCCAACGCGAGTGCGAGGGCGGCCAGCGTCGAAACCGTCGCGACAGCGACGAAGCGCAGTCTTCCTGAGGTCACGTCGAACCTCCGTCTCGGCGCCGCGCGCCGTCGCGCGACGCGTCTCGTGGCTTCGACTGCTGTCTATCAAAATCGCCAGCGCGGCGGACCCTGCCAGCACCCTACGACCCGTAGGTGGCACCCTCGTCTTGCCTCCCGGGTCTGCGGATGCCGAGGCGGCGGTGCGCGCTGGGAACCGGGAGGGTGGTCAACGGGCCGGGAGCCCGGACGGTTTCTGGGTGGTGCGGCCGAGCGCACGGGGGAACGCCGACCGCACCGAGCGTCATGATACATATCAATCCCTCGCCGTACAGGCACGTCGCGGAGAATGGCCCGGCGCGCGCATCCCGGGGGCGCCGCGGTTCGGCGATGGGTCCGACGACCGCGCCGCCGGCACCCGCGGCACTGACGGGATTGAATGATCTGAGGTTCGGGTACTTCCTGGTCATGGTCTTCCCCGTGACCAGAAGGTGAGTCGTAAGATGATCATTCTCGGTGTGGTCCTGCTGTTGCTGGGCCTGCTTCTCAAGGTCTCGATCCTGTGGACCATCGGCGTGATCGTGCTGGTGATCGGTGCCGTGCTGTTCCTGTTGGGATCGGTCGGGCGGCCGGTCGCCGGCCGGCGCCATTATTGGTGAATCGGTTTCGCGGCCCGTCCGGCGTCGAGCCGGGCGGGCCGCCTCACACTGTCCACTGTGGAGTATCTGTGCGACGGAACTGAAATCTCACCTCCGGTAGGTGAGTTCGGTTCACCCCGATCGCATGAACGATCTGTTGCGTGTTCGATCGTTTTCTCAGTGGTAAAGCGTCCCGTCTGGCCGTTTCGGGCATCCTGGCCGGCGCCGCCCTCGCGGTGTTCGCGTTCCCGGCTGCCGGCCTGTACGGTCTGGTCCTCAATCGGGTCACGAACTTCTACAACACGGCGCCCGACGCTCTGAACATCCCGCAGAACCCGCAGATCACCACCGTCTACGCGAACGACGGGAAGACGCTGATCACGAAGTTCTACGACGAGCGGCGGCACGATGTCGCGTTGAACCAGATTTCGCCGTATATGCAGGAAGCGATCGTCGCGTCCGAGGATGCCCGGTTCTACAAGCACGGCGGCGTGGACATGCGCAGCGTCATCCGGGCCTTCGTCTCCAACGGCCGGGGCAGCAACGCCCAGCAGGGCGCGTCCACGCTGACCATGCAGTACGTGCGCAACGTGCTCAAGGAGGATCCGAACCTGTCGCCCCAGCGGCGGGTGGACGCGACCGCCAACAACGCCGGACGCAAGATAACCGAGATGCGGTACGCGACCGCTCTCGACAAGAAGTATTCGAAGAAGGAGATCCTGCGCCGGTACCTGAACATCGCGTATTTCGGCAACGGCGCGTACGGGATCGACGCGGCCAGCCGTTCCTACTTCAGCAAGACACCCGGTCAGCTCACCCTGGCGGAAGCCGCACTGCTGGCCGGCATCGTCCAGTCGCCGGACGTGGACAACCCGGCGTTCGGCGACCGCGCGGCGGCACTGTCCCGGCGCTCGTACGTGCTGGACTCGATGGCGAGGATGAAGGTCGTCACGCCGGCCCAGGCGGCGAAGGCGAAGAACGAGCCGCTGCACATCAAGACCAGCATCGAGCCGAACAACTGCTCCGCTGTGCCGGACCAGCACAACGACTGGGGTTTCTTCTGCGACTACCTGACCCAGTGGTGGACCAATCAGCCGGCTTTCGGCCAGACCGAGCAGGATCGCAAGGATGCCCTCAAGGAGGGCGGCTACACCATCGTGACGTCGCTGGACCCGAAGACCCAGGCGGCCGCGCTGAGCCAGTCGCTGGGCGTGTACGGGTACGGCAGCCCGATGGCCCTGCCGCTGGCCGTCGTCCAGCCGGGTACCGGCCGGATCGCGGCGATGGCGGTCAACCGGCACTATTCGCTGGAGGAGAACCCGGGCAAGGTCGGCTATCCGAACAGCACCGCCCAACTGATCGGCGGCAACGGGGGCATTCAGGGCTATCCGGCCGGCTCGACGTTCAAGATGTTCACCATGCTGGCAGCGCTGGAGGACGGCAAGCCGCTGTCGACTCAGTTCAACTCGCCGGCCAAGCTGCAGACCAAGTGGTACGCCAACGGCTCCGCCAGTTGCAACGGGTACTGGTGCCCGGGTAACGACAACCCGTCCTGGATGGACGGCCCGCGGACCATGTGGAACGGCTTCGGCCGCTCGGTGAACACCTACTTCGTCTGGCTGGAGCAACAGATCGGCCCGGAGAAGGCGGTGGCCATGGCGCAGCGGCTGGGCATCACCTTCCGGGCTCCGGCCGATGCCGACCTGGCCGGCGTCAAGGCCATCAACTGGGGCGCCTTCACGCTCGGCGTGGCGGACACGACCCCGCTCGACCTGGCGAACGCGTACGCGACGCTCGGGGCGGACGGCCGGTACTGCGATCCGTTGCCGGTGCTGTCCATCAAGGACGCCCATGGCAGGGAGGTGTCCGCGGCGAACCCGAACTGCCGTACCGCGGTCTCGCCGGACATCGCCCGGGCGGCGGCGGACGCGGGCCGCTGCCCGGTGGGTGAGCAGTCGGCGTTCGGGATGTGCGACGGGGGTACGGCACCGGAGGTCGGCTCGATCCTGGCCGGGCGGCCGATCGCCGGGAAGACCGGAAGTACCGAGAACAACGCGACGGAGACCTTCGTGGGGGTGACCCCGCAGTTGGCCGCGGCGGCGATCGCGGCGGACCCCGACAACCCGAGCGACCTCGCGGGCGAGGGCGTGTCCTCCAGCGTGAACAGCGCGGTCGCGAACACGCTCGCGACGGCGCTGAAGGGGCAACCGGTGGTCAACTTCCAGGCCCCGTCGGCGGCGATAGCCGGCGGAAGCGGCTAGCCGAACCGGAGCCCGGTGCGGCTAACCGAACCGGAGCCCGGTCCCGGCTGGACCGTTGCCGGGCCCGGCCGGGTGTCCTCGCCACGCCCGCGTCGCACCCCGGCCCCGGCCGGGATTGGCCGGCGGCACACCGCTTTCCCGCGGCCGGGGACACCGGCGTGGCGCGGGCGGGCGCGCCGACGCCCCGGTGTGAACCCGGTCGGCCGGGGTAACGGCCCTGCCGATTGGGAGGTGCCGGGCATGGTGGTGACAGAGCACGCGACGGTGTCGTCCGGCCGCTGGGCGCTGCTCGACCAGTACCTGGCGGAGACCGCGCGGGATCTGTTCGCCCACGACGACCGGCTGCGCGACCTCACCGTCGAGGTCCGCTTCGATCGGGGCGTGGCGCACCTGACCGGCGACGTACCGGAGGGCGGCGCGCTGCGCATGATCCGCGACCTGCTCGGCCGGATCGACGGCGTGTACGGGATCTGGTCGCGGGTACGGGTGTCCGGCCGCACGCCGACCATCCTCGACCTGGGCTGCGGCCGGACCAAGCAGTACCCGGACAACATCGGCGTGGACCGGTACCCGACCCCGGCCGTGGACATCGTGTCGGACCTGCGCACCGGCGTACCGGCGGCGGATCACTCGGTCGACACGGTGTTCACCGTCCACGTGCTGGAGCACCTGCTCGACTTCCTGCCGCTGGTCGACGAGTGCCACCGGGTGCTGCGGCCGGACGGCGTGCTTCACGTGATCAGCCCGTGGTGGCGATTCGTGAACGCGGTGGCAGACCCGACTCACGTGCGCTACCTCGACGTCCAGACCATCAAGGGGATCTGCGACCGGCGGGACGGCTCGCCCCGCTGGTACCCGCTGCACGCGGCCTGCGACGGCGCGAGCGTGTTCGCCGACCTGACCCCGCTGGCCGACGGGCAGCCCGGCCCCCAGCCTTCGTACCTGGCCCGCTTCTTCGACTGATTCCGTCGAGCGGCCGAGACCGGCGACGCGGCCTGAGGCCGTCGGGCGGCCGGCCGCGCACCGTGTCCGGTGACGCGAGACCCTGGCCGGCGACTGGTCTGGGTCGTCGCGCGGCGTCAGACGCGCCGAGCCAGAATGGTCGACAACTCGCACCCAAAGATCACGAACTGTCGCTCTCGCAGCGGGTCGGCGCGCGCGCCGAAAGGGTCCGGTGAGGGTGCCGGGTCACGCATGCGACCACTGGCCGCCAGCGGCGAGGGACCCTACGATCTTGGACTAGTCGCGTTCTGACCGGACCGAACCGGGCCTTCGTACGTACTTCTCGATGGAGGCGAATTTTCGCGACGAGAAAGGCTGTGATGAACGTCAGACGCAAGTACCGACTGGCTGTCGGTGCCACCGCTACGGTGGGGCTGGTGCTCGCGGCCAGTCCCGGTGTGGCCAACGCGGTGCCGGCACCGACGCCCGCGCTCTCGAGCACCGATCGGCACCCGGTGATCGTGGTCCTGAAGAACCAGCACCCGGAGCTGAACGCCAAGACAGCTCGCAAGCAGCGGCAGGACGCCGCGCACAAGGACCAGGCTCCGCTGGTGGACAGCGCGCGCAAGAGCGGCGCGAGCAGCGTGAAGAGCTTCTCCATCGTCAACGGCTTCTCCGCCAAGCTGAGCTCGGCCGAAATCGCGCACCTCGACACCGACCCGAGCGTCGCCGCGGTGGTGCCGGACCGGATGGTGCCGATCAGCCCGTTGACCGACGCCGACAAGTCGACCATCAAGTCGCTGGCCGGACCGACCGCCCCGGCCGATCACGTGCTGCCCGGCTCCTGTCCCACGGACCCGAGCAAGCCGCTGCTGGAGCCGGAGGCGCTGCAGACCACGCACACCGCGTACGAGAGCAAGAGCACGCCGCAGGCGCAGAACCTGGTCGACGGCTCGGGTGTCAAGGTGGCCTGGATCGCCGACGGGCTGGACCCGAACAACCCCGACTTCATCCGCGCCGACGGCAGCCACGTCTTCACCGACTACCAGGACTTCTCCGGCACCGACCCGAATCTGGGCGGGGTGGGCGCGGAGGCGTTCGGCGACGCCAGCGCGATCGCGTCGCAGGGCCGCCAGGTCTATGACGTCTCCAAGTTCGTCAACGACGCGCACCCGCTGCCGGCCGGCTGCAACATCACTGTGCGCGGCATGGCGCCGGGTGCCTCGCTGGTCGGCATCAACGTCTTCGGCTCGGCCGAATTCGCCACCAACTCGGTCATCATCCAGGCGATCGACTACGCGGTGAACGTCGCGAACGTGGACGTCATCAACGAGTCGTTCGGTGGCAACCCGTACCCGACCGACGGCACCGACCCGACGGCGCTGGCCGACGACGCGGCGGTCGCCGCGGGCATCACGGTGGTCGCCTCCAGCGGTGACGCCGGCCCGACCAACACCATCGGCACGCCGGCCGCCGACCCGAACGTGATCTCGGTCGGCGCGACCACCACGTACCGCGCGATGGCACAGGTCGGCTACTCCGGCTCCCGCAACTTCGGGACCTCCTGGGTCAACGGCAACCCGTCGGCACTGTCGTCGTCCGGCATCACCGACCGGGGCCGGACCATCGACCTGGTCGCGCCGGGCGAGGCCGGCTGGGCGGTGTGCACCCCGGATCTGGACAGGTTCGCCGGCTGCGCCGCGTTCAACAACCAGCCGTCGCCGATCGAGTTCTTCGGTGGTACCAGCCAGTCGTCGCCGTTCGTGGCCGGCGGCGCGGCGCTGGTCATCGAGGCGTACAAGAACACGCACCACGGGGTACGGCCGGCTCCGGCGCTGGTCAAGAAGATCCTCACCAGCACCGCGACCGACCTGGGCCTGCCGGCGCAGCAGCAGGGCGCCGGTGAGATGGACACCTACCGCGCGGTCCGCGAGGCGATGTCCATCAAGGACGGCAACGGCTCGCCGGCGCCGCAGGGCGACGGTCTGGTGCTGAGTTCCGGCAGCGGCGACACCCAGCTCACCGCAGTCGGCGACGCCAACTCGACGCAGGATCTGACGCTGAAGGTGACCAACACCTCGCCCGACAGCCAGGTGGTCAACGGACACGGCCGGATCCTGGGCAAGACGCTGTCGGACGTGAAGTCCAGCATCGCGGTCGACATGACCTCGACGACCGGACCGAGCTTCGCCGACGGCATCAACGGCCCGGCCGGGCCGACCATCCGCGATTTCAGCGAGACCACGTTCACCGTGCCGGCCGGCGCCGACCACCTGACCGGCCAGTTCGCCTGGCCCGGCGGCACCGCCAACGGCCAGTCCGCGATCCGGGTCGCGGTGATCGGGCCGCACGGCGAGTACGAGGACCAGTCGTACCCGCAGGGCAACGGCAACCACGGCACGATCGACGTGCGGTACCCGGCGCCGGGCAAGTGGACCGCGGTGTTCATGGGTACGCGGGCCGCGACCGGGTTCCACGGCTCGGTGTCGTACGAGTTCACCAGCACCAGGTATGTCGACTTCGGCCAGGTGAGCCCGTCGAGGCTGACCCTCAAGCCGGGGCAGACCGGCACGCTGCACGTGAAGGTCAAGCTGCCCGACTCGGCCGGTGACCTGTCGGCCGCCGTACAGCTGGACACCGCGTCGCACAACACCTTCTCGGTACCGGTGACGCTGCGTTCGCTGCTGTCCACCAAGACCGACGGCGGTGCCTTCCACGGCACGGTGACCGGCGGCAACGGCCGGGGCAACCCCGGCGCGCAGACCCAGGCGTACTTCTTCGACGTGCCGAAGGGCAAGGCAGACCTGGGCATCGACCTGACCCTGGCCAAGGACCCGAACCAGCAGGTCTCCGCCGCGCTGATGGGGCCGGACGGCCAGGTGCTGTCGCTGTCCACCAACCTTGGCGTGGACAACGACGGCGACGTGACCGCGGCCAACGCGCTCCAGGGCTACGTGCGGGCGCCGGCGGCCGGCCGGTGGACGTTGTTCATCAACGTCAACAACCCGACCAGCGGTACCGCGCTGGCCGAGCCGTTCACCGGCCACCTGCGGTACGACACGGTCGACGTGAAGGCGTCCGGTGTGCCCGGCGGCAAGGTGGCGGCCGGCAAGCCGGTCACGGTGACGGTCAAGGTGCGCAACACCGGGGCGGTCACCCAGTCGTACTTCGCCGATCCGCGGTTGACCGCGTCGGCGACGTACCCGCTGCAGGCCCTGCCGGACACCGACACCACCGTCGCGCTGCCGTTCGACGCGACGGCAAAGCCGCCGGCGTGGGTGGTTCCGACCGAGAGCACCAACCTGACCGTGCGGCAGTCGTCGACCATCCCGGCCGACTTCGACCTGTCCACGCTCAACAACGGGGCGCCCGAACTGTACGGGGCGTCCCAGGGCCTGACCGCCATCGCGTCGCTGTCCGCCAACCGGGTCAGCCAGGGCCCGTGGGGCGCGGCTCCGACGCCGATCGGCCCGACCAACGGACCGGTCAGCGGCTCGGCGTCGCTGAGCGCGACGGTGAAGACCCAGGCGTTCGACGGTGCGGCGACCTCGTCGACCGGCGACTTCTGGCTCACCGCGACGCAGGCACAGTCGCCGGCGTTCGCGCCGCTGGTGTTGCGGCCCGGGCAGTCCGGCACGATCACGGTGACCGTCACCCCGACCGGGGCGAAGGGCTCGAAGGTCAGCGGTGTGCTGTACCTGGACACCTTCTCGTCGTTCCTGTTCAGCGGCGACGACGTGGCGGCGGTGCCGTACTCGTACACGATCAAGTGAAGTAGCGGTAACCGGCGGCCCGGGGGCGTACTGCTCCCGGGCCGCTGCCGTCTATTCCCGGCGTTATCGAATCGTGATGGTGTCACGTATCTGCCGGTGGCGCAGCGCCGCTCTGGGTCCATGAGGTACATCGATGACCGGTAGCGTCGCTGGACAGACGATTTGGAGACCGCCGATGAGGCTCTACTTCCCGCCGAGTGACGGCCCCGCCCAGCGATCGGGGGCAGTGGCCAGGCCGACCGCTCTGCCGGCCATCCCGGACAGCGTGCTGGACCGGCACGGCGCCCGCGTGCTGCGCCCGGCGGAGGCGGTCCGCGCGTCCGGCGCCCCGGCGCCGGCGAGCACGGTCTACCGCTCCGGTGTGCTGCTGGTCCCGCAGGACCTGCTCACGGGCGAGCGCGCCGCCCTGGCCGCGTTCAACGCCGCACTGGCCGGCGAGGGCTTCACGCTGCTGGCGCCGGAGTCGGTGCCCGGTGCCGTGCGCGGGCACGCCGCCTCGGCGGGGGCGCTGGCCGCCTCGCACCGGGCGGCCCCACTGGCCGCGGCCGGCGGGCAGCCGGTGGCCGTGGACGCGTGGCGCGCGCTCACGGCTCTGCGCGCCGCGGGCCAGCGCGGTGACCTCGACGCCAGCGCGGCCGGTCGGGTGCGGCTCGACCACCTGCTGGTCGGGGCGAACATCGCCACGCAGGGCAGCGGCGACCCGGAACCGCTCACTCTGGGCACCCCGCAGGCGGCGCTGTCCGGCCGGATCCCGGTCGGCGTCATGCTCCCCGCGCCGCCCCGGCGCACGCTGGCCCAGCTCGGCGTCGGGCGGCGGCCGGTGGTGGCCGTCCTGGACACGGGGTACGCGCCGCACCCGTGGCTCGACGTGGTGGACCGCTCCGCCGCCGTACCGGCCGACGAGTTCGTGGTCGTGGACAGCGCGGCGCAGGCCGCCATCCAGGCGGGTACGGTGGCCGGCGCCACGAGAAGCGGCATGCCGACCGAGATCCTGGACGGGTACCTCGACCAGCCGGCGGTCGCGCAGCCGCTGGTCGGCGAGTTGGACTCGCACGCCGGGCACGGCACGTTCATCGCCGGCCTGATCCGCCAGATCGCGCCGGACGCCCAGGTACGGGCGATCCGGGTGATGCACCCGGACGGGGTGGCGTACGAGAGCGACGTCCTTCTCGCGCTCGCCCTGATCGCCGACGAGACCCGCCGGGCGCAGCAGGGCGACGCGACCGCCCGGCCGGTCGACGTGGTCTGCCTGTCCCTCGGATACTTCGACGAGGGCGACCCCACCGGCCAGGCGACCGGGCAGCTGGCCGCGGCGATCGACACGCTCACCGGCCTCGGGGTGCTGGTCGTGGCGGCCGCCGGCAACCACGCGACCGGCCGTGAGTTCTACCCCGCCGCACTGTCCACCCGGCCGTCGCCCGGCGGCTTCCCGGCCGTCGTGTCGGTCGGCGCGCTCAACCCGAACGGCAGCATCGCCCGGTTCAGCAACGAGGCCCCGTGGGTCACCCTGTACGCGCCCGGGGTGGCGTTGATGTCCACGTTCCCGGCCGTGGCCGGCTCGGTGAACCCGGCCGAGACGGTGAACGGGGCGTCGCGCCGCCGCGAGTCGCTGGATCCGGACGACTTCGGAGCCGGGTTCGCGTTGTGGAGCGGCACGTCGTTCGCCGCGCCGGTGGCCGCCGCGATGCTCGCCAACCTGATTCTGGGGCAGGGCACGGCGCTCGACGAGCGCGACGGGCCGGCCGCGATCCGCCGGGCGGGCCAGGCATGGGACGCGTTGCAGAAGGAGTGGCAATGACGCCACAGGTGGCACCCGCCCCCGACGACCGCCGCGCGCACCTCGCCGATCTGTTGCTCAGCGCGCGCGACGGCAGCCGAGAGGCCCTGCACCAGATCGTCGCGGAGCTGACTCCACTGCTCTGGCACGTGGCCCGCGCCCAGGGACTGGACGCGGCCATGTGCGACGACGTGGTGCAGACGACCTGGCTGTCGCTGCTGCGCAACCTGGATCAGATCCGCTCGCCCGAGGCGCTGCGCGCCTGGCTGGTGACGGTGGTGCGGCGCGAGGCGAGGCGGGTCGGCGGGGTCGGCGTGCGGGAGCGCCCGGTCGCGGTCGACTCCCTGGAGTCCGTGCCGGACGACGGCCGGCCGTTCGACGAGCTGCTGATGGAGGGGGAGCGGGGCACGGCGCTGTGGCGGGCCGTACGCCAGCTGTCCCAGCGGTGCCAGGAACTGCTGCGGGTGGTCGCGTTCGTGGAGCGGCCGGACTACGAGTCGGTGGCCGCCGCGCTCGGCATGCCCCGGGGCAGCGTCGGCCCGACCCGCGGCCGGTGCCTGGCGAAGCTGCGCAATCTGCTGATGTCCCAGCCGGAGTGGAGCACGACGTGACGCCGGGTCCCGTGCCCGCCCCGCTCGACGAGCCGGGCAGCGACGAGCCGATCGACGACCTCGACCTGGCCATCCTGGCCGGGCTCGCCGACCTGTACCGCCGCGCCGACCCGGTGCCCGCCGGGCTGGTGGAGCGGATCCAGTTCGCGGTGGACCTGGACGACCTCGATGTCGAGGTCTGCCGGCTTCGCGACGACTCCGACCTGGTCCCGGCCGGGGCGCGCGGGCAGGAGGAGAGCCGCACGGTCACCTTCGACAGCACCAACCTGACCATCATGATCACTATCAGCGTGGTGCCTGACGACACGGTACGGCTGGACGGCTGGCTCGCACCGCCGGCCGCGCTCCGGGTCGAGCTGCGCACCACGACGGGCCACCTCTCCACCGACGCCGACGAGCGGGGGCGGTTCGTCATCGAGTCGGTCCCGCGTGGGCTCGCCCAACTCGTGGTGCGCACGCCCGCGGACGGCACTGCGGACGACGACAGATCCGTGGTGACCCCGTCGATCGTGATGTAGCCCGATGACCGTCCATTCCGTCGAACCGACGGTGCGCCGGCTGCACCGCGACGGCGTGGCGGCCATGGCGCAGGGGCGGCCGGCGGACGCGGTACGGCTGCAACGCGCCGGGCTCGCGCTGCTCGGCTTCGGCCTACCAATCCGGGTCGGCGCGTCCGGCGCCGCGCAACGACCCGGACCAGTCGAGGACGGGACCACCACCACCGGTGGCCGGTACGACGCGCTGGCCGGGCGGCTGCTGATCAGCCTGGCGTACGCGGAGGCGGAGCGGGGCCGGACCAGGTACGGGTTCGAGCTGCTGACCCTCGCCGGTGCGCTGATCGAGCCGGACGACCGCGGGGTGCTGGTACAGCAGCGTGCGCTGATGCTGCTGCGTACCGGCCGGTTCACCGACGCGCTCGCCGACTTCGACGAGGCGATCCCGCTGCTGGGCGGCGAGCGGCACCTGCCGGTGCTGTGCACGACGCTGCTCAACCGCGCCGCGCTGTACCTGCACGCCGGCCGGGTCCGGGCCGCCCGCGAGGACCTGGCCAGCTGTGAACGGCTCGCCCAGCGCGGCGATCTGCCCCTGGTCGCGGCGAAGGCGTTGCACAACGCCGGATACTGCGACCTGCTGAGCGGCGATCTGCCCCGGGCGCTGGACGCGTTCGGCGCGGCCGAGCCGCTGTTCGGCCGGCACGGCCCCGGATTCCTGCCGATGCTCACCGCGGCGCGGGCCCGTGCCCTGCTGTCGGCGGGCCTCGCCCGTGAGGCGGGACGGAGCCTGGACGGGGCCGTCACCGAGTTCGCCCGGCACCGGTTGAGCCAGGAACTGGCCGAGGCTGAACTGCTCCGGGCACAGGCCGCGCTCGGCTACGGCGACCACGCGGCGGCGGCCAGCCGGGCCAGGCGGGCGGAGCGGCTGTTCCGTCGCCGCGGCAACGACGCCTGGGTGGGGTTAGCCACGCTGGCCAGACTCAGGGCGCAGCTGCCCGGCAGCCGCGCGCCGGGTGGTCTCGCGGCTCGGGCCGCCGAGCTGGCCGGTCGGCTACGCGCGATGGGGCTGGCCCGGGACGCGGAAATGGCCGATCTGCTCGCCGCGCGGGCCCTGGTCGCCGCCGGACGGACCGGGCGGGCGCGGGACGTGCTGGCCGCGATCCCGCGCGGTCGACCCAACGAGTCGCTGGAGCTGTCGCTGACCAGGCGGATCGTGCGCGCCGAGCTGGCCGCCGCCGAGGGGCGCCGCGGGCCCGCGCTCACCGAGATCCGCCGCGGCCTGGCGGTGCTCGACGACCACCGCAGCCGGTTGGGCAGCCGCGACCTTCAGGTGGGCATCACCGCGCTCGGCCGGGAACTGGCCGCGGCCGGGTTCGACACGGTGGTGGACGGCGGGTCGCCGGCCGCCATCTTCGACTGGTCGGAACGGTCGCGGGCGCAGGCGTTCGGGGTGCCGCCGGTACGGCCGCCGGCCGATCCGGTGCTCGCCGAGGCGCTGGCCGAGCTGCGCCAGCTGCGCGAGTCCCTGCGTACCGCGGAGCTGGAGCGGCGGCGGGTGCCGGGTGCCCGTACCCGCTGTGCCGAGCTGGAGCGGACCATCCGGGAACGGGTCCGCAGGGTCGCCGGCCCCGGCCAGACTGTGCCGGTGGCCGGCCTGGCCGAGATCGAGGCGGAGCTGGCCGCCAGCGATCGCGTGATGCTCAGCTTCCTGACCCGGCATGGGCGGCTGCACGCCCTGCTCGTCGACGCCGGGACGGTCCGGATGGTCGCGCTCGGCGATCACGCCAGCGTCGAGGACGCGGTGGCCCGGCTGCGCTACGACCTGGACGCGCTGACCGGGCGGCGGCTGCCGGCAGCGCTGGACGCGGCGATCCGCGGCTCGGTGACGCACCAGCTCGACGTGCTCAGCCGGGAGCTGATGACCGGGCTGCGCGCCGAGCTGGCCGACCGCGAGCTGGTCATCGTCCCGACCATGGCGCTGTCCTCGCTGCCCTGGGGGCTGCTGCCGGAGCTGCGTGGCCGGCCGGTGACGGTGTCCGCGTCGGCGTCCGCCTGGCTGCGGGCGCGCCGGCGGCCGGTGCCGGGCGAGCGGGTGCCGGGCGAGCCGGTGCCGCCTCTGCTGGTGGCCGGGCCCGACCTCGATCAGGCCGAGGTGGAGATCGGTGAGATCGCCAAGGTGTACCCGGGGAGCCGCGCGCTGACCGGCGCGGAGGCGACGGTGGCCGCGACGCTGGCCGGACTGGACGGAGCGCCCATCGCGCACCTGGCCGCGCACGGCCACCACGAGCACGAGAACGTGCTGTTCTCCCGGCTGGACCTGGCCGACGGGCCGCTGATGGCCTACGACATCCAGCGGCTGGCCGCGGCTCCCGCCTCGGTGACGCTGTCCGCCTGCGACGTGGGGCGCACCGTGGTCGCGCCGGGCGACGAGATCCTGGGCTTCACGGCGGCGCTGCTCTACGCCGGTACCGCGAGCGTGGTGGCCAGTGTCGCGCGGGTGACCCATCACGCCGCGGCGGAGGTGATGACCGGCTACCACTGCGCGCTGGCCGACGGCGCGCGGCCCGCCCGGGCTCTTGCCGACGCCTCGCTGGCCGATCCGTTCGCCCCGTTCGTGTGCTTCGGTGCCGGCTGACCGCCGATGTATCTGTCCCGTTTCGGTCTCCTCTTATCCACGGTGGGGTACGTGGGCTCGCGGTTCACGCGGGTCCGGCCAGGGGGCAGAGAGGGACGGGGCAGGCTCATGAACGAGCTGCTGTTGCTGCGTTTCCAGCTGGGGGCGCGAGTGAGGAACGCGGGGGCGGTCTACTACCGGGTCATCGAGCGGGCTCCGCTGACCGACCGGGTCTTCTGGTTCTATTACGAGACCAGGGGACCGGACGTCTACGTGAAGGCACAGGCGCTGGGGCCGGTGACCGTGGGTGGCGAGGCAAACCTGTTCGCCATCCCGTACGACGCGGATCGGCGGTGGCGCAGCGGTCAGTACCATGCCGCGCTGCCGGTCGCGCGGCACCCGGACACGGTCGCGCTGGACCTGCTAGACGGTGCCGGCCACCGGCTCGGTCGGCTGAGCTACCGGCTCGGGCCGGTGAACGGGTCGGGCCCGCACGTGTCAGGGCCGGCGGCCGGCGCCGGCTGGCCGGGGTGGGGCGACGGGGTCGGGCTGCGGGTCGACGTCCGGGGATCGGGTGAGCTCGACCCGTTTCGGCCAGTCGTACCGGCTCCCGGATCGATGAGGGAGCTGGCGGCCTGCTGAATCTAAGGGCCGGAGCCTGGAGTGAGCCGGCGGTTTACTCCAGGCTCTCCACCAGCAGCAGCCGGCGGGCCAGAGCCTCCTGCCGCACGGCGAGCGCGGCCGAGTACTCCGGCGACGCGTACCACTCCCGGGCGCGTTGCATGCTCGGGAACTCCACGATCACCAGGCGGCGCTCGTCGGGCCACCTGCCTTCCAGCGCCGCCGGCACCGCGCTCCTGGCCAGGTACCGGCCGCCGTAACGGGCGATCGAGTCCTGCGCCAGTTCGCGGTACCGAGCCGCGCGTTCATCGTCCAGCACCTCGACCTCGGAAATCACCCATGCGGCCACCGGACAAGGGTGCCAGTTGGGAACGCTGTTGCTGTAGTCGGCCGTATGGACTCCCGCGGGCCGGAAAGGTAGCAAAGGTTCCTCCATCTGGCCGGCCGGGACTCAGCCGGACGTTAGGAGCGGCGGCGGTAGGGAAAAGGCTGAGCGTGAGCGGTCAGGTCATGGTCTTCGCGCCCGCCCCACAACTCACGGTGACGATCGAGAAGCGTGGGGAGGGGCAGGAGATCCACCTGCACCCGGGTGGCCAGGGCGTCTGGCAGGCCAGGATGATCGCGGCACTCGGCCTGCCGGTGGTCCTGTGCGCGGCCTTCGGCGGCGAGGTCGGCCAGGTCCTCGAACCGTTGATCGCGGCGGAGGGGATCACGGTACGTGCGGTCCTGGGGCAGTCGCACAACGGCACCTATGTGCACGACCGGCGCGGCGGTTCGCGGATCGATGTGGCCGAGGTCACCGGTGACCCGCTGTCCCGGCACGAGCTGGACGAGCTGTACGGGGTGGCTCTCGCGGAAGGTCTGACGTCCGATGTCTGCCTGCTCAGCGGCGCGGCACACCCCGCTGTCGTACCGCCGGAGACGTACCGTCGGTTGGCCACCGACCTGGGCCGGCACGGGCGGCGGGTGATCGCGGACCTGTCCGGTGAACACCTGCACGCGGTGCTGGCCGGGCAGCCGTACCTGGTCCGGGTCAGCCACGAGGACCTCGGCACCGGCAACGACCTCGACTCGCTGATCGCGTCGGTGTGCCGGCTACGGGACGCCGGCGCCGATACCGTCCTGGTGACCCGGGCGCAGCAGCCGGCCGTGGCGCTGATCGGCGACGTCATCTACGAGGTGGTCACGCCCAAGCTGGAGGCAGCCGACCCGCGCGGCGCCGGCGACTCGCTGACCGCCGGCCTGGCTGCCGCGCTCGCCGCCGGTGATCCCACCGCCGAGGCGGTGCGGTGCGGTGCGGCGGCCGGCTCGCTGAACGTCACCCGGCACGGACTGGGTACCGGCGACCGGGGCGCGGTGCGCCAGCTGCGCGACCGGGTCAGGCTGGTACCGATCGGCAGCGTGGCCCCGGGCGAGCGGGGCTCCGCCGAGGGGCCGGAGCTGCGCACCACCACGCAGGAACTGGCCGAGCGGGTCGAACTGCCGTGACGGCCGGGCGCGGGCGATGCGCGCCCTGATCACCAATGACGACGGGATCGGCGCGGCGGGCGTACGCTACCTCGCCATCGCCGCACGGGACGCGGGGCTGGACGTGGTGGTGGCGGCCCCGTCGTCCGAGGCCAGCGGCAACAGCGCGTCGATCGCGGTGGTGGAGCGGGAGGGGCAGGTCCCGGTCGCCCGACACGAGTTGGACGGGCTGGCCGGGGTACCGGCGTTCGCGGTCGACGCCCCGCCGGCGTTCATCGTCCTCATCGCGACCCGGGACGCCTTCGGTCCACCGCCCGACGTGGTGCTGTCCGGGGTCAACCGGGGCTCCAACACCGGGCGTTCGGTGCTGCACTCGGGTACCGTCGGCGCCGCGCTGACCGCCGTGGCGCACGGCCGGCCCGGGCTCGCGGTGTCGCTGGACCTGGCCGGCGAGGCCACTGGGCCGGCGCACTGGCAGACCGCGGCGGAGCTGGCCACCCGGTTGCTGCCGCTGTTGTCCGACCAGTTCGTGCTCAACCTGAACGTGCCGAACCTGTCGAGCCAGCGGATCCGGGGGCTGCGGGAAGTGCGGCTGGCTTCGTTCGGTGCGGTGCAGACCCGGATCACCGAGAACGGCGTGGACGTCGTCGAGGCATCGGTCGCCGAGGCCGGCGAGGTGCCCGACCCGGACACCGACACGGCGCTGGTGGCCGCCGGGTTCGCCACCGTGACCGCGTTGACCCCGCCGCGCGAGGCCGACGTACCGCCGCTGGTCCTGCCGCCGTACGGCGGATGAACAGGCGCCGCCCGATCGGAGACGGCGCCTGTTCGGCACGGCGGTGACCACCTCACGAACTGCGCCGCCGGAACAGCACGGCGGAGGCCGCCACCGACGCGACGGTGATGCCGGCGCACCAGGCCACGGCCGCCCACGCGTGGTTGCCGACCGGCTGGCCGAGCAGCAGCCCGCGTAGGGTCTCGACGACCGGTGTGATCGGCTGATTGTCCGCGAAGCCGTGGATCCAGCCGGGCATCGTGGCGACGGGTACGAAGGCGCTGCTCGGGTACGGCAGGAACATCAGGAAGAACCCGAAGCCGTTCGCGGCCTCCGGTGAGCCGGCGAGCAGCCCGATCGCGGCGGACAGCCAGGAGAACGCGAACACGAACAGCAGCATCATGCCGGCCGCGCCCACCCAGGCCAGTCCGCTCGCGTGCGGCCGGAATCCGACCAGGTACCCGACGCCGAGCACCAGTACGGTCGACACGGCGTTGCGCACGACGTTGGCCACCACGTGCCCGCCGATGGCCGCCGGACCGCCGATGTCCATCGACCGGAAGCGTTCGATGATCCCGCCCCGCATGTCCTGCGCCACGGTCACCGCCGTCGTCGACGACCCGAACGCGGCGCAGATGATCAGGATGCCGGGCACCACGTAGGTGACGTATGTGGTACCGGTCTGGATCGCGCCGCCGAACAGGTACACGAACAGCAGCATCAGCATGATGGGCAGCATCAGCATGACCAGCAGGGCGTCGAGCTGGCGCCGGGACAGGCGCACGCACCGCGCGCTCATGGTGAGCGCGTCGGAGATCGGCGAGCGCCGGCGACCGGTGGCGGGCTGGACGGCGAGTGGGGCCGCGAGGTCAGACATTGATGCTCTCCTTGTCGGTATCGGTGCCGCCGGCGGCTGCGGAGCCTCGTTCCTCGGCGCCGCTGGCGGCTGCGGAATTTTTGGAGCTCGGCCGCTTGACCGCGGCACCTCGTCCCTCGGCGCCGCTGGCGGCGGAGTCCTTTGAGTGCGGCCGCTTGACCGCGGCACCTCGTCCCTCGGCGCCGCTGGCGGCCGTGTGCCCAGTCAGCGCGAGGAACACGTCGTCGAGGGTCGCGGTGTGCACGGCGAACCTGGCGACCGCGCGACGCTGCGGGTCGACGTCGTCGAGCAGGGCACGCACGTGCGCCGCGGTGCCGTCGGTCGGCAGCCCGATCAGCAGCCGGGCCGGTTCGGTGTGCGCGACCCGGGTGCCGAGCCGCGCGGCCGTTTCCCGGTACGCGTCGGCGTCGACCATGGTCAGGTCCAGCCGCTGGTCGGCGAAGCGTGTCTTGAGGTCGGCCGGTGTGCCCTCGGCGACGATCCGCCCGCCGTCGATGACCGCGATCCGGTCGGCCAGCTGGTCGGCCTCGTCCAGGTACTGCGTGGTGAGGAACACCGTGACCCCGGACGCGGTCAGGCCAGTGACGACCTGCCACATGCTCTGCCGGCTGCGCGGGTCGAGCCCGGTGGTCGGCTCGTCCAGGAAGATCACCGAAGGGTTCCCGACCAGGCCGACGGCGAGGTCCAGGCGCCGGCGCATGCCGCCGGAGTAGGTGCCCACCCGCCGCCGCCCGGCATCGGCGAGGTCGAACTCGTCCAGCAGCGAGGCCGCCCGCTGCCTGGCCCGCGCCCCGGACATGCCGCACAGCCGGCCCATCATGCGGAGGTTCTCCTCGCCGGTCTGGAGCTCGTCGACCGCCGCGTGCTGCCCGGTGAGGCTGATCGCGCGGCGCACCCGGTGCCGGTCCCGGGCGATGTCGAAGCCGGCCACCCGGGCGCGGCCGGAGTCCGCGGATGTCAGCGTCGACAAGATCTTCACCGTGGTGGTCTTGCCGGCGCCGTTCGGCCCGAGCAGCGAGAACACGCTGCCACGGGCGACCCGCAGGTCGACGCCGCTCAGCACGCTCACCTTGCCGTACGACTTGTGCAGGCCGATCGCCTCGACCGTCAGCTCTGTGTCCATGTCCCCGTTCCCTGTTTGGCCGGTACTGCGTATGGCATACGCTCTACTGCGTAAGTTATACGCAGTACTACGATGGCGGTCAACCCCGAGTCGGAGTGGAGACACATGGGCAAGCGCGGCGGCACCGGATCCCAGGGCGGCCAGCCACCGGAGACCGCCGGACCGAAGTCGACCACCGGCCTGCCTCCGAGCATCGAGGCGGCGTGGGGGCTGCGGGAGCGCCCGACCAAGGGGCCTCGGCGGGGACTGACTCTCCCCCAGATCGTCGAGGCCGGAGTCCGGGTCGCGGTGAGCGAGGGGCTGGGCGCGGTCTCGATGGGCCGGGTCGCCGCCGAGCTGGGCGCCTCCACCATGTCGCTGTACCGCTACGTGTCCGCCAAGGACGAGCTGATCGACCTGATGATGGACCTCGCCATCGGCGTACCCCCGGAACCGGATCCCGGGCAGGGGTGGCGGGCCGGGCTGACCTGGTTCGCGCAGGCGTACCGGGACCTGCTGCTGCAGCACAGCTGGATGCTCCGGGTGCGGATCAGCGCTCCGCCGATGACGCCGAACCAGATCGCCTGGCTGGAGTACGCGCTGACCTACCTGCGGGACACCGCCCTGACCGGTTCGGAGAAGCTGTCCACGGTGCTGATGCTGAGCGGCTACGTGCGGAACGTGACCGGCCTGGAGGCGGACATCACCGCGGCAGCGCTGGCCGCTGGCTCCACCGCCGAGGCGGCGATGCTCAGCTACGGCCAGCTGTACGCGAAGGTGGTGGACCCGGCCCGGTTCCCGGAGACCGGCAAGCTCATCGCCGACGGTGTGATGGACCAGGAAGACCTGCCGGACAACGAGTTCAACTTCGGTCTGGGCCGGATCCTCGACGGTCTCGGAGCGCTGATCGACGCGCGGCGTGAGCCCTCGTCCGAGGAGACCTAGTCGTCGCTCTGGGCGTCCACCGGAGTCTGGCTGTTCGCGTCGCTGGCGCTGCGCCGCCTCGGTGCCCGGCCGGCCGGTTGGCGGGGCGCGGGCCCGACCGGTGCCATCTCCGGGATGGGCAACCGCACCGGAGCGCCGACCTCGATGGTCACCGGCTCGCCGTAGTGCATCAGTTCGATCTGCGCACCGGCCGGGGAGTCCCCGTCGCGCACCTCGTACGTCACCTCCTGCGGCGCCACGCTGACCCAGAGCCGCAGTCCGTGCCACAGCAGGGCGAAGTCCAGCCGCTCGATCTGGTGCGGAAGGCGGGGCGAGAAGGACAGGGTGCCGTCGTGGTCACGCATCCCGCCGAAGCCCGCGACCAGTGCGAGCCAGGCACCGGCCAGGGACGCGATGTGGATGCCGTCCTCGGTGTTGTGGTTGAGGTCGCGCAGGTCCATCAGGGCGACCTCGCCCAGGTAGTCGTACGCCAGGTCGAGGTGGCCCACCTCGGCGGCCATCACCGCTTGCGTGGACGCCGACAGGGACGAGTCGCGGACCGTGCGCTCTTCGTAATAGGCGAAGTTGCGGGCCTTGTCCTCCTTGGTAAACGCGTCGCCGCGCCAGTGCATCGCGAGGACCACGTCCGCCTGCTTGATGACCTGGGTGCGGTACAGGTCGAAGTACGGGTAGTGCAGCAGCAGCGGGTACTTCTCCGCGGGTGTGTCCTCGAAGTCCCACTCGGGGTGCCGGGTGAACCGCTCGGACTGCTGGTGCACGCCCAACTCTTCGTCGTAGGCGATGTGCATCGCCTTGGCCGCGTCCCGCCAGGACGCCGCCTCCTCCTGACCGACGCCGAGGGTGCGGGCCACCTGGGGGTACCGGATGACGGCGTCGGCCGCCGCGTTGAAGTTCCGCTGCGCCATCAGGTTCGTGTAGACGTTGTCGTCGATGACGCCGGTGTACTCGTCGGGTCCAGTGATGCCGTCGATGTGGTACCGGCCGTGCCGGTCGTGGTGCCCCAGGGAACGCCACAGCCGGGCGGTCTCCACCAGCAGTGCGACCCCGAAGTCCCGCTCGAAGTCGTGGTCTCCGGTGGCGTGCACGTACCGCAGGCACGCGTCGGAGATGTCGGCGTTGATGTGGAACGCGGCGGTACCGGCCGGCCAGTACGCCGAGCATTCCTGCCCGCGGATCGTCCGCCAGGGGAACGCGGCGCCGGCCAGTCCCAGCGTGCTGGCCCGTTCCCGGGCCGCGTCCAGGGTGAGGAACCGCCAGCGCAGCGGCCCGACCGCGGCTTCCGGATGGGTGTACGTCAGCACCGGCAGCACGAAAGTCTCGGTGTCCCAGAACGCGTGGCCGTCGTACCCGGGGCCGGTCAGCCCCTTCGCCGCGATCATCCGGTTCTCCGCGCGCGCCCCGGCCTGGAGCACTTCGAACAGCGCGAACCGGATCGCCTGCTGGACCTCGGGATCGCCGTCCACCCGGATGTCCGCTCCCCGCCAGAACGAGTCGAGGTACTCGCGCTGGCCGGACAGCAGGCCGTCCCAGCCGGTGAGCCGGGCGCCGGCCAGGGCCGCGCCGGCCTCGTCACGCAGGGCGGGCAGCGAGCGCCGACCGGACCACGCGTACGCGACCAGCTTGATGACCCGTAGCTGCTGTCCGGGCTCCAGTACGCAGGCGATGCTGGTACGGGCCCAGTCCGGGAACGCCTCGGTGTCGACCAGGGTGTCCTCCGGGCCGGACACCAGGTGGTCCATCGCGGCCGCCACCCGCAGGCCGCTCGCCTTCGTGCTGTGGATGAGCAGCCCGCCCGCGTCCCGGGCCAGGTGCTCCTCGGCGGCCAGCGGCGCCTCCAGCACCTCGGCCACCCGCGGATCCTTCTTGCGGGGCGGCATCGCCTCGTTGGCCACCAGTTCGGACTGCAGGATGAACCGGGCCGGCTCGTTGATCGGCTCGACCTCGTAGCAGATCGCCGCGACCGCCCGGTGGGTGAACGAGACCAGTCGGGTGGACCGGACCCGTACCTCGCGGCCGGCGGGGGAGACCCATTCGACGACCCGCTCCAGGGTTCCGGCCCGCAGGTCCAGGATCCGTTCGTGGGAGCGCAGTTCGCCGTGCCGTACGTCGAACGGCTCGTCGTCGACGAGCAGCCGCATCAGCTTGCCGTTCGTGACGTTGATGATCGTCTCGCCGGACTCGGGGAAGCCGTAGCCGGCCTCCGCGTACGGCAGCGGTCGCAGTTCGCAGAACGAGTTCAGGTATGTCCCCGGCAACCCGTGCGGCTCGCCCTCGTCCAGATTGCCGCGCAGCCCGATGTGTCCGTTGGACAGTGCGAAGATCGATTCCGAGTGCGCCAACCGATCCAGGTCGAGCCGCGTCTCGCGGACCAGCCAGGGCTCGATCGGGTAAGTGCTGTCCGCGGTCACGGCCTCTCCAACAGTTCGACGGGATCCTCCACCACGACGTCCGCGCCGGCCCGGCGCAGCTCCTCGGCGTGCCCCACCCGGTCTACGCCGACCACGAAGCCGAAATCGCCGGCACGGCCGGCCGCGACGCCGGCCACCGCGTCCTCGAACACGACCGCCTGCCGCGGCGAGACGCCCAGGCGCTTCGCGCAGGCCAGGAACGTGTCCGGCTCGGGTTTGCCGCGCAGGTTCTCGTCCTTCGCGACCACCCCGTCCACGACCTCCTCGAACAGGTCGGTCAGGCCGGTGACGCGCAGAACCTCACGGGTGTTCTGGCTCGCCGAGACGACCGCGCGGCGCAGCCCAGCCTCCTGGGTGGCGCGCAGGTAGGCGATGGCGCCCTCGAACACCTGGACACCGTCCTGGCGGATGCGGCGCTGCACGATCTGGTTCTTCCGGGTGCCTATGCCGTAGACGGTGTCCCGGTCCGGCGGGTCGTCCGGATCGCCGTCGGGTACCTGGATGCCACGGGAGGCGAAGAAAGCGCGGACCCCGTCGGCGCGGGGCCGACCGTCCACGTAGTCGTTGTAGTCAGAGGCGGGATCGAAAGGCGCCAGCGGCTCACCGTTGTGTTCCCACCGTTTCAGGCAGTCATTGAAGGTTTCCTGCCATGCCGCCCGGTGTACCGAGGCAGTCTGGGTGAGAACACCGTCGAGATCGAACAGGCATGCCGTGACGTCTCCTGGGAGACCGAGCACGGCTTGACGGTATCCAGCGGGGATGGGCGCGGGCGGGCAGTCGCCGGCAAATGCATTCGAAAGCCTGTATGGCGCCGTCGGCTGGTTTCAGCGCCGCTGGCGAGGGGCATACTCGCCGGCTGGCCAGCGCTGGATGGGCGACTCCATTGGCGCCCGGCGACAACACGCGGCCGGCGGGTGGCCGGGCGGTTCGGCGATCAGAGCCCGCCGCGGACGTCCGTCATCCGGTCGAGCGTGGGATCCGCGTCGGCCCGAGCCAGCAGGTAGCGGGCGGTCAACGTGTCCACTCCGGTGCCCCGGGCGCCGTTCGGCCGGTAGGTCACCGTTGCCGCGCGGGACGAGGCACTCTCGACGACCCCGGATCGCCACTGGCCGCCCCGATAGATCCACACGGGATCGGCGGGGCGGTAGCTGTCGGTGGGCGCGACATCGGCGGGGTTGCGATGGTCGGGGTCGATGTCCGGTGCTGGCATGGTTCGGGGCCCTCCTACTCTGGTGTGTGATTGGTCACGTCGACCAGGGGGCGCGTCGCACGCGACGACGCCGGTAGGGGCTGTGGAGCCGGTGCGGGAGTGGCACTGCTGCCTGTTGTGCCCGTGCCGGTCGTTCCCGCACCAGTCGTGCCATTGCCCGAGGCGTCGCCGGTGGCCGGCGTCTCGCTCCAGGTCGGTGCGCGGCCGGCGCTGCGGGCGTGGCGCTTGGCGCGGTACATGGCGTCGTCCGCGTCGCGCAGGGCTCCGGCGAGATCGGCGGCGTAGCCGATGAGCGGTACCACGCCCACCGAGGCCGTGATGGTCAGGCTCCGGCCGACGATCGGCATCGGCGCGGCGAGCGCTTCGGCCAGCCGTTGCCCGGTCGGGTACGGCAGCGATCCGCTGCCGACCGAGTTGGCGAACAGCCCGGCGAACTCGTCGCCGCCGATCCGCGCCACGAGGTTGTCGCCGGCATACGCCTCGAGGCGCCGGGCGATGGTGATCAGCACTTCGTCGCCGGCCGCGTGCCCGAACTCGTCGTTGACTCGCTTGAAGTCGTCGAGGTCTAGCAGGACCACGGCCAGCGGGTGCTGCACCGGGTCGGCGATGATCGCCGCTCCCCGCTGGTAGAACGTCCGGCGGTTGGGCAGGCCGGTGAGCGGATCATGCCGGGCCGCGTGGCGCTCGGCGCGAAGCTCGCCGCGCAGCAGATTGGCTTCGGCTTCGGCTCGACTCGCCCGGCCATACCAGTGCCATCCGGCGCCGATGGCCGATGCCATGGCGACTCCCGACGCGACCGTGAGGGGGTCCATGAGGGATCTCCCTTTACCGTCGGTGATCGCGGGTTGGCTGAGACCGGCGATGGCGCAAGTCCGTGACCGGCTGATTAATGCCATGGCGTCCCGCAGCTTGCGTCAACGTTCCGCCGCCCGACCACGAAGCGTAAACGGACAAGTACGGATGCACATGCGATATCATCCTCGTCGTGCCTTGCATGCGCAAGAGCCGATGCACGTGCATCCGAGCCGTGCAGGGGCCCCCGCCGCGCGAGGTCCGATCAGATCGGATGGGGTGGGGGGCCATTCGGCCGTTCCTCGCACCGTCCCTGAAACCCGGTTACGAGGAACTGATGCACCAGACGTACAACGGCATGCCCGCCGGCGAACTCCCCGCCCTCATCTGGCAGAAGAGCGCCCGGAGCAACCCGAGCGGAAACTGCGTCGAGATGGCCGGCCTACCGGACGGCGGCATTGCGATCCGGAACTCGCGCGACCCCCAGGGCCCGGCGCTCATTTACACAGTGGATGAGATCGCCGCGTTCATCGGTGGCGCGAGGGACGGCGACTTCGACAAATTCATCCAGTGACGCGTTAGCGTCACCGGCAGCATCAGGGCGGTCCTCGCTGGCCGCTTTCGACTGGTCCGGCTCGGCGCGTCTGTCGCCGCGCAACGACCCAGACCAGTCGTCCGACCGGTCCGGCTCGGCGTGCCTGACGCCGCGCGACGACCCGGATCAGTCGTTCACACCGCCCAGATGCCGCGCGTACGCACATCGGCCCAGATGTCGGACGCACGGCTTGCCCGATAACCCTGCGTCCATGGCATGCTTACCCGGGTATTACGGAGGCGGCCTCACGGGCCGCCGCTCGGCATCCGGAGGTCAGCGTGACGACGGCTGGGCTTGAGGGCGGCTCAGGCGGTGGTCCCACCGTGCTGCGCATGCTGCTCGGCGCTCATCTGCGCCGGCTGCGCGAGGCTCAGGGGGTCAGTCGCGAGGACGCCGGCTGGGAGATCCGTTCGTCCGAATCGAAGATCAGCCGGATGGAGCTGGGCCGCGTCAGCTTCAAGGAGCGCGACGTCGCCGACCTGCTCAGCCTCTACGGGCTGGACGACGAGGAGGAGCGCGGGCGGCTGCTCACGCTCGCCCGCGACGCGAACACGCCGGGCTGGTGGCACCGGTTCGGTGACGTACTGCCCAACTGGTTCCAGTCGTACCTGGGCCTGGAGGCCGCGGCGTCGCTGATCCGGACGTACGAGGTCCAGTTCGTCCCCGGCCTGCTGCAGACCGAGGACTACGCCCGCGAGGTGGTCCGGCTCGGCCACGGCAAGGCGGGCGCGGACGAGATCGAGCGCCGGGTCGGCGTGCGCATCACCCGGCAGCAACTGCTCGCGAGGACCAACCCCGCCCAGCTCTGGGCGGTGGTCGACGAGGCCGTGCTGCGCCGGCCGATCGGCGGCGCGAAGGTGATGCGCTCCCAGATCGAGGCGCTGATCGCGGCGACCGACATCCCGAACGTGCGCCTCCAGGTGATCGGCTTCCACGTCGGCGGCCACGCGGCGGCGGGCGGGGCGTTCAGCATCCTCCGCTTCCCGGACCCGGAACTGCCCGACGTGGTCTATATCGAGCAGCTCACCAGCGCGCTCTATCTGGACAAGCGGGACGATGTCGATCTGTACGCCGAGGCCATGGAGGTCCTCTGCGTCGAAGCGGACCCGCCGGCCCGTACCGCCGACATCCTCACCGGCATCCTGCGCGACCTCGACGGGTAACCCGCGTCCCAGCCCGGACGCGTGTCGATGACCGGCCCGGCGCGTTAGCGTCGATGGGTGACCCAAACGCCGCAGACGATCACCCCCACTCCGCCCGACGACCTGCCCCGTACCCTCGGCGGCCTGCGCGCGGCCGGCTACAAGTACCGCTCGGTCAAGCAGGAGCTGCGCGAGAACCTGTTGATCAAGATGCGCGAGGACCAGCCCCGGTTCCCCGGCATCGTGGGCTACGAGGACACGGTGCTGCCCGAGGTCGAGCGCGCCCTGCTCGCCGGCCACGACGTGGTGCTGCTCGGTGAGCGCGGCCAGGGCAAGACCCGGGTGATGCGCTCGCTGGTCAACCTTCTCGACGAGTGGACCCCGGTCATCGCCGGTTCCGAACTGAACGAGCACCCGCTCCACCCGATCACGCCGGCCGCGCGCCGGCTCGCCGCCGAGGTCGGCGACGAGCTGCCGGTCGCGTGGCTGCACCGCTCGCTGCGGTACGGCGAGAAGCTGGCCACGCCGGACACCAGCGTCGGCGACCTGGTGGGCGACGTGGACCCGATCCGGGTCGCGCAGGGCCGGACGCTGGGCGACCCGGAGACCATCCACTTCGGCCTGGTGCCCCGCACCAACCGGGGCATCTTCGCCATCAACGAGCTGCCCGACCTGGCCGAGCGGATCCAGGTCTCGCTGCTGAACGTGCTGGAGGAGCGGGACATCCAGGTGCGCGGGTACCAGCTGCGGCTGCCCCTGGACCTGCTGCTGGTGGCCAGCGCGAACCCCGAGGACTACACGAACCGGGGCCGGATCATCACCCCGCTGAAGGACCGGTTCGGGGCGGAGATCCGTACCCACTACCCGGTCGACCTGGACCTGGAGATGGACCTGATCCGGCAGGAGGCCGACGTCGTGGCCGCCGTACCGGACCACGTGGTCGAGGTGATCGCCCGGTTCACCCGAGAGGTCCGCGAGTCGCCGTCGGTCGACTCCCGCTCCGGCGTCTCGGCCCGGTTCGCGATCGCGGCCGCCGAGACCGTCGCCGCGTCGGCGTTGCGCCGTGCCGGCCTGCTCGGTGAGGAGGACCCGGTGGCCCGGGTCGGCGACACCGTGTCGGTGACCAGCACACTGCGCGGCAAGGTGGAGTTCGAGAGCGGCGAGGAGGGCCGGGAGATCGAGATCCTCGGGCACCTGCTGCGTACCGCGACCGCGGAGACGTTCCGTGCCCGGCTCGCCGGCCTGGACCTGTCCGGCTTCACCGACATCGTTGCCGAGGGCGAGATCATCGAGACCGGCGAGCTGGTCGCCGCGGACGAGGTGCTGCGCCAGGTGGGCACTGTGCCGGGGCTGGCCAAGGTACTGGACCGGCTCGGCATGGGCGACGCCCCGACCCGGGGCGAGGCCGCGGCCGGGGTGGAATTCGTGCTGGAGGGCCTGTACCTGACCCGCCGGCTGTCCAAGGAACTGCGGGAGGACGGCCGCACCGCGTACGGCCCGGGTGGGCGGCGCCAGTAATGGGCGAGCGTCAGCGAGCTCATCAGAGTCGCAGTCTTTTCGTGCCTCATGCCGAACCGCAGCGGAGCGACTGGTCTGGGTCGCGGCGCGGCGTCAGACGCGCCGAGCCAGACTGGTCGGAGAGGATTCGGTATGAGCGGTAACCGGTTTCGGTACGGGGCGTGGGAGGGCGGACCCGATCCGCTGGCGCCGCCGTACGACGTCCGGGCCGCGGTCGACCAGGTCGGTGCCGAGGTGCTGGCCGGTGGGAGCCTGCGGGAGGCGCTGCGCGACCTGCTGCGCCAGGGCCCACGTTCCGGCCGGGGCCTCGGCGACCTGGTCGCCCGGGCTCGCCGGATGCGTCGCGAGGCGATGCGACGGGGCAACCTCGACGGCGCGGTGACCCGGGCGCAGGCACTGCTCGACCAGGCACTCGCGGCGGAACGCGACGAGCTGGCCGGGCGCGACGACGACGCGGCGCGGTTCTCCGAGGCGGTACTGGACAACCTGCCCCGGTCGACCGCGCAGGCGGTACAGGAGTTGTCCGGGTACGAGTGGACCAGCGACGAGGCCCGCCAGCTGTACCAGCAGATCCTCCAGGGCCTGCGCAACGACGTGCTGCAGCAGCGGTTCACCGGGCTGCGCGACGCGTTGCGCGGCGCGGACCCGGCCAGCAACGCCGCGGCGAACCAGCAGCTCAAGGAGATGCTCGGCGACCTCAACAACCTGCTGGACCGGCACGCTCGCGGCGAGGACACGGCGGACGCGTTCGCCGAGTTCATGCGCCGGCACGGCGAGTTCTTCCCGGAGCAGCCGGGCAGCATCGACGAACTGGTCGAGGCGCTGGCCCGGCGGGCGGCCGAAGGCGAGCGGCTGATGCGCTCGCTGTCCCCGCAGCAACGGGAGGAGTTGGCCGGGCTGATGTCCCGGGCGCTCGGCGACGCCGACCTGGCCGGCGAGATGGCCGCGCTGGACGCGCACCTGCGTACCCTGCGCCCGGACCTGCCCTGGGGCCGCCGTTCGCAGGTACGCGGCGAGCGGGGGCTCGGGTACGGCGAGGCGACCGAGGTGCTCGGTGAGCTCTCGGACCTCGACGACCTCATCGACCAGCTCGGGCAGGAGCACCCCGGCGCGACGCTCGACGACGTCGACGTGGAGGCGGTGGAGCGGTTGCTCGGCCGCGAGGCCGGTGCGGACGTGCGCCGGCTGCGGGAGCTGGAACGGGAACTGCGCCGGCAGGGCTGGGTGACCCGGGGCGCCGAGGGGCTGACGCTGAGCCCGAAGGCGTTGCGCCGGCTCGGCGGTACCGCGTTGCGTTCGATCTTCGCGGACCTGGAGCGCGGTCCGCGCGGCCAGCACGACCTGCGGGACGCGGGCGCGGCCGGCGAGCTGACCGGGGCGTCGCGCCGCTGGGAGTACGGCGACGAGCAGCAGATCGACGTCGTCCGCACGATCGGCAACGCGGTCCGGCGAGTCTCCGCTTCCGGTCGCGGCGGGACGCCGGTTCTCCTCGAAGTGGAGGACTTCGAGATCGCGGAGACCGAACGGCGCTCCTCGGCGGCGGTCGCGCTGTGCGTCGACCTGTCCTTCTCGATGGTGTCCGAGGGGCGGTGGGGGCCGATGAAGCAGACCGCGCTGGCCCTCTCGCACCTCATCGCGACCAGGTTCCCACAGGACGCGCTGCAGATCATCGGCTTCGGCCGGTACGCGCAGCAGCTGTCCCAGCAGGAGCTGGCCGCAGTCGAGCCGGACATGGTGCAGGGCACCAACCTGCAGCACGCGCTGCGGCTGGCCGGCCGGCACCTGCGTCGGCACTCGGACGGCGACCCGGTCGTCCTGGTCGTCACCGACGGGGAGCCGACCGCGCACCTGCTCGACGACGGGGAGGCGGTGTTCGCCTGGCCGCCGGCCCGGGAGACGGTGATGGAGACCGTCCGCGAGGTGGACGTGCTCACCCGCTACGGCGCGACGCTGAACCTGTTCATGCTCGGCGAGGACGAGGGGCTGCGCCGGTTCGTGGACGCGGTCGCGCGGCGCAGCGGCGGCCGGGTGTTCACTCCGGACGCCGAGGACCTCGGCAGGTACGTGGTGTCGAACTACATCCGGGCCCGGCGGCGCGGCCGCTGATCGCCCGCTACGAGTCAGAGACGGCGGTGCGCTTCCCGACGCACCGCCGTCACGCTTCCAGGCGCCGCCACTCTTCCACGTCCAGCGCGTATTCGACCTCGCCCAGCTCGGTACCGGGGAGCGGATCGTCCCA
Organism: Rugosimonospora africana; assembly: GCF_016862975.1. Classification (GTDB taxonomy): domain Bacteria; phylum Actinomycetota; class Actinomycetes; order Mycobacteriales; family Micromonosporaceae; genus Rugosimonospora; species Rugosimonospora africana. The sequence continues at coordinate 106,867 of NZ_BONZ01000056.1, forward strand.
GGTCTCGTGGAACGTCCGCGCGTAGATCAGGCCGCTCTTCTCCATGACCCGGCGGGACGCGGCGTTGACCGCCATCGTCTGCGCGATCACCCGGGTCAGGCCGAGTTCGGTGAATCCCTTGCGAATGAGCGCCTTGGAGCCCTCGGTGCCGTATCCGGCGCCCCACGCCGACCGGCGCAGCCGGTAGCCCAACTCGGCCTCGTCCGGCCGGTCCGTCGGCGTCAGCGCGAACCAGCCGAGGAACTGCCGGCCGGCGCGGGTCTCCGCCGCCCAGTACCCGGGGCGGTCGCCGTACCGCTGGTAACCGCGCAGGAGCTTCGGCAGGATCGTGTCCCGCAACTCCTCCCGGGGCACCGGCTTCCCGCCGTTGAGGTAGCGCATCACCTCGGGGTCGTTGTCCAGCGCGACGAGGTCGTCCAGGTCGGTTTCGGCGAGATCGCGCAGGATCAGCCGTTCGGTCGTGAGGAACTCCGGCACCGGCTCATTGTGCCGGTCCCCGCGTTTGGCCAGCCGGCGCCCGGGTAAGCGGCGACTGGTCTGGGTCGTCGCGCGGCGTCAGAAGAGTCGCCGGGCCAGATTGGTCGGACGACTGGTCTGGGTCGTCGCGCGGCGTCAGAAGAGTCGAGCCAGACTAGTCGGAGTGGTCTGAAGGGATGCCCCGTGGACTATGACGAGTTCATCCAGGGTGTCGCGGGACGGCTGGGGACCTCGCGTGACGAGGCCACCGCGCTCAGCCTGGCGACGCTGGTGACGCTGTCCGAACGGATCAGCGGGGGCGAGGTCAGGGACCTGGCCGCGCAGTTGCCGGAGCGGTTGCGGGGCTGGCTGCTGCCGACCGAGGAGAACGCGGAACGCTTCGGGCTGGCCGAGTTCCTGCGGCGGATCGAGACGCACGCGGCGGTGAACACCGAACGCGCCCAGGAGGGCGCCCGGGCGGTCCTCGCGACGCTGCGCGAGGCGGTGACCGGCAAGGACTTCGCGGACACGCTGACCCAGCTTCCGAAGGAGTTCTGGGCAGTGGTCGAGCCAACCCCCTGAGCTGGCCGGCCAGCGGGTCGGCCCCGGTCTTGGTTAGCCGCCTTCTGCCGGCCCCGGTGCTGTCGGCCGGCTCTGTCAGCCGCGGTTCTGGTTGGCCAGCGTGAGTGCGGCGGCGCCGATCCGGGCCACCGCGGGCGCGGTCTGGCGGGCGAACCGGCCGGGCTCCAGCGGAGCGCCGGCGGCCAGGCTGCGGTCGTACCCGAGGACGCACGCGGGCACCCCCGCGCCGCGCAGCGACTCCGCCGCCTTCGCGTGGTTCAGCGCCGCGTCCGGGGACTGGTCGAGGAGCACCGGCACGGTGCGCGCCCGCAGATCCGGGGCGACCTCGGCGAACCAGGCCAGCGCGGTACGCATGCCGTCGAGGGTGGCCGGGATGGCCAGGACGAGGCTGTGCCCGTCGGCCAGGTAGCCGGGCTGGATCACGGCGTCGTGGCCGCCGTCGATGACCGCGAGGCCGAAGAAGCGCATCAGGCGGGTGCTCACCTCGCGGTACGCGTCGAGGTCCATGGTGCCCGGCCGGCTGAGCAGGGTGGGCCGGCGCTGGTGCTGGGACAGGGCCGCGACCGCCTCGCCGGGTGGCCGCCGTACCAGTGCCGAGGCGTCCTCGGCGGTCAGTCGCATGGCGGCACCGAGCCGGTACGCCAGCGAGCCGTGCCCGCGTGTCGTCTCCAGCGCGAGCGCGCCGTCGGCGCGGTACCGCACGTACGCGCAGGACAGCAGGGCGGCCAGGGTGGTCGCCCCGGCGCCGCCGCGCACACCGGCGACCAGGATCCGCCGGCACGTGGTGATCGGCTGCTGGATCCGGTGCACGTCGTCGGTGAGGGCGTGCACCTCACCCGCTCCGCCGCCCATGGCCCGGGCCAGCGTGCCGCGCAGCCGGCGCTGTGGCGTGTCGCCCCGGCGTACCCGCCCGGCCAGCCGGGTCAGCGCCTCGGGTACGGCGGGCTCCTCGGGCGGGGTGCTGGCCGGGTAGGTGGTGGGCGCCGGCCGGCTGGACGTCCACAGCCGGACACCGGGCGGCCCCGAGGGGACCGGCGGGGCGCTCGACGGCACCGGGATCGAGCCCGTCGTGGTCGGCGCTGGTGCGATCGGTGGCGGTGCGATCGGCGGCGTGGTGGTCGGTGGTGCGATCGGCGGCGGCGTGGTCGGCGGCGGGGCGACCGGGACCGCGGCAGGCGGTCGCACCGAGGCCCGTCCGTAGACCACCGGTGGATTCGACTCGGTGGTCGGCTGGCCGGCGGTTCGCAGGACCTCGGTATGCCAGCCCGATGCTGGAGTCGGTGGCGGCTCGGCTGGCTGACCCATCGATATCTGTCCCTCTACTAGAAGATGTGCAGTAGCCGGCCGTACGTGCCGAACTCACCGACGACCACGGGCACGATGGCCAGGACCGCACCCGCCTCGACGCGGTCGGTCAGCCGGCGCAGCCGCGCGCGGACATGGTCGGGCGGGTCGACGGCGAGCACCAGTACGCAGACGACCGCGCCCGCGGCGGCGACGGCCAGTTGCGCCGGTGTCGGCGTGCCGGTGGCGCCCAGCCACGCGACGAACAGGGCGGCGAGCACGACACCGGCCGCGCCGATCAGCGCGACCACCTCGCCGACCAGCGGGTACAGCCGGGCGCGGCTGAGCAGGAGGACCGCGAGCAACCCGGCCAGCGACAGCGTCCACCGATCCGGGTGGCCGGCCAGCGACCAGCCGCTGACCGCGATCGACGCGGCCAGCGCGATGGTTGCCAGCGCGAGTCCCCGGTGAGACGCGGCGAGCGCGTCGTACACGTCCCGCCGGGTCACGTCCCCGCCACCGGTGCGCGCGTCGTCGAGCCGGGTGAGGCCGGCCATCAGCAGTGCCAGCCGGGGCAGGAAGCCGAGCAGTACGACGGCGACCGCGGCCATGACCGCGCTCAACCGGGCGGCGGGAAGGTGAATGAGCATGCCCGCCCACCACAGCACGGCCAGCAGGACGCCGAACAGGCCACCGAGCCAGCCGCCGCGCCCCAGCGGTGTCGTCGCGCCGAGCAGCGCCACGAGTATGCCGGCCACCACCGCCAGCAGCAACCAGCGCTGCTCCGCCTGCCATCCGCTGGTGCGGCCGCCGAACCAGGCCGACTGCACGGCGAGTACGCCGGCGCCGAGCAGCACCACGGTGCCGATCGGCTCGCGTACCTGGGCGAGCGCGGCACCGAGCAGGCATCCGATGGCGGCCGCGACGGCGAGCCACAGGACGCCGGAGCGGCCCGGTTCGATGGCTCGGATCAGCAGTCCGGCGACGAAGAACAGCACCACCGCGCCGGCCGTCGCGCTCCACCGCCGGGCGGCCGGGCTCCACCGGAACGACAGCCGGTCCGCGCCCTCCGCGGTCTCCTCGGTGACGTCGTGGATGACCGGAGCGGGCGGGCTGTCCTCGACCGTCACGACCCGGAGCACGGCGCCGTCGGCCACTTCGGCCGCGGCCAGGCTCTGCCCGGTCGGCAGCGCGAGCCCGGAACTGGTCACCAGTTGTCGCGGCCGGGGCACCCGACCGGACGGCTCGCCGAGCAGGTCGAGCACGTCGGGTATGAGCACCCCGATCGGTTCGTCGGAGGGCAGTACGACATCGGCGCGCCGCCGGCCGCCCACCAGCGTCACCCTGCTGTACCGGGCCACGGCGCCTCCCCTGCGCGTACTGCGTGCGGGGCGCCCCGTCGCGTGGGTGCGCCCGCTATCGGTCCGGCGTATGGATGATCGCCGGAGCGGATTTGTTCTGCTGGTTCTGTTTCGCGATCTGCTGGCGGATCGACGAGTATCCGACGCATCCGGCCGCCACCACACCAGCGATGACGATGCTGGCGATCACCTTGCCGGCGTTTTCCTCGTAGGACCGGCGGCTGGCCAGTGCACCGAACAACATCGCGTCCCGCATCCGTCGGCGGCGGACCGCCACGGATTCCAGAAGTTCGCTGTCGAAGTCGCGCGCCACGCCGGCCACCGTAGCCATCCGGGGACGGACAGGCAACGCCCGCGGCTCGCGCCGTCGTGCCGGTCACGGTACCGGCAGCGGCACGTCGGCGCGCAACGCCCCGGCGAGGGCGGTCAGCGAGTTCCAACCGTCGGGCAGGTCATACCAGGCCGTCCCGCGGTGCCGCGGGCCGATCGGCCGGGCGCCCTCCAAGCTCAACGCCTCGGAAGCGCTCAGGTCGCCGCGTGCCGCCGGGCCGACGGCCAGGCCGGTCGGGATGCCCGCGCCGTCGGCCGGGCCGTCCGAGGCCGGAAGGGTCAGGTCTTCGCGTCCCGGCCGCAGTACCGCGAAAAACAGCGCGAGGTCGTGCTCGCGGGCCAGCGTGTCGGCGAGCGCCGGCAGCACGGACAGCGGTGGCTCCTCGCCGGCCGGGTACCCGACGACGAGAACCGCCGACTGCGCCGGAGCGGCTTGCGCGTCGGTGACTTGAAGGATGCCGATGGCCGGCCGCGCGCCGCCGCCGACGAAAGTCACCTGAGTCGGCCGCGGTGCGCGATCGATGACCAGTTCGGTCAGCTCCTCGGGCTGCCACGGCTGGGTCACCGGTTCGGCGGGGCCCCACCCGAGCGGTGGTTTACCGGTCAGCGTCCGGCACGCGGCCTCGACGCCGAGCCCGAAGGTGGCCGGCTGGCGCTCGTGGCGCAGTTCGATGGTGAGCCACAGTTGCCGGCCGATCTCCCCGCCCCGCTCCGTGCTGTCGGTGACTCCGGCGCCAGCGGGGGTACCGGCTTCGACGAAGGTGTCGTCGTCCCAGCGCAACCCAGCGCCGCTCGCGCCGTCGACATAACCGCGGCCGGGCGCGTGCACCACCCAGCGGTGCTGGCCGAGCAGCGCCATCCGCAACGGGACCGTGAGGCGGCTCGTCGCCGGCGTCACGAGTTGGACGCCCAGCCCCAGGTCGGCGGCCTCGATGAAAGCGTCGACGAGGCCCGGCCACAGACCGACCACCGGCCGGTCCTGGAGCAGGACGGCGGTCCTGTCGGTGAGGATGTCGACGACTGGCCAGGCCACCGGGCGATGGTAAGTGCGGCGCCGAGCCGCCGCAACGCGATCGGTTGCTGTTCAACGGTTCTGGCTACCGCGCTGGTTGTAGCTCCGTGCGACATACCACGCTGGTTGTAGGCGAACCTCCATCCAGTGTTCGACGCATTTCCGGGGAAGCGCGCATAACGTGTTGCGGTCGGGGGTCGCGTTTCGCGTGCCCGGAGACGAGTAAGTGTGACGGCCCGGTCCCGATCGGGCCGGCTGATCGGGAGGTCGGTAAATGCGGTTTGACATGGGCAGCCAGACGCTGCCGACGTTGATCAACCGTACCGATGGATCGCATCAGGATCTGGGTGCGTTGATCCGGGCGTTGATTGCGGCGGCGGAGCCGCTGGAGGGGAAGTTCAACGGGTCCGGCAAGTCCGCGTTCGACGGGTTCAAGGCACGGGCGGATCAGATCAGCGCCGACCTGCGGTCCGCGCTGGCGTCGATCCTCGGTGGCCAGCAGGGCATGAACGTGTCCTTTGTGGACGGCGACCAGTCGATGTCCGACAACGCGCAGCACAGCCAGGGCGCGTCGAACTTCGAGGCCGCCAGTTTCCGGATGTCGGCCTGAGGAACGGGAGACCACGATGGGCACGATGGATCGGTTGAGTTACGACACCGGGGCTTCCGCTGAGGCGCAGGGCAATATTCAGACCGTGGTGGCCCGGCTGGAAGCGGTCATCAACGACCGCGACCAGGCGGTGAAGTCGGCGATGGCGGACTTCTTCGCGGATGGTGTCTCGGACCTGTACCACGACAAAGAGGTCCGCTGGAACAACGCGGCGAACGAGGTGCGCAGCATCATCACCCTGGTGAAGAAGACGTTGCTGGACAACGACGCCACCGCATCTCAGGCGCAGTCCCGCGCTCGGGCAGCGGTCAGCGCCATCTGACCGGTCGGACCGCGGCCGGTCGCATTCGGCGGGAGGATTCCGTGACCAAATACAACATCGATCCGCAGGGCATCAACGGCGTGCTGAAGAACGTCAACGGGGTCCTGAAGGGCGAACTCACGAAGGCTCGGCAGTCGACGTACGACGCCTTGGATGAGGCGGTGCTGGCGTTCCCCGACGGGGGATCGCCGGTCGAGCAGGCACTGCGGGTCGCCCAGGCGCGGGCGGTGATGGCGGTCAACGCGGTGAGTTCGGAGACCGGTTTCATCGTGTCGGTGGCTGTCGACGCGGCGACCGAATACCTGAAGGCCGACGACAGGATGGCCGCCGGGGCCAAGCACCGCGAGGCGGCGGCGCGGGATGTCGACGCGTTCAGCGCCCAGCCCGGGATCGAGGCCAAGACTCACCAACTCGATCTGCAATCCTGAGCGACCGCTGATAGGGGAAGGCGACGTCGATGTCGTACGGCAACGGAAGCGAAGCCGACTGGCGCTCGTACTCCGACGCGTACAACCCGAGCGACGGGTTGATCGATCCCGGCAGGATCCCGAAGATTCCGATCGACGTGGGCGCCATGCAGGCCGCCGGCAGCAGGATCAAGTCGGCCGGGATCAAGGTGCACGGTGCTGGAGCTTCCGTCGACCGGACCTGGCAGCAACTCGGTCACTCGTACCGCGCGCCCGAGACACCGCAGTTGTTGAGCGGCTCGTCGCTGGTCGTACGCAAGGCAGACGGCGTGCAGAGCCGCCTCAACACCATCGGCGACGCGGTCTGGCACTTCGCCGCCGAAATGCAGGGGCTCAACGCACAGCTGGACGGCCTGCGCGCCCAGGCGACGACGTTCGTCGCGTGGGCCAGGGCCAGGGGTCCGGCCGCATGGCCGGAGGCGAGCTACCAGACCGGCGGACTGGGACACATGCCCGGCCGGGACTACAACGACCTGCTCGCCAAGAAGGTCGCCGGCGTGCTGAGCCACGTCAGGCAGATCGAGCAGGAGTACGCGGGTCAGATCGGTACCGCCTTCGACACGACGTTCGACCCGCCGCCGGGCAAGCCCCGGCCGTTCCACAGCCGTACCGAGGCCGAGGACGCTCACGCGGCGGTTCCGAGCAACTGGCGTGACCTCGACCTGGCGGGCGTCGCGCTCCCCTGGGGCGGCTCGAAGTCCGACGCGGTGGACCAGTTCGTCGACGGTATCGGCGACAGTGTCCTGAGTACGGTTCTGGCGCTGCCCGGACTTGTCGGTCTCGGCCTCAACCAGTCGGGTCGCTTCGGGTGGAGCCTGGGGACGCTGAAGAACTCCTGGCTCGGGCTGGGCCGCATGTCGATGGCCACGAATCCCCTCACCTGGGCGGCGCCCTCACAGGCGGCGGCGAACTGGAAGACGATGGCCACGGCGTTCAACGGGCTGATCGGCAAGGACGCCAACGGCAACTGGGGACCCAGGGGCGCCGGGCGGCTGGTCGGGAACGTCGGTGCGCTGCTGATCCCCGGAGCCGATGACCTCGCGGTCGGTGCGATGGCGGACAAGGGCGCCGCCATGGCCGAGCGAGGCGGAATGTGGGGCGCGGCCGGGCGGGCGATGCAGGCACCGAAGTGGATCACCACCGGTGGCTGGGCCGGCCTGGACGTACGGGCGGTACGCGCGGGCTTCGACGACAGCACCCTGCTCGGGCGGGCACTGCGAGCGCCCGGCAACGGGTGGCACCTGCCATCGGTACCGGAGGGGGAAGTCGCGACGCGGGCCGGCCATCGGGCCATGCCGCACGTCCCGGGCCTGGACCGGCAACCGGAGCGGGATTTCGACGCCGACCTGAGCCGGGTCACCGCCGCCCACGCCAGCGCGGCCGACGCCGCGCACGATGCGGCCAGCGCGAAGCTGACCGCGCACGGCCAGGACGCGGCTCGCCAACGCGACCTGATCTGGGAGAAAGCCAAAGCCGACGCCGCCGGCAAACCGGCCGCGGAACAGACGCGGATCTTCAAGGACGCCACCCAGCAGATCAAACAGCTGTCGGACCACACGTCACGGATCACCTCGGCCCTCGGTAGGGACAGCGACAACCGCTTCTCGGCCCTCGACAACCGGTTCTACGACGACCTCGACGCGTTGCGCGGCAACGCGGGCCTGCCGCCGGTCCCGGGTCACCACCCGATCGCGCTGCCGGACGCCGAGCAGAGCATCCGCGACCGGCTGATGGCCGCGGGCCTGAACGAGCACGCGGCCACCGCGGGTGCGCACGAGCTTCAGGACCTCTCCCGAGCCCAGAAGCCGCTCGCCGACTGGACCGCGGACCAGAAGGCGCTGCTGGCCAGCTACCTGCGAGACGGTCCACAGGTCACCCCGGACACCGAGCTGTCCAAGGTGCTGGGCCCCAAGGAGGTGCAGGACTTCCTCGCCAACCACAAGGGCACCGTGGGCGGGTTCGTGACCCAGGATCCGTTCGTGCGGGACGCGGTACGGCCGGTCGACCGGGTCGACGCGTTGGCCCTGGACTACCACTTCCGGCAGGAGTGGGCCCGGCAGGAATCACTGCGGCAGAAGGCATACTGGCTGACCCACCGCGGGCACGCGCAGCCGTTCGGGCCGCCGCTGCACGGGTACGGCGAGGTGGTCTTCCGTACCCACCCCGACGACCTGGACCGCTACGTCATCCCGGTCAGCGGCCACACCGAGAGCGCGCTCAAGGACTCCGGTGCCGACCTCACCGGCGCTCACCTCAAGGTGCACGACGCACCCGCCCCGTACACCGGTGTCGGCCTGACCGGCGGCGGGGTGCCGGAGTACATCGCTACCGGCGCGCGCATCAGCGACGGCACGATGTACTGGTACCAGCCGACCCGAGACGGCGGCGTCACCCGGTTCGCCCTCGGCACGTTCCACGACGGCAAGTGGTACGCCAACCCCGGTGTCGCCGAGGAACACCTGAAGGTCGGCGTAAACGGCCAGCCGGCGTCCGGGCGGTACCCGTGGTCGACCACGACCCGCGACGCCTGGTCACAGCTGCCAGAGGGCCTGCGGGAGTGGGTCAGCGGCGACTTCGCCTGGGACCTGGGCACCTCGCAACCCGCGCCCCCCAACCCGCCACAGCACCACAACGATCCCTTGTCCGACTACACCGAAGTGCCGACCGGCTGACGTATGGCGACAAGTGTGGTCCATCGGCCGGCGCGCGCGATCCGCCCGCCGGCCGATCCGTCGCCTCGCGCGGTCGAGGCGCCGCCGACCCTGCCCGAGGGCAAGGCGGCGTCGAGCCTCATGATGATGCTGCCGGCGGTCGGCGTCACCGGGTCCATGTCGATGATGCTGTTCACCCGCGGCAGCGGGTTCGTGCTCATCGGCGCGCTGGTCCTGGTGCTCGCGCTCGCCGCCGGCGCCATGCTGATGCTGTCCCAGCGCGGGCAGGCGCTGCGCAAGCGGCGCCAGCAGCGCGAGCGATACCTCGACTATCTTCAGGAACTGCGCGAGGAACTGGCCGAGCGGGAGAAGACCGAGCGGGCGCAGGCGCGGCTGCTCAACCCGTCCGCCGAGGCGCTGGTGGAACTGGTCCGCGATCCGGCGCGGCTGTGGGAGCGGCGCCGCCTCGACCGGGATTTCCTGGCGGTACGGGTCGGTGTGGGTACGATGCCGGCGCAGGCGCTCGACCTGCCCGATCAGGGTACGGCGCTGAACCCGACCGACCCGTTCATGCTCGCCGAGGCGCGTGCCGTGCTGCGCCGGTTCCGCCACGCACCGGGCATGCCGCTGGTCGTACCGCTGGACCGTGCCGGCGACGTGAGCATCGTCGGCCCCCGCGACGCGGTGCTGGCCACCGCGCAGGCCATCATCACGCAGGCCGCGGCCTGCCACGCCCCGGAGGATCTGGCGCTGGCCGTGGCGCACTCCGCCGACCGCGAGCCCGACTGGCGCTGGGTCAAGTGGCTGCCTCACGTGCTGGACGCGGATACCCGGGACAGGCCGGCACCGGTACGGCGGATCGCGTCGAGCGTGGACTCGCTGCGCATGCTGCTGCACGGCGAGCTGAGCAACCGGGCCGCGTACGCCACCGAACTGCGCCGCGGAGTCTCCGACCGGCGCGGCATCGCCCTGCTGCACCGGCTGCTCGTCGTGCACGACACGTACGGCGGGGTGGCCAGCGGGTTGAACCTGGCCGACCTGGACGTATCCGCCGCCGACCTCGGCGTCTCCGTGCTCCACCTGGTGGCCGACCGCCTCCAGGAGCCGGACGACGTGGCGGTGCGCATCACGGTCGGCGGCCGGGACATCACGGTCGAGGACCTGCGCGGGGCTGCGACTGTCTACTCGGGACAGATCGATCCGGTCAGCCCCGGCCTGGCCGAGGGGCTGGCCCGGACGCTCTCGCCGCTGCGCCTGTCCCCGGAGTCGATCGAGGAGACGCCGCACGCCGGTGCGGTCGACGTGCCGACGCTGCTCGGCATCGACGAGCCGACCGCGTTGGACACCCGGCGGCTGTGGGCCGATCGCGGCGCACGGGCGTTCCTGCGCACGCCGATCGGGCTGGACGACGCCGGGGCCCCGCTGTATCTCGACCTCAAGGAGTCGGCCGACCTCGGGATGGGGCCGCACGGGCTGTGCGTGGGAGCGACCGGTTCGGGGAAGAGCGAGCTGCTGCGTACCCTCGTGCTCTCACTCGCCGCGACGCACCCGCCGGAGCAGTTGGCGATGGCGCTCATCGACTACAAGGGTGGCGCCACCTTCGCGCCGTTCGAGGATCTGCCGCATGTGGCCGGCGTCATCACCAACCTGGAAGATGACGCCGGGCTCATCGAGCGCGCGTACGCCAGCCTCGACGGCGAGGTGAAGCGGCGGCAGCAGGTGCTGCGTGAGGCCGGCCACGTCGCGAAGATCGCGGACTACGCGGTGCTGCGCGAGCAGCGGCCGGAGCTGGCGCCTCTGCCGTACCTGTTGGTCATCATCGACGAGTTCGGTGAGCTGCTCACCGCCCGGCCAGACTTCATCGAGCTGTTCCTGACGATCGGCCGGATCGGACGCAGCATCGGGGTCCATCTGCTGCTGTCCAGCCAGCGCATCGAGGGCGGCAAGCTCAAGGGCCTGGACGCGTACCTGTCGTACCGGCTGGGCCTGCGCACGTTCTCCGAGGCGGAAAGCCGTACCGTGCTGGAGACGCCGGACGCGTTCCACCTGCCGCCGTTGCCCGGCTTCGGCTACCTCAAGGTGGACACCACCATCTACCAGCGGTTCAAGGCGGCGTACGTGTCCGGACGGCTGCGCGCTCCGGAGGACCGGGCGTCCGCGGCCGAGGCGGACAATCAGCCCCTGGTGGCGCCGTACGAGCAGTACAACGCGCCGGCCACCGCGCCGGAGGACACCTCGGTGATGGCGGAGCGGGTGGTCGGCGAGACGCTGCTCAGCGTCATGGTGGGTCAGCTGGCCGCGGCCGCGTCCCGGGTACACCAGATCTGGCTGCCCCCGATCCCGGTGGCGTTGACCCTCGACCAGGTCGCCGGGCCGGCCGACCTGCGTGCCGGCGGGTACCGCCTGCAGCTCGCGCCGGGCGCCATGCGGGTACCCCTCGGGCTCATCGACGACCCGGCCCGGCAGCGCCAGGGACCGTGGGTGCTCGACCTCACCGAGGCCGGCGGGCACCTGGCAATCATCGGTGGCCCGCAGTCCGGCAAGACGACCCTGCTGCGTACCCTCGTCGCCTCGCTCGCTCTCACCCACACGCCGCACGACGTCGCGGTGTACGGCATCGACCTGGTCGGTTCGGGGCTGACCGCGCTGGCCGGCTTCCCGCACGTTGGCGGGGTGGCCGGACGGACCGACCGGGAACGGATCCGCCGCACCATCGAAGAGGTGCGGATGATGCTCGAACACCGTGAGCACCTGTGCCGGCAGGCCGGTGTCGACTCGGTCGAGCAACTGCGCGCCGCGCACCGCGAAGGGGAGCTGTCCGGCCTGGCCAGCGCCGACGTGGTTCTGGTCATCGACGGGTTCGGCGCGGTACGCAGCGACTTCGAGGACCTCGAGCCGTTGCTGGCGGACATCCTCCAGCGTGGCGGCGGGTTCGGCGTACACGTGGTCGCGTCGATGCTGCGCTGGAACGACGTACGGATCGCGTTGCAGGCGACCTTCGGCAGCCGGGTGGAACTGCGGCTCGGTGACCCGACCGACTCGTCGATCGGGCGACGGCTGGCCGAGACCATCCGCGCCGACCGACCCGGCCGGGCGCTGACCACGGCCCAGCTCTTCGCCCAGGTGGCGCTGCCCCGTACCGACGGGCAGGCTACGCCGGCCGATTCCGGCGAGGCGCTGGTGAAGCTCGCCGCGTCGGTGCGCAACGCCTGGCCCGGAGAGCCCGCCCCGCCGATCCGCGTGCTGCCGCACCAGATTCCGGCGACGTCGCTGTTCAACCAGTTCAACCAGCCGGGCGTGCTGCCGATCGCGGTGGACGAGATCGCACTCCGGCCGGTGCTGCTCGACCTGTTCCGCGTCGACCAGCACCTGATCGTGCTCGGCGACACCGGCTGCGGCAAGTCGAACCTGCTGCGGATGATCGCCCGGGGGCTGTCCGAGCGGCACTCCGCCGAGGAGGTCGTCTTCGCGGTGATGGACCCGCGCGGCATTCTCAAACAGCTGGCGCCGCAGGAGTTCGTCGGCGGCTACGCGAGCAACGTCAAGGCGTGCACGGCGCTCGCCGCAGGTGTGGCCAAGGAACTGGTCCGGAGGATTCCCGAGGAGCCGAGCGCGGCGATCGGCGCGACACCGGCGGGTACGGTCGCGACGGGCTCGGATCCGGTCGACTCCGGCCCAGTGCCGGCAGCGGACGCGGTACCCGCGCCGGGTGGCAACCCGCCGCACGTAGTCGTGCTCATCGACGACTACGACATGATGACGGCCGGCGGGTCGCATCCGCTGGAGCCGCTGCTGCCGTTCGTGCCGTCGGCCCGCGACATCGGCCTGCACATCGTGGTGACCCGCCGGGTGGCCGGAGCCTCGCGCGGCCTCTACGAGCCGTTCCTGCTGGCGCTGCGGGAGAGCGGAGCGTCGGGTCTGGTGCTGACCGGCGACCGCGAGGAGGGCCAGCTGTTCCCCGGCGTGTACGCCCAGCCGCTGCCGCCGGGCCGGGGCCGGTGGGTGCGCCGGGGCGAACCGGTACGCCTGGTGCAGACGGGCCTGGACCCGGCGACGCCGGGCGATCGGAGCGAGGCGGGCCGATGAGCCAGGATCTGGTGGTGCTGACACCGGGGCAGCCGGACGTGTCCGCGTTGCTGGCCGGGATGGCCGCGGCTGGCGAGGAACTGTTGGTGCTGGAGGTCGCAGACGGTCCGGTGATCCAGCTCTGCGACGCACCCGACGGTGAGACGCTCCGGCCGTTGCTGACCATCGAGGTACCGGTGATGGTCGCTGTGCCCGGCGAAGTCCGGCGGCTGCTCGGCGACGAGGTCGCCGACCGGGTACCGACGCCGGTGTGGTGGGTGGAAGTGCGGGCCGCGGGGGAGCCCGATTCCGCCATCCACTTCGGGTGGCGCTTCGCGGACGCGGTCGTCGGCAGGCTCGGCGGCCTCGTCTGGTCGGCGTCCGCGCGGCCGGCCGGCTCGACCGGGGTCGCCCGGGACGGTGCGTCGAGCTGATGGTGGGTTGAGGCGATGAACGACGACAATCCGCCGGTACCGGCAGGTGCGGTGAGCCAGGCCGACCTGACCGGGCGGCTGCGCGCACTCTGGACGTGGGCCGGCCAACCGTCCGAGGCGGCGCTGCGCTCACTGATCCGGATGCGCCGCACGGCGAGCGGATTCGTGGTGGAGGGTGTGCCGTCCGGCACGATGGAACGATTACTGGCCGGGGACGAGTCCGCCTGGGAATCGGTGGAGCCGTTCGTGGCCAGCTGCCTGCGGGTGGGCAGCCAGTCGCGGGAGCGCATCGACCAGGATCTGGCGGCCTGGCGCGAGGCGTGGCAGAGGATCGTGCCGCCCCGGCCGGCCGGCTCCTTCGCCGATCCGGTACCGGCGGGCACGGTACGGCGCCTGCTGTCGCGGGTACGGTCGCTGGCCGGCACCTCGCCGTCGGGTACCCCGGCGGGCGACCCGTACCTCGACCCGAGAACGCGGCGCACCACCGGCCGTCCGCCGTCGATGCCGGCGCTCCGGCCCGCGCTGGTCGCCGCGACCGCGGTGGCCGTGCTGTTCACGGCGGGAGCGTGGGCCATCGTCGACTCCGCCGACCCACGTGTCGGTCCGCACCCGGTTCCGTCGGTCAGCCGGTCCGGCGTGCCGGTGAGCGCGTCCCCGACCTCGTCGCCGAGCCCGCGACCGTCCGCGAAGTAAGGCACCCGGCGGGGTGGGGGAGCAGCCGGTCAGCGGTCGACCCGGCCCGGCGTGACCAGCCCGGTCTCGTAGGCGACCACCACCGCCTGCGCCCGGCTGGCCAGGTTGAGCTTGGTCATCGCGCGGTTGACGTGGGTCTTCACCGTGGCCTCGCTGAGCACGAGCCGGCCAGCGATCTCAAGGTTCGACAACCCCTCGGCGACCAGGCGCATGACCTCGACCTCGCGGGCGGTCAGGCTCCGCAGGTCCGGCGGCGGGCCGGGGGTGTTGTCGCGCCGGTCGGAGTATGCCTCGATCAGGCGCCGGGTGACCGTCGGCGCGAACAGCGTCTCGCCCGACGCGACCGTGTGGATGGCCGCGAGCAGCCGGTGCGGTGGGGTGTCCTTGAGCAGGAAGCCGCAGGCCCCGGCGCGCAACGCGGAGAACACGTACTCGTCCAGGTCGAACGTGGTCAGGATGAGGACCCGGGGACGGTGCGGACGGCTGTCGGCGAGGATCTGCTGGGTCGCCTCGACCCCGTTGAGGCCGGGCATCCGGATGTCCATCAGTACGACGTCGGGTCGGTGCGTCGCGGCCAGCGTGACCGCTTCCAGCCCGTCGGCGGCCTCGGCGACCACCTCCAGCCCGGGCGCGGCGTGAATCAGGGCGGACAGGCCGGCCCGGATCAAGACCTGATCGTCCACCACGAGCACGCTCGTCATCGCCGTACGACCTCCCGATCGTCCTCCCGCTCGGCCACGATCGCGGACGGCGGTGCCGGTTTCGCCGCGGCCGGCAGCGGCAGCATCAGCTCGACCGTCCACCCGCCGCCGACGCGTGGCCCGGCCTCCACCGCCCCTCTGTACAGCTTCGCCCGTTCGCGCATGCCGGCGAGCCCCAACCCCTGCCTGCCCGCCGGGGTGAGCTTGCCCGCCGGTGTGAGCCCGGCCGTCGGTGTGAGCTTGCCCGTCGGTGTGAGCCCGCCCGACGGCGCCCCACCCGCCGGCAGCCCGCGCCCGTCGTCGCGGATCCGGACGGTCAGCGCGCCGGCAGCGTAGTGCAGGTCGACGAACGCGCTCGCCCCGGCCGCGTGTTTGAGAACGTTCGTCAGGCACTCCTGGATCACCCGGTAGGCGCACAGGTCGGCGCCCGGCGGCAGCGCCCGGGGAGTACCGGTCACCCGCACCTCGACCGGTACGCCGGCGGCCTTCATCCGCCCGATCAGCTCGCTGAGCTGCCCGAGGCCGGGTGCCGGACGGTATGCCTCGCTCCTGTCCTCCGCCAGCTGCGTTCCGGTGCGCAGGACGGCCAGCAGCCGGCGCAACTCCTCCAGCGCCTCGCCGGTGGTGTCCAGCACGGTGCCCAGCGCCTCACCGGCGGTCACCGGGTCGGACTCCAGCACGTACCGCGCCAGGCCGGCCTGGATCGACACCACCGAGAGGTGGTGAGCGACGACGTCGTGCAGTTCCCGGGCGATGCGCAACTGTTCGTCGATGACCGCGCGGCGGGCCAGCTCCTCCTGGTCCCGGCGCAACTGCGCGGCGGACACGGCCAGTTGGGTGCCGCGGTCGGCCAGCTCCCGGGCGCAGTCGCCGACCTTCCACACGATGGCGGAGAGCACGATGCTCTGCACGACGACAAACGGCGTCGAACTGTTCGGATCGAGCAGCCCGCCGTACAGCCAGATGCCGGCTCCCGCCGCCGCCCCGGCCATCGCGACCAGGCGCGGCCGGCTGGCGGCGACCGTGTACCCGACGAGCATGGCGCCGAAGCTGTTCACCACCGGCGAGTAGCCGGCCCTGATGTAGAGGAACCAGAGGACGCAGTAGAGCGCCAGTGCGGTGACCGGGACCCGCCGGCGCACGAAGGTCAGCAGGTTGACCGTGGCGGTCAGGACGTAGCCGGTCGCGTCGAACGGCCGCCAGGGTGCGGAGCTGTCGTGACCCCACAACAGGCAGACGACGGTGATCGAGAGGGCGAGCGCCGCGTCGATCGACGCGGAACCCTCCATCCACGGCTGCCACTGCGGCCCGGAGAAGCTCGACGCGACGCGCGCCCGGAGGCCGGCGACGGACGCGCGGTTGGGTTCGAGGCGTGCGGTGTGTCGCACTCGGTGACTCCCTCCGGTCGTCCGGGCGGGCCGAGGCCGAGGCTACCAAACCACCGCAGAGGCATCCGGCCGTCGTGGACGGCTTTCCGGTGTACGCGGTGGCCGTTCGTCAATCCAATCGTGACGTGTCCGTGGCCGGACGCCAGGAACCGCTCCCGGTACCGGGGCGTCGGATCGGCATGAGATCGGTTACCCGCCGGTGGCGCAGAGCCACCGTACTCATCACCGTCGGGCTGGCGCTGGCCGCCGGCTCGGCCGCGTGTTCCGCGGATTCCCACAGTTCGGCACGGTCGCTCTCGGGCGGCACCGCTGCCAAGGCCCCGGCTGCCCCCGACGGCGGCGGCAACGCGAACTCGAAGGTGCAGGTCGGTGGCAACGCGCAGGCGGTCGTCCCGGCCGGCAAGCCCGGTTCGCTGCCGACCCTGAGCCGCGACATCATCTACACCGGCTCGATAACGGTGCGGGTCAACAACGTCGACGCCGCCGCCGGCCAACTGGAAGGGCTGGCAGCCGCGGCCGGTGGGTTCGTCGGCGGGGACACCCGCGACCTGAACGCGGGCCAGTCGACCGCGACGCTGGTGCTGCGGATCCCCGCGGAGAAGTTCGGCGGCATCCTGGACGCGATCGGCAAACAGCTCGGCGGCCACGAGATCGCCCGCAAAGTGTCCACGGAGGACGTCACCGACAAGGCGATCGACCTGGACGCCCGGATCCGCAGCCAGCAGGCGAGTGTGGACCGGGTGCGGGCGCTGCTGGCCAAGGCGGAGTCGCTGACCGACATCACCACCATCGAGAGCCAGCTCACCCAGCGCGAAGCCGACCTGGAGTCGATGCAGGCGCAGAAGCGCAACCTGAACGACCTGACCACACTGTCGACCATCACGGTGTCCCTGCTCGGCCCGGAGGCGGCGGTGGCCAAGCCGAAGCCGAAGCCGGCGAGCGGCTTCTGGCCCGGGCTGAAGCACGGCTGGCACGCGTTCCTCGGCGCGTTGCAGGTACTGCTGCTGATCCTCGGCGCGGTGCTGCCGTTCGCCGTGGTCATCGGGGTGCCCGTACTCGCGGTGCTGTGGCTGCGCCGCCGCCGGCGGGCGACGCGGGCGGCCGTACCGGCTCCGGCGCCGGAGACCCCGGCGGTGTGACCGGCGTTCACCCGTCCGAGGCGGGCCGGCCGACCCAGATGTCGACCGGCCCGTCATAGTCCGAGCAGGCCAGGTACAGCCGTCCGGTGCGGTCTATCTCGCACGTGCCCCGCATGGCGTCGGGCAGGAACGCCACCGGTCGCACCGCCGTGCCGGCCCGATCGAGCGCGCCGACCCAGGTGCCGAGCGGGCCGCGCCGGCCGGTGGTGAGCAGCGCCGGCTGCCCCCGGATGATGGGTTCCAGCGGCGACCAGTCGCCCAGGTCGAGCGTGAGCCGACCGGTCTCGGGGTCGAGCAGGACGACCCGGCCATCCGGGTCCTGCTCGCCCGGGACGTTGGTCGCCTGAACGAGGCCGCCGAGCCCACCACCCATAATCCACCGCAGGGTGGCCCACCGGCGTTCGCCGGTCGCCGGGTCGACCGCGATCATGTTGTCGTCGCTGCTGACGCACAGCACGGCCAGACAGTCGGCGACGTTGAGGACCCGCTCACCGACCTCGGTGCTCCACAGTTTGTCCAAAGTGGACATCTGGTACGCGGAAACGCCGGTCACGTCGTGGGGCAGCAGGTAGGTCACGATCAGCCGGTCGCCGGCAGAGAGGGCGCCGAATCCGGGGGAGTCGTCCAGCGGGCTCTGGTACGAATCGGTGTCCAGCCGTCCGGACACGAGCGTGCGGGCGGTGTCCTCGTCGAGGATCTGTGCCGACCCGTCCGCTGACCGGAGCACCAGCCGCCGGGAGGCGAGAACCTTCGCCCGGGTACCGGCGGGAAGCGGGCGTGACCACACCGTGGCGCCGGACCGGGTGTCGAGGAGGCGCAACTCTCTCGGTCCCCCGGACGGCGCGACAAACACCAGCATGCGCGGGCCGACGCTGGTCGTGTCGTCGAACACCATCGCGTCGGCCAGCCGCCACAGCACGCTCCCGGTCGCCGCGTCCAGGGCCATGACCTGCCGCGGCTGTTGAGGATTCGTGCCCTCGGCGAGGATCACGCCGACCGTGGCGGCGGCCGGGTACGCGTACAGCTGGGCGGGCAACAGGGCCCGCCACTGGTGCCGGCCGCCCGGCAGGCTGTAGGCGTCGATCCTGCTGCGCCTCGCCGGAGGCGTCGACCGCACCACGAACACCTGGTCGCCGGACAGCGAGTAGAAGTCGCCCGGCGACGCCGGTACCGACTCGACCAACCGGAACGCCGGGACGGGCGCGACCGGGCGGGCCGAGACCGCCACCAGCAGCAGGCAGGTCAACATGCCGATCGCGAGCCTGGTACGACGCCCGACGCGCCAGACGGATCCGACCGGCGGGTCGCGCGGCTCCCAATCGGTGTCCAGCTCGATGACCAATCCGGCCTCCCCATCCACCCGCGCCGATCCCACCATAGATCCCCGGTGAGTCGCCGCGGGCGGACCAGATCACGCGGACTGGAAGGCGTCAGGCCACGTCTCGAAGTACCTGGCCGGCCTGCGGCGGATCCAGACGACGACCGGCCGCGTTGTCGTCTCGTCCGGATACAACACCGGTATCCGGACGAAACTCCGCCTTGCCGGATCGCCGCCTGGACCTCGCCTCGGCTCGACCGAGCACGTCGAGACCCGGCCTAGTTGACCTCGGAGCCACAGGTGATGTTCAGCGACGTCGCGGTCATCGCGCGGGCCAGATCCGAGGCGGCGAACGCGGCCACGTTGCCGACATCGTCGAGCGTCGCGGCCCGGCCGAGCATCGTCTTTCCCTCGATGGCGGCGACGATGGCGTCGCGCCCCTCGAAGTCCTCCGGCATCACCTCGACGATCCCGCCGGTCTGGATGGTCAGTACCCGGATGCCGTGCGGTCCGAGTTCACGCGCCAGCGCACGGCGCAGCGCCTCGACGCCACCGAACGCGACCTGGAGCCCGCCGACGCCGGGTACCGGGTCGCCGTACCCGCCGAACGTGAGGATGACCCCGGAGCCCTGCCGGATCATGTGCCGGGCGGCCGCCCGGGCGGTCAGGAACATGGTCCGTACCGCCGTCACGACAGGCTGCTCGAAGTCCGCCAGCGTCATCTCGACCAGCGGCGTGCCCTGCACGTCACGCATGGAGATGAGGTTGAACGAGATGTCCAGGCTCCCCGCGCCGGCCACCACGGCGTCGGCGTGTTCGTCGACCGCCGTCCCGTCGAGCGCGTCGACCTCCGCCGTCTCGGCTTTCCCGCCGCCCGCCCGGATGTCCCGCGCCACCGCCTCCAGCGTGGCCCGGGTGCGGCCGGCCAGATGTACCGTCGCGCCCTCGCGGGCGAAGGCTCGTGCCACGGCACCGCCGATCGCGCCGCCCCCGCCGTAGATGACCGCGTTCCTGCCGTCGAGCAACACGTGCGTCCTCCTGATCGTCTCTGGGCGGCGCTCAGCGCGCCGCGGTGAGCTGTGCGACGAGTTCGTCGAGCCGGGCCATCGAGTCCTCGACGCCGGTCTCCATGCCGGACTCGACATACCCGTCGCGGTCCTCGACGGACTGGAACACCGAGTTCTGCCGCAGCACGGTCGTACCGTCGCGTTCGTCGAATGTGATCGTGTTCAGGAATACGTGCCCGGGCACGTTCTCGTATTCATAGGTCTGCACGATGCCGTCCGGTGACGGTGTCCCGTGGTAGTAACCGCGGAACGCGTGCGGGTTCCCGTCCGTGTCGTACTGGGTGTAGCGCCAGGCGCCGCCGTCGCGGACGTCCAGCCGGTCGACGGTCATGCGTACCCCGCGCGGGCCGAGCCAGCGCACCAGAAGTGCCGGGTCGGTGTGCGCGCGGAACAGCACCTCGCGCCGAGCGGAGAACTGTCTGCTGATGAGAATCTGGGGTACTCCCGGCAGCGCGACGATGTCCGTCCGCCCCATGCCGTGCTCCTTTTCGGTAGGCGCGAGCGGTCAGTCCGCCTGCTCGCCGTCGAGCGCGGCGAGAAGTTCGTCGAGCCGGTCGTAGCTCTCGTCCCAGTACTCCCGGTATCGGGCGAGCCACGCGGTCGCCTCGCGCAGCGGCCGCGCCTGAAGGTGGCTCAACCGTGCGGTCGCGCGGCGGCTGCGGGAGATGAGCCCGGCCTGCTCCAGGACCCTCAGGTGCCGGGAGATGGCCGGCTGGGACATGCTGAACGGCTCGGCGAGCGTCGCGACGGTCGCCTCGCCCTTGGTCAGTCGCGCGAGGATGGCCCGACGGGTCGGGTCGGCGAGCGCACCGAACACCGCGCTGAGCTGGTCTACAGGCATCGATAACCACTCTGTTTAGAAACGAATCGGTTATAGAGTGCCGCGGCCGGCGGCCGCTGTCAAGCCGACCGGCTTCACGCCGGGCCGGTGTCGGGTCGGGCGGGTGTCGGATCGGGCGGTGTCGGGTCGGGCTGCTGTGAAGCCGAGCGGGTGTCGGGTCGAGCCGGTGCCGGTCGAGGCGGTGCCGGTCCGAGCGTCAGGCTCGCCGGGCGATGGCGAGCAGGTGGCTGCTCGCGCCCAGCAGGCTCGGCTCGTCCTCGATCTGCCGCACCATGTCCAGAACGAGCTCCGGGCCGCCGGGCTCGTCGAGGAGGTCGTTCAGCGCCTCCCCGCTAATCCACAGTGGACTCTCGGTGGCGACGACGCGCTCCAGGACCAGCCCCGCATCGGCCACCTCGTCCGGAAGCTCCTCGGGACGGTGGAAGTACGCCGTGGTGAACCACCGCTCGTCGCCGTCGGTGTTGTGGTGCTCCCCGCTCTCCAGTACCCGGTCGATGATGGGCCGGAAGCGCGCCTCGCGGACGAAGCCCCGGACGAACCCGTCGAAGAAGCTGGCGAACCGGCTGATGGTCGCGGCCACCGCCACTCCGCCCGGCCGCAGCACGCGAGCCGCCTCGCGCCAGGCGGACACCCGGTCGTCCCGGTCCGGAAGGTGGTACAGCGGCCCGAGCAGCAGCACGGCGTCGGCGCTGCCGTCCCGCGCCGGCAGCGTCCGGGCGTCGCCCAGCGTCGCGGTCACTCCGGGCAGCGCGCTGGCGTCGGCGACGTGCTCCGGCACCGGATCCACCAGGTGCACCCGGTAGCCGGCCCGGGCCAGCGGCGCGGCATATACACCGGTGGCGCCGCCGACGTCCAGGACCAGGGCCGGGGCCGGTGGCAGCACTCGGGTCAGCACGTCCCAGGTGCGCAGGAATTCAAGCCGGCCGTGCCCTTCGGCGAGCCGGCTGCGTTCGCCGCCGGCACGGTAGTAGTCCAGGATTTCGGTGGGCAGCATGCCGACCATCCTCGGCGCCGCCGGAAGGCGCCGGCAACCCATTAGTGTTGATGGAATGATCTACAAGCTGCTGGCGTCCGGCGAGTGGGCGCGGGCTCAGCCGTGCGGCCGGTACGACGGCTCGGCGGTGGACCTGCAGGACGGGTTCATCCACTTCTCCGGCAGGGACCAGGTGGTGGAGACGGCGGCCCGGCACTTCGCCGGGCAGACCGGGCTCGTCATGCTCAGCGTCGACGAGGCGCGGCTGGGTGAACAGTTGCGCTGGGAGACGTCCCGGGGCGGTGCGCTGTTCCCGCACCTGTACGGTCCGCTGCCGGTCGACGCCGTGGTGGCCGTGGCGCGGGTACCGGAAAATGTGCCGGTCGCGGACGCGGTCGCGGCGTTGCTGGAGTAGTCCCGCGGGGCCGGCCGGGTTCGCCGACCGGCCCGCTCGGCCTTCTGCCGATCGCGCTCAGCCCTCGGCCGGCTCGGCGATGAAGACCGGGATTTGGCGCGTGGTCTTCTTCTGGTAGTCGGCGTAGTCGGGGTAGGCGGCGACCGCGCGCTCCCACCAGGCGTCCCGCTCCGGCCCGGACAGCTCGCGGGTGACCATCCTGGCCCTTGTGGGCCCGTCCTGCACCTCGACGTTCGGGTCGGCGATCAGGTTGTAGTACCAGCGCGGGTGCTCCGGCGACCCACCCTGCGACGCGACCAGCCCGTACCGGCCCTCGTGCTCGACACGCATCAGCGGCGTCTTGCGGATCTTGCCAGTCTTCGCGCCCCGGTTGGTGACCACGATCACCGGCGTTCCCCGCAGGTCGGTACCCCGGGTGCCGCCCGAGCTCTCGTACTCCTCGACCTGGTCGCGGACCCATCGCCGGGGACTCGGCTCGTACTCATCTGCCACGGTCATGATCCTTAGTAAACTCCCCGGACCGGACGCCGTACACGGCCGGCTACCAGGCCACGAGCTTGTCGAGAGTGATGGGCAGGTCGCGGATCCGCACGCCCGTGGCGTGGTAGACCGCGTTGGCGATGGCCGCCGCGGTACCCACGATGCCCAGCTCGCCGACGCCCTTGGTGCCCATCGGGTTGACGTACGGGTCGTCCTCATCCAGGCAGTGCACCTCGACGTCGCCGACGTCGGCGTTGGAGCTGACGTGGTACGTCGCGAGGTCCTGGTTGACCACGTGACCGAAGCGAGGGTCGAGCACCCCCTCCTCGTGCAGCGCCATAGACAGGCCCATCGTCATGCCACCGAGCAGCTGCGAGCGCGCCGTCTTCGGGTTGACGATGCGGCCGGCGGCGAACACGCCGAGCAGCCGGGGTACCCGCACCTCGCCGGTCTCCGCGTTCACCCGTACCTCGGCGAACTGGGCGCCGAAGCTGTGCAGGGCGTATTGGCTGGCGTACCGGTTCTCCGGCATCCGTGCGGTCACTTCCAGCCCCTGGCGCGGGATGGAGCCGCCCCGGCCCAGCCGGTCGCGCAGTTGGCCCGCCGCCTCGCAGATGACCGCTCCCCAGCTGGCGATGCCCGACGAGCCACCGGCCGAGCTCGCGTTCGGGTACGCGGTGTCGCCGATGCGCAGGTCGACGCTGCCCACCGGTACGCCGAGGGCGTCGGCGGCCACCTGGGTCAGCGCGGTCCAGGTGCCGGTGCCCATGTCCGCGGCCGCGATCAGCACCGTGTACCGGCCGTCCGGGTCCGCCCGGATCGTCGCCATCGAGCCCGACTGCTGCAACGCGTGGTACGTGGAGGCGGCCACCCCGGTGCCGACCAGCCAGCCGAGCTCGTTGCGCGCCCTCGGCTTCGGGTCGCGGTGCTCCCAGTCGAAGCGCTGCGCGCCCTCCTGCAGGCAGCCGATCAGGTTGCGACTGCTGAACGGCAGCCCGCTGGCCGGATGGATCTCGGGCTCGTTGCGGATGCGCAGCTCGATCGGGTCGATCCCGCACTCCACCGCCAACTCATCCATGGCGCACTCGATGGCGAACATCCCCGGGCAGTCGCCGGGCGCCCGCATGATGCAGGGTGTCGGGACATCCAGGGACGTGACGAGCTGGCGGGTGCGCAGGTTCGGTGCGGCGTAGATGGTCGCCGTGGGCCGGGTGCAGTGTTCCGCGTACTCCACGAGTTTCGAGGTGGCCGACGTGCTGCTGTGCGAGAACGCCATGATGCGGCCGTCGCGTTCGGCGCCGATCTGCAGCCGCTGGACGGTCGGCGGCCGGTACCCGGCCTGGGAGAACATCTGTTGCCGGGTGAGCGCGAACTTCACCGGCCGGTTGGGCACCATCCGGGCGGCCAGCAGGGTGAGCACCACGTCGGGATTCGCGTGGACCTTCGACCCGAACGCGCCGCCGACGTTGGATGACACCACCCGTACCCGCCCGGGATCCAGCCCGAACAGTGCGGTGACGACGTCCCGGATGCCGGACACGCCCTGCGTGGACACGTAGAGCGTGAGGCCGTCCTCGGACCACAGCGCGGCCGTGGTGTGCGGTTCCAGCGGATTGTGGTACTGCCGGGCGGTGGTGTAGACGCGGTCCAACCGAACCGGGGCGGACGTCAGCACGGCGTCGACGTCGCCCTTGTCCAGCTCCATCGGGAACTGGGCCGAGGCCGCCGACGGTACCCAGAAGTCGTCGCGGTCCCCGTGCAGCTCGACGTCGTGCGGCTCCTCCTGGTATTCGAGCCGGACCAGCGATGCGGCGTGCCGGGCGATCTCCGAGGTCTCCGCGATCACCCCGGCGACGAACTGGTTGCGGAACGCGACCCGGTCGGACTGCAGGATGTTCAGCTCGCCCTGGCCGGCCGGAATGTTGGTGCGCGGCGCGTTGTACTGGTTGAGAACCATGAGCACGCCTGGAGTGGAGCTGGCCGAACGGCAGTCGATGCCGATAATCCGCCCGCGGGCGATGGTGGACTGCACCGGGTACAGGTAGGCCGGATGGTCGAGCGGTTGTTCGAAGGCGTACCGGGCCACGCCGCGTACCTTGTCCGGGCCGTCGATCCGGTCGATTACCTCGCCCATTGCCCGGGCCGTGACGGTCATGCCGGCGGTCCGCTCGGTTCCGGTCCGGATTCCATCTCGGGATCCATGATGGCGGGGTCGATCGCCGGGCCGCCCTGAGGTTGCGCGCCGGGGTTGTTGGGCGGCTGCGCGGCGCCGGGGTCTTGCGGCTGCGCGGCATGTCGCGGCTGGGCGCGGTCCTGTGGTGGCGTGGCCTCTTGCGGCCGCGTGGCCTCTTGTGGCTGCTCGGCCTCTTCTGGCGGCGCGGCATGTCGCGGCTGGGTGCGGTCTTGTGGCGGCGCTGCCCCGGCGGCGGCCGCCGGCGGTGCATTCGGGTCCAGGCCGCGCTCGGCCGCGTTCGGGTCCGGCCCGCTGGGGTCCGGGGCGTCCGGACTCGCCGGCGGCGGCGCCATGCCGCCCAGGTCCGGCCCGGCGAGGTCCAGCAGCGTGCGCACGATGGTGTTGCGGGCGAGCGGCACCTTGAACGCGTTGCCGGGCAACGGATCGGCTTCGGCGAGTTCGGCCTCCGCCGCCTGCCGGAATCGTTCCTCCGAGACCGGGCCGCCGCGCAGCGCGTCCTCCGCGATCCGGGCCCGCCACGGCTTGTGCGCCACGCCGCCCAACGCGATCCGTACGTCGCGGACCATGCCGTCGGCCACGTCCAGGATTGCCGCGACCGAGACCAGGGCGAAGGCGTACGAGGCGCGGTCGCGCACCTTGCGGTACCGGGCCCGGACCCCGTCCGGCAGCGGCGGCAGGTCGATCGCGGTGATGAGTTCGCCGTGCTCCAGAACCGTGTCGTGCTCGGGATCCTGGCCCGGCAGCCGGTGCAGCTCGGCGACCGGGATGCTGCGCTCGCCGTTCGGGCCGAGCGTGTGCACGACCGCTTCCAGCGCGACCATCGCCACCGCCATGTCGGACGGGTGGGTGGCCACGCACGCCGGAGAGATCCCGAGGATGCCCAACTCGCGGTGGTACCCGTCGATCGCGGAACATCCCGAGCCCGGCTGCCGCTTGTTGCACCCGGTCGTCACGTTCTGGAAGTACACGCAGCGCGTGCGCTGCAACAGGTTCCCGCCGGTGGTGGCGAGGTTGCGCAGCTGGCCCGACGCGCCGGAGAGGAGGGCCGCGGACAGCAGCGGGTACCGAGTGCGGATCAGCGGATCGGCGGCCAGGTCGCTGTTCGGTACGGCGGCCCCGATGCGCACCCCGCCGTCGGGCAGCTCCTCGATCCGGTCCGAGGTCAGCCGCCGTACGTCGACGAGTACGTCCGGCCGGGCGACGTCGAGCCGCATCAGGTCGACGAGGTTCGTACCGCCGCCCAGAAACGCTCCCTGCGGCTCACGGGAGAGCAGCGCCACCGCCCCGGCCACGTCGTCGGTGCGCTCATAGCGGAACGGCCTCATCGTCCGGCAACCTCCTTGACGGCCGGCACGATGTTGGCGTACGCGGCGCAGCGGCACAGGTTGCCGCTCATGCGTTCACGGATCTCGTCCTCCACGAGTACCCCGGAACCGCCGCCGTCGGCGCTCACGTTGGAGCTGGCGAAGTCCGGTGTGACCGCGCTCGGCCAGCCGGCACGAGCCTCGTCCAGCATGCCGACGGCCGACACGATCTGCCCCGGGGTGCAGTACCCGCACTGGAACGCGTCGTGCCGGATGAACGACTCCTGCATCGGGTGCAGCGCGCCGTCCTGCGCCAGCCCGGCGGCCGTGACGATCTGCGCGCCCTGGTGCGCCACGGCAAGCGCCAGGCAGCTGTTGACCCGCCGCCCGTCCAGCAGCACGGTGCAGGCGCCGCACTGGCCGTGGTCGCAGCCCTTCTTCGGACTCGTGTTGCCCAGCCGCTCGCGCAGCGCGTCGAGCAGGCTGGTGCGGGTGTCCACAACCAGCCGGTGTTCGGCGCCGTCCACCCGGAGGCTGATCTCGACGTCCATGGCACTCCGCTCCGACGCCACTCGATCGTACGAACAAGTCCAAGCTACTTGAAATGGGCGGAATACGGAGCGAAAGGTACTTAGAGCCAGCCGGTCAGCTGGGTTTGCCGGCAGGCCGTTAAGGGAGGGTGGCCGCCACATCGGCCGGGGCGGGCATGGCCGCGATCTCGTCGCGTACCTCCCCGGCGGCCTTTGCCAGACCCGGATCCGTGAGCAGCCGTCGCAGATGGTCGGCGGTGATCCGGCGGGGTGCCACCGCCAGCCCGGCGCCCCGCGCCGCGACCACCTCCGCGTTGTGCCGGCGGTCGCCGGGCCCGGGGACGACGAGTTGGGGCACGCCGGCGGCCAGTGCGGCGAGGATCGTTCCGGTGCCGCCGTGGTGCACGATCGCGGCGCAGCCCGCCAGCGCCTCGGCGAGCGGGATCCAGCCCACCGCCCGGATGTTCGACCCACCAGCCCGGCTCGGCGCGTCTGGCGCCGCGCCGGTGTCCGGACCGGTCGTGAGAAGCCCGGCGCGGCGGATCAGCCGCTCGCTCGGGCGGACGAGGACGAACTCGGCGTCGACGTCCGGCGCGGCGGCCACCACGGCACCCATCAGGTCGCCTCCGGCGGGTCCGGCGACGGTGCTGCGGCTGACCAGGATGCGGGGGCGGGCGGACGGTTCGCGCAGGTCGTCGGGGAGGCTGCCGTCGCCGCCGTACGGAACCGGTCGCATCGGCGTGCCCGTACGGTGCCCGACCAGGCTGGCCGGCGCGGTGCGGAGGATGGCCGTGGCCGGTGGTACGCCGTCCATCCGCGGCCGGCGCATCGCGTCGCCGACGACCCGCGCCAGCTCCGCGTCGTCGAACAGGCTGGAGCCGTGCAGTACGGCCGGGACTCCGGCCCGGGCGGCGGCGAGCGCGCCGGCGACGGCGAGCGGCTCGTGCACCACCAGGTCGGGAGCCCACTCGTCGACCAGCGCGACGACGGCGTCCGCCAGCCCCTCGTTCACCGCCGCGAACAGCAGCGAGACTCCTCGGGTGCCGGCCGTGCCGGCCAGCTCGGCGCGGGCGATCAGCGGGTGCCGCAGCATGAGCCGCCGGGCGATGGTGCCGATGTCGAACCCGGGAGCGATGTCCCGTACCGGCAGGCCGGCCGGCTGGGTACGGGCGGCGTCGCCACCGCTGGCGATCAGAACGTCGTGCCCGGCGTCGCGCATCGCGCGGGCGAGCGGGACCATCGGGTAGAGGTGACCGACCAGTGGTGCCGAGACGAACAGAACGCGCATCCGTTGCTCCCCGTGTCGATGTTCAGCTGTCGGTGCGTACGTACCGTCACGAGCGTCAGCCCGTCACGAGCGTCAGCCCGTCACGAGCGTCAGTGGGTCACGAGCGTCAGCTTCGGGCGCTTCGGTGGCGTGCGCGCGGCGCCGCCGTTGACCGCCGTGGGGACGAGCCCGAATACGTGCCGGTTCAGCTCGGCGACGGTGATGTGCAGGTCGTTCGCGATGTCGGCCGGGCCGATGCCCTCGGCGCGCAGCACCTGGAACACGCGGGCGAGCAGGGGAGAGGTCTCCCGGGTGATGCCGCCCGGTTCTCCGGTGCGGTAACCCCGCCGGGACAGGTCGACGCAGGCCGTCCGGTATCCCCAGTCGGTGAGCAGGTCCAGCTCGTGCAGCCGGTGGGTCAGCGCCATGGCGGCCACCCGCCAGTGCTGCTTCGCGTCGAGGATGCGGTCGATGGCGGCGTTGGCGAGATGATGCGCCAGGACATCGGCGCGTGGCATGAGCATCGCCGCGGCGAACCGGTTGGCCTCCTGCTCGGCGTCTGTGCCGTGAGGCAGCCGGTGTTCGCTGTGCAGCACCAGGTGCCCCAGTTCGTGGGCGGCGTCGAACCGGCCGCGCTCGCCGGACTTGGCGGTGTTCAGCAGCACGTACGGGGTGGAGCGCCAGACGAACGAGAACGCGTCCACCGCGGCGCAGTCGGCGGCGAGCGAATACACCCGTACCCCGTGCGCCTCCAGCAGCCGTACGAGGTTGCCCAGCGGCGCGACGCCCAGCCCCCAGCGGGCGCGCACCACCTCGGCCGCGGTCTCCGGGTCGAGGGTGGGCAGCGACGGCACGTCCGGCGTGGGAAGGTCGAACCGCTGCTCGATCCACTCGGCGAGCAGCAGGGCGATGCGGCCGGCGCTGCGCGCGGTGTCGCGCTGGCCCGCGGTGAGCTTGCTGGGTGCCCGGAAGCTGATGGCGTCGAGCGGGATCTCGTCGACGTCACCGGCGTTCAGGAACCCGACCGGCACGTCGAGGGCGGCGGCCAGCCGGTGCCGGGTGTCCCCGGTGGGCTCCTGGCGCCCGTTCTCGTACGCGGACAGGCTGCGCACGCTGACTCCGACCTCGGTGGCGAGCTGGACCAGCGTCAGCCCGCGCCGCTTACGCGCCAGAGTGAGCCGGCTCGGGGTCAGTACCGGGCCGCCGGACGGCTGGCGGGCCCTCACGCGCCGCGGCGGAAGACGAGGACGTCCGGCTCCCCGGCCTGGTCGGAAGCGATCGGACCGCCGACCCGCAGCGGGACGATGGGTTCGAGCGGGACGGCCGGCTCGAGCGGGATCGGTGGCAGGACCACACGCTCGACCCAGGTGTCGATGTAGCCCTCGACCATCGAGTCGGGCAGGGACAGCTCCGCGCGGATCTCGGTGTCGGTCACGTTGTACAGCAGGATCCAGGTGGCCGTGCCGTCGTCCTCGGCGTCGAACAGCGCGTCGCCGGTGGGCAGGCCGCCGCTGTCCAGGTCATCGCTGTCCACGCCATCGCCGCCCGGCGGCCGCCGGTCTTCCAGGTCCGAGAGGTCGATGGGCAGGCTCAGCTGAAGGAAGTTGCGGCCGACCGCCTCGATGGTGGCCAGACCCTTCTCGTACCGGGTGGACGGCAGCGCGTGCGGGAAGCCGGTGGCGCCGTCGCCGAGCGTGGTGATGACGGCCACGCGCCGGTCGGGGCTGACCGTGCGCGCCAGGTTGCGCGGGTTGTCGAACGACCAGCCGAACGGGATCAGCCGCTCGCGCAGCAGCCGCACGGTCCGCGAGTATCGCGCCATGCCCTGCATGTTCGGCGGATCCAGGGGCGTGTAGCTGCGCGCCTCGGCATCCGCGCCGCGCAGCGCGAATTCCAGGACTTCCACGCTGAGGCCCAGCTCGGTCAGCCGTTCGGCGGCCCGGTCGCCGTCGAACACCGGGCACTGCTGCCGCATCCCGTGTCCCCTCTCGCCGGTGACCCGCCTCGGCGGGCTGTGCTTCCGGAAATCATCCCTCATCGGAGGCGGAGAATCGCGAAGTGCCCCCCGGCGTGTCGCCGGCTCCGGGGCGGCCAGAATGGGTCGGTGATCGAGGGCTACGTCCGGTTCCAGAGTCCGGATCCCAACGCGCGCGGCACGTTCCCCGGCATCTTCGCGCTGGTCAACGGGTTGGCGAGGCGTGGGACGTTGACCGCGGCGCAGGAGCGGTTCTGGCGCGAGAACAACGAGTGGTTCACCGCTGCCTACCCGGACCCGTCGACCGTGGACCCGTCGGTGTACGACCGTGCCGTCAACCCGGGCGCCGCGGCGTGGTTCAAGACGAGCGCGGGGCCGCTGCTCGATCGTGTCGACGGGTACCTGGAGATTCTCGCGCACCACGGGGTGGCCTGCGTCCGGCTGGAGCGGGCGGAGCCACCGGGTCGGGTGCTCTACGAGGACGAGTACCAGATCGTCGTGGCGCCGGCCGCGCCCTGACCGCTGTCCCCGAATCCGGAAACCGGTCCGGAAACGGGCTCGGTGCGCCCGCTGTCCGGTTCGGAACCGCGGCCGACCCCGACAGCGGTAGGATGGGTACCTCACCGAGGCACACGAGGAGCTGCCGTGAACACGCCCACCCGCCCGCGCATCGCCACGTCGACGCCGTCGACGTCGCGCGTATGCCGGTCGAGCGTGGCCTGTTCGGCGGTACGGGTATCCCGCCCGTCGGGCGTACGCCGAGTACGCGAGACGGCCTGACGCGCCACCGCGCGTCCCGCCGTCATCCCACCGGGAACCCGCACCCATCCGCCTCGAAAGGTGATCAGCTATGACCGCTCAAGAGCGGCCGCTTGACCGCGACGCCTCGTCCCTCGGCGCCGCTGGCGGCCGGACGACTCCAGGCCGTGCCGTGCCCGAGAAACCCTCGCTGGACGGCATCGAAGAACGTCACGCGCATCGCTGGGAGACCGACGGCACCTACCGGTTCGACCGCGGCCGTACCCGCGACGAGGTCTACTCCATCGACACCCCGCCGCTGACCGCCAGCGGCAGCCTGCACGTGGGACACGTGTACAGCTACACGCACACCGACATCGCGGCGCGGTTCTGGCGCATGCGCGGGCGGGAAGTGTTCTACCCGGTCGGCTGGGACGACAACGGCCTGCCCACCGAGCGGCGCGTGCAGAACTACTTCCACGTGCGGTGCGACCCTTCCCTGCCGTACCGGCCCGACGAACTGGCTGCCCTCGGCGTCACCGGCGGCGACCTGCCCGAGGCGGCCAGCCGCAAGCGCCGCGAACAGCCACCGACCCGGCTGTCCCGGCGCAGCTTCATCGAACTGTGCACGCTGCTGACCACGCGCGACGAGAAGGCGTTCGAGACACTGTGGCGCCGGCTGGGGCTGTCCGTCGACTGGTCGAGGACGTACACGACGATCGGCTCCACGGCCCGGCGGGTCGCCCAGCGCGCGTTCCTGCGTGGGCTCGCGGCCGGCGAGGCATACCACGCGCTCGCGCCGACCGCCTGGGACGTGGACTTCCAGACCGCCGTGGCGCAGGCGGAGCAGGAGGACCGCGAGGTGGACGGCGCCTATCACCGGTTGCTGTTCGAGCTGGACTCGCTTTCCGGGCCGGACGGCGACTCGCTCTCCGGGCCGGACGGCGGCCGGGCAGGCGACGGCCGGGCAGGCGACGGCGGGGCACCGGCCATCGAGGTCGACACCACCCGGCCGGAGCTGCTGCCGGCCTGCGTGGCCCTGGTCGCGCACCCGGACGACGACCGGTACCGGGGGCTGTTCGGTCGCACCGCGTCGAGTCCGCTGTTCGGCGCCCGGGTGCCGATCCTCGCGCACCACCTGGCGGATCCCGCGAAGGGCACCGGGATCGCGATGGTGTGCACCTACGGCGACGTGACCGACGTGATCTGGCAGCGTGACCTGCGCCTGCCGATCCGGTCGATCCTCGGGCGCGACGGCCGGTTCATCGAGGCCGACCTCGATCTGCCGGCCGAGGGGGCGGCGGCGTACGCCACTCTGGTGGGCCGGTCCGTGTCCCAGGCGCGGCGGGAGATCGTGTCCCGTCTCGCCGAGACCGGCCGGCTCGCGGGCGAGCCCCGGCCGATCCGGCATCCGGTGAAGTTCTTCGAGAAGGGGGACCGGCCGCTGGAGATCGTGACCAGCCGGCAGTGGTTCATCCGTACCCTCGAACACCGCGACGCGTTGCTGTCCGCCGGCCGGGAACTGAGCTGGCAACCGGAGTTCATGCGCCGCC
Source organism: Rugosimonospora africana (assembly GCF_016862975.1). Taxonomy (GTDB): domain Bacteria; phylum Actinomycetota; class Actinomycetes; order Mycobacteriales; family Micromonosporaceae; genus Rugosimonospora; species Rugosimonospora africana. Next base: position 139,017 of record NZ_BONZ01000056.1, read on the forward strand.
GGTACGAGGACTGGGTGTACGGGCTCTCGTCCGACTGGCTGATCAGCCGGCAGCGGTACTTCGGCGTGCCGTTCCCGGTGTGGTACCCGCTGGACGAGCACGGCGAGCCGCGCCACGACGCGCCGATCCTGCCGGACGAGTCGACGCTGCCGATCGATCCACTGGCCGACACGCCACCCGGCTACGGCGAGGCGGACCGCGACCGGCCCGGCGGCTTCACCGGCGACACCGACGTCATGGACACCTGGGCGACGTCGTCGCTGACTCCGCGGATCGCTGGGGGCTGGTGCGAGGACGAGGACCTGTGGAGCCGGGTGTACCCGATGGATCTGCGGCCGCAGGCGCACGACATCATCCGCACCTGGCTGTTCACCACGGTGACCCGGGCCCGGCAACTGGACGGGACGCTGCCCTGGCGGACTGCGGCGATCTCGGGCTTCATCACCGATCCGGACCGCAAGAAGATGTCGAAGTCCACTGGCAACGTGGTGACTCCGATGCAGCCGCTGGAGGAGTACGGCAGCGACGCGGTGCGGTACTGGGCGGCGAACGGCCGGCCGGGGGCGGACACCGCGTACGACACGAACCAGATGCGCGTGGGTCGGCGGCTGGCCACGAAGATCCTGAACGTGAGCCGGTTCGTGTTGGGGCTGGGACCGGCCGCGGCCGCGGACCCCGCATCCGAACCCGCGTCGGCCGTCGCGGTGACCGAGGCACTCGACCGGGCGATGCTCGCCGCGCTGGATGTCGTGGTGGCGGACGCGACCGTGGCGCTGGAGGCGCTGGACTACACCCGCGCGCTGGAACGGGTGGAGACGTTCTTCTGGACGTTCTGCGACGACTACGTGGAGCTGGTGAAGGGACGGGCGTACGGGACCGGTCCGGCGGCACGGTCGGCGCGGTCCGCTCTGGAGTACGCGCTCGACGTCCTGCTGCGCCTGTTCGCGCCGGTGCTGCCGTACGTGACCGAAGAGGTGTGGTCGTGGTGGCGCGATGGTTCGATCCACCGCGCACCGTGGCCGCGGCGCTCACCGTCGACCGGGGGCGGAGCCGGCGATCCGGCGGTGTTCGCCGCGGCGTCCGCGCTGATCGGCGCCGTCCGGCGGGCGAAGGCGGGCGCCGGTGTGTCCCCGCGTACCGAGACGCCGTCGGTCACCATCCCGGCGGACACGCCCGGGCTGGCGCATCTGGACGCGGTGCGCGGCGACGTGCTGGCAGCGGCACACGCGGGCGACGTGATGACGGCTTGACCTCCGCGAGCCCCGGCCCCGACCGCTTTTCGGCGGTCGGGGCCGGATCCGTTCGGAGGCACCTAAATTCGTCGGCGGCGACGGATCCGTTCGGGGCACATAAACTCCTCAGCGGCGCCGGAACCGTTCGGCGGTGCCGGAGTCATTTGGCGGTAGGCGAATCGCGTGGCGGTGCGCGAATCGCGTGGCGGTGCGGTTCGCAGGGCGCGATGATCGGCGGGTGACGAACAGATCCGCCGCCGTGGCGTCGTTGCGCGGCCTGGCGCTCGGCGACGCGTTCGGCGAGACCTGGTTCTTCCAGCCGGCCGAGGTGCTCGAGACCGCGCTCGTCCAGCGGTGGGAGCCACGGGGTCCGTGGCCGTGGACCGACGACACCGCGATGGCGCTGGCGCTGCTGAAGGTGCTGCACGGGCATGGGACGGTCGACCAGGGCGCGCTGGCGACGGAGTTCGCCCGCGGGTACGCCGCCGACCCGGACCGTGGCTACGGCACCTCGATGTCCACGGTGCTGCCCGCGCTCGGCGACGGCGCGGACTGGGCGGCGCTGACGGGCCGGCAGTTCGGTGGCCGGGGATCGTGGGGCAACGGCGCCGCGATGCGGGTCGCGCCGCTGGGAGCGTGGTTCGCCGGCGACCTGGACCGGGTGGTGGCCGAGGCGATCCGGTCGGCGGTGGTGACGCATGCCCACCCGGAGGCCGCGGCGGGTGCGGTCGCGGTGGCGGTGGCCGCGGCGCTGAGCGTCGGTGGCACCGCCGCGGGGGAACTGGTCGCGGCGGTGGCCGATCGGGTACCGGACGGTGAGGTCGCGGCGCGCCTGCGCCGGGCGCGGGAGATCCCGCACACCGACGACCCGCGCGACGCCGCGGCGGTGCTCGGCTGCGGGCACCGGGTTTCGGCGGCGGACACGGTGCCCTACGCCGTCTGGTGCGCCGCGCGTCATCTCGACGACCCGGTCGAGGCGCTCTGGGCGACGGTGCTGGCCGGCGGGGACATGGACACCACCTGCGCGATCGTCGGCGGGATCGTGGCGGCGGGTACCGGCCTGGATCGGGTACCGGCGGAGTGGCTCGCCGCCTGCGAGCCACTGCCCGCCTGGGTTGACCGGGTCGCGGCCTGACCGCACCCGGTGACCCGGTTGGGCGGTATCGATCCGGGCAGCCGGCTGTTCCGCGCGGTGCCCGATTCCGCGATTACCCCAGGCGGTAAGGCCGCCGCGCGTGGTTTGTGCCTCCGGAAAGCAGGGAAGGGGGGTTCAGGTGGGAGCGACCGCGCGGTGCGCTCCGGCGGGAGGCGAGGATGGCCCAGCGGGCTGGCGGTGACGACTCGGAGTTCACCCGCCGGGCCGCCGATGGCGGTTCGGCGCCGAGCCGGCGCGAGGACGCCCGGCTGGTCCGGGGAGCGGGCTGCTTCGTCGCCGACCTGCTTCCGGAGGACTGCCTTGAGGTGGTGTTCGTCTCCAGCCCGGTGGCCCACGGCGAGATGGGTGCGGTGGACGTGGACGACGCGCGCCGGATGCCCGGGGTCGCCGCCGTGTGGTCGGCGGCCGACCTGCCCGCGGTACCTCAGACGCCGCCGATGCTCGGGATCACCGCGTCCGCCGGACGGGCGTGGCCGGCGCTGGCCGTTGACCGGGTGCGGTACGTGGGGCAGCCGGTCGCGATCGTGCTGGCCGCCGACCGGTACGTCGCCGAGGACGCGCGGGACGCGGTACGGCTGGACATCTCGCCGCTGCCCGTCCTGCTGGACCCGACCGACGCGGCCGGCAGCGAAGTCGAACTGTTTCTCGGCATGCCCAACGTGGCGGTCGAGAAGGAGTACGGCGATCCGATCGACCCCGCGGTCTGGCGGGACGCGGCCGTGGTGGTCGAGGGCAACTACCGCCAACAGCTGCTTGCGCACACATCGATGGAGGCCAGGGCCATCCTGATCCGGCCGGAGGACGACGACGGGCTGACCGTGTGGTGCTCGCACCAGGCACCGCACCGGCTGCGCGGCGACCTCGCCGCCGCGCTGGGGCTGCCGGAGGAGCGCATCCGCGTGGTGGTGCCGGACGTCGGCGGCGCCTTCGGCGGCAAGAGCGAAACGTACCCGGAATACCTGGCCGTCGCCGTCGCGGCCCGGCGCCTCGGCCGCACCGTGCGCTGGGTTGAGGACCGGGCCGAGGCACTGACCGGACCGCCGCACGGGCGCGGGCAGAACCAACGCACCCGGATGGCGGCCGACGCCGACGGCAGGATCCTCGCGTACGAGCTGACCATCGACGCGGACGTCGGCGGGTACCCGCACCTCGGCGCGTTCGTACCGCTCAACACGTCGGTGATGGCGGCCGGCGCGTACCAGATTCCGCGGGTACACGTGCAGACCCGGTGCGTGGTGACCAACACGGCGCCGACCAGCCCGTACCGCGGTGCCGGCCGGCCGGAGGCGGCCACGGCCATCGAGCGCACGGTCGACACGCTGGCCCGCCGTCTCGGGATGGATCCGGCGAAGCTGCGGCAGCGCAACTTCATCCGGCCCGACGCGCTCCCGTACCGCACACCCACCGGGTTCCAGTACGACAGCGGCGACTATCCGGCCGCGCTCGCCCTGGCGATGCGTACCGTCGACTACGACGGATGGCGTGCCCAGCAGGCACAGCGGCGCCGCACCGGCACCGGGGCGCCGCTGGGCATTGGCATCTGCAGCTACCTCGAACGGTCCGGGAACGCCTGGGAGTTCGGCTCGGTGGAGGCGTGCCCGGACGGCACGTACCTGGCGCTGTCCGGATGCTGCTCGACCGGGCAGGGTCACGAGACGTCGTTCCCTCAGGTGGTCGCCTCCGTCCTCGGCGTCGAGCCGGAGCTGATTCGGCTGGTGGAAGCCGACACCGCGATCGTGCCTCGGGGCATCGGTTCGTACTCCAGCCGGTCGATGCAGACCGGTGGCGCCGCCCTGCATCGGGCTGCCGGCGCCCTCATGGAACAGGCACGCGGCCGGGCGGCGGAGAGTTGGGCGGTGCCGATCGAGGAGGTCACGTACCGGGCCGGGACGGTGAGCGCGGGCCAGCGCAGGGTGTCGCTCGCCGACCTCGCGGCCGCGACCGGGCCGCTGCGCGCCGACGAGGTCTTCGAGCCCCCGCAGGCGGCGCCCTACGGCACGTACATCGCGGTGGTGGAGGTGGAGCCGGAACTGGGTACGGTCTCGGTGCTCCGGCTGGTGGCCGTCGACGACTACGGTGTCGTGATCAACCACGTGATCGTGCGCGGGCAGTCGTACGGGTCGATCGCGCAGGGGCTGGGCCAGGCGCTGTACGAACAGGTCCGGTACGACCCGGACGGCGTACCGGAGACCCGGAGCCTGCTCGATTACCTGATCCCGACGCTGTCGGAGGTCCCGCCGGTGACCCTCCGGGAGATGTGCACGCCGAACCCGAATACGGCGCTGGGCGCCAAGGGTGCCGGCGAGGCCGGTTGCATCGGCGCGCCCGCGGCGGTCATTAACGCCGTCGTCGACGCGCTGGACCTCGACGATCCGAGCGCGATCCAGATGCCGTTGACTCCCTTCGCCTGCTGGCAGGCGCGGCAGCCGGCGCTGGCGGGAGCGGGCCGGTGAAGCCCACGGCGTTCGAGTATTTCGCGCCCCGTACCGTGGAAGAGGTGGTCGCGGCCCTGGCCGGCGGCGACACCCGGGTGCTCGCCGGCGGGCAGAGCCTGGTGTTGGAGATGAACTACCGCACCGTGCGACCGGCCCGGCTGGTCGACATCAACCGGGTCGCCGAGTTCACCGGACTCGACGCGGGCGACGGGGTGCTGCGCGTGCGGCCGCTGGTGCGCCATCGCGCCTTCGAACGGGACATCTCCGCCGGGCCCCTCGGGCGCCTGCTGTCCAGCGTGGTGCACAACATCGCCCATCCGCCGATCCGCGCACGGGGCACCATGCTCGGCAGCCTCGCGTACGCGCACCCGGCCGCCGAGTGGCCGGCGGTCGCGACCGCGCTGGACGCCCAGCTCGACCTCACCGGGCCGGACGGAACCCGTACCGTGGCCGCGGAAGCCTTCTTCGCCGGGCCGTTCGACACCGTCCGCCGCCCGGAGGAGTTGCTGAGCGAGGCCCGGCTGCCGCTGCTTCCGGACCGTGCCGGCGTCGGCTTTGTCGAGCACCGGCGTACGCACGCGAGCTTCGCGCAACTCGCCGCCATCGCAGCGCTCACCGTTCGCGACGGAGTCATCGACTGGGTACGGCTGGGGTTGGTCAACGCGGCCGAGCGACCGGTGCGTGCGCACGCAGCCGAGCGGGCACTGCTCGGGCAGCCGGCCGACGCCGGAACCCTGACCGGTGCGGCGCGGGTCGCCGGCGAACAGGACGCGGACCCCCGGGAACAACCGCACGCCAGCGCCGGCTATCAGCGCCACGCGGTCGGGGTACTGGTTCGCCGCGCTCTGGAGGCGGCGGTGCGCGATGCCGGCGCAGTCGGGGACGGGAGGTGAGCCGTGCGTGTCACGCTGACCGTCAACGGCGAACGTCGCGAGCTGGAGGTGGAGGCCCGGCGAACGCTGGCCGACGCGCTGCGCGAGAACTGCCGGCTGACGGGTACGCACCTGGCCTGTGAGCATGGTGTCTGCGGTGCCTGCACGGTACTGGTGGATGGCGAGGCGGTGCGTTCCTGCCTGATGTTCGCCGTGCAGTGCGACGGTCGCGAGGTGCGTACCGTCGAGGGGCTGGCCGGCGCCGACGGTACACCGCACCCGTTGCAGGAGGCGTTCTCCGCCGAGCACGCGCTGCAGTGCGGGTTCTGCACCCCCGGGTTCCTGATGCTGGCGGCTGGCGCGCTGCAGGAGGATCCGTCGATCGCCGATGACCCGGACCGGCTGCGGGAACTGCTCACCTCGAACCTGTGCCGGTGCACCGGGTACGAGTCCATCCGCCGGGCGGTCACGCGCGCCGCCGGCGAGCTGGCGGGTGGCGCTTCCTGAGTCGGCGTCGGCTCTGATCGCCGCGCTCAAGGTGGCGGGCGCGGCCGGACTGTTGCTCGGCTGGTGGGTGTGCCGTACCTCGGGCCGGCGGCGAGGCTGGTTCTGGTCCGCGTGCCGGTAGAAGCGACGGGCGGGCGCTGCGACCTCCACACCAGGGGCGTCGTCCGCCGCGCCGACCGGATCGCGCGCTCCTCCGCGGCGACCAGTTCGTCGATCGCGCCGTCCGGTATGGCCAGTTCCCCGAGGTCGGTCATGAACTGGGCCCGCCAGTCTGGGCTGAGCCGTCGACTGAGCAGATGCCCACCAGCCACCGGCGACATTGCCGCGAGGACGCCGACGATGGCTTCGGCCGCGGCATGCCTGTGCATCCACGCCATCCGCTCCGGTTCGGTGAGCAGTTGTCGGGGTTGCCCTGCCGCGGTACGGCTCGCGACCGCCGCGCCGGCCTCCGCCGCCACCGCCCGCACCCGCAGGCCCAGGGGCGAATCGTCATCCACCCGCCAGACCTCGCCCACGGCGCGCGCCTGCGGAATCCCCGGCACCGGCGCCTCAGCGGCCAGGTCGAACACCGACCCCGGCGCCGGGTGCTGCTCCCGAACGATTTCCCAGGACAGCCTCCCGTCGAACGACACCGGCATGCACGTACCGATCGGCCGGCGGCGCTCCAGCGCATCCGCCACCTCGGCCAGCAGCGCACCCACCGAGGTCCAGGTGCCGAAGTGCGTCCCATCGCCCTTGAGATGCGTTCCGACCGCGCCGGGCGCCCCGCCGGGCCGGCAGTCGACCACCAACGCGTCGACGGCGTTCGTGTCCGCGAAAGGTATCCAGCCCGGATGCCAGTAGCTGCCCAACAGCCGCCGGTCGGTGTCGGTCTGAGCCAGCGCATCGGTCTTGATCCGCCAGTCCGGAACGATGTCCGCGACCGGCATGAGCCGGTAGTCGCCGGGAAGCCGGAAAGACGCGTCGTCGTGGGTGCACCCGTCGTGCCGCAGCAGCGACGCGATCAAGTCATCGGAGAACGTCACGCCGATCGTTCGCTGTGACTCGGCGATCGCGGCCGGTGCGGCCGGCGGCCGTAGCGTCGCGGCGGTGCGCGGTGCGTGCGCGGCAAGCCACCGTTCGATCCGGATCCATGACTGTTCCACCTGCGTCGGCATCAGCGCCCCCCGTACCGCTCATGGACCGGCTGAGTCTACGGCTCGTATCCCGGAGGCACGAGCCGCTCGCATGACACCCACCAGCTCCAGCGGCGCGCCGACGCGTCAGTCGTCGCCGTCCAGGCCCTGTTCGATCGCGTACCGGACCAACTCCACCCGGTTGTGCAGCTGCAACTTCCGAAGCGTGTTCTGTACGTGGTTCTGCACCGTGCGGTGGGAGAGCACCAGACGTTCGGCGATCTGCCGGTACGCCAGGCCTTTCGCGACCAGCCGCAGCACCTCGGTCTCCCGGTCGGTCAGTGCCGGAGCCACCGCGTCGTCGGGTGCGCGCGGCGCCTCCGCGAGCCGGCGGTACTCGCCGAGCACCAGGCCAGCGAGCCCCGGAGTGAAGACCGCGTCTCCGGCAGCGGTGCGGCCGACCGCCGCGAGGAAATCCTCCCGGCCCGCCGACTTCACCAGGTATCCCGTGGCGCCCGCCTTCACCGCGTCGAGGACATCCTGCTGATCACCGCTGGCCGAGAGCACCAGTACCCGGGGGCAGGAGGTGAGCAGCCCCCGGATCACGTCCACGCCGGGCAGGTCCGGCAGGTGCAGGTCCAGCACGATGACGTCCGGTCGGGTGGCCGCTGCGCGCCGTACCGCCTCGGCGCCGTCGCCGGCCGTGGCGACCACCTCGTACCCGGCCTCGGTCAGGTCGCGGGCTACCCCGTCCCGCCACATCGGGTGGTCGTCGACGACCATGACCCGGACCGGCGGTTGTGCCTGTGTCACGATGCGCAGCCTACCTACCCCGCGGAAGCCGGGAGTGCGACCGCCGGTCGCGTGGGCGTGGTACCCGCATCTCTACCTCGACCCCGCGGGCCGGCGCCGTGACGATCGTGACCTCGCCGCCCAGGTCGCGAATGCGGCCGGAGATGGATTGGGCGATCCCCAGCCGGCCGGTGGCCGCGGCCTCGGCGATGCGTTCGGGTGCCATCCCCCGGCCGTCGTCGCGGACAGTCACCGTCACGCAGTCGCGCTCGTCCTCGACCAGCACCCATGCCGTGGCGTCCGTACCCGCGTGCGCACGCACGTTGTGCAGCGCGCTGTCCACCGCCGCGGCTATCTCGGTGGCCACCCGCGCGGGCAGCACCACCGCGGCCGCCGGAGTGACCAGGTGCACCCGGGTGCCGTCCATCGGCCGCAACAGGTGCCGCAGATCGACCAGACCGCCGGTCGTCGTCGGCGCCGTGTCCAGCCCGACGAGCGAGCGCAGGGCGGCTTCCTGCTCACCGGCCAGCCGGCTCAGCTCCATGCCCTCGTCGCCCAGCTCGGCGCCCCGCCGTTGTACCAGCCCGAGCACCTGGAGTACGCCGTCGTGGATGCCGCGGGCCAGCCGTTCCCGCTCCCGGGTCGCCGCGTCCAGTTCGACGGCCTGTTGCATGCGCCTCTCGGCGCCATGCGCCAGTGCCGAGAGGTACCCCACGCCCAGGCCGGCGAGCAGCAGCATCACGGTGCCGCTGAGCGCGTCCTGAACCGCGACTCCGCGCAGTGCCACGTCTATGGCGCCGAGCGCCAGGGCGGCGGCGATGGCCCACCGGCGGCCGCCCTTGACCGCGCACGCGATCACCGGTGCGGCGACCCACGCGGCGGTGAGCGTGGGCGCGCCGGCATGCCGGGCCGCGGTCGGCACCACCACACCCGTGGCGAGCAGGCAGAGCGCGGTGACCGCGAAGTCGGCCGCGACGAGTCGCCAGGTGCGCAGGGCCGGCGAACGGTACGCCCAGATGGTCAGCGCGGTCCACGCACCCATCACCGCGAGGACCGCGGCGGCGAGGACGACGCCGCGATAGGTGTGGTACCCGTAGATCGCGAGCGCGACGGAGTACACGAACGCGGCGACGCGAAACATGCCGATGGCGCGCCACAGCGCGTTGTCAACGCTCACGCCATCAGATCCTGACACCGATGGTGGCTGGCAGGCCAGCGAGTACAGTGGGGCCAGCGTCGCGGTGTACCCGGCACGAAGGCCGCCGAGGGCATGGAGGCGCGTGGCATCACGGGACAAACGTGACCGCACCCATCGAGCCCGACAGCCGCCTCGCGGCGATGGGCATCCAGCTGATCGAGATACACCTCTGGCTTCGTGAGGAGTTGGCGAGGCTCCGCGCAAACGTGGACGCCTACCTCACCGGCGACCCGCCGGCTCCCGACGCCCCACCTGCCGGCGACCCGCCCGGTGACGGCCCGCCCGACGACGACCCGCCCGACGACGGCGAGCCCGGCCCGCCCCGGCCCGGGCTGCCCGCGCTGGCGGCGCACTGCGTGGCGTTCTGTTCGGTTCTCCGCCGCCACCACACCGGTGAGGACTCCGGAGCGTTCGCGGTGCTCGCCGACCGGTTTCCGCACCTGCGCCCAGTGCTGGGCGAATTGGAACGCGACCACCGGATCGTGGCCGACATTCTGCGGCGGATAGAAGACCTGATCGGATCGTCCGGTGCCGACCGGACCGGTGGTGCCGGCCCGGCGGACGCTCGGCGGGTACGGGCTGAACTGGACGGCCTGACCGCCCTGCTGGAGTCGCACTTCACGTACGAGGAGAAGCGCCTCGTCGCGGCTCTCAACTCGGTGGACGGCCGGGTCGGCAGCGCCGAGGATCTGTTCGGCGTCCCGGTGCCGCCGCCGGAATGACGGCTCACTCCTCCGGCGCGGGCCGGACGTCGAACCCGCCGGTACCGTCGAACCGCACCACGTAGAGCCGGTCGAACCCGTCCGCGTGCCGGGGGCGTCGTAGGCGCTTGAGTGTGGCGTACAGCCCCACGTCGGGTACCCGCTCCCGACCCTCCCGGGTCGCGTTGCGCTCCAGCGTCCCGGGTAGGTCGGTCGGGAACCAGTACCCGACCGTCTCCGCACCGTGCGCGCGGGCGAGTTCGATCAGCGGCTCCCACTCCTGCGGCGACGGATTGGTGTTGTCCACCACGACGCTGCGTCGCCCGCTCAGTGCCTCGTCGATCAGACGCAGTTGGCGACGCTGACGGTGGCGTGCACGGGGAAACGCGTCCTTGCTGACCACCACGTGGTCTGCCGCCAGCGTGCGCCGGCAGAACGTGGACTTTCCCGACGCCTGCAATCCGATCAGCACCACCAGTTCGATCATCGATCTCACTGTCACCGGGCTTCGCCGCCGCCGCAAGCGAAACCGCCGTCGGCTATCGGGCGAGTCTGCCGGTCATCGAGGAATGGCTCGACGCGCCCGAAGCCAACCGGCGCCGGGCGGCGAGCGAGGGGCTGCGCGTCTGGACGGCCCGCCCGTACTTCAAGGAGCATCCGGGGACCGCGGTCGCCCTGCTCGCGGCGCTCCGCGCCGATCCCAGCGAGTACGTTCGCAAGTCCGCCGGCAATGCGCTTCGCGACGTCAGCCGGCTCCATGCGGAACTGGTGGGCCGGGAACTCGACACCTGGGACCTGACGGACCGCTCGGTGGCCTTCACCCACAAGCTCGCGTCGAGGTTCGTCGGCCCGGCCGGCTCGACCGGAAAAAGTTAAGCAGCGACTTGACTGATGCTCCCGTCGGAGCAATAGTTAGGTACGTGGTTAACCAAGGGCAACCGCTCGACCGGGTGTTTCAGGCGCTGGCCGACCCGACCCGCCGGAGCATGGTCGAGCGCCTGGTCCGGGGGCCAGCGCCGGTCAGGGAGTTGGCCCAGCCGTTCGCCATGTCGCTGCCCGCCGTCATGCAGCACCTTCAGGTGCTCGAAGCGTGCGGCCTGGTCAGGACGGAGAAGGTGGGCAGGGTACGCACCTGCCACATCGAGCCGGCCGGACTGCGGATGGCCGAGGACTGGCTCGGCGATCAGCGCACCGGCTGGGAACGGCGCCTGGATCGACTGGGCGACCACCTGACCGACCATTCCGAACCGGAGGAAGGGAGACCGGCATGACCGACCGCTCCGTCATTCACAGCTCGTTCACCATCGAGCGCCGATATGACGCTCCGCCGGCCCGGGTGTTCGCAGCCTGGGCCGACCCGCACGCGAAGGCCCGGTGGTTCGCCGGTACGGCGGCGGAACACGAACTCGACTTCCGGGTAGGCGGTCGCGAGGTCAACCGGGGCCGTCACGAGAGCGGCACACCGCTGGTCTTCGAGTCGGTGTACCACGACATCGTCGCGGATGAGCGGATCGTGTACGCGTCCGCGCTGCGCAGCGGGGACGATCTGGCGACGGTGTCGCTCACGACGGTGGAGTTCGTCGCGGAGGGGGAGGGCACCCGGCTGGTGCTCACCGAGCAGGACGCCTTTCTCGACGGGTACGAGGAGCCGGCCTGGCGGGAGCAGGGCACCGGCGAGTGGCTCACGGCACTGGAAGCGGAACTGCGGCGTACCCCCGGGCTGGCTTAGGCCCGTGCTGCGACCGAACTACCCCCTGTCCACCGCCCGCCTGATCCTGCGCCCGTTCGCTATCGCGCGACGAGTGGGCCACGCGACCCACGGGCCCCGGCGCCGCTCGCTGACTCCCGGTCAGCTCGGGATCTGTACCTCCACTCGCCAGCCCGCCCCGGCCGGGCCCTCCGGTCCGCCGGGCTTGGTGGCGGGCCCGGCGGTGAAGGTGCCGCCGGCCAGTTCGGCGCGTTCCCGGAGGCCGGTGAGGCCGTACCCGCCACCGGTGTCGGTCAGGGAGCGAGGGGTTCCGGGTGGTGGCGGGTCGTTGGTGATGGTGAGGGTTATGGTGCGCGGCCGGTACGCGAGGGTGAAGGCGACAGCGGCCCCGGGCGCGTGCTTGCGGACGTTCGTGACCGCCTCTTGCGCCGTGCGGTAGAGGGCGAGGTGGGTGTCGGGGGTGAGGTCGTAGGGCTGCCCGTCGATCTGGGTGGTGGCGGGGGCGTCGAAATCGGTGTGGTATGCGGCGGCGAGATTGGCGAGGAGATCCGGGAGGGGAAGGGTGTCGCCGCGCAGAGCGCTGATGGCGCGGCGGGTCTCGGCGAGGCCCTCGCGGGCGAGTTGGTTGGCGGTGTGAATCGACTGTTGGGCTTGCTGGGTGCGGCCTGTTTCGAGGAGGGCGTCAGCGGTTTCGAGTTGAACGGTGAGGGCGGCGAGGGAGTGGGCGAGTACGTCGTGGATTTCCCGGGCGATGCGGGCGCGTTCGTCGAGGGCGGCGGATCTGGCTTCGTTCTCCCGGGCGAGTCGGGTCTCTTCGGCGAGCGCGTTGTTCTGTCGGCGGATGAGGCCGACGAGTAGCGCGGCGATGCAGACAGCGGGGCTGACCAGGATGAGTGTCGTACCGTGATGGGCCGCTGCCTGGGTGCCGGCGAGCGCCGCGGCGACCGCCACGGTGAACGGCACCGACCACCGGAGCGGATTGCGGGCGCTCGTGCTGAAACAGGCGACGGCCGGAAACGTGATGGCCACTCCGGGGGCGGTGACCGCGGCGAGGCCGATGCCCGCCCCGCTCAGCAGTAGCGGACCGGCGACGATCGCCACCCGGGGGCGGGCGTCGAAGCTGATGCTCAGCCAGCCGACCGACACCAGAACCAGGAAGAGGATGGTGGCCCAGCCGATCCGGTTGTCGCTCAGCTGGCTCGCGATGATCGAGAAGTCCAGCGCGACGAGCGGGACCAGGCTGCGTACCTGGAGGCGCCAGGTCCACGGCCGGCTCTCGGACTGCGTCATGTTGACCAGTGTCACGGATGATCCAGCTCCAGCCGACGGCAGCCCGCGGAGCCGGCGAGGTCGCGGTGCCCGCGGGGCCGGGAGAGCGCGGGAGGCGGGTACGGCCTGACGTCCATGGTCCGACGGTAGAGACAATCGCCCGGACCGGCCGCAGCCCGGAGGTGGAATCCGGGTGGAAATCACCGGCTCCACCCGCCGGCCGTGGCTCGTGCTCGAGCGAGGTTCGGCCAACTCGGCGGCGTCCGCCGAGGCACCCGGTGCCCGTTATCTGAGCCTGATACGCGTTCGCCCCGGAATCGGAACGTTCAAGCGTGGCGCCGGCGGGAAACCTGCCTGCATGACCAAGGAAGACAAGGAAAAGCACAAGCAGGCCCAGGAGATGCGGGACGACGTACCGTCGACGGTCGCGCGCTCGGACGACAAAGCCGTGCGTACCTACAAGAAGACGCTGCAGTCCGCCGAGGAATCGTACGGCGACGGCGAGCGGGCTCACCGCACGGCGTACGCGTCGCTGAAGCACACGCACGAGAAGGTGGGCGACCACTGGGAGCCCAAGGAACACAAGGGTCCCTCGGACCCGCAGGCGGCCCAGGGCGCACCACGCTCGCTGGACCAGCCGAGGGGCACGGCGCAGGGCGTCGACGCCAACGCTTCCCAGGCGCACCTCAAGGACGTGGCGCGCAGGCTCGGCATCGAAGATCCGCAGCGTCTCGACCGGGACGATCTCGTGAAAGCGATCGAGAAAGCCAACGAACGCGTGACGAGACGCTCACGGGAAAAGGACCGCCGGGATTGCCGATAGTAGCCGGATTACTCGAGGCAGTGTTGACATCACTCTTTGTCGATGGTCGGCATTCCCTTGCGGTACAAGAAAAGCACGGGTGACCACCCGCTTCGCCGCGCGGATTTCCGCATGCGAGAAAGTGATTCCGGATCCGGTGAATCGACCGGCGTGGCATCGGCGTGTCGCACCGCGGGCCGTGGCAGGGTGGCGGGACGACTGTGACACCCACCCGGCACGATTGGGACGCTCATGAATGGGACGTCGTTGTGAGTACGCACGAGATCTTCGCGGCATTTGTTGTCAACCGGCCCGCCGGAGGCGAACCGGACCAGACTCCGCTGGAGTGGGTGGGCGACCGCGCCGGACGCGCCGGCCTCGCCCCCCAGGTGGCCGCCCCGGACCCGGCAGACCAGGGCGCCGAGAGTCTTCCCTACCGCGATGCCCTGCCGTATATGGAGGGCGACTGGCTCGGCATGCCGGTGGAACTCCGGTTCGTCGAGGGTGAGGATTACCGCGCGCTCGTCGTGGTCGTCGGGCACGCCGCCTTCATGCGCCGGGTCGTCCGCTCCTCGGACGCCTTCCTGGAGGGCGTCGTGTCCGCGTTCCGGGAGGCTTGCGACGCGATCACGCCGACGTACGCCTACCTCGTGACGGCGCCCGAGGATGACATCCCGGGGCGTCTGAAGCAGGTGTCGGTGGACCTCCGCGATCGGGATCCGGGTGCGCTGACCGGCCTCGGGCTGCCCCTCGCCTACCTGGACGGCGCACTGGCGGCCGATCCGCCCTCGGAAATGCCGGCGTCCGGAAACCCGGCCTCTGTGGAGCAAGCGGCGCGGGCGTCTGCCGAGCAAGAGCCGGAGCGGGCGCTGAGGGTGCCCGCGCGGAGCGGAGTCGTGCTGGTGGCCGGCGATTCGCTGACCGGCTGGCTGTAGTCGTCGCGAACGTCCCGGTGGTCGCGGCTGACACGAGACTGGTCGGCCGCCGCCGGGGCCGGTGCGCGCGTGGCGGGAACCCGTCCGGGCTTCGCGGTGTAGAAGGGGTGTGGGCCCTCGGGGCATCCTTCACGCATCGCGACGAGGAGACGACACGGACGACGCCGAAGTGATCGCCCGCGTGACAGCAGGCGAGCGGGACCTCTTCCGGGTCCTGGTCGTGCGCTACGGCGCGCTCGCGCAGCGCACCGCGCTGTTGTGCGGCGCGGGTGCGGATGCCGACGACGTCGTACAGGAGTCGTTCGTGGCCGCGTACCGGGCGCTGCCACGATTCCGGGTGCGGGAGTCGTTCCGGCCCTGGCTGCTGCGGATCGTCATCAACCAGGCACACAATGCCGTACGCGGAAGGCAGCGCGCCCGGGCGCTGGCCGACCGCGTCGCGGGCTGGCACACCGCGGTGCTCGACGACGAACCGGTCAGCAACGCGTTGACTGTCGAGCGTCGCGCCGCGTTGGTGCGGGCGCTCGGGGACCTGCGCGAGGCGGACCGGGAAATCCTCGCGCTGCGGTACCTGCTCGACCTGTCCGAGGCGGAGACGGCGACCGCGCTGCGGCTGCCGAAGGGCACGGTGAAGTCGCGGACGGCGCGGGCGCTGGAGCGCCTGCGGTGCGTCCTCGCCGACGACGGGTCTGCGTCGCGGCGCGCCGAGCCAGACGGGTCTGGGTCGCGGCGCGCCGAGGCAGACGGGTCTGGGTCGCGGCGCGCCGAGCCAGACGGGTCGACCGCGCCGGGGCGAGGTGGGGGCGCGTGATGACCGAGCTGCCCGACGAGCTGCGCGCCCTGGGACGCGGCATGACCGTGCGGCCGCGCGACGACCTCGCCGACCGGGTGCTCGCCGACATCGCCGCGCCGGCCACCCGTACCGCCCGGTGGCGCCGCTGGGTGGCGGCGGTCGCCGTGGTGCTCGCCGCGGTCGGGGTGTCGGCCGCGGTGTCCGCCCCGGTACGCGCCGCGATCGTGCACGTGTTCCGGTTCGGCGGCGTGGAGGTCCGGGAGGCACCCGGGCCGGCTCCGGCATCGAGCCCGGCACTGCCCGGGGAACACCCGACGGATCTCGCGGACGCCGGGCGTGAGGTCGGTTTCCGGGTACGGGTGCCGGGCGCGCTCGGTACCCCGGACGCGGTGACGGTCGCCGACGGCCGGGTCGTGTCGCTGCGCTACCAGCGGCCGGATGGGCCGGTACGCGTGGACGAGTTCGCCGGGAACCTCGGCGTGCTGTGGGAAAAGTACGCGTCCGCCGACATCGCCCGGAGAGTCAGCGTCGGCGGGCACGACGGCCTGTGGTTCGACGGCCAGGTCACGCTCGTCTACGTCGGACCGGACGGCAGGCAGTTCCCCGGCTCGGTGAGAGAGACCGGCGCGACGCTGATCTGGCTCGACGGCGGGCTGACGTTCCGGCTCGACGGCCTCCGGACGTTGGACGCCGCACTCGCGGTCGCGGCGACGATGAGCTGACCGGAACCTCGCTGGCCCGGCCGGTGTATTCGCGGCGTACTCACGAGGAGCACGAGGAGGTCGCGATGCGGTGGCGGGTGTTGGCAGTGACGGTGACGGCGGCTCTGGTGGTACTGGTGGCCGCCGGTCCGGCGGCGGCGAAGGGGGCGGACCAGGCGACGCTCAGCGGGCCCGGCCTCACGCGTCCGGTGGTGGTCGGTGCCGGCACGGACAGTGCCGGCGGCGAGCCGGGCAGCGGTGGACAACTGGCCACGTTGAGCGAAGACAGCGGTCTGTTCGCGGCCATGTTCGGCCCGGACGGCGGGCAGCGGCTGGAAAGCGGCCAGCCGGCTGGTGCTCTCGGCCCCAGGTACCAGCTGACCTACCGGGTACCGGACGGCAACCCGACCGCGTCGACGGTGACCCAGGACCTGTACCCGTCGGCGGCCGGTGGCCCGGTCACGTACACGCGGGCGGGCCAGGTGGTGTTCGGCACCACCACATCCGGGGGCTGGTACCGGGCGCCGGCCGAGTTCGCGGCGCTGCTCGTGACGCTGGGCGTACCCGGTGTGGAGCCTTTGGTCGCCACCACCACGGCGACACCGGCGGCCACCGACCCTGGTGGTGTCGCGGGAAACGCGGTCTCGATCGGTGCCGGCGGCGGCTCGACCCGCACCGGTTACTGGATCGCGATCGGGGCCGCGGTGCTCGCCGCGTGCGCGGCGGTGGCGGTCCTCGTCTACCGGCTGCGAGCCAGGGCCGGGCGGTCGGCTAGGGGCGCGTGACTTTACGGGACAGTCTGGTCGCGGGGCTGCTGGGCGCCGTCCGAGCGGGCTTTCTCGGCGATGGTCTGGAGGGCCGAGATGTGCCCGGCCAGGTTGTCCCGGCCGGCGTCGGTGAGGTTGAGCCAGGTGCGCGGCCGCTTGCCGACGTAGCCCTTGCGGACTTCGACATAGTCCTTCTTGGACAGTGTCGTGACCTGTTTGGACAGTGCGGAGTCGGAGAGCTTCACCGAGTCTCGGACGAACCCGAACTCGGCCCATTCCGCGGCGGCGAGCAGGGAGACGATGGCCAGTCTCGTCGGGTCCAGCAGGAGATGGTCAAGCTCGGCCACTGATCAGTCCCTGTCCTGCCGGCGCAGTAGCCACAGCTGGAACCTGGGGCTCAGGAACATGATATAGAGCCCGGCCAGCGCGCCAAAGTAGATGCCGCCGTGCGGCAGGTGCAGCAGCGAGACGGCCAGGGCCACGATCCCGAGGCCGAGCACGGGCGCGACGCGCAGCAAACGCCATGCGAAGGTGAGCGGAAGGCTGCGGTCGGACACTCTGACCGGCCGGCCGAGCAGGGTGCTGCCCGCCCGGGTGTGCAGGCCGACGACCCCCACGAGCACGATGGCGACCACGGGCCAGGTCAGCCAGGGGCTCGCCGTCGGGAACAGGTCGACGGCCGTGCAGTAGAAGAACACGATCAGGCCGCTGCCGATCCAGATCCACTGGGACCCCAGGGCCGACCTGATCACCTGCTCCTTGCCCTCGCGAACCGCGCGTAGCGCTGTCGCCGCCTCTTCCGGCGTTGGCTCATTCACCGTTGCCGCTCCTTCGTCTGTTCCGTGCGCTTGTTCACGGTGCGCAGGATCAGCCACTGATCGAACCACGCGCCCGTCGTGGTCAGCACCAGCAGCGCCAATGCCATGATCAGGTGCGCATAGGTGTGCAGCGGGGCCGCGCCGTCCGCCATTCGGGTCAGGACCAGTTGGAGCAGCAGGCGAACACCGAACAGCAGCACGACCAGCAGCCGGGCCTGCGGCGAGCGCCACACCGAGCGGATGTACTGGCGGCGGCGCGAAAGCAGCACGAACCAGAGCGTGATGTGCACCGCGAGGAGGACCAGTGGCAGCGCCGCGACGAGCGGGTAGTTCGAGCGGAACTGCTGGCTGATGTCGAAACTGGCCACGAGTAGACCGGCCAAGACGAAATACCACGCTGGCAGGCCCCTGACCTGCTGTTGGGCCGCGTTGTGCGGTGGCCCTTGCTCCGTGGTCACCATCACTCGACCCCCAGGGGAAAGTACTTGCCTGAGGAGAAACATAACCGACCCTTTCTTATCAGGCAAGTACTTGCCTGAGAGGTCAGCTGTGATGGGTCGGACAGCGCTGAACGCGCAGAGCCTCAGCCGGGGCCGGTCAGCTCCCGCCGGCGACCGTCCAGGAACTCGCGTTCCGCCGCGTTGCCCGCGAGCGTGGCCGCCCTCGCGTACGCGTCGGCCGCCTCGGCGTCGCGACCCAACCGGCGCAGCAGGTCCGCCCGGATCGCGTAGAACATGTGGTACGCGTGCAGGTCGAGGCCGTCGACGATAGTGAGCGCGTCGGCCGGGCCGTCGGTCTCGGCCACCGCGACCGCTCGGTTCAGCGCCACGACCGGGCTGGGGGCCACGGCCAGAAGCTGGTCGTACAGCAGGCGGATCTGCGGCCAGTCGGTGTCGCCCGGGTCGGTCGCGTCGCTGTGTACCGCGTTGATGGCGGCCTGGATCTGGTACGGGCCCGGACGGTTGCGCCGCAGGCAGGCGCGGACGATCGCCTGCCCCTCCTCGATCAGGCTCCGGTCCCAGCGGGTACGGTCCTGGTCCGCCAGCAGCACGAGCCGACCGTCCGGGGTGGTACGGCTGGGCCGGCGCGACTCGATGAGCAGCATGAGCGCGAGCAGCCCCAGGACTTCCGGCTCGTCGGGCATGAGTTCGGCGAGGAGACGTCCGAGCCGGACGGCCTCGGCGCACAGTTCCTCGCGGATGAGCCGCTCCCCGGAGCTGGCCGCGTAGCCCTCGTTGAAGATGAGGTACACGACGGCAAGCACGGCGCGTACCCGTTCCGGGAGGTCTGCCTCCCTCGGTATCCGGTACGGGATCCGGGCGTCACGGATCTTCGCCTTCGCCCGTACGAGCCGTTGGGCCATCGTCGCCTCGGGTACCAGGAAGGCGTGCGCGACCTCGGCCGTGGTGAGCCCGCCGAGCAGCCGCAGGGTGAGCGCGACCCGCGCGCCGACGCCGAGCGCGGGATGGCAGCAGGTGAAGATGAGGCGCAGCTGGTCGTCGCGCACGGGTCCCTCCTCGACCGGTTCGTCGCGCGCGTGCAGCAGGGCGGCTTCGGCGTGCCGGTCCTCGCGAACCGCCTCGTGGCGGTGGCGGTCGACGGCACGGTTGCGGGCGGTGGTGATGATCCAGCCTGCGGGGCTGGGTGGCAGCCCGGCGGTCGGCCAGCGGCGTACCGCCTCGGCGAACGCGTCCTGGACCGCTTCCTCGGCGGCGTCGATGTCGCCGAAGGCACGGACCAGTACGGCCACGGCCCGGCCATACTCCTCGCGGAATACCCGCTCGATCTCCGGCGCGGGCAGCGGGTCTCGGGCGCCGGCCTCGCCGGGCAGCGGGCTTGGGGTGCCGGCCTCGTCGGGCAGCGGGCTTGAAGTGCCGGCCGTTTCGGGCAGTGGGCCACGGCCCCGCGCGGGCGGCGGGCCGCCGTCGCCGGTCTGCGCGGCGGGTTTCGAGGGCACGCGCCGGATCAGGCCCGTTCCTCCGATGCCGGGACCTCGCCGTGAAACGGTCGCACCTCGATGGCGAGCGGTCGCAGCGCACGCGCCAGACCGGCGGCCCATTCCAGCGCGGCGTCGAGGTCGGGCGCCTTGATGATGTCGAACCCGCCGACGAACTCCTTGCCCTCCAGGTACGGGCCGTCGGTGACGATCACCTGGTCGTCGGCCGCCCGTACCACGGTCGCGCTGTCCGGCGGGAGCAGCGGACCGCTGAACACCCACACGCCGGCGGCCTGTGCCTCCTTCGTCCACGCCTCGACGTCCCGCATCGCTCTGTCCAGGACCTCCGGCGGCGGCGTTCCCTCCGGCTGGTAGATGCTGAGCAGGTACTGCTTCATCTGGACCTCCTCCCGACCCGACGGTACCGCCGGCACGGCGCCGGCTCATCTCGTACACGAACCGGAGCCGGCCGGATCGACATTGTCAGGGGCGAGATTCCAGGGTGCTTCTCAATCCGCCGCCGGGTCCCGCATCGCGGCGAGCACCAGGTCGGCCAGTTCGCTCGGCGTTTTCTCGCCGCCGGCCAGGATCAGTGTGTCCTCATCGAGCGTGTCGCGTGCTGCCACGCAGCGTTCGACGTTGGCGTGGCGGAAGGCTCGCGCTTCCGCATCCTGGTCGGGGTTGTCGGGTGTCAGGATCTGCGCGTCGATGCGGCGGCGCAGCTCGTCGGCGGGTACGTCGAGGAACACGTGCAGGACGGGTATCCCGGCCTTGCCGATGAGCCCGAAGATCTCCTCGCGGTACCCGGGGTTCACCAGGGTCATCGGCACGATGAGGTCGCGGCCGTACTCGCTGTGCATGCCGATGGCGAACTCGGCGACCAGCTTCCGCCACAGCGGAATGTCCTGGAAGTCGCCGCTGTCCGGAGAGGGGACCCACTTCGTCAGGATGTAGCCGACGTATTCGGGGTCAAAGGGCATCGCGCCAGGCAGCCGACGGTGCAACTCCTCGGACAGGGTGGTCTTGCCGCCCGCGAAAGCGCCGTTGATCCAGACAATCATGCGACCGATCTAATCAAGGCGCAGCAAGCTCACGTTCGGTGACTCCCGCTGTACCAACTAGTACGTACACTCGTTGGGTGGACACCGTGGATCGGCTGATCGAGAGTACGCGCGAGTTGCTGTGGGAGCGCGGCTACGTGGGTACCAGTCCGAAAGCCATCCAGCAGCGCGCTGGCGCCGGACAGGGCAGCATGTACCACCACTTCACCGGCAAGCCGGAACTCGCGCTGGCGGCGATCGACCGTTCGGCACGGGAACTGTGCTCCGCGGCGGACGCGGAGTTGGCCGCTCCCGGGTCGGCGGTCGAACGGGTCACCGCCTACCTGCGCCGTGAGCGCGACGTGCTCAGGGGCTGCCCGATCGGCAGGCTCACCCAGGACCCCGAGATCATGGCGGATCCGATGCTCCGGGAGCCGGTCACGCAGACCTTCGACTGGATGCGCCGGCGCCTCGCCCGGGTGCTGACGGAGGGACGCGACCGCGGCGAATTCGACGCCTCGCTGAACGCGGACGCGACGGCTTCCACGATCGTCGCGGTGCTCCAGGGCGGCTACGTGCTGGCCCGGGCCGCCGGTTCGGCGGAGCCGTTCGACGAGGCGGTCACCGGCGTCCTCGGCCTGCTCGCCGGGCACGTGGTGCCGGACGAGAACAGCTGAGCCGGCGTTGAGCCGACGCTGAGCCGGCCCGGGGTGGAAACGACCCCGGGCCGGGCTTGCGGCGCGGGCCGGGCTTGCCGCGCGGGCGGAGCTTGAGGCGCGGCTAGGCTAACGGCGAGGGCTGAGGCTGGCGCCGCGGCTCAGCTCCAGCGGATCGGCGGCAGGCCGGCGTCGGCCAGCGCCTTGTCGACCTGACTGAACGGCCGGCTGCCCAGGAATCCCTTCGGATTCATCGGACTGGGGTGGCCGGCCTCCAGGATCACGTGCTGCGGCGCGGTGACCAGTGCCGCCTTCTTCCGCGCGTACGAACCCCAGAGGACGAACACGACGCGGCTGCGCTTCGCGTCCAGCGCCCGGATCGCGGCGTCGGTGAAGTGCTCCCAACCGCGACCGGCGTGTGAGGCCGGCGCGCCGCCGCGCACGGTGAGCACCGCGTTGAGCAGCAGTACGCCCTGAGCCGCCCAGTCGCTCAGGTCGCCGCCGGTGCGTGGCTCGCCGCCCAGGTCTTCGCGCAACTCCTTGAAGACGCTGCGCAGCGACGGCGGCACCGGCACACCGGCCCGGACGCTGAAGCTCAGCCCGTGTGCCTGGCCCTTCTTGTGGTATGGATCCTGACCCAGGATGAGCACGCGGGCATCGTCCGGCGAGCACAGCCGGAATGCCTGGAACAGGTCCGGCAGTGGTGGATACACCTCCTGGGTGCGGTATTCCTCGTCGACGAACGCGCCCAGCGCCCCCACCACGTCGGGGTCGAGGTGGGGGCGGATGACCTCGCGCCAGGCGGCCGGCAGCAGCTCCATCAGATCCAACGACATGACCGGATGGTACGGGGCGCCACCGACAATCCGGTTCAGCGCTGGTCGTGGCGCCCGTGCGTGAACGGCCGCATGATTCCGGTGTACTGCCAGGTCGACTGGGCGACACCGGAGCACGTGTCGCTGCCCGGTGTGCCCGGGCACTCACCGTTGTCCCGACCGAGCGCCCAGAACGACAGTTCGGCGATGTTCTTCGCGCCCGCCCACGCGGTGACGGTCTTCGCGTCGGCGAGGGTGAAGACCTCCTGCGGCCCGGTCTCGCCGCCCGACCCGTAGTCGTCGATGCCGATCATCTCGGTGATGCCGACCATGCTCCACAGCTGACCGGCCGACCGCGTCGGGTACAGCGTGTGCAGGGTGGCCACGAGACTGGTGGCCGCGGTCTTCGTGTCGGCGGCCATCTCGTGCGCCTGGTCGTCGTAGTAGTCGAAGGTCATGATGTTCACGATGTCGATCCGGGCGTCGTTGGCCACGGCGTTGCGCAGCACGTCGATCCCGGTCTGTTCGAGGCCGGCCGGACCGGTGGGGATCGTGTAGACGAACTGGACGGTGCGCCCGGTGCGCCGGGCCCACTGCTCGACCTGATGAATGGCCTTGTTGCGCCGGTCGATGCCGGCCGTGTTGGTCAGCGAGTTGTCCTCGACGTCCAGGTCGAGCCGGGTGACGTGGTACGTCGTGATGACCTTCTCGAAGGCGGCCGCGATCCGGTCGACGCTGGGGCAGCTGTCGGCGATCTCGGTGGCCGCGTTGTCGGCGCTGAACCCGCCGAACGACGGGACGACGTCGCCACCCCGGGCCCGGATCGCGGCGATGTCGTCGCCGAACGTCGAGTGCGCGACGGGCGTGCTGGGGTCGCCGTTCCACAGCACGTCGCAGGAGCCGGTTTGCGCGGTCTGAAGGAACGCCATGGTGAGGTACCTGGCCCCGGACGCCTTGGCCAGTGCCGCCGGGCTGTCGCCGGTGTAGCTCTGGAAGTACGGGGCGAAGACGTGGTCGGGCAGCGTGGTGGCGGCGCTTTCGCCGGCGTACGCCGCGGTGCCGAGCGTCGCGGTGCCGAGCGCCGCGCTCGCGGCCAGCAGGGTCGCGGTGGCGGCACCGGCCAGACGGGTGCGGGAGATTCGCGTACGGAACATGGGTCCACCCTCCGGGGAACGGCAGGCGTAGTTAGGAACCCTTCCTGACAGATGGAACGTAGGGGCGCCTGTCGAACGGTGTCAAGGGTTGGACCGGGCCGCCGGGTGGCCGCCGTGCTCCGGCGCGGCGACCGCTCACGGGCCGGGCGGCGAGCACCCCGGGTGGCCGTCGTGCTCGCGGCGGCGACCGCCCGGCGGCCGGGCGGCGAGCACCCCATGCGCTCCCGTGGAGCGAAGAGACCGCATCGCCATCAGGGCGGGCGTAGCGTCGGTGCTGTGCAGGACATGGGACCGCCGATCGCCTATCTGGGGCTGCGCCGGGGTACGCCGGTCTTCGACCGCGACGGCAACCGTCTCGGCGTCATGGAGCACGTCCTGGCCGACGAGCGGTCCGACATCTTCCACGGTCTGATCGTCGGCGCCGAGTCGCCGTTGCCGCGCTACGCGTTCGTGGACGCCGACCAGATCGCCGAGTTGCACGAGGGCGGCGTGCTCCTGGCCGCCGGCGGCGAGGAGCTGCACGACGTGAACGAGCCGACCGGCACTGGCGAGGCCAGCATCGAGGACGGCAAGATGCGGGCCCGGATCGAAGAGGCGAGGGAATGGGTCGGCCGGCATCACTGATGGCGGCGGTCAGCTCAGGTTTCCCACGCCTCTGGCGATCACGAGTACCGAGGTGATCAGGGCGGCGGTCGACTCCACTCCCATCAGGAGCTTGGCGCGGTGCGACAGCGGCATGGTGTCGGTGGGGCTGAACGCCGAGGAGTTGCTCAGCGACACGTACAGGTAATCGATGAACGTCGGCATCCAGCCGCTGGCCTGGCTGGACCCCCGGTCGACCTCGACCACCGTGCCCTTGTCCTCGTCCTGCGGGAAGCGGAAGTCCGCGCGGGGCAGGCGGCGGCGGTCGACGAGGTTGCGGACGACCGGCCCGCCCCGGTCGATCTCCCAGAACGCCAGGCCGAAGACGATGACGTCGGTCGCCCAGACCTGCAGGGCGGCGACCAATAGGGGCAGACCTTCCTGTTTGCTGACCAACTCCCGCAGCACCAGCCCGAGCGACGCGAGATTCGCGGCGGCGATCACCACCACGATGACGATGGACAGGCCGCGGGTGACCCGGTTTTGGCGGCTCATCCGCACCGGGTTGACCACCAGCAGGGAGATCAGCAGCAGCATCTCCAGCCCGGGGATCACGAACCGCGGGCCGATCAGCACGTCCTGCGGGAGCAGTGCGTAGAGGGCGATGGCGACGAGCGTGGCGAGCGCCGCCGGCAGGCGCACCTCGCCCCGCGGCCGGTGCTCTGGCGCATCGCCGGAGGCCGCCGGCGACTCCTTGCCCGGTGCGGCCTTTGTCGCCGTCATTGCCGGTACCTGCCGGGTTGTCTACGCCGCATCGCCGCTCCTCCTGGTTGCCGCCGTCAGGTACCCAGTCGCTCGCGCGACTAAGCCCGGTGCTGCGCAACCGGAGGCGGCACCCGGGAGCGAGGCCACGAGGCCGTACCCGGGAGCCGGGCCGCTACTCGGCGTCTTTCAGCACGCCCTCGATCATGGCCAGCCGCCGGGTCACCTCGCCGAACCGGTCGTCGACGCTCGCCAGCCGGTGCTCCGTGATCTCCTGCGCCCGCACCGCGCGGTCGGCGAGCGCGCGGTACTCGGTCTCGCGGGTGACCGTGGTCCGGGCCCGCAGGTGCGCCCCGACCTGCCAGATCGCCACGATCACGATCCCGGCGACAACGACGAGGGGGATCACACCCGAGTTCATGAGGTCCTGAGCCATTAGCTATCTCCGTTCTGCTGTGCGCCGCGATCCGGGCCGTCGGCGGCGTCGTTCGTGAGGGTCTTCGCGGCGGCTGCCACCGACTGCGGCGTCAGCTGCAACGCGAACGCGTTGACCTGGTAGTACTTCATCGCCTTGCCGTCCTCGGAGAGTTCCAGCTCTGCCGAGACCAGGCCGGCCCTCTCCAGCTTCTTGAGGTGCACCTGGAGCAGTGCCCTGCTGATGCCGAGGTCCCGGGCGAGTGCGCTGACGTAGTGCCGGCCGGTGGACAGAGCCGCGAGCACGCGCATGCGATGCGGGCTGGCGAGAGTCGCGAGAACCCGCACCAGCTCGTCACCGGTCAACTCGGCCATCTTTGTGCTCCTCCTTGGCAGATGCCAACTATTATTTGCAGGTGCCCGCAGGCATGTCAAGTCCGACTGAGCACCTGCCAATAATCATTTGCGGGTAGCGGAGCGAGAGTGCGTGCCCGGGCCGGCTGTCCCGTTCCCGGGGCGCCGGGGTCGCCATCGCGTGCGCCCGCGGCCCGCCCACCGGCGGTCGTCGTGTCCACTGTGGACTCGTGATGCCGGCGCGACTTCCCTCGCCATCCCCGACGCGTCACTACCATCGGAATCATGGAAGACAGACCACCGTTGCCACCGTTCACCGCCGAGACCGCCGCGCAGAAGGTGCGGATGGCCGAGAACGCGTGGAACACCCGTGACCCACAGAAGGTTGCCCTCGCCTACACGCCGGACAGCGCCTGGCGCAACCGGGACCTGTTCATCAACGGCCGCGACGAGATCGTCGAGTTCCTCACCATGAAGTGGAGCCGTGAACTCGACTACCGCCTCATCAAGGAGGTGTGGGCCTTCCGGGACAACCGGATCGCGGTGCGCTTCGCGTACGAGTGTCGCGACGCGAGCGGCCAGTGGTTCCGGTCGTACGGCAACGAAAACTGGGAGTTCGACGAGCACGGGCTCATGCGCCGCCGGCTGGCCAGCATCAACGACCTGCGCATCGCGGAGTCCGACCGGCTGTACCACTGGGACTCCTGCGGCCCGCGTCCAGACGACCATCCGGGGCTGACCGAACTCGGGTTGTAACCCGGGCCGCCCGCCGGCCGGCCTCAGCGCGCTCCCCGGTAACCCGCCGGCCCGCCGGCCGGGCTCAGCGGCCGCCCCCGGCCACCCGCCGGGGCGACGGGCGGTCGCGAAGGCGCCGGTCGGAGGGCATGTACCATCTGGTACATGACGCAGGCGAGTGGGTCTCCGATTCGGGCCACCGTGACGGAGCAGCGCGACGGCCGGGTGTTCACCGTCACCGGCGGCGACTGGGACAGCGTGGTGTCGAGCATCGACCCGGGTTCGCAGGAGCGGATCACGGTGAACCTCGGCCCGGTGCATCCGTCGTCGCACGGAGTGTGCCGGATGGTCATCGAACTCGACGGGGAGACCGTCACCGACATGCGGGTCGTGGTCGGTTATCTGCACACGGGTATCGAGAAGAACATCGAGTTCCGGAACTGGGTTCAGGGTCC
>NZ_BONZ01000057.1 GCF_016862975.1 Rugosimonospora africana
ATACCATCACCGCGTGATTCATCAGGGCCACTGGCAGGTCAGGATCGCCGCCGACGGCCTACCCGAGTTCGTCCCGCCCCCGTATATCGACGCGGAGCAGCAACCCCGCCGGAACAACTACCACCGACGCGAATAGCAACCACCGGACCGTCACAGTGACCCGGCAATCGTGGCCACGGGACAGGGGCGTGCCACGCGATAGGGCCGTGCCACAGGAGGGGCCCGCGCCACGGGACAAGGCCCGCGCCACGGGACAGGCCCGTGCCACCTGAAAGGCCCGTGCCACGGGAAAGACGTGCCGCCGGAGCCGGAGTGCTACGGGGAACCGAGCTGAGAGCCTGGCCCGGGGCACAACGTGGGCTTGTGGCAGGCCCAGCGATTCGTTGTTTCCGCGCGCCGCCGGATCCGTACAGAATCACCTTGATCTTCTCGTACGGGTGGAAGGAAATCGGATGACTGCTGCGGTCCAGCCACGTGATCTGGTGGGTAAGGTCGCCCTGGTGGTGGGGGGCAGCCGCAATCAGGGTGCGGCGTTTGCCAGGGACATCGCCGCACGCGGCGCCACCACGGTGATCAGCTATGCGAACGACAGCGCGGCGGCCAAGCAGACCCTGGTGGCGATCGAGGAGCACGGCGTCGCCGCGGCGGCGGTGCGTTCCGACGCCCGCCGATCCGCCGAGATCGACGCCCTGTTCGAGCAGGTGGTCGCCGAGTACGGGCGGTTGGACATCGTGGTGCACACCCCCGGCGCGGTCGTGAAGAAGCCGCTCGTCGACATGACGGACGACGACTTCGACCACGTGATCGACCTCAACACCCGCAGTGCGTTCAACACGCTCCGGGCCGCCGCTCGGCACCTGGCCGACAACGGCCGGTACGTTGTGCTGTCCACCACCCTCACCGCCGTCATGACCGGCCCGTACGGGCTGTACTCCGGCTCGAAGGCGGCCGTGGAGCGGATGGTACTGGCGGCCGCGAAGGAACTGGGGGCGCGCGGGATCACGGTGAACGCGGTCGCCCCCGGCCCGGTCGACGACTCGTTCTACCGGGCCGCCGAGACCCCGGAATCCATCCAGGCAGCCACCCATCACAGCCCGCGGGGTCGGCTCGGAGTGCCGGACGACGTTGTCCCGGTCGTCGGCTTCCTGATCAGCGACGCGGCGGGTTGGGTCTCCGGTCAGACCGTGCGCGCGAACGGCGCCATGTTCTGACCGGCGCCAGGTTCTGACCCGGCTCGGTGTTTTGAGCGGCGCCAGGTTCTGACCCGGCTCGGTGCTCTGACCCGACTGGCGTTTGGGCCGGGCGGCGCTTTGGGCGGCGCCAGGTTCTGACCTGGTCCGGTGCTCTGAGCGGAACGGGGGCTCACCGGCCGGGCCGCGTCCACCCGGTGAGTCGCCGCACCTCGGTGACCAGCCGGGCGACGATCGCCTCGGGCGCCCGGCTGGTCCAGACCAGGGCCAGTTCCGAGGGGGCGGCATCCCGTACCGGCAGCCACCGGATGCGTCGCGTGGGGAAGTACCGGCTCAGCGGCTCCGGTGCCAGCCACACGCCGCGGCCCCGGGCGACGAGCATCAGCCTGTCCTCGATCCGCTGGGTTGCCGGACCGCGCAGCGCGGGACGCCCGTCCGGGCGGGGTTCGCACAGCCAGTGGCGCAGCACCGCCTCGGACGCGACGACCTGCGGCACGATCACCGGCTCGTCGGCCAGGTCGGCGAGCGTCACCCAGGGTCGGTCCGCCAGCGGGTGTCCCTCGGGGAGCGCGACCATCCGCGGGTCGGTGCGTACCTCCGCGTACCGCAGTCCGTCATCACCCGTCGGCAGCCAGAGGAACGCGGCGTCGGCCTCGCCCTCGGACAGCAATCGCAACTCTTCCGGCAGGGTCGAGACGGTGACCAGCTCGATCTCCACATCCGGGACGGCGCTCTCCATCGCCTCGGCGACCTCCACGGCGAACTCGGCCGTCGCGTGCGGCTTGCACACCAGCCGCAGCCGGCCGGTCCGGCCGGCCGCGACGGCCGCCACCCGCCGGGTGAGCGCGTCGAGGTCATCCACCGCCGCCTTCGCGCCGGTCGCCAGTTCGTGGCCGGCCTGGTTGAGCGACACACCCCGGGAGGTACGCACCATCAGCGTCGTCCCAAGCGTCCGTTCCAGGTGTTGCAGATGGCCGGAGACCGCCTGCTGCGTGAGGTTCAACCGGACGGCCGCGCGGGTGATGCTCCGCTCTTCGGCCACCGCGAGGAATGAGCGCAGATGCCGGATCTCTAGGTCGATCATGGCCACAAGCTACTGGAGGAGGTCAACGCGGTGTGCTACGGCGCCGGGGCGTGGAGCCTGTCGCGCAGCTCGGCGGCGTCCGGGTGGCCCAACTGCTCCAGGATGTCCAGTGCCTGGCGCCAGGTCTGGTCGGCGGCCTCGGGTGAGTTCGCCGCCTGGTATGACTCGCCCAGGTTGATCAGCGTTCTCGCCTCGTTGTAGCGGTCGGCCGCCTCGCGGAACAGCTCCAGTGCCCGTTGGTAGCAGGTGTCCGACTGGGCATGTTGCCCGAGGTGGTGGCGGGCGAGGCCGAGGCTGTCCCAGGTGGCGGCCTGCCCGATGCGGTTGTCGAGCGACCGGAACAGCTCCAGGGCCTGCTGGCAGTAGGCGAGCGCCGATTGGTGGTCGCCCCGCCGGGTGTGGAACCAGCCGAGCGCGTTGAGCGCGTTGGCCTGGCCGGGCCGATCACCGGTCGTGCGGTGCAGCGCGAGGGACTGCCGGGCGTGCTCCAGCGCCCGCTGGTGGTCGCCGTACCGCTCGTGCACCCAGGCCAGATGCAGGTGCGTGTGCGCCCGGCCGACCTGGTCGTCGAGGTCGCCGAACAGGGCCAGGGCCTGTTCGTCATGGTCGCGGGCGTCGTCGTGCCTACCCAGGCGGAAGTACGCCAGGGCCAAGCCACGGTGGGCATGCGCCTGTCCCAGAACATCGCAGTGGCCCCGTACCGCGTCCAGGGCAGTCCGCTGCGCGGCGACCCAGTCGTGCCACCGCCCACGCCGGTCGAAGAATGTGGTGAGGGTCCAGGCCAGCTGCCACGCGTGGGTGCTGAGCCCGGCCGTGGCTGCCAGCCGGATTCCGGCCAGGAGGTTCGCGTACTCCGTCTCCAGCCACGCTGACGCCTGTCGCGCGCTGGTCAGCTCGTCCAGGCTCACCGAGGGCGCGGCGGCGGTCAACGCGATCGGGTGACGGTGCTGGTTCAGCAGCGCGGCGGCGCGGTGTGCGGTGTGCAGGTAGCAGTCCAAAATCCGGCGCAGCGCCGCCTGCCGGTCGGGCTGCGGGTCGTGCGTGGCGGCCAGCTCCGACGCGTACGCCCGGAGCAGGTCGTGCCGCGCGTACCGGCCCGGTACGTGCTCAGCGACCAGGTGGGCCGCCGCCAGCTCGGCGAGGTCGCGGCGTGCCTGGCCGGGCGAGGTGCCGGCGAGGCTGGCCGCCGCCCGCGCCGCGATGTCCGGCCCCGGGTGGAGCCCCATCAGCCGGAACAGCCGCGCGGTACCGGGCCGCAGTTGCCGGTAGGACCAGGAGAACGCCGCCCGCGCGTCGGTCGCCCGATCGCCCTCGCCTGCGAACGCGTCCAACCCGCCCCGGGCCTGGCGCAGTTCCCCGGCGAGCGCGGCGAGGCTGAACTGCGGGTGTACGGCGGCGCGTGCGGCCACGATGGCCAGGGCGAGCGGCAACCCGGCACAGGACGCGACGATCTCGTCGACGCTCACCGGCTCGGCGGCCACCCGGTCCGCGCCGATCCGTCGCGCGAGCAGCTCGCGGGCCTCGGCGGGGGACATCAGGCCCAGGGTGAGCGGGCGCGCGCCCTCGGCGATGACCAGACCGGTGGGTTGCTGGCGGGTGGTCACCACGACCAGGCAACCGGGTGCCCCGGGCAGCAGCGGGCGGACCTGCTCGGCGTCCCGGGCGTTGTCGAGCAGTACCAGGACCCTGCGGCCGGAGAGCAGGCTGCGGTACCTGCCGGCCTGCGTCTCCAGGTCCAACGGCATCCGCTGCGGTGGTACTCCCAGAGCATCGAGGAAGCCGCGCACCGCCTCGGACGGCGCGACCGGCGTCGCGGTGGGGTCGAAGCCACGCAGGTTGACGTACAACTGGCCGTCGGGAAAACGGGCGGCGATCCGGTGCGCCCAGTGCACGGCCAGGACGGTCTTGCCGATGCCGGTGGTGCCGTCGATGGCCAGGATCGCGGCTCCGCCGGTCGAGGCGTCGGCGAGCAGGTCGTCGAGCCGCCGCAACTCGGCGCCGCGCCCGGTGAAACCAGCCAGTTCCGGCGGCAACTGGGCCGGCATCGGGTGGGTCGGCGCGTCGTGGGTCGGCATCGGGTGGGTCGGCGCCGGGTGGGTGGGCGCCCGGTGGGTCGGCGCGTCGTGGTTTCGCGTCTGGTTGTTCGGCGTCTGGTGGGTCGGTGCCTGCTGGGCCGGTGCCTGGTGGGTCGGTGCCTGGTGGATCGGCGCCGCCTCGCCCGTCGTTGACCGGACCGGCTCGCCCGCTGCCAACTCGATCGCTGCCAACTCGATCGCTGTCGCCTCGTCTGCTGTCGGCTCGATCGTCGCTGGCTCGCCCGCTGTCGGCTCGATCGCCGCCGGCTTGATCGTCGCCGGCTTGATCGTCGCCGGCTTGATCGTCGTTGGCCGTGACGGTGCGCGCGGGGCCGCCACCGGCGCGGCGGGGGCCGGTTCGGCAGGGCGTGGCCGGGGCAGCTGGCCCCGGAGCAACGCCTGGTGCAGCTCGCGAAGGTCCTCACCGGGGTCGGTACCCAGCTCGTCCGCCAGTCGCCGCCGCACCGCGGCGTACCGGTCGATGGCCTCCGCCTGCCGGCCGTCCGCGTGCAGCGCCCGCATCAGCAGCGATTCCAGCGGTTCGACCAGCGGGTACTCGTCGATCAGCTCCGGCAGCGCGGCCGTCACCGCGCCGAAGCGCCCCAACCGCAGCTCGGTGGCCGCCCACCGGATCGTCAGCTCCAGCCGCTGCTGGCTCAGGCTGGCGCGGACCTGCTCGACCCACTCGCCGGACAGCCCCTCCAGCGGCGCACCCCGCCACAGCCCCAGCGCCTCGCGCAGGACGCCGGCCCGCTCGTCATCGGTCAGCGTCGCGGCCTGCCCGTGCCCGGCCAGCCGCCGGAACCGGCACAGGTCGACCCGGTCCGGCTCGATGTCGAGCACGTACCCGGCCGGCCGGCGGGTGATCCTCGCGGGCACCGTGCCGTCCGAGTGCACCGCGCCGTCCGAGTGCACCACTGTGGCGAGCAGCCGCCGGACGCGGCTGAGATGTGAGTACACGACGTTGCGAGCCTCGGCCGGCGCCGCCTCGCCCCACAGCCGGTGAACCAACGCGTCCACCGACACCGGGCGCGGCGCGTCCACGGCCAGGGCGGCCAGCACCGCCCGCTGCCGCGGCGTGCCCACCTCCAACGGCCGGCCCGCGGCCCGCAGTTGCACCTCGCCGAACAGTCGCAGCTCCATGCCCTGCTTCCGGAATGGTTCGTCTGTAGCGGACGTATCGGCTTGCGGCCGGCCACAAGGCGGCCACACGGTCACGGAAAGGTCGCGGATCCACGGTAGAGGTGCTGGACCAACCGGTTCAGCCGAATATCGATCGGAGACAGGAATGCGACTCCACACTCTGGCCGCCGCCACCGTCGTGGCCGCCGGGCTGGCGCTCGCCGCCGTACCGGCGCAGGCGCAGGCGGCACCCGCGGCACCTCGGCACTGCGTCGCCGACGTGTCCACCCACGCCGCACCGGTCTGCTACGGCAGCTTCACGACGGCCATCGCCAAGGCCACCGGTGGCCGGATCGCCGACGCTCCCGGGGACGCGAGGGCGGCCGTCAAGAACCCGGCCTTCGAGGCCCGGCTCAACGCTCTCAGCGCGCGGACGGGCGCTGTGGCGCCCGCGGCCTCCATCGTCATCGGCATCGAGTACGCGGACGACGACTACGAGGGCAGCTCACTGATCTACTCGGCGCCGGCCGGCTGCACGACCACACTGAACGACGTCGACTACTGGGTGGACGTCCTGCCCAGCGGATGGAACGACGAGATCGAGTCGTTCCGCACGTACGCGAACTGCGACGCGATGCACTACCTCGACATCTACCGGCAGGGCTCGTCGCTCGGCTGGTGGGCCAGTTGGGGAGACCTGTACTTCCTCAACGACGAGGTCAGCTCCATCGCCTGGTCGTAAACGGTCAGCTCGCGACGTACCGGGGCGGCGCGCATCCCGCGCCGCCCCGGTGCCGCTCCGCCGGGCTCACTGTCAGGAGGGCGAGCCGGCGGCAGCTCCACGAAAATCCTGGGCACCGCGACGCCCGAGCCTGGCAGCATGGTCGGATGCCGAATCACGTGCCGACCGAATTGCGTCCCGAGTACCCGATCCGGACCGAGCGTCTGCTGCTGCGCCCGTTGGCCATCGGCGACGTCGACGCGCTGCTGACATACCGGGGCCGACCCGACGTCTGCCGCTACGTTCCGTTCGAGCCGATGGACCGCCGGGTGATCGACGATCGGCTCGCGGCGGGGTGGGCCACCACCACGCTCACCGACGAAGGGCAGGCGTTGACCCTCGGCGCCGAGCTTGCCCGGACCGGTGAGCTCGTCGGCGACGTGGTGCTGTTCTGGCGCAGCCGCGAGCACCGCGGCGGAGAGATCGGGTACGTGCTGAATCCCGACTTCGCCGGGCACGGGTACGCCACCGAGGCGGCGCGCGAGATGCTGCGACTGGGCTTCGACGGCCTGGGTCTGCACCGCATCGTCGCCCGGATAGATGAGCGCAACGATGCTTCGGCGAAGCTGGCCCGCCGGCTCGGCATGCGGCAGGAGGCTCGCCTGGTCCACAACGAGATGTTCAAGGGCGAGTGGAGCACTGAGATCGACTTCGCCATGCTCGCGGAGGAGTGGCCGGCGCACCGCGACGCCGAGCAGGGGCGCTGAGCACGGGACGTTGAGCGCGGGACGTTGAGCGCGGGACGTTGAGCGCGGGGACGCCGGGCACGGACGCTGAACACGGACGCTGAGCAGGACGATCTCCCGGCAGCATCTTGACGAACATCGATGTCTCCCGCATCGTTGTGGCATGCCGACCACTGATTCCGCCACCACGCCCCGCCGCGACCGGCCGAGGCTCGTCGCCGCGATCGTCCTCGCCGCCGCCGTGGTCGGGGCGGCCCTGATCGCTGTCGGAAGTGCGAGTGCCGGAACCGTACCCATGGCCGGCGTCGCCGTGACGCCTCCCGGTTCGGCCACGGGAACCGTCCCGCCCACCACCCCGGGCACGTCGCCGTTCCCGCCGTCGGCGCCGACCAACCTGGTCGCCACCGAAGTCACCACGCAC
Source organism: Rugosimonospora africana (assembly GCF_016862975.1). Lineage (GTDB taxonomy): Bacteria > Actinomycetota > Actinomycetes > Mycobacteriales > Micromonosporaceae > Rugosimonospora > Rugosimonospora africana. The sequence goes on from NZ_BONZ01000057.1 coordinate 7,360, forward strand.
TCGGCCACCCTGACCTGGACCGCCTCGACCGCCGGCTGCTGCGCGATCACCGGGTACGGGATCACCAGCACGCGGCCGTTCACCGACGTCCCCGCCGGCCCGGGCGCGGCGGTCGGGAACGTCACCACCGGCGTCCTGGACGGTCTCCAACCCGGTGCGCAGTATTCGATCACCGTCGACGCGACCGACAGCCTCGGGCACAACTCGGCGCCGTCGAACGTCGTCACCCTGACGACCCCGGTCTCGGATGAGGGTGACAACGTCCCGCCGAGCGCACCGACGAACCTGACCCTCGTCGCCAACACGTTGAGCTGGCAGCCGTCGACCGACAACGTGGGCGTGACCGGCTACCAGGTGTACCGGTACGACGGCTTTTACAGCGGGGGACTGATGGCCACCGTCACGGGTACCTCGTACACGGTGCCGCCGACGGCGACGTTCCCGCCCTCGGGTACCGGTTGGAAGTTCTACGTACGGGCGATCGACTCGGCCGGCAATGTGTCGGTGGCGTCCAACCTGGTGCCGTTGTCCGGCGGCGGGTACAGCCCCAGCCCATCGGCCCGACCGACGCCCGGCAGCTTCTGCGCCGTGACGTACGCGAACGTGTCGCAGTGGCCGCACGGGTTCATCGCGGACGTGACCATCAGGTACACCGGGACCGCGGCACTCAGCGCCTGGACGCTCGACTTCACGTTCGCTGGCGACCAGCGGATCACCTTCGCGCACAACGCCACGTTCTTCCAGTCCGGCGCGGACGCGACGCTGCGCAACACCAGTCAGAACGGCATCTTCCCACCGAACAGCAGCGTGACGGTACGGCTCACCGGCACCTGGCACAGCAGCAACGCCGCGCCCACGATCTTCCGGCTCGGCGGCAACCTCTGCACCACCCGCTGATCCGCCAGCCGGGTCGGGGCTCGCTGATCGCGCCGGCTCGCTGATCGCGCCGGCCCGCTGATGCCGGCGGCACGGCTGGCGGACGGCGGGCCCGCGACGGCTGGTCGCCGAGCGGGCGGAAATGGGTCACCCCCACGGGCGGCGGGCAGTCAGTTTCAGTGTCCAGCAACCGGCTGCCGCCGCTGCCGAACTCGGTCAGCTAACGCCCGGAAGGGTCTCCGCGGGAGTCGTTCTTCCGGGGACGGTTCGCCGGAGGCGGCGACCGCGTGAGATCGCCGGGGCTAGGGTCTGCGCATGGGCCCGCATATCGCCGTAATTGACGCATTAAGGGACGATCCGGCGATGGCTGCCCTCCGCCGCTCCCTGGACTCCTACTACGGCCACCCCGAGCGGGACGCGGCGATGGACGAGTTCTACGCGCAGTTCATCCGGCCCGGAGATCTCGTCTTCGACATCGGGGCGCACATCGGCGACCGGGTCGCCAGCTTCTGCCGCCTCGGGGCCCGGGTGGTGGCCGTCGAGCCGCAGCCGCTGTGCGTACGGGCCCTCCGGTCGATCTTCTTGGAGGACGACCGGGTCACGCTGGTCGAGGCGGCCTGCGGGGCCGACACCGGGACGGTCCGGCTGCACATCAATTCCGCCAACCCCACCGTCTCCACCGCCTCCTCCCGGTTTCCGGACTCGGCACACGGGGCGCCGGGCTGGGAGGGCGAGATCTGGGACACGACCGCGACGGTGGCGTCCACCACCCTCAACGCGCTGATCGACATCCATGGCGTGCCCGCCTTCGCGAAGATCGATGTCGAGGGCTACGAAGACGCCGTGCTGGCCGGGCTGCACCACGCACTGCCCGCGCTGTCCTTCGAGTTCACCACGATCGAGCGCCTGCTTCCGCAACGGTGCCTCGACCGCCTCGGCGCGCTCGGGTTCTCCGAATTCAACCTGGCGCTGCGCGATGAGATGTCGCTGGCGCTGCCGGGCTGGCTCCGCGCCGACGACATGGCGGCCCACCTGCGCGCGCTGCCGCACGAAACCAACTCCGGCGACGTCTACTGCCTCTCCCAACCGCTGCGCCACTGACGGCTGTTGTGCCACTGACGGCTGTTGCGCCGCTGACAGCCGCGCAGGCGAGGCGTCCGGGATCGGCGCCGGCTCGATGCTGCCGGCAGCGCGGCTGGACCATCCCGGCGCGCGATGCCGGCGGGGCGTCGGCGATGCTGTGGGCGTGGAGTACGTGTCCAGAGTGCCGCGACCGCCGCTGGACGGGCTGATCGACGACCTCTACTACCTGGAGGGTGCGCCGCCGTACGCCCGGCTGACGCTGCCGCCGATGCCGGCGGCGTTGCTCATCGTCAACCTCGGGGCGCCGTTCCGCATCCGCGGCGGCACCGACATCGAGACGGCCGAGTACGCCGACGGCTGCGTGGTCACCACGCCCACCCGCGCGTTGGAGTTCGGCTATCCACTCCGGACCCGGTCCGTCGGCGTGCACGTCAAGCCGTGGGGGCTGGCGCCGTTCCTGCCGATGCCCGCGGCCGAGCTGTGTGACCGGCCGGTAACGGTAGAGCAGGTTTGGGGCCGGGCCGCCATTGCTGAGCTGCGAGACCGGCTGGCCACGGCGGACGGACCGCACGAGATGCTGACGCTGCTCGAGGAGGAGCTCATGCGACGGCTGTGCGAGACCGCCGGCCTGGGGCTGGTCGGCCATACGAGCAGCGTCATCGCGGCGTCCAGCGGGGCGGTGGCGATCGGCGACCTGAGCGTGGCGGCCGGTGTCAGCAGCACTCATCTGGCGCAGCGGTTCAAGGAGCTCATCGGCGTCACGCCGAAGCGGCTGGCCCGCACCTACCGCTTCGCCGCCACCGTGTTCGCGATCGACCCCGCCGGGCCGATCGACTGGGGCGACCTCGCCGGTGGCGCAGGCTACTTCGACCAGGCCCACTTCGGCCACGAGTTCCGAGCGTTCACCGGGCTCACGCCGACCCGGTATGTCGAAGTCCGGCGGCGGTTCCTGCGCGAACATCCCGGCCACGTGATGGACGGCTGGCCGCTGCCGGCCGATTGATTTCTTACAAGAGCGGCAGCTCACGACACGCTAACTTGGGGGAACCCAAAGCAGAGGAGAGCCCCGTGGGCAAGGTGGTCATGTACAGCTCGGTGTCGGTGGACGGCTTCGTCGCGGACGAGACGGACCAGCCCGGACCGCTGTTCGACTGGTTGTCCAGCGGTGACGTCCCGTTGGACGAGAGCGGCGTGTTGAAGGTGTCGCAGACGTCCTACGACTACACCCGGCCGTACTGGGACCAGATCGGGGCGACAATCGTCGGCCGCCACGTCTTCGACATGACGGACGGCTGGGACGGGAAGCCTCCGGGCGGGGTCGACCACGTGGTCGTCGTGACGCACCGGCCGGCGCCCGAGGGCTGGGACCCCGAGGCGCCGTTTCACTTCGTCGACGGCGTCGAGGCAGCCGTGGCCAAGGCGCAGGAGCTTGCGGGTGACCGCATCGTCGAGGTCGCCGCTGGCGACGTCGGTGGCCAGGTGCTTGCCGCGGGCCTGATCGACGAGGTGCGCATGGACGTCGTACCCGTCGTGTTCGGGTCCGGCAAGCGCTACTTCGGGTCGGTCCACGCGCAGCACCTGTTGGAGGATCCTGACGTGGTGATTCAGGGCAACCGGGTGCTTCACCTGCGCTATCGGGTGCGCCGTTGACCGATCTGAGCGGGTACGTGTCAGGGCTCACGGGTATCTGCATCCGGGCGAGCACCACGGACTCGGTGTCGAACTCGACCCTCGCCGCGGCTGCCGCGCATCCTTAACAGCAGGCGGCGAGGACCGCGCGGCACTTGCGCACAAGGGTCTCGTCGCGCTCGACGAGGTCGGTGGGAACGGGAACCTCCCCGGTCCAGTACCGTTGCGCGGCGGCGACCTCGGTCTCCACAAGCGGCAGGGCCGGCGCCGCGGCTGGACCGAGGTCTGCCAGACAGTCGACGATGTCGGTGCGCCGGTGCGGATTGCCCGGCCATGCCTCGACGAGGGTGGGCAGCACCGCGTCGGTGTCCCCGGTGACGTGCCAGAGCGCGACGGCACTGTCGACGGCGAGCCGCCACAGCGCGATCGCGTGCCCGCCGGTCGTCCAGTCGAGGAGTTCGCGTCCGTCATGGAGCAGCGTGCGCAGGCGATCGGAGGCATCCACGGCCGCCGGGCCCAGGCGCCGCAGCGCGGCGAACGCCAGGTCCTGTCCGTCCACGAAATCCACACTCAGGAGCGGGAGGAGGACCGGCAGCACGGTGTCCACGGTTGCCGGTAAGGCGGACAGGACCTGTGCCGCGTGAACGGCGATCAGAGGGTCGGGCGACGACAGGTACGGGTGGACCTCCGCGATCCCGGCCACCGGACCGAACGTCGCCAGTGTGCGCAGTACCTCCCGAGCCAGCGTCCGGTCCTGCCGGGCCACGGCGGCCGGCAGCAGGTCCAGCAACTCGGGTAACGCCTCGACGCCGCCGATCCGGCGAAGCCCGACGACAGCCAGGAGAGCCTCGCCCCGGTGCATGGACAGCGCCGGTGTCGCGTGCGCCAACCGTCCGCGGAGTCGCGGTACGAAGTCGTCGACGTGATCGCGGAACCAGCCGAGCGACAGCACCACGGTCACCGCGAGCCGCGGGTGGCGGTCGATGTTCGCCGCCAGCATCGGTACCGCCCGCCGGTCGCCCAGGCGAGCCAGCGCCGCCGCCATCCGGCGCCGGTCGGTGTCGCGGTGAGCCGGGCCGGCGCCGTCCCAGAGGTCCACCTCGGAGGCGACCCGCTCGGCGAGGGCATCCGCCGCCGGCCCGGCGACGGAGTACATCCGCTCGAACGCGCAGGCCGCCTCGGACCGCACCGCCGCGTCCCGGTCGTCGAGGCGGTCGCCGAGCGTCGCGATCAGCGGCCCGTAGGGGCCTCGCCAGCACCGGACCAGTTCGCGGCTGCGCCGGGCCGCATCACGACGGACTCCCGCGTCCGGGCTGCCGAGCCCGTCGACCAGTTCCGCCGCGCGGGCCGCCACATCGCCGCGCTCGCCAGCCATCACCGCTTTCCCCGCATCCGCCGATCGGACAGTCCGATGTGGAGGGTAGCGCCTCGCGGCGTGGCCGCCCCGGGCCGACCGGAAAGAGCGCCGGAGGCCGGCGTTTCGCGTCAGGGCTGCTCGAAACCGCGCAGCATGGCCTGCAGGCCCGTCTCGAAGTGGTCATCCGGTGCGGTCTCGTCCGCGGCCTGCGCCAACAGGTTGTATCGCGGGCTGCCCTTCTCGGGTTTCTTGCTGCGCCGCTGCACCCCCAAGGCAAGGGTCGACACGCTGAGCGCGTGCCCGACGGTGAACTCCCGCACGCAGCGCAGCACACGCAGCGCGGTGGCCGGTGGTATTCCGGCGTCCCGCAGTTTGGCCACCGCGTGCACGCCCATCTCGATCGACGCCGGCGACCGCACCGGCCGGGTGGCGAACACCGAGACCGCGTGCGGGTGCCGCAGCAACACCTCGCGCAGCCGGCGGCAGTACTGCGTGGCCAGTTCGCGCCACGGCGCCTCCCACGGCAGCGAGTCCACGTCCAGTTCGTCGAACAGCGCCTCGGCGATCCCGTCGAACAGCGCCTCCTGGTCCTCGAAGTGGCGGTAGGCGGCCATCGGGTCGACGCCCAGAACGGCGCCGAGGCGGCGCATCGAGAACTTGCGCAGACCTTCGGCGTCGATCAGCGCGAGTGCGGCGGTGGCCAGGTATTCGCGGTTGAGCGTCCGGCGCGTCGGGGGCGACGGCAGGGGGAGCGGTGGCACGGGAGGCGGTGGCACGGGAGGCGGTGGCACGGGAGGCGATGGCACGGGAGGCGATGGCATCGGGGGATCGCTCACTGGCTGGTCCGGGTCGCGCCGGGGCGCGAGACGTGCGGAGCCGGACCGGGGAACCCTTCGAGAATCGTCACCAGGATTTCGGTGAACTCGCGCGGCTGTTCAATGTAGACGGTGTGTCCGCCCGGGAACTCTTCGCACCGTACGCCGAGTTGCTCGGCGAGCACGTGTGCCGGCCGGTGGTACGGCTTGCCGACGCTGTCCCGGCCGGTCGCCAGCAGCCACGGGACGTCGACGTCGCGCAGCGCGCGCAGATCGGGCCGGTAGGCCAGGCCGATGAGTGGCAGTTCGCGCCGCAGCAGCAGGTCGGCGTTGCCCAGCTGCCGCGTCATCGAACTCGGCTCGCCGCCGGTGACCCGGCGCACGGCCGCGCCGACCGGCAGGGCGATCCGGGAGGCGGCGGCGACCAGGGTCTGCCCGACGGGGGACCGGAACAGCCACGGCGGATCCTTGAGAATCATCGCGCCAAATGCCGCGTACGCCCGCATCGGGCTCTTCTCCCGCGCGAGCCGGCCGATCTCGGCAAGGTCGCGCCGCTCCGGGCTGTCGGGCGGCAGGATCGAGACCAACGGCGGTTCGTGCGCCACCATGCCGATGAGTCGATCGGCGTGACGGGCCAACACCTCGAGCGCGATGACCGCGCCGCCGCTTCCGCCGAACAGGTATGCCCTGTCCACTCCGTAGTGGTCGAGGACGGCGATGGCGTCACCGGCCTGCGTGGCGATGTCGATCGCGGCGTCGGGGTCGGTGAACCGGCTGCGCGAGTTGCCGCGCCGGTCGTAGATGAGCACCGTGTAGCGCTCGGCGAGCAACGGAACGACTTCTTCGTACATGCCCGCGTCGCCACCGCCGCCGGAAATGAGCAGCAGCGACGGGCCGTCGCCGGTCCGCTCGGTGTAGAGCCGCGCGCCCGGGACCGTCACATACTCCGAGGCCATTCCGCCAACCCCTCAGATCAAGGTCTGTCTACGGTGTAGCTTCCGTCTACACCGTAGCGGATATCTACACCGTAGACAACGCGCGGGAAGCGGGGACGGAAGGGGCGGCGATAGAGGGGTCAGGCGGCGCGGATGCGTACGGCGGTGGTCGCGAGGGTGGTGTACCGCATCGTGAAGTGCCCGCCCAGCGCGTCGATGGCGGTGCCGACCGCATCGAGGATGGCGGCCGTCTTGTCGGCCGGCAGCTGGGTGAGGCCGCCGGTGGTGGGGAGCAGAGCCAGCCACTCATCGCGGGTGTAGGACCGCTCCCAGTCGAATCGCCACTGTTCGGGTTCGGTGAACTGGTTCGTCTCCCGGATCGTGTCGGCGACCTTCGCGTACCCCGCCTGGTACGTCTCCAGGGGGCGCCGTGCCGGCAGCTTGCTGAACGGTGAGTCCGGCACCGCCTTCCGGAAGGCGGCGGCGAACGGCTCGGCCACCTCGGCGGGCGGCTCGAACACGTGCCCGAAGATCGCCAGCCGCCCGGCCGGGCGCAGCACCTGGGCCGCCTTGGCCGCGCCGCCGACCGGATCGACCCAGTGCCACGACTGCGCGGCGGTCACCGCGTCGAACATCCGGCCGGCCGGCTCCCAGGCTTCGAACGTCCCCACCTCGACCCGCAGGCCGCGGGCTCGCGCGAAGTCGGCCATTCGCGCATCCGGCTCGACGCCGAGCACCGCGCAGCCGCCGGCCTGGAACTGGCGGGCCGCGATGCCGGTGCCGCACCCCACGTCGAGCACGTCCGGCCCCGGGCTTCCGGCGACGATCCGCGCCACCAGGGCATCGGGGTAGCCGGGCCGGGCCTGGTCGTAGCGCTGCGCGTCGGTACCGAACGACTCTGCCATCCGCCGGGCATGGTGCAGTGCCGCGGGGGTGGCCGCGGGGGGCACCGCAGGGGAGGTCGCGGGGGAGGCCGCGGGGGACCGTGTCGGTTGTTCCGGTGGCAGAGTGGGCATGCGCCCACCCTAGTGGGCGTATGCCCACTAGGCAATCGGTGCCGGCCGGTTGGCATGTCGATAGGATCTGCGAGTGCCGACCGGGGTGCATTTGCGCGATGCGCGGCAGCAGCTGTTCGACGCTGCCGAGCGCGTGCTGCTGCGCGATGGGCCGGGCGGGCTGACGAGCCGGGCCGTCACCGACGAGGCGGGCTGCGCCAAGGGCGTCATGCACCGGCACTTCACCGACTTCGACGCCTTCCTCACCGAGCTCGTGCTCGACCGGGCCGGGCAGCTGGAGGCACAGGCGAGTGCGCTGCGCGAGTCGGCCGGCACCGGCGCGGTCGCCGACAACCTCACCGGCGCGCTGACCACCTTGTTCGGACCGGTACCGGTGGCGATCATCCCGCTCATCACCTTCCGGGACGAGCTGCGCGCACGGCTGCGGCAGGTCACGCCCGGGGGAGGGATCGCGATCCTCGCTCAGGCCACGACCGCGGTCTCGGGATACCTGGCCGACGAGCGTGAACTGGGCCGCATCGCGGCCGACGCGGACCTCGACTCACTCACGCTGTCCCTGGTCGGTGGCGGGCATCTCCTGTTCGCCGACCGAGATCCCGACCCACCGACCACGGCAACCGTCAACCGGTTCGTGAGAACGGTGCTCGCCGACGTCCTGCAACGGCGGCTGCTCTGACCGGCGCCCCGCGGAAGTTGAGCGGTCAGTGCGAGACCCGGTACCGCAGGTATGCGACGCCGTTGCCGAACCTGCGCTCGTCCAGCAAGTGAAGGCTCAGGCGGAGCCGGTCGGGCGCGGACCAGTCGAAATCGCCGTGCTCGTCGGCGATGTAGCCGTCGAGCACGTCTGTGCCGTACAGATCAGCTTGGCCATCCGAAACCCTCCCTCGCCCGACCGCGGCGTCCAGGCTAGTCCCCAGTCCGGGAAGCGTCGGGCACAGAAGGATCGGGCACAGAAGGATCGGGCACAGAAGCGTCGGGCAGGTGCGAGCGGGCCGCCCGCTCGACCCGGTCGCGGTATTCCAACCACCGGGCCGCGTCGAGGTCGGGCAGGTTGGAGTGCTCGGCCCGGATCCCGACCGATCCGTCGATGAGTTCGCGCACGATGTCGGCGTGGCCGGCGTGCCGCTCGGCCTCGGCGATCATGTGGATGAGAACCCGGTGCAGCGTCGGGTAGCGCCGCTCCGGCGACCACCATGGGACCTCGCCGGTGGCGTCGAGGGCAAGCGCGTCGATCGTGGTGTCGGCGTGCACCCAGACCCGGCGGTACAGGCCGGCGATCTGGTCCCGCGACTCCTCCGCGGTGGCCCACATTCCGGCGTTCGGGTCGGCATCGTCGTCCAGCCAGGGCATCGGCTCGGTGAACGGTCGGTCGAAACACTCGCCGAAGTAGTAGGAGGCGACGCTGGCGACGTGCTTGACGAGCCCGAGCAGATTGGTGCCGGTCGGTACCAGCGGGCGCCGGATGTCGTACTCGGACAGCCCGTCCAGCTTCCACAGCAGAGCGTCGCGGGCCCGGGTCAGGTAGAAACGCAGTTCGGCTTTCGGATCCGATCCAGTCATGCGGGCAAGCATGCTACCGATCGCCGTGGCCAGCGCCCGGTTTTGACCGCGGCGGCTCGGTTCCGTCGAAGAAGACCCGGCGGCGCCAGGTCGAGGGGCTGAGGCCGTGTGCGCGCTTGAAGGCGACGCTGAACGCGAAGGGGTCGCGGTACCCGACCTCGCGGGCAACGGCGGCGACGGTGTGATCCGTGTCGTCGAGCAGGTCGGCCGCGAGGGTCATCCGCCAGGCGGTGAGGTACGTCAGTGGCGGCTCGCCGACCCGGCCGGTGAAGCGTGCGGCGAATGCCGCCCGGGACATTCCCGTCTCGGTGGCGAGTTCGGCGACGCTCCACCGGCGGGCGGGATCGTTGTGCAGTAGGCGCAGCGCGTCGCCGACAGCGGGATCGGCCAGCGCCCTGTACCAGGCGGGCGGCGTCGCGTCCGGTCCGGCACACCAGGCCCGCAATGCCATCACGAGTACGAGATCCAGCAGCCGCCCGAGAACCGCGTCCTGTCCCGGCTCGTCACAGGCGGCCTCGGTGGTGAGCAGGTCCAGCGCCACCCGGGTCCGGGGTCCGGCGGGAACGACGGCCAACGGCGGGAGCATGGCCAGCAGCCGGTCGCCGACGCCGCCACGGAGCAGGTAGACGCCGCGGAGCATGGTCGTGGCGCCGGGCAGGCCGTCGCCGTAGGTGCGGGGAGCCAGGTTGTGCCCGGCCGGCACCTGTTCCCCCGTGCCTGCGTAGTACTTCCCGCCCTGCCGGATCACGACCTGAGGTGGGGTGGTCGGGCTGTCGGCGATCGTGTACCGGCGGGTCTTGCTGATCAGAGCGATGTCGCCGGCGGCGAGCCGGACCGGCGTGAGACCGGTCCCGTGGAGCCGGACCGGACCGGAACCGGCCTCGTCGAGCCGGATCGACGCCTCTCCACCCAGCGCGGCCACGACCGTGAGCGGCGGGGCGTCAGCGAACGTCATCGACCACGGCGGTCGTTGAATCAACTGCCTGACCAGCGTGTTGCCGGCGCGGGCCCGGTGCAACAGATCGCTGAGGACGTCCACGTCATCACGGTAGACGATCACAAATGCTTCCTCGACGCCCGCCCATGGATCGTCTCCGACACCTGTAGTTGCCTGGACGTCGTGAACGACATCCTGATTCTCGGTACCGGCAAGACCGGCCGCCGCATCGCCGCGCGCCTGCGAGCCGCCGGCCGACCTGTCCGCACGGCCGCGCGGACCAGCGGCGACATCGCCGTCGACCTGGGCGACCCGGACACCTGGGCACCCGCCCTCGGCGGCGTGACCGCCGCCTATCTCATCGAGCCCGATCTCCAGGCGGCGAGCACGGCCCGCGAGGCACGCATTCCCCGGTTCGTGACCGAGGCGGTGGCCGCCGGCGTACGGCGGCTGGTGCTCCTGTCGGCCGGCGGCGCCGACCACGACAGCAATCCGCTCAAGCTGGCCGAACAGGCGGTGCGCGGTTCGGGTGTCGAGTGGACCGTCCTGCGGCCGACCTGGTTCGCGCAGAACTTCAGCGAGGGTCCCTGGCGACCCGGCGTTCTCAGCGGCGCTCTGGCCCTGCCCACCGGCGACGGCCGCACCGCGTTCGTCGACGCCGAGGACATCGCCGAGGTCGCCGCCTCGGCGCTGACCGAAGACCGGCACAACAGCCAGGTGTACATGCTCACCGGTCCCCGGGCGATCAGCTTCGGTGAGGCGGCCGACCTCATCGCGAAGGCCACCGGACGCGACGTTCGCCACCTCGACGTCGATCCCGAGGTACACATCGAACGCCAGGTCGCCGCCGGCGTCCCAGGCGACGTCGCGCGGCTGCTCACCGGCGTCCTCACGGCGATCCGCGACGGCCGGGACGCCGGGGTCGCCGACGGTGTGGAGCGGGCGCTTGGCCGGCCGCCCGGGCGGTTCGAGGACTACGTCTCGCGGGCCGCTGCGGCGGGGGACTGGGACTGACCGAGCACCGGGTCCCGCCGGTCAGGCCCGGTCGACGCCGGATAACCGGCGGGACCGGGCCGGACCGGCCAGGTCGGTCCGATCAGGTCAGCGTGATCAGGTCGGTCGGCCGGCTCAGCGCGATCAGGTCAACTCGATCGTGGCCAGTTGCGGTGGGGTGGGAGCGCGCGAACCGCCGGCCGGCTCGTTGGTGATCGCGAACGACTGCTCGCCGCGTACCCCGTCCATCAGCACGCTGCCGCCGGTCACGCCGGTGCCGAGCGTGCCCTTGCCGATGGCGCGTCCGTCGTCGACCAGCCACAACTGGTACGTGCGGTCGGCGCCCGGCGAGGGTAGCCCACCGAACACCGCCACCGCCTGATCGCGCGAGTCGGACACGACCAGCGTGACCCGCCCGGTCCCGTCCGGACCTGGGACGGTGCGCAGCACGGCGTCGGGCGCCTCGACCACCGCCCAGATCCTGGCGGCCTGTGTCGACTGCCGTACCCGCTGATGTTCCACCAGCGCGCCGCCACCTCCGGCGAGCAGCACCGCGGCCGCGGCCACCGCCGCGACGCCCCACCGGCGCCACCGCCGGGTGCTGGTGGCCGGTTGCGTGCGCCCCGGTCCCGGTCCCGCTCCCGGCCCCAGTTGTCTGGTCCGGCCGATCTCGTCGAGTACCCGGGCGCGCAGCCGGGCGGGCGGCTCGGCCACCGCGTCGACGCTCAACCGGCCGGCGGTCTCGGTCAGTTCGGCGACCTCCTGCGCGCAGGCCGGGCACTCCCGCAGGTGCCGGGCGAAGGCGGCCCGCTCGATGTCGGTGACCGCGTCGAGCGCGTACGGCCCGGACAAGGTGTGGATATCGCTCGCTTCCACCCGCTCACTCATGCCGGATCCTCTCCGAGCGCTGCCGGACCGGCATGACCTCGCTGACGCTCGCTCATCCCAGACTCACCCCCAGGCAGTCGCGCAGCCGGATCAGGGCGTCACGCATCCGGGTCTTCACGGTCGGCAGCGCGATGCCCAGCAGTTCGGCCACCTCGCGATAGGTGTACCCGCGGTAGTAGGCCAGGTTGACCGCCTCGCGCTGCAAATCGGTGAGCCTGCCCAGGCAGCGGCGCACCTGCTGCCGCTCGAACCGCGCCGTGGCCTCCTCGACCACCTCGTCGAAGGCCACGTCCGCGACCGCGGTCCGCCGTGCCCGGTCGGTGCTCGCCTGCTCCGCACGCACCCGGTCGACCGCGCGGCGGTGCGTGATGGTGAGGACCCAGCTGATCACCGAGCCGCGCGCCGGCTCGTAGCGGCCGGCCGAGCGCCACACGTCGACCAGCGCCTCCTGCACCACCTCCTCGGCCTGGGCCGGATCGCGCACGATCCGTCGGGCCAGGCCGTAGGCCCGCGGGGCGAGCTGATCGTAGAGCGCGGCGAAGGCCGCCTCGTCGCCGCGCGCGACACGACGGATCAGGTCGTCGAGATCGGGGTCGAGGGACCCGGATTCGACCGGCGGACTGGTTGAGGTCATCACGACCAGTATTCGGTATCCGTGCCCGGCCGGATGGCCCGCTGACGGGAAATTCACAACGGGCAATCACCCCCGGGGACCGTCGCCGAATCCCGCTCGCAGGCGACCGAGGCAGGAAGCGGCGGCGCCTGAACCGTCGCCGGCGCGACCGCACGCGGGACCCGCCGGCGGGACAGCGGCGCGGTGTCGCGCCGCGATCGAGTCAGGTACCGGAGAGGATCGAGATGACGACGAGACGACGGGCCGTGGCGGGGCTCTCCGCCGCGACCGCACTGCTGATCGCGGCCGGGCTGGCCGCGCTGGGGCCGGACTCGGCGGTGGCGTCCAGCCACCGGGAGGCGCCGCTGGTCGCGGCCGACCCCGCGATCGACAACACCGACCTGTACGCGTTCGCCAGCCCGGACCGGCCGGGCTACCTCACCATCGTGGCGAACTGGATCCCCTTCGAGGAGCCCAACGGCGGCCCCAACTTCTACCCGTTCGCCACCGACGCGGCGTACAACCTCTACGTCGACAACGACGGCGACGCACTGCCCGACGCCACGTTCCGGTTCACGTTCCACAACGTGGACAAGCGGGGCAACAACACCTTCCTGTACAACAACGGACCGGTCACCTCGCTCGACGACGAGAACCTGCTGTTCCGGCAGACCTACACGCTGGAGTCGTCGTTCAACGGCGCGCCGTTCAAGACCCGGATCGCGGACGCGCCGGTGGCGCCGTCGCGCACCGGACCGGCGTCCATGCCGGACTACGCGAAGCTGCGCCAGCAGGCGACGCTGACCCTGCCGGGCGGTTGGAAGACCTTCGCCGGCCAGGCGGACGACCCGTTCTTCCTCGACCTGCGGGTGTTCGACCTGTTGTACGGGGGGAACCTCAGCGAGGTCGGCCAGGACACGCTGTCCGGGTACAACGTGAACTCCATCGCGCTGCAGGTGCCGTTCAAGGACGTGGCGCTGGGCGGTGACGTGGGGCGCAACCCGGTGATCGGTGTCTGGACCACGACCGACCGGGCCAAGGTGCGGATGACCGGCGACACGTCGGCGCTGCGCGGCCAGGGCGACCGGGTGCAGGTGTCCCGGCTCGGCAACCCGCTGGTGAACGAGGTCGTCGTGCCGGCCGCGCTGAAGGACGCGTTCAACGCGCTGAGCCCGGACAAGGACGCGTCGGTGCAGAAGGTGGTCGACCGGGTCACCGACCCCGAGGTGCCACACCTGATCGAGGGCATCTACGGGGTACCGGCGCCGCCGACGCCCCGCAACGACCTGGCGGAGATCTTCCTGACCGGCCTGACCACCAAGGCGAACGGGCCGATCAAGGTGGACCTCAACTCCCAGCTCATGAACCGGGACGTGCGGGCCAACCGGTTCCGGCCGTCGGAAATGCTCCGGCTCAACCTGTCCACCCCGGTGACCACGAATCCGAAGCGGCTCGGCGTACTCGACGGCGACCTGCAGGGCTTCCCGAACGGCCGGCGGTTGACCGATGACGTGGTCGACATCGAACTGCAGGCGCTGGAGGGCGCGGCGCAGACCGGCAAGCTGGTCGACGCGCTGGCGGCCGGCGACAAGGTGAACGCGAACGACAACGCGTTCGAGCGCTCGTTCCCGTACCTGGCGCTCCCGAACGTGGGCGCGGTGAACGGCGGCGCGGTGAACGGTGGGGGTACTGGCGCGGGTGGCGCCGTGCCCGGTGACGGGCACCCGGGGGAGTCGGCTTCGCCGACCGCGATGGCCGCGGCCGGGCAGACCGGACCGGGGGAGAGCCCGGTCCCCACCATGGCGGCGGCGTCCGGTGCGGCCGGCGCGGCGGCCCTGCTGGTCGGCGGCGCCTGGTGGTGGCGCCGGCGGCGTTCGCGGCCGGCTGCCGTGGCGACCGCCGGGCCGGCAGGGGCGGCTTCCGGCGACCCCGGCCACGTGCACCCGCACGGACCGGACCCGGACTCGACCCTTCCGTTCTGACGGTCGTAACGGCCGGGGCGGGGCACGCCCCGCTCCGGCCCTAACCTCTGACCCCTACTCCCTGGCCTCTGGCCCTACCCCCTTTGCCCCGGCCCTGACCCCGGCCCTGACCCCGGCTCTGGCCCCCTAACCCTGGCCCCCTCACCCTGGCTCTCTGGTCCTGGCTTTTGCCCCGTGACCCTGGCTCTGTCCCTGGAGGACGTCATGCTCTCGCGCACACCACGACCGCGCCGGTCGTCGTTGTTCCGCCGCGTCGCCGTTGTCGGCACGGTCACGTTCGCCGTGCTGCTCGGCGGGGGAATCGTCGGTCTGAAGGCGGGCGGTCACGTCGACCGCGGGCCCGCCTCGCCGGCAGCCCAGTCGGGCGCGGCTCAGTCCGGCGTGGCTCAGTCCGGCGCGGTGCAGTCGGGCGCCGCGCAGGCCGGCGCCGCGATCGACCGGGCGCAGCAACGGCTGCGGCTGGTACCGGGTGACTACACCACCTGGGCTGCGCTCGGCTCGGCGTACCTGGAGCAGGCCCGGATCACCGCCGATCCCAGCTACTACCCCAAGGCGGAGGGCGCCCTCACCAAGTCCCTCCAACTGCGCGGCACCGACAACCCGGCCGCGCTGACCGGCCTGGGCGCGCTGGCCAACGCCCGGCATGACTTCGCCGCCGCGGCTGCCCGGGCGCGTCAGGCGCTGGCCGTCGACCCCTACCAGGCCGACGCCTACGGAGTGCTGACCGATGCGCTGACCCAGCTCGGCGACGCGGCAGGGGCCAGCGACGCGGTACAGCGGATGCTCGACCTGCGGCCGGGGCTGTCCTCGCTGACCCGCGCCTCGTACGACCTCGAACAGCACGGCCGCCTCACCGAGGCGCAGGATCTCATGACCCAGGCGCTGCACAACGCCGTCGACCCGGCCGACATCGCGTTCTGCCGGTACCAGCTGGGCGAGCTGGACTGGCAGAACGGCCGGCTCGGCGGGGCCGACGCCCAGTACACGGCCGGGCTGGCCGCCGACCCCGGATACCTGCCGCTGCGCGAGGGCCGGGCCAAGGTGGCCGCCGCGCGCGGGCAGACCGGTGCGGCACTGACCGGGTACGCCGAACTGACCCGGGTCTACCCGTCCCCCGCGTACTTCCTCGAGTACGCCGACCTGCTGCGCGCCGCTGGGCAGCCGACCCAGGCAGACGCCCAGGTGGCGTTGGCCGCCGCGGCGCAGCAACTGTTCACCGCCAACGGCGGAATCGACGACCTGACCGGCAGTGCGCTCGCTCTCGCCCAGGGACGGACGGCGGACGCGGTCCGGCTGGCGACGCGGGAATGGCAGCGCCGGCACTTCGCGGACGTCGCCGACGCGCTCGCCTGGGCGCTGCACGGGAACGGGCAGGACGCGACGGCGTTGAGCTATGCGCGGCAGGCCGGCGCGCTGGGGGCGCGGAACGCGAAGTACTCGTTCCACCTGGGGATGATCGAGCGGGCGCTCGGCGACGCGTCGGCCGCCCGTACCGATCTCGCCCGAGCGATGAGTCTCAACCCGAACTTCTCCCCGCTGGACGGCCCGGTGCTGCGCACCGCCGCCGGGCAGGAGGGTGTGTCATGAGGGCGCGGGCCGGCTGGCTCATCGCGGGGTGCCTCGGCGTACTGGCGGCGGTGCTGTTGCCCTCCACGGCGGCGAGCGCCCACCCGCTGGGCAACTTCTCGGTCAACCAACTCGACGCGCTGGACTTCTATCCGGACCGGATCGAGGTGACCGCCACTGTGGACATCGCCGAACTGCCGACGCTCCAGGATCGTGCCACTGTGGACAGTGACGGCGACGGCACCATCAGCGCCGCCGAACGGGCAGCCTACGCCAAGGCCACCTGCGCCGGTCTGGCCGGCGACCTGACCGTCACGGCCGGCGGGCATCGTCTGGTGTGGACAGTCGCTGGCGGGGCGACCTTCGATGAACTGGCCGGGGCGGCGGGCCTGTCGACCAGCAGGCTGAGTTGCCGGCTGTCCGCGCCGGCCGCGCTGGATTCCAAGTCCACAGTGGACGTCGACAACCGGTTCCGGTCCGACCGGATCGGCTGGCGGGAAATGACCGCCGTGGGCCATGGGATCCGGTTGGTGGACTCGCCGCTGCCGGCGCGGAGCATCAGCGACAACCTCCGGGCGTACCCGCGGGACCTGCTCAGCTCGCCGTTGAACATCCGGTCGGCGCACCTGGTGACCGAGCCGGGTAGGGATGGTTCGCCGGCCGGGGCGGCGTCGCCGTCCGTGCGGGTGGCGCAGCCCGGCGGGCTTGCCGGCGCTTCGCTGCGGGCCGAGGGCGTGTTACAGGGACTGGTCGGCGGCCGGCACCTGACGCCGCTGGTCGGCGCGCTGGCCGTACTGCTCGCCATCGCGCTGGGCGCGGGTCACGCCGCGCTGCCGGGGCACGGCAAGACGGTGATGGCGGTGTACCTGACCGGTCGGGCCGGTCGGCTGCGGGACGCGCTGGGAGTCGCCGCCACGGTGACTGCCACGCATACCGGTGGTGTGCTGGTTCTCGGGCTGTTGCTGACGAGCGCCACGGGCCTGGCTGGGGAGAGGGTGCTGGGCTGGCTGGGCGTGGTCAGCGGGGTGACGGTCGCGGCGGTCGGCGTGGGCATGCTGCGAAGTGTCCGGCACACCCGCCGGCACGCTCACCGCCATCGGCACGCCGACCACGACCACGACCACGGTCACGGCCACGGGAACCATCACGGGCATGGGCATGGGCGTGGTCCGAGCCGGTTCAGCATCATCGGCATGGGTGTTGCCGGCGGCCTGGTGCCCAGCCCGTCCGCGCTGGTCGTCCTGCTCGGCGCGATCGGACTGGGCCGGACCGGATTCGGCGTCCTGCTGGTCGCGGGCTACGGGCTCGGTATGGCGGCGACGTTGACGGCGGCCGGATTCGCCCTGGTGTTCCTGCGCCGCCGGTGGGCCGGTGTGCTGGACCGCTCCGGTACCCGCTGGGCCCGGCTGACCAACCTCGCACCGGCCGGTACCGCAGCCCTGGTCCTGCTGGTGGGCGTCGGGCTTGCCGGCCGGGCGCTGGCCGGCGTCGCGTAGCCGCGCGGCGGGCGCCCGGACGGCCGCGCTCACCCGGTCGCGGCCTGCCCCGGCCCGCCTCGGCCTGCCCCGGCCTGCGCAGCCCGTCTCGGCCTGCGTCGACCTGCCCGGCCCGCCCCGGGCCGGAGAAGCCGGTCGTCAGTTCCAGCCGGCGACGAGGTCGATGAGCGAGCCGAGGATGAACAGGGCGAGCGCGGCCCCGCGCAACGGCCGGCCTTCGCGGTCGAGCAGCTGCCCCGCCACGGCGGCGACGCGATGGGACGCGGTGGCGCCGGCCCACCGGAACCAGAGCATCACCCGGGGACTCAGCAGGAGGCCGCCGACCATGAAAGCGGCCCCACCGAACTCCAGCCAGCCGATCACTATCGCCACGGGGTTGCCCCAGTAAACCCACACCGCGAGCGGAACGGCTGCGAGTATCGCCAGGTCGACGGCGGTGCGGATGCGCTTCGCGGATTCTCTGAACCTCGCGAGGTACGCGATGAGACTCTCGGCCTCCCGTTGCGGCAGGCGCGAGGCGATCAGGCGCTGGGCGTGGCGCTCACGTACCGCGTAGGTGTACCGGTCGTCCTCCATAAGGATGGTGGCTGTTCCCAGGGACTTCAGCTCGGCGAGCGTCCGCCTGCGAACCGTGGCGACGTCCGGGTCGCGCACGTCCGCGGGCTGCTGGGCGAGCCGGGCCGCGGTGCGGAGGTGCGGCCGCGCGAGTCTCAGCGACTTGAGCAGTGTCCCGGCGTTCTCACTCCGGCCCGCGGCGTTGTCCGCCCAGCGGCCGACTGTCTTCTGACCCACCACGTCGAGCACGGCGACCAGGCCGGCGAGGAACAGCATGATCTTTCCGATGCGTACGAGCCACAACACCGCTTCACGGTAGCGGCACACTTCAATGGACAGCCGGCGGCGAACGCGCGCATCCCGCCCATGTGGTCAAGCGGGGCGGGTCAGCAGGGCGTGGCGCTCGACGTCGATCGCGGTCAGACGCTGCCGTGCCTGGGCCTGGCGCCAAGTGAGCCGCTCCGTCAGCTGCCAGACCAGTCGCATCGAACCGGCCACGTTGCGCTGCGCCTGCCTGATCCGCTGACGTACCGCCAGATCGGTGAAGATGTTGTCGAACCACACGTCGACGAACCGGGTCGGGCCGGTCACCGCCACTCCGGGTGCGATCGGCGCCGCTTCGCCCACATCGGACAGTTCTGCGCGCAGTACCGCGAGACACGCGTCGGCGTGCGCCGCGGCCCGCGCGGCGTCATCCAGCCGCGAATGCTTGACAGCGCTGGACAGCGCGCCGCCGCCGAAGAACGTGTCGTACGTCGACCACCCGGACGCGCTGCCGAGCAGGTCCCACACGTGCGACAGCGCC
Source organism: Rugosimonospora africana (assembly GCF_016862975.1). Taxonomy (GTDB): domain Bacteria; phylum Actinomycetota; class Actinomycetes; order Mycobacteriales; family Micromonosporaceae; genus Rugosimonospora; species Rugosimonospora africana. The sequence goes on from NZ_BONZ01000057.1 coordinate 26,466, forward strand.
TGCCACGCGGCCTGTGCGGCGGTCAGGGCTTCGCCCACCTCGCGCAGTTCGGCGCCGAGCCACCCGCGCTCCTCGGCAAGCCGCAGCAGCCGCGCGCCGCGCGGATCGGTCGAGCCGCGCAGGTGCGCCTCCTTGAAGTCCAGCGCGGCGGCGTAGTCCTGCGGCGCCCCGGACAGTCGGGCCAACCGCGCGCGTGCCGCGTCATACTCCTGCCGCAGCACGGCGAGCCGGGCCTGTGCCTGCGTCACCCGGTAGCCGGCGGCATCGGCCTCGGCGCGCTCGCGGGCGAGCGCATCGTCCCGGGCGCCGCGCAGCGAGACGAGGATCCGGGTGAATGAGACACCTTCCAGTCGCTTGACGTCGCGCTGCTCGGCGTCGCTGGCCTCGCTCAGCGAGCCGAGTTCGGCGGCCGACGCCTCCTGCCGGCGACCCAGTTCCGCCACCCATGCGGTGACCATCTGGTATTCGCGCAGCGCCCGTGCCGCACCGGCAAGCCGATGCTCGATCTCGTCGGTCACGTCGCCCATGGAAGCACGGCCGGTCGACCACGGGTCGCCTCAACCAAGTCGCCGTCTCGGCCAAGTCGCCGTCTCGGCCAAGTCGCCGCTTCGGCCAAGTCGCCGTCTCGGCCAAGTCGCCGTCTCGGCCAAGTCTCCGCCTCCGCCAAGTCTCCGCTTCGGCCACGTGTCCGTCTCGGCCAAGTCGCCGCCTCAGTCAAGGGTCCGCCTCAGCCGCGTGTCCGCCTCAGCCGCGTGTGGGCGCCGGTCGGGAAGTCGTCGCGCCGCGGATCGTGCACGGCGGCGTCGACGTCGTAGGGTGGCTCGCGTGAGACATGGCAGCTTCCGCTACGACATCGACGCGCGGTGCGGGCTGGCCGAGGCGGTGGCGCTCATGGCCGACGTGCCCCGGCTCGCGGCGATTCATCCGCTGGCCGTCGAGGCACGCGAACTCGAGCCCTCGCCCGGCATCCTGCGCAGCACGGCGATCACCTCCCGGCTCGCGCTGGGACCGCTGCGATTCCGCATCACCTACCGGGCCGATGTGCTGTCCGTAACCGAGGACGAGGTCATCACCGTGGCGCGGCAGCGTCCCGCCACCGTTCTGCGCAACCACACCCGGTTGCATCAGGACGGCGACGGTGTCGTGCACATCCGGGTCGAGATCGCCTTCGAGTCGCCGTACCTGCTGTTCCCGTATGGGTTCCGGCAGGCGCAGTACGCGCATCGGGGTCTGGCCCGGGGGATCACTGCCGTTCTGGAAGGGCGCGACCCCGCGAGACGGGAGCCGACGGCACCGTAGCCCGCGCGATCGCCGGCCTCGCCCCGCGGTGCCGCTTGACTCCGTCAGCGATCGTGGTGAGAGGGTGTGCGGGCTGCGACAGGGGAGGCTCACGGTGGGCCGGCGAAGCGAGATCGAGGCGATGACCGCTCGCATCGAGGCACTTGAGCGCGAGGTCCAGCGGTTGTCCGCCCGGACCGCCGCCGCCGGGCCGCTGCTGGACGACAGTCGGCGGCTGGAGGAGTTGGCCGAACGGGCCGAGCGGCTCAGCCGGGACACCACGGTCGCGATCGACGAGCTGACGGGCCTCGCCACCCGGGCCGCCGTCGGTGGTGCGCCGCGGTTCCGTGCCGAAATCAACAAGGTGTACCGGGCGACCTCGCTCGGCTTCGTGTCGCTCTACTTCGTCGGCGGCCGCACCGGGTGCATCCAGATCGTGGCCGGCACGACCGACCCACCGGACGAGGTGGTCGGCGAGGTGAACACGATGAGCGATATCAGTTCGTCCGCGGGTGCGGTGGTTCGCGCCGGCGAGTTCTGGGGCGCCCGGTTCCGGGGCGGCTGGAACGCGAGGGGCAACGGATCGGGCTTCGTCTGCGTCTTCACCCCACTGTTCTGAACGGCACTGTTCTGAGCGGGCTCTTTTGCTGAACGGGCCCTGTTCTGAGCGGCGCTGTTCCGAACGACGCTGTCCTGAACGGCACTGTTCCGGCCGGCCGGCCCGTGCCCCGGTGGCCTGTCGTCGTAGCCACCGAGGCAGGTCGTCCTACCGATCGGGACCGTCGGCCGGGATTGCGGCTCCGATGAGCCCATGACCGGGGGTACTTCCGGATAATTCCGGGTCGATACGCATATCCCCCGATAGGCCGGCGCAGATTGACTTCGGGCATGTGCGGATACATGTACGGATCCGAGCCATGTGGTCACTGTGGGCCGCATCGATTGGCGGGTACGGTAGAAATTCTCCTATCGATGGGGACCGCTCGTTCGCTCAACGGCACAGGGGGGTGGGTAGTGTGCCGGTCACCGGTCAGCGCGTTGTTCGCCGGGCCCTTGGCCGCAGACTGACCCGGTTGCGTGTCGCGGCCGGCAAGCTCAGGCGTGAGGTGGCCGAGGAGAAGCTCGGCATCTCCGAAGCCACCCTGCATCGCATCGAAAACGGGAAGGTGCCGGTCACCGTCGCCAACGTGCGCGTCCTGTGTTGGTTGTACGGCGTGGACAAGAGCGCCACCGACGCGCTGGCCGAACTCGCGCTGGGCACCAACCAGCAGGAGTGGTGGGACACCAACCCGGTCATCCCGGAGTGGTTCAAGCTCTACGTGGGCCTCGAGGCCAGCGCCACCCGGATTTTCAGCTACGACGGCGAGGTCATCCCCGGCGAACTCCAGACCGAGGAGTACGCGCGGGCCGTGTTCACCGCCGAGAACCCCGGAGACGACAACGCCGCGCGGCGGCAGGTGGCGCTACGGCTCGACCGGCAGAAGATGCTGTTCGCCCGCACTCCGCGGCCGCGATTGACCACCATCCTCGGTCAGGGTGCGCTGACCCGCGAGGTGGGTGGCTCGGACGCGCTCGGCGCCCAGATCGACCATCTCCGGGAGATCAACCGGCAGCAACACGTCGACATCCGGGTTCTTCCCTGGTCGGTCGGCGCCCATGCGGCCATGGCCGGCGCCTTCCGCATCCTCGAACTCGACGATCCCGACGATCCCGACGTGGTCTACCTCGAATCCCACGTCGGAGCGCTGTACCTGGAAGAGCCCCACGAGGTCGAGGAGTACCGGCGCGTCTTCAAGCTCATCAGCTGCGACACCGTGCCGATCGACGAATACGCCTGACCGGGCCGTCTTCCGTGCGTCCGGGCCACCACCGGGGACCGCCCGGCCACCGTCGGCTCAGCCGGCGCGAACCCCCTTCGCAATGGTTTCGATCTTCCGTCCCGAATTCCGCGAAAAATGTGTCGGAAATTCATCGCCGTGCACGGCGCCGACGCGCCAAATTTCTCGGCGAAATCTTGCACGATGCGTTACGGCGCTGTCATGCTGAGCGATATCTGGTTAATGGTTCCGGCTCGCGGTGACATCAACAACCTTTGCGCAACCGCGATGCGTTGCGGCCAGAGGGGGGACAGTTATGTATTGCCCTACGTCGATAGCTACGGCCCGCGCCGCCTCTCGCGAAGGTGGCGGCCGCGGCGACCGGCGGCGCGCAGCCGCAGCGGCACCGACGGGCGTGCCGCGGTGAGCGCCCCGGATCGTGCCGACGAACTCGTGGTGCGCTTCCCCGCCCCGGCCAGCAAGCCGGAGCGCAGCGCCGAACTGCGGGTGCAGGCCACAGTGGACCGCGATGCGAAGACGATCACCTACGAGCTGCCCGACAAGACGCGGACCACTCTCGACGTGGTCACCGCCCGTGCCCTGCAGATGATCCTCTGGGAGGGAGTGTTCGGCTCGCTGCAACCCAATGGCCCGCGCCTGTTGCTCGAACGGACGCAGCACTGATCCGACCCGGTGTTGTTCCGGCCCGGCGTTGATCTGGCGCGGCGCTGATCCGGCCCAGCGCTGGTCTGGTAGGGCGTTGTTCCGGCCCGGCGATGATCCGGCACGGCTACCGTCCCGCTCGGCCGCTCGACGGCTCTCGCCGTCGTGGGCGGCGCTGTCCTGCGCCGGTCATCACGATTCCGGCACGCCCCGGAATCGACGAGGCCACGGTATGGAACGAGGCGCGACGACGCCCTATCTTGAAGGGCACCGAGAAGGCATCGAAGATCTCCAGCGGATCGGTGGATCAGCGCTCAGCTGTCCGTAACTTCGGCTATCGACGGGCGGAGACATCATCACAATGAACGGCTCGGAGCAGGCCAGCGCGCAAAAGCCGGCAACCGCCGCGCGGATGTACGACTACTACCTGGGTGGCTTCCACAATTTCCGCGCCGATCAGGAGGCCGCCGAGCGGGTTCTCGACCAATTCCCGCACCTCACCTCGGTGGCGAGAGTCAACCGGGCGTTCCTCGGCCGGGCCGTGCGCTACATGGTGGACTGCGGGATCCGTCAGTTCCTGGATGTCGGGTCGGGAATTCCGACGGCGGGCAACGTACACGAGATCGCGCAGGCGGCGGCGCCCGAGGCGCGAGTGACCTATGTGGACATTGACCCGGTCGCGGTCGCGGAAAGCCTGGAGATCCTGGAAGGCAACGGCAGAGCCACCGCGATCCGGGCGGACATGCGCCATCCGGAAACCATCCTGGCGCACAAGTCCGTCCGCGAACTTCTCGACTTTGACCAGCCGATCGGGCTGTTGCTGGCCGCGGTGCTGCATTTCGTACCCGAGGACGACACCGCCTACGGCCTGGTCCGGCAGCTGCTCGACGCACTCCCACCGGGGAGCTACATGGCCGTCTCGCACATCGCGTCGGAAAGCTTCGTCCCCAGCGACCGGTATTCCGCGGCCACCGCGGTCTATCAGCAACAGACCTCGACGCCGGTGGACTCCCGCAGCAAGCCCGACGTCGAGCGATTCTTCGCCGGCATCGATCTCGTCGAGCCCGGGGTGGTGTGGGGCAACGAATGGCGACCGGCACCCGGCGACCCCGAAATCAAGGACGACGACCCGCTGAAGAAAGGCGTGTGGGCGGGAGTGGGCCACAAGCGCTGAATGCGAGCGGGGCGTGAAGCGAGCGGGGCGTGAAGCGAGCGGGGCGTGAAGCGAGCGCGGCGTCAAGGCGAGCAGCGTGAATTCGGGTGCGGTGTGATATCGGGCGCGGCGGCCGCGCGTACCGGAGAGGCGTCACCGGCCTTCGGGCGGCAGTCAGACCATGGTCGGGTCGGGCGGTGGCAGGGCCTGGAGGCGGGAGGCGTCGCGACCGGGCGGGGCGCCGAACAGGCGACGGTACTCCCGGCTGAACTGGCTCGGACTGTCGTAGCCGACCGCGTAGCCCACCGCCGCTACGTCGTGTGAGTCGGTGATCAGGCGGGTCCGGGCCTCCTGGAGCCGGATCCGTTTCTGGAACTGCAGCGGGCTCATCGCGGTGACCGCGCGGAAGTGGCGGTGGAACGAGGTGACGCTCATCCCGGCGACCTTTGCCAGGTCCTCAATGCGCAGCGGTTCGGCGTAGCCGGCGCGGATGCGGCGGATGGCCCGCGAGATCTGGGAGAGGCGGCTGTCGGCGAGCCCGATCTGGCGGATCGTGGCGCCCTGCTCCCCGTTGATCAGGCGCCAGAGGATCTCCCGTTCGATGGCCCCGGCGAGCACGGGAATGTCCTCCGGGCGGTCGAGCAGGTGGAGCAGCCGGATGATCGGGTCCAGCAGGTCGCTCGTGGCATCGCTGACCGCGATGCCGGCGGCGTCGGTACGGGCGGCCGTCGGAGCATCCAGCAGCAGGGTGGCGATCGCGGCCGGAGACAGGGTCAGGCCCATGCCGAGGAACGGCCGGTCCGGCCCGGCGCGCAGGACGTGGCCGGTGACCGGAAGGTCGAGCGAGATCACCGCGAACTGGCCCGGGCCGTAGTCGAAGATCTGTTCGGCCAGGACCGTGCGTTTCACGCCCTGAGCGACGATCGCGAACGACGGACGCGCCACCGCGCTCAGGGGCTCGGTGGGGGCGTGCGACTCCATGATCACCACTCCGGGGAGTCGAGTCTGGAGGTATCTGCCCGCTGCGTGCCGGGCGATGAGGGCGCGGAGCTCCCCAAGTTGATCCATAGCGCACGATTCTTTCAAGGTTGGCAGGATCGTGCAATGCGCTGGAAGTATCTGCCTACCGTCGCCCGAAGTCCCGCGATTCACTGAATACGTACGGAAACACAAGAGAAGAATGGGTATGCCAAGCATGTCTCTGGATTCGTATGTCAGCCTCGGCCACTCGGGGCTGCGAGTCAGCCCGTTGACACTGGGCGCCATGACCTTCGGTGAGGACCACGGCTGGGGTACGTCGGTCGAGGAGTCCGAGGCGATCATCGCGGAGTACCTGGATCGCGGTGGGAACTTCATCGACACCGCGAACATCTACACCAACGGCCACTCCGAGAAGATCATCGGCGACTGGTTCGCCGCCCGCCCGGGGCTTCGTGACCGGGTCGTCATCGGTACCAAATTCTTCGCCAACCTCTTCGAAGGCGACCCCAACGGTGGTGGCGCGGGGCGCAAGTCGATCGTGGCCGCACTCGAGAACTCCCTACGGCGGCTGCGCACGGACTACGTCGATGTCTACTGGCTGCACAACTGGGACCGCACGGTACCCATCGAGGAGACCATGCGTACCCTCGATGACCTCGCCACCGCAGGGAAGATCCGCTACGTCGGCCTTTCCGACGTGCCCGCCTGGAAGGCCGCACAGGCACAGGTGACGGCGCGGTTCCGGGGGTGGACGCGGGCGGTCGGTCTGCAGGTCGAGTACTCCCTTCTGGAGCGCACCAGCGAGGGCGAACTGATCCCGATGGCGCAGGAACTCGGTCTCGGCGTCATGCCGTGGAGCCCACTCAAGAGCGGCCTTCTGTCCGGGAAGTACTCGCGCTCACGCACGGGAAGCGTCGACACGTTGCGCACCGGCTTGGTCGGTGAACCCGGCGAGAAGGACTACGACGTCATCGACGTTCTGGAGCGGGTCGCGGAGGAGGCCGAGACCACTCCGGCCGCGGTCGCGCTCGCCTGGGTACGCCAACGGCCGGGGGTCACCTCGACGCTGGTCGGCGCCCGCCGGCTGGAGCAGTTCCGGGCCAACCTGGCCTCCTTGGAGGTGCACCTCACCGACGCGCAGATCGCCGCGCTGAACGAGGTGTCGGTGCCGGCGCTCAACTTCCCGGCGGAGAACAACCACACGCTGGCGCCGTCGCTCGCCTTCGCCGGCGCGACCGTCGACGGCGTCCGCACGTCCGTGCTGCCCCTGCTGAAGGCCAGCTCGGTGCGGTACTGACCGCGCGGCGGTGCCGCCGAGCGAGTGCGCGGTGGGGATCCGCATCGCCGCACGCGATGCGGATCCCCTGGCCGGTACTGGTGATGTGGCCGGTACTAGTGATGGGGTGACGGGGCGGCCGACGATATCGGCGGCTGGACGACCGCCGGCAGCTCGTTGGTCCATCCGGCCGCGAGGATCCTCAGTGTTCCCTGGAAGTTGGTCGCACTGAGCAGCATCGACGTCTTGGGATCGATGACCAGCCTGAGTTCGCCGGCACCCGCGGCGCCCTTGCCGGCCCGGGACTTGTCCGCCCCGAGCGAGGGGAGGGCGATGGCCCGGCCGCCGTCCACCGTGCCGAGGTTGGTGACGTTTGGCGTCGTGGCGAGTGCGCGGAAGGCAGCGGCCCGGACCGTGGGCGGGGCGGGTACCTGCCAGAGCAGCTTGACCAGCCAGCCCTTGACTGTTTCGGGCAGGTCGGCGGCGGGGACTACCGGCTGCCCTGCCCGCGGATGGGTGTAGGAGTCGGTGATCCACGCCTTCAGAGCGGCCGGGTCCGTGGGAAGCTGCTTGAGTTGGGCGTAGGACAGCCGGGAAGCCCCCACCTCGAACCCGTCCCCGCTCCTCATCAGCACGACGCCGGCGACGCCCGGGAGCGTGGCATAGGTCGTCCCGTCCTGTGCGGCCCAGGTGTTGTCCGTGGTGCCGTTGTCCGTGGTCCTCAGATGCCAGTACGTGCCGGCGGCTGCCGGCTCGGTCTCCGCCACGGTGGCGGCGGCGAGCAGGATCTGCTGGCCGGACAGCTGGCTGGACGACTGGCCGGGTGCGTGGCCGGACGCTTCGGCGGCCGGTTGCCCGGGCCGGGTCGTGCCCGGGGCCAGAGCGAACACGGCCGCGGCGGCCAGTGCCGCGGTCACCGTGGCGGCGCCGGTGAGCCAGGCCAGTCGGGCTCCGCGCCGATGCCGTGGCCTGGGTGCCGGTGCCGGTGCCGGTGCCGGTGCCGGTGCCGATCCCGATGCCGGCTTGTCTTCACCGGAGATCTGCCGCATCAGGGCGGCTCGCGCGGCGGAGTGAGCGGCCTGCGATGGCGGCTCGGGCTGCTCCCACGCCTCGCGCAGTTCCGTGAGGTCGTTCATGACTGGTCCTTTCCCAGCATGGTCGCCGGACGAGTCTGGTCCAGCGCACCGCGAATTTTCTTGCGTGCCCGGTGCAACCGGGAACGGGCTGTCCCGGCCGGGATGCCGAGCGCCCTGGCCGCCTCCTCACAGGTCAGGTCGGCCCAGGCGACCAGCAGCAGCACGTCGCGGTCCTTCCTGGCGATCCCGGCCAGCGCCGCTGCGAGCGGCCCCCGGCGAGCCTGAGCATCCAGCCGGGTGGCGACCCGGTCGGCGTGGCCCTCGCTGACCTCGTCGGTGCCGGCCCTTGCCATCGCCCGGTACCGTCGCCGCTCCGACCTTCGATGTTGAGAGATCAGGTTCGAGGCGATCCCGTACAGCCAGGGTCGGGCGTCCGGGTGGTCCCGGTCGTACCGGCCCCGCCGCGTGAACGCGACCAGGAACGTCTCGGCCGTCACGTCGTCGGCCAGGTTCTGGCCGAGCCGCCGCGTCACGTAACCGTGGATCTGGCAGTAGTGGCGATCGAACACCGCCGCGAAGTAGTCGGGCTCGCGGACGGACCGCGCGATGGCCACGGCATCGCTGTCCGGCACGGCGTACGCGTGCATGGCCGCGGTCATATCCGCATCGTGAGAGTCATCGTCTGCCCTTTCCGGCGTTAGAGCTCACTCGGCTCGGTGAGCGCTCATCTCTCTTTGGCCGATCGGCCGGTCACCGTTCGCGGCAGTTCGCGGAATGTCGGCAGTCCGCGGAGTGTCGGCAGTCCGCGGAATCCGGCCGGGGCGGTGGGAGATGGCTGGCCGCGGTCCGGGAGCGGAACCTGGCGGCGAACCCGGTGGGCAATGGGCAAGGGCGGCCACTGCGGGTCGATGGTAACAACAACCCGCCCGGTCACGGCACTGCCCGCACCCGCGGAGGCGCGGGTGCGGGCAGTGCCACGGCGGTGTCAGGCGACGAGGTCGAACCGGTCGAGGTTCATGACTTTGACCCACGCGGCCACGAAGTCACGCACGAACTTCTCCTTCGCGTCGTGCGACGCGTAGACCTCGGAGATGGCCCGCAGCGCGGAGTTCGCACCGAAGACGAGGTCGACGGCGGTCGCCGTCCACTTCACCTCGCCCGTGGCGCGGTCCCGGCCCTCGAACACGTCCTCCGCGGCGGACGCCTTCCACTCGGTACCCATGTCGAGCAGGTTGACGAAGAATTCGTTGGTGAGGGTCTCGGGCCGGTCGGTGAGGATGCCGTGCCGGGACCGCCCGGAGTTGGCGTTCAGCGCCCGCATGCCGCCGACCAGAACCGTCATCTCGGGAGCGGTCAGCGTCAACATGAAGGCCCGGTCCAGCAGCAGGGTCTCCGGCGACAACTTGTCCGCGGTGCGCCGGTAGTTGCGGAACCCGTCCGCGGCCGGTTCGAGGACGGCGAACGACTCCACGTCGGTCTGCTCCTGGGAAGCGTCCGTGCGCCCCGGTGCGAACGGAACGGTGACGTCGTACCCGGCGCTCTTCGCCGCCTGTTCGACGGCCGCGCACCCGCCGAGGACGATCAGGTCCGCGAGCGAGACCGCCTTCGCGCCGGACTGTGCGCGGTTGAAGTCCTGCCGCACCTGTTCCAGGGTCTGCAGCGCGTCGGCCAGCTCGGCGGGACTGTTGACCGCCCAGTCCTTCTGCGGGGCGAGGCGGATCCGTGCGCCGTTGGCCCCGCCCCGCTTGTCGGTGCCGCGGAAACTGGCCGCCGACGCCCAGGCGGTGGAGGCCAGCCGGGAGACGGACAGTCCCGACTGAAGGATTTTCGCCTTGAGCGTGGCGATGTCCTCGTCGGTGACCAGCTCATGGTCGACCTTGGGGACCGGATCCTGCCACAGTTGCTGTTCGGGGACCCACGGACCGAGGTAGCGCGAGACGGGTCCCAGGTCGCGGTGCAACAGCTTGAACCACGCCTTCGCGAACGCGTCCGCGAGCTGATCCGGATGTTCGTGGAAGCGCTTGGCGATTGGCCCGTAGGTCGGATCCATCTTCAGGGCGAGGTCCGAGGTCAGCATGATGGGGGCGTGCCGCTTCGCCGGATCGTGCGCGTCGGGCACGGTACCCTGCGCCGAGGGGTCCGTGGGTGTCCACTGCTGCGCGCCGGCGGGGCTGGTGGTCAGCTCCCAGTCGTACCTGAACAGGTTGTCCAGGTAGCCGTTGTCCCACCTGTTCGGCTCGCTCGTCCAGGCGCCCTCCAGCCCGCTGGTCAGCGCGTCGGCGCCGGTACCGCTGCCGAAGGTGTTCCGCCAGCCGAGGCCCTGCTGCTCCAGGGGAGCGCCCTCGGGCTCGGGACCGAGGTACTGGGGATCGACCGCGCCGTGGCACTTGCCGACGGTGTGGCCGCCGACGATGAGCGCGACGGTCTCCTCGTCGTTCATCGCCATCCGGCCGAAGGTCTCCCGGATGTCCCTCGCCGAGGCCAGCGGATCCGGGGTGCCGTTGGGGCCCTCCGGATTCACGTAGATCAGGCCCATCTGTACGGCGCCGAGCGGGCCGGCCAGTTCCCGGTCGCCGCTGTAGCGCTCGTCTCCGAGCCAGGTGTCCTCGGGCCCCCAGAAGATCTCTTCGGGTTCCCAGATGTCCTCCCGCCCGAAGCCAAAACCGAAGGTCTTGAACCCCATCGACTCGTAGGCACAGTTGCCGGCGAACACGAGAAGATCGGCCCAGGAGATCTTGCGGCCGTACTTCTGCTTGATCGGCCAGAGCAACCGGCGTGCCTTGTCGAGACTCGCGTTGTCGGGCCAGCTGTTGAGGGGAGCGAACCGCTGGGCGCCGCTGCCGCCACCGCCGCGGCCGTCGGCGATACGGTAGGTACCGGCGGCATGCCAGCTCATCCGGATGAACAGCGGCCCGTAGTGGCCGTAGTCGGCCGGCCACCAGTCCTGCGACGCCGTCATCACCGCGACGACGTCCCGCTTGAGCGCGTCGAGGTCGAGGGTCTTGAACTCTTCCGCGTAGGAGAAGTCCGCTCCCATCGGGTTGGACTGCGGCGAGTGCCGGTGGAGTACCTGCAGGTTCGGCTGTTCTGGCCACCAGTCCTGGTTGGTCCTTGGCCGGCGGGCCGGCGTGGGACGCGGGGACGGAATTGACGGATTCTCGCTTTCGCTGACGCTTCGAGTCTCATCCTTGTTAGCGGACACGTCGGTCCTCTCCTCTCGTTGCTTCCGTCAGCTGGCTGGTCGGTTTCGAGGTTGATTGCTCTAGATCCAACGCGTTACCGCGTCACTGGTGTCGAGCGCTGCGCGTGTTCGCGATCGGCCGTGGCCGTAGCTGATCTTGTGGTGGCCCGGATCGGGGAGCGACATCGGCCCCGGGCGCGTCATCGTCGCGCGAGCCGAGCGGTCGAGCCGAAGGCGGCCCTAGCGCCCATGATTCATACTATGTAACCTATAACCGCGACGCGCGCCGGCGGCCACTGGAATCACACCGCGCCGCTATCGCGCCGCGCGTCTGTCAATCGCGCATGTGGAGGCCATTGCCCGACCGGTCGGTACTCTCAAGGAGGCACGCGAGCGTGACCCAACCAGACGACGACAAGCTGTTCTCCCACGGATATGGCTGGCGGGCCCGCATCGGGTTCCTGAGCCCCGGCGCGGTCGACGAGTCATCGTCGCGCCAGTTCTACCGGATGGCCCCGCCGGGGGTGACGATCGTGCGCACCGCGCTCGGCGTCACCGACATCACGCCGGAGCAGATCGGCGAGGCGCTGACGCGGGCGGAGGAGTCCGCCCGCCGGCTGGCCCGGACCGAGCCCGACTGCATCATCCTCGGCGGGTCTCCGACGGTCGTGCTCGGCGGGTACGGTTCGGACAACGTACTGGTCGATCGGATCCAGCGCGCCTCCGGAATCCAGACGAGCGCGGCACAGTCCGCCGCGGTGGAGGCGATGCGGGTGCTGGGGATGCGGCGGGTCGCTGTGGCGACACCGTTCCCGCCGCCGTTTCCCGAGCTGCTGAGGGAGTTCCTGGAGAAGTCGGGGCTGTCCGTGCCGGCCCTGGACAGTCTCGGCGTCGAGTACCGCAAGCTGCGGATGTCGCCGCTGCGCGCCGGGTACGAGCTGGCGAAGCGCACGTTCGAGGCCGCCGGCGGGGCCGACGGCATCTACTTCGCGGGAGCGCCGTTCCCGGTCGCGGACATCATCGACCGGTTGGAGCGCGAGCTGAACACCACGGTCATCTCGAGCATGCAGTGCACCCTGTGGAAGGGGCTGCGGATGTCGAAGGCCACCGAGGGAGTCTCGATCACCGGTTACGGGCGGCTGCTGCGCGACTTCCTCGACGCCTGACCGTCAGTCACTCGAACCATTGGACCTTTATCGTGCAGTTTATAGGCGCGATGTTAGCACGCGAGGGGTCGGCTCGGTAGCGCCGAGCTCCGCCCGATCTGCGGTCGCCGTAACGGATTGGCTTCCCAACGTATTCAAGGCGTTGACAGGCTCCGCAACTGTTTATAGCCTATCGGAAATCTTTGATTGGTCGCTCTACCGATGACCGGCCGGCGGCGCACCGGCGGTCGTGTCACCGGGGGGTGGCCCCGCGAACCGTGTCGGCGGGTGGAGGCGATCCGGTGAGATTCGCGATCCTCCCGGCCGAGTACATCCGGATGCGCCGCCCCAGTGCGTGCGCGTCGGAGCACGGCCCTCGTCCCGGCCGTCGCTCCTGACACCAGCGAGCCGCCCCAAAGCGAGCCGCCCCAAAGCGAGCCGAGCCGACCAGCGAGCCGACTCCCAGCGCACCGATTCCCCGCGAGCCGACTCCCAGCGAGCCGACCCTCCACGAGCCGACCCCAGCGCACCGGTACAGCCGCCATCCCGTGCCGCTCCGGCACGGCGGTCCGGTGCGCCGTGCGCCGTACTCTGACCCGCCCTCGACACCGATCTCGTACCGGAAAGGGGAAACTGTGAGGACACGAGTACCCAGACGATCACGGTTGTTGGGCATCGTCCTCTTGTCACTCGTCCTGGTCGCCGGGTCGGCCAGCTGCTCACGGCGCGGATCGTCCGGCAGTGGTGCCGGCGCCAAGGCCGCGACGTTCTACAAGGGAAAGACCATCACCATCACCACCAAGTCCTCGCCCGGCGGCAACGGCGACACGACGGCACGGCTGCTGGCGCAGTACCTGCCGAACTACATCCCCGGTCACCCGCACGTGGTGGTGAAGAACAACGCCGGCGGTGCGGGCAGCGTGATGATGAAGAACGTCGCCGAGGTGTTCCCGAACGACGGCCTGAACCTCGCGCTGCCGGACACCGCGGTCGTGCTGCGTTGGATGTTCAAGCAGGACGGCACCGACTATCCGCTGGACAAGATGCCCATCATCGGGGACGTCACCGCGCCGCTGGTGGTCATCGTTCGCAAGTCCGCCGGCGCCACCGTCGCCGACCTGCAGAAGCGGAAGCAGCCGCTGGCCGCGGGCAGCACCGCGCCGGGTGGCACGGGCGTCATCGACATGACGCTGGGCTTCAAGCTGCTGGGCATCCCGGTGAAGGAGGTCTACGGGTACTCCGGCGCCGGACCGGTCGCCCTGGCCGTCGAGCGGGGCGAGGCGGACACCGCGTCGCCGGCCGCCGGTGCCTACCTCGCCTCCTACAAGACACTGGTGGACCGTGGCCTCGCGTACCCCTTCTACCAGGTCGGCGACCCGGGCCCGGACAACACCCTGGCGCGTTCGCCCGCGCTGTCCGAGTTCCCCACCCTGCAGGAGCTGTACCAGAAGCAGTACGGCCACGCGCCGTCCGGACCGGAGTGGGACGCGGTGCTGAAGTTGGCCGACATGGTGCAGCTGGGGCTGTTCCTCTCGGCACGTCCGGACACGCCGCCGGAGGCGTTGACGGCGCTGCGCCAGGGATTCGACAGGATGGCCGCCGACCCGGCGGTCAAGTCGAAGCTGAACACCACCCTGGGCGGAGCGGTCAGCGTCGGGAACGCCGAGGCCGGCAAGCTGCTGCAGAACCTGTTGAACACCTCCGGCGACGTGCTGTCGGTGCTGGAGGACGCCGCCAACGGCAAGTGACGCGAGTGCCGTGGCCTGGGCGGCGTTCCGGCCGCCCGCGCCGCGGAGGGTCCGACACAGGCTCGATGGAAGCGGGTGAGTCAGCACCATGCTCGATGCGTTCCTCAACAGCTTGGGAAATGTGGCGAACGGCAGCGTCCTGCTGCTGATGATGGTGGGGATCGTGATCGGTCTGCTCACCGGTCTGCTTCCGGGCCTGGGCGGCGTGGTCGTGCTCGTTCTGTTGCTGCCGTTCACCCTCACCATGTCGCCGTTCGAGGCGTTCGCGCTGCTGCTGAGCACCTACGCGGTCTTCAGCATCACCGGCGACATGACCTCGATACTGATCGGGATACCCGCGCATCCGGAGTGTGCTGCGCTGGTGCCCGACGGGTACCCGATGACCAAACGCGGCGAGGCGGCGCGCGCATTGGGCGCCACCATCTTCAGCGCCGCGGCCGGCGCGGTCATCGGCGCGGTCATGCTGTTCCTGCTGATTCCGGTGCTGCGTCCCCTGGTGGTGGACATCGGCTCACCGGAGCTGTTCGCGATCGTCCTGCTGGGCCTCGCGATGGTGGGCAGCCTCAGCGGCAAGAGCGTACTCAAGGGCATCGCCGCGGCCTGCCTCGGCATGCTGCTCGCCTCGATCGGCACCAACGCCCAGACCGGTATCGTCCGCTACGGCTTCGGCAGCCTCAGCCTGCTGGAGGGCCTGTCGCTGGTCGCCGTCGCGCTGGGCCTGTTCGCGCTGCCGGAGATCATGGAACTGCACGCCCGGGGCAAGCGCGGCGTCTCGGAGCGCCCCGACCTGTCCAGCGGCGTGGAGGTCGGCGTCCGGGATGTCCTGTCCCGGCCGAGCCTGTTGCTGCGCGGCAGCCTGATCGGCGCGGTGATGTCGATGCTGCCCGGCCTGGGCAGCGCGGTGGGGCAGTGGGTCGCGTACGGCCAGGCGGCGCAGATTTCCAAGCACCCCGAGCGGTTCGGCACCGGAGTCATCGAGGGCGTGATCGCTCCGGCTTCCGCGAACAACTCGAAGGAAGCCGGCTCCCTCGTGCCCACCATCGCGGTCGGGGTGCCGGGATCGGCCGCGATGGCAATCATGCTCGGCGCGTTCGTGGTGGTGGGCATCACCCCGGGGCCGTCCATGCTCGGTACCCACCTGAACATCACCTACTTCATGATCTGGATGCTGGTGTTGGCGAACGTCATCGGCGCGGCGCTGTCGTTCGCCTTCCTCAAGCCGATGGCGCGGATCAGCGTGGTACCGGCGATGACGCTCATGCCGGTCGTCAGCGCGCTGGTCATCATCGGCAGCGCGGTCTCCGCGGCCCGCTGGAGCGATGTGGTGACCCTCATCGCCACCGGCATGGTCGCCTGGGTCATGCGCCGCGCCGGCTGGTCCGTCGTGCCGGTGATTCTCGGTTTCGTGCTGGGCGGCAACGCCGAGAACTTCCTGTGGATCAGCGTCGGCACGTACAAGTTGCACTGGCTGCTGTCGCCCGTGGTCGACCTGCTGTTCGCGGCCACCATCCTGCTGGCCGTGGGTACCGCCTGGCGCAAGTCCCGGTCGCGGCGGCGGGCGCAGGCCACGGACGAGGGCACACCGGCGATCGAGTCGGTGGACCGGGCGTGGCTCTGGGCGTCGCTGGCGGTCGCCGCCGCGTTTACCGCGCTGGGTGCCGTCGCCGTCATCCTGGCCTGGCACTGGCCGCTGGAGGCTCGGGCGTTCCCGACCGCGGTCGGCAGTCTGCTGGTCGTGCTCGGCCTGCTGGAGGTGGGCGTCGAGGTGCGGGCCCTGCGCCGCTCGCGGACTGACCAACCCGTCGATGGCGAGGATGCCGGACCCGATGTGGGTATCGTGCCGGAGCCCGCCGGTGTCGCGGCACCCGCTGGCACGCTCGGGTCGGCCCAACCGGCCATGGCCGCCTCCGCGACCGGAGTCCTCGACCCCATCCCGGCCGTCGCCGTCGTGCCGGCCGAACTGCCGGTGAAGCGTTCGCTTGCCGGTCTCGGCTGGTTCGTGCTCGCCGCGGTGCTCAGCTACGCGGTCGGTTTCCTGATGGGGCTGGTCGTGTTCGTCTTCGGGTACGCGATGGCCACCCGGCGCGGCCTGCTCCGCGCGGTGTTGATGGCGGCGGTGGTCGGAGTGGTGTTCTACGTGCTGTTCGTGCTGGTGCTCAACGTGGCCATGCCGATCCCACTGATCGGACCCAGCTTCATCTAGCGCGTGGTCTCTCGAAAGGTCGACTCCCGAAAGCCGCCTGGATGTCCACAGTGGAGGACCTATGACCGAAGCGGACCCGCCACCCGGCGCCGAGGATCCCTTCTACCTGCTGGACAATGTTCACCTGACGTCGGTCGGCGTGGACATCGGATCGTCCACTTCGCACCTCATCTTCTCCCGCCTGCACCTGCGGCGGGAAACGCTGGAACTGTCCAGCCGGTTCCGGCTGGTGTCGCGGACCGTGCTGTGGCAGTCGCCGGTGCTGCTCACCCCGTACCTTCCGGACGGCCTCATCGACTCCGGCGCCATCGCGGCGTTCACCGCGCGGTGCCACGCCGACGCCGGTATCGATCCGTCCGTGATCGACACGGGCGCGGTCATCCTGACCGGGGAAGCGCTCAAGCGCCGCAATGCCCGGGCGCTGGCCGACGCGGTGGCGTCCGGGTCCGGCGACTTCGTGTGCGTCACCGCCGGGCACAACCTGGAGGCGTTGCTGTCCGCGTACGGTTCGGGTTCGGTCGAGGCGTCCCAGCGCACCGGCGGGTCGCTGCTCTGCGTCGACATCGGGGGCGGCACCACGAAGTTGGCGCTGATCCGTGCCGGTGAGGTGGTGGCGACCGCTGCGATCGAGGTCGGTGGCCGGATCGTGGCCTGGGACGCGGACCGGCGGCTGACCCGGGTCGCCCCGGTGGCGAACGCCTTGATGGCGGATGCAGGGCTGCCGAATACACCTCTGCCGTGTGCCTCAGTGTCGGCTGCGTCGCTGCCGAATGCGTCGCTGCCGGCGGGCGAGGCTCTGCGGCCCGGCGACTACTTCGGTCCGGAGGCGGAGCGGTCGCTGGCCGCCGTGGTCGCCGCGCAGATTCTGGCGGTACCCGCCGGAAACGTCGCCGGCCTGCGGCCCGATCTCGTACTCACCGAGCCGGTCTGGGAGCAGATGGTCGGCCTGGACGGAGTGACCTTCTCCGGCGGCGTGTCCGAGTACGTCTTCGATCGGGACCGGGCCGACTACGGCGACCTCGGCCGGGCGATCGGAGAGCACCTGCGGGAGGCCATCGACCGGGGTGTGTTCGGCGTCCCGGTGCTCGATCCGGGCCAGGGCATCCGGGCCACCGTGATCGGTGCGTCGCAGTGTTCGGTACAGGTCACCGGAAGTACCGTGGCCGTTCGGGGCGCGAGCCTGCCGCTGCGCAACCTCCCGGTCGTACACCCGGCCGTCGACCTCGCCGGAGACATCGATCCGTTCGAGGTGGCGGCGGCCATCAGGCGCGCGGTGAAGGCACACGACCTGCCCGAGGACGCGGCGGTCGCACTCGCCCTCCGCTGGGCCGGGCCGCCGTCGTACCCGCGGCTGCGGGCGCTGGGCGAGGGCATCGTCGCGGCGCGACCACCCGGGACCGGGGTGCCGGCCGTCATCCTGCTCGACAGGGACCTCAGCGCGTCGCTGGGCGCGCTGCTGGCGGACGAGCTGGCCGTGTCCGGGCCACTGATCTGCCTGGACAACCTGGAGTTCCGGCCGCTGGACTACGTCGACATCGGTCCGCCCATCTGGCCCCCCGGGGTGTTGCCGGTCGTCATCAAGTCGTTGCTGTTCGGGTCAAGCGGATGAGGGAGGCACGATGAGTCAGTCACCGGCTGGTCAGGCACCGGCGAGTCAGTCAGCGGCGCGTCAGCCAGCGGCCGACGGGCAGGATCAACGGTTCCTGGTCAGCGCGTACCGCGACTGGGTCGAGGGCGAGAAGGTGCCGCTGATCGAGGATTTCGCGGTCGACCTGCGCTCCGCGCCGGTCACCCCCTGGGCCCGGCTGGGCGTCAACGGGGCCGTGGTGAACGTGGCCGGCCGGGGCGATTTTCTGGACCTGTGGCTGCTGGAACTGCCGCCCGGCCAGGCGCTCGTTCCGCAGCGCCACCTCTTCGAGGCCGTCGCCTACGTGATCTCCGGACGGGGCAGCACGACCATCGAGACCGGCGACGCCAGCCACAGCTTCGAGTGGGGGCCGAAGAGCATGTTCGCGCTTCCGCTCAACGCGCGGTACCAACTGTTCAACGCCAGCGGCCGCGAACCGGCCCGGATCGCCCTGACGACGGCGTTTCCCATCATGATGAACCTCATCCACAACGCCGACTTCCTCTTCGGTGTCGACTTCGAGTTCCCCGAGCGGCTGCGGACCCCGACCGGCTACTTCCGCGGCGAGGGGCGGCACGTGTCCGACACGCACGCGGACCTCGTACACAACTTCTGGGAGACCAACTTCGTCCCGGACCTCGGCATCTTCGCCGAGTTGAGGCCGCTGGAGCGCCGGGGCAAGGCCAGCAACGGCATCCAGTTCCTGCTCGCCGACGGCGTGCTGCACGCGCACATGTCGGAGATTCCGGTCGGCCGGTACAAGAAGGCGCACCGGCACATGGGAGGAACGCACATCTACCCGGTGACCGGCCAGGGTTATTCGTTGCTCTGGTACGAGGGGGAGACCACGAGGCGGCGGGTCGACTGGTGCCACGGAGTGGTGTATTCGCCGCCGGACAACATGTACCACCAGCATTTCAACATCAGTGGCGAGCCGGCGCGCTACTTCGCGGTCAAGATGGGCAACTACCGCTATCCGGTGACGGCCCGGATGAACAGCCAGTTCACCGCGAGCAGCCAGCAGATCCGGGATCGCAAGACGCAGATCGAGTACGAGGACGAAGACCCGGCGATCCGCGAACTGTACGACGCCGAGTTGGCCAGGGCGGGCGTGCCGTCAAGGATGGAGTGAGACCGTAGAGTCGGGCGCTCTTATAGGATACAATCTACAACCATCCATGACGTCAGCTCACCGATCACGCTGATCGCAAGGGAGTGTCCGTGTCTGAGGAACTCTTCAAAGAACCGCTGGACGGATCCTTCGCCGGGACGATGCGGGTCAACCGCCAGCCCACGCCGTACCAACGCTACATGGCGGACGAGGGCATCCCGGTCTTCATCGGCCCGGGCGTCCACAACGTGCGGGAACTCGAACTCAAGCCGTGGGCGCGGATGGGCGTCAACGCCACGTTCATCGACCTCGACAACACCACGGACCTGATGGGCATGCACGTCATCGAGATCCCGCCGGGCGGCTCGACCGAACCGATGCGGCACTGCTTCGAGGAGAAATACTGGGTCGTCGAGGGTGAGGGCACCACCGAGCTGTCCCTGCCGGACGGCTCGGGGCGGCAGCGCTTCGAGTGGCACCAGAACTCTTTGTTCGCGATCCCGATGAACGCGCGGTTCCAGCTGGTCAACGCGCGGTCGACGCCGGCGCTGCTGCTGGTCGGCAACACCGCGCCGACCGTGCTGAACACGTTCGACAATGTCGACTTCGTGTTCAACAACGACTACCCGTTCGTCGAGCGGTACGACGGCTCGGCCGACTACTACAAGCCCAACACCGAGACGCTCGCGACTCCTGAGCTGGGCCGGGCGATGTGGAAGACGAACATCATCCCGGACATCGTGAACACCGAGTTCCCGCTGGACAACCAGCGCTCGCCGGGTTACCGGCGGATCGAGCCGAACATGGCCGGCGGCTACTTCCGGTGCTTCATCGGCGAGCACGTGCCGGGCCGGTACTCGAAGGCACACCACCACAAGTCCGGTGCCGTGCTCATCTGCGTCAAGGGCGAGGGCTACACGTACAACTGGCCGAACCACGTCGGCACCAGGCCGTGGGCCAGCGGCCAGGCGGATCAGGTCGAGCGAGTCGACTACGTGCAGGGCGGCATGGTGGCCGCGGCGCCGGGCGGCGGCACCTGGTTCCACCAACACTTCGGCACCAGCGCCGGACCGCTGCGGCTGCTCGTGTTCTCCGGCGGCGTACCCGGCACCTGGTCGCAGGAGTACGGCCGCACCAACAAGACCAAGGTGTGGACCAACGCCAACATCGAGGACGGCGGCAACAGCATCGGCTACCGCAGCGAGGATCCGCACATCCGCGAGGAGTTCGAGCGCAACCTCGCCCGCAACGGCGGGAAGTCCATCATGACCGACGACCTCTACGCCTGACGGATCCCAGGCGCTGCCAGCCTAACCGTCCTCCATTGAGCCGTCATCCGCCGCGGCGAGTCGGGCGCCGCGGCGGATGACTCGTTCCCGGAAACCGCGCGGCCTGTCGCGCGGCGGGTCTGTCGCGGTCCGTCTGTCGCGGGCGGTCTGTCGCGGGCGGTCTGTCGCGGGCGGTCTGTCGCGGGCGGTCCGTCGTGGGCGTCCGTCGTGGCGCACGGTCTGTCGCGGGCGGTCCGCCGCGATCCGCCTGACGTCTTCCCACTATCGCCTGCAGGATATAGGCTGTGGCACAACTCACCGCCTCCTCGGGAGGCGCGCGGTTCGCGGTCCCCGGCGCTCAACTGCGGTTTCTCAACCGCGGTTTCCGCCGGGAACGCGACCCGGTTCACGCATGACACATGACCTATGACTCAGGCACCGGCAGGTGGTGGCGAGCCAACGCCGGATACGCAGAGGGGATCAGTCGAAGTCATGAACGGAATCTCCAGAGCGCGGGCGGCGGCCAAGCTGGCTTCCGTCGTCGTGGCGGGCGCGGTGCTGGCCGCTTGCAGCGTCGGGGTGAACGGCGGCAGCTCGTCGACGTCGAAGAGCGACGACACGGTCAGCTTCGCCGGCAAGACGGTAACACTCATCGCTCCCTTCGCCGCCGGCGGTTCGGCCGACGTCCTGGCCCGCCTGACCGCCGCGCAGCTGAGTGACTTCCTGCCCGGCAAGCCGACCGTCGTGGTGAAGAACATGGACGGTGGGGCCGGGTCGGTCGGCCTGAACTACGTGGCCAACCTGCAACCGGCCAACGGCCTGACCCTCGGGTTCTTCGGCGCCGGCATGGCGACCCGGTACATCGCGAAGACGACCGGCTTCGACGCTCTGCCCGACCAGCCGCTGATCGGCGGGTTCCCGCAGGGCCTGGTCCAGCCGGTGCGCGCCGACCTCGGCACGGACATCCCGACGCTGCAGAAGTCCGCGAAGCCGCTGCGCATCGCCGAGACCTCGGCGGGTGGCACCGGTTCGCTCGCGGCCACGGTCGGCAACGGCCTGCTCGGCATACCGATCAAGCAGATCTACGGGTTCAGCGGCGGCGGCGCCGACGCGGCGACGTCGATGCTCAGCAACGAGACCGACGCCGCGCAGACCGCGGACACGTCGTACGACCAGACCTTCCGGCCCTACGTCAAGGACGGCAAGTTCAACGCGCTGTTCCAGACCGGGGTGATGAACGACCAGCAGCAGATCGTCCGCAGCGCGCTGGCCCCGGACGTCCCGACGATCCTGGAGCAGTACCAGAAGCTGCACAACGGTGCGATGCCGACCGGGGAACTCTGGGACACCTACCAGATCGCGGCCAACCTCAACACGTCGAACTACGTCCTCGCGGCCCGCAAGGGCACACCGGCCAACCTGATGTCGACGATCCAGACCGCGTTCAACAACATGGTGAAGAGCGACGGCTGGAAGACCCTCACCCAGTCGAAGCTCACCGTCCCGCTGGCGGCGACCGACGCCGCGACGGCGACCAAGTCGTGGAACGCCTTCCTGAACAGCTCGCCCGAGCAGGTGACGCTGTTCAAGAAGTACAGCGGCCTCAAGTAGCGGTCGAGGGGGTACCCATGACGTTCGTCGCGCCAACGGAAGAGAAGACCTACGCCGGGACGACCACCTACCGCCGGCCGGCCCGCCCGTACGAGCGGTTCATGCAGGAGCAGGACATCCCGGTGCACCGCGGCATCGGCGTACGCGACGTCCGCGAGCTCGAACTGCGGCCGTGGGCCCGGCTCGGCGGAAACGCCGCGTTCATCCAGCCCGATGGCACGGACGGGCAGTGGGGGATGTTCGTCATCGAGGTGCCCGGCCGCGGTACCACGAACCAGGAAAGGCACCTCTACGAGGAGTTGTTCTTCGTCATCGAGGGGCGCGGGACCACCGAGGTGTGGCTGGAGGGCAGCCGCCGGGTCCAGCGCTTCGAATGGGGTGCCGGCTCGATGTTCGCGATCCCGCCGAACGCGTTCCACCGCATCGTCAACGGCTCCGCCGATCGGGCGCTGTTGCTGGCCGGGAACAACGCGCCGCCCATCATGAACATCTTCAAGAGCGAGAGCTTCATCTTCGACAACCCGGCGCGGCTGGTCGATCTGGCCGCCGACGGGGACTACTACCGGCCCCCGGAGGACATCCTCGCCGATCCGGTGCGCGGACGCGCGATGTGGCGCACAAATCTCGTACCGGACGTGGTCGACGTGGACCTGCCGTTGGACAACGAGCGGTCACCCGGGTACAGGCGGGTCGAACCGCACATGGCCACCGACGCCTTCTTCTGCTTCATCGGCCAGCACGAGCCTGGCCGCTACTCCAAGGCGCACCGGCACCCGTCCGGCGCGGTGCTGATCTGCGTCAAGGGTGAGGGTTACACCTACACCTGGCCGCGGGAGGCCGGTCCGCGACCGTGGGAGACCGGGCAGGAGCACCTGGTGAAGCGCCAGGAGTACGTGTCGGTGGGGATGGTCTCCGCGGCGCCCGGCGGCGGCGACTGGTACCACCAGCATTTCGCCACCGGTGCCGACGGCGTCCGGCTGTTGGTCTGGGACGGCAGCGGGCGCTCCTACTACGGCTGGGGTGCCCCGGGCGAGGAGCTGATCGCCTCCCGCGTCAGCGTCCAGCAGGGCGGCCGGAGCATCGACTACGAGGACGAGGACCCGCACATCCGGCGGGAGTACGTGCGCCAGCTCGAGCGGCGCGGAATCGCGTCGCGGATGCCCTGATGCCACCCGACCCCGGACGGCTCGCGAGCGAGAAGCCGCCCGCGAGAGAAAGGAAACCGAGATGCTCGGCGCGATAGCCTCGGCATTCGCACACTTCGGCTCGATGAGTGTCCTGCTCCTGATGCTCGTGGGCACGCTCGCTGGGCTGGGCATCGGACTGCTCCCCGGCATCGGCTCGATCGTCGCCATGTCGCTGCTGCTGCCGTTCACCTTCCACATGTCCAGCTTCGAGGCGTTCGCGCTGCTGCTCAGCCTGTACGCCGTCGTCACCACCGCGGGCGACCTGACGTCCATCCTGATCGGCATACCCGCGCATCCCGAGTGCGCCGCGATGATTCTGGACGGCTACCCGATGGCGCGTAAGGGTCAGGCCGGCCGGGCGATGGCGGCCTCCACGTACGCGGCGGTGGTCGGCGCCGTCATCGGCGCGATCGCGCTGGCGATCTCGGTGCCCATCATGCGGCCGATCGTGCTGCACATCAACGCCGGTGAGCTGTTCACCCTCGCGATCCTGGGCGTGGTGATGGTCGGCGCGGTCAGCGGTGACTCGCCGCTGCAGGGCGCCGTGCTGGGCGGCGTGGGACTGCTGCTGGCGGCCGTGGGACCGGACGTGCAGACGGGCATCATCCGGTACGGCTTCGACTCGACGTACCTGATCGGCGGCGTACCGCTGATCCCGCTCGCGGTCGGCCTGTTCGCGGTGCCGCAACTGTTCGAGATACACGCCAGACGCCGGGAGACCCTGGGCAAGACCACCAGCCTGGCCGATGTCGGCCGGCGCACCGGGCTTCAGGACACGCTGCGCCACTGGACGCTGGTGTTGCGGGGCAGCCTCATCGGCGTGCTGACCGGCATCGCCCCCGGCCTGGGATCGTCGCTGGGCCAGTGGGTCGCGTACGGGCAGGCGATGCAGACGTCCAAGCATCCGGAGCGCTTCGGTCGCGGCACGGTCGAGGGCGTCATCGCCCCGGGCGCGAGCAACAACTCGAAGGAGGGCGGCTCGCTCATCCCGACGCTCGCCTTTGGAGTGCCGGGTTCGGGCGCGATGGCCGTGCTGCTGGGCGCATTCCTCATCCTCGGGCTGACGCCGGGCCCGAGCATGCTGGAGGACCACCTGAACATCACGTTCTTCATGATCCTCATCCTCGTGGTGTCGAACATCCTCGGCGCGGCCCTGTGCCTGACGTTCCTCAGGCCGCTGGCGGCCATCACCAAACTGCGGGGCGGCCTGATCATCCCGTTCGTCATGTTCCTGGTCTTCGTGGGCGCGGCGGCGACCACGGGACAGTTCGGCGATCTGGTCGTGATGCTGGTCGCCGGTCTCATCGCCTGGATCCTCGGCCGGTACCACTGGCCGATCATCCCGGTCATCCTCGGCTACGTGCTGGGCAAGAGCGCCGAACCCAACCTGTTCATCGCACAGCGGGCCTACGGCTGGGCGTTCCTCGAACGGCCGATCGTGCTGGTCATCATCGCCATCGCGGCGGCGACGTTCATCTGGTCCGTCCGGCTGCGTCGCCGGCAGCGCGCGTTGCGGCCGGACGCCGACACCAACGGCACCGGGACGCGTACCGGCGCGGCCACCTGGGCGTCGCTGGTCATCTCCGTCTGCCTCACCGCGGTGGCGCTGGTCGCCGTCCTGGTCGCGCAGGGATGGTCGCGGGACGCGAAGCTGTACCCGACGATCGTCGGCGTCGCCACGACCGGCTTCGGACTGCTGTGCGTTCTGGAGTGCGTCCGCGCCCAGATCCGGTACGCGCGGGGCCGGCGCGACCCCGCTCCGGCGGAAGCCGCCCCGACGGGAGCCGGGCCGGCGGCGGAGCAGTCCGACGCGGCCGGTGCCGGTCTTGTTGACGGCGCAAGGCCGATCGGTGGCGGTCTCACCGGCGGCGGTCTCACCGATGGCGGCCTCGTCGACGGAGGGCGGACCGGTGGCGCGGGATCGCGTGCGGCCGGGTCCGGGCGCACGGCCGGCGCGGTACTCGTCGATGCCGGCCCGGAAGTCGAACTCGATGAGGTCGAACGTGTCGCCACGCCGAAGCTGCGGTCCGAGATCTGGATGCTGGGTTGGCTCGTGGCCACGTTCATCGCCACCCGACTGGTCGGCATCGGGGTTGCCGGCATGGCCTTCGCGATCGTCTACCTGGTCTTCGCCGCGAAGGCGAAGCTGCGGATCGCCGTCCCCTGCGCGGTCGTCATCGGCGTGCTGTTCTACTACGTCTTCGTACACGTCCTCAAGGTGGTGCTGCCCCCCACCTTCCTGCACCTGGCCGTCCTCGGTTTCAACCTCACCTGACGGAAGGCATCGATGACATGACCGATTACGACTTTCAGCAACTCGGTGTCCGGGTGGCGGGTCAGGTGGCCACCGTCGAACTGCTCTGGCCCGATGGCAGATCCCGGGACAAGCAGGCCGGTCACCACGAGCTGGCCACCTGCCTGGCGCGCGTCCGGGGCGATGACGACATCCGCGTCCTCGTGCTCAAGGGCGCGGTCGACGGCACGTTCTACGCCCCGTTCGTCGGCGGCGAACACAGCGCCGAACCGTCCCGGTTCAAGAAGGGCGTGATGAGCGATCCCGAGCACATCTACCGGGCGCTGCAAGAGACACAGCAGATCATGGACTCGATCGTGCGCATGGAGAAGCCGGTCATCGCCATGGTGAACGGAAACGCCCTCGGATTGGGCGCCTCGCTCGCGTTCGCCTGCGACTTCATCGTGGCCGACGAGCGGGCGTACATCACCGACATCCACATCGCCAACCACCACTTCGTCCCGTCGGCGAACAGGTCGACCGGGATCGTGCCCGGTGACGGCGGAACGGTCTTCTGGCCGGCTCAGATGAGCCTGGTGAAGGCGAAGGAGTACCTGATGACCGGCCGGCCGGTGACCGCCCGGGAACTCGCCGACCTGAACGCCATCACCAAGGCGGTGCCGGCGTCCGAGCTTCAGGCGACGGTCGACGGTTACATCGAGGAACTGCTCGCGCGCCCCGCCTGGGCGCTCGGTTGGACGAAGCTGGCGATAAACAAGCGACTCCGCTCGGACCTCGAACTGACCCTGGACACCTCCGCCGCGCTCGAAGCCCTGAGCATGCGGGTCAGGGACGACTATCCCGGGCCCAAGGGCACCCAGACGTTGTGAGGCAGATGGGGAGGACGTCGTCGTGACGGACCTGGCAATCGTGGGAATGGGTATGCTCACCGGCACGCAGGCCGGCCGGAGCATGAGATCGATCCTGGCCGAGGCGTCACGCCTGGCCATCGAGGACGCGGGGATCGACCGGTCGCAGGTGACGGCCGCGGTCGAGGTGCGCAGTGCCGCCGGGAGGGGCGGGCGCGCCGGTTCGTCGGACGCGTTTCCGCGCCTGCTCGGCCTGCCCGTCGACTTCTACCAGCCGATCGGCCGGGGCGGCACCGGCGGAGCGTTTGCCGTCGCCATCGCCGGAATGCTGATCGACCGGGGCATCGCGAACTACGTGGTGATCGCCGGGGGATCGCTGGACTACTCGGAATCGAAGCGGGCCAAGAGCTCCTCGGGTGCCAAGGGCACGGTGCGCATCGAGCCCGAGGGCTACTGGGGCAGGCCGTTCGGCGACCTGCGCGCGGTCAGCCACCACAGTTTCTTCGCCTCCCGGCACATGCACGAGTACGGCACGACCTCGCGGCACCTGGGCCTGATCGCGACCCAGCTGCGCGACTGGGCGCTGCTCAATCCGCAGGCCCGGTACTACGGCCGACCGTTGACCCTGGAGCAGTACGAGGCCGAGGACTACCTGGTCTACCCGTACCGCCGCGACGACGTGTGCGTGATGACCGATGGCGCCGTGGCCATGGTGGTGACCGGCGCCGATCGGGCCCGCGACAGCGAGCACCCGGTGTCGGTACGGGGGATCGGGTTCGGCGAGGCCATGGCGCAGTTGTGGTGGGAGAAGCGCAACTACACGTCCCTGGCGGTACAGAACGCGAAACAGCAGGCGTTCGGTCAGGCCGGGATCACCCTGGACGACATCGACTGCGTGCAGTTCTACGACTGTTTCACCGGCGAGGTGCTGTTGCAGCTGGAGGACTACGGCTGGGCCGGCAAGGGCGAGGGTGGCGCGTTCCTCGAGTCGACCCGGATCGGTCCGGGCGGGACGCTTCCGGTGAACACCGGCGGCGGCCTGATGTCGGCGTACCACTTCGGCGACCTCACCGGATTCTCCGAGGCGCTGCTGCAACTGCGCGGCCAGGCGACCGGCCGCCAGCTGGAGAACTGCGGTACAGCGCTGGTGACCGGCCACGGCGGTGAGGTGCTCAACCCGGGAATGTGCTCGGCGCACAGCACGGTCGTCCTGTCCACCGAGTGACCCGGCACCGCCGGCGGCCGACTGGCCGGTCGCCGACGCGAGGATCGACTGGAGGTAGCGTGACGGTTCCAACGCCCAACATCGACAACGACAACCGGGCCTTCTGGGAAGGCGTCGACGAGGGCAAGTTCCTGCTCGCCCGGTGCGGCGTCTGCGGGAGCTGGTACTGGCCGATCTCGTACTGCCGGCAGGCGCACCCGGCCGCGCCGTTCATGGGCGACCTGTCCTGGGTCGAGGGATCGGGCCGGGGAGCGGTCTTCGCGTTCAACGTGCACCACGTCGCCCTCGAAGGCTGGCTGGCCGACCGGATCCCGTACGTGAACGCCATCATCGAGCTTGACGAGGGTCCGATGTTCGGCACGAACGTGGTCGACTGCCCGACCGGCGAGGTGCGCGTCGGCATGCCGGTGCGCATCGTCATCCGTGACGTGGATGGGGTGAAGCTGCCGCTGGCGGTACCGGCGCCGGCCGGCGCGTGACGCGGCCGGACGGCGGCCCCGCGACGGCGACCGGTGACCGGCAGCCGTCTTCGCGGGGGTCGGGCGCGGCGTTGCGCCGGTTCGTCGAGGCGCGGCAGGTGGCGGTGTTCGGCGCGAACGAGCGGCGCCACCACACCCGCATGGTGGTCGAGGGGGCGCGCGCCGTCGGGTTTCCGGCCGAGTCGGTGCACCTGATAAACCCGCGCTTCGACACGGTACTCGGCCTGCGCTGCCATCCCGACGCCACGGGCCTGGACCTCCGCGACGGCGTCGCCGTCATCGTGTCGGCGGCGAACTCGGTCGTGCCGGCCATCGAACAGGCCGCCGCGGCCGGCTGCCGCGCGGCTGTGGTGCTGGCGGAGGGTTTCGCCGGCCGGGGCGAACACGGTGAGGCGCTGGAGCAGCAACTGCGCCAGACCGCCCGCCGGCTGGACATTGCGCTGCTCGGCCCCAACACGCTCGGGCTGACCGCGCCGGGCTTCCAGGTCTCGCTGTGGACCGGCGACGGCATCCGGCGGCCGTTGCGTCCCGGCGCCGTGTCGCTGCTGTTCCAGTCCAGCGGCATGCTCAACGTCGTGCTGTCGGTCGCGTCGCACTGGCGGCTGGGCGTGCGGCTGGCGCTGTCGGTGGGCAACGAGGGCGGCGTCGAACTGGTCGAGGCGCTCGAATTCGCCGGCCGGGACGAGGGCACCCGGACGGTCGGCGTGTACTGCGAGGCGATCCACGACCCACACCGGGTCGCGCGGGCGCTGGCCGCGCTCGCCGCCGTGGGCAAACCCGTGGTGATGCTCAGCTCGGGACGCTCGGACCGGTCGCGGCGCAACGCGCTGGCGCACGCCGGCAGGTTGGCGTCGGGCGGCCGGAGCTGGGAGGCGCTGTGCCGCAAGGCCGGCGTCATCCTGGTTGGCGACCTCGACGAGTTCCTGGAAACGCTGTTCATCGCCGAGTACGGCGAGCACTTCCGCCACGGCGGCGCCGGGTTGGTGACCGTTTCCGGTGGCGATGTCGGGCTGCTGAGCGATCTCGCCGCCGAGGTCGGGCTTGACCTGCCGGTACCGGGGGAGGCGCTGCGCGCCAAGATAGCCGAGGAGTTGGGTGCGCCCGACACGGTCGGCAATCCGCTCGACTGCGGCGGATTCACCCGTACCACCATCGTGCGCAGCACCGAACTGCTCTGCGGGGACGACGCGGTGGGCATCGTCGCGTTCCGGTGCATGCAGCCACCGGTCCCGACCGAGGCGGCGACCACCCTCTACACCGAACTCGTCGACATCGTGCGCCGCCACGGGAAGCTGCCTGTCCTGATGAGCCGCACGATCGAGCCGCTGGACGCGAGCTGGTTCGAACTCTGCGCGCGGCTGCGGGTACCGCTGCTGATGTCCTACCGCCCCGCGTTGCTGGCGATCCGCAACTTCCTCGCCTGGTCGGCCGGCCGCGAGCGGCTGGTCGCCGAGCCGCCGGAGTTCGGTGCGCTGCCGACGGCGGTCGAGGCGCCTCCGCCCGGCCGGTTGGTCGGGCTCGCCGACGCGACATCCGTGGTGGCCGGGCTCGGCATCGACTATGTCGCCTCGCGCACCTGCGCGGGGGAGGACGACGCTGTCGACGCGGCGGAGGCCATCGGTTATCCGGTCGCGGTCAAGGGCGCGTCCTCGACGCTGGCGCACAAGAGCCGCGCGGGTGCAGTGTACCTGGACGTGCGGGGCGGTGACGCGATCCGGGAGGCCTGTCGCGGTATCGCCCGGTCCATGCTCGCGGCCGGCGCGGCCGTCGAGGGGTTCGAGATCCAGCGCATGCTCCCGGCCGGGCCGCAACTGGTGCTGGGGATGAGTGTCGATCCGGTGTGCGGGCGCGTGGTGCTGGCCGGGCGCGGTGGCGTCGACGTCGAGTACGGCGCGCCGCCGCTCATCCTGATTCCCCCGCTCGGGCCGCGCGAGGCACGGGAAGCCACCGAGGCGCTGGTGGCCACCGGGCTTCTCGCCGGCGTACCGGAGGCGGACGAGCCGGCGTACCGGGCGGGCCTCACCGAGCTGCTGGCCGGATTCTGCCGGCGCGTGCTCGACCTGCCGGAGACGGTCACGCAGATCGACATCAACCCGCTGATCCTCGCTTCGGCCGCCACGGTTTCGGGCGTCTCGGTGTCGGGCGCAACGGTTTCTGGCGCCTCCGGTTCGGGTGGCACGGTCGCTGGCGGCACGGTTTCGGGATCCTCGGTCGCTGGCGGCACGGTCTCGGTTGACGCGGTCGCGGTCGACGCGGTCGTGGTGCGCACACCGTGACGGTCGTGGCGAGCAGCCGATGACCCGATGGCAAAGGAGTGCCGACCATGGATTCCCGGATGGTGACTGACCCCCTCGCGGACGTACGGGTGCTGCGGATCGGCGACCGGTTGGCCGGGCGTACCCTGACCCGGCTGCTGACCGATCAGGGCGCCCGGGCCACGGTGGTGGACCTGGACGACCCGGACGCGCGAGCGAAGGCGATCGCGGCCTGTGCCGGGTGCGACATTGTCGTCGACGCCGGGGCCATCGGCCGCGCCGACGCGGCGGGGTTGGGCTTCGACGACCTGGCCCCGGTACGCCCCGGCCTGATCTACTGCTCGCTGCCGGTGTTTCCGCCGGCACCGGCGGATGTCGCGCCGGGCGCGGGCGGGGCGAGTGCCGGAAGGGTCAGTGCCGGGACGGTGAGTGCCGGGACGGTGAGTGCCGGGACGGTGAGTGCCGGGACGGTGAGTGCCGGGACGGTGAGTGCCGGGACGGTGAGTGCCGGCGGCGTTCCGGTGGACGACGACATCGCGATCGCGGCGGAACTCGGCCTGAACTTCGTCGCCGGTCGTGAACCGCGCGACGAAGAACTCCCGGTGGGCAGCTCGTTCGGCGCGTTCCTGGCCGCCGGATACGTCATGGCCGCCCTGCTGCGCGTACGGCGGGACCCGTCCGGGCAACGGATCGTCGTCCCGCTGGCCGCGGCGACGCTGACCACCGTCGCCCGGCGGCTGATCCGGGCCGCGGATCCGGCTCTGGTCGATCCGGTCGCCGGTCCGAGGCTGCCGATCGCGTCCCGGTACGCGTGCTCCGACGGGTGCTTCGTCCAAAGTGGAGGGGCCTACTCCCGCTTCGTGGAGACGTTCGTGGACGTGATCGGCCGTCCGGAGTGGCGACCCGAGGCGGTCCAGGCACTGCTCGGCCTGCCGACGGCCGCGGACGAGGCGGCCTGGCGCGGGCGGCTCGACGCGGTGTTCCTGGAACGTACCGCCGACGAGTGGGAGCGCGCCATCAACGACGCGGGCGGCTCGTGCACCCGGTGCCGGACGCGCGCGGAGTGGCTCGCCGAGCCGCACGCCCGCGAGTCGGGCATCGTCGTGGACGACGGCACGTCGATCCGGGCCGGGCGCGCCGTCCGGGTCTTCGAGGCGGCGCCGGACGGCGGCTCGCCCGCGCCGCGTGACGGCGGAGCGGCGCAGCGGGGCGACGGCGTGGCGCAGCGGGGCGACGGCGTGGCGCAGCGGGGCGACACCGTGGCGGAGCACGGCGACGGCGTGGCAGTGGCGCGGAACGGCGGTGGGCTCGGTGATTCCGGTTCGCCGCTGCGTGGCGTGGTCGTCGTCGACCTGAGCATCGTCCTCGCCGGACCGACCTGTGGGCGCGCGCTCGGCGACCTCGGCGCCGACGTCATCAAGGTCGACGACCCCCACCGGCCGATCAGCCCGTACGGGTGGCTGGAAGTCAACCGTGGCAAGCGCAGCATTCTGGTCGACCTGCGCCGTGACGAGGGCCGGGAGGTCCTCTGGCGGATGCTGTCCGGTGCCGACGTGCTCCTGGAGAACTACCGGCACGGCAAGCTCGACCAGTTGGGTTTCGGCTTCGCCGACGTCGCGAGGGCGTGCCCCGGCATCGTGTACGCCTCGCTGAACGCGTTCGACGTCGGTGGCCCCTGGGCCGCCCGCCCCGGATGGGAACACAACGCCCAGGCGGCCACCGGCATGCAGCTCGCGCTGGGCGGGTGGGGGCCGGGCAGGCCGCCGGATCAGGTGACGTACCCGCTCAACGACTTCGGTACCGGGCTTCTCGGCGCGTACGGCATCCTGCTGGCCCTGCGGCGTCGGGACGCCACCGGTGCGGCGCAGTTCGTGGCGGGCAGCCTCGCGCGCACCGCGACATTCATCTCCAGCCCGCTGTTCGAGGAGCAGGCCGCGGACCGGGCGGCGTCGAGCGTGCGCTGGCTGCGGTGCCCGGACGGCTACGTCGGGGTTCTGCACAGCGTTTCGGGCCGGGCGGCCTCGGAGGGGGGAGCCTTGGACGGGGACCTGATCCGGGACGCGGCCGACGTCGCCGGTCGGGCGGCATCGCGGGAGGAGGCGGCCGAGCGGTTGCGCGCGTCCGGGTTCGGCTGTGTCGTCGTGCGCGGCTCGGCCGAGTTGCCGGACCGGCCATGGGTGCGGGATTCGGGTCTGGTCGTCGAGTGGGAGCACCCGCGTTGGGGTGCGCTGCGCCAGTCCCGTGCCCGGGGGTGGGCCACGGGCTTCGAGCCGTCGCCCAGTTATCCGGCCCACGATCCGGGACAGGACACGTCCGTCCTGCTCGCCGAGCACGGGTACGACGACGTCGACATCCGGCGGCTGGTCGAGTCCGGGGCGGTGGCCTCCGTACCGCTGTTCGAGATGTGGTCGGTCGCCTGAACGGTGGACGGCACGCGCCCGATCCGGGACCCGACAACGACAGGAAGGGTCGTCACCGCATGCCCCTGCTCATCGACACCTCACCGCTCCGGGAAAGTCCCCAGTTCCGTCGCCTGTGGACCGGGTACGCGGTCAATCAGCTGGGTTCGCAGCTCACCGTCGTGGCCGTCGCCTACCAGATCTACCGGCTCACCGGATCCAGCCTCGACGTCGGCCTGATCAGCCTCGCCCAGATCATCCCGGCCATCATCGGGCCGATCCTCGGTGGTTCGATCGCGGACGCGATCGACCGCAGGACCGTGCTGTTCTACACGAACGTCGGCGGCGCGGTGTGCACCCTGGCGCTCGCGGTCAACGCCAGCCTGCCGCACCCTGCGATCTGGCCGCTGTACGTGCTGGCCGCATTGGCCGCGGGATTCGCCGGCGCCGACAATCCGACCCGTACCGCCATGATGATCTCACTGGTCGACCGCAACTCCATCGTCGCCGCCAACGCGTTGCGTACCCTGCTGCAGCAGATCGCCTACGTGATCGGGCCGGCGACCGGCGGTCTGCTGCTCGCGGCCTTCGGCATCGGTACGGTCTTCTGGGTCGACGTGGCCACGTTCGCTGTGGCTCTGGTCGCTGTCGCGAGCCTCGAACCGCATCCGCCGCACGGCGGGGGTACCCGGTTCGGCCTGCAGTCCGTGCTGGACGGGTTCCGCTTCCTGCGCAATCGCCAGGCGATCCAGGGATGCTTTGTGGCGGACCTCAACGCGACGATCCTCGGCATGCCCAGCTCCCTGTTTCCGGCGCTCGGAGTGCAGTTCTTCCACGGTGGGGCGGATGCCGTCGGTTACCTCTATGCCGCGCCGGGTGCGGGCGCGTTCCTCGGCGCGCTGTTCAGCGGCTGGATTCCCCGCATCCATCGGCAGGGCCGGACCATCATCATCGCCATCGCGATCTGGGGTGTCGCCATCGCCGCGTTCGGGTTCGTTCACGTGTTGTGGCTGGGCCTGATCCTGCTCGCGGTGGCCGGCGGTGCCGATGTGGTGTCGGCGGTCGGCCGCAGCTCGATCCTGCAACAGGAGGTCACCGACGGGCTTCGCGGAAGGCTCGCGTCCATCCAGACCGCCGTGGTACAGGTCGGTCCGCGGTTGGGCAACGGTGAGGCCGGCCTGGCCGCCTCGCTCGGCGGCGCGCAGTTCTCCGTCGTCTCGGGCGGCATCGGTTGCGTGGTGGGCATTGCCATCATCACGGTTCTGATGCCCCGCTTCGCCAGGTACGTGAAACCCGTCGTGGAGGATCGGGTCGCCGCCGACGTGGTATAGGCGGTGTCCTGCCGATCGTTCGGCGCGAATTCCTTGTCCTCACAGGGGGTCTGGTCTACAGTTACTCGAAACACATCGGCTATAGGATGCAGAATACACAGCGCCAGCGCACGGCGGCGCGGCCCGGGGCCTCGGGTGTGGGGCGGCACGACGCGCCAGTGCAGATTCTCACCAGACCCGCGGCGCCGCGCCGTCAAGGCACTCCGGCGCCGGGGCGTGGCCGTACCCACCCACCACGCTAGATCTGTCCACTCGTGAGATGAGGATCGGTGTGAAGCGGACTTCAGGTGCAACTATCACGGCGACCGCGTCTGAACAGCTGGTCCTCGACCGGGTCGGCATCAGCTATCCGGCGCGGGACGCCGGCCCCGACTTCGTCGCGGTCAAGGAAGCTTCGTTCACTGTGGACCCGAGCGAGTTCACCTGTGTCGTCGGCCCATCGGGCTGCGGCAAGTCGACTCTGCTGATGGCCGCGGCCGGGCTCATTCCGGTGTCCGGGGGCGAGATCCTGGTCGGCGACACCGTGGTGCGTGCGCCGGGCGTGGACCGGGCGGTCGTCTTCCAGGCCGCGTCGCTGCTTCCCTGGCGTACGGTCCTCGGCAACGTCGCGTACGGCCTGGAAATCCGCCACCGCAAGGATGCCCGCTCCCGGGCGCGCGAAATGATAGAGCTGGTCGGGCTCGACGGTGCCGCCACGAAGTATCCCCACGAGCTGTCCGGTGGGATGCAGCAGCGGGCGAACCTGGCCCGGGCGCTCGCCGCCGATCCCCGCCTGCTGCTGATGGACGAGCCGTTCGCCGCGCTCGACGCGCAGACCCGCGAGCTGATGCAGACCGAGTTGTTGCGGGTGTGGAGCGAGATGCGCAAGACGGTCCTCTTCATCACCCATCAGATCGAGGAGGCGGTGTACCTGGGCGACCAGGTCGTCGTCCTTTCCAAGGGACCGGAGACCGTGGTGCGGGAGATCCTGCGGGTGGACTTCGCCCGCCCGCGCGACGAAAGCATCAAGCGCACACCGGCGTTCATGGAACTGGTCGACCACATCTGGCAGCTGATCCGCAACGGCTGAGACGCGTCCGGCTGGCCGTGCCGCGTCGAGCGCGGCCGGGCCGCGGAGAGCAGGCGTCCCAAGGCACAGGCGCGGCTCGGCCACGGTACACCCGTCGGGGAAAGCGTGGCGCGGGCCGTTCGCCGGGACCGGTTGCCGGAAAGGCGCGGACCGGTCGCCGGGCGGCGCGGCAGATCCCCTCCACCAACGTTGAGCTGTCGGCTAGGAAAGGACATCGCAGGGACATGAGACCTTCAACGCGACGCAGCAGACTCGCGGCCCGGCCGCTGGAGAAGTCCATTGTGGCCGGGGCGGCCGTGATCGCGCTGACGTTGACCGGCGCGGCGTGCTCGTCGTCGGCCAGCGGCGGGGACGGCGGTTCGACGCCGACCATCACGGTCGGCGTGTCCGGCGCGACCGGGAACACCGCGCCGATTTTCGTCGGCGTCGACGCCGGGGTGTTCAAGAAGTACGGGTTGAACGTCGAGGTGAAGGTGCTGACCCCGACCGCCTCCTCGGCCGCGGTCTCCAGCGGCACGGTCGACATCGGCGGGGACGGGCCGAACATGGTCGCCGCGGTGCTGGCTTCGAAGAACGGAGCGAAAGTCATCTTCACCAACGGCATCACCGCCTTCTACCTCGCGACGACACCGTCGATCACCGACATCGAGGGTCTGAAGGGCAAGACTCTCGCGACCACGACGCCCGGTGGCGGTGCCGACACCGCGGCGCGGACCGCGATGACCGCACACCATCTGGTACCCGACAAGGACGTCAAGGTTATCTACGTGAGCCAGAACACCGCGGCTCTGGCGTCCCTGCAGGCCGGCAAGGTACAGGCCGCGGTGGTCTCGCCGCCGACGACGATCCAGGCGGAGAACCAGTTCCATCTCAAGACCATCGACATCGGGGACTACGTGTTGCCGTCGGTGTATGCGGTCAGCGGTGGGTTCGCGGCCAAGCATCCCGACCTGGTGACCAAGTTCATCGAGGGCTACATGGCCGCGACGCAGCTCGCGAAGACCGACAAGGCAGCGTCGGAGGCCGCCTTCAAGAAGTACCTCGGCCTCAAGGATCAGGCGCAGCTCGACGGCACCTGGGAAGAGTACAAGGACCGCTGGGCGGCGTCGCCGTTCCCCAGCGAGGACCTGAAGGACCTGCTGGGTGGCCTCAAGCCGCCGAGCACCGTCGATCCGGCCAGCCTGATGGACAACTCCTACATCCAGAAGATCGACCAGTCCAAGTGGGTCGTGCCGTCGGGCTTCCCGACCAGTTGACGCCCCGTCGACCCGAAGACTCCACCGACCGCAGAGAGGACCTGATGTGAGCGCCGCGACAGTGGACACGAACCTTCTGGAGCACGGGTACGGCTGGCGGGCCCGGATCGGCTTCCTGAGCCCGGGCATCGTCGACGAATCCCTCAGCCGGCAGTTCTACCGCATGGCACCGCCCGGGGTGACGATGGTCCGGACCAGCCTGAGCGTCACCCAGATCACCACGGACCAGATGTGGAGCGCCATCGACCGCGCCGAGGGCGCGGCACGCGAACTGGCGAAGGAAAAGCCCGACTGCATCCTCGTCGGCGGCTCGCCCACCGTCGTGGTCGGCGGATTCGGTTCGGACAAGGAACTGGCCGCCAAGGTGGAGGCGGCCAGCGGGATCCAGACCTCGACGGCTCAGACGGCCGCGGTCGAGGCGCTGCGCGAGCTCGGGGCCAGCTCGGTCGCTCTCGCCACACCGTTCCCGGACCCGTTCAACGACCAGTTGGTCGACTTCCTGCAGAAGTCGGGCTTCGTCGTCGGCAGCATGTGCCACCTCGAGCTGGACTACCGGCGCCTGACGGCGGCACCGTTGCGGCTCGGGTACGAGCTGGCCAAGAAGACCTACCAGCAGGCGGGCAACGTGGACGCCATCTACTTCCCGGGCGCGCCGTTCCCGGTGGTGGACCTGATCGAGCCTCTGGAACAAGAGCTGGGCGTCGGGGTCATCTCCAGCATGCAGTGCACGCTGTGGAAGGGCATGCGGATGGCCGGTGTGAAGGACGTGCGGGTCGAGGGATTCGGCAAACTGCTGCGGCGTTAGGCATCCGCGGGTCGGCCGCATGCGGGTGGCCTCACGCGGGTCCGACCCGCGGCGGCCGCCCGCCCGCGCCCCAGAGGGCGCGGTGACAGGCGCGCCTCCGAGCGACGGGAAAAGACAACGTTTGGGCCGGAAGAGTAGTCAGTTCGTCGAGGAACAGGGATTCGAGGCGGGACACAGGGATGGCCAGTACACGTTCCATCGAGACCGGAAAGAGCACGCGTTCGTCGCCACGGCCACGGGCGCGCAAGCCGTCCGGCGGGTTGCGCCGATCGGCTGTGCGCCGCGAGCGCATCCTGTTCGGCACCCTGGGCGCCGTCGTCGTCCTCGCGGCGTGGGAGATCTGCGCGGACCTCGGCGTGGTGAACCCGACGTTCTCCAGCAAGCCGAGCGAGGTGGCGCACGCGCTCTACGAGTACTTCCAGGGCGACGGCCTCGCCGCGCTGAAGACCAGTGCCATCGAGTTCGGGCTCGGGTTTGGCCTCGCACTCGTGGTCGGCCTGCTGGCCGGCGTGGTGATGGGTCGGTGGCGGCGGGTCGAGTACACGCTCGATCCGTTGGTCAACTTCTCGAACTCCACGCCGCGCATCGCCCTCGTCCCACTGTTCGTCATCTGGTTCGGCATCGGCATGACGTCGAAGGTCGCGATCATCTTCCTGTCCGCAGTCCTGCCGATCCTGATGAACACCGTTTCCGGGGTACAGGCGGCGGATGCCAACCTGTTGCGGGTGGCCCGGTCGTTCTGCGCCGGTGAGTTGCAGACGTTCCGGACGGTTATCGTGCCCGGCGCGGTGCCCTATGTGGTCACCGGCATCAGGTTGGGTATCGGCCACGGACTCGTCGGAATGATCGTCGCCGAGCTGGTGTCGTCCACCGCCGGACTCGGATACACCATCGAGATCGCCGGAAACAATTTCCAGACCCCCGACATGTTCGCCGCGGTATTCGTGGTGGCGATGATCGGTGTCATCCTGACCAATGCGCTGAAGGGACTCGAAAGGTACCTCGACCGTTGGCGGCCGAAGGCGTGAACCGCCTCGCGCGTCAGCGACGTGCGAGCGAAGGGCCGATTGTTTCGGGGCAGGCATGCGATGCGCATGACCGCCCCGAACGGCATGAAACTCCTCGGGCGGACCGGTCGCTCATTCGAAAACGGATCGCAGCCGCGCGTGAGACTCGGCCACGTGCTCGTACATCAACCTCGCCGCCCGGTCCGCGAGCTTGTCCGCGACCGCCGAAACTATCGCGAAGTGATCCTGGCGCACCGACTTGGACGCCTCCTGATCCTTCACCATGATCATCCGATAGCGGTCGCTCATGTCCCACAGGGAATCCAGCGTGCCGATGAGAATGGGATTGCCGCACGCCGCGTAGACCGCGCGGTGCAGGTGACGATTCCAGTTGAGGTGGACGATCGGGTCCTGGCTGCGCGGGTGGTCGGCGGCCATGGCACGCAGCTGCTTGCTCTCTTCGACGGTGATGCGGTTGGCGGCGGCGGAAACCGCCGCGGGATCGAGCAGGAGCCTCATCTCGTACACGTTGAGCATCGTCTCGTACGACAGGGGCGCGACGGTGGCGACGCGATGCGCCCTGATCAGGACCAGCCCCTCGGACTCCAAGCGGCGCAACGCCTCGCGGACGGGAGTCGTCGACAGTCCCAGATCGGCGGCCAGTCCCTCCTGGTCGAGGTCGGCATCCGGGGCCAGCTCGCCGGTCAGAATCTGCTGCCGAATCCGGCTGTAGGCCAAATCGGCCTTGGTCATCGCGGCAAAGGACTGCTCACGGGACCCGTATGTGGAGAACTGGGCCGAATTGAT
The DNA here is from genome assembly GCF_016862975.1 of Rugosimonospora africana. GTDB lineage: Bacteria > Actinomycetota > Actinomycetes > Mycobacteriales > Micromonosporaceae > Rugosimonospora > Rugosimonospora africana. The sequence goes on from NZ_BONZ01000057.1 coordinate 65,526, forward strand.
GGTCACAGTGCGTTGCCCCCTACCGAAAGTCCCCAGTAGCGCAGCCAACGGACCCACCATGTAGTCCGTGCGTTACGGGCCTACCAACATGCGCCGAGCCGGTCCCGCCGACACCTTCGCGGCAGGGGATAGTAACCGGGAATTCCATAGGCTGGCAAATGTCTCGATCGTCGATTTCCCGAGATGCCAACCGCCATCGGGTGTGCCGTCCGGGTGCGACGATCCTCGACCTTTGCGCTGCCGTGGGACCGCCACATCATCCTTGACGACCCTTTACACAGATCATAGCCTATGTAACGGGCTCAATGGGCCCGGAGCGTCGTGCCTCGTGAGCTTCGTGCCTCCTCATCGTGGTGCCTCGCGAGTGTGGTGCCTCGTCATCGTGGTGCCTCGTCAGCACCTGGGGGTTGGAAGCATGGACACTGGTTCGGACGGCATCGCGCGGCGAGACTCGGTCAGCGACCCTCTCGGTCCCTTCGAAGCGGTCAGACAGCTGCATTACGACGCCCCGTTCCCGAGCCTCCTGCCGGTGCGCCAGCGCTTCGAGGCCCCAGCGGTCAAGGATGTCGCAGCCGCCACGATGGCGGCCCTGGAGCCGGTGCGGTCGAGGGTGTCCGCCGGCATGCGGGTCGCCATCACCGTCGGCAGCCGCGGGATAGCCGACAAGCCGGCCGTGGTCCGGGCCGCCGGGCAGTGGCTGCGGTCGACCGGCGCCGAGCCGTTCGCCGTAGCGGCGATGGGCTCGCACGGCGGGGCCACCGAGGCGGGCCAGCTCCAAGTGCTGACGGACCTGGGCATGACCGAGCAGAGCCTCGGGATGCCCATCCTGGCGACGATGGAGACGGTGAACCTCGGACCTGTTCCGGGTGGGCCGACGGCACACCTCGACCGGCACGCCCACGATGCCGACGCCATCCTGCTCGTCAACCGGGTCAAGGCGCACACCGACTTCAACGCCGACATCGAGAGCGGGCTGGCGAAGATTCTGGCCGTCGGGCTCGGTAAGCAGCGCGGCGCCGAGGGCATCCACGCGTACGGGCCGGCCAACCTCGGCCGGTGGATCCCGAGGGTCGCGCGCCGGATCATCGACCACGCCCCGGTTCTCGGCGGTCTCGCGATCGTCGAGAACGCCTATGACCGGGCGGCGCGGATCGCGTTCGTCGAGCCGGACGGCGTCGGTGCCGAGGCGGAGACGGCGCTGCTGGGCGAGGCCAGACGGATGATGGCGACGCTGCCGTTCGACGACATCGACGTGGCCGTCGTCCAGGCCATCGGCAAGGACAAGTCCGGCACCGGACTCGACACCAACGTGGTGGGCCGGATGATGATCCGGGGTACCGCGGAGTTCGAGCGCCCGAGGATCACCAACATCGTGGCCCTCGAAGTCAGCAAAGCCTCGCACGGCAACGCCCTGGGCGTCGGGTTGGCGGACTTCATCCCGCTCCGGCTCCTCGAGGGGATGGACCTGCGAACCATGTACGTCAACGCGATGACGTCCGGCCTGGGCGGTCCGCAGCGCTGCCAGATTCCGATGGCGATGCCGACCGACCGGGATGCGATCGCGGCCGCCATCCTCACCTGCGGCCGGCCGGCTCCGGACGTCCGCGTCGTGCAGATGCGCAACACGCTCGAACTGGAGCACCTGCTGGTGTCGGAGTCGCTGCGAGCCGAGGTCGAGCGCGACCCGCGGCTCGAACTGCTGGGTGACCCGTCACCGATGGCGTTCGACACGCGGGGCCGGCTGGAGACCTGGCTCTGACCCGGTCCCGGGCGCCGGCGATGGGAAGGCGACGCCCGGGAAGGCTCAGAAGGACTTGGGGCGGACCAGCCGGATCCCGCCCTCGACCGGGATGTCGACGCCGGTGATGTAGCCGGCCAGTGACGAGCTGAGGAACAGGATCGCGCCGACGTAGTCCTGCAGCCGTCCGCGGCGGCCCAGCGGAATGGCGTTGGTGGGACCATTCACCTGCTCCTGCGGCGAACCCGCCGCCTCGTTGACATCGCGCAGCTTGGTCGGTGTCTGGCCGGGACTGACGCAGTTGACGGTGATCCCGCCGCCGGCGAGGTCGGCCGCCAACTGCTCGGTCAGGCTGATGACCGCGGCCTTGGAGACGCCGTACGCGACCCCGCCGCGGGTCACTCGCAGGGCGGCGATCGACGCCACGTTCACGATCCTGCCGTACCCGGCCGTGCGCATCCCGGGCGCGACTGCCTTGGCCGCCTCGTAGGCGGCGACGACGTTCACGTCGAAGAGCTTGCTGACCTCGTCGCGGGACACGGCGGTGATGTCGTTGTGCGGGGCGCCGATCGCGGCGGAGTTGACCAGCACCGTCGGTGTGCCGAGCCCGTCGCTGACCTGAGCCACCATCCGCTCCAGATCGCCCGGCTTGGCCAGGTCGGCGACACCCGGCAGCACGGGATGCTCCGCGTCGACCTTCTTGGCCAGTTCGGTGCTGCGCTCGAGGTCCCGCGTCACCAACGCGACCTTCGCGCCCATGGCGGCCAGCGCGCGTACCGTCTCGCCGCCGATCGCGCCGCCCCCGCCGAGCACGATCGCCACGGTCGAGCCGTCGATGCCGGGCAGAGACAGGGTGCGCCAGTCGATGTCGTTCATGCCAGAAGTCACGACTCTCCCACCGGGGTTCGTAGGGCGCTACCCGGCCGGTGCGGACGGGCGCTGGACGAGATGCCTATACCCTACAGGCGATCCAGTCGCGTCGACAGTGTTGAGAGTCCTGCAGCCTATAGCGTAGTGTCGGCCAATATCTGGGCGGCCCCTGTCCGCCGCGTGCTTCCCCCTACCGAGTAGGAGTGGTGTCATGGGCGCACTTTCCCTGAGCGTCGCGCTGTCGGCCAATCCGATGACGGCCCCGATCCACTCCGGGCTGGTGAACCCGGAGGGCATCGACTGGACCGTGAGCGCGGTCCACCCGTCGGAGATGTTCTGGCGGCAGCTGAAATACGCCGAGTTCGACATCTCCGAGATGTCGCTGTCGTCCATGACGATCGCGGCGTCGCAAGGGACTCGGGACTGGGTCGCCATCCCGGTCTTCACCACCCGGCGGTTCTTCCACACCGCGGTCGTGGTGCGCGACGGGGCCGGCATCGACAGCCCCGCCGACCTGATCGGCAAGCGGGTCGGCGTGCCGGAGTACCAGCAGACGGCGGCCGTGTGGACGCGCGGCGCGCTGCTGCACGAGTTCGGCGTCGCACCGCAGCAGTTGACCTGGTTCATGGAGAGGCCGCCGGAGCTGAGTCACGGCGGTGCCACCGCGTTCACTCCGCCCGACGGGGTGAGGCTGAGCTACATCCCCGGCGAGACCAACGTGGGCGAGATGCTTCGCGCCGGAGAACTCGACGCGGCGGTCGTTTACATCGCGCACCGCAACCTGGTCGACCGCTCGCGCAGCGACGCGGGTGCCATCGCCGGGGTCCGCACGCTGTTCCGCGACCCGCGGGCCGAGGGGATCCGGTACTACAGCAAGACCGGCCTGCTGCCGGTGAACCATGTCGTCGTCGCGCGCGCCAGCCTGCTGGAGAAGCACCCGTGGGTGGCGCTGAACGTCTACTCCGCGTTCCTGGAGGCCAAGCGGCTGGCCACCGAGCCGGCGCTGGAGGTGCTGCAGCCGTGGGAGCAGCTCGGCGTCCTGCCCGCCGACGTCGCCGCCGACATCCGTGCCGCGGATCCGCTGCCGTACGGGATCGGGGCGCAGGGCGCGGTGCTGGAGACGCTCGCGGAGTACCTCGTCGAGCAGGGACTGGCCAAGCGGCGAGTGGACATCAAGGACCTGTTCGCGCCGAGCACGCTGGCGCTGTGAGTGCCGGCTGTGAGTGCCGGCTGTGAGTGCCGGCTGTGAAAGCCAGCTGTGCGCCGGCTTTGAGTCACCTGTGAGCCGGCTCTGAACCGGCTGCGATCCTGAGCAGACGCCCGCCCGGTGGCGAGGGAATCTCGTGACCGGGCGGGCATTCGGCGTCAGTGGCGATGGCGGCGCCGGGTGGCGGTGCGTTGCCGACCAGTCTGGCTCGGCGCGTCTGACGCCGCGCGACGACCCGGACCAGTCGTCCTCAGGCGCGGAGTTCGGCGGTGATGCGCGAGCGCCACGGGGCGATCCGGCTCGGCCGGTTGGCGCACAGCACGCCGACCAGCCGCCCCTCGGTGCGGTACGAGATGACGAACTGCCGGTCGCCGGGCTGGCCCTCCTCGAACGCGATGTCCTCGCCGAGCGCACCGATGAACTGCAGCTTCCAGTCGTACTGGTCGGTCCAGAAGTAGGGCAGCACCTCGTACGGGGTGACCGTTCCGGGGCCGCCCAGCGCCGCCACGAGGTTGCGGCCGGCGAGCTGCGCCTGTGTGACGGCGTTCGTCCAGTGCTCGACGCGCATCATCCGGCCGAACAGCGGGTGGTACCAACGCGCCACGTCTCCGGCGGCGACCACCCGCCGATCCCCGCCGACCGCGAAGCACTCGCTGTCGCAGGCGACACCGTCGGCCAGCTCCAGGCCGCTGCCCTCAAGCCACCGCGTCTCCGGGGCGGCACCGATGGCCACCACGACGACATCGGCCTCCACCACCTCGTCGTGGTCCAGCAGCACACCGTCGGCGACGTGTTCGCCCCGCAGGCCCAGCACCTCCCGGTGCAACAGCAGCCGGACGCCGTGCTCCCGGTGCAGATCCGCGAGCAGCGGGGCCGCCGAAGGCCCGAGGATGCGCAGCATCGGCTGGCTGAAGACGTCGATCATCGTGACCTTGAGGTCCAGTTGCCGGCAGGTGGCCGCGATCTCGCAGCCGAGCACCCCGGCACCGATCACCGCCACCCGTACGCCCGGGGTCAGCACCGCGTTCAGCGCGGCCGCGTCCTCGACGGTGCGCAGCACGTGTACGTTGGCCCGGCCCTGCGTACCCGGCAACCGGCGCACCGTCGCACCCGTGGCGACCATCAGCCCGTCGTAGTCGAGTACCGAGCCATCGTCGAGCGACACCCGGCGCGCGTCGAGGTCGAGCCCAGTCGCCTCGCGTCCGAGCCGTAGATCGACCTCCAGGTTGCCGTCGACCCGCACCACGTCGGGCGTGCGGCCGGTCCGCAGCACCGCCTTGGACAGCGGGGGACGGTCGATCGGCGGGTAGTGCTTCTCCACACCGACGAGCGAGACGGTACCGGCGAATCCGGTGCGCTGGATCGCCTCGACTCCGCGGACTCCGGCCAGCGATGAACCGACGACCACGATGTGGGCCTTGGACATGTGCTGCCTCCGCTCCTTGAGATCGTCCTACAGGTCGTGGTCGCGCAGCCAGCCGGCGTACTGCCGGATGCCGGCCTCGATGTCGTAGCGCGGAACGATGCCGAACTCGTCGCGGGCGCGGCTGATGTCCAGGTAGCCGTCGGCGTTTTCCCGGGTTCCGGTGTGGCGCAGCTCGTCCGGCAGGACCGCGCCCGGCACTGCGGCGGCGACCGCGGAGAACAGCGTGTCGGCGGAGACGGAGGTTCCGCCGCTGACGTTGTAGATGCGATGTGCGGTGTGTTCCGCCCGGTGGATGGTGGCGACGGCGCGGGCGCAGTCGTCGACGTGGCACAGGTCCATCCCGCCGAGCAGTTGCTGGGGCGTCCAGGTGACCGACTTGCCGTCCGGGAGCGCTCCGCGGACCGCGAGATGGGTGAGCCGCCCGACGGCGTTGGCGAGCGAGTGGTAGAGCGGACCGTACGTGAGGCCGATGCGCAGCAGCCGCAGGTCCATCCCGGTGCGGTCGGCGTAGTGCAGCGCCAGGATCTCCTCCGCCTTCTTCATCGCGCTGGTGGCGCTGGACGACTCGACCGGCAGGGCACGGTCCTCGGCGAACGGGCCGCCGTCGAGCCCCGCGTAGACGGCCAGCGAACTGGCCACGCTGACCCGTTCGATCCCGGCGTTGTGCGCGGACTCCAGCACATTCATCAGGCCCTGGACGTTGGCCAACGACTCCTCGGCCGGTGGCATCGCGCCGAGCGCCGGTACGGCGAGGTGGACGATGCTCGCCGGCCGGTACTCGGCGAGGGCGCGGGGGATCGAGTAGGGGTTCACGACGTCGAGCTGGACGGTGGCGACCTTCGCGCCGATCAGCGCCCGCAGTTCGCCGGGGCTGCGCAGCGTCCGGTTGTAGCCGAGGACAACCTCGTCCGTGCGGGCAAGCTCCCGCGCCGTCGAGATACCGATGAAGCCCATCCCGCCGGTAATCAAGATCATTTGAACTCCTCGGGCGTCAAACTTCGCCAGGCATTGCCTGCAGCCTATAGTTTGGACCGGGGAGCCGGAACACCTCGATCGAAACATCTGGGCCGGATCTCGGCGACCGGCCACCGGTGGTGGCGATGCGGGCGGTGGTGGCGCAGCCGCCCACGGATGCCACACACGCCGCTCGTCCACCGGGCACAGTGCGATCGACGATTCCGGATGGCGAAGGAGCGTCCGCGACGGTCGCGGAAGCCTTACGGGTCTTGACAGTCCAGCTAAAATCGCTTTCTATAAGCTACATCTTGCAGGTCCTACAACGAGGCGCTGACGCGGAGTCAGACGGAGGGCACGCGTCGCAGGTGATAGCGCCAAGCCCCTGGGTCGGATGAAGCCCCGGAGTTCTCCCCGGGCCGGGTGGGCCCCGGTCGACGTTGCGGCGAAAGGACATGTGCATGGCGGAGCACGAAGTTGCCGAGGTTCGCGCGACCGGACGGACGCCCGAAACCGTGACCGCCGAGATCGGTGAGATCCTGAAGACGCGGTCGGCTGAAGGCTGGGATTTGCAGCATGTGCAGCCCATCATCTACAACTCGTCGACCACGGGATACCTGATCCTGTTCTTCAAGCGCGAGGCCGTCGGTGACTGAGGCGCGCACCGACCCGCAGGTCGAGCGGCTTCGCCTTCTGGACAGTTGCGTGGTGTCCGACGCCCTCGACGCGCTGGGAATCGACGGCGCGATCCAGGGTCTCGCGCCACGCTGGGAGGGCGCCCGCGCGGTGGGCCGGGCCGTCACCATGCAACTCGCGCCGGGCCCGGCGCCCGAGGATCGGCCGAAGGTTCATCTCGGCGTGCGGGCTATCGCCAGCGCCCGACCTGGCGACGTGATCGTGGTGGCCAACGGAGGGCGCACCGGCATGGGTAGTTGGGGCGGCCTGCTGTCGGTCGGCGCGATCGCCGCCGGTGTCGTCGGCGTCGTCACCGATGGCGCGTGCCGCGACGTCGACGAGGCCCGCGAGCTCCGCTTCCCGGTCTTCGCCCGGGGCAGCGCCGCCCGGACCGCCCGTGGCCGGGTGCACGAGACGTCGTGCGGCGAGCCGGTGGTCGTCGGCTCGGTACGGGTGAGCACGGGCGACCTGGTCCTCGCCGACGGGACGGGAGTGGTGGTGATCGCGGCCGAGCGCGCCGAGGACGTGCTGGGCAGGGCCGAGGAAATCATGGCCAAGGAGAGCGCGATGGTCGAGGAGATCCGGGCGGGCGCGACGCTGTCCAGCGTGCTCGGCGTCCGCTACGAAGACATGCTCGTCAGGGCGACGGGAGAGAAGCGTGTTTGACGTGACGTCCGACGCGAAGCGTCAGACCGTCGACGGAGTGTCCGTTCAGGAGATCGCCGCCCTCGGCCCGGCCACCCTTCACGAGGCCGGCGGGCGGATCGGTGCGTTGCCCGCGGCCATCCGGCCGATGACGCCGTCGCCGTCGTTCGCCGGCCCGGCAGTCACCGTGTGCGGCCCACCCGCGGACAATCTCTGGCTGCACCGCGCGGTCTACCGGTGTGCGCCCGGCGACGTCCTGGTGGGCAGCTTCAGCGGTGCCTACGAGTGGGGTTACTGGGGCGAGGTGCTGTCCCGCGCGGCGAGCGAGCGCCAGATCGCCGCCGTCGTGCTTGACGGTTGCGTCCGGGACCTGGCCCGGATCGCCGAGGTCGGCATGCCGGTCTTCGGTCGCGGCTCCTCGATCCGCGGCACGGTGAAGCACGCCGACGGCGTCGGTGCGATCAACGAAGACGTCGTGATGGGCGAGATCGTCGTGCACCCGGGTGACTGGGTGGTGGGCGATGAGGACGGAGTCGTCGTCATTCCGCGTCACCAACTGGCCGAGGTCGTCGCGCAGGCGCGGCTGCGGGTGCAGAAGGAAGCGGATCTGATGCAGCAGCTGCGCGACGGCAAGCGCACCTTGGACCTGTACAACTTCCCGGCCTGAGCGCGCCGGCACGAACGGGTGCGGACAGCGCGCCACGGCCGGTGGCGAACAAGCAACCGACAGGTGAGGAGACAACGTGAATGTCGACATCGATCGCGAGTTGTGCCAGGGCCACGGGCAGTGCGGCGAGTCCGCGCCGAAGATTTTCGAAGTCCGCGACGACGGCCTGGCCTACCTCCTCGTGGACGCGATTCCGGCGGACCAGGAGCCCAACGTTCGCGACGCCGCCTCCCGCTGCCCGGTCGACGCGATCCGGCTGACCGACTAGGTCCTGTGCCTGAGCCCGAGACCCACCGGATCCGAGGAGAACGATGAGCCGACGCAAGACATTCGAGATTCCAGGAGTCGACCACGGTGCCGCGCCGATTCCGATGGCGGCGCAGGTGGGTGCCTTCTTCCACTCGTCCGGGATCCCGCCGACGGACCCGGCCACCGGCAGCATCCCGGAGGACGGACAGCGCCAGGTCGAACTGGTCTTCGGCAACGCCGCCGCGCTGCTGAACGTCGCCGGGCTCGGTCCCGCCGACATCGTCTATCTGGACGTCTACCTGGCCGACAACACACTGCGCCCGGCCGTGAACAAGTACTGGCTGGAGTGGTTCCCGGACGAGCACGACCGCCCCGCGCGGCACGTGACGGTACGCCCGTTGCCGAACGGGATGCTCATCCAGCTTCAGGTTCAGGCCGTCGCCGAGTAGCGGCCACCGCTACCGGGCTCCGGCGGGACGAGCCCCGCCGCGGTCGGGCACCGGGCAAGACCCCCGGCACCCGGCCGCCCCTGCCCATCGACACTCGTTGCCCATCGAGGCCCGCTGCCTATAGACACTCGCTGCCCATCGACTCAGTCAACCGTGTCGGCGATGCCGACGATGCCTTCGGGAAAGGACGGTGAGACGACCCATGGCCCGTATCGTTCTCGGCATCGGCTCGTCGCACAGCCCGCAATTGAGCACCACCATCGACTGGTGGGAGGACCACGCCAACCGCGACCGGCGCAACCCCCAGCTTCTCGGCCGCGACGGCGAGCTGCACAGCTTCGATGACCTGCTGGCCGAGAAGTCGTGGAACATCGACGAGTCCCGGCTGACCCCGCAGGTCTGGACGGACCTGCACGGCCGCGCCCAGGACGCGATCGACCAGCTCGGCAAGGTCCTGCAGGAAACCGACCCGGACGTCGTGCTGGTCATCGGCGACGACCAGGAGGAGCTGTTCCGCGACGACGGGACACCGACCTTCGCGATTTACTGGGGCGACAGCATCGACGACTTCGCGCCCGACGACGAGGAGCAGGAGGCCATGGCGGCCGGCCTGCGCGCCGCGCTGTGGGCGCAGCACAACGACACCCGGGAGAGCTACCCGGTGCCGGGCAAGCTCGGACTGCACCTCATCGAGTCGCTGATGACCGATGAGTTCGACGTCGCCCAGCTGGTGACCCAGCGCGAGGGGCGCAGCGTCGGGCACGCGTTCACGTTCGCCCGGCGCCGGCTGATGGGGGAGAAGGTCATCCCGCTGCTGCCCATCCTCGTCAACACCTACTACCCGCCGAACCAGCCGTCGCCGCGCCGCTGCTACCTGCTCGGGCGGGCGCTGCGCCGGGCCATCGAGAGCTACCCCGAGGACATCAGGGTCGCGATCGTCGCCTCCGGCGGGCTGTCCCACTTCGTGGTGGACGAAGAGCTGGATCACCGGGTACTCGACGGGTTGAAGAACAACGACTTCGAGTCGCTGTCCACCATCCCGCGCCGCTACATGCGTTCCGGCACCTCGGAGAGCCTGAACTGGATCGCCGCCGGCGGCGCGCTGGAGGGACTGTCCATGGAACTGGTCGACTACGTCCCGGCCTACCGCTCCATCGCCGGTACCGGTGTGGGCATGGCATTCGCCGTCTGGCGCTGACCACCGTCGAACCCAACGGCGGCGCGCAAACGGCAGAGCGCAACGGCAGCAGACCGCAACGGCAGACCACAGCGGCAGACCGCAACGGCCCGATTCAAGGAGGAGTTCGGATGGGCAGAAACCGTTGGCGGGTCGGCGTGGACGTGGGCGGGACGTTCACCGACGTCGCCGTCCTCGACCGGCAGACCAGTCGGGTCGAGATACTCAAGGTCCCGACGACGCCGGCCGATCCGTCCATCGGCGTGCTCAACGGGATGTCCCGCGCGCAGGAGGTCGTCGAGGGCTTCGACATCGCCGACGTCGCCGACTTCCTGCACGGCACCACCATCACCACCAACGCGCTGATCCAGCGCACGTTCCGGCCGTGCGCGCTGCTCGTCACCGAGGGCATGCGCGGCAGCGTGTCGGTGCAGGACCAGCGCCGCGTCGGCAACACGTACGACCTGCGCTCCGGGCACCCGGACAGCCTGGTGGCCGACGACCACGTGTTCGAGGTACCCGAACGCATCGGCGCCGACGCCAAGGTCGTGCGGGACCTGGACCGTGGGGCCGTGGTCTCGATCGCGCGCCGGCTGCGCGAGCTCGACGTGCGGTCGGTCGCGGTCTGCCTGATCTTCTCGTTCGCGAACCCGGTCCACGAGCAGCAGGTGCGGGAGATCCTCGCGACCGAGCTGCCCGGGGCGCGGGTGAGCCTGTCCAGCGAGGTGCTGCCGCGCATCCGGGAATGGCCGCGCATCTCCACCATGCTGCTGGGCGCCAGCCTGGAGCCGCTGCTGATCGACTACATCACCTCGCTGGCGACCGGGCTGACCGGCCGTGGCCTGGCGTACGACCGGCTGTTCCTGATGGAGTCCAACGGCGGTCTGATGCCTTTCTCCGCGGTGATGGCCGGCGGCCGCGCGGTACACACCCTGCTGTCCGGCCCCGCGGCCGGCGTGCAGGCCGCCATCAGCATCGCCCGCTCGGCCGGCCGCCGCGACCTGCTCACCGTCGACGTCGGCGGGACCAGCGCGGACATCGCGTTCGTACGCCACGGCGAGGCGCTCGAGGTGACCGAGGGCGAACTGGTCGGCCACCAGATCTACGTACCGATGCTCGACCTCATGACGATCGGCGCGGGCGGCGGCACCCTGTCTCAGGCGACCACCACCGGCCGCCTGCTGGTCGGGCCGAACAGCGCGGGCGCCGATCCCGGCCCGGCCTGCTACGGCCGGGGCGGGCAGATCCCCACGACCACCGACGCCGATCTGGCGCTCGGCCTGCTCGATCCGGAGTACTACCTGGGCGGCCAGATGACCGTGCGGCAGAGCCTGGCCGTCGAGGCGATCACCCGGCACATCGCCGAACCGCTGGGCATCAGCCCGCAGGACGCCGCCGAGGCCACGCTCCAACTCAACGAGGTACACATGGCCGACGCCATCAAGGTGTTCGCCGCCAAGCGCGGCGTCGACCTCGGCGACGCCACCCTGGTCGCCTGCGGCGGCGCGGGTTCGCTGCACGCCTGCGGCGTCGCCACCGAACTCGGCGTACGGCAGGTGCTGGTGCCGCCGTTCCCCGGCGCGTTCTCGGCGGTCGGGCTGCTCACCACCGACGTCATCCAGGACTTCGTGCAGACCGACATCACGAAGCTGCGCGAGGGCGCTGGGCCGGCCATCCTCACCCAGTTCGCGGCGCTGGAGCAGCGCGCGGTGGCGTCGCTGTCCGAGCAGGGCTTCGACCGGGCCGAGATCGTCTGCCATCGCGAGCTGGACGCCCGTTATTCCGGGCAGGGATTCGAGCTGCGGCTGCAGCTGGCCGATGTCGCCGACCACGACGACCTGCCGGCCGGGCTCGCGGACCTGTTCCACACCGAGCACGCCCGCATCTACGGGCACGCCGCGCACGCCGAACTGGTCGAGGTGGTCAGCTACCGGATCCGCGCGGTCGTCGCGATGCCGACGTACACGATGACTCCGCTGCCGCCCGAGGCGATCGCCGACGAGGCGCCCCGACCGCCGCGCCGGGTCTACCACCGGGGCGGCTGGATCGACGCCGCCGTGGTGCGCCGGGCCGCGCTGGCCCCCGGGTCGCGGCTGCCTGGACCGGTGCTCATCGAGCAGCCGGACACCACGGCCTTCGCTCCGCCCGGCTGGACGGTGCGCATCGACGCGTACGGGAATCTTTTGCTCAGCAACGAAGGGACTCAGTGATGACAACGGCTACGGTGCTCGCGGCGGAGCTGGCCCGCAGCCGGCTGAACGCGACCATCGGGGAGCTGACCCAGTTGCTGTACCGTTCGGCCTACTCCACGCTCATGCGGGAGTCCCGGGACTGCAGCATCTCCCTGCTCTCCGACCGGGGCGAAGCGCTGGTCGACCGGCCCGGCCCGTTCCACGGTTCGAGCTACAACTACCTGGTCAAGCGCGTCCTCGAGCGCTACGACGACCTGGCGCCCGGCGACGTCTTCATGACCAACCACCCGTACGACGCGGGAATCCCGCACACGCCGGACCTGGCGGTCGTCGTGCCCGCGTTCGTCGGCGACACGCTCGTCGGGTTCAGCGCGTCGATCGCGCACAAGTCCGACTTCGGCGGCTCGGTGATCGGCAGCGCCTCGATGGACGCGACGCAGCTCTACCAGGAGGGGCTGCTGCTGCCGCTGACCCGGGTCGCCCGCGGCTCGGCGGAGGCGGAGCTGGACCCGGGCGTCATGGGCATCATCGCCGCCAACGTACGCACGCCGGACCTGTTCTTCGGGGACATGCGCGCGCAGTTGGGCGTCACCCGGGTGGGCGCCGCGCGCCTGTCCGCGCTCGCCGAGCGTACCGGCGTCGAGGTGCTGCGCGGCTGCTTCGCCATGCTGCTCGACCAGGGCGAGCGCGCGTTGCGCGACGTGATCGCCGGCTGGCCGGACGGCGAGGCGACGGTCACCGGTTTCCTCGACAGCGACGGCATCCGCCTCGACACTCCGGTGAAAATCGCGGTGACCGTGCGCATCGCCGGCGACAGCGTGGAGTTCGACCTGACCGGCAGCGACGACCAGACGCTCGGCCCGGTCAACATGACCAAGATGTACGCCGACTCCGCGGTCTTCTACGCGGTGATCTCCTGCGCCGCCCCGGACTTCGGGTTCAGCGACAGCGTCCGCCGCGTGGTGACCATCAAGCGCCGCCCGGGCAGCCTCTTCGACCCGAACACGCTGGCCCCGGTGGGAGCCGCGACGTCGATGCAGCACCGGCTCGTCGACCTGTGCTTCGAGGCGCTGGGCATGCTGGTACCCGGCGCCGGATCCGCGCACAGCGGCGGCAGCGGCGGCACGGTCGGCATCGAATGGGCCTCCGCGGAGCAGCGCGGCCGCAGCTTCCAGTACGAGGTGCTGGGTACCGCGATGGGCGCGGTGCACGACAGTGACGGGGTCTCCGGCGTCACCGCGTACTACACGAACCTCGGCATCACCCCGGTCGAGGTGCTGGAAAGCCAGTACCCGGTGCGCATCAACCGGTTCGAGCTGATCACCGACTCCGCCGGAGCCGGGCGCTACCGCGGTGGGCTCAGCTACCGGCGGGAGTACGAGGCGCTGGCGCCCGCGTCGGTAAGACGGCGCTCCGAACGCGGTCGCTTCCCGGCGCGCGGGGTCGCCGGTGGGCACGACGGCTCGCTGGCCACGGTGAGCATCCGCCGCTCGGACGGCACCGTCGAGCGGTTGCCGGTGGCCGGGCGCTACGAACTGCACCCGCACGACCTGCTCACCATCGAGGGCTCCGGGGCCGGCGGGTACGGCGACCCGCGGGAGCGCCCGGCCGACGTGGTGCTCGCGGACGTACGGGCCGGAGCGGTGAGCGTCCAGGCGGCCGCGGCGGAGTACGGCGTGGTCATCGACGAGCGCATCGAACTCGACGAGGCGGGCACCAGGCTGGCCCGGCAGGAGGCACGCCGATGACTCAGCCGACGCCGACCCCGCCGACGCCGACGCCGACGCCGACGACCCCGACGCGGACGACTCCGCCGACGACCCTGCCGGCGACGACACTGGCCGCGGTGATGACCGGCAGACGCCGTATGGAGTTGCGGGAGCTTCCGGTGCCACCGGTCAATCCCGAGGACGGACTGCTCGCCGTCGAGGCGGCCGGGGTGTGCGGAGCCGACGTCGGGTTCTACGGCCAGGACCTGAGCCCGCGGGTACTCGGCCACGAGAACGTCGGCATCGTCGCCGCGGCCGGGCGCATCGCGCAGGACCGCTGGGGCGTGCGGGAGGGCGACCGGGTCGCGATCGAGGAGTACCTGCCGTGCGGCCACTGCGACTTCTGCCGCTCCGGGGAGTACCGGTCGTGCCTGGAGTCCGACGCTTCGGCCAACCCGGACGCGCTGCGCTTCGGCAGCACCCCGCTGACCACGGCACCGGCGCTCTGGGGCGGGTACAGCCAGTACCTGTACCTGCACGCGCGCAGCGTGCTGCATCCGCTGCCGTCGAGCATCCCGGCGGTACAGGCAACGCTGGCGCTGCCGATCGGCAACGGGTACCAGTGGACGTATCTGGACGGCGGCGTCGGACCGGGCGACTGCGTGCTCATCTTCGGGCCCGGCCAGCAGGGCCTGGCCTGTGTCCTCGCGGCCCGCGAGGCCGGCGCCGGCCAGATCATCATCGTCGGGCTCGAACGGGACGCGGCGCGGCTGGCCGCGGCGACGAAGCTCGGCGCCCACCACACCCTGGTGGCCGGCGAGGATCTGCCGGAGCGCGTGCGAGCCATCGCCGGCCCGGCCGGAGTCGACGTCACGATCGACACGGCCGCCGGCAACGAACAGACCGTGGGGCAGGCGCTCGACCTGACCCGCAAGCGTGGCCGGCTGGTGTTCCCGGCGGCCACCAAACGCCCGCTGGCCGGCGTCGACTTCTTCAAGATCACACGCAAGCACCTGACGGTGAAGGGCGCCCGCGGCCACAGCTACGCCGCGGTCGAGTGGGCCATCGCGCTGATCGGCTCGCAGAGGTACCCGCTGGACCTGATGTGCTCGCTGGAGTGCGGCCTGGAGGACGCCGACCGGGCGGTGCGCGGCACGGCCGGCGAACTGGACATCCCGGTGATCCACGCGGCGGTGCTGCCGCAACCGCGCTAGGTCGGTGCCCGCGCCGCGCCAGGTAGAACGCCGGTTTCACATCTACGACGAGGGAGCTTTTCGTGTCCGAGGAGTTGTTCCAGGAGCCGACCGGCGACGTACGGGCGGGAACGATGAGGGTGAACCGGCTCCCGTCGGCGTACACCCGGTACATGGAGGGCGAGGGGATCCCGATCTACCGGGGCCCCGGCATCCACGACGTCCGCGAACTCGACCTCAAGCCGTGGGACCGGATGGGTGTCGGGTCGGCGTTCATCGACCTCGACAACACCACCGATCTGATCGGCCTGCAGGTCATCGAGATCCCGCCGGGCAAGGCCACCATCCCGATGCGGCACATGTTCGAGGAGAAGTACTGGGTCGTCGAGGGCGAGGGCACCACCGAGCTGTCGCTGCCCGACGGCTCCGGCCGGCAGCGCTTCGAGTGGCACAAGAACTCGCTGTTCGCCATCCCGCTCAACGCGCGGTTCCAGTTCGTCAACGCCCGCTCGACGCCGGCGTTGCTGCTGGCCGGCAACGCGGCGCCGCACATGATCAATTCGCTCGACGACCTGGACTTCGTCTTCGGGTGCGACTACCCGTTCCGTGGCCGTTACGACGGTTCGGCCGAGTTCTACAAGCCGAACACCGAGACGGTGCCGACCCCCGAGCTGGGCCGGGCCATGTGGCGCACGAACATCATCCCGGACATCGTCGACTGTGAGCTTCCGCTGGACAACCAGCGCTCGCCCGGCTACCGGCGCATCGAGCCCAACATGGCCGGCGGCTACTTCTGGTGCTTCATCGGCCAGCACGTCCCCGGCCGGTACTCCAAGGCGCACGCGCACAAGTCCGGCGCGGTCATCATGTGCCTGCGCGGCTCCGGGTACACCTTCAACTGGCCCAGCGAGATCGGCCCCACGCCGTGGAAGGACGGCAAGGGCGACCAGGTCGAACGGGTCGACTACGTGCAGGGTGGCATCGTCGCGGCGGCACCGGGCGGCGGCAACTGGTACCACCAGCACTTCGGGTCCACCGGCACCGCCGAGCCGCTGCGCCAGCTGTTCTGGTACGGCGGCCCGCCCGGCACCCAGTACGCCGAGTTCGGCCGTACCAACAAGACGAACACCTGGACCAACGCCGACATCGAAGAGGGCGGTCGCAGCATCAGCTACCGCACCGAGGACCCCTACGTGCGCCGGGAGTTCGAACGGATGATCACCGGCAACGGCGGGAAGTCCACGATGAATCCCGACCTCTACAAGTGACGCGGGCGATGGCGATCGGCGTGAAGGTGGTGGGCGTGAAGTGGTGGGCGTGAACCAGCCGGAAGTCAACATCGAGTCCGAGGAGCGGGTCGAGCTTCTCAGCGTGGGCGTGGACATCGGGTCGGCGACTTCGCACATGGTCTTCTCGAAGATCACCGTCGAGAAGGTCGGTACCCGGTACGTCACGGTCGGGCGGGACGCGCTGTACGAGTCGCCGATCATCCTGACGCCGTACGACGGCCCCGACCTGATCGACCCGGTGGCGATGTCGGCCTACGTCGACGCCCAGTTCGCCGCCGCCGGGATGAGCCGCGACGACGTGGACACCGGCGCGCTGATCCTCACCGGCGTCGCGCTGGACCGCGCCAACTCCCGGACCATCGGCGAGGTGTTCGCCCGCGAGGCCGGCAAGATGGTCGCGGTCAGCGCCGGCGACAACATGGAGTGTGTCCTCGCGGCAAAGGGCTCGGGCGCGCTGGAGCGCAGCGAGACCCTGGACGGCGACCTGCTGCACATCGACATCGGCGGTGGCACCGCGAAGCTCGTGCTCTGCCGGCGGGGATCGCCGGTGGCGCACCTCGCGGTGGACGTCGGCGCCCGCCTGATCGTGACCGACGGCGAGGGCGTGATCGTCCGGCTGGAGGAGGCCGGCGCGCGGGTCGGCCGTACCCTGGGTCGCCCGTTCGCGATCGGTACCCGGATCACCGACGAGGACAAGGCCCGGGTGGCCGGGTACCTGGCCGACGAGTTGCTGGGAGCGGCCCGGGTCACCGGCGACGGAACGGGCGCACTGCTGCGCGGCGAGCCGCTTCCGCCGTTCACCCCCTCGGCGATCTCGTTCTCCGGTGGCGTGTCGGAGTACATCTACCGCAGGCAGGAGCAGACCTTCGACGACCTCGGCCCGTTCCTCGCCGAGGCCATCCGGGACCGGATCGACCGCACCGGGCTGGAACTCGTCGAGAACGTGAACGCCGGGATCCGCGCGACCGTGCTGGGCGCCTCGCAGTACACGGTGCAGCTCAGCGGCAGCACCATCTACGTCTCCGACCCGGACGGCCTGCCGGTGCGCAACATTCAGGTGGTGGCGCCTCCGTTCGACATGGCGAACCTGTCCGCGGAGGGCGTGGCCGAGGTGCTGCGCCGGTCGTTGACACAGTTCGACCTCACCGACGCGAAGCAGCCGGTGGCCGTCTCGTACCTCTGGGACGGCCTGGCCACCTACGACCGGATCGACGCGTTCTGCCACGGGATCGCGATGGGAATGGCCGCTCGCACCCAGGATTCGGACTCCGCGGTCGTGTTGGTCAGCGAAGACGACATCGGGCGCCTGATCGGCAGCCACCTGGCCACCGAACGGCTCGACGGGCGGGCCGTCGTCTCGGTGGACTGCGTCGAGACCGGCGACTTCGCGTTCGTCGACATCGGCCGGCCGGTCACCGGTTCGGCGTCGGTGCCCGTCGTCATCAAGAGCCTGATCTTCCCGACGGGTTCGAACTGAGCATGCCGACCATGCGTTACGGCGGCGCCGGCCGGGACGATGAGGCGGACTCGCCGTACTACTGGCGGGACAACGTCGCCATCGTCTCGGTCGGCATCGACATCGGCTCCTCGACGTCGCACCTGAGCTTCTCCCGGCTGAAGCTGCGGCGCGAACTGCGGGGGCTGTCGAGCCGGTTCGTGGTGGTGGAACGCACCCTGCTGTGGTCGTCGGACATCACGCTCACGCCGTACACGGCCGGCGGCGCGCGCATCGACGCCGGTGCCATCGGCGCGTTCGTCGGCGACTGCTACGAACGTGCCGGGCTGGCCCGCGCCGACGTGGACACCGGCGTCGTGATCCTCACCGGGCAGGCGCTCAAGCGGGAGAACTCGCGGACCATCGCGGACGCCGTGTCGGCCCGCGCCGGCGACTTCGTGTGCGTCGCCGCGGGCGACCACTTCGAGGCGGTACTGTCCGCGTTCGGCTCCGGGTCGGTGGAGCTGTCCCGCGAGACGGGTCGCGGCGTGCTGTGTGTCGATATCGGCGGCGGTACCACGAAACTCTCGCTCAGCCGCGACGGCCGGGTCGTGCGCACCGGGATCCTGTCCGTCGGCGCCCGGCTCGTCTCGTGGGACACCGCCAGCCGCACGGTGCTCGCGGTCGCCGGCGAACTCGACGCGTTCCGGCCGGCGGCCGTGCGCCCGGTCGTCGGGCAGCCCATCGAGCCCGGCGCAGAGGAGGCACTGGCGGCCGCCGCGGCGGACGCGATCCTCGCCGCCGCGACCGGACACGCCGACGCGCTCAACCCGGCGGCCGTCATCCCCGGCTCGGACTTCCGGGAGATGGAAACCGCCGAGCTGATCACGTTTTCCGGCGGGGTCGCCGAGTACGTCTTCTCCCGGCAGGACCGCGACTTCGGCGACCTGGGCCGGGCCATCGGGCGGCAGGTGCGCGACCGGCTGGCCGCCGGTGCCAGCGGCGCGCGGCTGGTCGCCACGGCCGGCGGCATCCGGGCCACGGTGGCCGGCGCGTCGCAGTACTCGGTCCAGGTCAGCGGCAACACCGTGTCGGCCTCCCGCGCGGCGGAGCTTCCGCTGCGCAACGTTCCGGTGATGCACCCGCACCTCGCGGTGGACACGACCGGCGCGGAGGAAACGACCAGTGCGGAGGAGACGACCAGCGCGGCCGAGGTGGCCTCGGCGGTCGTTCGCGAGCTGGAACTGCACCGGCACGAGCTGGCCGGCGCGGTGGCGTTCTCGCTGCGGGTCGGCGAGCTGCCGGCGTACCCGCGGCTGCGCGCGCTGGCGGAGGGGGTGGCGACCGCGCTGGACCGGTTCGGGCTCCCCGCCGGTACGTCCGTGGTGGTGCTCACCGACCGCGACGTCGCCCAGTCCATCGGCCGGATCCTGTTCAGCGAGCTGGGCGTGCGGCGTCCGGTCGTCTGCCTGGACAGCCTGGCACTGGAGGAACTCGACTTCGTCGACATCGGTGCGCAGTTGCTTCCCGCGGGCGTCTATCCCGTGGTGGTCAAATCCCTGCTCTTCTCGCCGCGCGCGTCGATCGTCGTCGCCGCGAGCCCGGCCAGTTCGAGTCCGGCCAATTCGAGGATGTGATGTCATGAGCACGACCAGTGCCCACGAGGTGGGCAACCCCGCGCAGGACCACGCACACGGTCACGACCACGCGCACGACCACGATGACGACGACCTTCGGTTCGCGGTCGACCCGTACCGCGACTGGGTCGACGGCGAGGGCGTACCGCTCGCCGAGGGCTTCGCGGTCAACCTGATGGAGACCCCGGTGTCCCGGTGGGAGCGCTTCGGCGCCAACGGTTCCGTGGTCAACGTGGCCGGGCGCGGAGACTTCCTGGACATGTGGCTCATCGAGGTGCCGCCGGCCAGCCAGACCGCACCGGTACACCACATCTTCGAGACCGTGGTGTACGTCATCTCCGGACACGGCAGCACCGTCATCGAGGCCGGTGGCCGCAGGCACAGCTTCGAGTGGGGTCCGCACAGCATGTTCGCGATCCCGATGAACGCCACCTACCGGTATTTCAACGGCACCGGCGACGAGCCCGCGCGGCTGGCGATGACGACCCAGTTCCCGTTGGTGATGAACATCTTCCGGAACGACGCGTTCATCTTCGGCACCGACTACGAGTTCACCGAGCGGTACGGCAGCGACGAGTCGTTCCAGGGCAAGGGCCGCATGGTGCACGACAAGACTTCGGACCTCTACAAGGACTTCTGGGAAACGAACTTCGTGCCGGACCTCAGCGCGTTCAGCGAGCTGACACCGCTGGAGTGGCGGGGCAAGAAGAGCAAGTCCATCCTGTTCCTGCTCGCCAACGGCGCCCTGCACGCGCACTGTTCGGAGATCCCGGTCGGCCGGTACAAGCTGGCGCACCGGCACGTGGGCGGCACGCACATCTACCCGGTCAACGGGCCCGGATATTCACTGCTGTGGTACGAGGGGGACAAGGAGCGCATCCGGGTGGACTGGGACCACGGGTGGTCGTACTCGCCTCCGGACAACATGTACCACCAGCACTTCAACCTGGCCGGCATCCCGTCCCGGTACTTCGCGGTCAAGCTCGGCAGCCGGCGGTACCCGTTCAGCTCGCGGATGCGCGCGCAGTTCGCGGAGACGCCGACGACGCTGAAGAACTCGAAGTACCAGATCAACGCGGACCAGGAGGACCCGGCGATCAAGGAGCTCTACATCGCCGAACTGGCCAAGCGCGGCATGACGATGACGACCGGCTGACGTCGCGCGACTGACGTCCCGCGACTGACGACCCGGGTGCGGGCCCCGCGCATGGACGCGACCCCGGTGGATCCAGCTCAAGGACGTTCCGTCCAGCTCCGCACCATCGCCAGCAGATCCTCCTCGGGGACGGAGGCCTGCCTGACATCGCCCAGCCACAGCATGTCGCCGGGTCCTCCAGCCTCGGGTGGCGTCAGCCATGCCGCGTACAACCGTCGATGCCCAGCAGCCCGGACGTCGCAGCGCTCCACAGCCGACCACGGGATCACCGTGCGGCGCCCCGGAAGCCGCACACCGTCCGGGGTGAGCTCGGCCGGTCGGCCGCCCCACCAACCCACGGCCAGGAGAACGCCGCCCACCACGACCACGAGCAGACCGACGACAAGAAGCGTCCAGGTAAGCAGCCCAACGAGCCCACCATGGGCGTCACGAACTGCCAGGCCGCCCGGCAGGACCGCGGCGAAGAGCGCGACAATGACGAATGCGATGATCGCCCGAGTCACCGGCCGCCCGAACGCACCGGCGTGCCCGAGGCGCACACGAGTGTCAGCGGGCCCCTCGTACCGATTCATCGACAGCCCTCCCTCAAAGGGATCAGCATCGAAGCCTAACTCGCTGGCCGGGAGGGAGCAGCGCCACCTGGGGTAAAGTCCCCGCCCGGTCAGCCCCGGGTCTCGCGCAGGTGGGCGCGGACGATCGCCTCGAAGTCCCGGTCCGGACGCAGCCCGAGCGCGGCGGCCCGGGCGGTGTCGAACCGTGCCGGCCACCCCCGCACGATCGCCGCCACCGACTCGTCCGGCTCCCAGTCCACCAGCGCGCTCGCCGCGCGTCCGCCGACCCGCTCCAGCACCGAGACCATCTCGCCCACCGTGACGGTGATCGGCGGCAGGTTCACCGCCGTGGCGTCGCCCCACTGGTCCGGCGACGCGGTGGCGGCGCGGACCAACCCCTCGATGGCCCGCCCCGGCGAGCTGAGCGCCACCGCCGTCTCCGGAACCACCGGGCAGCTCGCGCGCTGGCCGGCGAGCGGCTCGCGGATGATGCCTGACAGGAAGCCGGACGCGGCCCCGTTGGGCCGACCCGGGCGCACGCTGACCGTCATCAGCCGCGCGGTCCTGCCGCGGATGAAGCCCTTGCGGGTGTAGTCGGCGACCAGTTGCTCGCCGATGAACTTCTGGATGCCGTAGCTGCTGCGCGGCACCGGCAGGGTGTCGTCGGTGACGACGCCGGGCAGCGGGTGCGTGGCGGTGCCGCCGAAGACCGCCACCGAGCTCGCGAACACGACCACCGGGGTACGGCCGGACGCGCGGCAGCGCTCCAGGACCGCCCGGGTGCCGTCCAGGTTCGTGCGCATGCCGAGGTCGAAGTCCCGCTCGCACTCCGCGCTGACCGCCGCCGCGAGGTGAAACACCAGATCCGCATCGTCGAACGGGCTGGGTTCGCCGCTGGATTCCCCGCTGGGTCCGCCGCCGCCCGTGGCGTCACTGCCCAGATCGTCGCTGCGCAGATTGTCACTGCCTAAAGCGGTGACGAGGTCGCCCTGCCACGGCTGGACGCGCGCGTCTCCGGCAAGCTCGGCGCGTGGCGGTGCCTGGTCCAGCAGGCTGAGCCGGGCGATTGGCCGGGCCGGCCCGCCCGCCAGTGACAGCGCCCCGTCCGCCAGCAGCGCGCCGGCCAGACGGGCGCCGAGAAACCCGGCACCGCCGGTGATGACCACGTTCACGACCGCTCTCCCCACAGTGACCCGATGCCGGCCACGCTCACCTGTTGTCCCGTCCGGCACGTCGCCGGGCTCACGCGTTCCTCCGCGGTGCCTGACGCCGGGCTCACGCCTTCCCGCCGCGCAGCACGTCGACCACGTACCCGAGAGTGCCGTCGTCGCCCACATTGCCGGCGAAGACGACGTACGGCACGCCCAGCGTCTCGGCCGGTGCGTCGAGCGGGCGCAGCACCGAGACGACGCCGGGCAGCAGTTGGCCGACGACCTCGGCCCGCCGGATGCCCAGCCCGTGCGTGGCCACGTCGTGCGAGGTGATGCCGCCCTTGCCGACGACCCACGCCGGCCGTGCCGCGAGGGCCCGGCGCACGATCCCGGCCAGCGCGTGCGAGACGTCGCGGGCGACCGCGAGGCTGCCGGTCGCGCCGGTCGCGCCGCCCGCCGCGCCGCCGGTCGCGCTGTCGCCACCGATGACGGTACGACTGGTGTAGAGCAGCACGTCCGCCTTCGGCAGCGCGCGCACCACCCGCCGGGACAGCTCCAGCACCAGGTCCTCGGCCCGATCCGGCCCGCCCGACACCAGAGCCGCGACATCGAGCTCCACATCGACGGTGCTTCCCCGGGCGCGCAGCGCCGCCAACTGGCGGGTCGACTGCCCGACGTGCGAGCCGACCACGATCAGCCCGTGGCCGGGCGGCGCCCCGTCCGGCCAGATCTGCTCGGTACGCAGCGGTTCGCTGGGTTCCAGTCCGGCCAGCGCGCGCACGAACGACGGACCGGTACGGAACAGGAAGGACTGCCCCCGCTCCTGCGCGGCGAGCACGCCGAGCGCGACGGTCTCCAGGTCGGAGTACTCGGTCGCGTTGACCACGACCCAGGCGCCGCCGCCGACCCCGGAGAGGACCTGCCGCACCCGATCCGGGCCACCCTCGCGGATGTCGGACAGAGACAGGCTGTGTACCGAATCGGCCGGCACCTCGCCGCCGCTGCGCTCGGCAAGGAACTCGCGCAGGTTGGACGACCGGTACCCGAAACTGGCATCGCGCGCGAATTCGGTCTCCCCGACCGGTACCAGTTGGTCGCCGACCCGCGCCCAGTGGACGTCGCCGGCGGTGACCCGCCCGGCCTCGAGGTACGCCGGCGCGAACAGCACCCCGTCGAAGCCCGCGCCCAGCCGCGACCGCCGCACCTCGTGCAGCGCGGCGACCTCCTCCAGCACGTGTCCGCGCAGCGTGGAATCGCTGCGGCTGACCAGTTGCAGCCGCCGGCCGCGGTGCTCGGCGACCCGGTACAGGTCGCCGGCGACCTCGATGTCGCACCGCACCGCGGCCGGCGCGTCCAGGCTGCGCGTGTTGGTCAGCACGAAGCAGGTGTCCGACTCGCCGCGCAGCGCGTCGTCGTAGACGCCGCGTTCCAATGCGGTCACCAGTTGTACGCCGTGGACCGCCTGCGAGCCGGTCGGGTCGTCGTCGAGCACGGCGAGCAGGAGCCCGGCCCGCGCCCGCAGTTCGCGGATGCGGGCGCGGGCGTGCCGATCGGCGCGCGGCGGGGGTTGCCGCTCCCAGGCCCGGCTCCACACCGTCTCCGGTCCTGGATTCACCCGTTCTCCCGCTGACAGACGACGACTGACAAACGACAACTCCCGACCGCTCGGCTTCAAAGCCTGCTGGCAACGCTACCCGGTCCGCGCCGGGCGCCGGATCAGCCGTCGATCTTCAGGCGCGGGAACACCGACCGCGCGTTGCCCTCGAAAATGAGGTCGCGGTCGGACTGGCTGAGGAAGTCCATCGCCTCGATGACCGGCTTGAGGTCGTCGAAGGACGCACCGGTGTCCGGGTTGATGGCCGAACCGCTGCCCGGCTTCTCGGTGCCGAACAGGCATCGGTCCGCGCCGACGGTCTTGAACAGCAGCTCGAGCGAGAGGGGGTTGTGCAGCACGGTGTCGAAGTAGAGCTGGCGCAGCTGTACCTCGAAACGGGTGTTGTTCGGGTCGCCGCCGAGGTTCGGCGCCAGCACCTCGGCCTGCCAGCGACCGATCTGGTACGGCACCGAACCGCCACCGTGGGACACGATGATGCGCAGCCCGGGGAACTTGGTGAAGACCTCGCCCCGCAACAGGGTGAGAACCGCGATGGACTCCTCGGTGATGAAGTGTTCGCTGTAGCTCTCCCTGCCGCTGTTGCATCCGGACGAGTGGATGAGCGCGGGAACGTCAAGCTCGACCATGCGTTCCCACAGCGGATGCCAGTATTCCTGGTCGAGTGTGGGGGAGTTGCCGCGACCCTCGTACGGGTCGGGGTTGAGGCTCACCCCGACGAAGCCGAGTTCGTTCACCGCACGGTCCAGCTCCGGCAGGGCGTCGGTGACCGGGCTGCCGGCGCACACGGGAAGGCCGGCGACGCCGGCGAACCGGTTCGGGTGCATGGCCACGGTACGGGCGATCAGATCGTTGTTGGCCTCGATCCACCAGTGCACCACCCGGTCGGGCTTCTCCGACTGCATCTGGTGGAAGGGGCGCGGGCACAGCAGCTGCACGTCGGTGCCGACGCTGTCCATGGTGGCCACGTTGGTGGCCGCGGATTTCGCGAGGGCCTCGTCGGTGACGCCCGGGTTGCCCTTGTAGTAGCCGCCCGAGGCCAGCAGGTTGGCCCGGTAGCCGTAGAAGGCGGGCGGAGCGACCAGGTGTGCATGGCTGTCAATGATCACGCTTCGTCTCCCTTTGCATTCGCGGTGCGCCGAGTCCGGAAGTCCCACGTCAGCTCTTTGATATAGCCTACAGTCGGCGATGGCCGGGTCAAGCTGTTGTTCACGGCGGCCCGTCCGTTACCCATCACGCGCTCCCGGGAGCGGCGCGGCAGCGGCTGAGCTGCGGCCTGGGTGCCTTCCCGCATAGAGGAATCCCGGCGACGGGCCGGCGGTCGCCGAAACCCCCGCGCGAAAACGGTCCTAGATTGCGAACCGGCAACTGTGTAGACTATATGAAACAGGAGATAGACGAGGGCTGCTCCCTCTGGGCTCGCGATTCCGGGGAAGCTCACTGTTCCCGGGGGAACAGCGGCAGCGCCTCCCACACGACAGCGCCCTCCGGCACGACAGTGCCTCCGACAAGACCAATCACGCTCGAACTACGCGATATGACATCTGTGAACGCCCGCACGGACGCGATGGAAGGGTGGTTACATGCATATCTCTGCGGAGCTGAACAAGCGGCTGACAGAGGTGGGGCCGGGGACTCCGATGGGGGAGGTCTTCCGTCGGTACTGGATTCCGGCTTGCCTGGCAGAGGAGGTCGGCCCACCGGATGGCGCGCCGATCCGGATACGCCTGCTCGGCGAGGACCTCGTGGCGTTCCGCGACTCCGCGGGCGACGTGGGTCTCGTGGACGCATACTGCGCACACCGCCGTGCGCCACTGTTCTTCGGGCGCAACGAGGAGTGCGGCCTGCGGTGCGTCTACCACGGGTGGAAGTTCGACACCCTCGGCAACTGCGTCGACATGCCGTCGGAGCCGCCGTACAGCAAGTTCCGGCTGCGGGTGTCCATCAAGGCATACCCGACGCACGAGGCGGCCGGCATCATCTGGACCTACATGGGCCCCACCGAACTCATGCCGCCGCCGCCCGACTACGAGTGGATGCGGGCCGGCGCGGACTACTTCCGCATCGACAAGACCGGTGAACCCTGCAACTTCCTGCAGGCCATCGAGGGCGGGATCGACACCGCACACTCGTCGTTCGCGCACAACAACGACCTGGAGAACCCCCGGCTGCTGCGTACGCTCGACCCGCACCCGCGGCTCGAGGTCGATGTCAAGGACTACGGATACACCTACGCGAGCCTGCGCAACGTCAGCAAGGACTCGGTGTACCTGAGGGTCTACCAGTTCATGATGCCTTTCCAGCAGTTCCGTGGCGGCCTGCTCGACATGGAGGGCAACAAGCCGAAGGTCCCGGCGATCAACGGCCACATGTGGGTTCCGATCGACGACACGTCGGTGTGGGTCTACAACTGGATGTACGTCGCCGACTCGTCCGTCAAGGTGACCGACCAGTGGTGGGACGAGCACGAGCACGCCATGGGTCGCGGGCCGCAGGACTTCGTCCCCGGCACGTACTGGTTGAAGGCCAGCCCGGAGAACGACTTCTTCATCGACCGCGAGGTGCAGCGCACCAAGACGTTCACCGGGATCGAGGGCGTCAACACGCAGGACTACGCGCTGCAGACCGGCATGGGCCGGATCGTGGACCGCAGCAAGGAGGCGCTGGGCAGCACCGACCACGCCATCCAGGCGGCGCGCCGGCTGATGATCGAGGCGATGGAAGACGCCGAGGCCCAGCGGCCGCTGCGCGGCACGGACCCGGCGACCTACAACAAGGTACGCGCGACCGACATGATCGTGCCGCGCGGCTCGGACTGGCGCGACGTGTCGAAGGAAGCCGTCCAGGCGTACTGGTGAGCCGGACCATCTCACCGCGTGGCACACCGCTTCCCTTCGCCGGTGCCGGACCGAGAACGCGTCGGCGGAGGTGAAGAGGTCCCGAGGATGCTCAAGGGTCTCCTCGAACGGCCCGGGTCCGACATCCTCGCCTTGAACAGCCTCGGTGCCGGGTGCCACGGCGCGCGCGATGCCCGACTGCGGCCGGATCCCGCTGGAACAGCAGGTCGGGGACGCCGCGCGACGCCAGACGCGCCGAGCCGGACTGGTCGCACGTCGCCCTCGATGGTCCATCGCTCGCCACCTCGCCGGGCCCGCGCCGCGCCCGCTCTGCCCGCCCCCGCTTTGGCCGCCCCGCTATGCCCGCCCCGCTCTGCCCGGTCCACCGCGCCGGCCCCGTCGCGGCGCCGACGAGTCACCGAGAGGACATATCGTGCCCGATTCCGTTGACAAGGAAGGCATGCTCGCCGGCAAGGTCGCGATCGTGACCGGCGGTACCGAAGGAATCGGCCGGGGCATCGCCGAGGTGCTCGGCCGCGCTGGCGCCCAGGTGGCGGTCGCCTCGCGGCGGGAGGATGCCGTCGCGGCCACCGAGCGGGAGCTGGTCGACCTGGGCATCGACGCGCTGGGGATGGCGACCGACGTGCGCGACGTGCCGTCCGTCGCCGGCCTGATCGGCGCGGTACGCGACCGGTTCGGCGGGATCGACATCCTGGTGAACTCGGCGGGCGGCAGCTTCAACGACTCGTTCGATCGGGGACCGATCCTCCAGCTGCGGTCCGAGGACCTGATCGAGGGGTACCGGCTGAACGTCGTCGGCACGTTCATCTGCACGAAGGCCGTCGTACCCGAGATGCTGGCCCGCGGCGGCGGGTCCGTGGTGAACATCGGCTCCATGGCGGCATACTCCGCGGCCCGCGGGATGGCCTCCTACGGCGCGACCAAGGCCGCGCTCAACAGCCTGACCAGGTCGATGGCCCGCGAGCTGGCGCCGGACATCCGGCTCAACGTGGTCGCGCCGGGGCACATCGACACGCCGCGGACCAACTCCCGCCGCGACGCCGCGAAGCGTGCCCGCCAGTTGGCGGAGACGCCGATGGGGCGGTACGGGACTCCGGAGGACGTCGCCGCGGCGGTCATGTACCTGGTGTCGCCCGCGGCGTCCTGGGTGACCGGCGAGGTCATCCGGATCGCCGGAGGGATGGGCGGTGAGTGAGTCGGGCGGTCAGTGAGTCGAGCGGTCAGTGAGTCGGGGGTGGGTGAGACAGGCGGTGAGTGAGACAGGCGGTGAGTGAGACAGGCGGTTGGTGCAGCACAGGTTTTCCGAATGAGTTCAACCCCGACGGAGACAGGAGCCGGAATGGCTGAGACGTTCTACGACAGGTGGCTCGGGCTGTGGGACAAGGCCGAGCAGGAGCGCAGGGATTCGCGCCGCAGCATTCACGAGGAAGAACTCGACTGGGTCGAGACCGTGCAGGACCAGCGCGCCGCGCTGCTCGTCTCGCGGGAGACCGGCTTCCGGACCTGGGGCGGCATGACGATGGTCTCCGAGATCCCGCCGCACTCGCACAGCGGCGCGCACAAGCACGGCGAAGAGGCCATCTTCATCATCCAGGGCACCGGGTTCAGCATCGTCGACGGCGTCCGGTACGACTGGGACGACTACAGCGTCATCGCGATCCCGTTCGGCGCGGTCCACCAGCACTTCAACACCGGCGACACGGTGGTGCGGTACCTGTCGGTGCTGACCGTCGACCTGGAGCACTACGCCGGCCTGCACCGGACCATCCAGCTGGAAAACTGGGGCCCCACGGTCACCGAGCCGAAGGCCGAGGTGTCGCCCGACGGCATGGCGCCGGACGGCCAGTGGCGCGTCGTGCTGCGCCGCGACGGTGCCATCATCAAGCGCGGCGAGAACGACGGCGTACCGGTGCTGCCGAGCGACATGCCCGAGTTCGACCCGGAGCACCCGCTGATCCTCGGCGACGTCGACGGCATGCACGCGCTACCGGCCGGGTTCCACAAGTCCGAGGTCCGCAACTACATGCGGATCAACAAGGACATCAACAGCTTCAAGCTGAACACGGTCGAGGTCAGCGGCCTGCTGATCGACCCGCCGCACGAGTTCGGCGGAATGCACGCGCACATGGAGGCGCACCTGTACATCCTCCAGGGCCACGGCTACTCCCTCGTCAACGGCGAGAAGGTGCCGTGGAAGCCCGGCACGTGCTTCCAGGTTCCCGGGCCGCAGACGCCGCACCGGCACGTCAACGAGTCCGACGAGCAGGCCATCATGGTCCGGGTCGCGTACGGCTTCCGGTACTTCTGGGAGAAGGCCGCGAAGCGGGAGTTCCCGTACCTGTACCTCGCCCCTCGGCAGGGTGTGATGGAGCGCAGCGTCAACGTCTCCGGCTCCGGGGCGCGGTGAGGAATGAGCGACTACCACTCGCACAGCAAGGTCGGCGAGGCGATGGCGGTCACCGCCGCCCGTCATGACCGGCAGCTCAAGGACAGCTGGGAACGCATCGTCGTCGACCCGGCCATCAAGGACCGGCTGCTGAACCACGCGTTGATGTCGATCAGCCTGCGCAAGGCCGGGATCGGCGGCGTCGGCCTGCCCCTGCACGGCCTGCTGCTGCTCAACGGCCTGCCCGGGGTGGGCAAGACGACTCTGGCGCGCGGGCTGGCGTACGCGGTGGCCGAGAACCTGGGCGACCGGTATGGCCTCGTGCGCCTGGTCGACGTCAACATGCACCTGCT
Organism: Rugosimonospora africana; assembly: GCF_016862975.1. Taxonomy (GTDB): domain Bacteria; phylum Actinomycetota; class Actinomycetes; order Mycobacteriales; family Micromonosporaceae; genus Rugosimonospora; species Rugosimonospora africana. Next base: position 95,105 of record NZ_BONZ01000057.1, read on the forward strand.
GCCGAGTGAGCTGCTCGGCCGTACCCAGCGCAACGTCGTGCAGCTGTTCCAGGAGGAGTTGCCCGCGCTGGCCGAGGACGGGCCGGCCGTGGTCGTGCTCGATGAGGTGGAAGTCCTGGCGGTGTCCCGTTCGGAGGCGTCGCTGGACATCAACCCCGCCGATGTCTTCCGCGGCACCGCCGCCCTGCTCTCGGCGCTGGACTGGATCGCCCGTGAGGCACCCGGCGTGCTGGTGGTCGGGACCACGAACCTCGCCGGGGCACTGGACGACGCGGTGGTGTCCCGTGCCGACCTGGTCATGGAGTTGCCGCTGCCCGGCGCCGCGGTGATCCGTGACATCCTCGCCGACACGCTGAACGAGCTGGGTCGCCACTTTCCGGGCTGCCGGGAACTGGCCGAGGACAACGAACTCGGCGAGGTCGCCGAGCTGCTCGGCGGCATCGACGGCCGGCAGGCGCGCAAGTTCGTCGCCGACGCCCTGGCGTCGAACCGCGCGACCGCGCTGGACCCGTCGGGCCTGCGGATGCAGACCCTCGTCGAGCTGGCCAAGGCCCGCGGCTGAGCCGGCGGGCACGCGCCCGGCCGGACAGACTTCGGCCCCCACGAAGAGAAACCGTGGGGGCCGGAGTCGGCTGGGGAAACTAGGCCGTGGGGGAGGTTAGGTCAGCGATTTGCGGGCCAGCTCCGCGAGTTCGACGTCGCGCTCCGGGGTGTTCCCGCCGACCGCGACCGCGCCGAACCACTCGTCGCCGACCCTCACCTCGACACCGCCCGGCATCTGGGTGAGCATCGGGTCGCCCCAGTCCGCGAGGGACTTGCCCAGTTCGGCGTTCTGGTCCCGGAAGTACAGCGTGCTGCGATGCATCGTCGCCGCCGTGTACGCCTTGCGCATCGCGTGCACGAGTACCCGGGCATCGCAGTTTTCCATGCGTTCGGCATAGATGAGGGCGGCCGCCTCGTCGACCACCGCGATAGCCATCCCGCGCCCGTCGGCCTCGGCGGCCTCGAACACCAGGCGACGCGCCTCGTGGATGCGGGGGAGCGGCAGTCGGTTGATCATCGCGCGACTCCCTTGGCGATGAACTGGACGAGGTAGTCGCGGGCGACCAGTCCCAGATCGGTGATCTGCAGGGTCGGCGCGGCGGTGGGATCGGGGAACGCGGCGTTCCAGACCTCGAGCACCTCGTCGGCGTACCGCCGCTGGCCCACGAGCGCGTCGACGTGCAGTAGCCGCGACCCGGTCGTACCTGCCGTGGCCATCAGCACGCGCAGGTTCTCCAACGCCTGCTGGGCCTGCGGCCCGACGTGTCGGGGGACCCGGCCGGTCGCCGGGTCGCGCCCGTCGATCCCGGACGTGGTGACGGTGCCCGCGGTCACCGCGCCCATCGGTATCGGATCGCGGTGGGCCAGTCCCTCGATCTCGACGTTGGTCCGGGTCGCGCCGATGATGCCGTCGCAGTGCAGCTGGATGGAGACGCTGGGATAGTAGAACGTCTTGCGCGACGGCCGGCTGTGCGCGTCCGGGAAGGTGGACACCCAGGTGTCGACCATGTCGTCGTGGATGTCCCAGCGGCCGAGGTAGACGGAGACGTGCGCGATGTCGTCGACCGTCCCGCCGGCGACCTCGGCGAGGCAGCGCAGGTTGGCGAACGCCTGATGTACCGCCGGGATCCCTTCCGGTTGCTCGCCGGACGGTGCGTCGGGCACGATCGCGGAGGAGAACAGGTACTCGTCGAGCCGGGCGCCCATCGGCAGCGGGTCCTTGTGCCGTACCCCGTCGATTTCCAGCGGGGTACGGGTCGCGCCGCGTACCCCGGCCACCAGAAGCTCGACGGACACGCCCGGATCGAGCGTGAAGTGGGTGGTCCGCCTGGCCGGACGGTTGGAACCCGGGTACATCGCCAACCAGGGTTCGTTGATGAGCGGGCGGAACGACCGGTCCGGTGTCAGTACGGTGACCCGGCCGACCTCGTCGAGCGTGAGGTCGTGCTCCTTGAGCGTGCGCTCCAGGTTCCGGAACACGTTGCGGAACTGGTCCCCGGCCGCTGCCGGCAGCTCACCCGTCGACGGGTCGGTCCCGCGTAGCGCGGCGACCGAGAACTGTCGACCTCGTTCGGCGAAGACCGGTGTCGTCGGCTTGATGCTCATCGTCGCTCCCTGCTCGTCTGCGGTGGGAAGTCATGCCGTGGAGAAGAGACGGGTCACTCGAGGTGTGCGCGGGTACCGGACGGGCCGTGTGTCTGGCGAACGGTGCGGCGCCGCGGGTGCGTCGGCGTGGACTTGTCGGTCGCGGACTTGTCAGCCGCGGAGGTGTCGGGGGCCCGTACATATCGCCGCGGCCTACCGCGCGAGCATGTGCGCCACCCGGCTGGCGCCTTCGCTCCAGCCGTTGGTGGAGCTCGATGCGTGGCCCGGAAACTGTTGGTAAGCCTTGACAGCTCCTGCCACCAGTAGAGTATAACCTACAGAATACCGCATTGAAGACCTGAAGATCTGCACCCCGACGAGGGATCTACTGGCTAGGGCCGTCACGGCCGAGTCGCCACGGGCGACGACGAGTGCGGAATTAAGGAGGGACGCACGGTGGTGCGTATCCAGTCACGGCTTGGTGGGTTCAGCTGATGGCAACCGTTACGCCGAGCAAACCAGCAGAGGCCGTCCCGGCAGACGTGGCCGATGACGACGACGTGGCGCCCCGAGGATTCGTGGAGTTCCTGCGCAAGCGGCAGCGGGTTCTGCTGGGCGTGCTCGGCGCGGTCATCGTGCTCGCGTCCTGGCAGATCTGCTCCGATCTGAAAGTCGTGAATCCCGCGTTCTCCAGCAGCCCCTGGGAGATTCTCAAGGCTGCCAAGGATTACTTCAACGGTGGCGACGGTTGGGCCGCGCTGCGGATCAGCGCCATCGAGTTCGGTCTCGGCTTCGTCCTCTCACTGGCGGTCGGCCTGATCGTGGGCATGGCGATGGGATGGTGGCGCTGGTGTGAGTTCCTGGTCGACCCGCTGGTGAACTTCGGCTACGCCGCCCCTCGCATCGCGCTGGTGCCTCTGCTGGTCATCTGGTTCGGCATCGGTACGCCCTCGAAGGTCGCCGTCGTGTTCCTGTCGGCCGTGTTCCCGATCATCATCAACACGATGTCCGGGGTGAAGATCGCCGACGCGTCGCTGGTGCAGGTCGCCCGATCCTTCAAGGCGAGCAGGCTCCAACTGTTCCGTACGGTCGTGATACCCGGCGCCGTGCCGTCGATCGTCACGGGTATCCGGCTGGGCATCGGGCAGGGGCTGATCGGTATGGTCGTCGGCGAGTTGCTGGCTTCCACGGCGGGCTTGGGCTACACCATCGAGACGGCAGGCAACAACCTCCAGTCGGCAACCATGTTCGTCGCGGTCTTCCTGGTGTCGGGTATCGGCGTACTGCTCACCCAGTCGATCCGGGTCGTCGAGCACAGACTCGATCGCTGGCGGCCGAAGGTAGGCGGGTAACCGCGTCACCGCGCGGGAGTTGCTCGACGTCCGTCACATCGCTCCACGCCAAGCCCCGGGGAGCCCCGGCAACCAGGGAGACGCGAATGTCTGAAGTCATTGAAGCCAATCACCGGCCCGTTCGCGATGTGAGTGCGACAGCGGCCTCGACGCAGGCGGGTCCCGGCGCCCTGGTCATCGACCACGTCGGCATCACGTTCACCGCCCGCCGTGACAACAAGCGCTACCGCGCGATCAAAGACGTCTCGTTCACGGTGCGGGAGAACGAGTTCTGCTGCGTCGTCGGGCCCAGCGGCTGCGGGAAGTCGAGCCTGCTGCTCGCCGTCGCCGGGCTCGTCCCGGCCTCGCACGGCGAGATGTCCTTCGACGGCAACAGGATCGTGTCGCCCGAACGCGACCGCGCCGTGGTGTTCCAGTCCGCGTCGCTGCTGCCCTGGCGCACCGTCATCGCCAACGTCAGCTACGGGTTGGAAATGATGAAGGTGCCGAGGCGCGAGGCACGCGAGCGCAGCCGGGCGATCGTCGAGCTCGTCGGGCTTAAGGGCTTCGAGGGCCACTACCCGCACGAGTTGTCCGGCGGCATGCAACAGCGGGTCAATCTCGCGCGCGCACTGGTCGCCGATCCCCAATTGCTGCTCATGGACGAGCCGTTCGCCGCGCTGGACGCGCAGACCCGTGAGGTCATGCAGGCGGAGCTACTGCGCATCTGGGGACAGATGCGTAAGTCGGTCATGTTCGTCACCCACCAGATCGATGAGGCGGTGTTCCTGGGCGATCGGGTGATCGTCCTGTCCAAGGGTCCAGGCACGACCATCGCCGACATCGTCGAGGTGAACTTCCCCCGGCCCCGCTCCGAAGAGGTCAAGCGCACACCCGAGTTCCTGGCACTGGTCGACAGGATCTGGAACTGCATCCGCAGCGGGGCCACGGCCCAGAACTGATCCCGGCACACCGACCGCGGTCGGTGGCGTGAAGCCCTGTCGGGCGAGTCCCCATCGGGGTGTCGCCGAATCCCACGGCCACATTGGAGAGGTTAGATGACCCTGAGAGCAAAGCGGATTTCCAGCGTCGTCGCTGGACTGGCGATGCTGGCGGTGACGCTCACCGCCTGCGGATCGAGCAGCGCGGCTTCGGGAGACAAGACCATCACGGTCGGCACCTCCGGAGCGACGGGCGTGTATCTCCCGCTGTATGTCGGTGTCCAGACCGGACTCTTCAAGAAGTACGGCCTGAACGTCAAGCTGCAGACGCTGACCCCGACCGCGGTGACCGCGGCGGTGCTGTCGAACAACATCAACATCGGCTGGGACGGACCCGGCCTGGTCTCCGGAATCATCAGCAACCCCTCGGCCAAGGTGATTTTCACGGCCGGCCCGACGGTGTTCTACATCTACGGCAAGAAGGGCCTGTCGTCGATCAATGACCTGCGGGGCAAGTCGGTCGCGGTCACCACACCCGGTGGCGCGATCGACGGGGCGGTCCGCGCCGCCATCACGAAGGCCGGGATGAAGCCCGGCACCGACGTGAAGATCGCGTACCTGCAGACGAACTCCGCGGCCCTCGCCGCCGTGCAGACCGGTTCCGTCGCCGCGGCCGGCGTGTCCCCGCCGACCAGCATTCAGGCCCAGGACAAGGGAATGGTGAACCTGGGCGACATCACGCCGCTGGCACCGCCCTCGGTCCTGGCCGTCAACGACTCGTTCGCCAAGAAGAACGGTCCGACCGTCACGAAGTTCATCACCGCCTTCAAGGCCGCCGTCCAGCAGGCGAGTACCGATGCCAAAGCGTCCGACCAGGCGCTGCGCGCGTACGTCAAGCTGACGGCGCAGTCGGAGATCGACGGTACCTTCCAGGCGTACAAGACGGTGTGGACCGTGGGCCCGTACCCGACCGACCAGATGAACATCATGCTGGAGCAGTTCAAGACGGCCACCCCTCCCGTCAAGGGCGCGGACTCGGCGAAGATGTCAGACCTCATCGACAACCAGTACGTCAACGCCGCCACCTGAGCGCAGTCGTGGCACCGGCCGCCGCGGATCCACCGGTCCTCGGCGACCGGCGGCATGCGCTGGGCGGCACAGCGGTACCGACGCAACCCGTTGGAGGTCGAATGTCCGCGAGAGCAAGGCTGACGTCCGCCGTGGCCGGAGTGGCGATGGCGGCGGTGGCGCTGTCGGCGTGCGGATCGGGAGCCTCGGGCTCCGGCGGGTCCGGGTCGATGACGAACATCCGCATCGGTACGTCCGGTGCGACCGGCGCGTACGGCCCGGTGTACGTGGGCATACGCGACAAGGTCTTCCAGAAGTACGGGTTGAACGTGACCGTGCAGACGCTCACCCCGAACTCGGTCACGGCGGCCGTGCTGTCGGGGAACATCGAGATGGCGTTCGACGGCCCGAACCTGGTGTCCGGGATCCTGAGCAACCCGCAGGCGAAGGTGATCTGCACGACCGGCCCGACCGTGTTCTTCATTTACGGCAAGAAGGGCCTCTCGTCCATCAACGACCTGCGCGGCAAGACGGTCGCCGTGACCACCCCGGGCGGTTCGCTCGACACCGCCGTGCGCGGTGCCATCACGAAGGCCGGGATGAAGCCCGGCATCGACGTCAAGGTCGCCTACCTGCAGACCAACTCCGCCTCGCTCGCGGCGGTCGTGTCCGGCTCGGTCGCGGCTGCCGGCGTGTCGCCCCCGACCAGCGTGCAGGCGCAGCAGGCCGGACTGGTGAACCTGGCCAACATCACCGACCTCGCGCCCTCCGGACTCACCGCCGTCAACACCAAGTTCGCCTCCTCGCACCGCGACGCGATGACCAAGTTCATCATCGCGTTCAAGGCCGCGACCCAGCAGGCCATCGCCAGCCGGACCGACAGCGACGCGGTGCTCAAGACGTACGTCAAGCTGACCGATCAGGCGCAGCTCGACGGCACCTGGGAAGGCTACAAGGCGGCCTGGACGGTGGCCCCGTACCCGCCGGACCAGATGACCGTCATTCTCCGGCAGCTGGCGTCGGCGAACCCGCCGGCCAAGGGCGCGAGCACCGCGCAGCCGTCGGACATCATCGACAGTCAGTTCTTCTAGGCACCGTCCTGTGGGTCTTGCCGAGTCGAGGCGGAGTCGAGGCGGAGTCCAGCCGGAGTCGAGGCGGAATCCGGGCGGAGTCCGGGCGGAGTCGAGGCGTGAGGAGTTGCCATGAAGATCGCGCACGTGCGTGCCCGGCTACTGGAGGCGACGCCAGAGGTCGGCGTGACCTTCGGGATCGGTGCGTTCACCACCTTCAGCATGGTGCTGGTCGAGATCACGACCGACGACGGCCTGGTCGGATACGGCGAGGCGATCGCCCGGCGCGGCGGGATGATGACCGCCGCGGCCGTCGAGTCGCTGCTCGCGGACGTTCTGGTGGGGGAGGACCCGGCCAACGTCGAGGGGCTGTGGGTGCGCATGGTGGACCGGCTGCGCCGCTGGGGCCACAGCGGCGGCGTGGTCATCGAGGCCATCAGCGGCGTCGACGTGGCGCTGTGGGATCTGATCGGCAAGGCGTACGGCCTGCCGGTGTGGCGGCTGCTGGCCGGAGCGGGGCGCACGGAGGTGCCCTGCTATGCCTCCTCGGTCTACATCAACGAGATCGACGTCATGGTGGCCGAGGCGCTCGACCAGCAGCGGCGCGGGTTCAGCGAGTTGAAGGTGAAGATCGGGCGCCCCGAGCACGAGGGCGGCCAGCGCCGTGACCTGGAGGCGCTGGCCGCGATCCGCGAGGCGGTCGGCGATTCCATGGCGCTGTACGTGGACGCGAACGGTGCCTACGACGCGGCCGGTGCGATCCGGATGGGCCGGGCGATGGAGGCGCTGGGCATCCGCTGGTTCGAGGAGCCGGTACCGCCCGACGACCTCGCCGGGTACGAGCGCGTGCACGCGATGACCTCGACCCCGCTGGCACGCGGCGAGACCGACTTCGGGCTCTTCTCGATGCGCGACGTCATCGAGCGGCGACTGGTCGACGTGGTGCAGCCCGACCTGGCGCGCTGCGGCGGCATCACGGCGGCCCGGCACGTGTGGACCCTGACCTACGGGGCCAACCTCGCGTTCGCCCCGCACACCGGCTTCTCCGGCGGCCTGTCGCACCTCGCGGCCCTGCACGTCGCGGCCGCGGCGCCCAACCTGTTGTCGCTGGAGTACATGTACATCGACAACCCGCTCCGCGAGATCTTCGTGGGCGGGTACCCGATGGCCAGGGACGGCCGGGTGACGGTGCCGGACGGCCCGGGGCTCGGCCTGGACATCGACCGGGACAAGGTCGCCGCCTACGCCGTCGGTTGACGGCACGCTTTCCGCCTACGCCGTCGGTTGACAGCGGGCTTACCCGCCTACGCCGTCGGCTGACGGCAGGCTTCCCACCTACGCCGTTCGCGCGTCCCTGAAGCGTCCCCTCGGCCGCCGCTCGCGCGTCCCTCGTCCCCTCAGCGCCGCCGCTCGCGCGTCCCTGAGGCGCGCCCTCGGCCGCCGCTGACGCGTCCCTGAAGCATCCCCTCAGCCGACGTTCGCGCATCCCCGGAGCGTGCCCTCAGCCGCCGCGATGAGCCGTGAAACCGACTCGATGAGCCGTGAAATCGGCACGATGACGCGGGATTTGCCGCATCGTGTCAGACCGCTCTCCGAGTCGTGCCCGGCGGGTCGATCCCACACCGGATTAACCCGCGCGAAACCGTGGCGAGTTCAACTCGTCAACAGGATGGCGGATCATGTTTGGATCCGGCGCCCGGATGACCGGCGAAGCGCGGTCGGCCCGGTCACACCGATCACGATCGTATCGGGGGCGTCGAATCTGTCGAATGGGCCGGGACACCTGAGAGATCGACATAGTTGTCCACTCGGTTTGTCCACTAGGCTTGTGCGCTCCGGGCGTGCTATCCGCGCTGCGGGGCCCCTTTGATATGTCGTATAGAGTACATTAGCGCTCCGTACACGAGAGTCGGCCCGGGCTCGTCCCGTCCTCGTCCGGTATAGGCTGTAGCATGGAAGGGGATTTCCATGAATGCCGAGAAGATAGGCGCTGTCACGCCGATGGACGGTTGGCCGATGTCGACGATTGCGTTACTTCGAGACTGTGAGGGTCCCGCGACCGCACCCTCCGGCCACGGCATTCGCGCAGGTCACGACCGGCCCGCCGGTCCGGGGCGAGATCGCCGCCAGGCACGGGACGCTCGCCGACCCCGGCAGCCGTTCCCGACCAGTCCGGCTCGGCACGTCTGGCGCGGCGCCACGACCCGGACCAGTCGGCGCGAGGGTGATCGCTCTTTCGGCACCGACCTAATGGTTTCCGATCAGTCCCGCTCGGCGCGTCCGGCGCCGCGCCACGACCCGGACCAGTCGTCGTGATGGTGATGGGTCGGTCGCCATTCGCGCGGACCGGATCGGCGGGGTCCCGAGGCTGGGATCCGAACGAATGCGGAGCGACGCATGGTTCATTTCCGCGTTACCGCAAAGCGGGTCTACCATCGCTCTGCTCGGTTTGCCACCAGAATCGGTGACCGAGCTGTCCATGTCTGACGGCACGGTGCCGTCGAATGAGATTAGGTGAACACATGACGACTACTGGCGTTTGGGCGAGCGGTGGGTCATTGGCAACGGTGCCAGCACCAACCAAGACCGATCACGCGTACCTGTCGCTGCGCCGCATGATTCTTGACGGCGAACTCGCCCCGGGCGACGTACTGGACCAGGAAGCGCTGGCGGCGATGCTGTCGCTGTCCACCACGCCGATCCGGGAGGCACTGCGGCGACTGGAGTCTGAGCGTCTCATCGTCAGCAGGGCGCACCGCAGCACCGAGGTCGCGCCGCTGTCGTTCGAGAGCCTGAAGCAGACCTACGCCATCAGGATCGTGTTGGATTCCATGGCGGTCGAGCTCGCGGCGGCGAACGCCACCGAGGATCAGATCAAGGAGATGCGGCGGTGCGCGAAGCTGCCGCGGCAGAAGGACGACCCGCTCGCCCGGCTGCAGAAGAACCGCGCGTTCCACCAAGCGATCTACTCGGCCTGTGGCAACGACATCCTCATCGACATTCTCGACTCGTTGTGGGATCTTAGTGATCGCTACCGGATCGTGGTGCTGCGTAACACCCCGGCCGCCGAGGCGGCGCGATCCGAGCACGACGCCATCCTCGAAGCGGTGGTGTCAGGCCAGCGACGTAAGGCAGGTCAGCTGATGCGCGAACACCTGGAGCAGTCGCTGGCGACGATCACCCGGGTGGTCAAGCCGAAGTAGGCGCCGGCCGGCCGCCCGACGATGCCGCACGAGGCCCGAGCAACACCGGCCTCGTGCGGCCGTAACGGACAGGAGGACCCGCACATGGACGATGTAGTCGCCGCACTCCGCCCCCTCGGAACCTCGACGATCTCCGACGCACTCGACCGTCTCGGCCTCATCGGGCAGCTGCCCAAGGTCTATCCCGTGCTGCAGGGCATGCGCACGGCGGGGCGGGTCTTCTCCATTCAGTACGAGCCGGTCGACGCCAGCGGTGGCACGGTCGGCGACTACATCGACGACGTACCGAGCGAAGACGTCCTGGTGCTGGACAACGCCGCACGCACAGACGTGACCGTCTGGGGCGACATCCTCACCTCCGTGGCGCACGCCAGGGGCATTCAGGGCACCGTGATCAACGGTGTGTGCCGGGACACCGACCGGATCCACGAACTCGGGTACCCGGTGTTCAGCGTCGGTCGTTGGATGCGCACCGGCAAAGACCGGGTACGCATGTCGGCCGTCAACGTGCCGCTCACCTTCGGCGACATCCGGGTCCTGCCCGGAGACATCGCGATCGGCGACGACGACGGCGTCGTCTTCGTGCCGGCGGCCCGGGAAAACGAGGTGGTCGAGGCGGCGCTGCGGATCGCCGAGGCCGAGGACACCATTCGCGGCGTGGTCGCCGGTGGCGTCCGCCTGGATGAGGCGCGCAGCAAGGCCGGCTACCACCGGCTGCAGAGCCTGCAGACGCGCTGAGTCCTGTCCCGCGTCAGTTGCCTTTCCCGCATCGGTTGCCGTTCCCGCCTCAATTGCCGCTCTTACCTCGGTTACTGCTCTTACCTCGGTTGCCGTTCCTGCCTCGGTTTCCGGCCTGACCCCAGCCGCCGGCCGGCGGCGATCAGCCGGCCCGGGCGGCGGCCCTGCGGACGATGCCTCGCCGCGCCGGCCGCCCGGGTGGCGGTCGCGCGGTCCCGAGGTCCCGCGGTCCCGGGGAAATCGAGGCTTGACGGACAGGCGCGGCTCGGGTGACGGTGAGGTACCGATCATGTGCTTGAGGAGTCGTGATGACCCAGCCTCAGGTTGACGACAGGACCCGAGATCCCGGGCGGACGGGGATCGCCGATGATGGCACGGCGCCGTCGGCCAGGATGGTGCGGCTGGCTGAGCGGCTGCGCGAGCGCATCGGAGCCGACAAGGTGCTCACGGACCCGGCCCAGCTGCGCACGTACGAGTGCGACGGGCTCGCCGCGGTGCGGGTGCGGCCCGGCATCGTCGTGCTCGCGTCCCACCGCGACGACGTCGTGCAGACTGTGCGGTCGTGCGCCGAGGCGGGGGTACCGTTCGTGGCCCGCGGCTCGGGCACCGGGCTGTCCGGCGGCGCGATACCCGTCGCGGACGGCGTGCTCATCGTCCTGTCCCGGCTCCGGCAGATCGTGTCGGTAGACCCGGACAACGCCCGCGTCGTCGTGGAGCCGGGCGTCATCAACCTCTGGGTCAGCCGGGAGGCCGCGCCGTACGACCAGGCGTACGCGCCCGACCCGTCCTCGCAACAGGTCTGCAGCATCGGCGGCAACGTCGCCGAGAACGCCGGCGGCGCACACTGTCTCAAGTACGGATTCACGGTCAACCACGTGATGGGCGCGGAGGTGGTGCTGCCCGACGGCGAGGTCGTGCGGCTGGGAGGTACCGCATCGGAGCACCCCGGCCTCGACCTGCTCGGAGCGTTCATCGGCAGCGAGGGCACGCTCGGAGTCGCCACGCAGGTGACGGTCCGCACCATCCGGATACCGGAGACGGTGCAGACCATGCTCGTCGGCTTCCACAGCGTCCGGGACGCGGCCGGAACGGTCAGCGACATCATCGCCTCCGGGATCGTGCCCGCCGCGATCGAGATGATGGACGCGCTCGCCATCGAGGCCGCCGAGGCCGCCGTCCAGTGCGGGTACCCGCAGGGTGCGGTCGCCGTGCTCGTCATCGAGCTGGACGGGCCCGCGGTCGAGGTCGACGAGCAGTTCCGCCAGGTGCGGGAGCTGGCCGAGGCACGGCACGCCTTCGAGACGCGCATCGCCCGGGACGCCGCCGAGCGGGCGCTGATGTGGAAGGGGCGCAAGTCGGCGTTCGCCGCCGTGGGTCGCATCAGCCCGGCGTACTACGTGCAGGACGGGGTGATCCCGCGCACCCGGCTGCCCGAGGTGCTGGAAGAGATCGGCCGGCTGGCCGACGAGGCACAGATGCGGGTCGCCAACGTCTTCCACGCGGGCGACGGCAACCTGCATCCGCTCATCCTGTTCGACGACGCCGTACCCGGGGCGGCGCACGACGCGGAGCGGCTCGGCGGCGCCATCCTCGACCTGTGCGTCGATCTCGGCGGCTCGATCACCGGGGAGCACGGCGTCGGCGTGGACAAGAAGTCCAAGATGGCACGGCAGTTCGCGGGCGAAGACCTCGACACGATGCAACTCGTCCGCTGCGCCTTCGATCCGGACGGACTGGCCAACCCCGGCAAGCTGTTCCCGACGCCCCGGCTGTGCGGCGAACGTCCGGGCGTGCGCACCGCCGCCGATACGCCCGATCCGGCGCTCGGGGAGGTGTTCTGATGCCGGTCCGACCAGCCGTCCCATCCGGTACCCAGGTCTGCGGGGTGGTACCGGTCGACGTGGCGCAGCCGACGACGGCGGCCGAGGTCGCCGACGTGCTGCGGTCCACCCGGGGAACCGTCGTCCCGGTCGGGGCCGGCACGAAGACCGGCTGGGCCGCGCCGCCAACGTCATGCGACCTGCTGCTGCGGACCACCGGGCTGGATCGCGTCGTCGAGCACGCGCCCGGCGACCTCGTCGTGGTCACCGAGGCCGGGGTGCGGTTGGAGTCGCTGCGGCGGCAACTGGCCGAGCACGGGCAGATGCTCGCTCTCGACCCGCCCGAGCCGGGCGCCACCATCGGCGGCATCATCGGCGCCAACGCTTCCGGCCCGCGCCGGCTGCGCTACGGCACGGTGCGCGATCTGCTCATCGGCGTCACGGTGGTGCTGGCCGACGGTACGACGGCGAAGTCCGGCGGCAAGGTGGTGAAGAACGTCGCCGGGTACGACCTCGGCAAGCTCTACACCGGGGCGCACGGCGGCCTCGGCGTCGTCGTGTCGGCGACTTGGCGGTTGCACCCGTTGCCGGCCGCGGTCGGCACGGTGGTCGTCCCGGTGAGCGACGCGGCCGAGGCCGGTCGGCTCTCCGCGCTCCTGGCGCGCTCGACGCTGACCCCCACCGCGGTCGAGTTGCGCTTCGACGTGGCCAATGCGCAGGCGGCCAATGCGCAGGCGGTCGGTTCGAGGGTGACCGGTTCGGGGGTGACCGGCGAGCTGGTGGTGCTCTTCGAGAGCATCGAGGCATCCGTCGACGCCCAGTCGCGGGCCGCCCTGGCGCTGCTCGGCGGCGGTACCCGCGAACAACGCCCGCCGTCCTGGTTCGGTCAGCGCCCCACCGGCGGGATCGTGCTGCGGCTCGCCTTCGAGCCCTTCGCCCTGCCGCACGTGCTGCGCGCGCTGCCCGACGGTGCCTCGGGCACCGCGACGGCGTGCACCGGGGTGGCCTACGCCGCCGTTCCCGAGACCACCGACCTCGCCGCGCTGCGCGCCGCGATCCGGCCCTACGACGGCTCGGCGGTCGTGCTCGCCGCCGCCGACGCCGCGCGGGCCGGGCTCGACCACTGGGGACCGGTACCCGATTCCTTCGGCCTGATGACCCGGGTGAAGGACCAGTTCGATCCGCGCCGACGCCTGTCGCCCGGTCGTCTCATCGGCGGGCTCTAACTGACTCCCGGAGGCTCACCATGACCGCGGAAACCACCGCCGGCAACGCACGTCCGTCCGGTGCCGCCAGCGCCGGCCATGCCGCCCAAGCCGTTGATGCCGCCCAAGCCGTTGATGCCGCCCAAGCCGGCGATGCCGCCCAAGCCGTCGGGGCCGCCCAAGCCGTCGGGGCGCGCCGCCCGCTGGACATCGGTCAGGGCGGCCCCATCGCGCGCAGCGCCGCGGCCGCCACGGTCGGGCTGGGCATGCCGCGCGTCGGCGCGCCCAACGGTCCGGCCTTCGACGGGCACCATCCGCCGGACGCCGCGTTGATCGGCGACTGTGTGCACTGCGGGTTCTGCCTCCCGACCTGCCCGACCTACCTGCTGTGGGGCGAGGAGATGGACAGCCCGCGCGGGCGCATCGACATCATGAAGGGCGGCCTCGCGGGCGACGCTTTCGACGAGAGCAGCGTGCGTCACCTCGACCAGTGCCTGGGTTGCATGGCGTGCGTGACGGCCTGCCCTTCCGGCGTGCAGTACGACAAACTCATCGAGGCCACCCGCGCGCAGCTGGAGCGGCGGGTCCCGCGACCGGTGGGGCAGCGGCTGCTGCGCGCGATGGTCTACAGCCTGTTCCCGTACCCCCGGCGGCTGCGACTGCTGCGCGGGCCGCTGCGCGCCTACCAGGCCAGCGGACTGGGACGCGCGCTCGCCCGCACCGGGTTGCTCAACCGGCTGCCCGGACCGCTGCAGGCGATGGAGTCCCTGGCGCCCAGGCTCGGCCACGTGGAGCGGCTTGCCGTGCGCACCCCCGCGGTGGGCACCCGGCGCCGCACCGTCGGGCTGCTCACCGGATGCGTGCAGGGCAGCTTCTTCCCCGACGTCAACGCCGCCACCGTGCGCGTGCTCGCGGCCGAGGGCTGCGAGGTCGTGGTGCCTCGCGGCCAGGGCTGCTGCGGTGCGCTGTCGGCGCATGCCGGCCGCGAGCCGGAGGCGTTGAGGTTCGCCAAGGACGTCATCGCGACGTTCGAGGCCGCGGGTGTCGAGACCGTCGTCGTCAACGCCGCCGGCTGCGGCTCCAATCTCAAGGAGTACGGCCACCTGCTGCGCGACGAGCCGGGTTGGGCCGGGCGGGCCGAGGCGCTGGCGGCGAAGGTACGGGATGTCACGGAACTGCTCGACGAGCTGGGGCCGGTCGCCGAACGCCATCCGCTGCCGATGACGATCGCGTACCAGGACGCCTGCCACCTCGGGCACGCCCAAGGGGTACGCGACCAGCCACGCCGGCTCCTGCGCGGCATCCCCGGCGTGCAGGTGCGCGAGCCGGTCGAGGCCGAGATCTGCTGCGGCAGCGCCGGCACCTACAACGTGCTGCACCCCGAGCCGGCGCGGGAACTCGGCGAGCGGAAGGCCAAGGCGATACTGGCGACCGGCGCGGAGGTCATGGTCACCGCCAACCCGGGATGCTGGATGCAGGTCGCGACGACGCTCGCCCGCATGGGCCGGCGCATGCCGGTGGCTCACACCGTTCAGGTGCTCGACGCCTCGATCCGCGGGGTCCCGGTACAGCGGCTGCTGGCCCGGGCGCTGGAGGGCCCCGGTACGGTCATGTCCACCGCCGCCCGCCCGGCGCGGTTCACTCCAGCGCGTTGAGGAGTTCCTTGTCGAACGCCGGCAGGTCGTCCGGCTTCCGGCTGCTGATCAGCGTGAAGCCGCCGGTCCCGTCCACCACGACCTCTTCGTCGACCCAGGTGGCGCCCGCGTTGCGGTAGTCGGTCTGCAGCGACCGCCACGAGGTGAGCCGCCGGCCGCGTACCAGATCCGCCTCGATGAGCACCCAACCACCGTGACAGATCACCGCGATCGGCTTGCCGGTGTCTGCGAACGCCTTGACGAAGGCCACCGCCGCCGGCTGCGTGCGCAACTGGTCGCCGTTCGCGACGCCGCCGGGCAGTACCAGCGCGGCGAAGTCACCCGCCCGGGCGTCTCCCGTGGTGACGTCAACGGTGAGTTCGTCCGCCCGGTCGAGGTGGTTGTACGCCTGAACCTTAGACACCAGCTATCTGGTATTTCTGGGCATCGCCGCGGCGCAGGGTCAGGCCGTTGCCCGGCCGGTCGGCGTCCACGGTGGCCGCACCGCCGGTGGGCGGGACGGTTCCGTCGAACAGCAGCCGTTCGATCCGGGCGTGGTCGTGGAACCACTCCAGGTGGCGCAGGTTCGGCACCGCGGCCGCGACGGCGAGATGCTGGTGTGGCGCGGTGTGTCCGGAGACCTGCAGGCCGTGCCCGGCGGCGACGGCGGCGGCCCGGAGGAACTCGGTGATGCCGCCGCACCGGGTGACGTCGACCTGCAGGCAGTCGACGTAGGGCGCCATCCGGGCGAAGTACGGCAGGTCGTACCCGTACTCGCCGGCCGTGACGTCGCAGTCCACCGCGTCGCGGACGATGCCGAGCCCGGTGAGGTCGTCGGAGGAGACGGGCTCCTCGAACCAGCTCACCCCCAGGTCGGCGAACTCGCGGGCGATCCGGATCGCCTGTTTGCGGGTGTACCCGCCGTTGGCGTCGACGTACAGTTCGGCGTCGTCGCCGATGGTGTGCCGGGCGGCGGCCATGCGCGCCAGGTCGCGGCCGGCGTCCGTGCCCCACGACTCACCGATTTTGATCTTCACCCGGGGGATGCCGTCGTCGTGGACCCAGGTGGACAGTTGCCGGTGCTGCTGTTCGTCGCTGTACGTCGTGAAGCCGCCGCTGCCGTACACCGGCACGCTGTCGCGGGCCGCGCCCAGCAGGCCGAGCAGAGACTGGTCGTGCAGGCGGGCCTTGAGGTCCCAGAGCGCGCAGTCCGCGGCGGACAGGGCCATGCTCGCTATGCCGGGCCGCCCGGAGTTGCGGACCGCGCGCCGCATGGCCATCCAGGCCGCGGGAGTGTTGTCCGGGTTCTGGTTTTCCAGCACGGGTGCGAGCAGGTCGCGGATCAGGCTGCCGATGGCCGGTGGGCCATACGTGAAGCCGAGTCCGGTGGTGCCGGCGCCGGTGGCCTCGACGAGCACCAGCGTGGTGCTGTCCCAGGCGAACGTTCCGTCGGCTTCGGGTGCGTCGGTGGGAATCCGGTAGGCGGAGACCTGAAGACTGATGCTCACACCCTTCGCTCCTTTCACTCGCGGCTCGCGCTGCCACTCGCGGCTCAGATTTCCCTACCGTTTCGACGTGTCGCGCTCCTGTCGTCGGCTACCCGAACCCGCCGGGCAGAAACCGGGGCCTCGACCGCGCGGGTCGGCGGGAACACTCACCTCCTGGACCGGTGAACCAACGGGACCACGTACCACAGCGCGATATACAACGCCGCCATGACGGCGGCCAGCGCGGCCGCCACCCGGGCGCCGGAGACCACGTCGACCACCACGAACACCGCGCCGGCCAACGCGAGGAGCAGGAAGACCAGACCGGCCTGGGCAACCACCGAGGCGGTGCGCACCAGCTGAGGCTTGAGCCCGCTGCGGAACACCAGCCGGTGGTAGCTGACCGGCGTGATGAGCAGGGCGCTGGCCGTCGCGGAGGCCATCAGCGTGGCCAGGTAGGCATCCCGGTCCAGCCAGCCGATCTCACCGAACCGGTTGGTGAACGGCAGGGTGAGCAGGAAGGCGAACAGGATCTGGACCCCGGTCTGGGCGACCCGCAACTCCTGGAGCAGCTCCCCGAGATTGCGGTCCCAGCGTTCCATGGGCGTCTCGTCGCGCCCGTCCCGCGCGTTGCTCCTTTCCGGCGCCCGATCCTGCCTCCCGTCCTCCTGCATGGCCTCGGGTACCCGACCGGGTATCCCGGAAAACCGGCACGGGGCGGCGGTGCGGCGCGCGCTGTTTGTCATGGATTAGCCGGCAGCGCCAGAGGGTAGAGCACGTCCACGTGGAACCCTCGGACGGATGGATCGGTGGACTCATGGACCAGAAGGCGTTTGTCGAGCTGCTCAACCAGGACCTCTCGACGGAGTACCAGTCGATAGTGCAGTACACGCAGCACATCGCGACCATCAAGGGCGCGCAGTACCAGGCGCTGATCGAGGAACTGCGCAACCACGTCAACCAGGAACTGACTCACGCGATGACGCTGGCCGAGCAGGTCGACTTCCTCGGCGGGGTGCCGACCGTGGCCGTACCGGACATCCCCAACGAGCCCGACGAAGACGCGGCACTGCGCCAGGATCTCGCCCTGGAGACCGCGCAGTTGCAGCGCTACCGCGACCGGGTCGCCCAGGCCGGCGAACTCGGCCTGCCCGATGTCGCCGAGGCGCTCAAGCCGCTGCTGACCCAGACTCAGGACCACGTCATGGATCTGCAGACGGCGCTCGGCCAGTAGGCACGGGCGGGTTCGCGGCCGCGACGGTGGTGCGCCGGAACGCTAGATCGGCGAGAGAACGAGCTTCCCGCGTACGTGTCCGGCCTGGCTCTCGCGGTGAGCGGCGGCGACGTCCGCCATCGGGTACGTGCCGGCGATGGGCATCGTCAGCCTGCCGGCGAGAATCATCGCGGCCGCTTCGGCGAGGATTCCCGGCTGGTCCCGTGGCTCGTCGTAGACGCTGAGCGCGCCGAGCTGAGCCGCCGTGGCGTCGGCGATGGTGATGACTCGACCCGGGTCGCCGGCCAGCTCGATCAGGGCGGGTAGCGAGCCGCGTCCCGAGGCGTCCAACGCGGCGCTCACGCCGTCCGGCGCGAGTCGCCGTACCCGGTCGGCGAGGCCGTCCCCGTACCCGACGGGTATCGCGCCGAGCGACCGCAGGTAGTCGTGGTTGGCCGGGCTCGCGGTGCCGATCACTGTCGCGCCGCGGTGTCTGGCCAACTGGACCGCGGCGGTCCCGACGCCCCCCGCGGCGCCGTCGATGACGATCGTGTCGCCCTCGGCCGGGTCGAGTTGAGCGAGGGCGTGGTGCGCCGTGGTGACGGCGACCGGCAGAGCCGCCGCCAGCTCCCAGGACATCGGGCCGGGCTTGCTGGCGATGGCGTCGCGGCTGGCCAGAGCAAGTTGGGCGTAGCTGCCCGAGGTCGCCTTGCCGAACACCTCGTCACCGGGCTCGATCCCGGTCACTGCCGGCCCGACGCGGTCGACCACGCCGGCCACGTCCACCCCCGGTACCGTCGGCAGCGGTACGGGCATGATCTCGGCCAGCGCGCCGCTGCGGATCTTCCAGTCGACCGGGTTGACCGCGGTGGCCCGGACCGCGATGCGGACCTGGCCGGGACCGGGCTCCGGCGCCGGCAGGTCCACCAGTCGCAGGACGTCGACATCGCCGTACTCCGAGAAGATCACGGCCCTCACAACTCCACCTCCACAAGACGGTCCGGCGGTCCGTTTCGCGGTACGATACGGTCCACTGGTCCGTTTGGCAAGGCGCAGGGAGGGGAGGAGCCATGGTGGAGCGCGCTGACGCTGCCCGTAACCGGGTCGCGGTGCTCGCCGCGGCCGAGGAGTTGTTCCAGCGCGAGGACGTGGAGCACGTCAGCCTGGAGCGGGTCGCCCGTGCCGCCGGGGTGGGCAAGGCCACCGTGTTGCGCCGCTTCGGTGACCTGCTCGGGTTGATCCAGGCCGTCATCGCCGTACGCGTCGCCGAGTTGCAGGACCGCGTCCGGTCCGGCCCCGCGCCGCTGGGCCCCGGGGGCACGGACGGCTGCGGTCACCTGCACGCCTACCTCGACGCCCTGTTCGACTTCGTGCTGGACAACCGCAAGCTCATCCGCGCCCTCGAGGTCTGCGGGCCGCACGCCTACTACGACAATCCGGCCAGCCAGTTCTGGGCCGACGAACTCGCCCGCCGGATCGGCGCCGCCCGTCCGGGGGTGGACGCCGACTACCTCGCGTACGCGGTGTTCACCGTGCTGCGGGCGGACGTCATCGACTACCTCCGCCACCATCGCCAGATGGACGTCGATCGCATTCGCGCCGGCCTGCACGTGCTCGCCGACCCAAGAGGTGCGTGAGGGGAGTGCGGGGGAGCTGACTGGCTGAGCCGTCGCTGGGCAAACCCTCGGGTGAGGTGGCACGATCAGGCTGGTGAGCAGCAGATCCGCCGGAGCGCCGGACCTTCGCGACCTCGCGCTGCTGCGCCGGGTTCGCGACCAGATCGACCGGGAGTACGCGCGGCCGCTGAACGTGGAGGCGCTCGCCCGGGGCGTGAACATGTCGGCCGGGCACCTCAGCCGCCAGTTTCGTAGCGCCTACGGAGAGTCGCCGTACAGCTATCTCATGACGCGACGCATCGAGCGGGCGATGGCGTTGCTGCGTCGTGGCGACCTCAGCGTCACCGACGTCTGTTTCGCGGTCGGCTGCTCCTCGCTGGGCACCTTCAGCACCCGTTTCGCCGAGCTGGTCGGGGTGCCGCCCAGCACCTACCGGCGCGAGGCGGGCCGGGCGACGGCGGGCATGCCGCCGTGCGTGGCCAAACAGGTCACCAGGCCGATCAGGAATCGAGAAGCACCGGCGGCCAGCCGCACCTAACCTGGCTGGATGGACATCACGATTCACTCGAGCTTCCTGCCGCAGGACGATCCGGAGGCCGCCCTGGCCTTCTACCGCGACACCCTCGGCTTCGAGGTACGCAACGATGTCGGGTACAAGGGGATGCACTGGATCACGGTCGGCCCTCCCGGTCAGCCCGGCACGTCCATCGTCCTGTACCCGCCGACCGCCAGCCCCGGCCTCACCGACGACGAGCGCCGCACCATCGCGGAGATGATGGCCAAGGGCACGTACGCCACCGTCCTGCTGGCCACCAAGGACCTCGACGGCACCTTCGACCGGCTGGTCGCCAGCGACGCGGAGATCGTCCAGGAGCCGACCGACCAGCCGTACGGAGTGCGCGACTGCGCCGTCCGCGACCCCGCCGGCAACATGGTCCGGATCCAGCAGGCGTCCTGATCCTCCCGGCTATCGGCCGTCTCCACCGGCCGGCGTGTCGGGCGAGCGCAGCCGCACGTACGGCTCGTCCTCCGGCCGGTGTCCGGCCTGGATCGCCCGGCCGCGCTGCAGCTCGGAGTCGAACTCCGCCCCCAGGAGCACGGCGAGGTTGGAGATCCACAGCCAGATGAGGAAGACGATGACCGCCGCGATGCTGCCGTAGGTCCGGTTGTACGAGCCGAAGTGCGCGACGTACAAGGCGAACCCGCCGGAGGCCAGCAGCCAGATGAGTACGGCGAGCACCCCGCCCGGGCTGACCCAGCGGAAGCCGCCGTGACGCGCGTTCGGTGAGGCCCAGTACAGGACGTCGAAGAGCACAGCGACGATCGCCACGAGTACCGGCCACTTCGCGATCCCCCAGACGGTGACGGCGGTGTGCCCGATGCCCAGGGCGGAGCCGACCACTTCGGCGAGCCGGCCGGTGAACACGACGATGATCGCCGAAGCGGTCAGCATGATCCCGGTCAGGATGGTCAGGCCGATCCGGATCGGCAGCCGCTTCCAGAGCGGGCGCCCCTCCGGCACGTCGTAGATGGCGTTGCTGGCGCGCATGAACGCGCCCACGTACCCCGACGCCGACCACAGTGCACCGGCCAGGCTCACGATCGCGATCAGGCCGCTGGCGCTCTGCCGGCTGGACGAGACGTTGGTGAGAATGTCGTGCACGGCTTTGGGTGCGATGGCCGCGATGTTGTCCACCACGGCGGTCGTCGTTCCGATCCGGGTCAGCCGCAGCATCGTCACCAGCAGCAGCAGGCCGGGAAATATGGCCAGGATCCCGTAGTAGGTCAGGGCGGCCGCCCAGTCGCTCAGGTCGTCGTCGCGGAAACCCTTGACCGACCGGATGACGGCGGCCCACCAGGAACGCGCCGGCAGGCGGTGCAGTTGAGCGGGGCCCTGGTCCGCGGTCGGCTGCACCGGAACCACACCCGGCTCGTGGTCGTCGCTCATGGGCACCTCCGTCCCGATCCCGTCCCGCCGTCAGCCCGGCCAGTACCCGGTGAGCCGGCGTACCCCGGACGCACCCGCCCGGTCGACCGCCGCCCGTACCACCGAGAAGACCAGCCCCTGCAACGCCGCGGCGGCCAGAATCTCCGCCCACCCGCGTTCTTCGTCTGTAGCGCTCGGAGCGTCATCCTCGCCGGACGCCCGCTTCCAGATCTGCCGGAACACCAGCCCGGACAGTGCCCCCGCGGCGACACCGAGCGCCAGGCCGACCGGCTTGTACGCCACCTTGCCCAGCACACCACTCATGATCGCGCCTCCGCATCCCACCGCCGGCAACCCGGACGGTGTGCAAGTCCCCGATCCGACGGCCGGCTACACCTCCGACCGGTGGCTCGCCTCGACGGATCTCCCCGCAGCCCCGGCGATTTGTGTGTTTCGCCGGACCGGCCAGCGGGTAGCTCGGCGGTCAACCCACGAGCCTCATCAATGGAGGGTGCCGACATGCGGAACATGACAGCGACGAGCGTCGGTGAGGTGATGACCCCGCACCCGGTCACCGTCTCGCCAGACACCACCATCGCGGCCGCGGCGCGTTGGATGCGCGACACCGACATCGGTGACGTGATCGTGCAGGACGAAACGGAACTGTACGGCATCCTGACGGACCGGGACATCGTGGTGCGTGCCGTCGCTGACGACCGCGTCCCCGCGCTGTGCACCGTCGGCGAGGTGTGCACCACGGGGATGACCGCGATCGGCCCGGACGCCCCGGTCGAGCTGGCCATGGAGTTGATGCGCGAGCACGCGGTCCGCCGGCTGCCGGTGTGCGTCGACGGCAGGGCCGTCGGCGTGGTGACCCTCGGCGATCTGACGATCGAACAGGATCAGTGCAGCGCGCTGGCCGACATCTGTGCCGCCGAACCGAACCTCTGAGTCGATCCCCGAACCGTCATCCCTCGAGCCGTCACCCAGCGTTGTCCCACAAGGCGGTCAAGGCGGTGATGGCCTTCAGTCTCTCCGACCGCTACACCTGGCTCGAGGAGGACGATCCGCGCGATGACGGCGCCGCGCGGAGGCCGCTGGCCTTCGACGACCGTTGCGGCCCAAGCCGGCCTACAATGCGATCGCCGACCGGCTGGCCGGCGCACCGCACCGCCCGGCGTTGTGGAGTCTTTCGGCATGAGTGAACAGCGCAACGCGCTCGTGGTCCGGGGTGGCTGGGACGGGCACTGCCCGGTCGAGGCCACCGACCGGTTCGTCCCGTTCCTGCGCCACAACGGCTTCGCCGTCGAGGTCAGCGACGACCTCGCCGTCTACACCGACGCCGGCACGATGGCCTGGGTCGACCTCGTCGTGCAGTGCTGGACGATGGGCACGATCACCGACGAGCAACTGGCCGGGCTCATTTCGGCGGTCCGCGCCGGTACCGGGCTCGCCGGCTGGCACGGCGGGATCGTCGACGCCTTCCGTAACTCGTCGGCCTACCTGCAGCTGACCGGCGGTCAGTTCGCCGAGCACCCCGGCGGCTTCGTGGACTACGAGGTCGAGGTGGTGCCCGAGCGGGCCGAGCATCCGATCGTTGCCGGCCTTGACCGCTGGGCGCTGCACACGGAGCAGTACTGGGTGCTCACCGACGCGGGCAGCGACGTGCTGGCCACCACCCGCTTCCGGGTCGCCCCCGATACCGCCTGGCGGCAGGACGTGGTGGTTCCCGCGGTCTGGACCCGTCGATGGGGAGAGGGCAAAATCTTCGTCTCCACCGTCGGTCACAAGCTGGAGGACCTCGACCAGCCTGAGGTGCGTACGCTCACCGAACGCGGCCTCCTGTGGGCCAGCCGGTAGCAGACCAGCCGATGGCGGACGCCAGCCGATGGCGGGCGCCGGGTCGACGGCGGGCGCCAGCCGACAGCCGAGGCCAGCCGACAGCTACGCCAGCCGACACCGGCGCGGGTCCGGGCTCAGACACGTGAGCCTCGGACCCCACATTGCTGCCGGTCAGGAACGGGTCAGCCGGATCCGTTGGCCGCGAACGCGGCGACCGTCCTGAAGTAGTGGTCGAGGAATGCCGCCGGGCGCACGTCGACCGCTACCTGGTGCGGACCGGTGCGGTCCGGTGTCGCACCCGGTGTCGCCGTCGGTATCGCAGTCGATGGGGTGGCCGATGGGGCGGCTGCCGCCCAGGCCGTGCTGCCGGCCTCCGGCCCCGGGGTGCGGGTGACCGTCACCTCGCCGGTGGCGAACGAGACCAGCGACGGATCGAAGATGACCGCCCCGGCCAACGGGTCGTGGAACGTGACCTCCGGCCGGTCGTCGAACCACGACGTGCTCATGTCGGCCACCGGCTCCAGCAGCGGCACGTCGCAGCGACGCAGGAACGCGGCGGCATCCATCCGTACCCTCGTCGTGACGTCCAGGCCGACGGACCGGTGACGCGCGACCGGCGCCGCGTAGACGCGGGCAGCCGCTTCCGGGTCGCAGTGGATGTTCCACTCGGGTCCGGCCACGGCGCCGAAGGCTCCGCCCATCAGGACCAGCGACCGTAGCATCGCCGGGATCTCCGGATCCGACGCGAACAGCAGCGCCACGTTGGTCAACGGCCCGATCGCCAGCAGGGTCACATCGCCCGGATGGGCGCGGATGGTCTGCCGCAAGAATTCGACGGCCTCGCCGGCCGGGAAGCCGGTGTCGTGTTCCCATCGGGCAAGCGCCGTCGCCTGCGGGGGCGGCCCCTGAACGGCCGGGCCGGCCAGTGGGTCGGCGGCGCCCGGGAGGATCGGAACCGAACGGCCCGCGGTCCGGCACAGCACGCTGGCCAGACGCGCCCGCAGCTCGGGTTCGGCGGTGACCGTGGTGATGCCGAGCAGTTCGCAGCGCGGCTGCGCGAGCAGGTACGCCAGGCAGAGCGCGTCGTCGATGTCGTTGCCGATGTCGGTGTCAAGCAGTACGAGATTCTGGTCATCCGCCACGCGTCCATCATCCACTTCGGATGGTCGTTCCTCCAGACCGCGTCCGTTCGGCGTCTGCTCGGCATCCCGGTCGGTTTCGGCGGACGGCATCCAGGTCGGCTTCGGCGGAATTCGCGCCCCGGTTTAGGACGACGTCCGTGGGGGTAGTCGGGCGTGTCCTGTGTTGGCACTGTGTTGGCACCACTGCGTTGGCACCACTGTGTTGGCGCGGCTGTGTTGGCGTGGCTGTGTTGGCGCGGCTGTGTTGGCACCATCGTTCTGGCACCACCCGTTTCTGGCACCACCGGTCGAGGGGACGTTTCAACGATGACCGCGACATGGCCACCCGGGCAACGGGAACCGCAACCGATCGTGGCCCGGTCCTGGCGGGTGCGTCAGGCGCCGAAGGGTTCCTGGCTCGCGCGGACGATCCGGACCACCGACGCGAAGCAGATCGGACTGCTGTACCTCGTTACCGCGTTCGGCTTCTTCATGGTCGGCGGGGCCATGGCGCTGGTCATGCGGGCCGAGTTGGCCCGGCCCGGGTTGCAGTTCCTTTCGCCGGAGCAGTACAACCAGCTGTTCACCGCGCACGGCACCATCATGCTGCTGCTGTTCGCGACGCCGATCCTGTTCGCGTTCGCGAACTACGTCGTACCGCTGCAGATCGGTGCCCCGGACGTGGCGTTCCCGCGACTGAACGCGTTCGCCTACTGGCTGTACCTGTTCGGTGGCCTCATGGTCATCGGCGGCTTCGTGACCCCGGACGGGGCCGCGGACTTCGGATGGACCGCCTACCAACCGCTGGCCGGCGGCGGCAACACTCCTGGGGCCGGGGCGAACATGTGGTTCATCGGGCTGGTCATCTCCGGCCTCGGTACGATCCTCGGCGCGGTCAACATGGTCACCACTATCATCACGCTGCGCGCGCCGGGCATGACGATGTTCCGGATGCCGATCTTCACCTGGAACATTCTCATCACCGGGATTCTGATCCTGATGGTGTTCCCGATCCTGGCCGCCGCGTTGCTGGCGGCGATGGCCGACCGGGTGCTGGGCGCGCACGTGTACGACGCGGCCACCGGTGGACCGCTGCTGTGGCAGCACCTGTTCTGGTTCTTCGGCCACCCCGAGGTCTACATCGTGGCGCTGCCGTTCTTCGGCATCATCACCGAGGTCATCCCGGTGTTCGCGCGCAGGCCGCTGTTCGGGTACAAGGGAATGGTCGGCGCGACACTGGGCATCGCGGGGTTGTCGATGACGGTGTGGGCGCACCACATGTTCGCGACCGGTCAGGTGCTGCTGCCGTTCTTTTCGTTCCTGTCGTACCTGATCGCCATTCCGACCGGCATCAAGTTCTTCAACTGGATCGGCTCGATGTGGAAGGGACAGTTGACGTTCGAGTCGCCGATGCTGTTCTCCATCGGATTCCTGGTGACGTTCCTGCTCGGCGGGCTGTCCGGGGTGCTGCTGGCCAGTCCGCCGATCGACTTCCACGTGACCGACACGTACTTCGTGGTGGCGCACTTCCACTACGTACTGTTCGGCACGATCGTGTTCGCGGTGTTCGCCGGGGTGTATTTCTGGTTCCCGAAGATGACCGGCCGAATGCTGGACGAGCGGTTGGGCAAGGTGCACTTCTGGCTGACGTTCATCGGGTTCCACACCACGTTCCTGGTGCAGCACTGGCTGGGTGCCGAAGGCATGCCCCGCCGGTACGCGGACTACCTTCCCTCCGACGGGTTCACCACGCTCAACACGATTTCGAGCATCGGCGCGTTCATCCTCGGTGCGTCGCTCCTACCGTTCCTGTGGAACGTGTACAAAGTCGTTCAAGGCGGGCCGGATCGTCGAGGTCGCCGACCCGTGGGGGTACGGCAACTCGCTGGAGTGGGCGACCTCCTGCCCGCCCCCGCTACGGAACTTCCACCACATTCCCCGCATCCGCTCCGAACGCCCCGCGTTCGACCTGAAGTTTCCGCGGCTGGCCGCGGGAGCACGAAACCGGCTCGGCCACCCGGAGGGCGGTGCGACGCCGGTCGGCCGCGACGGCCATGGCAGTGCCATCTGAAGCCAGGGGTGCCGGCGAGCGCCGCGCCTACGTCACGATGCCGAAGGAGTCGACTGTGAGTACGGACCCGACTGTGACTGCGGAACCGACTACGACTACGAGGGATGAGGGTCTGCCGCCCGAGCGGCTGTCGGAGGACGACCTGCTTCGGGAACTCGCCCAACTCCACCGCACCCGGAACGAAACCTTCCTGCACGCGCCGACCCGGGCGCTGCAGCACCACTCGGAGCGGACGGTCGCGCTGGAGATGGAGTACCTGCGGCGCCACCCGGAGCGGGACATCGAAGAACGCGGGCAGCACTGACGGGCTGCCCGCTACCGTTGATCCGTGCCGAAACAGTGGACGATGACTCCGCGGCCGATGGCCCGGCGGATGGCGCCCTGGCGGATGGAGGCCCGGCGGATGGCGCCGAGTTGCCGGTCGTGGACGTGGAAGCCGAGCGGGGGAACGGCGATGAGATCGTGACGCCGAACGGAGATGGCGGCGGTTCGGCCGTCTCGTGGCTTCGTGTGGCACGCGAATCGGAGTCCGGCCCGCGCGATGACCCCTCGCGCGATGACCCCCCGCCGGGGAGTGGCCGCCGGTTCGGGGCGGCGCTCTTCGATCGCGACGGCACGCTGATCGAGAATGTCCCGTACAACGCCGATCCGCGGCTGGTACGTCCGATCCCGGGCGCCCGCGAGGCTCTGGACCGGTTGCGCGGAGCCGGGCTGAAGCTCGGTGTGGTCACGAACCAGTCGGCGATCCGGCGCGGCCTGGCCACCGCCGAGCAGGTCGAGGCGGTCAACCGGCGGGTCGAGGAGTTGCTCGGCCCGTTCGACACGTGGCAGGTGTGCCCGCACGGCCCGCACGACGGTTGCGCCTGCCGCAAGCCGGCGCCCGGAATGGTGCTGGACGCGGCGGCGGCGCTCGGTGTGGCCACCCCCGAGTGTGTGGTGGTCGGCGACAACGGCACGGACCTGGCGGCCGCGGCGGCTGCGGGAGCGTCCGGTGTCCTCGTACCGGCTCCGATGACCCGGGCCGGCGAGGGGACCGGTGTCGCTGTGGCGGGCGTGGCTGTGGCGGGCGTGGCTGTGGCGGGCGTGGCTGTGGCCGGCGCCGAGAGGGTGGGCGCCGCTGTGGCCGGTGTGATCCCCGCCGCTGTGGTCCCCGCGGCTGTAGTCGCCGCCGATCTGGCCGGCGCCGTCGACTGGATCCTCGGCACCGCGTCCGGCGCAGCGGCTTTGGGTGCACCCACGGCTTCGGGTGCAGCCACGGCTTCGGACGCCGCCACGGCTTCGGGTGCCGCTGCGGCTTCCGGCGCCGGTGCCGGCCCGGCCGCCGAGCGGGAGGTGCGGCGGCTGCTGCAGGGCTGAGGTACCGGTCGACTCCTGGCCGCCCGCGCCGTTGTGCCGGTGCCGACCTGCGTCTATCGCGCCTCAGCCGTTGTACAGGCTCGCGACGGCGGCGAAGGTGTCGGTGGTGTAGGTCGGGCTGTACTGGTAGATGCTTGCCAGCACCGGTCCGCCGGAACGGCTGATCGTCCAGCCGCTGTCGGTCTCGAACGTCGGGTTGGCGATGCCGCAACCGGTCAGGGTGATGTCGTCGAACGCCATCGTGACCTGGTAGTTGGCCACGCCCGTGAGTTCGGTGAGGCGCAACACGAGCGAGGCCGAGCCGTTGGTGAGGTCGGACGTGATGTCCAGCGGCGACGACGAGTACCAGTCGGTGCCGTCGTAGGTGACGTCGGTCTTCCACACCGCGTGGCCGCCCACGTATGCCTCCCGCTCGTGGTAGCCGGCGGGCGCGCTGGTCGGGCGGCTGTCCCTGCGGTGCAGGACCATGACGCAGCTCGACGATCCGCTGTCGAGGTGGATGGTGGTGCTCGCCTGCGCGTACTGGCCGGCGGAGGTGGCGGTGTTCGCGGCGACGGTCAGCACGAGCGCGCCGTTGCCGGTGTGGGCCTGGTTGGTGGCCGAGTTCGCCGGCCTGCCGGTCGGGTCGAGGATCAGGTTCCAGAGGATGACGCCGGCGATCTGCGCCGAGGCCGTGTCGGCCAGAGCCTGGCTGGTCAGGGTCCTGACGTAGTCGGTGTCCGGCGGGATGTCGGTGCTGCTGAGGCTGTTGCCGTACAGCATGACGATGAGCTGCTTGCTGTCCCGGTTGAGGATCGCGGTGACCGAGTTGACCGCCGACTGGAACGTGCCGGTCCAGGCCGTGTTGCGGTAGGCGCCGTCGCGGTACGGCATGATGACGCCGGCGATGCCCGCGGCGTAGCTGTCGATCCGGCTCTGCGTGATGGTCGGTTGGTAGAGCTGGAGGTAGAAGCTCAGGTTCGGCGCGATGGACCGGGCGGCGGTGTTCATGGAGTTGACGTACGACGCCGTGAAGAGCGTCAGGTTGTAGTCCATGTCGTCGACGGTCCAGCCGACGAGATCCGGGTACCGCACCGACAGCGTGGCGAGCGCCTTGCCCCAGGCCACATAGTCCTTGTGGTACGGCAGGTATCCGTCGCACGAGCCGTCGTGGCCCGAGGAACTCGGGCACTCGCTCGGCGGCACCAAGTATCCGAACACCCGGATGCCGGCGGCCTGCGCGGCCGGCATGAACTCGGTCGACAGGTCGGCCCAGTCGGTCGGGCTCTCCACGAGGAAGTCGTAGGTGTTCTCGTGCAGCGCGGTGATCCTGCTGATCATCGTCGGCGTGTCGATGTGCCGCGCGCCGTCGGTGCGGGCGGCCGATTCCCGGATCGCCCCTTCGGCACTGCCCTCGATACCGGTCGGACCCGCGGCCGCCGGGATGGCCGTGTTCCCGTTTGCCGCTGCGGTCCGGTTCGCCGCCGTGGCTCCGTTCGCTATCGTGGCTCCGTTTGCCGCCGTGGCGGCTGTGGTCGCTGCCGTGGCTGCGGTCGCCGGCGCCGCGACCAGACCGCCGATCAGGGCGCCGGTCGCCACGAGGGCGAGGAACGTGTGCTTGACCCGCATGTCGACCACCCATCGACGCACAACGGATACCGGAGCGAACAGCGCCAGTGTTCGGCACCAGTCCGCGACTCTACGCGGATCACACCGCCTCCGCCGCCCCGCGTCTCGGGTTCGCTCGGCCGGAGTCGGGGTGTCGGAGCCCGAATGCAGGAGCCCGGGTGCCTGAGGCCGAGCGCCGGGTGCTCAGCGGTTGGGCAGTGTGTTGAGCGCCTGTGACCGCCGCTCCAGGAGTTCGGCGTAGGTACCGTCGCGTTCGGCCCAACGGTGCATGAACACGCCCTTGACGAGGATCTCGTGGGCCGTCGGCTCCATTGCCAGCAGCCCCATGACCTCGTCGAGGTACGCGTCGAGCGGCAGTGCCGCCGGGTTTACCTTCTCCTGTCCGGCGGTCGCGACGGCGGGCGGCACGAGCTCGGCCACCTCGATGCCCGTTCCCGCGAGCTGTGCCCGGAGCGATTCCGTGTAGGCGTGCACGCCGGCTTTCGAGGCGCCGTAGGTGGGCATGAGGGGGAACGGCAGGAAGGCGATTCCCGAGCTGACCGTGAGGATGGTTCCGGAGCCACGGGCGATGAGGTGCGGAGTGAAGGCGTCGATGACGCGGATGGTGCCGAGAAGGTTCGTGGTGATCGTCGTCTCGGTCGTGGCGATGTGCGCGGGGTCGCGCAGGTCTTCGGTGAGCATGACGCCGGACATCGTGACGACGACGTCGAGGTCGGGGTGTGCGTCGAGCACTTCGTCGCGGGCGCGGAGGATCGAGTCCGGATCGGTGACCTCGATCCTGACGGTCTCGAGTCCGTCCTGCGGCTCGGGACTGCGGCCTCCGACGATGACTGTGCTGCCGGCATCCACGAATCGCTGCGCGAGTCCGCGCCCGATTCCCGAGGTGCCGCCGACGATGAGGACTGTGCGGTTGGTGATCTCCACCATGGTCTCCTTGTGACTCTTGCTAACGACGTGGTTTTTGCCAGCGACAGGCTCTGCTAACGACGTGGCGCTTGCTAGCGGCGTGGAGCCTGGTCACGACACGGCTCCTGGCCACGACCGGATCGCCTGAGACAAGGTTCCCTCGGGCATCCGGAGGCTGTGAGGTCCCTGCTGATCCGGGGAGTGACAGGACCCCCTGTCCGGCGGAAGCGCCGGGCTAGCGTGGATCGGTACGACGACGGCAAGAGCGACCCCGGCGACGGTCATACCGGATGTCCGATACATCCCGGTCTGCGGCGCATGAGGGAAGCTTCGCAAGCATCGACAGCCGAGGTGGGGTCTTTGTCGGCGCTAGTTCCCGATCGGGTGCCACGAGCACGGGGCAGCCTTCGGGCTGGGCCGGACGCGCGGAGAATGGAGCTGAGTTGACGAACCGCGACGAGGAGACGAATCGGCTGGGCGCGTACCTTCGCGCCCGGCGGGATCTGGTCACACCGGAGCAGGCTGGCATTCCGGCCGGACCCAACCGGCGGGTCACCGGGTTGCGGCGCGAAGAGGTCGCCATGCTGGCCGGGGTCAGCGCCGACTACTACCTGCGGCTGGAGCGCGGGCGCGACAAGAATCCGTCCGCGCAGGTACTCGCGGCGCTCGCGCGTGTCCTCCACCTCGACGAGGTCGAGCACCAGTACCTGCTCGACCTCGCCAAGCCGTCGCGCCATGCGCGCCCCCGCAGGCGGACCGAGCGCGTGCCCGCCCGACTGCATCACCTGCTCGCCGCCCTTGAGGTGCCGGCATTCATCGAGGGTCGGGCATTCGACGTGCTCGCGTCGAACCCGCTCGCACTCGCCCTCTCGCCCCGGCTGCGACCGGGCGAGAACCGGTTGCGGTCCTTGATACTCGATCCCGAGGAGCAGGAGTTCCACGCCGACTGGGATGCGGCGACAGCGGAATTCGTCGGGTCGTTCCGCAAGTCCATCGGCGAGGACACCGACGATGCGCACATCGTCGAACTCGTCGGGGAACTATCTCTGGCCAGCACTCGGTTCCGTGCGCTCTGGGCACGCCACGACGTCCGCCAACTCGAGGGTGGCACGACCGTCGTCAATCACCCTGTCGTCGGCACGGTTCACCTTCACCGTGACAAGCTCCCCGTCGGGGACCTGACCCTCGTGATGTACTACGCCGACATAGGCAGCGACAGTGCCGAGAAGCTGCGAGTGCTGGCGTCACTGGCCACAACTGTCGCAAACGACGAGGCGTCGACTGTCACAAACGACGAGGCGTCGACTGCGGCCAACGACGAGGCGTTCCATGACGGGCTGCCAGCGCACAGGAGCGGAGGCCTTCCGAGCCGAGAAGGCTAGGTCCTGTCCTGCCGATCTCGCCCCTGCCAGAACTCGTCGGGTAGCTCGGCCACCTCGTCGCCGGAGCGTTCCAGGTCCGCGGCCCACGGCAGCATGCGCTGGAAGGTCGGCTCACCGCCGTCGGCGAGCTGCCGGATCATCGCGACGTTGCGCTCGACGCGCCCGATGAGCGCGTCGCGGATCGCGGATCGGTCGCCGGTGTATCCGTACGCGTCGAGGAGCAACTGGAACCGCCGCTGCCGTTCGGCCGCGTTAACGGATCCGGCTGCCTCACCGGATCCGGTTGCGTTACCGAATCCGGCTGCCTCGGCGATGCCCGCCGTCAGCAGCGGCACCCAGGTCAGCGCCGAGAACGCCAGGTCATCCTCGCGGCGGGATGGGCTGGCAGTGTCCCAGTCGACGAACCCGACCAGGGCGCCGTCGGCCCAGACGGCGTTCCACGGCGCCGCGTCCAGATGAGCGATCAGAAGTCCCGGCTGCCACGGCCGGCCGGTGAACCAGACGGCGTCCGCGGCCGGCCGGAACGTCGCGGTCGCGTCGTGCAGCCTCCGAAGCCACGCACCGACCTGCCGGAGCGCGTCGTCGGAGCGCAACCAGTCCGGCCATGGCTGGGTCTCGCCCAAGGTCTGGCCGGGCAAGAACGTCAGGCGTTCGCGGCCCCGGTCATCGAAGCCGCGGGCTCGCGGCGCGCCGTCGAAGTCGACGTCTTCCAGATGCCGCAGCACCGAGTGCACGGTCGCCGTCCACGGCTGCGCGGGGCGGCGGACCTCGTCGCCGACGCGTACGGCTCCGAAACTGCGCCCGCCGGGCAGCCGTCGTTCGGTCATCTGCTGGTTGTACCGCGATCAGACATTCACGGCGACCCAATAATCGACACCGACCGGCCGGCCGGGAACGAGGGCAGCGGCTTGCGGAGTCTCCCACTCCGCCGAGTGACACTGCCGCACCCGGGTGGCACCGGGCCGCCTCCCGGCGTCCACCTTCTACAGTGGACGCCGGAAGGGGAGACGGTGCGTCCGGCTCAGCCGCCGCCGGTGCCCTGCGGTGCCTGTGCCCACGGCGCGGCCACCGACCAGCTCGTGTCGTCAGACCACGAGGTGGTGGTGTCCCAGGCATTGGTTCCGCCGTTGCTCGCGAGGTAGACAACATTGTTGAAGGCGCGGACGTACCTGGTCGGGAAGTTCACCGACTGGAACGACACGCCCTGCCCGCTGTTGCCCGGTGCCTGGCAGAAGGTCGCGTCCTGGGAGAACAGCGAACTGCCGTCGTTGGGCTGCAGGTGGAACTGGAAGTTCTGGTGCCGTAGGTAGCTGCCCGGCCTGTTGATCGACTCGAACGACACACAGCTCGGGTTGGCCAGGCCGGCCGCCTCCACCCAGGTGGCGTCCTGCTTGTCGGTCTCCGGACTGGCGGCCGTCACCGGCGCGGTGACCACGAGGTCGTCGGAGTCGTCGTGCTTGACGAAGTTCGACGTACTGCCGGGCGTCGTGGCCTGCAACGACACCAGAGGGCCCGGGTCCAGCGTGAACCCGTGGTTGGCCTCACCCGGGGTGGGTTCGTTGGACGTGGTGAAGTCCGTGCAGTTGCTGTCGGTGTCGATGCCGTCCGGGTAGCGGACCGCGCTCCTCCCGGCGCCGTTGGCCGTACCGGGCGCCGGTACCCGGCAACCGCTCTGCCCCGAGCCGGACGTGCCCTGGTACCCCTCGGCGGCCCAGGGGTCGACGAGGCTCCCGTAGTTGAGGCTGTCGACGACGTGTCCCTGACCGTCGCGCAGCACCATGGCGCCGGCGCTGGCGGACAGGGCGGGGCCGCCGAACCACTGGTCGGGTGCCGGTGAGCCCTGATAGCCCGCCGTGGTGACCACGGCATCGCGCACCGGCGTGTTGACCGGGTGGCGTTCGCGCAGCGGCTTGTCGAGGGTGACACCGGTGCCGAGCGCCTGCACCGGCTCGTTGCTCGAGTGGGCGAAGGCCGTCGCCGGGGTGAAGCCGATCCCGGTTCCCCGGACGCTGAACGGCAGGTTCGACGAGTGGTCGAACGCCAGCGGGGCGGCCAGGTCGAGGCCCGTACCGCTGGCCCCGGAGGTGCCGACCGCGGCGACGGTGACGTTCTCGATCCTCGGGCCGATGTCCAACCTGATCGTGTCGCCGGCCGTGACGTTGGTGGTGGACGTGACCTTGATGTTGGTCGAGCCCGCCGGTGCCGCCGCCGACAGGCGCGCCTGGGTGCCGGGCTTGCCGACCGCGGTGACCGTGGCCACCTCGAGCCGGTCGCCGTACCCGATGGCCAGTTTCTGACCGACCGCGAACCCGGACGCGCTGGTGACCGGCACGTTGGTCGAGCCGGCGGGGATCGTGACGACCGGGCCGTCGGGGAGCGGTTGCCAGAGCGTCGTGTTCGGCGTGGCCGCCGTCCCGACGCTGGCGATCGTGCGGCTCTCGACGTCACGACCGGTGTCGATGTCGATCTGGTCTCCGGCGGCCATGCCGGCCGTGCTCCGGACGTTGACGGTGACGTCGCCCGCGCCGGCCGGTGCCGCCAGTCCCGAGTTGGACAGGCCGAGCAGGTAGTGGCCGCCGGCCGCGAGCTTCGTCCCGGCCGGGACGGTCACCGTCGAGAAGACGGCCTGCTGGGTCGGATGCTCGGTCAGGGTCCAGTGGGAGATGTCGATGGCGTGGGTACCGGCGTTGTCAAGCTCGAGGTACGCGTTGGTCGAGTTGGCGGCGGTACCGGTACGGAACTCGTTTATCTTGACCGGGTTGACATTGCGTACCTTCTCGACCGTCGTCTCGGAACGTCTCGGGTTCGTCCCCGGCTCTTTCCAGGACGCGTTGCCGATCAGGTCACCGGTGAAGGCCGCCGGTCCGGAGGTGACCCGGAAGGTCGCGCTGACGCTCGCGCCGGGCGCGACCGAGTCGAAGGTCTTCGAATCCTTTCTGGTACCCGTGACGACCGACGTCCAGTGCCGGTCGGGTACGGAAAGGCTCAGCTTCACGCCCACCGCCCGGGTTCCGGTGGTGTTCGTGTACGTCAGCGTGGCGTCCCGCGACGACCCCGGAGCGAAGGTCTGCAGCCCGGGCGGAGTGGCGGTGGCCGAGGCCGGCGACAGGCTCAACCGCTGGGCGCCGTACTTCGCGGCCACCACGTTGTCCTGCACCGCGTTGTCGGTGGCGTCCGTCGGGTACCCGGCCGTCATCACGCCCTCGTAGAAGGTGCCCTGCGAACCGTTGCTGTTGTCGCCGCCGTTGCCCAGGACGATGGCCCCCTGCTTGCGCATCGGGTCATAGCTGGCGTCGACCCGCGGCCCGTCGAACATGGTCGCGAGCGATCCCTGCTGCGCGTCGCCGCCCAACGAGGCCCAGTGGTGCGGTTCGCCCTTGGCCACGGCGGTCACGAACCGCGAGGTGATGCTCGGCAACTGCGCGCACAGCTTGGAGGTGCTCCCCGGGTTGACGCAACCGACCAGGTTGTTCTCCTGGTCCGTCATGACCCACGGGCCGGGGGAGTTGCCGTGGTACCAGGCGGTGGCGTTGCCGAAGTACGAGGTCTCCATGGTGCCGTTGCCGTCGTCGCGGCTGTCGGTCTCGGCGTTGCCGTAGTCGAAGCAGCAGCCGTTGTTGAAGTGCTGGCCGTTGAGTACCCAGTACATCCCCTCCGGCTGGTCGTCGACCGCGATGCCGGTCGTGTCGTCGTCGCGCAGGCCCATGCCCGGCTCGATGAAGACGCCGTAGGCTTTGTGGCCGCCGATCGTGATCGGAGCCGAGTCCGCGATCGGGAAATTGTTGAAGCCGCCCAGGGCGGGGCCACTGAATCCCCCGCGGGGCGCCTGGGTGAGGTCGTTGTGCATGGGGGACTGGTCGTAGACCTTGGTGATGAGGCAGGTCGTGTTGGCGCAGAACGCGTCCTGCGTGGCGGCGTCGGCGTACCCGCCGGGGTCCGGGACCGGCTTCACGCTGCGGGCCACGACGCCGATGTCCCTGACCCGGTTGTCCGACAGGCGTTTGACCTGGTAGAGCGGGCCGTTGTAGGAGGCGTACAGCGCGCGGGTGGTGCTGTGGGCGGCGACGCACGGGGTGCCGGCCGCGGCGTAGATGTCGCAGGGGCCGTGCGGCCGGGGCGGCGCGACCGGCCGGTGCGCCTGCGCCGGTGCCGCCATCGTGAACGTGATGCCGATCAGTGCGAGCGCGATCGCCGTACCGGCGGCGAGTGCCCTGCGGCGCATGCGCCGGATGGGGGGTCTGGCCATGGTGGATAAGCTCCGATCGTTCGTCTGCTGACGGAGTCGAACTCGGTTGAGCCCTGTCCTGCCGGTCGCTTGCCGGCCTGCGACGGGCCCGGCCGCCGACCGGCTGCGTTCTCGGGCGGCCGGCACAGGTGAGCCCGCCCCGGCGGTGGCGCTCGCGTCCTGCTCATCCAGGATCACTCCCCTCGGTGGCAGCCCTGCCACCGGCCGTTCCGTGAGCGCTAACATTCGGCCGCCGCGTACCGCCCTCGTGGTGGTGTCCGCCCGCCTGCTCGCGGGCCCTGTCAGGGTCGACGCCCTTCCGGCCGATCCGCCGGGGCGCTCTCCGCTGAGAAGAGCGCCGGATTGTTAGCGCTAACACATACGGTGCGGTCAATGAAACACGGCGAAGCGATCGGTGTCAATGGGTGTGCGTTCCGCGGCCGAGGCAGGCGCCGCGCCGGCGGCGCGGTGGCGCGGTGCGGTCGC
The DNA here is from genome assembly GCF_016862975.1 of Rugosimonospora africana. GTDB lineage: Bacteria > Actinomycetota > Actinomycetes > Mycobacteriales > Micromonosporaceae > Rugosimonospora > Rugosimonospora africana. The sequence continues at coordinate 131,482 of NZ_BONZ01000057.1, forward strand.
GCGGTGCGGGTCGGGCTGGCGGCGCGGTTCGGCCGACCGCGACCACAGCGCCGCCCCACAGCGCCGCCCCACAGCGCCGCCCCACAGCGCCGCCCCACAGCGCCGCCCCACAGCGCCGCCCCACAGCGCCGCCCCA
>NZ_BONZ01000058.1 GCF_016862975.1 Rugosimonospora africana
CCCCACAGCGCCGCCCCACAGCGCCGCCCCACAGCGCCGCCCCACAGCGCCGCCCCACAGCGCCGCCCCACAGCGCCGCCCCACAGCGCCGCCCTGCGATGGCCGCCCCACGACGGCGCCCTGCGATGGCAGTCCTGCGACGCCGGCCCTGCGAATAGGCCGCGGACGAAATCGTTTGGTGGTCGAACCTCGCCTGATGCAGGATCTCTTCGTGATCACGAGTCGGAGAGCGTGGTGAACGCTGACATGCCGGTGCGGCTTGAGCTCGAACCGATGAGCGGCGATGAGTTCGTCGTCCGCCGTGCCGAACTCGTCGAGGACTACGCGCAGGACCTGGCGTCCAGCCGTGGCTTCGATGGCGAACACGCGCGAAAATCCAGCCAGGAGCTGATCGACGGCCTGCTACCGCAGGGCGCCGCCACGCCGGGCATGCTGCTGTTCACCGGCACCGCCGGAGGTGAGCGGGTCGGCTGGGTCTGGCTCGCGCTGCCCCGGGCGCCCGAGCGTCCCGACACCGCCTGGGTGTTCAACGTCTACATCGACGCCGGGCACCGGGGCAGGGGCTACGGCCGGGCGATGATGCTCGCCGCCGAGAGCGAGCTGGTCCGGCGCGGCGTGCCCCGGCTCGGGCTGAATGTCTTCGGGGACAACACGCCGGCGATCCGGCTCTACGAGAGCCTGGGCTTCACGGTGACCTCCCAACAGATGGCGAAGCCGCTGCCAACCGGGTAATCGAGCCGGCCGGGTAATCGTGCGGGCCGGGTAATCGTGCCGGCCGGGTGAGACCGTGCCGCCGGATGGGACTGTGCCGGCCGGGTCAGACCGTGCCGGCCGGGTCAGACCGTGCCGGCCGGGTCAGACCGTGCCGGCCGGGTCAGACCGTGCCCGGCCGGGTCAGACCGTGCCGGGCCGGATCAGACCGTGCCGGGCCGGATCAGTCCTCCGTCCACGGCCGGAGCTTGTCGGGGTTGCGTACCGCCCAGAGGTGTTTGACCCGGTCGTTCGCGATGTCGAACGCCATCACCGACACGATGACCCCGTCGCGTTTGGCCACCAGGCCGGGCTGGCCGTTGACCGTGCGTTCCAGGATCGTCATGCCGGGCACCAAGGCGGAGATCTCGATGGCGTAGCGCGCGACCTGCTCGCTGCCCCGGATCGGCCGGAGCACGGCGCTGACCACGCCGCCGCCGTCGGCGATGGCGGTGACGTTGGGGTCGAGCAGGCCGATGAGAGCGTTGATGTCCTTGGCCTCCCAGGCCGCCTTGAAGGCTCTGACGATGTCGGCCTGCCGGGCCGGCGGACTCGTGAGGGCCTGGGACGCGTCGATGCGATGGCGGGCCGAGGAGGCCAGCTTCCGGCACGCCGCTGGGGTACGACCGACGATGTCGGCCACCTCGGCGAAGGAGTAGCGGAACACGTCGTGCAGGATGAACGCGACGCGCTCGGCCGGGGTCATCGATTCGAGTACGACGAGGAAGGCCATGTTGACCGACTCGTCGAGGGTGACCCGGTCGGCCGGATCGGCGGTGATGCCGCCGGGCCGTCCGCCGATCCACTCGGCCTGCTCCGGTAGCGGCTCCGGGACCCATTCGCCCACGTAGCGCTCCCGCCGGACACGCGCCGAGCCGAGCAGGTCGAGGCAGACCCGGCTGGCGACGGTGGTCAGCCAGGCGCCGGGGGACTCGATGGCCTCCTGCTGTTGCGGCGACATGGCGTACCAGCGAGCGTAGGTCTCCTGTACGACATCCTCGGCGTCGGCCAGGGAGCCGAGCAGCCGGTAGGCGAGATTGATCAGGTGACGCCGCTCACTCATGATCGCGCCGAGGCTCGGATCGGTCCGGTCGTATCCCGGCTCGGATGGGGTGGTCATGGTGTCGCCGGCTCCCTTGTTCGTGGCTGCCCTCACGGGTGTGGAGGAGCCCCTCACAGTGTGGACGAGCCCTCACAGGGTCGACGAGACAGCGCACCGATATGTGAGGTCGGCGGGTATGGGATCAGCGGTCGTGAGACCGGCGCGCACGGCTCGCCGGTGCGGCGCGGCCACGCCAAACCGCCGAGCCGCACCGGCGACACCGTGATGAATCACGACGAGATGTTCGCCGCGCCGACGAACGCCTTCAGGTCGGCCAGCAACGCGGGCGTGACCTCGACCGAGTGGTTCTGCAGCCGCAGCAGGTGCCGGCCCATCTGCAGGCGCACCTCGGTCTGGCCGCGGTGCCGGGTCAGGATCTCGTTGAGCCGCTCCACCCGATCCTCGTTGATCTGAGCCTGTCGCATCGTTATGGTCAGTGGCCGCGCGCCGCTGGCGCCGCTGACATCGAGAATCCTCATGTCGGATACGGCGACGGCGACCCCGCTGTCGCGCCGGTTCACCCTGCCCTTGATGGCCACCACGAGGTCTTCGGCGAGACGGTCGGACACCAGCTCGTACGTGTTGGGGAAGAACAGCACCTCGATCCCTCCGGCCAGGTCCTCCAGGGCGGCCGAGGCCCACATCTTGCCCTGCTTGGTGACCCGCTTGGCGACACCGACGAGCATGCCGGCGATGGTGACCTGAGCGCCGTCGGGCATCTCGTCGTCGTCGATCTGCGCGATGGCGTGTTCGGACGCGCTGCGCAGGACTCGTTCGGTGCCGGCGAGGGGGTGGGAGGACACGTACAGGCCGAGCATCTCCCGTTCGAAGGCGAGCAGGTCGCGCGGATCCCACTCGTGGTCCTTGATTTCGATGGTCAGCGCGGTGTCGGACTCGTCGTCCGGCATGAGGGAGCCGAACAGGTCGAACTGGCCTTCCGCCTCCTTGCGCTTGACCGCGGTCGTCGCCTCGACCGCCTGTTCGTGAATCTCCAGCAGGCCCTTGCGGGTGTGCTTGAGGGAGTCGAACGCGCCGGCTTTGATCAGCGATTCGATGGTGCGCTTGTTGCAGACCGCGAGTTCGCCCTTGCCCATGAAGTCGTTGAACGAGGTGTACGCGCCCTTGTGCTCGCGGGTACGCACGATCGACTCGACCACCGGGCCGCCGACGTTGCGCACCGCGTGCAGGCCGAAGCGGATGGCGTCGCCGACCGGGGAGAACTGGGCGACGGATTCGTTGACGTCCGGGGGCAGCACCTTCATGCCCATGCGGCGGCATTCGGCCAGGTACAGCGCCATCCGGTCCTTGTCGTCGCCGACCGAGGTCAGCAGCGCGGCCATGTACTCGGCGGGGTAGTTGGCCTTCAGGTAGGCCGTCCAGTACGCGATGAGGCCGTAGGCGGCGCTGTGCGCCTTGTTGAACGCGTAGTCGGCGAACGGGACCAGGACGTCCCAGATGGTCTGAATGGCGTTGTCGGAGTACCCGTTGTCGCGCATGCCCGCCTGGAACGGGACGAACTCCTTGTCCAGTACCTCCTTCTTCTTCTTGCCCATCGCCTTGCGCAGGTTGTCGGCCTTGCCCAGCGAGTACCCGGCCAGCTTCACCGCCGCCCGCTGCACCTGCTCCTGATAGACGATCAAACCGTGGGTCGGGCCGAGGATCTCCTCCAGCGGTTCGGCCAACTCCGGGTGGATCGGCACGATCTCCTGCATCTTGTTCTTGCGCAGCGCGTAGTTGGTGTGGCTGTTGGCGCCCATCGGCCCCGGCCGGTACAGGGCGATCAGGGCGGAGACGTCCTCGAAGTTGTCCGGGCGCATCAGTTTCATCAGCGCCCGCATGGGCCCGCCGTCCAGCTGGAACACCCCGAGGGTGTCCCCGCGGGAGAGCAGCTCATAGGTCGGCTTGTCGTCCAGCGGCAGTTGCAGCAGGTCGATGGTGTGCCCGGTGGTGGTGGCGACGTTTCTGACCGCGTCGGCCATGATGCTCAGGTTGCGCAGCCCGAGGAAGTCCATCTTGATCAGGCCGAGCGTCTCGCAGGTCGGGTAGTCGAACTGCGTGATGATGGCCCCGTCGTCTTCCCGGCGCATCAGCGGTACGTGGTCGACCAGCGACTCGGCGGACATGATGACACCGGCGGCGTGCACGCCGGTCTGCCGGACCAGACCCTCCAGCCCGCGCCCGACCTCGATGATCTTCGCGACGTCCGGCTCGGAGTCGTGCAGCGCGCGTAGCTCGGTCGCCTCGCCGTAGCGGGGGTGGTTGGGGTCGAAGACGCCGGACAGCGGCATGTCCTTGCCCATCACCGGCGCCGGGTACGCCTTGGTGATCCGGTCACCGACCGCGTAGGGGTAGCCGTTGACCCGGGCCGCGTCCTTGATCGCGGCCTTCGCCTTGATGGTGCCGAAGGTCGCGATCTGCGCGACCCGGTCGTCGCCGTACTTCTCGGTCACGTAGCGGATGGTCTCGGTGCGCCCGCGTTCGTCGAAGTCCGTGTCGATGTCGGGCATGGAGGCGCGTTCGGGATTGAGGAAGCGCTCGAAGATCAGCCCGTGGTCGATCGGGTCCAGGTCGGTGATGCCCAGCGAGTAGGCCACGATGCTGCCGGCGGCCGAGCCGCGGCCGGGGCCGACCTGGTGGCCGTTGTCCTTGGCCCAGTTGATGAAGTCGGCCACCACGAGGAAGTACCCGGGGAAGCCCATCTGGCTGATGACCCCGATCTCGTACTCGCACTGGGCCCGCCGGTCGTCGGGAATGCCGCCCGGGTACCGGCGGCTCATGCCCGACCACACCTCCTTCTCGAACCAGCTCTGCTCCGTCTCCCCCTCGGGAGCGGGGAAGCGGGGCATCAGGTTGTGGTAGGCGAACATGCCGGTGGTGTCGACCCGCTCGGCGATGACCAGCGTGTTCTTGCAACCGTCCGCCCAGAGGTCGGAGCTGTCGACGGTGAACATCTCCTGCGCGGACTTGAGGTAGTAGCCCGAGCCGTCGAACTTGAACCGGTTGGTGTCTGAGATGTTCGCGTTGGTCTGCACGCACAGCAGCGCGTCGTGGGCGGCGGCCTGATCCGGGACGGTGTAGTGCGAGTCGTTCGTGACCACCGGCCGGATCCCGAGCTTGCGACCGATGTCGATCAGGCCGTCGCGGACCCGCCGCTCGATCTCCAGCCCGTGGTCCATGATCTCGAGGAAGTAGTTGTCCGCGCCGAAGATCTCCTGGTACTTCGCGGCGGCGGCCAGCGCCTGCTCCGGCTGCCCCAGCCGCAGCCGGGTCTGCACTTCGCCGGACGGGCACCCGGTCGTGGCGATGATGCCGCTGGCATACTCGGCGATCAGCTCCGCGTCCATCCGCGGCTTGCCGTAGGTGCCCTCGATGGACGCACGGGAGGCCAGCCGGAACAGGTTGTGCAGGCCCTCGCTGTTGCTCGCCCACATCGTCGCGTGGGTGTAGCGGCCGGCACCGGACACGTCGTCGGACTTCTGCTCGGGCTTGCCCCACCGCACCGGACGCCGCTCGTACCGCGTCTCCGGCGCCAGGTATGCCTCGATGCCCAGGATCGGGGTGATGCCGGCACCGGTGGCGGCCTTGAAGAACTCGTAGACCCCGTGCATGTTGCCGTGGTCGGTGATCGCCACCGCCGGCATGCCCAGGCGCTTCGCCTCGGTCATCATGTCCTTGATCCGGGCGGCGCCGTCCAGGATCGAGAACTCGGTGTGGACGTGCAGGTGTACGAACTGGTCAGACACCGAGCGCCTCCTTCGAGCCGCCGGCCAGAGGTGCGAGTCGCAGGGCGTGGGCGCGGTGCTCGACCAGGGCGTTGTTCACCGCGGAGGGCGACACCCCGAGGTCCTGCGCGATCTGGGCATGCGTCATGTCGCGCGCGGCGTCGGCGATCGCGGCCCTGCGCACGGCGGCCAGGACCGACTTCGCCTCGTCGATCAACCGTGGGGCACTGCGCGCCGCGGACAGCGCGTCAAGCTCCAGAATCCCGGTCAGTGAGTCCGCCAACGCGGTCACTCGATTACGCAGCGCAACAGCTGCATCGCCCTGATCATCAGCCACACCGCACCCTAATGCCACCCTAGGGTGTCAGCAAAGACGCGACCGGCGTGGCGCCCGCACCGCTCCTTGATGTTGCCCGTCGGATGCCGCCCGTCGGGATACCGCCCCGTCAGGACGCCGTCCCGTCAGGACGCCGCCCCGTCAGGACGCCGTGGACCGGAGGGTGTCCGCGACCGGACGCCGCGCGGCGGCTATGGCGGGGACGGCGGTCAGCGCGGCGACCGCGAGCAGGATCCCGAGCGCCGTGGCGAGCCACCAGACCCCGGGCGGGTACCGGATCTGGCCGGCGCTGGCGGCCAGGAACAGCACGATGCCGGCCGGGATGCCGGCGGCGACCCCGGGTACCGCCGGAAGCAGTTGCGCCGCCGACAGTCCGGCGGTCGCCTGTCCGGGCGTCGCGCCGAGCGTCCGGGCGACGGCCAGCGGATGCCGGGCGTCGAGGACCGCGGACCAGGTGCTCACGACCGCGTTGATGAGCGCGAGGACACACAGTACGACGATGACGATCAGCATGGCGTGGTAACTGCGCTCGTCATCGGGATTGACGAGCTCCGAGGGGCCGATGTGGGTTTCCTGCCTGTTCTGCACCTGGAACATGAGCGCGGCGGCGAGCGTGGTCGTGGTGATCAGGGTGTTCACCATGGCGAGCCGGGCGCGGCGGGGCCGGCGGGCGTTGATGCGTACCCCGATGAGCAGGGCGGTGGGCAGCCGGCGAGACAGCCGGACGCGCCCACCGCGACGCCGTGGCGGCGAGGCGGCGTCGGCCAGCGCGTGGACGGTGTCGGTGATCGCGGCACGCACCACGGGTGCCAGGGCCGCCGCGGCGGCGATGACGAGGGCGAAACACGTGGCGGCGACCACGGTGCGCAGCGCGGGCGGGTGGGCGCCGACCGAGCCGAGGAAGCCGCCGCCGGGGCTGGCCAGCAGAGGCGCGGCGAGCCAGCCGGCGGCCAGCCCGATGCCGGCGGCGGCCAGCCCGATCACGAGGTACTCGGCGAGGTGGACGGCGGCGACCATGGCCGGCCCGGCTCCGACGGCCTTGAGCAACCCCAGCCGGCGGCGCTGGCCGATGACCCGGCCGGCGACGATGCCGGCGACGCTGGCCACCGCGAGGGCGGCGAGCAGCCAGCTACCGATCAGCATGGTCTTCCGCGCCTGCTTCGCCAGCGCGCTGTCCTCTTCGGCGATGAACTGCCAGGACCTGGTGTTGAGCGCGGCACTCGACACTGCGCCGAACGCGTCGTGGGCCGCCGGGTCGGCGAGTTTCACGTTCAGCGTGTACGACAGCGACTGCGACCCGCCGGCGAGTGCCGCGATGTCGCCGCGGTCGACCCAGACCAGGCCGCCCGGGTCGGTGAACGGGGTGCCCGGCACACGCCAGCCGGCGCGCGGGTAGGCGGCCCTGGCGGCGGTGACCGCGGTCCCGTCCACGCGCAGCGAATGACCGTCGACGCTGACCGTGTCGCCGGTGTGCACGCCCAGCGCGTCGGCGAAGGCGCGTTCGAAGACGACGCCGCCGGGGCGCACCCAGGTGCCACCGGTCACCGCCGGCCGGTCGAGCGTTGCCGGGGCCCGGTCACGGCCCTCGACGACCGCGTGCACGGTCTTGCCGCGGGCGGTCAGCATCAGGTAGGCAACCGGGTACGGTCCACTGTGGCCGGTGACGCCGGGCGCGGTGGTCAGCGGCGCGAGGGCGGTCAGGGCCTGCGTACCGGTGACCTCCGGGGGCTCCACCACCACGTCCGGTCCGGCGGTGGCTGCCCGGGTCCGCTGGTACGGCCGGTCGGCGATCCCGTTGAGGGCGAGGCCGAGGGTCAGCGTGCCGGTCGCGGCGGCGATGGCGGCCAGCAGGAGCACGGTCTCGGTCGGCCGGCGGCGCAGGTCCCGCACCAACAGTCGGCACACGAGCAGCAGGCGACCGGCCACGTCAGCGCCTCCCGCCGTAGACGGTTCCGGCGGCCGCACCGGCGGCTGTACCGGAGCCCCTACCCGAGCCCGTACCGGCCATACCGGCGCCGGCGAGCGGGCTGTCGTCGGCGAACGCCCCGTCGCGCATGGAGATCATCCGGTCGGCGACCGCCGCGATGCGCGCGTCGTGAGTGACCACCACGAGAGTCTGTCCGGCGGCGCGTATCTCGTCGAACAGCCGCAACACCTCCACGGTGGCGGCGCTGTCCAGATTGCCGGTGGGCTCGTCGGCCAGCACGACCAGCGGGTCGTTGCTCAGCGCGCGGGCGATCGCGACGCGCTGGCGCTGGCCGCCGGACAGCTCCGCGGGCAGGTGCCGGGCCCGGTCGGCGAGCCCGACCCGGTCGAGCAGGTACATCGCCCGCTTGCGGGCCCGGCGCGGCGACTGCCCGGCAAGCAGAGCCGCGAGTTCGACGTTCTCCACGGCGGTGAGCTCGTCCATCAGGTGGAAGGACTGGAAGACGAAGCCGACGCTGTCGCGCCGCAGCCGGGCCAGTGCCCGCTCGCTCATCGTGTCGATCCGGTGGTCGGCCAGCCACACCTGCCCGTCGGTGGGCCGTTGCAGCCCGCCGAGCAGGTGCAGCAGGGTGGACTTGCCGCAACCGCTGGGCCCCATGATGGCCAGCGCCTGCCCGGCGGGTACGTCCAGGTCGATTTCGTCGACCGCGCGCACCAGCCCGCTGTCCCGCCCGTACTGCCTGGTCAGCCCGCGCGTCCGCAGCACCATCGACCCGGTCACGCCGATTCTCCGGGCATGCCCTCGTGGCCCTCGCTTCGCTTGGTGCGCTCGGTCATGCGCTCGCCCTTCCCGTCCGGTCGCGCTCGGTCCACATGCGCTCGCACGCCTCCAGCCACTCCAGGTCGGCCCGCAGCCGCAGCACGACCCCCTCCAGCAGCAACCCGGCGACCGGGTCCACCGAATGGTCCAACGCGGCCCGCTGGGCGTCGCGCAGCCGGCGCAGCACCTCGCGCCGCTGCGCGTCGACCAGGTCCACCGGATCGGCCAACCGGGCGGCCGCGGCGGCGACCAGCTTGAGGTGGAACTCGGTGAGGTCGGACTTCGGCCAGTTCACCTCGGTCAGCCAGGCGGCGACCCGCTGCTGCCCGGCCGGGGTCAGCGCGTAGACCCGGCGGTCAGGCCGGTCCGGCAGGCCCTCGGCCCGCTCCGAGGTCACCAGGCCCGCCTTCGTCAACCGGGTGAGTGTCACGTAGATCTGCCCGGCGTTCATCGCGTCGCCGAGAGGGCCGAGCGCACCACGCATCCGGCTGCGCAACTCGTACCCGTGCGCCGGCTCCTTCGCCAGCATGGCCAGTACCACGTCCTGCACCCAGGTCCCCCTCCCCGATCACTGCCCCCAGGGCCGCCCCCGCAGCGGCGCCCCTCGCAGGCCGTCCTCGCAGCGGCCGCCCCCCCGCGGGGGTCGCCCTCCCAAGGCCGGCCTCCCAGGCCCGCCCTCCGTCCAGACCGACCGATCATAGATAACCGCTAGCCATGACGGTGTCAAATCGGCCCATGGCGATGTCAGAGCGGCGTCGACGGTCTCGCGCGGATGAAGGGTGCCGGATGAAGGGTGCCCGGGGGAGGGCGCCGGGGGAGGGGCGCCCGGGAAGGGGTTACTTGCCCATTCCCGCGGTCAGTCCGGCCACGATCTGCTTGGTGGCCGCGAGGAACAGCACGATCAGCGGCAGGGTCGCGATGACCAGCCCGGCGAACAGCGCCGACCAGTTCGTCTGGAACTCTCCGAAGAACTGGGTCAGTCCCACCGGCAGCGTGTACTTCCCGGTCGTACGCATCAGGACCAGCGGGAAGAAGAAGTCGTTCCACAGCGGTACGAAGCGGAACACCACCACGGTGGCGATGGCCGGACGGACCAGCGGCACCATGACCCGGGCGAAGATGCGGAACTCGCTCGCGCCGTCGATGCGCGCGGCCTCCTCCAGCTCCCGGGGCAGGCCGCGGAAGAACGCCGACATGATGAACACCGAGAACGGGATGCCGCTGGCCGCGTACACCAGCACCAGCCCGAGCCGGGAGTCGATCATGCCGAAGCTGCCCAGCAGGTAGAAGATGGGCAGGATGCCCAGGCGGATCGGCAGCATCAGCCCGGACAGGAAGTACGCGATGAGCACGCCGCTGCCCCGAAACTGGTACCGGCCCAGCACGTAGGACGCCGGCAGCGACACGCACACGTCCAGCGCCACCGCGGCGATGGTGACCAGGGCGGAGTTGCGCACGTACGTGCCGAACGACGCCTCCGTCCACGCGGTCCGGTAGCTGGACAGGTCCAGCGAGCCGGGCAGGCCGAGCGGGTCGGAGAGCACCTGGGCGTTGGAGCGCAGCGAGTCGAGCACCATGACCAGCATGGGCGCCAGCGCCACCACCGCGTAGCTCCACAGCAGCAGGAGAGCGAGGATGAGGACCGCCCGCTCGCGGGGCGTGCGGCGGCGCGCACGCCGTCCGGTGCGCGGCCGGTCCGCGACGCGCGGTACCCGTTCGTGAAGGACGGTCATGTCAGTTCGGCCTCGCGACGGCGGACGATGCGGTTGGCGAGCACCGCAATGCCGAAGATGAACAGGAACAGCAGCACGGCCAGGGCGGACGACTGCCCGATGGCGTCGGCACCGCCCTCCTGGAAGGCGACCCGGTAGAAGATCAGACCGAGTACGTCGGTCGCGCCGCCCGGTCCGGTGGGCTGGTTGCCCTGGGCGCCTTCGAGCGAGTAGACGAGCTCGAAGGTGTTGAAGCAGCCGATGAAGGTCAGGATGGAGACCACCCCGATCGACGGCAACAGCAACGGCAGCGTGACGCGGAAGAACCGCTGCCAGGCGTTCGCCCCGTCGACCCGGCTGGCTTCCGCGTACTCCGACGGCAGCCCGGCCAGTGCCGCGCCGAACAGCAGGATCGGGAAGCCGACGTACTGCCACGCGTTGACCAGGATGACCACCGGCAGGGCGGTCGACGGGTCACCGAGCCACGGCTTGGCGAACGAACCGAGCCCGACCGCTCGCAGCGCCGCGTTCACCGGGCCGAAGCTGGGGCTCAGCAGCAGGCTCCACAGGTATCCGACGACCAGTCCGCCGACGAGGTAGGGCAGCGTGTAGACGGTCTGGAAGAACCGCCGACCGAAGCGCAACTCGGTGAGCACCACCGCGACGAGAAGCCCGAACGTGTTCTGCACCACCATGGTGCCGATGAAGAACACGACGGTGTGCCAGAACGCCGGCCAGAGCTGGTGGTTGAGCGGGAACGTGGTGAACAGGCCGGTGAAGTTGGCCAGCCCGGCGAACCCGCCGCGGGCGGTGCCCTCCCAGCGCCAGAAGCTGTCCGCCAGCGCGGACAGCAGGGGGTACACGACGAACAGGGTGTAGAGCAGGAACGCCGGCACGAGGAAGTAGACCGCGGTACGCCACCTCATCCGCGGCACCGGACTCGTGCCGGCCGGCCGCCGGTGACGGCGGCCGGCACGAGTCCGTGCTGCGGTACCCGTGTCTACGGTTTGAACCATTGAGCGATGCCGTTCTGGATGTCGCCGGCCACCTGGGCCGCGCTCTGCTGGCCCAGTAGCATCTTCTGCAGCCCGGCGGCCTGAAGGTCGCTGCCCAGCGGCGTACCGTACCGGAAGTCGACCAGCATCAGGTACGGCGTCGGGCTCTGCGTGTAGTCCTGCACCATCTGGCTCAGCAGCGGGTCGGCGGACTGTACCCCCTTGACCAGCGACACCTGCTTGAGGTCGTCGGCGACCATGTGCCCGAAGTCGGCGGTGGTCATCCACTGCAGCAGTTCCAGGGCCTCCTTCTGGTGCGTGGACTTGGCGTTCAGCCCGTAGGAAGCGTCCACCCAGCCGACCTCGAGCGGGTTGTTCACCAGGGCGCCGGGCGCGGGCGGCGCGTTGAACACGCCGAGGTTCAGGTTGGCGTTGATGGCCTTCATGGGCGCGAGCGCGAACGAGCCCTCCGGGATCATCGCCGCCTTGCCGGTCGCGAACAGCGTCTGCACGTCGGTTTCGGCGAGCCCCATCTGATCCTTGGGGAAGTACGGCTTGAGCTGGTTGAGCACGTTCAGCGCGGCGACGTAGTCCGGGTCGGTGAACTTCGCCTGGCCGGCGAGCACCTTCTTCTCGAAGGCCGTCCCGCCGTAGCGGGTCGCGGCGAAGGCGTCGTCGTACAGCGGGAGCAGCCAGGTGTCCTTGCCAGCGGCGGCGAACGGCGTGATGCCGTGGGACAGCAGCGCCTGCGAGTCGGAGATCAGCTGATCCCAGGTGGTCGGCGGCTGGAGGCTGTACTTCGAGAAGATGTCCTTGTTGTAGTAGATCTGGAACGTCGACATCTCCAGCGGTACGCCGTAGACCTTGCCGTCCTTCTTGCCCCGGGTGCCGTCGAGCGCCGTGGTCTCGAAGTTGGACAGCCCGGCCACCTTGCCGTCGAGCGGCACCAGGTTGCCCGCCTCGATCAGCGGCTGCAGCCCCCCGTACGACCGCAGTTGCGCGACGTCCGGGCCGCCCGCCTGGGTCAGGCCGGTCGACAGGATGGTGTTGTACTCGGTCGACTTGTACGGCTTGAAGTCCACGGTGATGTTCGGGTGCGCCGCGTGGAACTTGTCGAAGATCTTCTTGTAGGTGCTCGCGTCCTCCGGGCGCCAGGACCACACCGACAGCGTGACCTTACTACCGCCGCCGGCGTTGCCGCCGCCCGAGGATCCCGTCGCCGTGCAGGCTCCGGTCGCCGCCATGGCTGCCGTTATCGCGAGAATCGCAAGCGCTCTGCGCGTTCTCATCTCTGTGACCTCTCCTCCGGAGGGACCGTGACAATCAACTTCCCGTGCCGGTGCCGGTGTCCTTCGCCGTCGCCGGCGCCTTCGTCACCGGTCAGCCGTGGCGTGCCGACCGGCCGGTCCGGGGGAGTGACCACGCCGCGGTCGCGGCCCGCGCCGGGGTCGACGCCCGCGTTGGGGTCTCGGCCCACGCTGCGGTCTCGGCCCGGCCCGGCCACGGTGGCGGTCTGCTTCGACTGACGCAGCACGATAGAAACTTTCCATCACGCGTCTGAATACGTCAATCCTTCTCCGCACGGCCCCTCTCCGGCGGCCCGGCCCTTCTCCGCGGATCCTCTCCGGCGGCCCGGCCCGGGGAGCGGAGAAGCATTGACGAGCACGACAATGTGTCGGTAATCTTCAAACCCATCAATGCGGCCGTCAATAACTTCCACGTGAACAGCTGTCACGCCAAGAACCCTCGCGTGAACAGCTGTCACGCGAAGAACTGCCACGTCAAGAACTGTCACCTCAAGAACTCCGCACCATCGTGCGCCTCGGCGCCGATGCGGGGAGGAGCGACGCGTGATGCCTATCGGCCGTCGGACATTCCTTGGCACAGCGGCCGGCGCGGTTGTCGCGCCGGGCCTGGCTGTGCGGGCCGCGACCGCGGCCCCCGCCTCGGCGGCCTCCCCAGGCGCTGCTGCGGGGGCTGCCTCAGGCACTGCTCCGGGGGCTGCCCCGGTCGCCCCCGGTAGTGGCCCGGGCGGGCACGGGGACGTTGTGCGCACCGGACTCGAGGTGCTGATGTCCTCGGGCTACGCGGCCCTGCGCGGGCAACGTGTCGGGGTCATCACCAACCCGACCGGGATCCTGCGCGACCGGCGCCACGAAATCGACGTCATGCACGGCGACGACCGGATCGACCTCGTCGCGGTGTTCGGGCCGGAGCACGGCTTCCGGGGCACCGCTCAGGCCGGCGGCTCGCAGGGCTTCTACGACGACCCCCGCACCGGGCTGCCGGTGTACGACACGTACGGCAAGAGCGGGCAGGCGCTCGCCGACGTGCTGACCGCCTCCGGGGTCGACACGGTGGTCTACGACATCCAGGACGTGGGCGCCCGCTTCTACACCTATATCTGGACGCTGTATGACTCGATGGTCGCGGCGGCCATGGCGGGCAAGCGGTTCGTCGTCCTGGACCGGCCCAACGCCAGCTCGGGCCGGCAGGCGCTGGGCCCGGTGCTCGACCCGCGGTACGCCACCTTCGTGGGCCGCAAGCCGATCGCTCAGGCGCACGGCATGACCGTCGGCGAGCTGGCCCGGCTCTACAACGGGCAGTGGGTCGCCGGCGACGCCGGAAGGCCGGCCGAGCTGACCGTGCTGGAGATGGACGGTTGGCGGCGCGACATGTTCTTCGAGGACACCGGGCTGCCGTGGGTGCCACCGTCGCCGAACATGCCCACCGTCGACACCGCGGTCGTCTACAGCGGCACGTGCCTGTTCGAGGGCACGACCGCCTCCGAGGGGCGGGGCACCACCCGGCCCTTCGAGGAGATCGGTGCCCCGTACGGCGACTGGCGGTGGCGGGACGCGCTCACCGCGCTGAACCTGCCGGGTGCCGCGTTCCGTGAAGCCTACTTCGCCCCGACCTTCGACAAGTGGGTCGGGCAGACCGTCGGCGGTGTGCAGCTGTACGTCACTGACCGGCGCGTGTACGACCCGGTCCGGACCGCGGTGGCGATGCTGGTGACGCTGCGGCAGCTGTACCCGGACCACTTCGCCTGGCGGCCGGACCTCTGGATCGACACGCTCACCGGATCGGACCAGGTGCGCACATCGATCGACGCGGGCCACGGTGTCGACGACGTCGTCGCCGGCTGGCAGGCCGGTCTGCGCGCCTTCCGCGCGCTGCGCGAAAGGTACCTCATCTACCGCGACCACGGAGGCGCTCGATGACCCTTCGACGTTCAGTGTGTGCCGCCACCGCCATCCTCACGTTCGCCGGCCTGGTCGCGCTGCCCACAGCCGGGGCGGCGGCACCGACCGGGGCACCGCCCACCATCAGCGGCACCGACCTGCGGTTCACCCACCCGTCGCAGACGCTGCGGTACGGCAGCGCCGCGCAGGCCGGCCTGGTGAGCCGGTACGTCGACCAGATCGGCACGGACATCACCTCGTACCTCGCACCGTCGCCGACCTATCCCGAGTACGCCGGCGCGGTCGCGCTGGCCGCGCACGACGGCGTCATCGTCGCCCACGACACCGCGGGCTACGCGCTGCGCTACGCCGACGACACCCCCACCGAGCTGCCGCCGGACCAGTGGATACCGATGCGGCAGGACACCATCTTCGACCTGGCCTCGATGACGAAGCTGTTCACCTCGATCGCCGCGGTGCAGCTCATCTCGGCCGGCAGGATCGGGCTGGACACCCCGGTGGCCCAGTACATCCCGGCGTTCGCCGCGGCCGGCAAGGGCGACATCACCATCCGCAATCTGCTCACGCACACGTCCGGGCTGCCCGCCGACCCCAGCCCGTCGCTGTGCGACTACGCCACCAACGACCAGCGGTGGGCGGCGGTCTACGCGGTGACGCCGTTCGCGCCGCCCAACACCGCCTACCTCTACAGCGACATGAACATGATGACCCTGGGCAAGGTCATCGAGCAGGTGACCGGACAGCCCCTCGACCGGGTCATCACGCAGCGCATCACCGCGCCGCTCGGCATGCGCGACACGATGTTCAACCCGCCGGACTCGCTCAGGCCGCGCATCGCCGCCGAGGAGTACCAGCCGTGGACCGACCGCGGCATCGTCTGGGGCACCGTGCACGACGAGAACGCGTACTGCGTCGGCGGGGTCTCCGGGCACGCCGGCCTGTTCTCCACCGCGCACGATCTGGCGATCCTGTCGCAGGCTCTGCTCAACGGCGGCCGGTACGGGCGCACCACCATCCTCTCCCAGGACGCGGTCCGGACCCTGTTCACCGACAACAACCAGGCGTTCCCGGGCAACGCGCACGGCCTGGGCTTCGAACTGGACCAGCGGTTCTACATGGACGCGCTCAGCTCGCCGGTGACCGCCGGGCACACCGGCTACACCGGTACGTCGATCGTCATCGACCCGCTGTCCGACTCCTTCGTGATCCTGCTGACCAACCGGGTGCACCCGAGCCGCAACTGGGGCAGCAACAACCCGTCCCGCCGCGCGGTGGCCCGCGATCTGGCGCTGGCACTGCCCGTCCGCCCGGCGCAGGGGCCCACCGACTGGTTCTCCGGAACGTCCGACGCCAGCACCGCGACGCTGACGGTTCCGGTCGCGGTGCCGGCCGCCGGCGCCAAGCTGACATTCGATCTGTGGTACGACACGGAGAGCACCGACATCGGCCGGCTGGAGGCGTCCGGCGACGGCGGTACGACCTGGCAGCCGGTTCCGCTCACCCTGCGGGCGGGTGCCGACGTCTGGCAGACCGGCGGATCGTTTTCCGGGTTCGAGGGCCGGCAGTGGTTGACGGCCGCCGCGACGGTACCCGGCGGCACCACCCAGCTGCGCTGGCGCTACACCACCGACCCGCTGTACGAGGGGCGCGGGGTCTACCTGGACGCGGTACGGGTCACCGGTCCGCACGGCCCGCTGTTCGACGACGGCCGGCCGAAGGACGCGGCACTCGTCCAGCTCGACGGCTGGACGGTCGGCCGGACGTGACCGTCCATTCTGCACACCGGCGCCGTGGACTACCTTGTTGCCATGGCTTCTAGCCGCCAACCGCGGGCGTCCGCGTCCGGCACCGGATCCGTCGGTGCCGGGCGTGCGCCCGGATCCGGCACCGCAGTCCGCATCCGGGCGCTGCTGCCGGCCATGCAACCGTCCATGCGTCAGGTGGCTGAGCAGGTGCTGGCCGACACCGGCACCGCCGCCACGCTGACCATCACCGAGCTGGCGGTCGCCTCGGGCGTGTCCGAGGCGACGGTCATCCGGTTCTGCAAGACGATCGGCTTCGCCGGGTACCCGCAGCTGCGGCTGGCGCTGGCGACCGAGGCCGGGCGGGCGCAGGGAGCCGCGCGCGACGACCGGGACATCGGCAGCGACATCGGTCCGGGTGACGACCTCGCCCGGGTGGTCGAAAAGATAGCGTTCGCGGACGCCCGCGCGGTCGAGGAGACCGGGGCGCAGCTCGACATCGCGGTACTCAAGCGGGTGGTCGAGGCGCTGGTCCGGGCGCGCCGGGTGGACCTCTACGGGGTGGGCGCCAGCGCCTTCGTCGCGATGGACTTCCAGCAGAAGCTGCACCGCATCGGCCGGGTCGCGTTCGCCTGGGCGGACACCCACGCGGCGCTGACCAGCGCGGCCCTGCTCGGTCCGAAGGACGTGGCCATCGGCATCTCGCACACCGGAGCCACCGTGGACACGATCGACGCGCTTGCCCAGGCACGCGCGCAGGGCGCGACCACCGTGGCACTCACCAACTTTCCCCGGTCGCCGATCGCGCTGGCGGCCGAACACGTGCTCACCACGGCCGCCCGGGAGACCACCTTCCGCTCCGGCGCGATGGCCAGCCGGCTGGCGCAGCTGACCGTCGTCGACTGCATGTTCGTCGGGGTCGCGCAGCGGACCTACACGAACACGCTGGCCGCGGTGGCCGCGACCCGGGGCGCGGTCGGTGGCCGCCGGACGCCGGTGCCTCGCCGCCGTCGCTGACGAGCCCCGGGCCGGCGCCGTCCCCGGGACGGGACGGCGACGGTGAGAAAGAATGCCGCTGGCCCGCCGCCAGCCCGCCGCCGGCCCGCCGTGGGCCGACGGGTACCGGCGCGGGTGGCGGCAAACGCCGCCGCATCCCGAGACCGCTCCGTCTGCTCATGATTCTCCTGCCGTAACCGCGGCTGTCGTCGTTCCCCGGTAAGCCTCGCGCGGCCGGCGCACTCCTGGGGCGGGTCGCCCTTTTGGCGTCCTGTCGCGACGGTGTCCTCTCGTGGCCGGTGTCCTCTCATGGCCGGCGCCCTCGCGCGGCCTGCGTCCTCCAGCGGCCGGCGCTCTCCCGCAGGGCGCCGACCGTCGCGCGGTCCGGCGTCCTGCCCGCGTTCGCTTCCGGCGGTCGCACCCGCGCGCGGCAAGGCCGATGGCAATCCCGATGGCAAGCCGCTTCAGCGAGGGTACGTGCGCGGCGCGGCTGGCCGAGAGGAAACCGAGCGGTTCGCGCTCCTCCAGAAAGGACACAGATCGTGAGAATTCGAAGAGTGTTGGTGGCCGCGGCTCTGGCCGGCGGTCTGAGCCTCGCGATCGCGCAACCCGCGTTCGCGGTCACCACGACCCAGGTGCAGTGGGATCTCGCCGGGATGGCGTACCTGTCGTTCACCGACATCGACGGCATCAGCGGCCCGCACACCACTGCGGCTGTGGAAGCGTTCCAGACCGACCGGTGCCTGGACAACGATGGCATCGTCGGCGCCGAGACCAGCGCCGAACTCAGCTCACAGGTCATCAAGATTCAGCAGGTCGTCGGTGCGGGCGCCGACGGCATGTACGGACAGAACACCGAGAACGCGGTCAAGTCGTGGCAGGGCGCGCATGGCCTGACGCAGAACGGCCAGGCCGACGCGGCCACCATGACGGCGATGAACATCCAGCGGGTCAAGGACTGCACGCCACCGCCGGCCACCGAACTCGGCGCGGCCATCGTCCAGATCGCTCAGACGGAGAACGCCGACACGGCACACAACCGCGAGCACGGCGGTTACAACTGCAACTACTACACGACCGCGCTGGGCCTGGCGGGAACCGGAGCGACCTGTACCAACGGCTGGAAGACCCAGGCGTGGTGCGCGGACTTCGGCAAGTGGGTATGGATCCAGGCCGGAGCGGCCACCTCGGGAATCAATTCGCTCTACAACAGCTTCGAGACCTACGGCAAGAACCACGGCACCTGGCACACCAGCAACCCCCAGCCGGGTGACGCGATCGTCTTCAACTACGGTCACGTGGGCTTGGTGGTGTCGGCGACCACCAGCAACGTCACCTACATCTCCGGCAACACGTCCAACCCGGCCACCGGCAATGACGACGCGGTGTTGCAGAAGACGATCAGCCGCTCGACCTCGTCGATCGTCGGGTACGCGTCTCCGGTAGCGAAGTAACCGGCGCGCGGCCACCACGCGAACGGCAACCGCCCGACCCGGGCCGGGATCACCTTCCCGGCCCGGGTCGAGTATCGGACCCGACGTACGGTTTCGACCGTGCCGACCGCGGGTAGCTCGCCGGCATGGGAGATGTGGACGTGCTGGTGGTCGGTCAGGTCGCCCGCGATCTCGTCCTGCTGGTCGACGACGTCCCGGGCCCCAGCGGGACGGTACCGGTCCGGCAGCGCCTCGAGATGCTGGGTGGCAAGGGAGCCAACCAGGCGGTCGGGCTGGCACAGCTCGGCGTGCGCGCCGGCCTGGTGGGCGTGGTGGGGGACGACCCGATCGGCCGCGAGGTGCGCGACCAGGCGGCGCGCGACGGCATCGACGTAACCGGAGTGGCGTGCCGCACCGGAGCCCGGACCGGACTGATCACCAGCGTCGTATCCGGTGGCCGGTGGCGGTACCTGGAGGATCTGCCGGCGGAGGTCCTGCTCGGCCCGTCCGACATCGAGCGCGTCGCGGATCTCGTTCGCGCCGCCCCGACCGTCGTCCTGCAGATGCAGCAGCCGGGCGAGGCGATGCTCATGGCCGCCCGGCTGGCGAAGGCCGCCGGCCGGCGGATCGTCCTGGACGGAGCACCGCAGGATGCCCGGCATCGCGACGAGTTGTTGGCCTGTGCCGACATTGTGCGCGCCGATGCCCGCGAAGCGCGGGCGCTGACCGGTGGCGACATCGAGGACGCGGCCTCCGCGCGCCGGGAGGCCCGGCGGCTGCTGGCGCAAGGACCCACCCTGGTAGCGCTCGCCGTGCGGGACGCGGGCAACCTCGTCGCCTGGCCCGAGGGGGAGACGTTCGTCCCGGTGACCGGGGTGGACGTCCTCGACACGACCGGCGCCGGAGACGCCTTCGTCGCCGCCATGACCGCGGCCCTGATCGGTGGGCGTGATCCGCGGGCCGCCGCCCGGCATGCTACGGCGGCGGCCAGCGCCACGGTTGTCCGGCTCGGCGGCCGGCCCTGCCTGGACGAGGAGGCGATGGCACACCACCTCGCCCTGGTACCGCCGGGTGAGCCCGCCACGGGAACGAGCCCCGCGGCGGGCTGACCGGGTGCCGGCGGGTACTCACAGCTCCTTGTTCTTCACAGTTCCTTGTGCTTGACCTGACCGAGCCGTTTGTCTCCCACCGGCCGGCTGGTGGTGAGGATGAAGCCGTCCACATCGTCGAGGACGAAGCTCGGCGTACCCTGCGCCTTGTCGGCGCGGCTGTGATGGAAGTCGGCGTCGGCGACGTCGTCGAGGACGAACGCCGGCCGGGTGTCCTTCGTCTCGTACCGGACCTCGACGTTGTCCATGGTGATTCCACTGGCGTGACGGATGTAGAACCCGTAGGCCGGCAGGGTGCCGAACATGGTGGGCTCGGGGTAGGCGTCCTCCAGTTCCGGCGGATCCGCGACCGCGTCGCCCATCGACAGTCCGCCGACCAGGTGGTGGCGCACATCGCTGATCCGTACGTCCGACACGTTGTGGCCGGGGATGCCGGCGATCGTCGAGGGGTACCGCGGGTCGGCGTTGTGCGCGATGACATTGCTGATGCTGACCCGGCGCAGCGCGCCGACACTCAACCCCTCCGGGCCGCGCATCCGCGCACCCAACCGGAGGAACAACGGCATCTGCACGTTGCGCATGGTGATATTGCTGACCGTCACGTCTTCGAGCTGCCCGCCGTCGACGGACTCCAGCGCCAGCCCCCGGCAGTACTCGAAAATGATGTTCGAGATCGCGATGTTCTTGAATCCGCCGTTGGACTCGGTGCCGCACTTGATCCGGCCCGTGCGCCCGTACGCCCCGGTCTTGTAGGTGCCGTCGACCAGGGTACCGAGGTCGTAACCGCTGACCATGCAGTTGTCGATGGTCACGTTCTCGGTGTCCCGCACCTCGTTCAGCGCGTACGAACTCTTCAGCACGATGGCGTCGTCGTTGGGCGAGTTGACGGTGGTGTTGGAGATCCGCACGTTCTTGCAGCAGTCGATGTCGATGCCGTCGCGGTTGGTGTCGATGACCAGACTGTCGATGCGGAAGTTGTCGACTCCGGTCGGCAGGATGCAGAAGTGCCCGCCGTTGACCATGGTGATGTCGCGGATGGTGACATTGCGGCACAGCTTGAGGGCGATCGCCTTGTTTCCCTGTAACGGCGCGGACTCCTGGCTTCCGCCGCTCAGCAACCCCTTGCCGTCGATCGTGCCCGGCCCGCAGATGGTGATGTTCTCCAGCCCCTCGCCCCAGATCAGGCTGTTGTGCCAGTGGCTGTGGCCGAAGTCCTGGTAGGGATTGCCGGCTCCGGGCTCGGCCGGGTCGTAGCCCTTGCCGCCGGCCGGTGCGGCGCCCAGCAGTGTGGCGTTCTGCGCGAGGTACAGGGCGACGTTGCTTTTGAGGTGTACCGAGTAGCTGGCGTAGACGCCGGCCGGAAAGTAGACGGTACCGCCCGGTCCGCCATCGGCGTCCTGTCCATTGGTGCCCTGGCTGGCGGCTGTTTCGATCGCCTGGTTGATCGCATCGGTGTCGATGGTCACTCCGTCGCCCTTGGCGCCGAAGCTCCGCACGTCAAAGACGCGGCCCGGTCCACCCGGTCCGCCCGGCCCGTCGGCCGCCCCGGCCGGACCCGCCACAGCCGGACCCGCCCCGATCAGAGGCAGTGCGGCACCGGCCGCGCCGGCGGTTCCCCAGGTGACGAACCGGCGACGACTCCACACACCCACGACTTCTCCCGTCTGTCGCGACGATGGCGCTCCACGATGGTGGCGCCCCACGACGTTGGCTTTCCACCCGGCCCCCGTTTGCCGCCACAGCGTTTGTTTCCACAGCGTTTGTTTCCACAGCGGTCGTCGCGACTGCGGCCAACCGGAACGGGTGGGGCCAACGTGATCGTTGGCCCCACCCTGCTGTCACCGCATCGATGGACACCACAACTTTTCTCGCCGGACGGAATGGGTTTCGCCACTCGCCGGCCCAGATCCGCGCGCCCTCAGA
>NZ_BONZ01000059.1 GCF_016862975.1 Rugosimonospora africana
TCCGCGCGCCCTCAGATGTTCGCGCCCTCAGATCTTCGCACCCACCGCGGCACCGTTCGCCGGGACCAGGAAGTTCGACGAGGGGATCGCGCCGTTCGCACCTCGGGTACCGGTGATTGCCGACGGGTCGGTGCTGAGCAGCGTCCAGGTACCGCCGATGTCCCAGGAATTGCCGGAGCCGGTCGAAGAACCGAGCGCGACCGCGGTGGCGTTGCCGACCGCGAGGTTGGCGGTCAAGGTCGCGGTGGATCCTCCGTCGAAGTCGAAGCCGGTCTTGGCATTGGCCCAGGCGGTACACCGGTTCACGGTGATGGTGCCGGTGTTGCCGTTGTCGGTGAATCCGGTCGCCGCGTTGCTCCAGGACATCACGTTGGAGAGGCTGTGGTTGGCCGCCGGGCCGGTTCCGTCGCTTCCTCCGAGCTTGAAACCGTTGCCGTCGCCGGAGAAGTCCGGGATGTTCCAGCGGTTGTACCCGTTGCCGTAGGCGACGCTGTCCTGGATGGTGATGGGAGAGGTGAACTCCCACGCGTCGAATCCGTCATCGACGTTGTTCCACAGCCGCGCACCGCGCACCACGTTGCCGGCGCCGCTGCCCTGCTTGATGCCCAGGCCGTCGGCGCTCTCGCCGTTCTTGCGTGGATCCCGGTTGTTGTAGCTGTCGAGGTTGACGATGAGGTTGCCGGCTGAGCTGCCTTGCAGCTGGAACCCGGTCTCGTAGTTGTCGTGGGTGACGAGACGGTCGAAGGTGTTGTTGTCGCAGCCGTCGCAGTAGATGGCGTAGGGCCCGTGCTCGATTTCCAGGCCGGAGATCCGCCAGTACGATGCCTGCATGTGAATCGCGCCTCGCTGGGCGGCGGGGATCGTCGAGTCGACCGCGCCCGGAGTGTATGGCAGCGCCTCGGCGTCGATGACCACCCTCTCGCTGCCGTAGTTGCTCAACGTGATGGGCGCGCTGGCGGTACCGCTCTTCGCGATCGTGATGTTCGTGGTCAGCGCGTAGGTGCCGCCGCGCACCGCGATCGTGCCGCCCGGCGAAACCAGGCTCACCGCCTTCGCGATGCTGGCAAGCGGCGCCGTCAGGGTGCCGGCGTTGGTGTCGCTGCCGCCCGGTGCGACGTACAGCGTCCCGCCGGGCGCGCTGCCGGTCGCCGTCGGCGTGGGGCTCGACGTCCGGCTCGGGGTCGGCGACGCGGTCGGCGACGCGGTCGTGGGGCTCGGCGACGCGATGGTCGGGCTGGGCGAGGGGGTGCCGCTGTCGGTGTCCACGGTCACGTCGTCGAACTCGGCCGTGGAGAAGGAGGTCTGCAGGCCGATGCGACCCGCCGCGAGGTGCGAGTCGGCGACGCTGGCCACCGTCGTCCCGTCGATCGACCCGCTGACGGTACCGCCGTGGACCGACAGCGACAGGGTGTACCAGGTACCGGTACTCACCGCCTGGCTGACGCTGCCGAGTTCGGTGACCGCGCCGCTGCTCACCCGCTCCAGCGCGACCACGCCGCCGGGGCCGAGGGCGAGCCGGTAGTAGGTGGTCGACCCGGACGCCCGGCCGAGCAGCGCCACGAGCCCGCCCGAGCCGAGGCTCAGCGGCTTGACCCGGGCCTGAACCGTGTAGTCCCGCCAGCCGGAGTCACCGGCGAAGACCCGGGCGTTGTCGGTGTCGGCCTTCGCCTGCCGCAGCACCTTGGTCCCGTCGGTGACCACGCTCCAGGTGCCGCCGGACTTCGACCAGCCGTTGAGGCTGCCGTCCTCGAAGTTCGCGCTGAACGCGGTCGCTGCCTGGGCCGTGGTGGCAAGCGTCATGAGGGCGGCTATCAGGGCAGCGGCGGCACCGGTGGAGACCGCCGCGATGGTGTGCCGCCGTCGCCAGGGGTACCGGCGATGAGCAGGGGGCATGTGAACCTCCGAACACGGGTGTGGCCCGGTCCGCGAGGCGTGGGCGGCAGTCCGGGCGAGGGTACGGGAAAGCGCATTCCCCGTGACGAATCTGGCAGCCGTATCGGAGCTGGTCAATAGATGCCGCGTGCAGGTTTGTTGCACGCGCCCGGCTCACGCGCGCCCGGCTCACGCGCGCCCGGCCATGGCTGCCGGGCACGCGCTCATGCTTGCCGGCCGGCCTACGCGTGCCCCTTACCCGCGCGGGCCGGCCGGCTTACGCCTGCTGGTCGGCTTACGCGTGCCGGCCGACGAACCCCGGCGGGCTCGCGGCACTCTCGTTCCACTCGCGGTCCAGCGCGGTCACGTAGTAGGTGTACTCGTGGCCCGACTGCGCGGTCGTGTCGGTCCACGACTGGACGCCGGTCCCCGCCGCCCGCTGCGAGGCGATCAGGTGCTGGCCGTCCGCCAGGCCGCACGCGCCCGGGCCGGTGAGGCCGTCGAAGCGGTACACCGCGTACGAGGTGACCGGGCCGAACGGACCCTGACCGCTGACCGTGGGCCGCCACCGGAGGGTGACCGCCCCGGTGTCCAGGCGCGAACTGCCGAGGACGACCGGGAACAGCAGAGGCTTCGCCGGCACCAGGTCGTTCGGCTGGATCAGCGCCGGGTGGCTGTAGTGGTCCGCCACGAGCCGCGTCGTCGACCCGACCGGGTCCTGCTCGACGATCTGTTCGCGGAAGAAGATGTCGCCCTTGACCTCGGGGTACGCCTCATTGAACGTGAGATGACGGCTGATTTCGGCGGGGTCGAACCACGGCGGGCCCTGGCCGGCCGCGCCCTGCTTGTAGTTCGCCTGCCCGATGTAGAGGTCGACGTTCGTGCCCGCGACGACGTCGCTCCACCATGCGGTGAGCACCGCGTAGTCGGCCACGGTGAAGCCGATGTTCCAGTAGATCTGCGGTGCGACGTAGTCGATCCAGCCGGACTTCACCCACAGCCGGGTGTCCGCGTAGTTCGCGCCGTACGATTCGGTGCCCGCGGTAGCCGAGCCGAGCGGATCCGAGGTGTCGTTGCGCCAGATGCCGAACGGGCTGACTCCGAAGCGGACCCACGGCTTGGCCGCGTGGATGTCATCATGCATCTGCTGGATGAACACGTCGATGTTGTGCCGCCGCCAGTCCGCCCTGTCCGCGAAGCCGGCGCCGTACCGCGCGAATGTCGCGTCGTCGCCGAAGTCCTGATTGTTGGTGGGGTACGGGTAGTAGTAGTCGTCGAACTGGACGCCGTCGATGTCGTACCGGTCGACCGCGTCCATGATGGCCTTGGCCACGAAGTCGCGAACCTCGGGGATGCCCGGGTTGTAGTAGAGGCGGGTCTGGGTGGGCACGCCGACCGGGTAGACCACCGCCCAGTCCGGGTGCTGCCGCAGCGGTGCGCCCGGGGCGAGCTTGTCGATGTCGCCGCCGGCCTCGGTCGAGGTCGGGCTGCTCGCCGGCATGCTCACCCGAAACGGGTTGAACCAGGCGTGGAACTCCAGGTTCCGCGCGTGCGCGGCGTCCACCATGAAGGCCAGCGGATCCCAGCCCGGGTCCTTCCCGCGTACCCCGGTCAGGTAGCCGGACCACGGCTCGTACGGTGACGGCCAGAAGGCGTCCGCCGTAGGCCGGACCTGCACGATGACGGCGTTCATGTTCTTCGAGACCGCGTAGTCCAGCTCGTGGATGAACTGGGCCTTCGAGGCGGCCTCGTCGGTGCTGTTCGGCCAGTCGAGATCCTGTACGGTCGCGATCCACATGGCTCGGAACTGCCGCTTCGGGGTCGCCGGGTTGGTCACACAGCCTATATCGTTCGGCGCGCTGACGCCCGCACCGCTCACCCCCGCGCCGCTGACGTTCGCACCACTGACGGTCGCACCGCTGACGCCGGCACCAGCGCCAGTGCTCTCCGCACCGCTGGCCATCGAGGCGGGCGACACCGCGAGGGTCGCCAGGACGGCGAGCGCCGTCAAGGCCACGCGGCCGACTTTCGCCGTCGGTACCGTGCGGACGGCTCTCGCCATCGGTGTCACGCGCACGGCCTTCGCCGTCAGAACCGCGCGGACGGCTCCCGCCGCGGGCAAGCTTCCAGACCTCAACAGGGACATAAGTAATTTATACAATATACAAGATTGAATGCGTTACCCCGAACCTCAAATGCTCATCAAGTTCCTGTCCGTCCACGTACATCGATGCTTACGATCAACCAGCGTCGTCGTGCGGCGAACGCAGGCGGCGCAACCCGTCCGTACCCCTTTCCCCGGGAGGTCGCCGATGGTTTTCAGGCACAGGGCGGCATTCGCGGCGCCGGCCGTCTTCGCGCTGGCGCTCGTATCGTCGCTCACTGGCTCGCTCGGCCACTCGAACCAAGTACCCAAGCCCGAGTCCATGCTGGGATGGAAGCCCTGCGCCGACTACAAGCTGTCAACCTACGAGGAAATCACCAAGTACCTGCGGGCCGTCGACCGGATCAGCGACCGCATGAAGATCGTCGACCTCGGGAAGACCTCCGAGGGACGCGACCAGATCATGGCCATCGTCTCCTCGCCGGAGAATCTCAAGCCGGAGAACCTGAAGAGGTACGAGGAGATTTCCCGCGACCTCTCGCAGGGCAACGTGAGTGAGAGCAAGGCCCAGCAACTGGCCAAGACCGGTAAGGCTGTCGCCTGGATCGATTTCGGCATCCACGCGACCGAGGTGGCACCCCCGCAGACCGCGCCTCAGTTCGCCTACGACCTGGTGACCAGCGAGACGGCGGAGGCGAAGTCGATCCGCGACAACGTCATCACCCTGTTCGTGCCGAACGTCAACCCGGATGGCGGCACCGAGGTCTCGGACTGGTACATGGACCACGTCGGCGGGCCCTACCAGGACTCCACCTACCCTGAGCTGTACCAGAAATACTCCGGCCACGACGACAACCGTGACTGGTTCATGTTCAACCTGTCGGAGACGCGCAACCTCGGTCAGGTGCTGTTCCACGACTGGCTGCCCCAACTCGTGTACAACACCCACCAGACCGCGACCTACCCCGCCCGGATCTTCGTACCACCGTTCAAGGACCCGGCGAACCCGGACATCCCGCCGGAAGTCATCCGGGGCATCAACACGGTCGGCGACGACATGACCCAGCGGCTGGACCGTGAGGGCAAGGTCGGTGCCGTGTCGCGCCAGCAGTACGACCAGTGGTGGAACGGCGGCCTGCGTTCGGCGCCGGCGTTCCACAACCAGGTCGGCATCCTCACCGAAACCGCGCACGCGTCCGCGACGCCCAGCTACGACGACCCGACGAAGTTCCCGGCGACGTTCCCCTACCAGGGTGTCTCCACGAAGGACCCGTCGGCGTTCTACCCGAGCCCGTACAAGGGCGGGGAGTGGCACCTGTCGCAGAGCTGCGCCTACATCGAGACGACCGGATGGGCACTGCTGCGCGCGGCGGATACCGACCGCGAGCAGTGGCTGCTGGGCTCGTACCGGATGGGCCAGCAGGCCATCGCGGCGGGCGGTGACACCAGTTACGTCATCCCGGCCGACCAGGCGGACTTCCCGACCGCGACCAAGATGGTCAACGTCCTGCGGGAGAGCAACATCCGGGTCGAGGTGGCCAAGTCCGCGTTCACCGTCGGCAACCGCCAGTACCCGAGCGGCAGCTTCATCGTCCGCGAGGCGCAGCCCTACCGCCCGGACGTCGTCGACCTGCTCAACCCGCAGGTCTACCCCGATCGGCGCAACCCCGACGGGTCGCCCGAGGCGCCCTACGACATGGCCGGCTGGACGCTGCAGTACCAGATGGGCGTCACGGTCGACAAGGTGACCACGGCCTTCGACGCCAAGACCGCCCCGGTGGACACCGCCGCGGCACCGCACATCACGATGCCCGCCACGCCGGGCTACGCCTACGCCCTCGATTCCCGGCAGAACGACTCGTTCACCGCGGTCAACAACCTGCTGCGGGCCGGCCAGACAATCACCCGTACCAGCCAGCCGGTGCAGACCAGCCTCGGGCAGTGGCCGGCCGGTACCTTCCTGGTCCAGGCCCGTTCCGGCACCGACGTCAAGGTGAAGCAACAGGCGCAGGCGCTCGGGATCACCGTCGCCGGGGTCGACGCCGCACCCGCCTCGGCAACGGCGGTGTCCCTTCCGCGCATCGGCCTCTACCACGGCTACCCGGGCAACAGCGACGAGGGCTGGACCCGCTACGTGCTGGAGGACTTCCAGTTCCCGTACCAGCAGGTGCACGACACCGACGTGCGGGCCGGCAGCCTGCGCGACAAGTACGACGTGATCGTGCTGCCGGACGCGAGCTACAACAGCATGCTCAACGGCGCCCGCGCCGGCTCGCTGCCTCCGGAGTACACCGGCGGGATGACACAGGCCGGCGTGGACAACCTGGTCAAGTTCGTCCAGGCCGGCGGCAAGCTGGTGACCGTCAACGACGCCACCCAACTGGGCATCCGCGCCTTCGGGCTGCCGGTCACCGATGTGACCAGCGGCGTGCCGTCCACCAACTACTACTCGCCGGGCTCGGTGGTGGCCAACACCGTGCAGGCGGGCAGCCCGCTCACCTACGGGTTGCCGACCAACCTGGACGTGTACTCCGACGGCAGCCCGGCGTTCGCCGTCCAGGCGGGGGCGCAGAACATCACCGCCCCGGTGAACTACCCGGCCAGCGGCCTGCTGCGCAGCGGCTGGCTGCTGGGTGAGAACCTGATCGCCAACCACAGCACGGTGGTTGACGCCAAGGTGGGATCCGGGGATGTGGTACTGCTCGGAATGAGTGTTCAGCACCGTGCGGAGGCGCACGGCACGTACAAGCTGCTGTTCAACTCGCTGTACCTTGGCGGCGAACACTAGCGGCAGCACAGGGCAGGACCGGTGCCGGCGTCTTCGGGGACGCCGGCACTGGCCTGTGTGGTTTGGCGCGGCCGCGCAAGCTCTGTCAATGTTCGTCGCAATAACTCGACGAATCGGGTACAGATCTCGAGCTGATCTTACGGAAGTTCTCGCAGAGCCTTGCGGAACCGGCACCGCGGTTTTAGTGTCACGTCACCCTCATGGCGTCCGCTCCGCCTCGAGCGTCTCAGGTGTTCACCCTCCCGAGAGGAACGAGTCATTCGATGTCACGGAGCATCACAGGAGGCAGTGCAGGTGGCAGCGCAGGAGGCAGCGCAGGAGGCATTGCAGGAGGCGGCACCGGAGCCGTAGCGGGGAGGATCGGCCGGTCAGCGCGACGCGCCACGGTCGCGGCGGCGACCGCCGGTGCCGTCGTTCTCGGCATCGTGATCGGTGGGGCCGGCCCAGCCGACGCTCTGCCCGCCGCCGTCGCTCTGCCCGCCGCCGTCGCTCTGCCCGCCGCCGCGGCTCTGCCCGCCGCCGCGGCTCTGCCCGCTTCCGGCGCACACGCGGCTCTGTCCGCTTCCGGCACGCACGCACCGCTGCCCGCTTCCGGCGCGCCCGTCGTGACGCGTGCCGCCCTCGCCCCGTCGCTCGTGGCCGGCAGGGGCGCCAGTGTCGGGTTCGCCGAGCAGGAGGCGGAGAGCGCCACCACCAGCGGTACCGTCATCGGGCCCGACCGCTCCGCGTACACGCTGCCGGCCGAGGCGTCCGGCCGGTCGGCGGTCCGGCTGACTTCCGGGCAGTACGTGGAGTTCACCCTGCCGAGCGCGGCCAACGCGGTCACCGTCCGGTACAGCATCCCCGACGCGCCCACCGGCGGCGGCATCACCGCGCCGCTGAACGTCACGGTCGACGGCGGTTCCCGCAAGACGATGACGCTCACGTCCCAGTACGCCTGGCTCTACAACCTGTACCCGTTCTCCAACGACCCCAACGCCGGCGTCCTGCACCCCGACTGGTGGATCACCGAGTGCTCCTGCGTACCCGAGGCCACCACGCCGCCGTACACGGTCACCA
The DNA here is from genome assembly GCF_016862975.1 of Rugosimonospora africana. Taxonomy (GTDB): domain Bacteria; phylum Actinomycetota; class Actinomycetes; order Mycobacteriales; family Micromonosporaceae; genus Rugosimonospora; species Rugosimonospora africana. Next base: position 7,824 of record NZ_BONZ01000059.1, read on the forward strand.
CGCCGTTCCGCCCCAACCACTTCTACGACGAGCAACGCCTGCTGCTCGGCCGCACCTACCGGGCCGGCGACAAGGTGCGGCTCACCGTACCGGCCGGCAGCCCGGCCGCGTGGACCGTCATCGACCTGCTCGACTCCGAGCTGGTGGCCCCGCCGAAGGTCGACCTGTTCGCGGCCAACGCGCTGCTGTTCGGCGCCGATCCGACCGGGCGGCGCGACTCGGCCGACGCGATCGACCGGGCCATCGCCTTCGCGAAGCGCACCCACCTCAAGGTGTACCTCCCGCCGGGCACCTACCAGGTCAACCGGCACATCATCGTGGACGACGTGACGATCGAGGGCGCCGGAAGCTGGTACACCATCGTCAAGGGCCACCAGGTCGACCTCGCCACCCCGGCCCCGGACGGCTCCGTGCACACCGGCGTCGGCTTCTACGGCAAGGACGCGTCCGCCGGCGGCAGCACGAACGTTCACCTCTCCGGATTCGCCATCGAGGGAGACGTCCGCGAGCGGATCGACACCGACCAGGTCAACGGCGTCGGCGGGGCGATGAGCGACTCGACCATCGACGGCCTCTACATCCACCACACCAAGGTCGGCATGTGGTTCGACGGGCCGATGCACGACCTGCGCATCACCGGCAACATCATCGCCGACCAGATCGCCGACGGCATCAACTTCCACACCGGAGTCACCGACTCGGTCGTGTCGAACAACTTCATTCGCAACAGCGGCGATGACGGCCTCGCGATGTGGTCGGAGAAGGTCGAAGACGCGAGGGACACCTTCGACCACAACACCGTGCAGACACCGGTACTGGCCAACGGCATCGCCCTCTACGGGGGTACCGACAACACGGTCTCGAACAACCTCGTCGCCGACCCGATCCGGGAAGGCAGCGGCATCCAGCTCGGATCGCGGTTCGGCGCCGAGGCGTTCACCGGTCACGCCTGGATCACGAGCAACACCACGGTCCGGGCCGGTACCTTCGAGCTGAACTGGACCATCGGCCTCGGTGCCATCTGGCTCTACGCGTTGGAACGCAACATCGACGCCGACATTGAAGTGGTCGGCGACAACTTCCTCGACAACACCTACAACGCGATCATGCTGGTCAGCGATTTCCCGGTGAAGGATCTCTACTCGATCACCAACGTCCACTTCAGGGATGTCCGGGTCGACGGTACCGGTACCTCGGTGGTCAGCGCCCGCTCGGCCGGATCCGCGTCATTCCAGAACGTGGACGCCCGCAACGTCGGCGCGGTCGGTGTGAACAACTGCGGGTCGTTCCATTTCACCTCTGCCGGTTCCGAGTTCTCGCTGACCGACCTCGGCGGCAACGACGGCGGCGGCACCACCGGACCGTGGCTCGCCCCGTGGGAGCTGCCCAACACCATCACGTGCGACGACCGGCCGCCGGTCGTGGCGCCGCCAGCACCGTCCGCTTGGTCATGACGCGAGCGCGGTCGTGACCTTGAGTGCGGTCGTGGCCTGAGTGTGGTCGTGACTCTGAGAGCGGTCGTGACTCGAGCCCGGCCGTGACCCGAGTGTGGTCGTGGCCTGAGTGTGGTCGTGGCATGAGTGTGGTCGCGGGGCGTCGGATGCTCGATCCGGCGCCCCGCGGTGTTTTCGGGGCCTCGTGGTGATCCGGCGCTTCTTGATGGTCTGGTGTTCGGCGGTGGTCCGGCGCTTCGGCGGCGGTCTGGTGTTCCGTTGGTGGTCTGTTTCCCGTGGTGGCCTGGTGTTCGGCGGTGGACCGGTGTTCCGTGGTGGTCTGGTGTTCCGTGGTGGTCTGGGATTCCGTTATTGGTCCGGCGCTTCGCGGCGCGGCCTCACATACCGGCGCCTGAACCGTCAGCGATCCGGCTTTGAGCCGCTTCGCGGACCAGCGCCCAGGCGTCCGCTACCGGACCCACGTGCCTGAGCTTGTCTGGGTTCAGCACCGAACGGATCGTCTGGACCTGTCCGTCGAGAATGTCGAGCACCAGGATGCACAGCACCCTGCCGTCCCGGTCGCGGAAGACCGCGCCCGGCTGGCCGTTCGTTTCATGCGGGTGTACGCCGACGCCGATCCGGACGAGGGGCGCGACCATCGCGGCGAGCGTCCGGGACACGTTCTCCGGGCCGATGATGCGCTTCCACTGCGGCGCCTTACCACCGCCGTCGCCGACCAGGTAGACGTCGGCGGCGAGAAGCTCCCGCAACCCGTCGACATCTCCCTTCCGGAAGGCGTCGAAGAACCTCTCGGCGAGTCGCTCGCGCTGCCTCCGGTCGGCCTCGAACCGGGGACGGCCCGCGTCCATGTGGCGGCGCGCCCGGACCGAGAGCTGGCGGCACGCCGCCTCCGAGCGGCCCACCGCCGACGCGATCTCCGGGAAGCCGAACCCGAACACCTCCCGCAGCACGAAGACCGCCCGCTCAAGTGGGGTAAGCCGCTCAAGTAGGAGCAGGGCCGCCATCGAGACCGAGTCGGCCAGCTCCGCCGAGCGTTCCGGATCCGCGTACGGGTCGGTCAGCAGCGGTTCGGGAAACCACGGCCCGACGTACGCCTCCCGGCGCCAGCGGGCCGAGCGCAGCACGTCGATCGAGATCCGCGTCACCGCGGCCGAGAGGAACGCCTTGGCCGACGTGGGTTGCCTCGGGAAAGCGTCGTAGCGCAGCCAGGTGTCCTGGACCGCGTCCTCGGCCTCGCTCACGCTGCCGAGGATCCGGTAGGCGATCGCGAACAGCAACGGTCGTAGCTGCTCGAACTGCTCAGCCCTGGTCATCTGCTCAGCCCTGGTCATCTGCTCAGCCCTGGTTGTCTGTGTGGCCCTGGTCACTTGCGCGGCCGTGGTTGACTGCTCGGCCCTGCTCGCACTGAGCGGCCCTGGTCATCTGCTCGACTCTGGTCATCTGGCCGTCCCGGCAGCCCAGCCGGCACGACGGACAGTGCGACCGCCAGCCGGGTCGCTGCACCCGTTCCCACCCGCCCCGAACACTCGCACCGCCCTCACCCTCCATGGCCCAGAGCCTGTCTACAAGATCTAAGACGAGACAGCTCCGGCGTCTGTGACATGCCTGGGCTCCGGGTCTTCGTGACGGCCTCGTCGCGGCGCCGCCCACCCGCTCCGATTCCCCGGCCGCCATAACTCCCCGGTGACCATAACTTCCCGGTGGGGCCACGACTCCGGGTCTTTCCGACTACCGGTGGCTCCGAGTCTTCGCGAAAGCCTCGCCGTGGCGACGCCCCGCGGCCACGAGTCTTCCCGATGCCACTACTTCCCGGGTGGCCACTACTCCCCGGGTGGCTACTGCTTCCCGGGTGGCAACGCCTCCCCGGTGGCTTTGATGTTCCGGTGTCTGTTATTCGCGTCGGTGGTAGTTGTTGCGGCGGGGTTGCTGTTCCGCGTCGATATACGGGGGTGCAA
>NZ_BONZ01000060.1 GCF_016862975.1 Rugosimonospora africana
CCGTGTCCACCCGCAGCAGGCCGCGGCGGTCCTGGCGGTCCTGGCGGTTGTTGCCCTGCCGGGTGTCCCGGTCGCCGGTCTCCCGGGCCGTACCGGTGATGAGGTCGCCGGGGCGCAGCCCGTACCGCTTGATCTGCGCCGCCGACACGTATCCGTCGCCGGCCCCGGCGAGGTACCCGGAGGCGCGCACGAACCCGTGGTTACCGCGGATGTCCAGGATCCCGGCGATCGGTACCGACCGCTCGTCGGCGTCGTCCGGCGCCGGTGACCCGGCCGGGGCGTTGTCCGTGGCGGCCACGGCGGGCTCCGGTGACCGCCTGCGCCGGGATCGGCGCGCGGTCGCGGCCCGGCCCGGCTCGGCATCGGCTGCGACACCGGTCGCGGCGGGCGGGATCTCGACTGTCGTTGTCATGAGTTTCCTTTCGAAGTGGCCTGAACGTCGAAGGTGGCCTGAAATGGCCGGCACGGCCGTGAAGAAATGGCCGGCACGGCCGTGAAGAAATGACGGCACCGTCCGGGTGGCGGCCCGCCTCGCGGGACTCAACACGAACCCGCGGTGTTTCGGCGACCGGTCTGTCCGCGCGCCAAGGCGGTGGCCGATCCGTTCAGAGGGAACGGACAGCCACAACGGGGACGGTCGGGAAGGCTCCCGTCAGAGTTCGCCCATCGCCAGAATCCGTTGCGGAAAGGGCGATTTCGGAGATGAGTCCCGGGGCAAGACATCCAGCAGGACCACATTCACGGTAGCGCGCCTCGCCACCGGCCGCAACCCGGACACGCCAACCGCTCGCCCGAGGCCGTGTCTCCAAGTTCTCGGTCGAGCCGAGGCAAGGCCCAGGCGGCGATCCGGCAAGGCGGCGGCTCGTCCGGATACCGGTGTTGTATCCGGACGAGACGACAACGCCGCGGGTCGTCGTCTGGATCCGCCGCAGGCCGGCCAGGTACTTCGAGGCACGGCCTAAGGCTTGCCCCGCTTGTCGCCGCCGCCCTTACCGGGTTTCGGACCCTTGCCGGGCTGGGATCCCTTACCAGGCTTCGGACCGTCGCCGGGCTTCGGCCCTGCGGCCGGGCCGGCTGCGGGAGGCGCGGGATTCGCCCGGCCGTCGACCCCGGCCCTTGCGTCCGAAGTGGACGGTCGGGACGAGGTCGACGAGGAGGCCGCGGCCGGCGTGCCGTTCGAGCCCAGCAGCAGTGGCGTGCAGTCGTGTCCACTCGCGACGAAGGCCGCGGGCAGCGGGTTGGCGCCCCGGTAGCTGCCGGTCGCAGACGCCGACCGCGGCCCGCCAGGACAGCGTGCCGGCGCCCAGCCGCTCTCCCAGGGTCGGACCGTAGATCAGCTCCATGACGACGTACGGGATGGCGACACCGGCGCCGTCCGATGACTCTCCATAGTCGTACACCACGCCGATGTTGGGGTGCGTCAGGCGGGCCACCGCCCGTGCCTCCCGCCGGATCGCCCGGCGGAAGTCCGGATTCCCGGCGTGCGGGCCGTCCAGTTCCTTGACGGCCACCTGCCGCCCCAGCACCTCGTCGAACGCCCGCCACACCACGGACATGCCCCCCACACCGAGGCGCTCAACCAGACGGTACCGGCCGCCGACGACTACCATGACCAGTTGCGTGCCCGATCGGCACCCGCTTCACGCCCGCCCGGCGTAACGATTGGATCCCGACGGGACCGGTACCACCGACCCGGCGCCCGGTTGACACCGGCCGAGCGCTATCGCCCGTCCTGGTTTACGTCCTCGCCGTGTCCCCTGCCGGAATGGCCGCCGCCGTGGTCGGACCCGCGATCCGGCTTCTCCCGGTCCCGGTCGCCACCCCCGGCATTCGTATCCGACGTGGACGGTGCGGTTGTGGGCGGCAGCACCGTCACCGGCTTTCCGCTGGGCCCGAGAAGCAACGGGGTGCAGGTGTGTCCACTCGCGACAAACGTGGCCGGCAGCGGGTTGGTGCCCTGGTAGCTGCCGGTGAAGGGAACGACGACCGGTCCCGCTCCCGTCGCGCCGGCATTCGCGACGCGCACCACCACGTGGTCGCCGTCCTGCGTCGAGGCGGCCGGTGCCGTCGCTTGGAACGTCTGGGTGGCCGGCAGGTCGAAGGACAGCGTCCAGCCACCGGCCGGCGGTGGGCTCTGCGGTACCCGAAGGGTGAGCGTACCGGTGAAGCTCGCACCGTCGTCGGTACCGACCCGGTACGTCACCGCGCACGTGGGGCCGGCCGCACCCGCCTGCGGCACGGTCCGGCTGGTGTTGTGGTCGTCTGTCGTCGCGGCGTAGAGCACACCGGCGAGGAGTGCGAACGGCAGGACGGCGAGGGCGGCGAGCCTCCGGCGCCGGTGCACCCGCATCGGTCGGGTGCCCTGGTCCGTGCGGGCGGTCGCCCGTCCCCGACCGCCGACGACGATCGGCGCGGTAACGGCGGACGGAAGCAGCGTGGTCGGGTTCCGGTCGGGTTCCGGGTCGCCACCGGCAATCGCTCCGCCACCGGCGTCGATGGTGGCGACGGTGAGACCGGCCGCCGTACTCAGCGCCGTCGCGACCTGGCGGGCATCCGGCCGCTGCCTCGGATCCTTCGCGAGGCAGCGAAGGTAGAGGTCGTTGACGTCGTCCGGCATTCCGTCGATGGGTGGAAGCGGGTCCGGCTGCGCCGTCAGGTGCGCGGCGAGAATCTCGGTCTCCCCCACCGCGTCGAACGGCAGCCGGCCGGCCAGCGCCTGGAACAGAACCACGCCGAGGGCGTACACGTCCGCGGCCGCGCCGACCGGGGCACCGAGGAGCCGTTCCGGCGCGACGTACCCGGGAGTTCCCTGCACGATCCCGTCACTGCCCTGGTCCACGTGCTCCCCGACCAGCGCCGTGATCCCGAAGTCGACCACCTTGACCCCGGTACCGGACAGCATGATGTTGGCCGGCTTCACGTCGCGATGTACCAGGCCACGGGCGTGCGCCGCGCCCAGCGCAGCGGCGACCTGCGCGCAGATGCCGACCGCGGTCCGCCAGGGCAGCGTGCCGTTACGGCGCCGCTCGCTGAGAGTCGGGCCGTCGATCAATTCCATGACGACGTACGGGGTGGTGACGCCGGCGTCGTCCGTCCACTCTCCGTAGTCGTACACCACGCCGATGTTCGGATGGGCCAGCCGGGCCACCGCCCGTGCCTCCCGCCGGATGGCCCGCCGGAAGTCCGGGTTGCCGGCGAACGGCCCGTCGAGCACCTTCACCGCTACCTGGCGGCCCAGTACCTCGTCAAACGCCCGCCACACCAGGGACATGCCGCCCACACCGAGGCGCTCCACCAACCGGTACCGGCCGCCCACGATGACCATGGCTGATTGCCTGCCCGTTGGTTGCGCCTTCCACACCTAGCCCAAGGTAACGATTGAGGCCCGACCGGTCACGACCGGGGGTGGGGACTCGCGGGGATGCGCCCGATTTTGACTGCCTCGCCCGACTCTGCTGCCCGAATTCGGCATACATGGTCAGATAGCCGGTGGGGGTGTGGACGAGCGGATGGCGGGGAACCAGGCGCGCCGCCTGCTGAGGGCGGAAGGGGAACACCAGGTCTCCAACACCGAGCTGTTCTTTGATCTTGTCTTCATCTTCGCGTTTACCCGGCTGACCAGGGCGCTGGTCGACGGCCACTCCCTCGTCAACGCGCTGGAGATCGCGCTGCTGTTCGCCGCCATCTGGTGGGTCTGGACCGTCACCGCCTGGTCGACCGACTGGTTCGACCCCGAGGTGCCGTACGTGCGGGCGATCCTGCTCTGGGTGATGCTCGGGTCTCTGCTGATGGCCGCCGCCGTGCCCGCCGCGCTGAAGTCGGCGGCGCCTGTGTTCGCGGTCACCTACGTGGCCATTCACCTCGGTCGCGGCGGTGGGCTCATGTACGGGCTGCGCGGCAGCCCCGCCCTGGTACGCAGCGCCCGGGTCGCGATCTGGTTCGCCGCGACCGCCGTGCTGTGGATCGCCGGCGCCTACCTGCCGGCGGCGGCGCGGGATCCGCTGTGGGCGGTGGCGATCCTCATCGACTCGACGCTCGGGCTGATCGGGTATCCGGTCCCCGGCCTCGGCGCGACCACTCAGGAGCAGTTGCGCATCGTCGGCGGGCACCTGTCCGAGCGGCACGTGCAGCTGTTCATCGTGGCCGTCGGCGACCTGGTCCTGGTCACCGGGCTCCGCTTCGCGAACGCCGGGTTCGACGCGCCGCACAGCGTCGCCTTCGTGCTGTCGTTCGCGAATGCGATCCTGCTGACCCAGCTTCGGTTCCTGCCCCGGGAACAGCGCATCGGTCCGGCCATCGACGGCTCCCGCAGCCCGGGCCGGGTGGCGCTGGTCACCTCGTACCCACAGTTCCTCCTGCTGGGCGGCGTCCTGGCCAGCGCGGCGGGCGACGAGTTGATCGTCGCTCAGAGCACCGGGTCGGCGCGGCTGGGCACCGCCATGCTCCTCGTCAGCGGTACCGGGCTGTTTCTCGCCGGCCGGATCCTGCTGCCGGTCATCACGCGCCGCTCCGTGCCTCGGATGAGCGTCGGCGGACTGGTCGTGCTGCCGGCGGTGATCCCGGCGACGGCCGCGCTGCCCGCCTACGCGGTGACCGCGGCCGTCGATCTCATCCTGTTGTCGATCACACTGGCGGACCTAGCCGTGGCCCGGTGGGCCGCCCGCCGGGGCTCTGGCGGTCCGGCGGGGCAAGACTCCGGTGACATCGCCCGCGAGGGCTGGGGTGACGCCGTCCGCCCGGGCTCGCCTGACCCGACGCGGCCGGCCGCCCCCCGGGACTCCGGAGGACGGTCGGATCGCTGACGGCGGGCGCCGGCGCCGCGGTCACGCCGACGGGTACGTGGTGACCGGCGCGTCCTCGGACGGCATGAGGATCCACAGCAGCGGGTAGATCAGCAGCTGGCTGCCCGGGATGACGAACAGGATCAGCAGGAACAGCAGGCGGGCGGGCCACGGGTCGAGGCCGAACCGACGGCCGAGCCCCGCGCACACCCCACCGAGCAGCCGGCCCTCACGGGGACGGGACAGGCCCTGGCGGCGGAACGAGTCGTGAACGGTACCCATGGTGTTTCGGTCCCTTCTGGGGGCTCAAGTCGTGCGTTGACTACTCCACAGTCGCGCACGGCGGCCCCCGCCGCATCGGGGTGCGGCCCTGACTCGCCCCGGATACGCCGACCCTGAGCCCGAGGAAACGGCGGCCCGGCCGGGCCCGGGAAACGGCGGCCCTGCCAGGCCCGGGAAACGGCCCCGTCGGGCAGGAACGCGACGGGTCGCTACTGCCGGGCGTCCGGATGGCCGGGCGTCCCCGAGCCGCCAGCGCTGCTGCCCGACGCTCCGCCCGGCATGCCCGAGCCGTCGTCCTCGACGACGCTGTCGCCCTCGTCCGCGGAAACGATGGGGGGCCGCCGGTTCGGCGGAACCTCGGTCTCGCTCGGCGGCGCGCCGCCCGGAGGCTCCGCGGCTTCCCGGCGGGCCGGTTGTTCTCCGGCACGTGGTTCGCTGCTCACCGATATCCCTCCCGCCGACCGTCAGACTGACCGCTACCCGGCGACACGGAAGGCAAACCCGGCCACGCGGAACGCAAACCCGCACAGGCGGAAGGCACAGCCGGCCACGCGGAAGGACAACCTGCCGGGGCAGGCACCGGGCGGATCAGTGCGACCAGTAGACCAGGAAGCGGGCCTGGCCGCCGTCGTCGTACCCGGCCGCCGAGCCGGTCAGGTACCCGGACTTCTCCCGGGTGGTGGTCACGCTGGCCGCCTGACTCGCGGTCATGCCGTGCTGCGCCTGGTAGGACACCTTCGGTACGGAGGCGAACAGCGCGATGAACCGCACCGTACCCCCGGACGTGTACGCGTCGAGGTACGCCGGCGCCAGCCCGGCCTTGGTCTCCTGGTTGAACAGGGTCTGGTAGTCGGTCGGCGACAGGGTGCTCTTCAGGATCCAGTTGCCGAGACTGCGCTTGACGAGCAGACCGGTGTAGGACAGCACCCCGCCCGGCGCGACCGCGGACACGTTCTCCGGCAGGTACCCGGCGGCGGTCTTGGTGTCCAGCATCTTCTGGTAGTCGGTCGCCGAGTACGCGTGGAACGCGTAGTAGTCCGGGCCTGAGGACTTCACCCAGATGCCCGCGTACCTTATCTGTCCACTGTGGAGGTAGCTCTCCACGGACGCGAGCCGGTAGCCCTGGCTCTTCAGGCTGTCGAACCTGCTCTGGTACCCGCTGGCCGACATCTCGATGTACTGGTACCACGCGGTTCCGTCACTCGGGCGGAACACGGCGTTGACGTAGGTCGCCCCGCCGACGTCGTACCCGTCCAGCGACACCGGTCGGTACTTCGCCGCCATCGCCTGCGTCAGCAGTGCCGGGTAGCTGGCGATCGGCACCGCGTACCGGACCACCTCGCGCGCGCCCGCGGGCAGAGCCGCGGTGGCCGCGCCGCCGCCGTTCGTACCGACACCGCTCGTTCCGCTGCCGGCGGCCTTGGCCGCGGTACCGGTCGCGGCCGGCGACGCGCTGGCGGGCACGCTCGCCGGAGCACCGCCCACCCCGGCGCCGGCGCCCTCCCCCGCGGCCGCGGCGGCGGTGCCGGCAACCAGTGCCGGCGTGTCCGCCCCCGTCTTCGAGTGCGTCCCACCACAGGCCGTCAAGGTCAGTGCCGCGGCCACCAGTGCGGCGGTCAGTGACGCGGCGGTCCGCGCGGCAAAGGGCACTGCGGCGAAGGGCACTGCCGCGGTCGGGCGGGCCGAAGCCACGCGGACAAGGCGCACGATTCCTCCCCAGGATTGATCGTCCGGCTGGCGACAATACCCGTCGCGATCAAGCCGGCTTCGTCCGCGCCGTCGAGCCGGCCTCGTTCGCGCCGTCGAGCCGGCCTCGTTCGCGCCGTCGAGCCGGCCTCGTTCCCGCCGTCAAGCCGGCCTCGTTCCCGCCGTCAAGCCGGCTTCCTCCGCGCCCGGCCGGGTGGAAATTGCGTTGAGTGATGGCGCCGTGGCAGCGCACGCTGAGGGTCGACCACGATCCGGGAGTGCACGATGCGTCTGCTTCGCGACCTGTGGGCCACGTCGCCGCGTCGTACCGCGATGGTGGCCCTGCTGATCGTCCTCGGCGCGGGCGGCCAGGCCGCGGCGGCCGGGCTGGCCGGGCCGGTGCTGGTACACCGCTCGACGGCGCTGTTCGTCGTACTGGCCGTGGCGCTGGCGGCCGTCGTCCTCACCGACCTCGCGATAAGTCTGATCACCGCCGGGCTGACCGCCGACTGGTCCGCGGACGTGCGGCGCCGGCTGTGCCGGGTGGCCCTCGGGCAGGATCTGGCGACTCTGGAGACCACGCCGGTCGGCGAGCTCCAGGACCGGATCGACGGCGACGTCTACCAGGTCGCGTCCGAGCTGCGCGGCAGCGGCGTGCGGATCGCCCAGTCGCTGGCCGCCGGGTTGCTGTCGATCGCCACCGCCACGCTGATCTGGTGGCCGGCCGGCGCCGGCATGCTGGTTCTCTCAGCGCTGCTGATGGCCAGCCTCAGCAAACCGGGCCGGCGGATCGGGCCGGCCCGGATGGCCGAGGAGGAAGCCTGGTCCGATCTGGCCGCGGTGATGGAGGAGTCGATCCACGGGCAGGACGACGTGCGCACCAGCCTGGCCCGGCCGTACGTGCTGCGGCTGTACGCGCACCGGGCCAGCCAGGTGCTCGCGCGGGCGCGCCGGGTCTGGCAGATGTCGTCGAGCCTGACCGCGATCGCCGCCACCGTCATGCGGGCCGGCATCGCCGCGCTCGTCATCGGCGGGGCGTGGGGTCTTGCCACCGACCGGATCGACAGCGCCCGACTGACCGCCGTGTGGCTGCTCGTACTCGCCTTCGGCTTCACCGTCGAGCAGTTGAGCCGGCTGCTGCCCGAGTTGCAGTACGCGCTCGGCGCCTGGGGCCGGGTTCAGTTGCTCCGGGACTCCGCCCAGGAGCCTGCCGGCGGCCTCGCTCCCGTCGACGCCGACCTGGCCGTGCGCGGCCTGACCTTTCGGTACCGGACGAGTGAACGCAGTGTCCCGGCGCTACGCGACATCGACCTCACGTTCGCGCGCGGCCGCTCGTACGCCGTCATCGGGCGCACCGGGTCGGGCAAGTCCACCCTGGCGAAGGTGCTCACCCGGGCAGTCGAGGTCCCGCGCGGCACGGTGTTTCTCGGCGACACCGACCTGGTGGACCTGGACATCCAGCGGCTGCGCCGGTGGGTGGCCCTGGTACCGCAGCGCACCGAGATCCTCGCCGGCACGCTGGCCGAGAACGTCGCGCTGTTCGACCCGGACCTGCTCGCCCCGGCCGCGCGGGCGCTGACCGAGCTGGGCCTCGACTCCTGGGTCGACGACCTTCCCGACGGGATCGACACCCGGCTGGGCGAGGGCGGGCACGTGCTGTCCGCCGGCCAGGAACAGCTGGTCGCGTTCGCCCGGATCATGGTCCGCGATCCGCACGTGGTGGTTCTCGACGAGGCGACCGCGCGGATGGACCCGGTCACCGAGAGCCGCGTACAGCGGGCCACCGAACGGCTGATGCGGGGCCGGATCGGCATTGTCATCGCGCACCGGCTGTCCTCGGTGCGTCGCTGCGACGACGTCGTGGTGCTCTCCGATGGCGAGCTGGTCGAGGCCGGGCCGCTGCGCGAGTCGCGACGGTTCGCCGCGCTGCTGGCCAGCGGAGCCGCGGTACCGGCGGCGGCCGGGCCGGCGACGGGCAGGCCGGTGACGAGCAGCCCCGTGACGGGCGGGCGGATGACCGGCGGTGCCGTGACGACCGGCGACGTGACGGGCGGCGCCGCGATGGCCGGTGAGGTGATGGCCGGCGAGGTGATGACCGGCGAGGCGGTGACCGGCGAGGCGGCGGGCGGCGCAATGGCGAGCGGCTCGGTGGAGGCCCGCGCGGTGACGCTGGCCGACAGCGATGACCTCTGGGCCGAGCTGGACGCCGGAGCCGGATCCCCAGCCGAATTCCCAGTGGAATTCCCGGCCGGGCATGGCATCGGCGCCAGAGCCGGAGCGGACGCGGCCGGCGGCGACCGGGTACCCGGGACGGCGGAGCGGGAAACCGCGTCGAAGTCCGACCCGCCGCCACTGCCCGAGCCGCCACCGGCCCGGACGCTGCGCGAGATCTTCCGGCTCGCCGCGAACGATCCCCGGTTCGGACTCGCCGCGGTGGCGCTCTACGGGGCCATGGCACTGGTCGGGCTGGACGGCTCCATCCTGCCCTGGCTGTGGTCGAAGGTGGTCAGCGGCGACGCGTTCTGGCCGGCGGCAGGCATCGTGGCCGGGCTGCTGGTGGGTGCTCCGGCGCCGTACCTGACCGGTCGGTGGTTTCCCGAGTGGTGGGTACGGCAGATGCTCGGCATCAGCCTCCGGCTGGTACACGGGCAGACCGGTCCGCGACGGGTCAGCGCGCACACCCCGGCCGAGGTGGTCGCCCAGGGCGGCGACACCGAACGGGTCGTGATGCTCGCCGACAACCTCGTCGACCAGTTCATCGCCACGGTCGTCATCGTGTCGATGACGGTCGTCTCCGGCACCGTCGTGCCGGCGTTGTTCTTCGCCGGAACGATGGTCGTCTCCGGGCTCGCGGCCACCCTGTTCGGGCCACTGCTGGAGCGGGCGGCACGCCGGACCGTGGCGGCACGGGCGGCGTTCGTCACCGCGCTGGTGTCGACCCTGTCGGCGGCCCGCACGGTCAAGCTCGCCGGGGCGACCGAGCCGGTGCTCGCGCACGTGGCCCGGCTCGACGAGATGCGCAGCGACCGCCAGCGGCGGGAGATCAAGGTACAGGTCTGGGCCCGCTCGACTCCCTCCCTGGCCAGCGGCCTGCTGCCGATCGCCGCGTGGGCGCTGTACCTGTCCGGTGGACTGTCCGCCGGCGCGACCCTGGTCGCGGTGTCCACCCTGGGCGCCGCCCGATGGTTCGCGTGGACGACCGCGTCGCTGGTCTCGCAGCTGCCCTCGGCCCGGGTGTGGACCCGGCGGACCGTGGCCATGACCGGTGTCGGTGCCTACTCGGCGCCGGTACCCGGGGTGGACCTGTCGGCCGGGACCGCACCGGTACCGCCGACGGCACCGCGGCACCCACTGCGCCGGCTGGAGCTGGCCGGATTCAACGCCGTTCACGAGGACGGAACCGTGGCGGCCCGGAACATCGACCTGACCGTCGACCGGGGGCAGCTGGTACTCGTGGTCGGCCCGGTCGGCGCGGGCAAGTCGTCGCTGCTGCGCGCCCTGGCCGGCATCGTGCACCACACCGGGGCGCTGTGCTGGAACGGGCAGCTGATCACCGAGCCGGAGATGTTCCTGCGGCCGAACCAGGTCGGGTACGTGGCGCAACTGCCCCGGGTACTGTCCGGCACGATCGCGGACAACATCCAGCTTGGGCACGAGGTGGACGCGGCCAGCGCGGTGACGACCGCGCAGCTCGACCACGACCTGGCGGCGACCGGAGGCGGGCTCGGGCTGCTGATCGGGCACAAGGGCACCCGGCTGTCCGGCGGTCAGCTCCAGCGGCTCGCGCTCGCCCGGGCGCTGGCTCCCCGTACCGAGCTGCTGATCGCCGACGACGTGTCCTCGGCGCTGGACGTCACGACCGAACTGGAGCTGTGGCGCGCGCTGCGCGCGTCCGGGGTGACGGTGATCGGTTCGACGTCGAAGCGGGCGGCGCTGGCCCAGGCGGACCTCGTGGTGGCGCTGCTGGACGGCAAGGTGGTGGCCCGCGGCCCCTGGCACGAACTGGAGGGCCGCTGGGGTCACCTGGCCGGCTGAGTTCGATGGCCGAGTTTGACGGCCGAGTTTGACGGCCGAGCCTGGGCCCACCGATCGCGGTGGGCCCAGGCGCGGTGGCGCGGCTGTCAGTAGAACAACTGGTTGGGCTGGTTGTTGCAGCCCCAGAGTTGCACCCGGGTGCCGTTCGCGCTGCCCGCGTTGTAAACGTCGATACAGTAATCCCAGTTCTTGAAGTCGCGCAGCCGGTAGGGGCGGGAGTAGACGGACTCTCCGGCCGGCTTCACGTTCGGCGACATGTTCTCCCAGTCCCAGACCTGATTGATGCCCGCCGACCCGTCCGGATCGCACTGCGCCAGCACCAGCGCGGCACCGTTGTAGTCCCCGTTGTGGGTGAGGCAGAGACTTTCGACGGCGTTGTAGTGCAGCACATATGCCTTCCAGCCGTTGAGGTCGTTGAACAGAAACTCCGCGCAGAACTGCTGACGGGCGTCCTTGTTGTCATCCCAGAGGTAGGCGTAGCTGCCGACGCTGTACGGAGTGCTGATGGCGATCACCTTGCGATGCCCCGCCGCGTTGGTGGCGCCCACCGCGCCGAACCAGTACGGGCCGAGTTCGCCGCCGCTGCAGTAGTTCGGCGGGCCGGCCTGCGCCGGGCTCGCCGCTGCCAGCGGCACCACCAGACCGGCCAGCGCGGCGATCAGCCCCGCGACGGCCAGGAACGCGATCCGGCGCGTTGCCCCGATCCGGCCGAGCAGCCCCGATCCCTTGCGGCCGTTGGTTTTCGTCAGCTTCCCGTTCATCGATCCCCTCCCCGCTCCGGATGGCGCAACCGCGCCCCATGCGCGGATGGCCACGGCGCCGACACAGTGCCGGACGCCTCCGGTCTGCGCACAGCGTGACCGCCCAACCACATACGAACGCTATGCGTTCGCTATCCGCCAGCGCCGGCACCAGCTCAGGCCGTCGGACGGGGAACCGACAGGGACGGGTCCCCGGCTCGACACCCGACAATCCAGCGGGCCGCCCGAGCGGTGACACCGCGGGCACGGTGAGATAGGTAAATTGTTGAACGCGCCGGGACGATGCGGCCTCATGACGCGTCAGCGCGATCGGACGAACGGAGACGAAGACGTGAGTGTGCCCGGGGGACGTGCGGAGAATCCAGCCGGCACCGCCGCGGCGCCGGCCACGTCGAGTCCGCCGCCGGGCGGTCCGCCGAGTCCACCGGGGCGCAGACGCACCGTCGTGCGGGTGCTGCGGCTCGGCGCGATCGTCGCGGCCGTGGTACTGGTCGTGGTCGTCGGCGTCACGCTGCTCATCCAGACCGGGCCGCCGTCCAAGGACGACCTGATGCGACAGGCCGGACTGGTCGGCAAGAGCCAGTTGCTCGTCGGCGTCCTGGATGACGAACCCGGCATCTCCTACCGCGACCCGCAGACCGGCCAGTACTCCGGCTTCGACATCGACATGACCTACCTGGTCGCCTCGGACCTCGGGTTCGACCGCGCGTCCGTGCGGTTCCTGCCCATCCAGAGCAAGGACCGCGCGCGGATGCAGGCGCAGGACGGCGACCAGTTCCTCACCGTCGACCTCGTCGTGGCCAGCTACAGCATCACTTCCCAGCGCGCCGCCCAGCCCGGCGTCAACTTCTCCGCCTCCTACCTCAACACCGCGCAGTCGGTGTTGACGCGCCGCGGGCACGCACCGGTACAGGCGTGGTCGGACCTGACCGGCGAGCGGGTGTGCACCATCACCACGTCCACCTCCCTGCTGTCCCAGCAGAACAACATCGTGAAGGTGGAACGCAACAAGATCAGCGAGTGCGTCACCGACCTGTTGGCCGGCAAGATCGACGCTGTCACCACCGACGCCGTCATCCTCGCCGGGTTCGTTCACCAGCACCCTGGGCAGCTGATGCTCAACGCGCTCGGCATCGACTTCGACGAGCAGTGGGGCATGAACGTCGGCGACAACCTGGCGCTGCGTACCCTCGTGAACCTGTCGCTGTACCACTCCCGGTACGACGCGACCGACCGGCGCTGGGAAGACGCGTTCGAACGGGACCTGCGCCCGGAACAGCACGACAGCCTGCCGCAGGAGGTGGCGAACGACCGGCAGCCGCCGGTGGCGAAGGTCCGGGTACGCGAGTGGCCGTGGGAGAAGTAGACCCCGACGCGGGGTCACGGCTCGCGACCATCGCGCCGGCACCGGCGACCAGCGACGGGCAGAACCGCGACCGACAGACCCGCGACGGGCAGACCGGCGACCGACAGACCCGCGACCGGCAGTGGCTGCTGACCGTGCTGCCCGCCGCCCCGCTGCTGCTCCTGCTGCTGCGCCTGTGGTATCTGAGCCGGCAGAACCTGCAGACCATGCTGCTGCTCGTCCAGGACGTGAGCCCGCTCGGCCTGATCAGCACCCTGCTCATCACGCTGGTGTGGATCCTGCCCCTGGTCACCCTCGTCGGCCGTACTCTCGGGGAGTTGCTGCGGGCCAGCGCCGCGCGGGAGGACATCGACTCGCTCCGGCTGGTACGCGCCGGGCTGCGCATCCCGCCCTGGGTCGTGGCGCTGTCCGTGGTGCTCGCGGCCCTGACCTGGCAGCTGCGCTTCCTGCCGCTGTTGCTGATGATGACGCTCGCCGTGTCCGGGCTCGGGGTCCGCAACAGCCGGCGCAACCCACTGCTGGTACAGGCGGTGTGCGTCGCGCTGCCGATCGCGATGGCGATCCTCGCGTACCTGTGGCTGGGCCCGGCCATCGTGTCCGCGGTACGCCAGGGGCAGGCCGGCACCGCGCTGCTGCTGGTCCTGCCACCCGCGCTCGCGATACTGGCGACCGGACCGGTACCCCGCCCGGCCGCGCGACCACTGACCAGCTCGATCGCGACGGTGGCGGTGCTGCTCACCCCGTTCCTGGTGGGGGCGAACTTCCTCAAGGCGCCGATCCTGCCCACCGTCGCGGTGGAGATCGACGCGAACCCGGACGACCGCACACCACCGGAGGTCTGGATCGGGTACGTCATCTCCGTCAACGACCGGATGACCACGCTGCTCGATCAGCAGGGCACCGTCCGGTTCGTCCTCAACGACCAGGTGATGTCGGAGACGATCTGCCCGGACAACGGCCGGCTGCCGACGGTACCGGTGACCGCGCACGGCTGGCAGGTCGAGCAGCCGATGTTGTCCTGGATCGCGCCCGCTCCTCGGCAGGTCTCCACCGACCCGCGATGCGAGGGCCGACCACTGCACAAGCCGTAGCTGGGCCACCGCGACTCCACCCAAAACGGGTGGCGGAACGGGCGGCGAAACGGACAGATCCGCCGATCTGGGCTCCCCCGTCCCGACCCGGCCGCTGCGTGATCGGTCGAGGGCCCCGGGGCCGACCGGGTACGTGGCTTCCTCGACCGGCGTCGTACAGCGTTCCTCTGGCCCGGTGCCGATCTCTCGGGGGCGACGTAGACAGGAGGTATGGATGTTCGAGGTTGGTTCCGCCCGCGCCGCCACAGCAGCGAGCCGACCGACGCGCCGGCCGACCGGTGCGAGCTGTGCGGCGTGAGCGTGGCCGAGGAACGGGTCTGCGGGCTGGTCGCCGACGCCGCCGTGGTACGGCCGAACGAGCCGGCGCTCGACGGGTGGCGGCTGCTGACCGCCTGCAGCCGGGAGCACCTGCTCGAGCTGACCACCCGCTGCCAGCAGACCGAGTACCAGCAGACGGGGTACCAGCAGAACGATCCCGACCCGATCGCGGCCGGCTCACGCCGCGCCTGACCGCCACGGACTACCGCGCGGCTGGCCGATCCGTCCGGGCCGGACGAGGCCGACGGTTCAGGAGTGCACCAGCAGGGCCACCGGATAGCGGGCCAGGATGTCGGCCACCCGGGGCGCCTGCGCCGTGAACTCGGCCCCGGTCAGCGCGTCGGTCCAGGTTCCCGGGCGCAGCGGCAGGACGGTCTCGGCCCACCCGCCGCGCCTGCGCAGCCGCACCGGCAGCCGGGTCGCCACCGCGACCGCTCCGCCCCGGTCGAACCCGATCAGGTGCCCGGCCGCCGGCCCGCGTGCGCCGACCGGCGCGTACCCGCCGAAGCGCTGCGGCTGGTCCCGGCGCAGGCGCAGGGTCCGGCTGACCACCAGCAGCTTCGCCGCCCCGGTCTCGTCGACCGGGGGCAGCCAGCCGTCGTCGAGCCGGGCCAGCAGCGCCCGCCGGTGGGCGAAGTCGACCGGTCGCCGGTTGTCCGGATCGACCAGCGAGTTGTCCCACAGCTCGGTGCCCTGGTATGTGTCCGGCACCCCGGGCATCGCCAGCTGGAGCAGCTTCTGGCCGAGCGAGTTGGACCAGCCGTACGGGGTGATGCCGGCGACGAACGCGTCGATGTCGGTACGCAGGGACCGGTTGTCGTACGCCGCGTCGACCGCCGCCGCCATGCCGGCCTCGAACCGGGTGTCCGGGTGCTCCCAGGACGTGCGCGTGGACGCCTCCCGGGCGGCCTTGAGCAGGTACGCCTGCAGCCGGTCGCGCTCGATCGGCCAGGTACCGGCCACTGTCTGCCAGAGCAGCCGGACCAGCGCCAGGTCGTCCAGTGGCGCCGCTGTGCTCCACCGCGCCTGGGTCAGCAGCCACTCCTCGGGCATCTCGGCGAGCACGGCCAGCCGGGCGCGGACGTCCTCCGAGCGCTTGGTGTCGTGGGTGGACAGCGTGGTCATCGCGCGCGGCCAGCGCCGGTGCCGGCCGACGGTCGCGGTGTGGAAGTCCTCGATGCCGACGGCGAACCGGTCCGGCGTGCCGCCCACCTCGTTGCGGGCCACGAAGCGGGTCCACCGGTACATCGCGGTGTCCTCCACACCCTTGGCCAGCACGGCACCGGTGTACTGCTGGAACCGTACCGCCAGCGGATCGGCCGGGTCGCGCAGCCGGGGCGCCAGTACGGTCAGGACGCTGCCCAGGTCCGGCCGGCCCTGGTACGTCTCGCGCAGCGCCCAGTCCAGCGCCTTGGTGTCGGGCAGGTAGGAGCGGTACACCGGGAAGCGGGAGGCCAGTTGTGCCAGGGCGGCGGCCGCGGCCGGCACGTCCGGTGCCAGCCGGGCCAATCGGGACAGCTCGGCGGCCAGCAGTGTGGTCGCCACCTCGTACCGGGCCTGCCGGGCCACCTGGAGCCAGCCGCGGTCCGGCGCCAGGGCGGTCAGCGGCGCCTCACCGGCCGGGTCGACGAACACCCCGCACACGTCGTTGCACGCCTCGTACCCGGTGGTGCCGGCGACCGGCCAGTCGGGCAGCTGCTCGCCACGTTCCAGGATCTTCTCCACCACCAGCCAGGCGTCCGGTGCCGCCTCGCGCAACCGGCGCAGGTACCCGGCGGGGTCGGTCAGCCCGTCCGGGTGGTCGATCCGGATGCCGTCCACCCATCCCCGCCGGTACCAGCGAAGCACCTCGGCGTGGGTCGCGTCGAACACCGCCGGGTTCTCCACCCGCAGCGCGGCCAGCGTCGACACCGCGAAGAACCGCCGGTAGTTGACCTCCGCGTTGCCCCGGCGGCCCGAGATCAGCTCGTAGCGCTGGGCGTCGTGCACCCGGCGGGCATTGGCGCCCTCCGTACCGGGTGCCACCGGGTACCGCAGGCCCTCGTAGCGCAGCTCGCCGTCGACCAGCTTCAGGGCGTCCAGCGGCTCCGGCTCGTCGCCGAGCACCGGCAGCAGCAGCCGCCCGCGCGACCAGTCGATGTCGAACCAGCTCGCGTACGGCGACTCCCGCCCCTCGCGCAGCACGCTCCACCAGGCCGGGTTCGCGTCCGGTACGGCCACCCCGGCGTGGTTGGGCACGATGTCCACGACCAGGCCCATCCCGGCGCCCCGCAGCCGGTCGACCAGCGCCTCCAGCGCGTGCGGGCCGCCCAGCTCCGGGTTGACCCGGCTGTGGTCCACCACGTCGTACCCGTGGCTGGAGCCGGGCGCAGCGGCCAGCAGCGGGGCACTGTACAGGTGGCTGACCCCGAGCCCGGCGAGGTAGTCCACGATTTCGGCCGTGGCCGCCAGGTCGAAGTCGGGACGGACCTGCACCCGGTACGTCGTCGAGGGCAGCGTCAGACCGGTCGGGGCCACCATCAGACCATCCGCCCGAGCACCATCAGCGACCGCTCGAGGACCGGGATCCGCCCGCCCGCCGGCACCACGGCCGGGTCGGCCGCCGGATCCGGGTTCACCGTGTCGATCAGAACCTGCCACTTGTCGCCGTACTCCTGCCCGGGGACCACGAAGTCCAGCAGGATCTCCGAGGCGTTGAAGAAGACCAGAAACGAGTCGTCGGTGTAGCGCTCGCCGCGGGAGCCGCGCTCGTTGATCCCGTCGCCGTTGAGGAACAGGGCCACCGACCGGCCGAAGTCGGTCTCCCAGTCGTCGTCGGTCATCTGTCTCCCGTCGAACGTGAACCACTCCAGGTCCGGGATCGGCGCGCCGGCCTGCCGCCGCACCGGCCGGCCGGTGTAGAAGTGCCGGCGGTGGAACACCCGGTGCGCCCGGCGGAACTCGATCAGCCGCCGGGTGAACTCCAGCATCCGCTCGTCGGCGCCGTCCCAGTCCATCCAGGTCAACGAGCTGTCCTGGCAGTAGGCATTGTTGTTGCCGTGTTGAGTTCGGCCCAGCTCGTCGCCGTGGCTGATCATCGGTACGCCCTGGGACAGCAGCAGGGTGGCCATGAGGTTGCGCCGCTGCCGGGCCCGCAGCGCGAGGATGTCCGGGTCGTCGGTCGGGCCCTCCACCCCGCAGTTCCAGGACCGGTTGTGGCTCTCCCCGTCGCGGTTGTCCTCGCCGTTGGCCTCGTTGTGCTTTTCGTTGTACGAGACCAGGTCGGTCAGCGTGAACCCGTCGTGGGCGGTGACGAAGTTGACGCTGGAGACCGGTTTGCGGCCGTCGTCCTGGTAGAGGTCGGCGGAGCCGCAGATCCGGCTGGCGAACTCGGCCAGCGTGGCCGGCTCCCCCCGCCACAGGTCCCGGGTGGTGTCCCGGTACTTGCCGTTCCACTCCATCCACAGCGGCGGGAAGTTGCCCACCTGGTACCCGCCCGGCCCGATGTCCCATGGCTCGGCGATCAACTTGACCGTGCTCACCACCGGGTCCTGCTGGACGACCTCGAAGAACGTGGCCAGCCGGTCGACTTCGTAGAAGTCCCGGGCCAGCGACGCGGCCAGGTCGAACCGGAACCCGTCGACGTGCATCTCCTGCACCCAGTACCGCAGCGAGTCCATGATCAGTTGGAGGCTCTGCGGGCTCCCGGCGTTGAGGCTGTTGCCGCAGCCCGTGGTGTCCACGTACAGCCCGAGGTCGTCCTCCCGCAGCCGGTAGTACTGGCGGTTGTCGATGCCGCGCAGGGACAGCGTCGGACCGAGGTGGCTGCCCTCCGCGGTGTGGTTGTAGACCACGTCGAGGATCACCTCGATGCCCGCGGCGTGCAGCGCCTTGACCATGCCGCGGAACTCCTGCACCTGCTGGCCGAGCTTGCCCAGCGACGCGTACGCCTGATGCGGGGCGAAGTACCCGACGGTGTTGTACCCCCAGTAGTTGGCCAGCCCCTCGGCGACCAGCCGGTCGTCGTGCACGAACTCGTGCACCGGCATCAGCTCCACGGCGGTGATCCCGAGCCGCTTCAGGTAGTCGATCATCACGGGGTGGGCCAGGCCGGCGTACGTGCCGCGCAGCTCCTCCGGGATGCCGGGGTGGATCATGGTCAGCCCCTTGACGTGGGCCTCGTAGATGACCGTGTGGTGGTACGGCACCCGGGGCAGCCGGTCGCTGCCCCAGTCGAAGTACGGGTTGGTGACCACCGACCGGGGCATGAACGGCGCCGAGTCGCGCGTCGACATCCGCTCCGGCGCGTCCAGCTCGTACCCGTACAGTGCCGGGTCCCAGCGCACCTGCCCGTCGATCGCCTTGGCGTACGGGTCGAGCAGGAGCTTGTGCGGATTGCACCGCAGCCCCCGAGCCGGGTCGTACGACCCGTGCACCCGGAAGCCGTAGCGCGCCCCGGGACCGACGCCCGGCACGAACCCGTGCCAGACGAACGCGTCCACCTCGGTCAGGGCGACCCGCTCCTCGTTGTCCGCCTCGTCGAACAGGCACAGTTCGACGCTGTCGGCGACCTCGGAGAAGATCGCGAAATTGGTGCCGGTGCCGTCGTAGGTCGCACCCATCGGGTAGCGCTCACCCGGCCACAGCTGCATCGTCACTCCCACCGTCGGGGGCCGTACACGCCGCTGTCGCGTCCCACGGACACGACAGCGGGCCGCCGGCGTACGTGCCGGCGCCCGCTACAGCTTCTACCCGCTGGCGGATCTCACCAATCCGGTCTGCTCGTGACTGCCCGCGAGTGACTGCCCGCGAGTGGCCGTCCGGCACCTACCTGGCGGTGTCTTCTACCTGGAGGCGTCGTCTACCTGGAGGTGTCGTCCGGATCCTGCCCGGCCAGCCCGGACGGCACCGCCTCGTCCACCGCCCGTTCCGGGCCCCCGCGCAGCTGATCGGCGTGGGTCAGGTCGGAGTGCTCGTCGGCGAAATCCTGCCCGTCCAGCTCGTCCTCGTCCGAGCGGGGCAGCCGGCGCCTGTCCGGGCGGGCCGGCTGCTCACCCACCGGCTACCACGTCCTTCGTACGGATGTACCAGGCGACGCGGCGCGTTGCGGAGCCATTCGCTGTGGCGCCATCCGCTGCGAGGCCACAGGCTGTGCGGCCATCCGCTGCGGGGCCCGCACGCTGTGCCGCCGCGCCCACTGTGCCAACCGGCCCGGATGCGCCCGCGACCAGACCACGGTTCCCAGGAGCGCCAGTACGCCGAGCGCCCACATCAGCAGCACCAGGGCGATCGTGATGGACGACGTTTCATTGGGCATCATTCGCCTCCCCAGCAAAATCGCGTGACTCGCCTGGTACCCCCACGATCCGCCGGCCAATCCCCCCGCCCGACCCCCCGATCTGGGTGTTTTGGTCGTCTCCAGTGCGGGTATGGCGGGCTTCGCGGCGCCGCCCGGTACCACCCGGCTGGCGCCGAACCAGATCCGTCGGGGGCACACGAAAGGTCGCGGTGGGGTCCGTGCGAAGTAAGAGTCAGAACCAGAGAACCGGCCGGACGGGCACGGCAACCGCCGAGCGGGGCGTGCGCAGCGAGGAGGAGACTGAGCAGATCCGGTCGCTGCTGCAGGAGCGCTACGACGAGCTGTGCGCGGAGTACGACGAGGCGACCGTCGCCGTCGAGGCGATGCGCCGGGAGCAGAACACCGACCGGGCCGGCGACGACGAGATCGACAGCGGCACCAAGGCGTCGGAGCGGGAGCGCGCGCTGTCTCTGATCCACAGCATCGGTGAGCGTCGCCGCCAGGTCGAGTACGCCCTGGTGCGGCTGCGTGACGGCGGGTACGGCTGGTGTGAACGGTGCGGTTCAGCGATCGCGGTCGAGCGGCTCGCGGTGTTCCCGTCGGCCACATCCTGCGTGTCCTGCCAGCAGCTGGCCGAGCGCCGAGTCGCCTGAGCGGAGCCGGAGCCGGTTTGTGGCGGAGGCGAGCACAGGCCCAGATCACACAGCCTGAGCGGAGCCGGAGCCGTCTTGTGGCGGAGGCGAGCACAGGCCCGCGCTAACACTGCCTGAGCGACCGGCGGGGTGTCCTCGTGCGGCGGTCTGACCCGCCGTAGGAGGACACCCCGTTTCGCGGTCAGCGCACCGTCAGCGTCACGTCGATGTTGCCGCGGGTCGCGTTCGAGTACGGGCACACCTGGTGTGCCTGCTCGGCCAGCCGCTGCGCCTGATCGTGCTCCACCCCGGGCAGGTGGACCAGCAGCTGCACGGTCAGGGCGAAGCCCCCGGAGCCGTTCGGGCCGAGCCCCACCCGGGCCGTGACCTCGGAGCCCTCGACGTCGGCGCCCTCCCGGCGCCCGACCAGCCGGAGCGCCGAGTGGAAGCAGGCCGCGTACCCGGCGGCGAACAGCTGCTCCGGGTTGTTGCCGCCGCCCGGCCCGCCCATCTCGACCGGCACCGCGAGGTCGGCCTCGAACAGGCCGTCGGTCGTCGCGACCTTCCCGCTGCGCCCGTCGCCGATGGAGTTGGCCTCCGCCGTATACAGCACCTTCATGATGATCGCCTTTCCGTAGTCGACGGCTGGTCCGGGTCGTTGCGCGGCGTCAGACGCGCCGAGCCGGACCGATCGGGACTGGCCTGGGTCGTTTGCCCGGCGTCAGACACGCCGAGCCAGACCGGTCGCCTGGGGTGATTGGATCGCCTCGGTCAGCGCGACCAGCCGGTCACGCAGCTGCCCGGCCTCGGCCTCGCCGAGCCCGGTGGCCGTCGCCAGGGTGGTCGGCACCGAGCCGACACGCTCGCGCAGCGCGGTGCCCGCCTCGGTGAGGCTCACCAGCACCGACCGCTCGTCCTCCGGGCGCCTCACCCGGCGCACCAGGCCGGCGGACTCCATCCGCTTCAGCAACGGGGACAGGGTGCCGGAGTCGAGCATCAGCTCGTCGCCCAGCGCCTTGACCGTGGTGTCGCCGCGCTCCCAGAGCACAAGCAGGACCAGGTACTGCGGGTAGGTCAGGCCGAGCGAGTCGAGGATCGGCCGGTACACGTTGATCGTGGCGCGGGAGGCCGCGTAGAGAGCGAAGCACAGTTGCCGGCTCAGCCGCAGGTCAGTTCCCATGACCTCAAAGATAGGACGCAATTTGGTTGTGCGCAACCATTCGACCGCCCCCTTCGCCCGGCCGGCGGTTGACGTGACCGCAGAGGGGAACCCCAGGCCCATGGACGTGGTCGGCAGGCTGCTGGGCCCGATCGACCGAGCCCAGCAGCGCTGGGGCTGGGCCGGCTACCCGTACGCGGTGATCAAGAAGTACCAGGAGGACAACGGCGCCAACCTCGCCGCGCTGCTGACCTACTACGCGTTCCTGTCGGTGTTCCCGCTGCTCCTGGTGTTCACCTCGCTGCTCGGCTACGCGCTGCGCAGCAACCCCGGACTCCAACAGGAGCTGCTGCACTCCGCGCTCGTCGAGTTCCCGGTGGTCGGCCAGCAGCTGCGGTCCAACGGGCTGCGCGGCCACTGGTACGTGCTGGCCTTCGCCGTCCTGCTCACCCTCTGGGGCGCGCGCGGGGTGGCCATCGCCATCCAGAACGCGATGAACACGGTGTGGAACGTGCCGTACGCGCACCGCCCCAACTTCGTCACCGCGTCCATCCGGGGCATTCCGCTGCTGTTCTCGGTGGGCGCCGCCGTGCTGATCACCGGCCTGCTGTCCGGCATCGGGAGCGCCACCAGCTCGATCGGCCTGTTCCTGCGGTCCGTGGCGTTCGTCGCCTCGGCGGTGATCAACATCGGGATCTTCCTGCTCGCGTTCCGGCTGGCCACCGTGCGGGTCGTGCCGCTGCGGGACTTCGCCCGGTCCGCCCTGATCTCGGCGGTGCTCTGGCAGGTGCTGCTGGCTCTGGGTACCCTGCTCGTCGCCCACCAGGTACGGCACGCCCAGGCGCTGTACAGCACGTTCGGCGTCGTCATCGGCCTGCTGGCCTGGCTGCACCTGCAGGCGCAGCTGACCCTGCTGGCGGTCGAGTCGGACGTGGTACGGGTACGGGGGCTGTGGCCGCGCAGCGTGGTGCCCCCGCCGCTGACCCGCGCCGACCGCGAGTGCCTGCGCGCGTACGCCTGGCAGGCCCGGCGCCGTCCCAAGGAGGAACAGGACGTCAGCGTACGGTTCAGTGAGCCCGGCCGGCGCGATCTGCCGCCGATGGACCCGCCGACGTGAGAGCGGTCAGCCGCGCAACGCTGCCAGGATCGGTCCTGCCTTCGCGGCCGCCTCGTCGACCTCGGCCTCCGGGTCGCTGCCCCAGGTGATGCCGCCGCCGGCCCAGACGTGTGCCCGCCGCCCGTCCACCGCCACCGTTCGGATGGTCAGCCCCAGATCGAGGCTGCCCGGGGCGATCCAGCCCAGGGCGCCCATGCTGGCCCCCCGCCCGACCGGCTCCATCGCCGCGATCTCCTCCATCGCCGCACGCTTCGGCGCTCCGGTCACTGAGCCGCCCGGGCACAGCGCCCGCAGCAGGTCGGCGAGCCCGGCCCCGGGCGCCAGCGCGGCCGAGACCGTCGAGGTCGCCTGCCACAGGTCGCACCACCGGCGCACCGCGTACAGCTCGTCGACCCGCACCGATCCGGTACCGGCCACCCGCGACAGGTCGTTGCGGGCTAGGTCGACGATCATCACGTGCTCGGCGCGTTCCTTGTCCGAGGCCAGTAACTCGGCGCGACCGGCCGGGGTCGCCGGCCGGGTGCCCTTGATCGGGCAGGTGCTCACCCGGCCGCCGGCGACCCGCACCAGCGTCTCCGGGGACGCGCAGGCGATCGCCCAGCCCCGCCCGCTCAGCACGCCGCCGTACCGGGCTCCGGGCAGCGCGGCGACCCGGCGCAGGGCCGGCATCGGGTCTCCCTCGTACCCAGCGCTGGCATGCCCGACGACATTCACCTGGTACACGTCGCCCCGGCCGATCGCCTCGCGTACCCGCCGTACCGCCGCCGCGTGCTGCTCCCGGGTCCAACTGGGCCGCCACGGACCCAGCCGCCAGCCGGCCGCCGGTACGGTGCCGCGGATCCGGGCCGGTACCCGATCGTGCCCGTACCCGATCGCGACCAGATCCGGCAGTCCCTCGGCCGGGTTCGCCGGCCCGGGATCGGCCCCGATCATGACCGCCGACGCCGCGGCGGACACGAAGACGGCCGCGCCGCACAGGTCGCCGTCCCGGCAGGCCGAGCCCGCCGGCCGCCCCGGCTGCCCCAGCCGCCCGGCCGGGTCGCCGGCCGGCACGCTCAGGCCGCCGGTCGCCACGCTCAGGTCGCCGGTCGCCACGCTCAGGTCGCCGGTTGCCAGGCCCAGGTCGTCGAGGAACGCGCACAGTAACGCCGCGGGATCGCCGGAGTCACCGATCCGCCACTCCAGCCGGGAGCGCTCCCGAACGGTATCCGCACACTCAGACGGCGCGCCGGGTGCTTTATCGGACAGCGCGTCCGGCATACCTAGTACGAGTGGATCGAGAATAGTCATCCGAAGGGTTGATTCTTTCGGTGAGGAGCCGTTACCTGCTCGAAACGGCGTCGTCCGGCAGGGTAGCGTGCGTCACTGGTCATGTGAGGGTTGCCACAACCGCCCACATACTCACCCCCGTCTCCCATACCTAGCTGTACCGCCCGGAGCCCCCTGATGTGCCAGCACAAGCCACCCTGTCCGCCAGCCGACGCGATCGACCGGGACGCGTCCCGTGTCGTGGCCTCGTTCCCGGAGCAGGGCTGGAGCCTTCTCTGCAACGGCGTGATCCTCTTCGAGGACACCGGTGAGCTGCTTCCCGACGGAAGCAGCGTGGCTCCGCACCGCGGTCCCGCGCCGCACACGCTCTGCCACGCCTGAGGGCGTGAACCCCGACCGGACGGCTCGACGCCGCCCGGTCATGTGTGCGACCCAGCCGCCGGCCGGGTCGCGACCGGCGGCGTCACGGTGAGCTACTCGGCGAACGCTTCCGGCGGCGGGCAGGAACACACCAGGTTCCGGTCGCCGTACGCGCCGTCGATGCGCCGCACCGGCGGCCAGTACTTCCCCTCCGTGGTACCGGCCGGGTAGGCCGCCACCGACCGCGGGTACGGGTGCTTCCACGCGTCAGCGGTGAGCGCCGCCGCGGTGTGCGGCGCGTTCGCCAGCGGATTGTCGCCCGCCGGCCACTCCCCCCGACCCACGGAGTCGATCTCCGCCCGGATCGCGATCATCGCCTCGACGAACCGGTCCAGCTCCCCGAGATCCTCGGACTCCGTCGGCTCGACCATCAGCGTCCCGGCCACCGGGAACGACATCGTCGGCGCGTGGAAGCCGTAGTCGATGAGGCGCTTGGCCACGTCGTCCACGGTGACCCCGGTCGCCTTCGTCATCGGCCGTAGATCGAGGATGCACTCGTGCGCGACCAGGCCCTTGTTGCCCGCGTAGAGCACCGGGTAGTGGTCGCGCAGCCGGGTCGCCACGTAGTTCGCCGCGAGCACCGCGACACCGGTCGCCGCCACCAGTCCGTCCGGGCCCATCATCCGCAGGTACGCCCACGGGATCGGCAGGATGCCGGCCGAACCGTACGGCGCCGACGCGATCGCCTCGGGTAGGTGCCCGGCCAGGTGCGAGCGCACCGCGACCGGCCCGACGCCGGGCCCGCCGCCGCCGTGCGGGATGCAGAACGTCTTGTGCAGGTTCAGGTGGGACACGTCGGCGCCGAACCGGCCTGGTCGGGCGTACCCGAGCAGCGCGTTGAGGTTCGCCCCGTCGACGTACACCTGGCCGCCCGCGTCGTGCACCTTCGCGCACAGCTCGGCGATCCCGGTCTCGTACACGCCGTGGGTGGACGGGTACGTCACCATGATCGCGGCCAGCTTGTCGGCGTTCGCCGTAATCTTGCGGTCCAGGTCGGCGAGGTCCACGTTGCCGTCCACGTCGCAGGCCACCACGACCACCCGCATGCCGGCCATCACCGCACTGGCCGCGTTGGTGCCGTGCGCCGACGACGGAATCAGGCACACGTCCCGGCCGTGGTCGCCGCGGGACTGGTGGTACTCGCGGATCGCCAGCAGCCCGGCCAGCTCACCCTGGGACCCCGCGTTGGGCGCCAGGCTGACCGCGTCGTACCCGGTCACCTCGGCGAGCCAGGTCTCCAGCCCAGTGATCAGCTCGCGGTACCCGGCCACCTGGTGCTCCGGCGCGAACGGGTGCAGGTTGGCGAACGCCGGCCAGGTGATCGGTTCCATCTCGGTGGTCGCGTTGAGCTTCATCGTGCAGGAGCCCAGCGGAATCATGCCGCGGTCCAGCGCGTAGTCCTTGTCCGCGAGCCGGCGCAGGTACCGCAGCATCGCGGTCTCGCTGCGGTGGCTCGCGAACACCGGGTGCTCCAGGAACGGCCCGGTGCGCAGCAGTTCCACCGGCACCGCGCCGCCGGCCTCGGTCGCGACGGCGTCGACGCCGAACGCGCCCCACACCGACCGCAGGTGCTCCTCGGTGGTGGTCTCGTCGCAGGCGATGCCGACCCGGTCCGAGTCGACCAGGCGCAGGTTGACCCCGGCCGCCTCGGCGGCGGCCACTACCTGCGCGGCGCGGCCGGGCACGACCGCCGTGACCGTGTCGAAGAACGCGTCGTGGGCCAACGTCACGCCCCCGGCACGCAGCCCGCGGGCGAGCGCGGCGGCCCGGCCGGCGACCCGGCCGGCGATCGCGCGCAGCCCGTCCGGGCCGTGGTAGACCGCGTACATGCTGGCCATCACCGCGAGCAGCACCTGGGCGGTGCAGATGTTGCTGGTCGCCTTCTCGCGCCGGATGTGCTGCTCGCGCGTCTGCAGGGCGAGCCGGTAGGCGGGTGCGCCGTCGGCGTCCCGGGACACTCCGACCAGCCGGCCGGGTAGGCCGCGCTCCAGGCCCGTGCGTACCGCCAGGTAGCCGGCGTGCGGACCGCCGAAGCCCATCGGTACCCCGAACCGCTGCGTCGTACCGACCGCGACGTCCGCACCGGCCTCGCCGGGCGCGCGCAGCAGAGTCAGGGCCAGCAGGTCGGCCGCCACGGTGACCAGCGCGCCTCGGGCGTGAGCCGCCTCGATCAGCGCGGTGTGGTCGCGGATCGCGCCGCTGGCGCCGGGGTACTGCAGGTGCAGGCCGAAGAACTCGTCGGGCAGGCTCTCGGTGTCCAGGTCCACCACTCGGATGTCGATGCCCAGCGGCAGCGCCCGGGTGCGCAGCACCGCCACCGTCTGCGGCAGCGTGTCCGCGTCGACGACATAGACAACGGACGGCACCTTGGTGCTCCGGCGTGTCAGCGTCATCGCTTCCGCCGCGGCGGTACCCTCGTCGAGCATCGATGCGTTCGCCGTGGCCAGACCGGTCAGGTCGGACACCATCGTCTGGAAGTTCAGCAGGGCCTCGAGCCGCCCCTGGCTGATCTCCGGCTGGTACGGCGTGTAGGCGGTGTACCAGGCCGGGTTCTCCAGGACGTTGCGCCGGATGACGGCCGGCGTGTGGGTGCCGTAGTAGCCCAGGCCGATCATCGACGTCAGGACTTTATTGCGTGAAGCAAGTGAGTCCAGTTCGGCGATCGTCTCGGCCTCGGTCGCGGCCGGCGGCAGGTTCAGGGTGCCGTGCCAGCGGATGGACTCCGGGATCGCGGCGTCCATCAACTCCTCGATCGAGGAGTACCCGACGCCGCTGAGCATGCGCTGGATGGCATCCGGGTCGGGGCCGATGTGGCGTCGGGCGAAGGGCAGGTCGCTCATGATCTGGCTCCAGGGGGAGACGGGCCGTTGTCTACGCCCTCCCCCTCTGTCGTGCCCTCCAGAGGTGCCTGCCAGGATCGCGGTCCCTTTTGCCTGAGAGGTTCCGGGGAGGATTTGCCCCTTCGGCGCCACCGGTCCCGGTTGATCCGGTCCGACGGACTCTCCCGCGCTGGCGTATCGGCGATCTCCACGCTACCAGCGACCGCTGGCGAAGGCCGCCCCGGCCCGGCGCCCCCCGCCACGCCGACGGGAGGCGAGACCGGTGCGCGGCCCCGGCGAAGCCGCTGAACGGGGCGGCGAAGCCGTTGAGCAGGGCCGGGCGAAGCTGCCGAGCAGGGCCGGGCCGGCGCCGCCCGGCTAGTGCCCGCCCGGCTAGTGCCGGACCTGGGCCGAGTTCGGGCTGACCATCAGCCCGCTGGTGTTCACGACCTCGAAGTCCGAGCCGGTCAACGTGCCCAGGGCGTGCAGCGCGTCGTTGTCCCACCGGGAATCCGGTGCACCGGACAGGTACCAGGGCGACCCGTTGTCCGCCACGATCACGCCGTACTGCTGCATCGCCCGCGCCACCACCCGGGCCTGCGCCGGCAGCCCGGCCAGCGACACACTCGCCTTCAACCGCAGCCGCAGGCCCATCGCCGGCAGCGACGCGTCCGAGGAATCCGACGCCGCGTGCCGGGCCGGCCACACGTACGAGTTCCGGCTGTGCGACACAGTGATCCGGATCGCGTGGTCGATGTGCCCCGCGGCCACCTCCTGGTACCGGACGAGCCCGGCCAGGATCGGCAGGCCGGCCGCGTCCGCGGACGTCCACCCGGCGGTACGCAGCCGGTTGCCGCGCAGGTCGTAGACCGCCCCGGAACCGGCCTGCCACGCGCCGCCGGACAGCGGACGGGCGGCGAACAGTTCGTAGTCCCGGCAGTGTGCCGGGTCATAGACGATCACGTGCCGGTCGCCGGTACTGGACGGGCCGCCTTCGATCGCCGCGTTCGCCGGCACCGGGTACGGGCCGGGGTCGCTCTCGTCCGCGTACTGGAAGCTGACCCGCACCGTGGCCTGCCCCGCCGGTACGGTCGTGACCGGGATCCCGATCGGCCCGCCGTCCCAGGTACCCGACCCGAAGTCGGCGTGTACGGCGGCGCTCGCGCCGATGCTGGCCACCAGCGTCGAGGAGTTCGAAGCCACCGGGAGCTTGGAGACGTCGGCGTGCCACACGTTGTCGGCCGGGAAGATCGAGCACGCGGCCGGGGCAGCGGGCGAGGACGTGCGCACCGGCGACGGGCTGGGCGACGGGAGCGGCGCCAGACGGACCGCGCCGGACACCGCCGGCGACGGAGACGACGCCGACGGCATGGTGATCGGACCGAGTCCGGCGGCCGGTTTCGACCCCGCCGCGGCGGAGCAGGCCGTGAGGGCCAGGATCGGAACGATGACCGGTACCAGCCGTGCGGGGCGCATCGGGGCAGTCTACGGTCTGTCTCAAAGTCGTGTTTGTTGACTCGTCTGACAGCGTCCTTCTCGGACGTCCCTGACACCGCACCGCTGAGGATGTGGTGGTGGGGTTCCTCCGTCACCGGGGTCGGTTTCACCCACACCTGGGTGTGGGTCAGAGCCTGCCCCTCGGAAGGCGTTGATGACCGGGCCTCGTACCTCGGGGTCCCGGATCTGGGTGTGGTGCTGCTCGCCCCAGACAGCGAGATTGATCGCCGCGTTATGGTCCCGGTCGGCCCGGTACCCACACCCGTCGCAGACGAACATTCGCTGCGACAACGGCAGCTTCGGGCCGACCGTGGCGCATCGGCTGCAGGTGCGGGTCGACGGAAACCAACGCCAAGCGTGTTCGACCTGTCCGCCGCGCCACTGCTGCTTGTAGCACACAATCCGATCCAACTGGGCCCAGGCGGCGTCGCTGATCGCCGCGGCCAACCGCCGGTTACGCAGCAAGCCACGGATGTGCAGGTCCTCCAGCACCAGCCGGTCGTGAGTCTTGACCAGCGTGTTGGCAACCTGATGCAGATACTGCTGTCGAACATGACGCACCCGGGCATGCGCCCGACCCAGCCGAGCCACCGCTGCACGCCGATGCTGCGAACCCCGCTGTTTACGGCTGACCGTCCGCTGCAACCGCCGCAACCGGCCACCGGCCCGAAACAGAGGTTTCGGCGGATCCGGCTCCCGCACCACCTGATCACCGTCGGCGGTCACCGCGACCACGAACGCGTGCAACCCCCGATCGACCCCCACCCACCCACCGATATCACCCTCCGAGCGGGGCCGGTGACACACCGCGGGATGTAGATCAGCCGCCTCCACGGTCAACCCCACCACCCACCGACCGGCCCGGAGGCTGACCGTCGCGGACAGCACCCGACCCCGGCCCGTACGCAGCAACCGCCGCAACCGGCGGGTGTCCTCCCGCACCCGCAGCACCCCGATCCTCGGCAACCGCACCGACCGCGCATGACCCTCACCCACCCGAATACCCGGCCAGCCCCGGTCACTCTTCTGCCGGATCCGAAACGACGGCGCAGTGCGGCTGCGGCGCCTGAACCGGGGAAACCCGACCCGCCGACCCCCACCACGGCGACCGTTGGTGAACGCGGCCAGGCCCCGCCCGAGATCCTGCGCAGCCTCCTCGAACACCTGCGCGCACACCTCACCACGCCACGCCAGACCCGTCGCCACCACCTCAACAGTCCCATCCGCAGCC
>NZ_BONZ01000061.1 GCF_016862975.1 Rugosimonospora africana
GACACTGGTTGTACGCAAACCGGGCCGCACCGGCATGCCGCCACAACATCCCCACCTGCTCAGGCGAAGGATCCAACGTGAACCGGAAACCCGTATGCCGCCCCACGGCCGACACCCTGCCACACACCCCCGACAACCCCCACCAACCAGCCAGAGGGCTCAGAGCAGACGGACCCGACTTCGAGACACGCCGTAGGCGACTGGTCCGGGCCGTCGCGCCGATGCCGGACGCGCCGAGCCAAGGCGCAGCGCGAAGGGCAGAGCGCGAAGGGCAGAGCAAACAGGCGCAGAGCGGACGAGCACAGGGCAACCGGGGAGAAGGCGAACTGGGAGACAGCGAACCGGGAGAAGGCGGAACGGGAGAAGCAGCGGAAGCCGGTACGGGCGGCCGGTCAGCCGGCCCGGCGGCGGGCCGCCCGGCGGGCCGCCAGCTCGTCGGCGATCACGCTGTCCTCCGCCTCACCGGCCTGCTCGGCCGGCGCGGGCTCGTCTGCCACGATGCCTCCGGCCCGCTCAGCGGGCAGCTGGGCCAGCGAACCCTGGATCTCCTTGAACGCCCCGCCGATCGCGATGCCGAACACGCCCTGGCCGCCCTGGAGCAGGTCGACGACCTCCTCCGGGGATCGGCACTCGTAGACCGTGGTGCCGTCGGAGATCAGGGTGATCTGCGCGAGGTCCTCGGTCCCCCGGGACCGCAGCGCCTCGATCGCCTTGCGAATGTTCTGGAGGGACACTCCCGCGTCGAGCAGGCGCTTGACGACCTTCAGCACGACCATGTCGCGGAACGAGTACAGCCGCTGGGTGCCCGAGCCCGAAGCGTCCCGGATGCTGGGGACGACCAGCCCGGTTCGTGCCCAGTAGTCCAGTTGCCGGTAGCTGATCGCGACCGCGTGACACGCGGTCACACCGCGGTAGCCGACATCGCCATCCTCGACATTGGTTCCGTGCGGGTCCTGCGGCTCATCCACTGCCACTGCCCTCCCGCTCACTAGCCAGACCGACTGGCGGTGAGGAACACGCTATACCGGATCGGCCGGCCTACCCCGCAGCTCTCACCGCGACACGCCGGATCATCCGCGCGCGCGGGCTACCCGGCGAAATCCTCCGGGCTGACCTGGTCCAGGAACTCCCTGAACTTCTCGACCTCGTCCTCCTGCTCATCGGGGATAACGATGCCGTTCTCCGCGAGGACCTGGTCTGTGCAACGGATCGGCGCGCCGACGCGTAGGGCCAGCGCGATCGAGTCGCTCGGCCGGGCGGAAACCCGCACTCCGTCGCCGATGAGCAGATCCGCGAAGAAGATGTTCTCCTTCATGTCCACGATCTCGACCGCGTTGAGTGGGGCCTTGAGCGCGGCGAGGATGTCGCGCATCAGGTCGTGGGTGAGCGGCCGGGGAGGCTTGACCCCCTGCTGCTCGTACGCGATCGCGGTCGCTTCGACAGCACCGATCCAGATGGGCAGGTAACGGTCGCCGTCGACCTCTTTGAGCAGAACGATCGGCTGGTTACTGGGCAACTCGACCCGAACCCCGACCACGCTCAGCTCACGCACCGCCGCCTCCGTGACATGTCGTTCAGGTCGCCTGGCCACGCCGCCACTTTTCCGCGGCGACGCCTTATCACTCTCTTCCCCTTCTCTGCACGGTACACGCGCGGATGCGAGGACGGATCCCACGCACTCGGGCAACCACGGTGCGCCGCACGCTCCCAGCGTAGTGCATGATCGCGAACTACTGCCCGAGGGTGTCCCGCAGCCCGGCCCTGACCAGGGCGGCGTGCAGCTGCTGAGAGAGCGCCGTGAGTTCCCGGACAGCCTCCGCGGCGCGGGCCCGGGCAGCCGGGGTGGTCTGTCGGGCCAACGGCGCCACCAGCTGTGTGAACAAGCCCACCTCGCGGTCGGCGGCGGCCCGGTAGGCCCGCAGGTGCCGGGGTTCCAGCCCGTACTCGGCCAGTTGCGCGGCGACCCGGGCCACCGACAGCGCGTCGGTGTCGTACCGGCCGGCCCGGGCCCGGACCAGGCCGTGCTGCTCCAGATCCGCGAGTACCGGCTCGGAAAGCCCGGACCTGGCCAGCAACTCCTCCCGGGACAGCCGGACCTCGGCCGGTTCCGGGCGCTCCGCCGGCTCCTCCACGGCCATGAGCGGCGGCCGGCGGCCGGCGAGCCCGGACACCGTCGACCCGGACACCATCGACCCCGACACGGGCGACCCGGCCGACCCGGACGCCGGCTGCCCGGGCAGGGAACGGCCGGCCGCCTCGGACCGGGCCGGGTCCTTGTCCGACACGCCGAACAGCCCCCGAGCGAGCGCCGCGGTGGGCTCACCGTGGTCCAGCGCGGCCAACTGCTCCCGGATCACCCGCAGCGGCAGGTAGTGATCCCGCTGGGCGGCCAGCACGAAGCGCAGCCGGGCCAGGTCCGCGAGTGCGTACTTGCGGTACCCGGCGGCACTGCGCTGCGGCTCCACCAGCCCTTCGGCCTCGAGGAACCGCAGCTTCGAGATGGTCACGTCGGGAAATTCGGTGCGCAGCCGCTCCAGCACCTCGCCGATGCTCATCAGAGCCGGTGGTCGCGCACCGGCGGCTGCTGGCGAACCCGTCATGTCGCCCTCGATCAGGGGCCCTCGTCCGGTCGCGGACCGGCGATGAAGACCAGCCGGAACTTGCCGATCTGCACCTCGTCGCCGTTGGACAGGGTGGCCGCCTCGACCCGCTCGCGGTTGACGTAGGTGCCGTTGAGGCTGCCCACGTCGCGGACGGTGAATGTGCCACCCTCCCGGTGGAATTCGGCGTGGCGGCGGGAGACGGTGACATCGTCGAGGAAGATGTCACTGTCCGGGTGCCGGCCACTGGTGGTCACATCATGGTCGAGTAGGAAGCGGGCACCGGCGTTGGGGCCGCGCCGCACCACGAGCAGGGCCATGCCCGGAGGCAGCGACCCGGACATCCGTCCTGGTGCGACATCGGCGTCCGGTCCCTCGAGCACGTCGTCTAGGGCGCCAAGGTTCAGCGTCGACGTGACGTCGAGCGGGGGGAACTCGTCGTCTGGGCGCGTCATCGCAAGTCACCTCACGGGTCATCGGCCGGCGTCGGAGGCGCCGGTGCGCGGCGTCGCTGCCGCTCGACGTTGTCCTGACGCGCGACCGCAGGGTTCACGGTCGACTGGGCGAGCCTAGCCATGGTCGAAATGGGGGGTCAACCGGACGCGCGGAGAACTGCCCACCAGATCAACGGCGCTGGCCGTCCGGGGTTACTGCTCAGTTAGTTGCCGGTAGCCGTTCGCGTCCAACAGCTCATCGAGATTCGTTGAGGCGTCCGGCTCGATCTCCACGAGCCAGCCCGCGCCGTACGGGTCGGTGTTGACCAGCTCCGGCTCCTCGCCGAGCCGGCCGTTGCTGGCCACCACGGTGCCGCCGACCGGCGCGTAGATCTCCGACACGCTCTTGGTCGACTCGACCTCACCCAGCGACTGGCCGACCAGCACCGTCGTGCCCGGCTCCGGCAGCTGGACGTAGACGATGTCGCCGAGCGAGTCCTGGGCGAAGTGGGTGATGCCCACCTTCACCGTCGGCGCGCCGGGCGCCACCCACTCGTGCTCGGCGGTGTACCGCAGACCGTCGGGAATCAACGTGGCCGTCCTTTGCGTCTCAGCTGGCCGGTTTGGCGTACCGGGGCGGATTGTTCTCATGCAGCGCGGTCACCTGTACGGTGCCCGGCGTAACGACGGACACGGTACCGCCGTTGTTGTGCACGTTGTCGACCACCCCGCTGGGGATGTTCAGGGCGATCTGCATCGTCTGCGGATCGCCGATCACGGTGATCGTGTACGGGCCGCTGAGCGTCCGGCCGTCGACCGTCAGGCTGCCGTTCGCGCCGTCCACGAACGAGGTGGACGCGATGATCCGCACCGGGGCGCCCTGCCGGCCGGCGATCTGCATCGCCTCGGCTCCGGCGCCACGCAGCTCCTCCACCGCGTCGAGCACGTCGGAGGCGCGGACCGGCTTGGTGTCGGCGCTGAACTGGACTCGCAGCCCCGGCCCCTCGGCGGGCAGGGTGCCGGCCAGGATGCCCAGCGCGTCGGCCCGCTGGCTCGCTTCCGCGAGCGCCGCCTGCCGGCTCTGGCTGCCTGCCTGCAGCTGCTGCTGGAGGGTCTGCTCCTGGCTGATTTCCTGGCTCAGCCGGTCCTTGCGGGCGTCCAGGTCGGACAGGATGCGGACCAGGTCCTCGGGCCGTTCGGTGGACAGCTGCTCGTCGCCGGCGTTGCTGCGCAACTGGACCACCAGGGCGAAGCCGAGCAACCCGAGCAGCAGCCCGATGACGGCGCCGGCCGCGGAGACCCGGCGGCGGCGCGGAGCCGAGGAGGACCCGTCAGCGGCGGACTCCGCCGGAGCGGGTTCCGGCGGCCCGGACTCCCGCGCAGCGGGTTCCGGCACGGTGGGCTCGGGCACAGCGGGCTCCGGCGGCCCGGACTCCCGCCCAGGAGGCTCCGGCACGGCGGGCTCCGGCACGGTCGGCTCCGATCGGGCCGGAGCCGCCGGGGCGCCGGCTGAGGCGCCGGCCGGGCTGCGGGGCTCGGGGAGCGGCGAACCGGACACCGCGGCCGCGGACGGTACGGATCCGGACACCGCCGACCCGCCCGTGTCCTGCTCCACCGGCTCCGGGCCGCCTCCGCCCGTACGATCGTCGTCCTCAGTCATCCCGGCAACCTTAGGCCCGGAACAGGTGCCGGCGGATGCCGGCCACGTTGCCGAAGATGCGCACGCCCAGCACGACGACCACGCCGGTGGACAGCTGGCTCCCGACGCCCAACTGGTCGCCCAAATACACGATCAGGGCCGCGACGAGCACATTGGACACGAACGAGATAACGAACTGCTTGTCGTCGAAGATGCCGTCCAGCTTCGCGCGGATGCCCCCGAACACGGCGTCCAACGCGGCCACCACGGCGATCGGCAGGTACGGCTGGAGCGCCAGGGGTACCGACGGCTCGAAGACCACGCCGAGCGCCACCCCGGCGACCAGGGCGAGCACCGCGAACATCATCGTCCTCCCGAGGGTGACGTCTTCGGTGTCCCGGAGGAGCGGGACTCCGGGGTTGACGGAGTGGCGCTGGGCAGCACCGTGGCGTAGTGCAACTGGGGATCGGCCGCCGCCGCGATGGTCAGATCGCCCTGCGACTTCACCGACACCTGCATGTGGTAATCGGTCACCAGCTCCCGGAACAGCTCACCGGTCGACGAGTTGCTGAACCGCTTGTTCAGGTCACCGGGTCCGATCGCGACCACCTGGTACGGCGAGGTGATCGGCCGGAAGTCGACCAGGATGGTCTCGCCCGCGAGGCGGATCGTGGAGGTGGCGGTCAGCCGTTCCCCGTTGACCGCGATCGCCTCCGCGCCGTCGTGCCACAGCTCGTTGCACACCGCTTGGAGGTCGCGGTCCTGCACCTTGCCCAGGTTCTTGGTGGCCTTGCCGGTCACCGGATCCACCTGGGTCGCGGCGTCGGTCAGCCGGATCACCGCGCCGCCGCCGTGCACCTTGACCACGCCGGTCCGGGCCTCCAGCGCGCGCAGCGCGTCCGTGTCGCTGCCGGACAGCACCGCGTCGCGCAGCCGGCTGACCTCGTCGCGCAACTGGTCCGCCTGCCGCTGCATCGTGTCGGTCTCGGCCTGGCGCCTGCGCACGTCGTCGACCAGGTTCGTCTGGGTCTTGCTGCTCTCCGGGGTCGCCGCCACGGTCTGGTGGTACGCGATGGCGAGCAGCACGCCGGCCAGCACCAGCACGACGGTACGGGCCAGCCGGCCGCCCAGCCGCTGGCGCGGCGTCGGTTCACCGCGTTCGGCGCGGCGGCGGGCGGCCTCGGCGTAGCCGGGGTCCAGCGGATTGCGGAACATCTCGGTGATGAGATCCGGGGCGAACCGGCGTTCGGCGCCACCGGAGCGCTCGGCGTCACCGGAACGGGAGGCGTCACCAGAGCGGGACGCGTCACCGGAGCGCTCGGCGTCGCCGCCGGGTGCCCGGTCCCTGCCTGCCGGTGCGCCGCCGCCCAGCACGCTCACACGACCGCCGTCCGGCGCGCCCGCGCGTCCCGGACCAGGCCGGTGGCCTGGATGACGTACAGCGCGCCGGCCGCGTAATACAGCACCAGTCCCCACCAGGCCAGGGCCCAGCCGACCGGCCACGCGACGTGCGCCGCGCCGGCGCTCGCGTCGGCCAGCAGCAACACCGGGAACGCGAAGAGCAGGATGAACGTCGCGGTCTTGCCGAGATAGTGCACCGGCAGTGGCTCGTACCCGTAACGCCGCAAAACGAGCAGGCAGGCCAGCAGCACCAGTTCGCGCAGCAGCAGCGCGGCGGTGAACCACCAGGGGATCACGCTGCGGGCGGTCAGCGCGAGCAGCGTGGCCAGGATGTAGAGCCGGTCGGCGAGCGGGTCGAGCAGCTCTCCGAGCCGGCTGACCTGGTGCAGGCGCCGGGCCAGGTAACCGTCCACCCAGTCGCTGCTGCCGCCGACCGCGAGGATCACCACCGCGGTGATTTCGTGGTGCCCGACCAGGAAGAGATACAGGAACAGCGGCACGCCGAGCAGCCGCGCGAAGCTGATCAGGTTGGGAACGGTCCACACCCGCCAGGTCGCTTCCGAGGCCATCACCAGAGCACGCCCTCCCCCCGGCCTACTCGCGATGACGCTTTCCGGTGCCGGCCACTATATATCCGACCCCGTGGGCCGTTCCGGTCAGGGCCGGTTCGGCCAGGGACGTTGCGGGTACCGCGGGCGTCATGTCACGCTCCGTACCGATTCGACCACGCGAACGGCGGTACCGGCGACCGGTCTGGGGCGCGGCGCCAGACGCGTCGGGCGGGACCGGTCGAAGTCGATAGGGTGAGCGGATGCGCATCGGTGTCGTCTTCCCGCAGACCGAGATCGGTTCCGATCC
Organism: Rugosimonospora africana; assembly: GCF_016862975.1. GTDB lineage: Bacteria > Actinomycetota > Actinomycetes > Mycobacteriales > Micromonosporaceae > Rugosimonospora > Rugosimonospora africana. The sequence continues at coordinate 6,933 of NZ_BONZ01000061.1, forward strand.
CGGAGCGATCCGCGCCTACGTGTCGGCGGCCGAGGATCTCGGCTACCGGCACGTGTTGGCGTACGACCACGTGGTCGGCGCGGACCCGGCGGCATACCCGGGCTGGTCCGGCGCGTACGACCTGGACTCCACGTTCCACGAGCCGATGGTGCTGTATGGGTACCTGGCCGCGATCACGTCCCTGGAACTGGTCACCGGGATCATCATCCTGCCGCAGCGGCAGACCGCGCTGGTCGCGAAGCAGGCGGCCGAGGTCGACCTGCTCACCGAGGGCCGGTTCCGGCTGGGCGTGGGCATCGGCTGGAACCGGGTCGAGTACGAGGCTCTGGGCCAGGACTTCTCCCAGCGTGGCCGGCGCCTGTCCGAACAGGTCGAGCTGATGCGCCGGCTGTGGACCGAGCGCAGCGTCACGTTCTCCGGCGGGTACGACACCGTCACCGCGGCCGGCATCGCGCCGCCGCCGGTGCAGCGCCCGATCCCGGTATGGTTCGGCGCCCAGTCACCGGCCGCGTACCGGCGGGCCGGACGGCTCGCCGACGGCTGGTTCCCGCAGATGCAGCCCGGACCGGAACTGGACGAGGCGAAGCGTGTCATCGCGCGGGCCGCGACCGAGGCCGGGCGCGACCCGGCCGGGCTGGGCATGGAGGGTCGGGTGCCGCTCGGCTCCGGTGGCGCCGACGGGATCGCACAGGCGGTGACCGCCTGGCGGGAGGCCGGCGCCACGCACCTGTCGGTGAACACCATGAAGGCCGGGCTGACCGGCGTGGACGAGCACATCGCCGCGCTGGCCGCGGTCGCCGGCACCGGCGTACTCGGCTGAGCGCGCCGAAGGGCTGAGCGTCCGAGGGGCTGCGCCCGGCGAAGAGCTGAGCCCGCCGAAGGGCTGAGCGTCCGAAGGGCTGAGCGTCCGAACGGCTGGCCGTCAGGCCCTGCTGGCCGCGGCGTCCACCACCTCGATCAGCTCGTCCAGCGCGTACCCGCCGTCGTGGCGCTCCCCGTTGATGAAGAACGTCGGCGTGCCATTGACCCCGCTGCGCACGCCGCTGGCGAAGTCGCGCTGGATCCGGTCCAGGTACAGGTGCTCGTTGACCTCCCGGGCCACCGTGACGCCGGGCAGGCCGATCTGGTCCACGGCGGTGGTCACGAACGCCGGCTGGAACTGCTCCTGATGCTCGTACAGCCAGGTGTGCATCTGCCAGAACCGGTCCCGTACCCCAGCCGCCTCCGCGGTCTCCGCCGCCACCTCGGAGTACGGGTGGACGTTCGTCAGCGGGAAGTGCCGGAACGCGAACCGCACCGTGTCCGGGCGCTGGTCCAGCAGCGCGTTGATGATCGGATGGGCCGCCGCGCAGAACGGGCACTGGTAGTCGCCGTACTCGACCAGGGTGACCGGGGCCTGGGCCGGCCCGCGCACGTGGTCGTAGTCCTGCACCGGGGTGATCAGGTGCGGGCTCACCTGCAGCGGCGTGGTGGTCATCGGGCAGTCCCCTCTCCCGCGGCCGGGGCGCTGCGGGCATGACGGAGCGGTCGGTCTCGGGTGAATCGTCCGCGCCGCCGGGGTGAGCGGGCATCACCTCGCCGGAGTGAGTCCGAATGTTCGTCCGGTTGCCAGGCATCGAACAACGTGCTCGAATGCCGACCATGAGGCGCGCCCTGATCGCCAGCATCGTCCTCGCCGGCTCAGTGCTCGTGGTGGCCCCCGCGGCCGCGGCGACACCCGCCGGCCCCGGTGAGCTGTCCCGCTTCGACCTGGCTCGCAAGGATTGCCTGGGTACCGCGGCCGGACGCACCTCGAAGGTCTGGTACACGGTCGCCGGCGGCGTGCTGTCCGACGTCTACAGCCCGACCATCGACAACACCAACGTGCAGACCATGCAGTTTCTGGTCACCGACGGCGCCACGTTCACCGACCTGCAGTCCCGCGACACCGACTACACCGTGCGGTCGCTGGACGCCACCGGGATGGCGTGCGAGGTCACCAGCACCGCTCACAGCGGGAGGTACCGGCTGGTCACCGACTACGTCACCGACCCCGACCGGGACGCCGTGGTCATCCGGGTACGCCTGGTGCCCCTCCACGGATCCGGCGCGCTCAAGCTGTACGTCCGGCTCGACCCGAGCGTGAACGGCAACGGCGGCGGTGGTGCGACCAACGGCGGCGCCGACGACGCCGGGGTCGACCCGGCCACCACCGCGCTGCTGGCCAGCGACCCGAACACGGTGACCAACGCGACCAACCGGGACTACGCGGTACCCACCGCCCTGGCCCTGCGCGCCGACCGCCCGTTCCCTGCCGCGACCAGCGGCTTCGCCGGTACCGGCAGCGACGGGCTGGCGCAGTTGGACGCGGACCACCGGCTGACCGCGCACGACACCCAGGCGCTGCACGGCAACGTGGTGGACACCGCGCAGCTGGACGTCCGGTCCGGGTACGCGACGCTGGCGCTGGGATTCGGCCGCGACACCGGCGCCGCGATCGGTACCGCCGGAGCGGCGCTGCGCCGGCCGTTCACCGCCACGTACGCGAAGTACCGGGCCGGCTGGCGCGCCTACGACGCCGCCCTGCGCCGCCCGTCCGGCGAGGCGAGCGACGCGTACTGGCTGTCGGCCAACGTCCTGAAGGCCAGCGAGGACAAGACCTACCCGGGTGCCGTCGTGGCGTCGCTGGCCAGCCCCTGGGGCCAGGCGGTCAGCGCCGGGGACACCCCGAACGGCGCGCCGGTGTACTTCGGCTCCTACCGCGAGGTGTTCTCCCGCGACCTGTACGAGGCGTTCACCGGCCTGCTGGCCGACGGCGACCTGGCCACGGCCCGGGACACGGTGCGCTTCCTGTTCGGTCGTCAGCAACTGGCCGACGGCCGCTTCCCGCGCAACTCGCTGCTCAACGGCCGCACCGCTCCGGACACCGGCGGCGACCAACTCGACGAGTCCTCGTACCCGATCCTGATGGCCTGGCAGGCGGGGCTCGCCGGCGACGCGACGCTGTGGCCGGGCATCCGCCGGGCCGCCGATTTCGTGGTCGCGCACGGGCCGTCGTTCGGCAGCGAACGCTGGGAGGAACAGAGCGGCTACTCCCCCTCGACGATCGCCGCGGAGATCGCCGGGCTCGTCGCGGCCGGCGCCATCGCCGACGCGCACCACGACCCGGCCGCCGCCCGGGTGTACCGGTCGACCGCCGACGCGTTCACCCGTTCGATCAAGGACTGGACGGTGACCACGACCGGCCCGTACGGCGACGGCCGCTACTTCATCCGGCTGTCCAAGACCGGCGACCCGGACGCCGCGGTCGAGTACAACCTGGGCAACGGCAGCGTGTCCGCCGACCAGCGGGCGGTCGTGGACGCCGGTTTCCTGGAGCTGACCCGGCTGGGCATCCTGCCCGCCGACGATCCCGACGTGCTGCGCTCGCTGCCCGTTGTCGACCAGGTCATCGGCCGGCCGCAGGGCGTGTACCGGTACGGCACGGCGAGCACCGGCAGCGAGGACGGGTACGGCGACTGCTTCACCCCGGACCCGACGAGCTGCCCGGTCGACGGCCAGCCGTGGCCGACCGCCAACGCCGGGTCCGGGCACCTGTGGCCGGTGCTGTCCGGGGAGCGCGCCGAGCAGCGGCTGCAGGTGGGCGACCGGGCCGGTGCCCGGGCGGAGCTGAACCGGATGATCGCCGGCTCGTCCGGGGTCGGCCTGGTGCCGGAGCAGGTGTGGGAGGACCCCAACCTGCCCGCCTCCCCGTACGGCAGCGATCCGGCGACCGCGTCGATCGGCTTCGCCACCGGGCACGCCGCCGGTTCGGCGTCCCCGCTGACCTGGGCCCAGGCGCAGGAGCTGCGGCTGATCCTGTCGCTGTCGTCAACCGCGGACCGGCCGGGCGACGGATCCGGGTCGTCGGGCGGCCGGCCCGTGGAACAGCCGAGCGTGGTCCGCGACCGGTACGTGGCGCACCGGCCGCCGGCCGCCCTGCCGCTGACCGTCACCGCGCCCGGGGACGGCACCTCCACCGGCGCCGGCACGGTCACCGTGACCGGGCGCACCACCCCGGGCGCGCAGGTGTCCGTCGCCGCGTCGCCGACCGACGTCGGTACCGCGACCACGGTCGTGTCGGCCACCGCTGGCCGGCACGGCGACTTCTCCGCGACGGTACCGGTGGGCTTCGGCACCAACGTGCTGACCGTGGCGGCGTCGCTGGGCGGGGCCAACGGCGGAGCCACCGGGTACGCCCGGATCAGCGTGGTGTCCACGGCGCTGCCGGGCACCGCCGTGCTGTCCGCCGACGATCCGTCCGGCGACGACCACGGGCCGGGCAGCTACACGTACCCGACCGCCGCTGACTTCCACGACGGCGCGTTCGACCTGCAGCAGTTCCAGGTGATCGACGCCGGTGCCACCGTCTACCTGCGCGCCCAGCTGCGCGACCTGACCCCGACGTTCGGCTCGCCGCTGGGCGCCCAGCTGCTCGACGTCTACGTGCGCGACCCGTCCGCCCCGGCGTTCGCGACCGGCGCGCCGTACCCGTCGCGCAACTACCGGATCGCCACGGACTCGGCCTGGTCCAGCCGCATCGAGGTACAGGGCTTCGCCGACCCGGTGTTCGTGGACGCGGCCGGGCACAGCCTCGGTACCGTCGCCGTCTCGGCCAACCAGGCCACCCGCTCGATCCTGATCGCCGTACCCGAGGCGGCCCTGGGCCACCCGGCCGCCGGCTGGGTGTTCACCGTCGCGCTGCACGGGCAGGACGGATTCAGCGCCGACCAGGCGCGCGGTTTCTCGGCCACCCCGCAGCCGTACCTGTTCGGGCTGTGCGCTCCAGGCGGTACCTCTCCGGTGTGCGGCATCGACCCGGCCTCCGCGCCGAAGGTGACCGACACCGTCACGCCGGCCGGCACCGACCAGGCCGGCGAGCTGGACCCGACCGCGGGGACGCCGACCCTGCACGGTGTGCCCGTGCCCTGACCGCCCGCCCCTGACCGCCGCCCTGACCGCCGCCCCTGACTGCCGAGCCTGACCGCCGAGCCCCTGACCGCCGAAATCCCTGGCAGCGGCGCGACCGCCGGAGGGAGGCGCCCGGCTGGCCGGGTAGCGTTCATGACCGGCCCGGCCCGACGCCCGGCCGGTGGCGAGCCGTACGGGAGGGTCTGGATCATGATCGGTGTCGCGGACGTGGAGGCCGCCGCGCGGCGGATCGCCGGCCGGGTGCGCCGCACCCCGGTGCTGTCCGTCGAGGGCGGGGCGTTCGACGGCGTCGCCGACCCGACCTGGCTGAAGCTGGAGTACCTGCAGCACACCGGATCGTTCAAGGCCCGCGGCGCGATGAACCGGCTGCTGTCCGCGGCCGAGGCCGGCAACCTGGGCGACGGGGTGGTGGCGGCATCGGGTGGCAACGCCGGGCTCGCCGTCGCGTACGCGGCCGGGATCCTCGGCGTACCGGCCGAGGTGTACGTGCCGCTGACCGCCCCCGAGGTCAAGGTCAGGAAGCTCAAGGCACTGGGCGCCGAGGTGCGCCAGGTCGGGGCCGAGTACGCCGAGGCCAACGCGGCGGCCCTCGAACGGGCGGCGCAGACCGGGGCGCTGTTCTGCCACGCGTACGACCAGCCGGAGATCTGCGCCGGTCAGGGCACCCTGGCACTGGAGATGCTCGACCAGGTCGACGGGCTGGACACGGTGATCCTCGCGGTGGGCGGCGGGGGCCTGCTGGCCGGTGTCGCGGCCGCGCTGCACTGCCGGGCACGGGTCGTCGGTGCGGAGCCGGAGACGATCCCGACGCTGCACGCCGCGCTGGCCGCCGGGCAGCCGGTGGACGTCGAGGTGTCCGGCATCGCGGCCGACGCGCTGGGTGCCCGCCGCCTCGGCGACATCGCCTACCGGGTCGCGGTCGACACCGGGGTGCGCAGCGTGCTGGTCTCCGATCAGGAGGTGGTCGAGGCCCGCCGGCTCTTGTGGGAACAATGCCGGATCGTGATGGAGCACGGCACCGCCACGGCACTGGCCGCACTGGTCACCGGCGCGTACCGGCCGGAGCCCGGCGAGCGGGTCGGAATCCTGATCTGCGGAGCGAACACCAACCCCGCCGACCTCGCGCATTGACCGGTCCGCCGCCGGCCAAACGGCAGGCCGTAGGCGGTAGACGCGGACGGTGAGCGCGGACGCTCAGCGCGGACCGTGGGCGCGGGCGTGCGCGCGCATTCATTCCGGTGATTCGTAGGATCGTTCCGAATGACTCGGCGGCGATCGGTGCGCCAACCGCGATCGATCGCGGGCCTAACGGCCCGCCTCTGCCTCGTACTGTTCGGCGATCGCCCGCGGAATGCGTCCCCGCTCGGACAGCGCCATTCCCTTGCGCTTCGCCCAATCGCGGATCGCCTGGTTCTGCACGCGGTCCGAGCGCGCCGGAACGGCGGTGCGGGCGCGCGCGGTGCTCGCCACATGACCGCGACCCACACGCCGCGCGGACTGCACGTACTTCTCCAGGGACTTACGCAGCTTATCGGCGTGCCGGGCAGAGAGGTCAATTTCGTAGCTGGTGCCGTCCAGAGCGAACTTCAGGGTTTCATCGGCCTGCGCGCCATCGATGTCGTCCAGCAGGTCAACGTGAACTTTGCGGGCCACTTCTGCCTCCGGTAGTCGCGGGAACTGCTCATTCAATCATCGCATAACGATGCGCGATGGGAACGTAACACGGCCAATCCGGCGCTTTCCGTACCGCGCCCTAACGACCCACGGGCACATCGTGGAGTGGGGCGCAGGAATTGGCAGCGTTCTTTTGGGTGAACGATCGGCGACACGCGGAAGAAAGGGGGGTACACGGAATTCATTGCGGAATACGCGCAGTCTCCCGCTCGATGACGTCGATCAACTCGCGCGGATTTCCGGCGGCGCGCTCCCTGCGGTGTCGGGGCTGACGCCGGGCGAACGCCTCCGAATAGTGAGCGGATCTCCGGGTAAGGGCACCTGCGAAAACCAGAACCAGGGGGACCAAGTGATCATCGCCATCACCGGGGCCGCCGGGCTGCTCGGCCGGCTCGTTATCGACGAGTTGCTCGGCCGGGGCGTGCCCGCTTCGGACATCATCGCCGCGGTCCGGGAGCCACAGCAGGCGGCCGACCTCGCCGAGCGCGGCGTTCAGGTGCGGGAGGCGGACTACGACCAGCCGGAGACGCTGTGCCGCGCGTTCCTCGGCGCCGACCGGCTCTTGCTGATCTCCTCCAGCGAAGCCGGACACCGGATCGAACAGCACCGCAATGTGATCGAGGCGGCGTTGTCGCACGACATCCGGCAGATCGCTTACACCAGCATCCTGCACGCGGACACCAGCAGTGTCCCGCTGGCCGCCGAGCACAAGGCCACCGAGGCGATCATCCGGGAGAGCCGAGTCCCGTTCGCGTTCCTGCGCAACAGCTGGTACCTGGAGAACTACACCTCCCGGATCACGCAGATCCTGGACAGCGGGGTGATCCTGGGGGCCGCCGGCGACGGCCGGGTCGCCGCGGCCACCCGGGCCGACTACGCCGCCGCGGCGGCGTCGGTGCTGGCCGGCAGCGGTACCGGGGACGCGGTGTACGAGCTGGGCGGCGACACCCCGTTCACGCTCCCCGAGCTGGCCGCCGAGATCTCCCGGCAGACGGGCACCGAAGTCGTGTACCGCGACATGTCGCCCGACGAGTACGCCAAGGCGCTGATCGACACCGGCGTACCGGACGCCTACGCCGCCGCGATGGCCGACGCGGACGTCGGGCTGTCGAAGGGCGAACTGGACACCGACAGCGGCGACCTCCACCGGCTGGCCGGCAGGCCCACCACCACGCTCGCCGACGCGGTGTCGGCCGGGCTGCAGACCTGAGCGGAGGCGCCCGAGGCGCCGGCACCGCGGGTACCGGAGCCGATCCGGGAATCGATCGGCGTCCGGTCTACCGATCGCGCCGGGGCGCCCCTATATTGACGGCGTGCCCGAGGCCGTTGTCGCCGACTCGGTAGCGGCCGAGGAGCGCGAACCCGCTGTCGAATCCGCGCCGCGCGGCTGGCGCGACTCGTTGCTCGTCGGGCTGTGGACCTGGCTTGCCGGGTTGCTCGCCTGCGTCCTGGTCACCGCGGTCGCCTGGCTGCCGTTCGAGCAGATCCGCGACGCGCCCCGCACGCTCGGCGAGGTACTGGACAACTGGCACCGCTGGGACACCACCTGGTATGTAATCATCGCGCAGTCCGGCTACCGGTTCGACTCGCGCGCCGCGGCGTTCTTTCCGCTGTACCCGCTGGTGGTGCGGGGCGTCGACCCGGTCGTACCGGGCGACGCGTTCGTCGCCGCCCTGGTGGTGTCGATCCTGACCTGCTACGCGGCGCTGGTCGTGATCCACCGGCTGGCCGCCGACGGCCTCGGCGACGAGGCCGGCCGGCGCACGGTCTTCTACCTGCTCGCGTTCCCGACCGGGTTCTTCCTGATCGCCGCGTACAACGAGTCGATGTTCCTCGCGCTGGCGGCCGGCTCGATGTACTGCATGCGCCGCCGGATCTGGTGGCTCGCCGCGCTGCTGGCGGGCCTCGCCAGCGGTACCCGGCTGGTCGGAGTCCTGCTGGCCGTCGTGTTCGTGTACGAGTACCTGCGCCAGCGCGGCTTCGACCCGCGCCGGATCCGGCCCGACCTGCTCTGGGTACTGCTCACCCCGGCCGGCCTGGTCGGATACGCCGGGTACTGCGCGCACGCGTTCGGCGACCCGCTGTTCTTCGAGAAGGCGCAGGGGGTCTGGTCGCGGGACGGGTACAGCGCACCGTGGACGACGGTGGCCGACGTCCTTCGGCTGATCATTCATCAGTCGGTACTGCTGTCCCCCACCGAGGTCCGCAACGTCATCAACCTCGGTACCGCGCTGGGCGTGCTGTTCTTCCTCTACCTCGCCCTCGACAGCCGGTGGGGGCTGGGTCGGGACCAGTCGTACCTGGTGCTGTTCGCGGCCATGGACATCGCGCTGCCGCTGCTCAGCCCGCTGCACACGGACTACCCGCTCAGCTCGACGTGGCGGTTCGCGCTGGAGTGCCTGCCGGTGTTCATGGTGCTGGCCAGGATGGGTGGTAACCGCACCTTCGACCGCTTCTACCTGATGGCCGCGCTGCCGGTGCAGGGCGTGATGATCCTGACGTTCGTCCAGAACCAGTTCGTGGCCTAAGCGGGTCGCACGGGGTGTGTGACTGTCGGCTGATTGGCTAAGCGAAGCTATTTGATAAGGTTCGATGGTGTTGTTGCTTTCGTCAAGGTCTGGCGGCTGAGCGGATAGGTGTTCATCCGGTGAGGTTGCGTCGTTGGGCGGATGAGGGTCGTGGTGACGCGGGTTGGTCGGGGACGCCGGTTCGATTCTGTGGTGTTGGATTTGTTCGCGGGGCGTGCTGTGGTGCGGGGTCCCCGGTATGAGGCGTTGTGTGTGCGGGTGTCGGGCACGACGGGGCAGGAGACGTCGTTGGTGGCCCAGGAGGCAGAAACTGCGGGCGGCGGCCAGCGGCGAGGTGGTCGCGGTGTTCAAGGACAGGGCGTCTGGGTTGCGGGAGAACTGGCAGGGATTGATCCGGCTGTTGAAGGCTGCGGCGGCCGGTGAGTTCACCGTGGTGCGGGTGGCTGGTCAGGATCGGTTGGCCCGGTTCGGCACCCAGTGGCGTTCGGCGTTGCTGGCCCGTGATGGGGCCGGTGTGGAGGTGGCGCATCCGAAAGGCTCGGCCGGCGGGGTCGAGGAACTACTGGCCGATTTCATGTCGTTGGTGGCCACGTTCGCTGGGCGGATGTACGGGATCCGGGATCGTGAGGCCAAGCGCCGGTTGCTGGACGCCGCTGGTGGGGATGTGGGCTAGTGGCTGGTCGGGTGTTGGTGGCGACCGCGACGTGTGCCGCGTTTCGCGGGGTGTGTGGTGGCAGTCCTGATCGGCCGGGTGTGTCGCAGCCGGTGACGGGGCCGGTCCTGTCCGAGCGTGTCGGGTGGCTCGCGGACCTGGTGCAGGTGATAGCCGGTCAGGTCATCGCGCAGCATTGGGCGGATGCCGATCTTGCCCAGCTTGCTGGTGGCGTCGGTCCGGACGGGCGCGCTTTGCCGGGCAAGGGGTGGATGGCGCTGCGGCGGCTGGGTTGGGGTGCGGTCGCGCCTGAAGATGTGGTGGTCTCGGATCGGGTGCGGCGTGTCGCGCAGGAGGAGGCCGCCCGGGGTTTGCGGCTCGCGACCGGTCGCCGAGAGGTGATCGCTGCGCTGCTGGCGGCCTGGCCCAAGGATCCGTCCGCGCGTACGGGTGAGGAGTGGTCGGGGTTGCGGGCGGTGCTGCCTGGTGGGGTGGACAACGCGACGATCCGTAGCCGTACCCGGCAGATCAGCGCGTGGGTGGCCAGGAATGGTCGGCTGCCGATTGGCCTGTGTGAGCTGGAATCGGCGCCGGGGGTCGCGCGGCAGGTGAGCCTGGCTGCCGCGGACCGGCAACAGGTCCGCGTCGAACGCCTCGACGAGGCCACGGTGCGGGTGTGGGTGCAGTTGCCGGTGTGCCCGGCCCCGTCGGGCTACCGGGACTGGGCGTGGCACGCCCTGACCGTCAGGTTGCCCCGGACGGTGCCTGTCACCGCGACGGTGTGTACCCCAACGCTGCGACCCGGTGACGGCAAGGTGCGGGTCGACCTGCCCTGGCAGATCCCACACACCCCACCACCACTGACCGGCCACACCCGGGCGGTGGGCGTCGACTGGGGATTGAACACCCTGCTCACCTGCACCGTCGCCGACCTCGACCAGCAGGGTTCCCTGACCACAGCTGGTGGGCCGTTACGGTTCGACGCGACCGGCGTGTCCGCCAAACTCGTCCGGCTGCGCCGCCACCGCGAACAGGTCAAAACCAAACTCGACCACCTGACCCGGCTGTCCGAGGGCCGGCCTCCGGGCGCCGCACCCGACCCGGCACTGGGAAGCAAGCTCGGCCGGTTGCGGGTCGAACACGACGCGGTTTGCGCCCGGATCCGGCACCTGAACCAGGCCTTGGCGTGGTCGGCGGCCCGGTGGCTGGTCGACCACGCGAGCACCGTGGACGCGACCGTGATCTACCTCGAGGACCTCACCACCCTCGAAGCGCGTGGCGGGTCGCGGAGTTTGAACCGGCGGTTGTCTGGCGCGGTCCGTGGCCTGGTGTTCACCGCGGTGACGCATCTGGCCGGCAAGGCCGGTATGACGGTAGTCCGGGTCCCGGCCCGGGGCACCTCGTCGGGCTGTCCTCGCTGCAATGGGGCGGTCCGGCACGTGAAGGCCCCGGACCGGGTGGTGGCCGGGTACCGGTGGACGATCTGCGGCTGCGGCCTGACCATGGATCGGGACCACGCCGCCGCCCGACGCATCGCCGCCCGCGGCCTAACCAACCAGACCAACACCCGCCGCGAACGCGGCGATACCGCCCACGGCACCATTCGCACCGCCACCGACGTGCCGATCAGCCACCAGCCACGACGCGCCAAGAACCCGAGCGCCGCGGCCGCACCCAAGCCACGGCGGGACCGGCGCAAAAACGGTCCCACCCGCACACAAGTCCGACCTCGGACCGTGAAGACTCCACCCCTGCTGCCCTTGCGACGGCAGGCTCCCGCCCCGGCCCAGTTGCCCCAGGCAACCACCGGCAAGCGTCCGGCGGGACGGCTACCCCAGGAGACCCACCAGGTCCTCCAGGTACCGACCACGGTTCCCACACCACCCCGACACCCCCACCAGGTCCACGGGGCACTCCTCGGCCACGGCTTCCACCGCCACGTACACGCCACACCAGTACCCGCGGCGAAGACCGAACCGCCGAGGAACGGGTAGGAAACCAGAGACGCTCCTCGTCTAGGCTCACGGCCATGCCGGACACGCAGTACGAAGACCTGCTCCGCCACGTGCTCGACACGGGTGCCCGCAAGGAGGACCGCACCGGCACGGGTACCCGGTCGGTCTTCGGTCACCAACTGCGCTACCGGCTGTCCGACGGCTTCCCGCTGATCACTACGAAGAAGGTCCACTTCCGCTCGATCGCGTATGAGCTGCTGTGGTTCCTCCGCGGCGACGGGAACGTCACGTGGCTGCGCGACCACGGCGTCACCATCTGGGACGAGTGGGCGGGGCCGGACGGCGACCTCGGCCCGATCTACGGCGTGCAGTGGCGGTCGTGGCCGACCCCGGACGGCGGGCACATCGACCAGATCAGCGAGGTGCTGCGTACGCTGCGCGAGAACCCCGGCTCCCGGCGGATCATCGTGTCCGCGTGGAACGTCGCCGACATCCCGCGGATGGCGTTGCCGCCGTGCCACGCGTTCTTCCAGTTCTACGTCGCCGACGGCAAGCTCTCCTGCCAGCTGTACCAGCGCAGCGCGGACCTGTTCCTCGGCGTGCCGTTCAACATCGCGAGCTACGCGTTGCTGACCCACATGATCGCCGATCAGGTGGGCCTCGGCGTCGGGGACTTCATCTGGACCGGGGGCGACTGCCACATCTACGACAACCACGAGGATCAGGTGCGCACGCAGCTCGCACGCGAGGCGCGACCGTTCCCCACGCTGAGCCTCGAACCGGCGGACAGCCTGTTCGACTACACCTACGAGCACATCGCGCTCCACGGCTACGACCCGCACCCCGGCATCAAGGCGCCGGTGGCGGTGTGATCGGTCTCGTCTGGGCGCAGTCGGCGAACGGCGTCATCGGCCGCGACGGCACGCTGCCGTGGCACCTGCCCGAGGACCTGGCGCATTTCCGCACCCTGACCGCGGGCGCGACCGTGCTCATGGGCCGCCGCACCTGGGAATCGCTGCCGCCGCGGTTCCGGCCGCTGCCGGGCCGGCGCAATCTTGTGCTGTCCCGCACGCTTGTGCTGTCCCGTACGCCGCAGGGGGGCGCGGAGGTGTTCCCCGACCTGCCGCGGGCGCTCGCCGCGGTGCCCGGCGACGTGTGGGTGATCGGCGGCGCGGCGGTCTACCGGGCGGCGCTGCCGCTCGCCGATCGGATCGTGGTCACCGAGATCCGGGAGTCCTTCGACGGTGACACGCACGCGCCGGACGTGACGCGCTCGCCGGACTCCGTCGGGGCGTGGCTGGAGTCGTCGACCGGGCTGTACTACCGGTTCCTGACCTGGGGCTGACGCGGTTCCCTGACCTCGGGCTTAACGCGGTTTTTTGACCCGGGGCTGACGCGGCTCCCCGACGTGGGCTGACGCCGTTCCCGACCTGGGCTGACGCATGCGCGTTATGGCGTCGACGCATTGTGCCGCCGGCCGCAGCGGGATTACCGTCCGTAATACCGGGAGGGCGGTGTGCGATGGAGCGGATGAGCATCCTGGACGCCGGACTGCTTCGCGACGACGGCGGTGGCGTACCGATGCACGCCGGCACTGTGGCCGTCTTCGACGGTCCGGCCCCGACCTATCTCGACCTGGTCCGGCTGCTGCTCGCGAGGCTGTCGCTAGTGCCCCGGTACCGGCAGCGGGTGCGCACGGTTCCGCTGGGCCTGGGCCGCCCGGCCTGGGTCGACGACGAGCACTTCCAGGTGCGGTACCACCTGCGGCACGCCGCCGTACCCGCGCCCGGCGGCGCCGGGCAACTGCGCGACCTGGCCGGCCGGGTGTTCGCCCAACGGCTAGACGCGACCCGGCCGCTGTGGGAACTCTGGCTCGTCGAGGGGCTGCGCGACGACCGTTGGGCGCTCATCACGAAGACCCACCTCGGCATGGTGGACGGCGTCACCGGGGCGGACCTCACCTCGGCCCTGCTGGACGCGCTGCCGGATCGCCGGCCCCCGGCGCCGCGGTCGTGGATCCCGGCGCCCACCCGGTCGACCGCCTGGCATCTGGTCGACGGGGTACGCGACGCCCTGGCCGGCCCGGCGCACCGGCTGGCCCGTACGCCGGCCCCGGCGATCCAGGCGGACCGGACCGGGATGAGTGGCCGCGCCGCTCCCACGGCCGCCGCCCTGGTCACCCTGCGGCGGCTGGCCAGCGCGTCGACCCGGGCGCTCAACGGACCGATCGGGCCGGACCGGCGCTGGGAGTGGGCCGACGTCCGGCTCGCGGACGTGACTGCCGCCGGGGCCGGGGCTGGTGCCGGGGCCGCGGGGCACGCCGTCGTCCTGGCCGCGGTGACCCGGGGCCTCCGCGACCTGCTGGCCGGGCGGGGTGAACTGTCCCGGGACCGCGCGGTACGGGCACTGGTACCGGTGGCGGTACCGGCCTGGAGCGGCCCCGGCCCGTCCGGCGCGCACCCCGGACTGCCCGGCGTCCGGGTCCGCCCGGCCCTGGTCAACCTGCCGGTCGGCGAGCCCGATCCGGTGGCCCGGCTGGCCCGGATCCGCGACCAGCTGACCGAAACCCGGGGCGGCCGACCGGCGGTCGGTGCCCGGGTGCTGGCCGGGCTGCCCGGGTTCGCCGCGCCGACCCTGGTCGCGATGGGCGCCCGGCTCAGCCCCCGGTTCCCGCAGTCGGCGGTTCAGGCGGTCGTCACGAACGTGCCCGGACCCGGTACCGCGCGGTACCTGCTCGGCCGGCGGATGGTGGAGATCCGTCCGTACGTGCCGGTGGCGGGCACCGTACGGATCTCGGTCGGCGTGATCTCCTACCTGGGACGGCTGTACGCCGGGGTGACCGGCGACTTCGGCGCGGTACCCGACCTCGGGGTGCTGCGTGACGGCGTCCGGGCCGGTGTCGACGAACTCGCCGGGCGGGCTCGGGATGAACGGACCGGGGTGAAGCCGCCCGGATGTCCGGAATCCCCGCCACGGGCACCGACCGGTCCGGACTGATCCATACCCTCCCTTGTCGATAGGGTCAGGGCATGAGTTGGCCCGCCGGTACCCCCCGGTACGACCCCGACGCGACCGTCCTGCTGCCGGTCGTGCCCGCAGACGCCACGGTCGTCCTGCCCGTGTACCAGCCTGACGGCTCCGCGCCCCCCGGCGGGATGGGCCAGCCCTCGGTGCCCGACCGGGGCCCGGGGCCCGACGAGGACGGCCGCTCGGTCGCGCGCAACAGCGCCGTCATGGCCGTGGGCAGCATCGTCAGCCGGCTCACCGGCCTCTTGCGCTCGGCGGTGCTCGCCGCCGCACTCGGCGCGTTCGCCGTCTCCAACTCCTACAACCTGGCCAACACCGTCCCCAACCAGATCTACGAACTGCTGCTCGGCGGGGTCCTGGACAGCTCGTTCGTGCCGCTGCTGGTCCGCGCCCGCCGGCGGGACACCGACCGCGGCGAGGCATACGCCCAGCGGCTGCTCACCCTGGCCATGGTCTTCCTGGGCGTGGCGACCGTGCTCGCCGTGGCCGCCGCCCCGCTGATCAGCCTGATGTTCTCCAACAAGGACACCACGACGGCCGGCCTGCACCTGACCACGGTCTTCAGCTACCTGCTGCTGCCGAGAATCTTCTTCTTCGGGGCGGCCGCGATGATCGCGGCGGTGCTCAACACCCGGGATCACTTCGCCGCACCGATGTTCGCGCCGATCCTCAACAACATCGTGGTGATCGCCACCGGCGTGCTGTTCATCCTGCTGCCCACGGTGACCCACCCGCCGACCCCGGAGAACATCAGCACGCCGCAGATCCTCGTGCTCGGGCTCGGCACCACGCTGGGCATGCTGGTGCAGACCATCGGGCTGCTGCCCGCGCTGCGCAAGGTCGGCTTCCGGTGGAAGCTCCGGTGGGACTGGCGCAAGCTGCACCTGCGCGAGCTCGGCCGGATCAGCAGCTGGATGCTGGTCTACGTGGTGGCCAGCCAGGTCGCGCTGGTGCTCGTGCTGTGGATCTCCAACCGGGCCGGCTCTCAGCGGGTCGACGGCGACCTGGCTCCCGGACCGACGATCTTCAACAACGCGTACCTCATCTTCATGATGGCCAACGGCATCGTGGCGGTCTCGATCACGACCGCACTGCTGCCCCGGATGTCCGTCGCCGCCGCCGAGCACCGCTGGAACGACCTGGTCCGGAACCTGTCGCTGGGCGCCAGGCTCTCCTCGGTGATCCTGATCCCCGCCAGCTTCGCCTTCCTGGTGCTCGGGCGGCAGCTCGGCGTCACCCTGTTCGGCTGGCACGACTACGCGGGGAAGCCGGCGATCCAGACCGGCTGGGTGATCGCGGGGGCCGGGCTGTGCCTGGTGCCGTTCGCCATCAGCCAGCTCCAGCTGTTCGCGTTCTACGCGATGCCGGACACCAAGACTCCGGCGCTTCTGAACTTCCCGGTGGCCGGCGTGCGGATCGCGGTCGACCTGATCCTGCTCGTCGTGTTGCCGGTCGTGTGGGTCGACGCCGGCCTGATGGTCGGCAACGCGATCTCCTTCGTGCTCTCCGCCATCGCCGGGTACTGGCTGCTGCGCAGGCGCATCGGCTCGCTGAACCTGGGCGACGTGGGGTCGACGCTGGGCAAGCTGGCCGTCGCCGGACTGATCGCCGCCGTACCGACCCTCCTGGTCTCCCTGATCCTGGAGCACTACCTGGGGCTGGGCAAGATCGGCAGCGTGATCGGCCTGGTGGCCGGCGGGCTGGTCCTGATCGTGGTCTACCTCGCGGTCGCGGTCGCGCTGCGGGTCCGCGAGATCGACCAGGTGTGGGGCATGGTACGGGCCAAGCTGGGCCGCTGAGGGAGCCGTCGGGGAGGTCTCAGCCCTCGTACCGCCAGCCCCGCCAGCCGGAGATCGTCACCTCGATCACCGGCCCGCCCACCCGCACCTCGGCGTACTGGCGGTACTTCGCGCACAGGAGCTCCACCGCGCGGGCGACGGCCGCCGGTTCGTCGGTGACCACGGCCGACCCGTCGGCGCGCACCCACCACAGGCGCGACCAGTCCTCGTCCCACTCCTGGGCGAGCAGGCTCACCCCGGGCCGCCGCCGGATGTTCTCGTGCCGTCGCAGGCCGCCGTCACGCTTCGGCTTGCCGTCCACCGCCGTCCACACGGTGTCGCCGTCGACCGCGAACGTGACCGGTACCAGGTGCGGATCGCCGGCCGCGGTCAGGGAGCCGAGCGTGGCCACCCGGGCGGCGGCGAACAGCCGCCGGGCATCCTCGCCGGTCACCGCCCCGCACCCCGGTTGCGCATGATCCCAGCCTAGATACTCGGAGGCCGGCTGCTTGACCGGCCCGCCCATAGGCCAGGCGGGCCTGGCGTCCGGCGCGAACGGGTACCTCTAGCAGGCCGTATTGTCCGCCATCCAATAACCGGGGACTCTCCCGTCGCGTTTGACCTCCCGAGTGCCGGAGAGGAGGTCCCCATGCCGCTACCCGATTTTCTGGTCATCGGTGTGCCCAAGGCGGGTACGACCGCGCTGTACGCGGCGCTGGTCCGGCATCCGCAGCTGTTCCTGCCGGGCATCAAGGAGCCCAAGTTCTTCCTGTCGGACGGCCCGCCGCCGCGCGACCGGGGCGGCCCCGGCGACCGGCAGACCTACGGCGAGCACGTGTGGCGCCGGGCCGCGTACGAGGCGCTGTTCGCCCCGGCCCGCCCCGGTACGCGGCTCGGCGAGGCCACCCCGTTCTACCTGTACGACCGGCGGGCGCAGGAGCGGATCCACCGGCTCCTCCCGCACGCCCGGCTGATCGCGATGCTGCGCGACCCGGTCGACCGGGCGCACTCCAACTGGGCCCACCTGTGGGCCGCCGGACTGGAGTCGGAGTCGGACTTCGTGGCCGCCTGCCGTGACGAACCCCGCCGCAGAGCGGCCGGCTGGGCGCATTTCTGGCACTACATCGGGCAGGGCCGGTACGGCGAGCAGCTCTCCCACCTGTACGGCCTGTTCCCCCGCGAGCAGGTGCTCGTGCTGCGGTACCGGGATCTGCGCGACCGGCCGGCCGACACCCTCGACCAGGTGTGCGCGTTTCTCGGCGTACGGACCGGAGTGATCCACGAGGTACCGGACGAGAACGTCCGCCCGTACCCGGCCCAGACAACGATCAACGACGCCCTGCGCGGCACGCTGCGCTTCGGCAGCCGGATCGGGCACCACTTCCCGGTGCCGGTACGGCGCGCGTTCCGCGAGCCGCTGCTGGCCGTCCTGCACCGGAACAAGGGGCGGCGGCCCAAACTCACCCGGTCGCAACGCGCGGCGGTTTTGCCCCATTTTGTCGACGACATCGCGTTGCTCGAGCAGGTGACGGGGAACTCATACTCGGACTGGCTTTCCGCAGGTCACAATACGTTAGTACCCGACTGAGGGCCCGGTCTGCGGACCGGGCCCGACATGTCCCCGTCCGTGCCGAAGGAGCCTCCGGTGTCCCGCGCCGTTCATGTTCTGCCCACGCCCCGATGGGACGGATCCAGCGTGATCATCCCGCCACCCGAGGCCGGGCCGGGCGCGTGGGCCGGCGCACCCAGCGCAGTCATGGTCGACGGGGTGGTGTACCTCGCCTACCGGCTGCGCCTGCGGATCGGGCAGGGCCGCGGGTACGGCAACATGATCGCGCGCTCCGTCGACGGGGTGCACTTCGAGCCGCTCGGGTTGATCGAGAAGTTCCGCTTCGGGGCCGAGTCGCTGGAGCGCCCGGCACTGACCGTGACGCCGGACGGCCTCTGGCGCCTCTACATCAGCGCCGCCACGCCGGGTACCAAGCACTGGCGGGTGGACCTGCTGGAGGCCGACGCGCCGGAGAAGCTGGTCGATGCCGAGCCCCGTACCGTGCTGCCCGGCGACGACACGATCGGGGTGAAGGACCCGGTGCTGCTGCTCGACGGCGGCCGGTGGCACCTGTGGGCCTCGGTCCACCCGCTGGAGTTCGACGAGCACGCCGACCGGATGACCACCCGGTACGCGACGAGCCCGGACGGGATCGACTGGACCTGGCAGGGTACGGCCCTGCAGGGGCGGCCCGGGCAGTGGGACGCCCGCGGGGTCCGGCTCACGTCCGTGCTGCCCACCGAGGACGGGCTGCTGGCCAGCTACGACGGGCGGGCGACCGCGGCCGAGAACTGGGAGGAGCGCACCGGCACCGCCCGGGGCGACCGGCTGCCCGGCGGCCTGTTCGGACCGCTCACCGCGGACGACGTCCCGCCGATCGGGTCGCCGTACCCGCCGAACGGGCTGCGGTACGCCAGCGTGCTGGCGCTGCCCGACGGCCGGTACCGGATCTACTACGAGGCGACCCGCCCGGACGGCGCGCACGAGCTGCGCTCCGAGCTGCAGTCCTGAGCCTGGTCCGCCGCCCGCTGCCCCGCTGCCCGCTGCCTGCTGCCCCGCTGCCCGCTGCCTGCCGCCCGCTGCCCTCCGCCGGCTGTCCGCGCGGCTCAAGCACCCGGCCGGCGGCGCGAGCACGCGGCACGGCGCGCCACGCTGGCCCGCCGGCCGGACAGCCGCGATCATGACCAGGTGCTCCGACTTCACAGCTTCGGCCCGGCCGACGGGCGGCCGGTCCTGGCACTGCACGGGTTGAAGGGTCACGGCCGCCGGTTCCGCCGGCTGGCCACCGAGCAACTGCCGCACCTGCGGGTACACGCCCCGGACCTGCGCGGCCACGGCGGCTCGCCGGTCGACCCGCCGTGGACCCTGGAGCGGCACGTCGCGGACATCGTCGCGACGCTGGACACGCTCGGGTTGAACCGGCTCGCGGTGATCGGACACTCGCTCGGGGCGACCGTCGCGGTGCACCTGGCGCGCCGGGCGCCGCACCGGGTCAGCCGGCTCGTGCTGCTCGACCCGGGCATCGGGATGCCGGACGGGCTGGCCCGCGCGAAGACCGGGGACGCCCTGGACGCCCCGGCCTTCGACGACCCGCGGGACGCCGCCCGGGAACGCGCGGCGTTCTGGCCGGCGACCGCCGCCCACCTGGTACCCGACGAGATCGCCGACCACCTCGCGCAGGGGCCGGACGGGCGGTGGCGCTGGCGGTACCTGCCCGAGATGGCCGCGGCCACCTACGACGAGCTGGTCCGGCCCGCGCTCACGCCGCCACCGGGCACCCCGACGCTCCTGGTCGTGGCGGCCCGCGGGGTCGTAGGCCCGGAGTACGTCGACGCCTGCCGCGCCGCGCTCGGAGCCGAGCTGACCCGGGTCGAGCTGGACTGCGGCCACCACGTCCACCTCGAACGGCCGGCGTGGACCGGCGCGCTGATCCGCGACTTCCTGGCCTGACCCGGGTCTATGACTGGTCTGCGGTCCCGCCGTGCGGGTCGTCCAGCGCCCGGTCCAGCTCGGCGAGCAGACCGGCCATCGGCGTCCCGGTGCGCCGGGAGGCCGCCAGCAGCTCGTCGTACTCCGGCTGCCGGGTCACCAGCCGGTCGCCGAGGAAGCCCCGCTTCACGTGCACCACACCGCCGCCCACCGGCACCTCGACCTGGTCGCGGCGCAACGAGCGCCGGCGTAC
This sequence comes from Rugosimonospora africana, assembly GCF_016862975.1. Classification (GTDB taxonomy): domain Bacteria; phylum Actinomycetota; class Actinomycetes; order Mycobacteriales; family Micromonosporaceae; genus Rugosimonospora; species Rugosimonospora africana. The sequence continues at coordinate 27,228 of NZ_BONZ01000061.1, forward strand.
CTGGCCGACCCGGATGCCCAGCGTCGTGGTCTGCTCGAACACAATCCGGCACAGCAGGTCGACCCGGTCCGCCTCGGCCAGCACGGTGAGCACCTGACCGGGCCGGCCCTTACGCATCAGCACGGCGGTGCACCACGCGTCGGCCGCGCCGGCCGTGCGCAGTTGGTCGAGCAGGTCGGGCCAGATCCGCGGATCGAGGTCGTCGACCGTGGTCTCCAGCTGGTACAGGGTGCCCTCCTGCCAGTCCGGCACCGCCGTACGGCTCTGGCCGACGAGTACCCGCAGGACGTTGGGGTGGCTTTCCGGATCGGCCCGGCCGGCCCCCACGCCGACCGCCCGGGGTACGCAGTCCGGCACCGGGCCCCAGTCCGTGGCCAGGGTGGCGAGCAGGGCGGCACCGGTCGGCGTACACAGCTCGAACTCGGCCCGGTGCGCCCGGACCGGCGCCCCGGCACCGGTGAGCAGCTCCAGAACGGCCGGCGCCGGTACCGGCAGCGGACCGTGGGCGGAGCGCACCGTACCCGAGCCGACGGCCACCGGGGACACCACCCGTACCGGCGCGTCGAGCAGCCCGAGCTGGTGCAGGGCCAGCGAGCAGCCGACCACGTCGGCGATCGCGTCCAGCGCGCCGACCTCGTGGAAGTGCACCTGCTCCGGGCCGATGCCGTGCACCCGCGCCTCGGCGGCGGCCAGCCGGTCGAACGTGGCCAGCGCGAACGCGCGTGCCGGCTCAGGAATCCGGGCGCCGGTGACGATCCGGACGACATCGGACAGGTGCCGCTCGGTCGAGCTGTCGCCCACCCGTACCGTCAGCGCCGCTGCCCGCAGCCCGTGCCGGCGTACCGGCTCCAGGGCCAGCTCGATCGGCTCGACCGGCAGGGTGGACAGGCCCGCCCGTACCGCGTCGAGGTCCGCACCGGCGTCCAGCAGCGCGGCGAGCAGCATGTCCCCGGCGGCGCCGTTGCCCGCGTCGATCCAAAGGACCGACTGGCCTGGGTCGTCGCGCGGCGCCCGACGCGCCGCGCCAGAAGCGTCGGGCTGCCCCGACCCGTCAGCGCGCACGTCACCGGCCCGCACTGGTGTGCCGCCCACCGGCGTGTCCTCCGCCGCAGCGTTCCCCGATGATCTCCGGTACGGTTGCGCCATGCACTCCCCCAGCCGTGATGTGGGCCCGCTCGCCGACCGGCTGGTGGCCGAGTTCGCCGGCTACGGCCGGACCCTGGTCGCCTTCTCCGGCGGCGTGGACTCCAGTGTGGTGCTGGCCGCCGCCGTCCGTGCCCTGGGTACCGCCGATGTCGCCGCGCTCACCTCGGTGTCGGACGCGCTGCCGGGCACCGAGCGTGACGCCGCCGCCGAGTTCTGTGCCGGGTTGGGTGTCGCCCAGGTCTCCGTGGCCACCCAGGAGATGAGCAATCCGGGCTATCGCGAAAACGGCCCGCGCCGCTGCTACTTCTGCAAGAGCACGCTGCTGGACGCCGCCCGGGAGCACGCCGCCGCGCACGGCTTCCACAGCGTGGTGACCGGCACCAACGCCTCCGACCTGGCGGCCGGCTTCCGGCCGGGCATCCGGGCGGCGGCCGAGCGCGGAGCGCGCACGCCACTGGCCGACGCCGGGCTGGACAAGGCGGCGGTGCGCGGCATCGCCCGGCTCTGGGACCTGCCGACCTGGGACAAGCCGGCGGCCGCCTGCCTGTCCAGCCGGATCGCGTACGGCGTGACGATCAGCCCCGCCCGGCTGGCCCGGGTGGACCGCGCCGAGGCCGCCGTACGCCGGGTGCTCGCCAGCCGGCACGAGGTACGCGACCTGCGGGTACGGGACCTGGGCAGCGCGGTACGGGTGGAGTTGGACGCGGACCTGGTCGAGCCGGCACGCGACGATCCGGCACTGGCCGACGCGATCACCGAGGCCGGATTCGCCGGGGTTCCGCTGAGCGTGACCGCCTTCCGTTCCGGGTCGATGAACGAGCTGCTGCCCGATCCGGCCCGCTGGCGAGACGGCTGACGGTTCACGACCAGTCTGGCTCGGCGCGTCTGCCGCCGCGCCGCGACCCAGACCAGTCGCACCAATCCGCTTCACCGCCCGCCCCGAACCACGGGTATGGCTTTCGACACCGACACCTACGCCAGGACCGTCAGTCCGGTCGGCTTCGACGACCTCGACTACGCGTCGTTCACCGAGCGCCCACTGTCGGCCGGCGCCCTGCGCTGCCTGCGGTACATGTGCGACATCGAGAACCACACCGTCTGCTACCTGCGTGACCTCCTGGTGACCCCGTCGCACGCCGACCCCGAGGTGACGACGTTCCTGACCATGTGGGCCTACGAGGAGTACTGGCACGGCGAGGCCTTGGCCCGGGTGCTGGCGGCGCACGGGATCCCGACCGGCGACGGGCACATCCGCCAGGTCCGCGAGGGGCTCGGCTGGCGGGACCGGCTGACCCCGGTCGGTACGTCGCTGATCGCCAACCTGATCGGCGCCGACTTCGTGGCGGTACACATGACCTGGGGCGCGATCAACGAGTGGTCCACCCACGCCGGGTACGCCCGGCTGGCGGAGTTGGAGGATCACCCGGTACTGACCCGGCTGCTGGACCGGATCATGCGTCAGGAGACCCGCCATGTCGCGTTCTACGCCAGCCAGGCACGGGAACGCCTGCGCGGCTCGGCCCATGCCCGCCGGCTGACCCGTTTCGCGCTGCGCCGGTTCTGGGCTCCGGTCGGGGCCGGTGTGATGCCCCGGGCGGAGACCGGTCACCTCATGCGTTTCCTGCTCGGCGACGCACGGGGCCGGATGCTGGCCACTCAGATCGACGAAAAGATCGACCGGTTGCCCGGGCTGGCCGGGCTCGGCCTGGTCCGCCGGGCCTCGTCGTCGTACGCCGTGGCGTGACGCGTGCCGCCCGTCAGCCGGGCGGCACGCCACGAGCCTCGACTCCGCCGCCCGGGTCAGGCGCCGTCCCGCCAGGCCGGGGCGGGACCCGGGCGGCTGACCGGCCGGGTCGACTCCCACATCCGCCGCCACTCGGCGGCCTTCGGGCCGGACGGCAGGGCCAGGTCGCCGCCCGCCTGGGCGCGCAGCGACGCGTACCAGCCCATGTCCTCCTCGGCCCACAGCCGCGCCACGGTCTGGCTGAGCCGGACGTTGAACAGGCGGGCACTCTCCCCCTGCTCCGGCTTGAGCGGGGCGCCGTAGCGCACCACCACGCGCGGCCGGCCGCGCATCGGCCAGTTGCGCCCGCGCGGCATGGCCGCGTACGTGCCGCGCAGCACCACCGGTACGGCGGCAACCCGCTGGGTGACGCACAGCTGCGCGGCGCCCATCCGCAGCGGCGACATCCAACCGTCCTCGCTGCGGGTGGCCTCCGGGAACAGCAGCAGGCTCCAGCCCCGGGCCAGCAACTGCGGCGCCAGGCTGCGCAGCCGGCGGGACCGGTACCGCTCGACCGGGAACGCGTTGAACACCAGTGCGGTGGCCGCGGCGCGCCAGCGGGCGTCGAAGAAGTAGTCCGCCGCCGCGCCGACCGCGGTGCGCTTGGCGATGTGCTCCGGCAACGAGCCCAGGATCAGCGGGGTGTCCAGGTGGCTCGCGTGGTTGGCGACCAGCACCACCGGCCCGGTCACCCCCGCCAGGCCCTCCAGCCCGACCACCTCAGGCCGGGTCTGGCTCCAGGTCAGCGGCGTCAGCAGGCCACGCTGCAGACCCCGGCGGGCCACCCGGGCGGCCGGGGTGCGGGCCCAGCCGGTGGGAAACTCGCGCGGCTCGTCCGGCGGGGTGTGGCCGGCCGCGGAGCGCGGCGTACGCGAGCGGCCCCGCCAGTCACGGCCGGCGGTGAGCACCCGGGCTTCGCGGAACAGTCCCATCGCCGTTTCCTACCTCACGTCTGCCATGGACAGCGGCGGGGTGTGCTGGTAGGTGATGGTCGGGCTGCCGCCCACCTTCTCCTTCGCCATCTCCAGCGCGTCGCCCAGCGTGGACGCCGCCCGGAAGCCCATCCGCTCGGAGGTGCGCCGGTCGCCGCCGACCACGATGACCTGGCCCAGGTGCTCCAGCGCGTGGGCGCCCCAGTACCACATGTAGAGCGGGTGCACGCCGTGGTAGGCGTAGCTGTTGCGGTACAGGTGGATGTACCAGGGGTCGGTGGCGAACTGCTCCTCGTACTTGGTCTCGATGGCCACCGGGTCGGTGGTCTCGGCCAGTACCTCTTCGTAGAAGTCGATGTAGCTCGGGTGGTGCACGGGGTGGAACTCGTTGCGCACCGGGTGGTAGTAGATCGCCACGCCGCCGGGCCGGACCAGGGGCTGGCCCCGGTACAGGTTGAAGAAGTAGCCCAGACCCAGGCTCATCATCAGGATCGGGTTCATGATCGAGTTGACGTTGTACGGGCAGATGTACGGCAGGCCCCAGATCCCGATGTCCGACGGCCCGTTGACCTCGGTCAGCTGCTGGCGCAGCACGTGACCCATGGTCACCTCGTGCACCGGCCCGGGCGCGCCCGCGGTCACCGACGTGATGCCGTACGGCGCGGCGGTGCGGTGCCAGATCTGCCGGCGCTGCTTGATCGGGGTCAGGTCGTTGGCCCGCTTGACGGCCAGGTACGCGGCCTGGTCCTTGAGCGTCCACTCCCACTCGCGCTTGTTGAGGAAGCCGAGCTGGGTCGGGAAGGTGTCGTTGTTGACCGACGTCTCGATCTGGAAGATCTTCACGTGCTCGTCCAGCACACCGGCCATGCGGTTGTACGAGTGGTGCATGGCAGAGTTCGGCGGGTCGTTGAACGAGCGGGAGTGCCGCAGCGTGTGCACGTTGTGGTGGTGCTTGAGGCTGCGGTAGGACGCCAGGCCGACCGACACCGACTTCGGGCCGCCACTCATCGCGGTGAGGGTGACGTTGACGTACACGATCAGGTCGCTCGTCGCCGCCCGCTTGTTGATCTCCACGACCTCGCCGTGCTTGGTCGTGCCGATCTCGGTCAGGTTGGCCCGGTCCTCGGCGTCGTGGTTACGCAGGTGGTGCGGGAAGAACGAACGGAACACCCGCTCGCCGACCGTACGCTTCAACTCGGCCGGGGTCATCCGACGGTGCAGCGCGTTGCCGGCGATCAGCTCGACGTCGTCGACCCCGGCCGCGGCGGCCATCTCGAGAACCTGCTCGATGATCCGCTGGCGGATGTCCGGAGTCTTCATCTGCGGCAGCGGGATCGACAGGTCGTCGAACACGATCGTCAGCCGCATGCCGGCGTGCAGCAGCTCGGGCAGCGGCTCACACCCCAGCGGGTGCAGCAGCGCCTCCCGGATGTGGGCGTCCAGGTCGCGCAGGCCGGGCAGCGACTCCGGCGGGTAGACCACCCGGCTGCCCAGCGGCAGCTTCTCCAGCCGGAAGCCCTCGCCCTCGTGCATCAGCAGGGCGGGCGTGCGCTCGTCCACTTCCAGGACGAATCCGGGCCTGCTCATGCCGCCACCAGTCCCAGCTCGGTCATGGAAATCCTCTCCCTCAATCCCGGGTCGGGTCGAACACGACTTTGACGGTGCCCAACCGGCCTGCGGCCGCCGCGTGGCCGATCGCGTCCCGCCACCGTGACAGCGGGTAGATCGCGTCGACGTATCCCTTCAGCGGCGCCTGACCGGCAAGCTCCAGCGCCTGCGGGAAGTCCCGGCCTCCCGAGGCGTACGCGCCGACCAGGTTCAGCTCGCGGAACCATACCGGTGTCAAGTCCACCGATCCGTTGGGCATCCCGGACAGCAGCACCGTACCGCCGGCCCGGGTCAGCCGCAGCGCGGTGTCCAGCCCGGAGCCGCCGGTGCACTCGAACGCGACGTCGACGCCGCCGAGCAGGAACTCCTCGCCACGATCCGGGTGGGCCAGGAATCCGCCGGTCGCCCGGCGCAGCGCACGCGCCGCGCGGTTGGCCGACAGCACCTCGGTGGCGCCCAGCTCACGAGCCCGTTCCCGCTGGTGGCCGTGCTTGGCGATGACGTAGATCGGGCCGGCCTCGGTGCACTCGCGCAGGGCCAGCACGGTGAGCAGCCCGACGGTACCGGCGCCGACCACCACCACGCTGGCGCCCTGCGGGATCGGCACCCGGCGTACCGAGTGGATCGCGCAGGCAAGCGGCTCCACGAGCACGGCCTGCTCGGTGTCCAGCGAGTCGGGCACCGGGTGCAGCTGGCTGCCGTGCGCGACCAGCATCCGGCTCCAGCCGCCGCCGGTGTCCGCGCAGAAGCCGGTCTGCAGGCCGGAGGAGACCGTACCCGCGGTGATGTGGTCGCAGCGGCTGTGCTCGCCCGCGGCGCACGACGGGCAGGGGCGTACCGACCTGGGTTCGCAGCCCAGCACCGGGTCGAGCACCACCCGGCTGCCCTTGGGCAGGCCGTCCAACTCGTCCAGGGTCTCCCCGACCACCTCGTGACCGGGCGTGAACGGCATCGACACCATGGCCGACAGGTACGGCGAGTTGCGCCCGGTGAGCAGCCCGAGGTCGGAGCCGCAGATGCCGGACAGCAGCGGGCGTACCCGGGTCCAACCGGGACCGGGCCGGTCCGGGTCGGGCCGGTTGATCAACCGCAGCGGCGACAGGTTGGCCGCGAACATGCCGGCCGCCCGGCCACCCGCCCGGGTCGAGGTCACACCACGCCCGGCCAGGTACCGGGTGGGTGAGCGGTAGTACTCCAAAGTGATGATCATGCGAGGGTCTCCACCATGGCGTCGCCGGCCGGCAGCGTGTGGGCGGTCCACTGGGCGACCGGCCACTGACGGGATTTCGCGTGCCGGTACAGCTGCGGGTCGGGGTTGACCGCGACCGGGTGCCCGACCGCCTCCAGCAGAGGCCGGTCGGAGTAGCTGTCGCCGTACGCGTACGAGCGGGTCAGGTCCACTCCGGCAGTGCCGGCGTACCGGCGCAGCCAGGCCGCCCGCGCCTCGCCGGTCAGCGGCGGCGCCTCGAGGAAGCCCGAGTACACCCCGTCGCGGGTGTGCAGCCGGCTCGCCACCACCTCGTCGAACAGCACGGACAGCGGCTGGACCAGCACGTCGACGGTGCCGGTGATCAGCACCGTCCGGTGCCCGGCCGCCCGGTGCTTGCGGATCTGCCGGATCGCCTCGGGGCGGGCACGGCGCAGCAGCGCGTCACCGATCCGCTCCTGTACCAGTCGGGCCAGCGCCGCCTCGTTCGCCCCCGCGTACCGGCGCACGAACCGGCGCAGGAACTCGGCGCGGTCGCGGCGCTCGGCGGACAGGTACCGCGGCATCCGGCGGGCCAGGTCGACCAGCTCGGCGGCCCAGTCGCCGCGCGGCAGGTCGGCCAGCCTCGCCCACAGGTACGTCTCGATCACGTTCGACGCGACGATCGTGCCCTCGAGGTCGAACACCGCGACCAGCTGGCCGTCCGTCGACTCGGTGACGGCCGGCAGCGCGTGCGCCCCGGAGCGGCGGCCGGAGGTGGCCCGGCGCATCGTGGCGGTGATCGTCGGGCAGTGCACCTTCTGCAGGTAGTGCGGCCAGTCGATGATCGCCGGGTCGAACCCGAACTCGTCCTGGCGCTCGGGCGGCAGCGAGCGGTGCAGGGCCAGCAGCCGGTTGTCGGTGTAGATGACCTCGGCCTCGGTGTAGACGCCGTACAGCTCCGCGTACTTGCGCAGGAAGTCCAGCCGGTCCTGTTCGCGCTTGAGGTCGTCCTGCCAGCGGCGGGTACGCGAGTTGGCCGGCGCCACCAGCAGGGCACGCTGGGCCACCGACAGCGCCCGTTCGCCGTTGCGCAGCAACCGCTCGACCCGGCGGGCACCCGGGAAGTCCCAGACCGGCACCTTGATCTGACCCCGGCCACCGTCCGGCATCGGGTGGTCGGTGAAGTACTCGCGGATGTTCTCGTGCATGGCGCGGAACGTCAGCGGGTTCCGCGCGCCGGAGCCGACGTGGTAGTAGGCCGGTGCGTCCACCGGCGGCGGAGTGTCGGCCGCGGCCAGGATCGCGTTGACCACGATGTCCACCGGGATGACGTCCAGCACGCCGTCCGGCAGGCCGGGGAACTCCGGCAGGATGCCGCGGCCGTACGCGATGATCAGCGGGTCGGCCATCTTGAACCCGTCGATCCACCCCGGGTACGGGTGGCGCAGCGCGCTCTCCACGATGGCCGGCCGGACCACCGACAGCGGCAGTACTCCGGTCAGCTCCTCCTCGGCGACCCGCTCCCCCAGCGCCTTGGTCAGCGTGTAGACGTCCGGCCAGCCCAGGCTCTGGGCACGCAGCCGTCCGTAGTCCACCAGCTGCTTGTCCACCCACTCGGCACGGGACCGCTCGGCCGCCTGGGCCACCGACTGCGGCCCCGACTTGCCGTGCTCCGCACGTGCCGTCTCCAGCGCCCGGCGCAGCGCGGCCGGCCGGCGGGAATCCTGCTCCACCTGCTCGCGCGACCGCTGCGCCGAGGCCAGCTCGGTACGCCAGTCCGCGTCGTGGTCCAGCGACGTCTCCGGGACGGTGCCCTTGCGCGCACCGGCCACGTACGCCGTGGACACGTGCACCACGTGCGGCGCCGAGCCCGCGGCGCGGACCGCCTCGTAGAGGTCCTTGACCCCGCGCACGTTGGTGTTGAACGCCTCGTCGATCGGTTCGTCGAAGGAGACCGTGGACGCGCCGTGGATGACCACCGTGAGGTCGTCCGGCAGCACCACGTCGGAGCTGCCCAGCCGGGCGTCCACGACGTTCACCCGCTGCCGCACCGCCTCGGCGAACGCGTCGTTGCCCATCGCCTTGCGCAGCTCGGCGAACACCGGCTTGCGCAGCAGGCCGGCGAGCCGGTCGGCGCCCGTGGAGCTGCCCCGACCGCGGATCAGCAGGCTGACCCGGGTATCCGGCCAGTCGCGCAGCAGCCGTTCGAGCACCGCCTGTCCCAGGAAACCGGTCGCCCCGGTCAGCAGAACGTGTCCGCCGCCGAGGGGGCCCTGTTGCCCGTCTGGCGTCACCGTCACCCCTTCCCGCCCGGCATCCATCGCACCGCCGGCCCCGAACCACCGCAGTCAGTGCGAGCACCGTAGCCCACCCCGGCGGTTACCGGCGAGGGTGGTGGGCGCCAACCGAACGGACGTGACCTGCGCCACGATGCCGGAGCCCGCCGCCACCCACCGGGCCTCGTGTGATCACGACCGCCCGGCGACAGCGGTCCAGGTCGCGGCGCCTGTTCCGGGTTCCCGGTCCGCCACCGACGGCCGCTGGGCGATGATGACCGGAAGTAGTCGAGGCGGGACGGGGAGTGCGGCGTGGCCGGAGACGCGGGGTGACCCGGCTGTCCCGGGTGGTCGCCCGGCTGGGGCTGCGGTACCCGGGCGGTCCTGCCCTTGAGGAGGAACGGCACGCGACCTGGCTGGAGCTGTTCTTCGACCTGGTGTTCGTGCTCGCGCTCTCCGGAGTGACCGCCCGGCTGACCGACGACCAGCCGGCGGCCGGCGAGATCGGCGCGGCGATCGGAATCTACCTGCTGGTGCAGTGGGCGTGGGTCGGGCAGGCGTACTTCGACACCCGCTTCGACGCGGACGACACGCTGCACCGCCTGATCACGCTGGTGGCGACCGCCGGCGCCGGGATCATCGCGCTGGGCGTCGAGCGCGCCCCGCACGGCGTGCTGCTGCCGGTCGGATACCTGGTGGTGCGCGGCGCGCTGCTGCTGATGTACCTCCGGGTGGCGGCCAGCGACCGGTCGGCCCGGGAGGTGGCCGCCGTCTACGAAATCGGCTTCGGCACCGGATGGCTGCTCTGGTTCGGCTCCCTCGCCCTGCCCGAGGGCACACGGCCGGTGCTGTGGATCGTCGCGCTCGCGATCGAGATGGCCACCCCCTGGCTGGGCCGGCGCTGGCTGAACCGGCATCCGGTGCACACCACACACCTGCCGGAGCGGCTCGGGCAGTTCATCATCATCCTTCTCGGGGCCGAGCTGGCCAGCCTCCGGGAGGCGGTGCCGCTGTCCCAGCCGCCGGGGCGCGCACTGGCCGCGGCCGGCATCGCCATCCTCGTACCGATCGCCATCTGGTGGATCTACACGACGTTCGTGACCAGCGGCCTGCCGGTCCGCCGGCTGGGCAACGGACAGGCGTACGGGTACCTCCACTCGCCGGCCGGAGCCTCCACCCTGTTCATCGGCTGGGGGCTGGGGCAACTGGTCCGGAGCATCGCCGAGGGGCACCATACGGTGCCGCTGACCCTCCGCCTGGTGTACGGCGGATCGCTCGTCGGTTGGATGCTGGTCGGCACCGGGCTGCAGTGGTTCACGGTCGGCCACCTGGAACCGCGCCGCCAGCTCATCTCGGCGGTCGGCGTGCCGGGGATGGCCGTCCTGACCGCGACGATCACCGATCCGGAGCTGCTCCTCGGGCTGACCGCGGCTCTCCTCACCGGGTACGCCGCCCTGGTCAGCCCGCAGATCACCCGGTTGACCCAGCGGCTGTAGCCCGGGCCAGTCGCTGCCACAGGAACTCCAGCACCAGCGCCCACTTGAACGCGAGCTGGCCGTTGTCCGCCGCGCCGCCGTGGCCGCCCTCCACGTTCTCGTAGTAGCCGACGTCGTGCGCGTACTCGTCCATCCGGGCCACCATCTTGCGCGCGTGCCCCGGGTGCACCCGGTCGTCGCGGGTGGACGTCACGAACAGCACCGGCGGATAGTGCCGCTCCCGGCGCACGTTGTGGTACGGCGAGAAGTCGCTCAGGTACGCCCAGTCCGCCGGGTCGTCGGGATCGCCGTACTCGGCCATCCAGGAGGCGCCGGCCAGCAGTTCGTGGTACCGCCGCATGTCCAGCAACGGCACCTGGCTCACGATCGCGCCGAACAGCTCCGGGTACCGGGTGAGCATCACTCCCATGAGCAGCCCGCCGTTGCTGGCCCCCTCGATGCCCAACCGGTCCCGGGTGGTGATCCCCCGCTCCACCAGGTCGGCGGCGACGGCGGCGAAGTCCTCGTACGCGCGGGGGCGCCGCTCCCGCATCGCCGCGTGGTGCCAGGCCGGGCCGTACTCGCCACCGCCCCGGATGTTGGCCACCACGTACCGGCCGCCCCGTTCCAGCCAGCCGCGCCCGATGACCCCGCTGTACCGGGGCGTGTTGGACAGCTCGAACCCGCCGTACCCGGTCAGCAGCGCCGGCCCGGGCCCGTCCGGCCCGACGACGAAGTACGGCACCCGGGTGCCGTCGGCGGAGACCGCGAAGAACTGGCGGACCGACATGCCCCGGGTGTCGAAGAACGCCGGCTCCTCCTTGAGGACCTCCAGCCGCCCGCCGCCGACGGTGCCGTACCGCAGCGTGGCCGGCCGGGTGTACCCGCTGGTGGACAGCAGGAAGTCGTCGCTGTGGTCGGGATTGGTGTCGGCGACGTCGGTGTGCCCCTCGATGTGGCCCCCGGCATCGCGACCGACGGCATCGCGCCCGAGATCGCCCCCGAGAGAGCCCTCGGTGTCACCGGCCAGCTGGGCCGCGCCGTCGGTTCTCGAGCCCGCACCCGCGAGGTCGACGAAGTCGCCCGGACGACCAGTGGGCTCGCCCTCGCGGTCGGCGGAGTCGCCCTCTCGGTCAGCCGAGTCGCCGGCCGGTCGCTCCGCCAGCGGGCGCAGCGACCAGCCGTCGGGACCCGGCGTGGCCAGCACCTGCCGGCTGCGCACGTCGGCGAGCACCGTCATGATCAGGTGATTACGGGTCCACGAATGGCTACTGAGCGTGTTGTTCGGTCCGGGCTCGAACAGTACGGCCAGCTCGCCGCGCCCGGCGACGAACTCGTCCAGCCGGGTGGCCAGCAGGCAGCCCTCGGGGTAGCGCACGCCGCCCCGCTCCCACGGGGTACGCGGCCGGATCAGCAGCCACTCCCGGTGCACGTCAACGACCGCGTCGTCGGGCACCGGGATCCGCATCAGCCGCGCGCCGCCGCCGGCCGGGCCGGGCAGCCGCAGGTACCGCTCCCCGTGGAAGAAGTCCCGCCACCGGCTGACCAGGTCGCGCTCGAACCCCGGGGTCGGGTCGTGCTCGGCGGACACCGCCACGTCGTCGACGCCGCCCTCGAAGACCAGGGCCGCCTCGGACACCGGCGTGCCCCGGTGCCACAGCTTGACCACCCTCGGGTACCCGGACGAGGTCAGCGATCCGGGTCCGAAGTCGGTGCCGACGAACACCCGGTCCCGGTCGATCCACGCCACGTCGCTCTTGGCCTCGGGCAGGGCGAAGCCGTCGGCTACGAAGGTCAGGTCGGTCAGGTCGAACTCGCGGACCACCGACGCGTCCGCGCCGCCGCGGGACAGGCTGATCAGGGCCCGGTCGTACCCCGGCCGGAGCACCGTCGCGCCCTGCCAGACCCAGTTCTCGCCCTCCCGCTCGGCCAGCCGGTCGACGTCCAGCAGCACCTCCCAGCGCGGCTCGCGCCGGCGGTACTCGTCGAGCGTGGTGCGCCGCCACAGCCCGCGCGGGTGCTCCCGGTCCTTCCACAGGTTGTACAGGTGCTCACCGCGCCAGGTGGTGTACGGGATCCGGTCCTCGGCGTCGAGCACCTCCCGGATCCGGTCGCGCAGCGCGGCGAACCCGGGCGTACCGGTCAGCCCCTCGGTTGTCCGCGCGCTGCGCCGCCGTACCCAGTCCAGGGCCTCGCGCCCGTCGACGTCCTCCAGCCAGCGGTACGGGTCCTGTTCGGTCACGCGGGATATTGTCGCGTATCGACGGCCGCCCGCACCCACGGCCGGACGTGCCAACGGCGATGGCCGGACGGCCGGAGCACGGCGGCGTCCCGGCCCGGCCGATCAGCGCAGCTCGAACCCGAGCGCCTGAGCCACCACCACGGCCTGCTGGGGCGTGATGACCGCACCGTCGAGCGCGGCGTCCCGCGGATCCAGTGCGGTCAGGTCGCTGCCCCGCAGGTCGCACCGGGTGAACCGGACGCCCTTCAGCACCCCGCCGGACAGGTCGGCGTCGGTGAGCGTGCCACCCTCCCAGTTCGCACCGGACAGGTCGATCTCGCGCATCCGTACCCGCTGGAAGGCGGCACCGCGCAGGTCGGCGCCGGCCAGCGTCACGAACGACCAGTCCCCGCCGTCGACGGTCAGCGGCCGCAGGTCGCAGTCCCGGAAGGTGCTGCCCATCAGCTTGCAGCCGACCAACCGCGCCTCGAACAGGTTGCACCGGGTGAACGTGCAGCCCACGAACGCGGAGGCGGTGTGCCGCGAGGCGTTGAGCTTCACGTGACTCAGAACGCAGTCGGTGAACGTCGCACCGGTGCTGGTCGCCTCGGTCAGGTCGATGTCCACGAATTCGCAGCCGACGTACTGGCGGTCGCCGAGATCCTCGCCGTACCAGTCCTCGCCGCGGAACTGTCCGCCCTCGATCGGGTCCGCCACGCCAGACAGGTTAGCGGTACGGCGCGCACCGGGGTACGCGCCGTACCGGGTCGTACCGCTGGAGTCAGGCGGTCAGGCGGTCAGGCGACCGTGACGTCGTCGGCGTACACGGTTCCGGTGCCGTACCAGCCGTGCAGCCAGATCTGCAGCTGGCCGGAGGAGCCGGAGGTGAACGTCACCGACAGCTTGGTGTAGCCCGGCGCGGAGGCCGTCCAGGTGCTCACGTCCGAGGCCGCACCGGTGGTGCCGATGAAGGCGTACGCGCCCTGGACGTAGGCCGACAGCGTGTAGGTGTGGTTCGCCGTCACGTGGATCGTCTGCGAGCACTGGGCGTCGTCGGAGTTGCTGGCGGCCAGCTTCAGCGCCTTGCTGCCGGAGTGCACCGGTGAGGACACCACGCTGCCCAGGCCGCCGGTGCAGGTCCAGGGCGACAGCGCGCCGGTCTCGAAGCCGCCGTTGGTCACGCCGGTGCCACCGCCGCCGGTCGGGGTCGGTGTGGGCGACGCGGTCGGGCTGTGCGACGGCGACGGGCTCGGCGAGGCGCTGCGGGTCGACGATGGGGTCGGTGACGCCGTACCGCCGCCGGAGTTGAACGCCTCCCAGGTGTGGCTGAACTGCCAGGTCGACTGCGAGATGCCGGAGCAGCCGTCGGAGCCGCCGGTGCCGGGGCAGCCACCGTTGTCCCGCTGCAGCGCCCACATCGAGATCTCCGCGATGCCCTGCGACACCGCCCAGCTCTCCACCGCGGGCGCGTCCGCCGTGGTGAACGTCTCGGCCGCCCCGAAGTCGTCGATGCCCGGCATCTCGGTCACGCCGACCATGCCCCACAGCTGGCTGGTGGACTTGCCCGGGTACAACTGGCCGAGCTGGTTGACCAGACCGGCGGCCGCGGTCTTGGTGTCATTGGCCATCTCGTGGCTGGCGTTGTCGTAGTAGTCGAACGTCATGATGTTCACGATGTCGACCCGGGCGTTGTTGGTTACCGCGTTCTGCAGCACGCCCAGGCCGCTGTCCAGGCCGTGGGTGGTGGTCGGCAGGGTGTAGACGAACTGCACGGTCCGGGCGTTCGCCGCCGCCCAGTCCTCGACCTGCTTGATGGCCTTGTTGCGCCGGTCGATCGCGGCCGAGTTGCCCAGCGAGTTGTCCTCGATGTCCAGGTCGATCCGGGTCAGGTTGTAGGTCGTGATGACCTTCTCGTACTGGGCCGCGATCGAGCTGACGTTGGTGCAGCTGTCCGCGATCTCGGTGCCGTCGTGGTCCGCGGCGTACCCGCCGAAGGACGGCACCACGGTGCCGCCGCCGGACTGGATGGTGGAGATGTCGCTGCCGAACGTCGACGACGCGATCGGCATGCCGGTGTCACCGTTCCAGTACGCGGTACACGAGCCCGGGCTGTTCGTCTGGAGGAACGCCATGGTGAGGTACTTGTTGCCGGACTGCTGGGCCAGGCCGGACAGGCTGTCGCCGTTGTACGCCTCGAAGTAGGGCGCGAAGACGTGGGCGGGCACCGGGACGCCCGTTGCCGCCTGGGCGGACTGGGTCACCGCCAGCACGGCGGCGGCGCCGGCGATGACGACACCGGCACCCAGGGCGCTGAGTGCGCGTGATCGACGCATGGGACCTCTCCTCGTGGTCTGGGGCTGATCCTCGTGGTCTGGGCTGAGACTTCGACGAGTGTCGGGGCTTTGACGAGTACCGGTTAGGAAACCTAACTAAGAGAAGTCCATCTCTGTATCGATGTCAAGAGGACCGTCGATGCCAAGAGGACGTCGGTGTCAGGCGGGCGCCAGTCCCTGACACGGATCGGGACCGCCACGGCGGAGGCCGGCTACGGCGCTCCCGGATGCGGTAGGTTCTCCGCCGAGGGGGTCAGATGGCGATAGTCACGCGCGGGTTCACCGGTCGCGGCCGACGCGACGTCAACCTGCCGCCGGGCCAGTACCTGACCGAGGATTTCCCCGTCCTGTCCGCCGGCCCGACCCCGCGGCCCAACCTGGACAAGTGGCAGTTCACCGTGACCAGCGAGACCGGGCAACGCTTCGGCTGGACCTGGCCGGAGCTCCGCGCGCTGCCGTCCGAGACGGTCACCGTCGACCTGCACTGCGTGACCCGGTGGTCGAAGCTCGGCACCCACTGGGAGGGCGTGTCCGTGGACACCCTGCTGGCCGATGTGGACACCGCCGCCGACTTCGCGATGGTGCACGCGTACGGCGGGTACACGACCAACCTGCCGCTGGCCGACCTGCTCGACGGGCAGGCATGGGTGGCATACCGGTACGACGGGGAGGAGCTGGACCCGGAGCACGGCGGCCCGGCCCGGTTGCTGGTCCCCCACCTGTACCTGTGGAAGAGCGCCAAGTGGGTGCGCGGGATCGAGCTGATGCACGAGGACTCGCCGGGCTTCTGGGAGAGCGCCGGCTACCACAACTACGGTGACCCATGGCGCGAGCAGCGGTACAGCGGCGACTGACCTGGCAGCCGGCCACCGTGGCGCAGGTCCGCACCGAGACGGAAAGCGCCCGGTCGATCGTGCTGGACGTGCCCGGATGGCCGGGTCACGTGACCGGTCAGCACGTCGACGTCCGGCTCACCGCCGAGGACGGGTACGCGGCGCAGCGCAGCTACTCGGTCGCCTCGGCGCCGGAGCTGGACCGGCTGGAGCTGACCGTGCAGCGGGTACCCGACGGCGAGGTCTCGCCGTACCTGGCGGACGTCGCCGAGGCCGGCGACCAGCTGGAGATCCGCGGACCGGTCGGCGGCTACTTCACCTGGCGGCCGGAGGCCGTGGAGCCGGTGCTGCTGGTGGCCGGCGGCTCGGGCATCGTGCCGCTGATGTCGATGATCCGGGGCCGGGCGGCGGCGAACAGCCGGGTGCCGTTCCGGCTCGTGTACTCGGCGAGGACGCCGGACGACGTGATCTACGCGCAGGAGCTGTCCCGCCGGGTACGCGACGATCGCGGCCTGGACGTGGCGTTCGCGTACACCCGCGGCACGCCGGCCGGCTGGCCGCGCCCGCCCGGCCGGCTGGACGCGGCACTGCTGGCCGAGGTGGGGTGGCCCGCGGACTTCATCCCGGCCGTGTACATCTGCGGCCCGACCGGCTTCGTGGAGGCGGCGGCGAACCTGCTCGTCGCACAGGGACACGAGCCGCAGCGGATCAAGACGGAACGGTTCGGACCGACGGGAGACCGGGAGGCGGCGGCATGACTGCAGGCGATCGCCCGCTGGACCGCGACGAGTGGGTCGACGGCAACGAGGCGGCGGGGATCCTCCAGGAGATCTTCACCATGGACATCACCACGGCACGCGGGCGGTGCGCGGGCTGCGGACGGGTCGCCCCGATGGCCGAGACCCGGGTGTACGACCACGCCCCCGGCCTGGTCGTCCGGTGCCCGGACTGCGACGCGGTGCTACTCACCGTGATCCGCGCGCCCGACCGGGCGTTCCTGGCGACGACCGGTCTGACCTACCTGGAGGTGGCGTTGCCGGAATCCGCGACGTCCGGCTTCACCGGCGCGTGACTCGACTTTTGTCGAGTCGAATGAAAGTTTTCCCCGAAGTCTCAGAAGCTCTTTACGTGTCGGTGGATTTTGCCTAGAGTCCCCGGCGTGGTCCAGAGCCCTGGAGCGCCCGATGGTCCCCGGACGCCACCGCCGCGCGGCGGGCGGCGTGCACCGGTCCACGGTCCGGTGAGCGGCAGGGGGTAGCAGACGTGTCCACGGCAGACAAAGCGCAGCTGCGTGTCGGCATGGTGGGATACGCGTTCATGGGCGCTGCGCACTCGCAGGCATGGCGCACCGTGAACCGGGTCTTCGACCTGCCGGCGCAGGTCACGATGGTGGCCGTCGCCGGGCGCGACCGGGGCAAGGTGACGGAGGCGGCCGAGCGGCTGGGCTGGGCGGAGGCCGTGACCGACTGGCGCGAGCTGGTGTCCCGCGACGACATCGACCTCATCGACATCTGCACCCCGGGCGACAGCCACGAGACCATCGCGCTGGCCGCGCTGGCCGCCGGGAAGCACGTGCTGTGCGAGAAGCCACTGGCCAACAACGTGGCCGAGGCCCGCGCGATGGCTCAGGCCGCGGCGACCGCGCGTGCCTCGGGGGTACGGACGATGTGCGGTTTCAACTACCGGCGGGTGCCGGCGGTGGCCCTGCTGCGACGGCTCGTCGAGGAGGGCCGGCTCGGCGACATCCGCCACGTCCGCGCGACCTACCTCCAGGACTGGATCACCGACCCGCAGTTCCCGCTGGTCTGGCGGCTGCAGAAAGACCTGGCCGGGTCGGGCGCGCTGGGCGACATCGGCGCGCACATCGTCGACCTGACCCAGTACGTCACCGGCCAGCGCATCGCCGGCGTGAGCGCGTTGACCGAGACGTTCGTGAAGCGCCGGCCGCTGCCCAGCGCCTCGGCCGGCCTGTCCGCTTCGCCGGCCGGCGACGAGGCTGGTGCGCAGACCGCGACCGGTGAGGTCACGGTGGACGACGCCGCGCTGTTCCTGGCGAGGTTGGACGGCGGGGCGGTGGCCACGTACGAGGCGACCCGGTTCGCCACCGGGCGCAAGAACGGCCTGCGCGTGGAGATCAACGGATCGCTCGGCTCCGCCGCCTTCGACCTGGAACGCCTCAATGAGCTGGAGTTCTACGACGCGACCGTGCCGGCGACCCGGCAGGGGTTCACCCGGATCCTGGTGACCGAGCCGGACCACCCGTACCTGTCGGCGTGGTGGCCGCCGGGCCACATCATCGGGTACGAGCACAGCTTCACCCACGAGATGCGCGACCTGATCGAAGCGGTGGCCGGCGGCACCGATCCCCGACCGTCCTTCGACGACGCCCTGCAGGTCCAGCTCGTCCTCGACGCCGTGGAGCGCAGCGCGGCCGCCGGCTCGGCCTGGACGACCGTCGACCCGGCATAGTGCCGCCCGCGTCCACCACCCGCTGGAGGAAACGATGACTCGACCGATCACGCTGTTCACGGGCCAGTGGGCCGACCTGCCGTTCGAGCAGGTGTGCCGGCTGGCGTCCGACTGGGGGTACGACGGCCTGGAGATCGCCTGCTGGGGCGACCACTTCGAGGTCGACAAGGCGCTGGCCGATCCCGGGTACGTGGACGCCAAGCGCGCCATGCTCGCCAAGTACAACCTGGGCGTGTGGGCGATCTCCAACCACCTGGTCGGGCAGGCCGTCTGCGACCACCCGATCGACCAGCGGCACCAGGGCATCCTGCCGGCCCGGATCTGGGGCGACGGGGCGCCAGAGGGGGTACGGCAGCGTGCCGCCCAGGAGTTGAAGGACACCGCGCGGGCGGCGGCCAAGCTGGGCGTACGCACCGTCGTCGGGTTCACCGGCTCGTCGATCTGGCACACCGTGGCCATGTTCCCGCCGGTACCGGAGTCGATGATCGAGGACGGGTACCGCGACTTCGCCGACCGGTGGAACCCGATCCTCGACGTGTTCGACGAGGTCGGGGTGCGGTTCGCCCACGAGGTGCACCCGAGCGAGATCGCGTACGACTACTGGACCGCCCGGCGCGCCCTGGACGCGATCGGCCACCGGCCGGCCTTCGGCCTGAACTGGGACCCGTCGCACTTCGTCTGGCAGGAGCTCGACCCGGTCAACTTCATCCTGGAGTTCGCCGACCGCATCTACCACGTGGACTGCAAGGACGCCAAGGTGCGCACCGGCGACGGCCGCCGCGGCCGGCTCGCGTCCCACCTGCCGTGGGCCGACCTGCGCCGGGGTTGGGACTTCATCTCGACCGGGCACGGCGACGTGCCATGGGAGGACTGCTTCCGGGCGCTGAACTCGATCGGCTACGACGGTCCGCTGTCGATCGAGTGGGAGGACGCCGGAATGGACCGGCTGGTCGGCGCGCCCGAGGCGCTGGAGTTCGTCCGGCGGTACGCGTTCGACCAGCCGGAGGCCGCGTTCGACGCGGCGTTCAGCAGCCAGTCGTAGCGGTCAGACGGCTCGGGGCCGGGTCCCGCGGACGGCACTCGTCCGGGGCCCGGCCCGTTCGGCCGTCGGGCTCGGGGATTCAGCGGTCAGGACTCGGCGGTCAGTAGCCCCGTGATCCGCTCCGGTGCGCCGGGCAGGCCGAGGTGCCAGCCCTGGCCCACGTCGCAGCCCAGCTTGGCCAGGGCCTGCGCCTGCTCGGCCGTCTCGACGCCCTCGGCGGTGACGCTCAGGCCCAGCGTGTGGGCCAACGACACCATGGTGGACAGGATCGCCTCACCGGTCGGGTCGGTCCCCGGCTGCTTGAGCGAACGGACGAACGCACCGTCGATCTTCAGCGCGTGTACCGGCAGCGTGCGCAGGTACGCCAGGTTCGCGTACCCGGTGCCGAAGTCGTCGATCGCCAGCCGTACCCCGAGGTCGGCCAGTTCGTGCAGGGTACCGATGGTTCCGTCGTCGGTACCGATGACCGCGCTCTCGGTGATCTCCAGCTGAAGCTGCTCGGCCGCCAGGCCGGTCTCGTCCAGCACGGTACGGATCTCCTCCAGCAGGCCCGGGTGCCGCAGCTGCCGTACCGCCAGGTTCACGCTCACGAACGGCGCCTCCGGGCTCAGCCGGTGCCAGTCGGCGGCCTGGGCGCACGCCTGCTCGAGCAGGCGCAGCCCGAGCGGCACGATGAGCCCGGTGTCCTCGGCGAGGTCGATGAACCCGTCCGGCGAGATCACCCCGTGCACCGGGTGCCGCCATCGGGCCAGTGCCTCGGCACCCCGGGTGGCGCCGTCTGCCAGGTCGACCAGCGGCTGGTAGACCAGCGCGAACTCGCCCCGGGACAGGGCGCCGGGCATCTCGGCGGACAGCGTGTACCGGGCCACGTAGCGCGCGCTGCGGTGCGGGTCGTACAGCACCCACCGGCCCTTGCCGTCGAGCTTGGCCCAGTGCAGGCTCATCCGGGCCGCCCGGGCGACCTCGGTCGGGTCGGTGCCGGCGATCGCCTCCTCGACGATGCCCACGCTGGCCGTGACCGTGAGCCGGTGCCCGTCCAGCTGAATCGGCTCGTTCAGGGCGGCGAGGATCCCGTCCGCGATCGTGGCCGCGTCGGTCGTGCCGTTGGTGTTCTCGACGATCAGGCCGAACTCGTCGCCGCCGAGCCGCGCCAGCCGGTATCCGTGGGCCCGGGCCAGGCGGCTGAGCCGCCGCGCGGCGGCGACCAGCAGGTCGTCGCCGGTCTGCTGGCCCAGGGTGTCGTTGACCAGGTCGAAGCGGTCCAGGTTGACCGCGCACACGGCCAGCCGGCCGGTCGGCGACGAGGTGGCGAACAGTCCGGCCAGCCACTCCATGAACAGCGCCCGGTTGGGCAGGCCGGTCAGCGGGTCGTGCTGGCTGGCGTAGTGGCGCTGGTCCTCGCTGGCCCGCAACCGCGCCTCGGCCCGGGACCGGGCCACCAGAGCCGCGCGGCGGATCGCCTCCTGCTCGTCGAGGGTGCGGTCACGCAGCGCCCGCGCGTACCCGGTGGCCAGCGCCTGCACCAGCCGGTCGAGCTGCCGGCGGTGCGGAACCTCGGGCAGGTCGAGGCAGGTGAGGAGCTGCTCGTTGAAGATGGCGAGGGTGCGGCCGAGCGCCTCGGGCGCGGCGAAGTTCGCGCCTACCAGCTCGACGCCGACCTGGTAGGCCCGTTCCTCCCCGGCCACGTCGCCGTCCAGCAGGTCCGCCAGGCTCACGGTCAGCCGGTGCAGCAGCGCCTCGATCTCCTCGCGGGTCAGCGGGACATAGCTGGTGCCCGAGATGGCGGCGGCCCAGCGACGGGCGAAGTCGCGGGCACCCGGCCAGACCGGAACGCACTGCTCACCGGTCTTCGCCTCGGTGCTCACCCGGCGCGCCGTACGCCGGCGGATCTGGACTCTCGGGTGCCCGCCTCCGCCACACCCCGGCTCCGGCTGCGCTCCCCCAACAACACGCGGGGGGTGCTCGCCTCCGCCACACCCCGGCTCCGGCTGCGTTCCCCCAGCAACACGCGGGGGTCGGCGTCGCACTCGGCGAAGAGCTGCTCGACACCGGCGCCGGAGGGCATTCGGGTGACGCGTTTGATCATGGCGGGCCGCCGTCTCGGGGTGGGGGTATCCACGGACACCCTATTGCCTCGGCCGTGCCGGATCGATATTCGGAAGGCGGAATTGGTAGGACCGGACTGTCCGGCCCGTCGGGGCCGTCCGCCGGGAGGTCGAGGCGGGCCGGGCGCAGCGTCCGGATCCGTCGCCCGCCCCGGGAACCGCCCTGGTGAGCCGGCGTGAGCGGCGGCGGGGGTCGATCGGCTCGGCTACGCCTGCCGGCGCCGGGCACGGCGCGGCGTCGCCGGGGACGGCCTATCTTCGGCGATTCCGGTCTCTTCGACCACCTGGCACGGGTGCGCCAGCGAATCCTGCGCGTGGGTGGCCAGGCGCCGCAGCAGTTCCCGGAAGGTGCCCCGGTCCGCGTCGTCGAAGATCGACAGCACGTGGTCCTCGGCCTCGTCCAACCGCTGGTCGAGCTCGGCGAGCAGCTTCCTGCCCTCATCGGTGACCGCGACCCGACGCACGCGGCGGTCGGAGGGATCCGGCCGGCGCTCGATGAGGCCGGCGCGTTCGAGGTCGTCGAGCAGGTAGGTCATCACGGTGCGGTCGACCCCGAGCTGGTTGGCCAGCGCCAACTGGGTGCCCAGGGCGTCGCTCGCGGCGGCGGCCAGGACCTGGTAGCCGCGGGGACCGCCGGGCAGGTCAGCGACCGCGACGTTGGCCGCCTTCACGTAGGACCGGAACACGGTGCCGAGCGCCCAGCCGAGATCCGCGTCGAGGGCAGCGCAGCGGCTCGATGCCTCGGTGTCTCCGGCCGTCGATGCCCGTGACGCTGCCATGAACGCCATAGTACCTGGCCAGACGCTGACCTCCGAGAAGAGTTGCAGGCGAGATGTTCTGCGTGGCAGACTATCTGCTCGATAGTTGATTCACCCGTCAAGGAGTTTCCTGTGAGTCTGTTCCGTTTGGACGCCAGCATCCGTATCGAGGGTTCGGTCAGCCGCGAGGTCGCGGACACGGTCGAGAAGGCTTGGCGGGGGGAGCACCCGCACGCCCCGGTGGTGGGCCGTGACCTGGGATTGGAGCCGCTGCCGGACGTCTGGCGCGACGCGGTCAGCGGCTGGCGCACTCCCGCCGAGCAGCGCACGCAGCAGCAGGCCGACGCGGTCGCGCTGTCCGACTCGCTCGTCGACGAGCTGCTCGACGCCGACGCGTACCTGTTCGCCGTGCCGCTCTACAACTACGGCGTCCCGCAGCACGTGAAGGCGTGGATGGACCTGATCATGGCCACTCCGCGCGGAACCTCGCCGATGCTGGCCGGACGCTCCGGAGTCCTCGTCCTGGTCCGGGGCGGCGGCTACGGCCCGGGTACGCCGCGCGAGGGCTGGGACCACGCCGGCCCGTACCTGCGCCGGATCCTCGCCGAGGTGTGGGGCCTGGACCTGCACGTGGCCGAGGCCGAGCTGACCCTGGCCGGCGTGGTCCCGGCGATGGAGTCCCTGATCGGCCTGGCCGAGGAGTCCCGGCGCGGCGCACACGCGGCCGCCGACGGGCACGGCCGGACCATCGCCGAGCGGGTCCGCGCGGCGGCCTGACCGTCGGCGATCCCCGAGGCCGGCGGTCCCGACGCCGGCGGTCCCGACGCCGGCGGTCCCGAGGCCAGCGGTCCCGAGCGACTGGTCTGGCTCGGCGCGTCTGGCGCCCCGCGACGACCCAGACCAGTCGGACCGGCGGTCCCGCCCCGGCCACGGGACCGCTCGGCCCGGGCGGTGGCGGTCAGCCACGACCCCGGCCGGCCGTGCGCGCGAGCAGCGGGATGAGCACCGCCGCCGCGGCCAGGTGCAGGCACGCCAGCGAGACGGTCGCCGCCGTGGTCGCGCCGCCCAGCGGGCCGGCCAGCGACACGACGAACACAGCCAGCGCGATCCCGGTCCAGATGCCGCGTGCCCGCCGGCTCACCCGCTCCAGCAGCGCGAGCAGCCCCCAGGCGGCGAGCCCGACCACCAGGCCCACGACCGCGACCGAGGCCGGGCCGACGATCCGGGTGCTGTCGCCGGAGCGGACGGCCAACCGGACCCCGGCGAGCGGATCGGCCACCGCCCACACGGCGAGCGTCGCGGCCACCGTGGCGGCCACGGCGAGCGGCCGGGCACCGCGAGCGGCAGCGGGCCGCGTACTGGCCGGAACGGTGATGGTGGACATGGGTACCTCCGAAGCGGTGGGCGAATCACGTTGAGCCGAACGGTAGGCGGGCGGACGGTACGACCGGATCGGTCCACGTGCCGGACTCCGGCTCAGCCCCCGGATCGATCCGAGGGGCCGGCGGCTCCGCCTGACGGCCGAGTCACCGGATGCCGGGCGGTACGCCGCGTGGTCGGTGGGCCTCGTTCGCGAGGATGAGCGCCGCAGCCGGCTCGGTCCGCAGACCGATGTCCGCGGCCGAGGCCCCGTCTATGCTCCCGATGTGCGTGCCAAACCCCCCTGCTGGATCGGAAACGCGCCGTTCGCCGTCGCAATGGCGGCCGGGCTTATAGCCATGATCTGGTTCATCCCGGGTGGGCCGCGCACCCCCGCCGGCCTCACCGCCGCGGTCGCGCTGGCCGTGGTTCAGTCCAGCTCGCTGCTGTGGATGCGCCGGTACCCGGTCCCGGCGATGGTCGTGGTCATCGCGGTGGGCGTCGGGCTGCAGATCCTCTGCCCGCAGATGGGCTGGCTCGGCCTGGCCGCCAGCCCGCTGGTCTTCTTCGCCATGCTCCGGCCGCCCCGGATCTCGCTGTGGGCGCTGGCCGCCGAGGTGGTCGGGGTGCCCTGGAGGCTGGTCGACGGCGGCTGGCGCGACGTCCTGCTCGCCGCCGCCGGGCCGGCCCTGACCTGGTCGCTGGGCGAGTTGATCCGTAGCCACCACCTGCGCCGCGAGGCGGAGCGCCGGCGCATCCTCGCCGAGGAGCGCACCCGCATCGCCCGAGAACTGCACGACGTCGTGGCGCACACCGTGTCGGTCATCGTGGTTCAGGCCGCCGCGGCCGAGGACGTGTTCGACGCCCGGCCCGAGCGTGCGCGTCAGGCGCTGGGTGGGATCCAGGCCGCCGCCCGTACGGCGCTGGCCGAGTTGCGTACCCTGTTGCAGACCATGCGGCCGGAGAACCTGACCGAGCCGAACGAGCCCCAGCCCGGGCTCGACCAACTGGAGTCCCTGGCCGCGTCACTGCGCGCCGCCGGGCTGGAGGTCGTGTTGCGCACCGAAGGCAGCGCCGAGCCGATCCCGGCCGGGGTCGACCTGTCCGCGTACCGGATCGTGCAGGAGTCGCTGACGAACACGCTGCGGCACGCGCGCGCGACCCGGGCCGATGTCACCGTCCGGTACGCGCCGCTGGCCCTCCAACTGGAAATCGTGGACGACGGCACGGCCCGCCTGCCGGGCACCGCGGTGACCTCAGGCACCCGGCACGGCATCGTCGGCATGCGCGAGCGCGCCCGGTTGCTGGGCGGCACGCTCGACGCGGGACCGATGCCGCACGGCGGCTTCCAGGTCCGGGCTCACCTGCCGCTGGCCGCGGTCCGATGACCATCGGCGTACTGATCGCCGACGATCAGGACCTGGTCCGCGCCGGCCTGTCGATGATCATTGACGCGCGCGATGACCTGTCGGTCGTGGGCGAAGCCGGCGACGGGCTGGAGGCCATCGTGCTCGCGGAGCGGCTGCGGCCGGACGTGATCCTGATGGATGTACGGATGCCGGGACTGGACGGCATCGAGGCCACCCGGCGGCTGGTCCAGGCCGGCAACCCGGCCCGGGTCATCATGCTCACCACCTTCGACCTCGACGAGCCGGTGTTCGCCGCGCTGCGCGCGGGCGCCAGCGGCTTCCTGCTCAAGGACACCCGCCCCGCCGATTTGGCCGAGGCGGTCAGGGTGGTGGCTCGCGGCGAGGCGCTGCTCGCGCCGACCGTCACGCGACGGCTGCTGGACCGGTTCGCCGACCAACTGCCCGGCGCCGCGAAGCCCGCGCGGCTGGACCTGCTCACCGACCGCGAGGTCGAGGTCCTCACCCTGGTCGCCCGCGCCATGTCCAACGCCGAAATCGCGCAACGGCTGGTCCTCAGCCAGGCGACCGTGAAGACGCACCTGTCGGCGATCCTCACCAAACTCGACCTGCGCGACCGGGTCCAGGCCGCCGTGCTCGCCTACGAGGTGGGGTTGGTGCGGCCGGGTTCCGCGTCGTAGCGCGTTATAGCTCCTCCGCGTCGTAGCGCGTCCCCGGCGTCGAGCGTGCCGCTGTCGATCGTGTGCGTCCCCGTGCCGCGGATGAAGGGCCGCTCGGGCAGTGGGCGTCACGGTACCGTCGCGCATAGTCTTCGAAACCTAAAGACAGCGTTGTCGATGGGAGGCGCTCGTGACGACGAGCATCGGTGTGATGAAGGAGTCCGAGCCCGGCGAACATCGGGTCGCCGTGGTGCCCGCGGTGGTTCCACGGCTGCGTGAGCTGGGCTGTGACGTGCTCGTCGAGAACGACGCCGGTACCGGTGCGTTCCTGCCCGACAGCGCGTACACGGAAGTGGGTGCGGCGCCGGTCGGTGAGGCGGAGCTTCTCGAACGTGCCGACGTGCTGGTGTGTGTACGGCCGCCGGACGCCGGCCGAGTGGAACGGATGCGTCAGGGGCAGGTGCTGGTCGGTCTGCTGGAAGCGTCGGCCGATCCGGGACGGGTACCGGCGTTGACCCGGCGCGGTGTGGACGCGGTGAGCCTCGACCTGTTGCCCCGCACGCTGAGCCGGGCGCAGTCGATGGACGCGCTGACCTCGCAGGCCAGCATCGCCGGGTACAAGGCCGCGCTGGTGGCGGCGGACGCGTACGGCCGGTACTTCCCGATGCTGATGACCGCCGCGGGTACCGCGAAACCGGCGCAGGTACTGGTGCTCGGCGTCGGCGTGGCCGGGCTGTCCGCGATCGGCACCGCGAAGCGGCTCGGCGCGCAGGTGACCGGGTACGACATCCGGCCGGAGACCCGCGACGAGGTCCACTCGATGGGCGCCCGGTTCCTGGATCTGGCCGGAGTCACCGTCGCGGACGGCGAGGGCGGCTACGCCCGGGCGCTGTCGGACGCCGAGCGCGAGGCGCAGCAGGAGGCGCTGCAGCAACGGATCGGCGAGTTCGACGTGGTGATAACGACCGCGCTGGTACCGGGGCGGAAGCCACCGCTGCTGGTGACCCAGGACGCGCTGAAGGGCATGCGCCCCGGCTCGGTCGTGGTGGACATCGCGGCCGGGCCACACGGCGGCAACGTCGAGGGCTCCCAGCCGGAGCGCAGCGTGCTGATCGCCGACGGGGTGCGGCTCATCGGCGCCGGGAACCTGCCGTCCGCGATGGCGCCCGGCGCGTCGGCCGCGTACGCCCGGAACATCACGGCTCTGCTCGCGCACCTGATCCGCGACGGGGTGCCACGGATCGACCTGACCGACGAGATCCTCGCCGCCACCGTCGTCAGCCACGCCGGCCAGGCACGCCAGGGCGGTGGTGCGCGATGAGCGCCGACCTGATGTTCGACCTGACCGTGTTCGTACTCAGTCTGCTGGTCGGCTTCGAGGTGATCAGCAAGGTACCGGCCACCCTGCACACCCCGCTGATGTCCGGCGCCAACTCGATCCACGGCATCGTCCTGGTCGGCGCGATGCTCATCGCGAGCACCGCACGCGGACCGGCCGGGTATGTGCTCGCCTTCGTCGCGATGGCGTTCGCCACTGCCAACGTGGTCGGCGGGTACGTGGTCACCGACCGGATGCTCGGCATGTTCCGGGCCCGTACCCCACAGCCCCGCAAGGACGGTGAGTCATGAGCGGCTTCGACACGGCGACTCACCTGGTGTATCTGGCCGCCGCGGCCGGATTCGTGCTCGGGCTGCACCTGATGAACTCCCCCGCCACCGCCCGTCGCGGCAACCAGCTCTCCGCGACCGCGATGGCCGCCGCGGTACTCGTCACCGGTGCCGTCCTGATCCACGACAACAGCATCACCGCGACAGGTGTCGTCGTGCTGATCGCGGGCGCGGCGGTCGGCGGTGCCGTCGGGCTCTACGCCGCGCGTGGTGTCGCGATGACCGCCATGCCGCAGTTGGTCAGCCTGTTCAACGCGGTCGGCGGTGGGGCCGCCGCACTGCTCGCGGTCAACGACCTGTCGAGCGGGCCGTCGGTGTCCGCGTCGGTCGCGGTGACCGCCGCGCTGGACATCCTCATCGGTACCGTCACCTTCACCGGCTCGCTGGTCGCGGCCGGCAAGCTGCAGGGCTGGATCCCCAGCCAGCCGCTGGTGTTTCCGGGTGCCCGGGCGCTGACCGGCGTGCTGGCCGCCGGGTTCGTGGCCAGTGGTTGCGCTCTGGTGGCCACCCCCACCCACCGGCTCCCGCTGATCCTGCTCCTGGTGGCCGGCCTGGGCTTCGGCGTCACCATGGTGCTGCCCATCGGCGGTGCCGACATGCCGGTGGTCATCTCGCTGCTCAACGCGTTCACCGGTACCGCGGTGGCGATGGCCGGATTCGTGCTCGCGAACGCGGTGCTCATCATCGCCGGCGCGCTGGTCGGCGCGTCCGGGACGATCCTCACGAAACTCATGGCCGACGCGATGAACCGCTCGATCCCGAGCATCATCGTGGGCGGTTTCGGCACCGGAGACACCGCTCCGGTCAGCGGTACCGGCAACGCGCACGTCCGCGAGGTGTCCGCCGACGACGTGGCGATCCAGTTGGCGTACGCCAGCAAGGTGATGTTCGTGCCCGGGTACGGCCTGGCCGCCGCGCAGGCGCAGCACCAGCTCGCCGAACTGGCCGCGCTGCTGGAGCAGCGTGGGATCGAGGTCGGTTACGCCATCCACCCGGTGGCGGGACGGATGCCCGGGCACATGAACGTGTTGTTGGCCGAGGCCAACGTGCCGTACCCGCAGTTGCAGGAGATGGACGAGGCCAACCCGGAGTTCGCCCGTACCGATGTCGCGCTGGTGGTCGGCGCCAACGATGTCACCAACCCGGTCGCCCGCCGGCCGGGCAACCCCATCTCCGGCATGCCGATCCTGGACGTCGACCAGGCCCGGGCGGTGGTCGTCATCAAGCGTTCGATGGGGCACGGGTACGCGGGCATCGACAACGAGCTCTACACCGATCCGAAGACCGGCATGCTGTTCGCCGACGCCCGAAAGGGCATCACCGACCTGACCGCGGCGGTGAAGACTCTGGTTGCCTGAGCGCAGCCGGAGCCGGGTTGTGGCGGAGGCGAGCACAGGCCCCGGGAGTCACGCCTGAGGGCAGGCCCGGGAGTCACGCCCGGGCGCGCGCGACGGCACGGACACGGCCGGGCCCGGCACCTCTGGCGAGGTACCGGGCCCGGTTCCGGTGTGCCGGTGTCACCCGGCAGAGACACCCCAGTATGGGCCGATCCCGTACTGGGCCAGCACCATGTCGGTGGCCTGCTTCTCCCACTGGGCGTACCGGTCGCCGAACGCGGACACCTGTACGTCCTGGGCCGCCACGGTCAGTGGCAGGTTCTGCCAGCCGGGTACCTCGACCAGCGCGTTGTAGAACGCGGACGCCGCGTAGTGCGGGTTGGTCAGCTCATCGGGCGTACCCCACCCGGACGACGGGCGCTGCTGGAACAGGCCCAGCGAGTCGTGGTCGTTCGCACCGCCGAGGTCGCCGTAGTTGATGAGCTTGGTCTCCTGCAGCGATGTGGCCACGGCGATGACCCACGCCCGCGGCGGCAGGTTCAGCTGCTGCCCGGTCTGGACGATGGCGCGCGCGTTGCCCATCTGGACGGTGGTCGGGATGAACGTCGACTGGCCGATCGGCATGCCGTCCGGCATCAGCTGAGCCGGGCTCGGTGCCGCGACGGGAGCCTGCACGGCCGGTGCGGGAGCCTTGCCCGCGACTGCCGGAGCGGCCGGAGCCGGAGCCGCCTGCGGCGTACCCGGTGCCGGAGCCGACACCACGGGCGCCTTGGCGGGCTGCGCGGCCACCTCGCTCACCGAGTGGAACGCGGCCGGCCAGGCCAGCTGCGCGACCAGGAGCAGGCCGAGGATGCCCCGGCGGGAGATGTCGGGCATCCACTGCTGGACGCGGTCGACCTGGGCCAGCACCCACCGTCCGGGAACGGCCAGGCGGCCCAGCGGACCGGCCAGGCGGGCGAGGACCGGACGGCTGCGCACCGCGATCCAGCGCCGGGGACGCTCGGTCTTATTCATGATCCAACTTGCGCAGGCGAGCAGCCAGCGCCCGATTCCGATCAGCCACGGACGGGCACGGTCAAGGTTGACCAGTACCCAGCGCGCGACGGCGGACAGCCAGCGCCGGGAGCGGTCCAAGTTGACCAGCACGATGGTTCCTTTTCGTTTCGGGGGGACGGATGGACGCCAGCTATAACCAGCCCTCCGGTAATGCGCATTCCACCGCTATACGGTCAACCCCCGTGGACCGGATTTAATGCCGCGAAAACAGGGAGCGGTTAGCATCTATCTTGCCTGGTCGGATGCGCGGACTTCCGGCTGCGGCAAAGCGTCGCCGCCCGCTTCACGTGAGGCGGCTCACCACCGGCGAAAGCACCGCTGACCAGGGACTTCGTGGAGTTTCGTGCCCTCGTGGCGGCGTCTTTCGACAATCGCACCGGTACGCGGATCAAACAATCCTGTACGCCTCTCCACGGGTACCGGCCGCGCACTCCCGTTCATCCCGGGCGTGCCGGTTACCACCCGAATCGCCGATCCCCACGCGTACATTATATATTGACGTGCATAAATGCACATATGCAGTGGCCACGATGGCTTCTCAGGCCGTCAACACGCATGCAGGCGTGTTGACAGCTGGGCAAGAAGTCTTGACCATGGCGGACGGCCCCGGGTGGGGGTCCGGACGCGGCACGCCAGGCTCGACGTGGCCAGCGCTCCACCACCCGACCTCGTGAAGGGACCGATGCCATGTACTACTCGGCCGCACGCGTCGCCACCGATCGCCCAGAGCGGTACATCAAGCAGCTCGTCTCGCACCTGGGCGACAAGGCGTCGACCGAGCTGACGGAGGACGGGCGGGGCACCATCACGACCAGCCGCGGCGTGTGCTCGCTGGTCCCGTCGCCCGGCCGGATCGACCTGATCGCGAAGGCGGAGGACGTCGAGCGGCTGGCGGCGGTCGAGGATGTCGTCGGGCGCCACCTCGTGCGGTTCGCGACGCGGGACCAGCTGACCGTGGACTGGGCACCCCTGGTACGCCAGGCCGTCGAGGCCGACGATGCCGCCCTGCTCGCCCTCGACTCGACGGCGTGGACACAGGGATCGGGCTTCCCCTCGTACCTGGCCAGGCAGCGCACCTCGTTCTTCAGCGAGGAGAAGGTCCCGGACCAGATCCTGGTCGCGCACATCGGCGGCGACCTGGCCGGCTACGCCGGTGTGGCGCCGAAGCTGAAGCTGCCCGAGGCCGCTCACGTCTTCAGCATCCGCGGACTGGCGGTGGCACCGGAGGCCCGCCGGCTCGGCGTCGCCTCGGCGCTGCTCGCCGCGGCCGAGCGGGTGGCCGCCGAGCGGGGCGCACGGAAGCTGAGCCTGCAGGTACTGGGCGGCAACGCGTCCGCGATGCGCCTGTACGAGCGCCACGGCTACGCCGTCGAGGGCCGCTTCGTGGACGAGTTCCTGATCGACGGCCAATACGTCGACGACCTGAGCCTGGCCAAGAGCGTCGAGCGCTAGTCGTGCAGCGGCAGCGGTTCGGCCGGGACCCGCTTGCGCATCAGGCAGAACTCGTTGCCCTCCGGGTCCTCCAGCACCGTCCACCTGCCGCCGGCCAGGATGCCGGAGCGGCGCGCCCCCAAGGCCAGCAACCGTTCCAGTTCCTCGTCGGGGTCGCGGTCGGTCGGGCAGACGTCGAAGTGCATCCGGTTCTTCACCGTCTTGCCCTCGGGTGCCGCGATGAACAGGATGTTCGGCATCACCGGGGAGCCGCCGATCGCCACTCCGGTCTCGTCCTGGTCGACGATCCGGTAACCGAGCGCCTCGCACCAGAATCGGGCGAGCAACGACGGGTCCGCGCAGTCGATGACGAGGTCACCGATTCGGCTGGTCACCGGCCGAGGCTACCGGATCCCCCGCGGCCGGGCTGTCCATCGACCCGTCCTGCGGCTGTACCGGGATCGACGGCGCGACCGGAGCCACCACCCGTACCGAATCCGGCAGGCCATCGACGCTGACCCGGCCGGCGCCGTCCAGCGTCACGTCCACCGGCTGTCCGGCGATCCGCAGGCCGCGCGCCGTGATGGCACCCAGTGGCGCCCCGGCCATCGGCCGCAGCCGCAATTCGCCCCGCGGCACGTCCGGCTCCAGGCCGAGCCCCGCGGCGAGGATCGCGATGCTGGCCGTTGCCGACCATGCCTGGGGCCGGCATGCGGCCGGGTACGGCACCGGGCGCTCCAGCGTCGCGCGGTCGTCGCCGCCGTACAGTTCGGGCAACCGGTACCCGAACGCCTCGGCGGCGGCGAGGACGCCCTCGACCAGCCCGGCGGCTTCGGCGCCGTACCCGGCGCGGGCCAGGCCGGACACGGCGATCGCGGTGTCGTGCGGCCACACCGAGCCGCAGTGGTACGACAGCGGATCGAAGGCGGCGTCCATAGTGGACATCGTGCGCAGGCCGTAGCCGCCGGACAGGGCCGGCCCGGCCAGCGCGCGGGCCACCCGCGCCGACTCGGCGTCGTCGAGCAGCCCGGTGCCGAGCAGGTGCCCGATGTTGCTGGTGAGCGCGTCGACCGGCCGGCCGTCGCGGTCCAGCGCCAGCGCCGGGTACGGTCCGTCCGGGCCGTCGACCCAGAACCGGTCGCGGAACCGGTGGGCCAGGTCCGCCGCGTACTCCCGCCACTGCTGCTCGCCGGGCAGCCCGAACGCGGACAGCAGCGCCGCGCCGTGCACGGCGGCCTGGTACGCGTACCCCTGCACCTCGCACAGCGCGATCGGCCCGGCGGCGATCCGCCCGTCCCGGAAGCGCACCGCGTCGCCCGAGTCCTTCCAGCCCTGGTTGGCCAGTCCCCGACCGCTGCGGTCGAGGTACCGGACGAACCCGTCACCGTCCGGGTCGCCGTACCGTGCCAGCCAGTCCAGCGCCGAGCCCAGGTTCGGCAGCAGCGCGGCCACCTCCGCCTCGGGCATCCCCCACCGCCAGGCGTCGTGCAGCAGGCTGATCCACAGCGCGGTGGCGTCCACGGTGCCGTAGTAGGCGGCCGGCGCGTCGTCGGCCCGTACGCCGAACAGGCCCCCGTAGCGCAGCTCGTGCATGATCTTGCCGGGCTCCTCGCCCGAGGACGCGTCGACCCGCAGCCCCTGGCGGCGGGCGAGGGTGCGCAGCGTACCGGCGGCCAGCGTGGTACCCGTCGGCAGCAGCATACGGGCGGCCCAGATACTGTCCCGGCCGAACAGCGTGAGGTACCACGGCACCCCCGCGCCGAGGAACGTGTCCCCGGTACCGGCCGGCTCGGCCAGCCGGAGCGCCGCGAGGTCGTCCAGCGACCGGCGCAGCAGCCGGACCAGCCGGCGGTCGTCGGCCACCACGTCGGGCCGGCCCCACTCGACCGGCCCCCGGGCGGGAGCGACAGCCGCGGCCGTGGTGACCACCCGGACCCGCCAGCGCAGCGTCACCGTCTGTCCGGGAGGCACCTCGACCGGCCAGACCAGTCGGGCCTGGCCGGGCTGGACGTCGCCGGGCTGCGCGGGCACGAGCTGTGCAGCCACGGACTGCGCGGCCACCGACTGTGCAGGCACGGGCTGGACGGCACCGGGCCGGACGGCGCCGGGTCCCGCGCCCGCGTCGATGACGGCGTCTTCGGCGGTGACGTACACCGACGTGGTGGACGTCGACCACACCAGGCCGGCGCCGTCCCGGCGCGCGGGCTGCTCGGTCCCGGTGCCACCGCGCCGGACCTCGGCCATCGGTGCCAGGTCGCAGCCGAGGTCGACGGCGACCGTGGCCCGGACCGGCGCCGACCCGGTCGACGCCACCCTGATCTCCTCGGCCAGCCCGTCGGGGGTCACGCGCCGGATCCGATCCACCCGCACGTTTTGAGCGGCCTGGCTCAGCGAGTCCGACGCCACGAGATGATCCAGGCCGATCGCCGGCTCTGGCTCCGCGGGTGCCCCGTCCGGCGACGATGCGAGGCTGCCGCCCAGCCCACGGACCAGCGCGACGAACCACGCCGAGTGCGGGCCGTCCAGCGTGTGCATCACCGGCTCGGGCTCGGCGCCGTCCACCCGCAGCACCGCCCGGGACAGCGCGCGCAGGTCGGCGTAGAAGACACCCTGAACACCGTCGCCGCGGATCTGGCCGTCATGGCCGGACAGCGCGCTGACCGGGGCACTCACGGTCACCGTGAGATCGTGCAGCAGCGGCTGGAGACGTTGCCGGTGCGGACTCACGGTCACGCGCGTCCTCCCTCTTGACGGGGCGCCTGCTTGACAGGGTGCCTGCGGCGCGAGAAGGTGCCTCGCATCCGGTACTTGAACGATCCAATCGTGCCTCACCGAGATTGGATCGTTCAACCCCCTGAAAGGGGCAAAATGGCGGGCAGAGTGACCATCGCTACGGTGGCGCACCATGCCCGAGTCTCCCGGCAGACCGTGTCGAACGTGATCAACGCTCCACAGCTGGTCCGGCCGGAGACCCGGGAGCGCGTCCGGGCGGCCATCGAGGTGCTCGGGTACCGGGTCAGCCAGGCAGCCCGGCAGATGCGCACGGGCCGGTCGCGGTTGATCGCGGTACGCATCGGACCGGCCGGCGACGGGATCAACGGTTCGGTCCTGGACCGGTTCCTGCACGGGCTCACCGAGGCGGCCGCACCCGCCGGGTACCGGGTCGTGCTCTACACCGCGACCGGCGACGACGCCGAGATCGCCGCGTACGAGGAGTTGCTCGGCGCCCACGACCTGGACGGCTTCGTCCTGACCGGCACGCACCCCGGCGACGCGCGTACCGACTGGCTGGCCCGTCGCGGGGTTCCGTTTGTCACGTTCGGCCGTAACTGGGAGGCGCAGCCGGAGCCGGTCTTTGGCGGAGGCGAGCACTCCCCCACGCAACACTCGAAGGCGCAGCCGGAGCCGGCCTTTGGCGGAGGCGAGCACTCCCCCACGCTGAACCGGGAGGCGCAGCCGGAGGCGGTCCTTGGCGGAGGCGAGCACCCGTGGGTCGATGTCGACGGTGCGTGGGGCACCCGCGCCGCCACCGAGCGGCTGCTCGCGGCCGGGCACCGCCGCGTCGGGTTCATCGGCTGGCCGCCCGGGTCCGCCGTCGGCGAAGACCGGCGTGAGGGCTGGGCCGCCGCCCTGCGCGCGGCCGGCGTGGATCTTTCCGGCCTGGAGCGCCGCGTCGATGACCGGGTGGCCGAGGGCGAACGCGCGGCCGTGGACCTGCTCGGGACCGTGGACCTGCTCGGGACCGCCGGCCCGTCCGCCCTCGTGTGCGCCAGCGACTCGCTCGCTCTCGGGGCGCTGCGCGCGGCCACCGCGCACGGGACAGCCCCGGGCGGGATCGCCTCGCCCCGGATCGCCGTGATCGGCTTCGACGACACGCCGGTGGCTCAGGCCGTCGGGCTGACGAGCGTGAGCCAGCCGCTGACCGAGGCGGCGGCCGGCTGCGTCGCCCTGCTGATCCGGCTGCTCGACGGCGGCGACCACGACGGCGACCTCGACCGCGAGGGCGAAGGCGAGGGCGACAGCGGCGGCCGCAGGCACCTCCTGCTGCGCCCGCGGCTCGTCGTCCGCGACTCCGGCTGACCCGTACGGCCCGCCTCTCCCGACCAGTCTGGCTCGGCGCATCTGACGCCGCGCGACGCCCCAGGCCGGTCGTCAGGACGGGTCGGTGCCGAAGGCCAGCCGCGCGGCGTCGCGGGGCACCCGCTGGTCCGGCGGTACCGGGACCACCCGGCGCCGGGTCGGCCCGGACAGGCCCGGCACGCCCCCGGTTGCCTCCAGCAGCACGAGGTCGTGCGGAAGCTGCCAGAGGCTGCCGGACTCGTCCGTGGCGATCCGCTGCGCGGGTACCCGACCGAGCAGCCAGTCGTACCCCATCCGGTCGGCGATCGCCGCGCGCACCTGTTCGTCGGGCTCGCGCTCCCAGTCCCGGCCGGTCACCTCGCCGCCGATCACCTGGCGCGGCACGACGACGCCGTGCCAGACGTACGCGGCGAAGCCGTCCCGGTACTCGATCGCCGCCCCTTGTGGGCTGTGCGACCGCATCCCGCTGTCGGTCGGCTCCACCGCCAGCCGGGTGGGTCGCTCGGCGACCACGCAGGCCGCCGGGTGCGGCCACCACCGGCCCGCCGAGCGCAGGATGTCCGCGACCAGGTCCAGTCGCAGTTGCGCGTTCGGGTGGTACTCGACGACACCGAGCCGGCGGTACAGGTCGTACCGGGCAATCCAACCGATCTCGTCCAGGCCGCCCCGGTGTCCGGTGGCGGACGCGCGCAGCGACCGGGCAAGCGACCGGCGCAGCGGATCGGCCTCCCAGTCGGACGCCTCACCGAGCCCGATCAGCAACGTGTCCCGCAGTGCCTGTCGCTGCGCGCGCAGTACGGTGTCGAGGTCGGTCGGCCCCCAGGACCGTTCGATCGCCTTGCGCAGTGACTCGTGCACCTGCCGGTTCACCGTGCGACGCAGTGCGTCGCCGAGGGACACGTCATGCAGCCGCCGGCGCCGTACCGGCTCGGGCATCCGCCGTACGTTGCGGAACAGGGTGGCCCACTCCCACCAGGGCGGGTACCCGCTGAGCAGGTCGAGGCCGAACAGCCCGGTCGTCGCCTCGGCGAAGGACCGGTACGGGTCGTGCAACAGGTCGTGCACCCGACCGGCCCGGGGCAGCAGGTCGCCGACCGACTCGCCCAGCGACGCGGACACCGAGTCCCGCAGCCCGCCGCCGATGGCGTCCCACAGCGGGTCGGACAGCGCCTCCCGCAGCGTGCCGACCAGCGGCGAGCCCTCCTCGGTGGTGACGCCGGACAGCAGCCACAGGGCGAGGCTGCCGGTGGCGGGCGAGTCCACCCACACGAACCGGGGCGGCCCGAGCCCCCGCAGCTCATACAGCGCGGCGATCGCGGTCTCGGCGGCGGCACGGTCGGCGGGCTCGGTCGTCAGCGCGTGCCCGAGCCACTCGGCACGTACCTGCTCGACGAGGTTCCACTGCTCCCCGGTCAGGCTACGTACCTGCGTATTGGCCATCCGAATGCTCGCTCTCGCCGCATAGGGGGCTATTGACAGAATACGAAAAGGCCGTGATGTCCGAACTGTTGGCGAAAGCGCCTACATGAAAGATGGTCACGGAGATTATGCCCTGATCACCTCAGTCGATCGGTCCCAGGACGCGCGCGTTGGTAGGACACGGACTCCATCGATGAGTGAGTGTATGTAGCGACGGGGACCGGCCCGCGTACCAGGTGTCCGTCGGCGACGGCCGGTCAGGTCACGGGCGTCATGCCACGACCGGCGGAGCATCCTCCCCGCGGACCGGGCCGGAGCCGGCGACACGGTCGGGACCCGACGCACGGGCTCGGTGGCAGTCGGCGCACAGCGCGGTCTGCGGCAGGGTACGCAGGCGCTGCATGCCGATCGCCGCCCCGCACTCGAGGCACTTGCCGTACTCGCCGTTGTTGATTCGGTACAACGCGGTGTCGATGTCGGTCAGCGCCTGCCGCGCCCCGGCCAGCAGGGCGGCCGTGACCTGACTCTGCGCGGTGTCGACGGCCAGGTCGGTCCCGGCCGGTGGTTGCCCGGGGTCGTTGCCGGCCAGGGCGGTGATCTGCTCGATCCGGAACTGGCGCTGCTCCTCCAGCCGCGCGCGCAACGCGGGGAGGCTGAGCAGCAGCTCCGGTCGGGGCTGGTCGGGGGTGGGCGTGATTGTGCCAGACATGCTGGTCTCCTGGAGCGGAGTTCTGTTTCGGATTGTTCGGCCGGGTGTGCCGGCCTCACGGGCGGCACCGAGATTTCGGGCGCGCGGCGATCAGAGGACCGTGAGTGGCGCGCGGCTCGTGGCCCACGCCGCAGCGACTCGATCAGCCGCCGCGAGGGCCGGCGGCGCTCGGACGCCGTGCATCAGGACCGCCGGGCGGCGCCTCGGATCACGGCGCATCAGGCCGAGGCTGAACAGCATCGCGAGCACGATGGCCAGGACGCGC
Source organism: Rugosimonospora africana (assembly GCF_016862975.1). GTDB lineage: Bacteria > Actinomycetota > Actinomycetes > Mycobacteriales > Micromonosporaceae > Rugosimonospora > Rugosimonospora africana. Next base: position 64,748 of record NZ_BONZ01000061.1, read on the forward strand.
AGGGCGACTGTGCCGGCCAGGTTGCGTTGCGACGCGGAGATCAGGGCCGCTCTGACGTGCCCGAGCCGGGCGGCCATCCGCTGCGCGACGTGCTGCGTCGACGGCTGGATGACCACGACCTCGGCCCCGGCGTGGACGACCCGGGGGACCGGACCGATCTCCGTCGCCGCGGCGGCGACTCCCAGCCAGGCCAGGGCGCAGGCCAGAGCCGCGGCGAGGACGACCCTCGTCGAATGTCGTCGGTGCGCGTGGCCGGACATCTTCCGCTCAGGGTACACAACCGTGTCGCGGGAACGGCAGGTCAGCCCGGTTCACCCGGATGAGGGTACGGACGCGGTGTTCGCCCGGTCGCGAACGCGAAAAACCGGGAACGTGAACGGCCGCGAACGTGAACGGCACGGCTCGCGGCGGCCGTACTCAGCGGGTGAGCAGCCGGGCCTGGCGCGGGATGTCGCCGAACCTGCCGGCGTGAAAGTCCGCGAACGCCTGCTGGATCTGCGCCTTGCTGTTCATCACGAACGGGCCGCCCGCGACGACCGGCTCGCCCAGTGGCCGACCCGCGTACAGCATCAGCCGGGTGCGCTCGTCCCCGGCCGGCGTGGCCAACGCGAGCGAGGTGGCGTCCGGGTTCACGGCGACCGGATCCGAACAGACGGCCGGATCCGACCACGCGACCGGATCCGACCAGGCGATCTGGCCGGCTTTCAGGTGCCGACCGGCGACGGTGACCCGGCCGGACAGCACGTAGCAGAAGGCGCGGTGGTCGGCCGGCAGCAGCTGCGCGTACCGGGTGGCCGGGTCGAGGGTGAGCAGTAGGCCGAGGATCGGCCAGTGGTTGGCCGCCGGGCCGGTGACGCCCTCCGACCGTCCCGAGACCACCGCGACGCTCACTCCGCCCGCGGTGTGCGCGGCGTGACTGGTAGCGCGCAGATCCTGGTACCGGGTCGGGACGAACTTGCGGTCGGCGGGCAGGTTGACCCACAGCTGGAGGGTGTGCGCGTGCTCGTCGCGGAAGGCCAGTTCCCGGTGGATGATGCCGCTGCCCGCGGTCATCCACTGCACGTCTCCCGGTTCCAGAGTCCCGGCGTTGCCCAGGCTGTCGCCGTGCTCCAGTACCCCGTCGAGGACCAGGGTCACCGTCTCCACTCCGCGGTGCGGGTGCCACTGGAAGCCGGGCGAGGAGAACCGGTCCTCACTGAGGACCAGGAACGGGTCGGTGAGAGCGGTGCTGTCCGGGGAGATGATGACGGCCTTCGCGTCCACCTGGGCGTCCGGCCCGAGGACCGTCTTGGTGTGCACTCGATCCACCCGGCGCGGTCGCGGGGCTTTCGAGTCGGCCATCGGTGGACCTCCCTGGTCCGGTGCACGCGCAGTGGTCGGCGGCAGGTCTACTATGCCCGACGCCCGCCGCCGCCGTGGGCCGCGACCGGTCAGGGTCGCGCGGCACCAGACGCGCCGAGCCAGACGCGCCGGGCCAGACGCGCCGGGCCAGACGCGCCGGGCCAGACTTGCCCCATGACTTCTCGCTTCACTGGAAGGGTGGCGTTGGTGACCGGTGCGAGCCGGGGCATCGGCCTGGCCGTCGCACGGCGCATCGTGGCGGAGGGCGGCCGGGTCTGCCTGACCGCCCGCAAGGAAGACGGCCTGCGCGACGCGGTGGCATCGCTCGGGCCGGAGTACGCCATCGGCGTCGCCGGGCGGTCCGACGACGAGGAGCACCGGTCGTCGACGGTGGCGCGGGTACTGGACGCGTACGGGCGGCTCGACGTGCTGGTCAACAACACCGGGATCAACCCGGCCTACGGTCCCCTGCTCGACCTCGACCTCGGTGCTGCCCGCAAGACGCTGGAGGTCAACGTGGTCGCCGCCCTGGGTTGGGTCCGGGAGGCGTACCGCGGGTGGCTGGGCGCCCACGGCGGCGCGGTGGTCAACGTCGCCTCGGTCGCGGGGCTGCGCCCGGCGGGCGGCATCGGGCTCTACGGCGTCAGCAAGGCGGCGCTCATTCAGCTCACCGCGCAGCTCGCCATGGAGCTGGGGCCGGCGGTACGGGTGAACGCGGTGGCGCCCGCGGTGGTCAAGACCCGATTCGCCACGGCGCTCTACGAGGGGCGGGAGGAGGAGGTCGCCCAGGCGTACCCGCTGCGCCGCCTCGGCGTACCGGCGGATGTCGCCTCCGCCGTCGCCTACCTGGCCTCCGACGACGCCGAGTGGGTGACCGGCCAGACGCTGGCGATCGACGGCGGCATCACCCTCACCGGCGGGGTGTGACCGGCACGGCGACGTGAGCGAACCGGGCGCGCGTGAGTAATCACGTTCTGTATTCATCCGCCCACGTCCCGTTATCCTGGTGCTCCGGGGGGCCGGCCTATCGGCGGTGACAGATGTACGGCGCAGACTTCCTACCGGTCCTCTCAGACACCAAGCCCGAACCGATCCCCCGCCGGCACATGCTGTACGGCTGGGTGGTGCGCATCGACGAGGCGTACGGCCGGGACGTGCGGGTCAGCCCGCACCTCGTGGCCGGCGTCGTGGGCGCCACGGCGGTCGCCCGAACCGCGAGCCGGCTGCTGGCCGCCGTGGTCCGGGCGCCGGTCAAGGCGGGTCCCGTCCGCAAGTGGAAGGACCTGCGAAAGGGGCCCGAGTTTCAGGTCACCCAGGTCTGGCTCACCGACGTCGACGGCGTGATCGAGCCGTTCGAGATTCACGGGCACCTGTCCCAGGGCGCGGTCGTGCAGCGCGACCGGGTACGGGTGGCGGTGCGCCGGCAACGGGACCCGTACCAGCCGCCGCGCGCGGTGGAGATCGAGAACCTGTCGACCGGCCGTACCCTCAAGCCACGCGGCGCCACAGTGTGGTCGCACCTGGGTCCGGCACTGCTCCTTCAGGCGATGGTCGGTCTCACCGTGGCCGCGGTGGTGCTCGCCGGTGTGCTCGGGGCGCACCGCTGACGGTCACGACTGCGGGTCGGCGAAGTCCTCGTCCCGGTACTCGCCGTCCGGCCGAGCCTGCGGGTCGGCGTGCTTGACGGTCTCGCTGGCCCGCAGCTCCACCCGCCGGATCTTCCCGGAGATGGTCTTCGGCAACTCGGCGAACTCCAGGCGCCGTACCCGCTTGAACGGCGAAAGGTTCGCCCGGCAGTGCGCGAAGATCGCGGCAGCGGTCTCCGCCGACGATTCCCAGCCCGTGGCCAGCACCACGTACGCCTTGGGCACGGCCAGCCGAACCGGGTCCGGCGACGGCACCACCGCCGCCTCGGCCACCGCCTCGTGCTCGATCAGCACGCTCTCCAGCTCGAACGGTGAGATCCGGTAGTCCGACGCCTTGAACACGTCGTCGGCCCGTCCCACGTAGGTCAGGTAGCCCTCGGTGTCCCGGGACGCCATGTCACCGGTGTGGTAGAAGCCGTCGGCCATCGCCTCCGTGGTCCGCGCCGGGTCGCCGTGGTAGCCGGCCATCAACCCGAGCGGGCGGTCCGACAGGTCCAGGCAGATCTCGCCCTCGTCGGTCACCTCGCCGGTGGCCGGGTCGACCAGCGCCACCCGGTATCCGGGGGTGGCCCGGCCCATCGACCCCGGCTTGACCACCTGCCCCGGCGTGTTGGCCACCTGCACGGTCGTCTCGGTCTGCCCGAAACCGTCGCGGATGGTCACTCCCCACGCCTTGCGGATCTGGTCGATGACCTCGGGGTTCAGCGGCTCCCCGGCACCGACGACCTTCTCCGGCGGGGTGCGCAGCTGGCCGAGGTCGGCTTGGATGAGCATCCGCCACACGGTCGGTGGGGCGCAGAAGCTGGTCACCCGGCAGCGGTCCATCTCGCGCATGAGCCGGGTCGCGTCGAAGCGGGCGTAGTTGTAGATGAACACGCACGCCTGCGCGTTCCACGGCGCGAACACGTTGCTCCAGGCGTGCTTCGCCCAGCCCGGTGACGAGATGTTCAGGTGGACGTCACCGGGGCGCAAGCCGATCCAGTACATGGTGGACAGGTGCCCGACCGGGTACGACGCGTGGGTGTGCTCGACCAGCTTCGGCAGCGCGGTGGTGCCGGACGTGAAGTACAGCAGCAGCGTGTCGGAGGCCCGGGTGGGCCCGTCCGGGGTGAACTCGCCCGGTGCGCCGTACGCGTCCGCGTAGTCCGACCAGCCCGGCACCGGGGCGCCGACCACGGTACGCGTGTAGTCCCCGGGTACCTCGTCGAACTTGGCGGCGTCCGCGGAGCCGACCACCACGTGCCGCGCGCCGCCGCGCTGCACCCGGTCGCGCAGGTCGGCCGGGCCGAGCAACGGGGTGGCCGGGATCAGCACCGCGCCCAGCTTCATCGCGGCGAGGATGGTCTCCCACAGCTCCACCTGGTTGCCCAGCATCAGCACCAGCCGGTCGCCGCGGTGCACGCCCAAGCCGCGCAGCCAGTTCGCCACCTGGTTGGAACGGTGCGACAGCTGGGCGAAGGACAGCTTCGTCTCGCTGCCGTCCTGCTCGACGATCCACAGGGCCGGCCGGTCGTTGCCCTCGGCCACCACGTCGAACCAGTCGAGCGCCCAGTTGAACTCGGTCAGCTCGGGCCAGTCGAACTCACGGTATGCCGTCTCGTAGTCTTCCGCGTGCGCGAGCAGGAAGTCACGCGCCGCGCGAAAGGTCGCGGTGCCAACGGTCTCCGCCATGCCGCCTCCCCGTGCCCGATGGGCTGGATGCCGACGATCTCGCTGGAAACAATAGGGTGCGACGGCAACCGGGGGCTAGATCGCGCGACGGGCTTACTCGCGCGACGGGCTTACTCGCGCGAGGTGAAACGCGCCCGGTCGAAGTCCGCGTAGGCCCCGTCCCCGCCCAGGTCCTGCACCCAGAGCCCGACGAAGGCACCGGTGAAGCCCCACGCCTCCGGCTCGCCGGGGACGATCTGCGCGGCGTGCTCGTCGGACAGGATCGTCGCGTCCAACTCGACCGGCAGGCCCTGCCATCCGCCGCCGGTGTCGTAGCCGAACCGGACCATCGGGCCGTCGAACTCCACCCGCAGTCCGAGCCGGTCGACGCCGGTGACGTCGACCCGGGCCTCCCGGTGGGCGATGCGGTGCCCACCGTCGCGGCTGAGCAGTTCGAGCACCCGCCGGCCGTCGTCGTCGAGGCTGACGTAGGCGTAGTGCCAGTTGCGGGTGTTGTAGTACGCGGTGATCCCGGCCAGCTGCCGGAAGTTCGCCGGCCGGAACTCCATGACCGTCTCCAGCGCACACTCCGGCGAGGTGACCCGCCGGGCCACGAGGCTGGGCGCGACCCGCCCGACCGGCGACTGCCCGCCGTGGATCCGCAGGTACCCGGGCCGGGCGGACAGCGACAGCCAGTCCTCACCGGCCGGTCGGCGCAGGGTGCTCCAGTGGACGCCGAGTCGCGGCGCGTCGAACTCGTCGACCTCCGGCTCTGCCGGCCACGGGTGCGGCGGCAGGTCGGGGCCGGGCACCTCCACCGCCGGTACGGCTCCGGCCACCCGGGGCCAGCCCTGCGGGGTCCAGTCGACCCGCTGGATCGCCGTCTCCCGGCCCAGTACGCAGTCGCCCAGCGGGGTGTACGGCCGCCCGACCAGATGAGCCAGATACCACTCCCCGGCCGGCGTGGCCACCAGCGCGCCGTGCCCGGCCTTCTGCAGCTCGAGATCCGGCCGGCCCCGGGAGGTCAGCAACGGCCCCTCCGGGTCGGGCTGGTACGGGCCGGTCAGCGTCCTCGACCGGGCAACCGTGACCTGGTGCTCCCAACTCGTGCCGCCCTCGGCGGTCACCAGGTAATACCAGCCCTGGCGCCGGTAGATCCGCGGCCCTTCTGTCATCCCGACCTCGGTGCCCGAGAACAGCGTCCGGACCGGGCCGACCACGCACATGGCGTCCCGGTCGAAGCGCTGCGCCTCGATGCCGGCGAACGGTTCCCGGCCCGGGCGCCAGTCGGCGCTCATCGACAGCAGCCAGCTGGTGCCGTCCTCGTCGTGGAACAGCGACGGGTCGAACCCGCGCCCGTGCAGCGGCGCCGGGTCGGACCACGGTCCATTGATGTCGGGCGCGCTGACCACGTAGTTGCGCGGATCCCAGTACCCGCTCTCGAAGCTGGCCACGTCCGTGAAGATGAGGTAGAACCGGCCGTCCACATAGGACAGGTCCGGCGCCCAGACACCACACGAGTCGCCCGCGCCACGCAGGTCGAGCAGCCGCCGCTCGGTCAGGACGCCGCCCAGCGCCCGCCAGTGCACCAGATCCCGGGAGTGGTGCAGCCGCACCCCCGGGTACCACTCGAACGTCGAGGTGGCGAGGTAGTAGTCCTCGCCCACCCGCAGGATCGACGGATCCGGGTGAAATCCGGGCAACACAGGGTTGTGAATGAGCGGGACGGCGGTGGTTGTGCCGGTGGTCGCGGCGGTGGTTGTGCCGGCGGTCGCGCGACCACCGGTGACGGCGAGGCCGGAGGTGTCGCCGTCGAGGGGGCGTCCTGCGGCGGTCATCCGACCGCCACCGGCGCCGGGGTCCGAGGTGCCGCGATCAAGCGGGCGCTCTGCGGTCATGGCATCCCTTCAGTCGCACGCGCCGCGCCGTTCTCGCGCGCCGAGGTCGGCGGGCCCGACCTTTCGATGACCCTTCCGATAAGTTTCGGTTGCCGGACCATAATTCGACCGATGTTTCCGCGTCAATAGGCGGGGACCGAGGGCTTTCGAATGCCGAAACTTTCGGAGTAAACTCCGCCCATGTCACGAAACCGGACCACCATGTCCGAGATCGCGGCGGCCGCCGGTGTCTCCGTCCCCACTGTGTCCAAAGTGGTCAACGGACGGCCGGATGTGGCCGCCGGCACCCGGGAGAAGGTGGAGGCGCTGCTGCGCCAGCGCGGGTACCAGCCGCGCCGGGCCCGGCCCGAGCACCGGATCGGGCTGATCGACCTGGTCTTCGTCGACCTCGGCAGCCCGTGGGCGATGGAGATCCTGGCTGGCGTCGAGGAGGTCACCCACCGGGCCGGCACGGGCGTCGTCGTCTCGGCGGTGCACGGCCGCCACCGCACCCGGCCCGACCGGCGCTGGCTGGAGAATCTCGCCGCCCGGCGGTCCGACGGCGTGCTGCTGATCCTCTCCCAGCTCTCCCCCGGCCAGCAGGCGCAGCTCGACGACCTGGGCATCCCGGTGGTGATCGTCGATCCGGCCGGGCAGCCGGCCCCGAAGGTACCGTCGGTGGGCGCGACCAACTGGGCCGGCGGCCTCACCGCCACCCAGCACCTGATCGGCCTCGGCCACGAGCGCATCGCGGTCATCGGCGGCCCGCCCGACGTGCTGTGCAGCCGGGCGCGGATGGACGGATACCGGGCCGCGATGAGCGGCGCCGGGCTCAAGGTGCGGCCCGGCTACGTGCGCTCCGGCGACTTCCTCAGCCCGACCGGATACCAGCAGACCACCGCTCTGCTCGACCTGCCGACCCCGCCGACCGCGCTGTTCGTCTGCGCGGACCAGATGGCGCTGGGCGCCTACGAGGCCCTGTACGAGCGCGGCCTGCGGGTGCCCGACGACATGAGTGTGGTCGGATTCGACGATCTCGACGAGGCGCGCTGGGCGATCCCGCCGCTGACCACGATCCGGCAACCGCTGACCGAGATGGCCGGCATGGGCGCGCGCATGCTGCTCAGCCTGATCGACGGCGAGGAGTTGGAGACGCCCCGGGTGGAGCTGGCCACACCGCTGGTGGTCCGGGCGAGCACCGCGCCGCCGGCCGCCGTTCATCAGGCTTGAGACGACGGGCGGCCCGACCGGTCATCGCCGCTTGCTGCGGCGGATCTCCTGTACCCCGACGGTCACCGCGAGCAGCGCGGCGCCCGACGGCCCGGCGACCCACATCGGCCACGGGTAGATCGCCTCCCCGGTGCCGACCATGACCAGCAGCCACACCACCAGATTGATGGCGACCACGCCACCCCAGATCGTCCAGAGCACCATCAGCGCCGTCGGCATCCGCTTGTACGGCTTGCCGGACGGGCCCGGCGAGGTCGACGGGGTCGAGGGCTCCGGAGCGTGCTGCGGGGCCGGCGTCACCGCGGAGGCTGCCGCCGCCGCGGGCGACGGCAGGTCATCGAGCAGCGCGTTGAGTTCGGCGTAGGTGGTCGCCGCGTAGGCCAGCCGGAGCCGGTCGTCGTATTCGGCCAACCGCAGCCGGCCCTGGTCCAGCGCGATGCGCAGCCGGTCGGCGACCCACTGGCGGTCCTCGTCCGCCGCCCGCAACCGGTCCTCGTCGCGTGTGCGGTGACTCTCGCGTTCCTCGCCCTGCGCGGTCATCTCGGCCTTTCCCCCGGTGGTGTGCGACTGGTCTGGATCGTCGCGCGGCGCCAGACGCGCCGAGCCAGACTGGTGCTGCGCTGCCGCGCCTGGATGGTACCCAGTGCGCCACGGCGGCGTGGCCGCGCGCACATGTTACTCAGGATGGCGCCAGCCGTGGCCTCGTTCAAGCGGCCCGACTTCGCCGCCGGGCAGACGTGGCCCCGGGCCGTACCGGCGAGTAACCTTCTGCCCGTGGCCAACGTCAACTCACTCGCGGTCGGTGACCGAGCCCCGGATTTCACTCTCCCCACCCAGACCGGTGAGCAGGTGTCGCTGCACGACCTCCTTAAGGAACGGGTGGTCGTGCTCTACTTCTACCCGAAGGACGACACCCTCGGTTGCACCCGCGAGGCATGCGCGTTCCGGGACGCCTACGAGGTGTTCGTCGAGGCCGGTGCGCAGGTGGTCGGCATCAGCTCGGACTCGGTGGGCTCGCACGACCAGTTCGCCCGCAAGCACAACCTGCCGTTCGTCCTCGTCGCCGACGAGGGGGGCGAGGTCCGCCGGAGCTTCGGGGTGCGGTCGACCCTGGGCTTCCTGCCCGGCCGGGTCACCTACGTCATCGACCGGCAGGGGATCATCCGGTACGTATTCTCCTCGCAGACCCAGTTCAACAATCACGTCCAGGGCGCCCTGGCGGTGGTGCGGCAGCTGACCGGTATGCCGGCCTGACGCACCCGGCCCCGACACACCCGGCCCCGACACACCGGGCCGCGGCAGACCCCGCCGCGTCGACCCGTACCCGAGGAGAACGATGAGCCGAACCGCACTGATCACCGGAGGGGCCGGCGGCCTCGGCGCCGCGGTCACCAGCACCCTGCTGGCGGGCGGCTGGCGGGTGGTGGTGCCCCGGCGCGGCCGCGCCGAGCCGGACCGGCTCCCCGCCCACGAGGCGCTGACGCTGGTGGAGGCCGACCTGTTCGACCCCGACGCGGTACAGCGGTGCGTGGACGTCGCCGCGGGCGAGGCCGGCCGGCCGTTGCGCGCGGTCGTCAACCTGGTCGGCGGGTTCGCCATGGGCGGCAGGGTGCACGAGACGCCGGTCGAGGACTTCGAGGAGCAGCTGCGCCTCAACCTGCGCCCGACCTACCTGGTCTGCCAAGCGGCGCTGCCACACCTGGTGTCGGCCGGTGGCGGTGCCGTGGTCTGCGTGTCCAGCCAGGCGACGCGCGCCCCCTTCCCCGGCGCGGCCGGCTACCTGACCGCGAAGACGGCGGTACTCGGGCTCGTCGGCGCGCTGCACGCCGAGTACGCGCGGGACGGGGTGCGGGTCAACGCGATCCTGCCGGGCGTGATCGACACCCCGGGCAATCGCGCCAGCCAGCCGGACGCCGACCGGCGCTCCTGGACACCGGCTCAGGACGTCGCCGACACGGTGGCGTTCCTGTGCGGGGACCGGTCGTCGGCGGTACGGGGAGCGCACATCCGGGTGTGAGCGCCGGCCCGATGGTCACGGGCCGCGCCGAACAGTCCCAAGGAGGCGGTTGATGACCAGCGAGCCGTACGAGTTCCCGGTCGAGCGCGGGAAGATCCGCGAGTTCGCCCGGGCGACCCGGGCACGCCGGACCAGCTACTTCGACGACCCGGAGGCGGTGACTCCCCCGACGTTCCTGATGGCCTCGTCGTTCTGGGCCGGCCCGGGCGCCGCCCCGTTCCGGGACGAGTCGCGCGACTGGTCGCGGACGCTGCACGGGGAGCAGGAGTTCGTCTTCCCGGCCGGGCCGCCCCGCGCCGGTACCGTGCTGACCGCCACCCAACGCGTCGAGGACACCTACACCAAACAGGGCCGGCGCGGCGGCACGATGGAATTCACCGTGCTGCTGACCGAGTACCGGGACCAGGCCGGCACGCTGGTCGCGCAGGCGCGCAGCACGGTCATCGAGACCAGTCGGGCACCGGAGAAGGGGCCGGAGCCGCCAGGACCGGGGTCGTCAGGGGTTGAGCCGCCAGGGGCTGAGCAGTCAGGGGCGGAGTCGTGACCGCGCCGGCCGAGTTGAGCTGGGAGGCGCTCGCGGTCACCACCCCCCTGCCCGAGTTCGTGGACGAGCCGCTGACCCGTACCGACTTCGTGCGCTACCAGGGTGCCTCCGGCGACCTGAACCCGATCCACCACGACGAGCAGTACGCCCGCGCGGCCGGGTTCCCCGGGGTGTTCACGGTCGGCATGCTCCCTGCCGGGATCCTGGGCACCTACCTGGCGGACCTGTTCGGTCCGGAGTCCATCCGGCGGTTCAGGGTCCAGTTCCGGGAGCAGTCCTGGCCCGGCGACGTGCTCACGTACCGCGGCGTGGTGGTCGGTCGCGAGGAGCGCGACGGCGAGCGTCTGGTCACGCTGGAGCTCGAGGTGGTACGCCAGACCGGCGGCGTACACGCCAAGGGCTGGGCGACGGTCGCGTGCGGCGGGGCCGCATGAGCGGACCGCTGTCCGGGATCCGGGTGGTGGAACTCGCCGGGATCGGGCCGGGCCCGTTCACCGCGATGATGCTGGCCGACATGGGCGCCGACGTGATCCGGGTCGACCGGCCGGAGCAGGTGCGCCCGGAGCGCTTCGGCACCCCGCACCCGGACGTGCTGAACCGGGGCCGGCGCTCGATCGCGGTGGACCTCAAGCACCCGGTCGGCAGGGAGGTCGTCCTGGACCTGGTACGCCACGCCGACGCCCTGGTCGAAGGCTTCCGGCCGGGCGTCGCCGAGCGGCTGCGCCTCGGCCCGGACGACTGCCTCGCGGTCAATCCGCGGCTGGTGTACGGGCGGATGACGGGCTGGGGGCAGGACGGGCCGAACGCTGCGCATGCCGGCCACGACATCGACTACCTGGCGCTGACCGGCGCGCTGTACGGCATCGGTCGCGCCGGTACCCCGCCGGTACCGCCGCTGAACCTGGTCGGCGACTTCGGTGGCGGTGGCATGCTGCTCGCCTTCGGCGTGGTGTGCGCGCTGCTGTCGGTGCGCGCCGGCGGTGGCGGGCAGGTGATCGACGCGGCCATGGTGGACGGCGTGTCGCTGCTGTCCACCGCGATCCACGGGCTGCGCGGGCTGGGCATGTGGCGTGACGAGCGGGGCGCCAACCTGCTCGACGGCGGCGCTCCGTTCTACGACACGTACGAGTGCGCGGACGGCCGGTACCTGGCGGTCGGCGCCCTGGAGCCGCAGTTCTACGACGAACTGGTGCGGCTGACCGGCTTCGAAGAGCCGGACGGTGGCGACAACGGCGACGACGACAACGGCAACGGCCGGGCCGGCGACCGGTTCGATCCGGCCGGGTGGCCCGCGGCCCGCCGGGCGTGGGCTCGCCTGTTCCGGTCCCGTACCCGCGATGAATGGGCCGCGCTGCTGGAGCACAGCGACGCGTGCGTGGCCCCGGTGCTCGACTGGCGGGAGGCGCCGCGGCACCCGCACCTCGCGGCCCGCCGCACCTTCGTCGAGTACGCCGGCGTGACCCAGCCGGCCCCCGCGCCCCGGTTCAGCGCCACACCCGGTGCCATCCGCAGGCCGCCGCCGCAGCCCGGCGAGCACACCGACGAGGTCCTGCGTGAGCTGGGCCGCGACCCGGCGGCGTTGCGGGCGGACCGGGCAGTGGCCTGACGCCGCGCCCGCGCCCGCGCCCGCGCCGGGGATCCTATTGATCGGAACCGATGGAAAGGGTGATCTGCGTCCGGTTCTCCGCACCAGCGTGCCGGGATCCCTAAACTAACAGCGTCAGCTTTTGTACCAGCGGAAGGTCGCGATGCCCGTGGCGAGACCGCGGCAACCCGTGTTGAGCCGGCAGCGCATCGTCGAGGTCGCGACCGCGATCCTCGACAAGGAGGGGCTGGACGCCCTGTCCACCCGGAGGCTCGCCCAGGAACTGGGGGTGCGGGCTCCCTCGCTGTACAACCACTTCGCCACCAAGGACGCGATCCTGGACGCGGTGGCCGACGCGATCATCGCGCAGGTGGACCTGCGCATGTTCGGCAAGGGCGAGTGGGCCGTCGCGCTCACCGAGTGGGCGCGCACCTACCGGCGGGCGCTGGCGGCGCACCCGAACGCGGTGCCGTTCCTGGCGCACGGTCCGGCACTGCGCCCGGCGGCGCTGGCCCTCGCCGACGCGGTATACGGCGCCCTGGTCGAGGCCGGCTGGCCGCCCAGCTACGCCACCCGGATCGGTGCCGCGATGCGCTACTTCGTCGCCGGCTCCTCGCTCGGCTCGTTCGCCCTCGGGTTCCCCGACGACCCGTCGGTCTACGCGCAGCGCTACCCCAACCTGCGCGACGCGCACCGGCTGCGCGGGCGCCACCGGCAGGTCGACGACGGCGCGTTCGAGCTGGGCCTGGCCACCCTGGTGCGCGGCTTCGAGACGCTGTACGCGCAGGTCGTCGACGCACGGTGAACGGGGCCGGGGTGGTGCACCCCCGGCCCCGTTGCGCCGACCCGCCAACCGCGGTTCAGGACGGGATGCCGTCCTCCGGTGGTGCCGGCTGCGTGGAGCTGGTCTCGGTGACCGGCCCCGACCCGTCGTCGGTCGTGTAGAGCGGGCCGAACACCAGCTGCTTCCCGTCCTGGACCTTGCCCATCTGCAGGCCGCCGAAGCCGGAGTGGTCGGTCGCCGAGAAGCGCAGCGCGGACAGGCCGGGCCCGGAGAATCCGTTCTTCTCCACGGCGTCGACGATGCCCTGCCGGGTCAGGTCCTTGCCGGCCGCCTTGAGTGCCTGGACGAACAGGTACCCGACGGCGAAGCCGTACTCGACGTTGCCGTCGAACGCGGTGTTGTTGTTGTACTGCTGGTTCAACTTCATGAACAGGGACACCCACGGGTTGCTGGTGTCCATCGGCGCCGGCAGGTACGCGGTGCTCAGCACGCCTTCCAGCAGCGGCCCGGTGGCGTCCTTGAGCAGCCCGCCCAGGGTGGCGTAGTCGGCGCCGACGTTGGAGACCATCCACTGGGTACGGAAGCCGAGCTGCGCCGCCGCGCCGAGCGCCAGCGCACTGAACCCGGGCACGGTGAACGCGATGGTCACCTGGCAGCCCGCGGCCTTCAACGCGCCGATGGCCGGCCCGACGTTGGTGTTGGTCACGTCGTACGTCTCGCTGTGCGTGACGCCGGACGCACCCAGTACCGCCTGGACGCCCTTGAGACCGTCGGCCCCGAAGTCGTCGTTCTGGCCGAACGTGCAGACCTTCTTGCCGGCGAGGTTGGCCTTGATGTAGTTGGCGAAGATCTTCCCCTCGATGGTGTAGTCGGGGTTGTACCCGAAGGTGTACGGGTACTTCTTCGGCTGGTTCCAGCTCAGGCTGCCGGACGCCACGAACAGGTCGGGGACCTTGTTGGTGTTGAGGAAGTCCAGCACTCCGGTGTGCGTCGGAGTGCCCAGCCCGGACAGGATCGCGAACACCTTGTCCTGCAGGACCAGCTGACGCACGACCTGCTGGGTCGTGGCCGGGTTGTACCCGTCATCCATGATCTTGAAGGTGATCTTCCGGCCGTTGACGCCACCCTTGCTGTTGACGTAGTCGAAGTACGCCTTGGTGGCGGCCGATATCTTGCTGTAGCCGGCCGCGGCCGGCCCAGTCAGCGGGGTGTGGGTACCGACGATGATCTCGGTGGACGTGACGCCCGGAACGGACGCGCCGGACGTGCCCGAACTGCCACTGCACGCGGCCACGGCGCCCACCACGACCATCGCGGTGAGCACGGATACACCGCGTCGCACGATGTGGTACATGCTCCGGCCCCCTTCAGGGGTTGGGAATCGAGGTGCGCGACGCCGCGGGAGCGTGCGGCTGCGCATCGGGGGCGGATGGCTCCGCCCGGTACGCGGCGACGCGTTCACGCCGTCCGCGCACCCGTCGGCCCGCCCGGTTCAGCAGGCCCTGTATGCCGCCTGGGGCGGCGATCATCACTATGACGAGCAGAAGCCCGAAAATTGCCAGGGACAGGTTTCCGGCCAGCCGCTGCTGAGCAGCCGGCGAGTGGATGAGCGAGTTGGTCAGGTCGTCGGCCAGCCACGGCAGCAGGACCAGCAGGACGCTGCCCCACACCGCGCCGGTCAGGCTGCCCAGCCCGCCGACCACGACGGCGAGCAGCAGGTTGAGTGACAGCGTGAACGCGTACGCGCCCGGCGACACGCTCTGCGCCAGGACGGCGAGCATCCCGCCGCCCAGCCCGGCGCAGGCGGCGCTGACCACGAACGCGGTCACCTGGGTACCGGCGACGTTGATGCCGGCCAGCTTCGCGGCGATCTCGTCGTCGCGGACCGCCCGCATCGTGCGGCCGAACCTGCCGCTGGACAGGTTGCCCAGCGCCAGCATGGTGAGCAGCGCGGCGATCACGGCGAGCCAGGCTTGCCACCGTTCGAGCGGGAAGGTCTCGCCGAGCGAGGCCGGCGCGGGCAGCAGGTACACCGACAGGCCCTGGTCGCCGTGCAGGAGCGAGTGCCAGAGAGTACCGATCGACGGCACGGCGACCGCCACCACGAGGGTGAGCCCGGCCAGGTACGGGCCGCGCAGCCGGGCCGCCGCGACGCCGATGACCGCACCCGCGACCGAGGCCACGCAGATCGCGGCCACGAGCGAGCCGAGCAGCGCCCACTGGGTGGTCACGTTGTGCGCGCCGAACTGGTTCTGCACCAGGGCGACCGTGTAGCCGCCGACCGCCATCAGCGCGCCCTGTCCCAGCGACAGCTGCCCGCTCTGCCCGGCCAGCAGGGTGAGTCCTGCCGTGGCGCACAGGTACGCGGCCGCGGTGGCGAGCTGGTAGTCGCGGAACGGGTCGAGCGCGTAGGTCAGCCCGAACAGCAGGACGCCACAGGCCACCGTCACGACCAGGTGCCGCAGCAGGGTCGAACGGCTCATACCCGCCTCGCCGTACTCGCCGAGAACAGCCCGCCCGGCCGAGCCAGGAGCACCACGACGAGCAGCGCCAGCACGGCCAGGGGTGTGCTGGCGCTGTTGAGATAACCGCCCACATAGGACAGCACCAGGCCGACCACCAGACCGCCGACCACCGCGCCGATCGGGCTGTCCAGCCCGCCCACCACAGCCGCGGTGAACGACGAGACGAACACCAGGTCCATCGCGGTCGGGTGCAGCCCGAGCCCGGTCGGGATGATCAGCATGCCGGCCACCGCCCCGACCAGCGCGGCCAGCGCCCAGCCCAGGGTGAGCATCCGGCCGACGTTGACGCCGAGCAGCCGGGACACCTGCGGGGCGAAGGCGGCGGCACGCATCCGCAGGCCGGTCGCGGTACGGGTGAACAGCACCGCGAGGGCGAGCATGAGCACCAGCACGGTGCCGAACACGAACAGGTCGTACCGGGTCATCAGCGGCACCCCGTGCACCGTCATGGCGACCGTGCTGAACGGTGCCGGAAACGCCCGGTACTGGTTGCCGTAGATCATGCCGAGGATGCCCTGGGTCAGCAGTACCAGGCCGAGCGCCACGATGACGGCGTTGAGCGGCGGGGCGTGCTCGACCCGGCGCATCACCACCCGTTCCACGACCGCCCCGAGGACCAGCCCGCTGACCAGTGCCGCACCGAACCCGAGCCAGTAGGACCCGGTCGCGCCGGAGACGCTGTATGCCAGGTACGCGGACACCACCGCCAGCACGCCCTGGGCGAAGTTCACGACCCGGGTGGCACGGAAGATCAGCACCAGGGCCAGCGCGAACGCGGCATAGATCGCGCCGCGCGAGAGCCCGTAGACGGTGAGGAACACGAACCGATCCACTCGCGACCCCCTGGAGGTCTAGAAGCCTAGGTACGCATGCCGTAACGCGTCGTCGCCGACCAGCGCACCCGCGCTGTCGGCGGCCACCACCCGTCCCTGCGCCATCACCACGGCCGAGTCGGCCACCGACAACGCGCTGCGCACGTTCTGTTCGACGAGCAGGACGGTCAGCCCGCCGTCGTCGCGCAGGCGGCGCAGCAGAGCCATGATCTGTGCCACCACGAGGGGCGCCAGCCCCAGCGACGGCTCGTCGAGCAGCATGAGCCGCGGTTTCGCGACCAGCGCCCGGGCCAGCGCGAGCATCTGCCGCTCTCCCCCGGACAGTTGGTGCCCGGCGTGACGGCGGCGCGCGTACAGCGCCGGGAACAGCTCGTACGCCTCACGCAGCGGGCCGCGCAACGCCCGCCGGTCCGCGCGGAACAGCCCGCCGAGCCAGAGGTTTTCCTCGACGGTCAACTCGTCGATCACGCCCCGGCCCTCCGGCACATGAGCCAGGCCGCGCCGGATCAGCTGCTCGACCGGCAGCCCGCGCAGGTCCGAACCGTCGAGCAGGATCCGCCCGCGGTCCGGGCGCACCATGCCGGAGAGCGTGCGCAGCAGGGTGGTCTTCCCGGCGCCGTTCGCGCCGAGGACCGCGCAGATCGTGCCCTCCGGTACCGCCAGGTCGACGTCGTGCAGCACCGGCACCCCGCCGTACCCCGCGGTCAGTCCCTCGACCCGCAGCAGCGCTGTCATGCCGGACCGCCATCGGCTGCCCCGTCCCGCGGCTGGTCGCCCTCCGTGGCCGCGGAGCCGAGATACGCCTCAGCGACCGCCGGATCGTCCTTGATCTGCTCCGGCGTGCCGGTCGCGATGACCCGGCCGAAGTCGAGCACCACGACCTGCTGGCAGACCTCCATCACCAGGTCCATGTGGTGCTCGACCAGCATGACCGTGGCGCCGCCGCCGCGCCGGCGAGGCAGCGAGCGGATCAGCGCGGCCAACTCCTCGATGTCGTCGCTGCCCAGGCCGCCGGCCGGCTCGTCGAGCAACAGCAACCGGGGCTGCGCCACCAGTGCCCTGGCCAGCGCGACCTTCTTGCGTACCGGATAGGGCAGGTCGTCCGGCTTGCGGCCGGCATATTCCGCGATCTTGAATTCGTCCAGCCGGGCCATGGCCGTGCCGCGCAGCTCGCGCTCGGCACGGTCGGAGCGGGGCAACGCGATCAGCGAGGAGCCGAAGCCGATCTTCTTGCGGTCGCCGGCCCCGGCCATCACGTTTTCCAGGACGGTCAGCCCGGGGAACAGCCCGATGCCCTGGAGTGTGCGGGCGATGCCGAGCCGCACCAGCCGGTGTGGCCGTGGCCGCAGCTCCCGGCCCTCCCAGCTGATCGTGCCGGCATCGGGTCGGACAAAACCGCAGATAACGTTGAAAAGAGTGGTCTTCCCGGCACCGTTGGGACCGATGATCCCGACCGTGCCGCCCTCGGGCACCTGCAACGACACGTCGTCGAGCGCGGTCAGGCCGCCGAAGCGCACGCTGATCCCGCGCAGGGCCAGCGCGGGATCCGGCGCCGTTTCCGGACGCTGTGTCCCCTGTGCCTGAGCCATATCCACATCAGCCTCGATCCGGCGATGATGCACGGGTTGGCGGTGTTGACCCACAAACTAACAGTGGTAGTTAATGTGCGCCAGACCCCCGGCACGCCTGGGGTCTGGGCTCGTCGGGCTCGCGGGAGGGCCGGTCATGCGGCTCCGGAAGAACACCGCCGCCAGGCCCGCCCGGTTTGTGGGTGGGCCGGTCAAGCGGCTCGAGACGAACACCGCCGCCAGGCCCGCCCGGTTCGCGGGCAGGCCGGTCAAGCGGCCGGAAAGCGTCCGACGGCCGGAGTGGGAAACGCCCTCCAGTGAACTCGCCGGCCTTTCCCAGGCGTCGCAAAGCAAACTCCCAGACGGAGGAGGTCTACTGGAGGAGATCGGAAATTCGGCACCACCGCACCTGCGCCTTTCGAGGAGGAGTTACGCGATGAGCGCGGCTAGCGAGCCCACACCTGGCGATCGGCCGACGGCCGACGACACGACCGAGGGTCTGCGGCCACCCGCCGCCCCGTACGGTCAGCCGGGCGGCTACCCGCCGCCGGCGCCATACCCTCACCCGGCCGCCCAGGCCGGTCCGCCGGGGTACCCGGCACCGCAGCAGGGCGAGACCTGGTACCAGGGTCAGCCCATCTACCAGCCCGGCTACGCCACCCCGGGCGGTCCGCACGGCGCCCCGCAGGAACAGCCGACCATGTGGGGATGGCCGCCGCAGCAGCCGAGCGGCCCCTGGGGGCCACCGCCGCCGCCGCAGCAGCAGCGTCCGGTTACCCACCGGATGCCCGTTCTCGTCGCCGTCGGCTGCCTGCTGATCATCGTGGCCATGGTGGCCGGGCTGCTCGTCGGTCGCGCGGTCTGGCAGCCGGATTCGTCATCGAACGCGGGCGGCCCGACCAACGACGGGTCCTTCCCCGGCGTCAACGGCCCGGGCAACAACCAGGGCATCGGCCCCGGCAACCAGGGTGGCCCCGGCAACCAGGGCCAGCCGAACAACCCGGGCGGCCCGGCCAACGCCGCGGACATCGCCAACGCCGTGGACCCGGGCCTGGTGGACGTCGTCACGCAGCTCGGCTTCCAGGGCGGTGAGGCGGCCGGTACCGGAATGGTGCTGTCCTCCAACGGCGTCGTGCTCACCAACAACCACGTGATCCAGGGCGCCACCGCGATCAAGGTGACCGACATCGGCAACGGGAAGACCTACGACGCGACGGTGGTCGGGTACAACCGGTCCGACGACGTCGCGGTGATCCAGATGACCGGCGCCTCCGGGCTGAAGACGGTGTCCACCGGCGACTCCTCGAAGGTCAAGGTCAACGACCAGGTGCTGGCGATCGGCAATGCCGGCGGCACCGGCGGTACGCCGAGCGTGGCCGGCGGTACGGTGACCGCGCTGAACCAGGCGATCACCGCGAGCGATGAGTCCGGCGGCGGTTCGGAGCAGCTCACCGGCCTGATCCAGCTCAACGCGGACGTGCAGCCGGGCGACTCGGGCGGCCCGCTGGTCAACGCCGACGGCAAGGTGATCGGCATGGACACCGCGGCCTCGGCCGGGTTCCAGTTCCAGGACCAGGGCAACCAGGGCTTCGCCATCCCGATCAACCAGGCACTGTCCATCGCCAACCAGATCCGCGCCGGCCATTCCTCGGCCGACGTCCACATCGGAGCCAGCGCGTTCCTCGGCGTCGAGGTCTCCACCGGAGACCAGAGCGGCCAGGGTGGCCAGGGCGGTCGGGGTGGCCGGAGCGGCACCAACAGCAACGCGGCGATGGTGGCGGGCGTGGTGAACGGTTCCCCGGCCGACCAGGCCGGCCTGGAAGAGGGCGACACGATCACGTCGCTCGGCGGCAAGACCGTGGACAGTGCCACCACGCTGACCACCCTGATGACCCAGCACCACCCGGGCGACAAGGTCACGCTCGGCTGGACCGACCAGGAGGGACAGTCGCACTCGGCGACAGTCCAGCTGGCCACCGGTCCGGCGTTCTGAACGGACGCACCGCGCACCACACCGTGGGCGCCCACCGCAGGTCGGTGGGCGCCCACGGCCGTGTACGCGTGATCTCTCGGGGCCGGCGGCAGGCTCAGGTGGGCTGGCGCGGAGCGGGGATGCGGGTGGTGCCCGGTGCCGGGCGTACCCAGACGTTCGCGCCCTCGGCCAGGTTCAGTGCCTCGCTCTGGCCCCGGGTCAGCTGCGCCCAGCCGCCGGTGTCACCCAGTTCGGCGCGGACCTCGAAGCCGATGCGTTGCAGCCGGGTCACCTTCGCCGGCACCGCGTCACCGACCGGATCCGTGAAGACCTCGATGTCGTGCGGGCGGACCAGCTGACCGTCCAGCGTGGTCACCGGGCCGAGGAAGGACATCACGAACGGGTTGGCCGGCCGGTCGTAGAGCTCGTCGGGCTTGCCCACCTGCTCGACGCGGCCGTCGTTGATGACCACGATCTCGTCCGAGACCTCCAACGCCTCCTCCTGGTCGTGGGTCACGAAGACGGTGGTCACGTGTACCTCGTCGTGAAGGCGGCGCAGCCAGTCGCGCAACTCCTTGCGGACCTTCGCGTCCAGGGCTCCGAACGGCTCGTCCAGCAGCAGCACCTTCGGCTCGACCGCCAGCGCGCGGGCGAGCGCCATCCGCTGCCGCTGCCCGCCGGACAGCTGGGCCGGCAGCCGGTCGGCGAACTGCTCCAGGTGGACGAGTTCGAGCAGTTCGTTGACCCGCTTGCGGATCTCGGCCCGCGGTCGCTTGCGGATCTCCAGGCCGAACGCCACGTTCCGGTACACCGACAGGTGGGTGAACGCGGCGTAGTGCTGGAAGACGAATCCGACGTTGCGATGCCGGGGCGCCAGCCGGGTGGCGTCCGCACCGTCGATCTCGACCGTACCGGTGTCCGGCTTCTCCAACCCGGCGATGATGCGCAGCAGCGTCGACTTGCCGCCGCCGCTCGGTCCCAGCAGCGCGGTCAGCGCGCCGGTACGCATGGACAGGTCGATGTTCTCGAGCGCGACGAAGTCGCCGAAGCGCTTCCCGATCCCGTGTACCTGGATACCCATTCAGCTTCTCCTTCTCCGCCGGATCCACGCCGACAGGAGGATCGCGGCGAAGGCGACGATGATGAGCACGAACGTGATCGCGTACGCCGCGTTGTAGTTCAGTTCGTTTTCCACCAGGTTCCCGACCCGCAGCGGCGCTGTCTCGGTCTGCCCCTCGATGTTGTTCGACACGACGAGTACGGCGCCGTACTCCCCGATGCACCGGGCCAGGCTCAGCACGACCCCGTAGGTGAGCGCCGCGCGGATGGTCGGCAACGTGATGCGGCGCAGCCGGGTGACCGCGCTCGCCCCCAGCGACGCGGCGGCCTGTTCCTGCTCCATGCCGGACTGCTCCAGCACCGGAACGAGGGCGCGCACGACGAGCGGCAGTGACACGAACACCGTCGCGACGATCATCCCCGGCTTGGCGCCGATCATCGTGACCCCGTGGTGCTCCACGAACGGTCCGAGCCAGCCCGTCGGCCCGAACACCAGCACCAGGGCGAGCCCTACCACGATCGGCGAGACGCTGACCGGCAGGTCGACGAACGCGCTGAGCAGGCGACGCCCCCAGAACCGGTACCGTGCCAGCAGCACGGCGACGGCGACGCCGAACACGGTGTTGATGACGACCGCGGACAGCGCGACGATGCCGGTCATCTGGAACGCGTGCAGGGCCTCCGGCGAGTCCAGCGCGGCGAAGAACACGTTCAGCCCAGGCTGGAAGGTGCGGTACAGGATGACGGCGACCGGCAACAGCACGAGCAGTCCGACGTAGACCATCGCCACGCCGCGCAGCACCAGGGAACCCGGCGTGCGGGCGGCCCGGGCCGGCTCCCTGGCGCTGTGCGGCGCGGGAACCGGTCGCGTCACCGGTGCGACGGTGTCAGCCACGGCGGGCCACCCTCCTCTGCAACACGTCGATGAGCACCAGCACCACGGCACTCGCGGCCAGCAGGACCGTCGCGATGGCGGCCGCCTGCTGGGTGGAGACCGCCGCGTTGTCGGCGTCCTGGAGCTTGCCGTAGATGACCGAGGAGGCGATCTCGGTCTTGAACGGGAGGTTGCTGGAGATGAGGACGACCGACCCGTACTCACCGATCGCGCGGGCGAACGACAGCACCGCGCCGGAGATGATGGCCGGCATGAGCTGCGGCAGGGCGATGCGGCGGAAAATCACCGGTGCGCTGGCGCCGAGCGACGCGGCGGCCTCCTCCGCCTCCCGGTCGAGGTTGAGCAGTACCGGCTGCACCGTGCGGACGGTGAACGGCAGGGTGACGAACAGCAGTGTGACGAGCAGTCCGGTGCGCGTGCCGACCAGGCTGACGCCGATCGGGCTGTCCCCGCCGTAGAGCGCGAGCATCACCAGGCCGGCCACGATGGTGGGCAGCGCGAACGGAATGTCGATGACCATCTCGAAGATGCCCGCGCCGGGAAACCGCCCCCGGACGAGCACCCAGGCGACGATCGTGCCCATCACCGCGTTGATGACCGCGACGGCCACCGACAGCGTGATGGTCAGCCGCAGCGCGGCGGCCGTCGCGGGCTGTGTGATCGCGTCGGCGAACGCGCTCCAACCGCCGTCGAACGCCTTGCCCAGCACGGCGGCGAGCGGGATCAGGACGAGCAGGCTCATCCAGAGGACGACGACGCCGAGAGTGGTCCCCGATGCGCCGCCCAGCCGCAGCCCGGTCTTGGCCCGCGGGCGGCGGCGCGGCCCGGCGCCCCCGGCGGGCACCTCATCGAGTGCCGCCGGGGGCGCGTGAACGTCGGTTGTCATCCGGACCTCAGCCGGACCCTTCGATCTTGGTGACGATGCCGTCGCTGGCGAAGAACTTGTCGTTCACCGCGCTCCAGCCGCCGAGCTGTTCGATCGTGGCGATCTTCTGCGGGTTGGGGAACGGATTGTTCGGGTCGTTCGCGCCCTCGACCGGGCCCGGGTTCGTACCGGTGATGACCGGCCGGAATCCCTTCTGCGCGAAGACCGTCTGGCCGTCGACGCTCTGCACGTAGTCGAGGAAGTTCTTCGCCGACGCCGACGCGTTCTTCGTCACCGCGGCCGGATTCTCGATCAGGAAGCTCTGCGCCGGTACCACGTAGTCGATCGACTGGCCGGCCTGGCGGGCGTCGATGGCCTCGTCCTCGTAGGAGATCAGTGCGTCGCCGGTGCCGGACGTGAACTGGGTCGTCGCGACCGCGCCGCTGGAGGCCCGGACGACCACGTTCTTGAAGAACTTCGTCAGGTAGTCCTTCGCCTGCGCCTCGGTCCCGCCGTTCAGCAGCACGTGCTCGTAGGCGGCCAGGATGTTCCACTTGGCCGAGCCCGACGTGGCCGGGTCGGGGGTGACGATTTTGACGCCGGACTTGACCAGGTCATCCCAGCCGCAGATGTGCTTCGGGTTGCCCTTGCGGACCGCGATGACCACCACCGAGTCCGAGACGAGCCCCTTCGTCGGGCCGGAGTCCCAGCCGTCGGCCACCTTCGACGGGACCAGCTTGGTCAGGTCGGACCCCACCGAGAAGCCGACATAGTCCGCCTTCTGCCCACCGGCGACGTTTTTGCTCTGCGTGCCGCTCGGGCCGTAGGAGGACTTGAACGTCACCCCGGAACCGGCCGGGGTCTTCTGGAAAGCCGAGCTGAGCGCGTCATAGGCCGGCTTCGGCACGGAGTAGGCGACGATGTTCACCGTGCCGCCGGCACTCGCCGCCGCTGGCGGCGCGGACGGCGCCGCGATCGTCGGCGACCAGTCGCCACTCGTGGTGGTCGGGCAGGTGAACGACCCCGCGCCGCCCCCCTGCGCGCCGGCCGTCGACGAAGAGGAGCAGGCGACCAGTCCCGTCATCGTGGCCAGTCCGGCGATGACCACCGCACCCGCCCGGGTGCGGCTCAATCCCACATTCAGCACGGATGCTCCTCTGTTGACGCATCTTTTCGATGTAGTCGATCGGGCTAGTAGAGAATAGCCCACGAGCAGCGGCTGGTCGCCTCCCCCGTATTCACGATGTGCACCACATCCGTACGGCTCGCGCTCGCGTCGCCGTCACCCGGCCACGTCACACCGCCACGGCCACGGCCACGGCATTGGCAGCGGCAGCGGCAGCGGCAGATTTTGGCACCGCGGTGACTCCAGGCCAGCTGTCGGCTACCCGGCGCAACGTCAACGGCTCGGCGCGCGTGTCCTCCATGACTCGAAGCCAGAGATTCGACGGGGGGAATCGCGGTGACCGTTTCCGATGCCACGCGCCTTGCCCGGCCCGCGCCGGACCGGCCCGGCACCCTGCCTGCGGCCGTGCTCGCACTGCTGGCGGCGTTCGGCGTCGGCGTGGTCGCCCAGGGCGGTTACTACCCGCCCGGGCGGGTGGCGGTCACCGCGCTGGTGGCGGTCGGTCTGGTCGCGACCGTACCGGGACTGCGCCGGGGTGTACCCGCCTCCGCCGAAGACCCGCTCCGGCCGCGCCCGGCCTGGCCGAGGTCGCTCGCGGACGGGTGGCCGGTACCGGCGGCGTGCGCGGCGCTGGGCGGATGGGCACTGGTACGGGCCGGCAGCGCCGGCGGGTACCCGGCCGCGGCCGGTGCGGTGGCCACGCTGTTCTGTCTGGCCGGGGCGTTCCTGGTGCTGCGCGGTACCGGGCCGGATGTCGCCGAGCGCGTCGCCGGGGTGCTGGCCGGCGCCGGTGCGCTGGTCGCGGTGACCGTGTGGCTGGGGGTGGCCTGGCGGTTGCCGCGCTTCGCCGTCCCGGTGGACGCGCAGTTGTGGCGTGGCGCCGGCACGCTCACGTACCCGAACGCGGCCGCCGCGCTGCTGGTTCCGCTCGCCCTGCTGGCCGTCGCCGCGGAAACTGCGGCCGTACCGGGGACTACAGCCTCACCGGGGGCCGCGCCTCGGTCGCCTGCCCGCGTGGCCATCCGGTACCTGCTGCTGGTCGGGGTCGGCGCGACGCTGAGCCGGGCCGGGTTGCTGGCGCTGGCCGTCGGCCTGATCGTCCTCGCCGTGCTGGCCGGTGCGGCCGGCGTCGGCGAGACGGTCCGACGCGCGGCAGGCCCGGTCGTCGGTGCCGCCGTCGCGACCGCCGCGCTCGCGCCGTCCTTTCCGGTCCGGGCGCAGCCGCATCCGGTTCTGGCCGCCGCGGGCCTCCTCGCCGGTGCCGCCGTCGCGCTCGGTGCCGAGTTCCTGCCGCGCCGGGTGCGCGCCGCGGCCCTCACCGCCGCGGCGGTGCTGCTCGGTATCGCGGTCTCCAGCAGGCTCGGCACCGGCGCGGCTCAGGACTTCCTGCGCGACCGGTGGAGCCTGTCCTCGTCCGGGCGCAGCGGTGCCGCCGGTGCCGCCGTCGACCTGATCGCCGCCCGGCCGCTGACCGGTACCGGAATCGGTCAGGCGCGGTTCCTGTGGCGTACCCCGGACGGCAACGGGCAGATCGCGCTGTACGTCCACGACGAGTACCTGCAGACCCTGGTGGACCTCGGCGCGATCGGTCTCGCGCTGCTGCTCGCCCTGCTCGGCGCGATCGTGTTCACCGTGCGCCGCGGCCGGGCGTTCCCGCACCGGCCGGGAGTCCGGGCCGGTGCCGTCGCGGCACTCGCCGCACTCGCCGCACACAGCGGCTTCGACTTCCTGTGGCACGTGGCGGTACTCCCGCTGTGCGCGGGGCTGTTCCTCGGCCTCGCCTCGCCGGCCACCGGAGGAACACCCGACACCTTTCACGAAGGGGAACCGGTATGAAGCTCAACCGCCCGGCCTGGCTCGGCACGTCTGCCGCCGCGCCGCGACCCAGACCAGTCGCCCGTCGACGCACGCAACTGCTCGCCGCCGGCGCCATCGGCGTGGGCGCGGTGATCGCCTTCGCCCTGCCCGCGGGCGCCGCCGTGGTCAACCAGTCGCCGCCCGCGCCGGTACTGAAGCTCGGCAAGACCGCCACCCTGGAAGCCAACGGCGCGGTGGTCTTCGCACCGGTCACGATCACCTGCCCGGCCGGAACGAGCCAGTACCTGACGGTCGCGGTCACCGAGAACGTCGCGGGCGGGTTCATCGCCAGCGGTGCGGCCAGCCTCGACGTCGACTGCACCGGCCAGTCGCAGACAGTCCGCCTGGCGGTGACGCCGACCCAGCGCGCGTTCACGAAGGGTGTCGCGTTCGGCCAGGCGAGCATCGACGTCTGCGGCCCGTACTCCTGCAAGCCCTTGAGGGACCAGCACGAGATCCAGATCGTCAAGTCGTAACATCACCCACCTGGCGGGGCGCGGGCCGATCCACGGTCCGCGCCTCCGGCGTACCGGCGGCACGCGGCGGCGAAGCACAGTCACCAGCCGTGCGGCATCCACCCCTTGACCGGCCCTCAACTGTCCTCTCGGGCGGGTGGTACGTGCTGTGCCACGAGCCGTCGAGGCCGTAGGGTGGCACAGACGCCGCCGACGAGAGGGGGGACCGTGACACTCGTAACCGTCACCAGCCAACCGGTGGGTGGCGAGGAGATGACGCCGGAGCTGCTACAGACCGCGGCCGGCATGTTCGGCATGCTCGCCGCCACCGTCCGGCTGCACATCGTGTGGTTGCTCGCGCACGGCGAACGGGACGTCGGTTCGCTGGCCGAGGAGGTCGGCGCGACCGCTCAGGTGGTCAGCCAGCATCTGGCCAAGCTGCGACTGGCCGGGCTGGTGCACGCCCGTCGTGAGGGCCGGCGGCAGGTCTACCTGGTGGACGACCGGCACCTGGTGATGATGGTCCGGGAGATGGTGGCACACCTGCAGGGCGACGCGCTCCAGGGAGGGGCACGTGGCGTCAGCGCCTGACCTGGCGCCGATGACCGCTTCGCCCACGGCAGACCAGCCGATCGCACCATCGAGTCCGTTGCCCGCTGTGCCCGCACGGCTGCACCGGCTCGCGGCCATGTCGCCGCTGCAGGTCCTGCGCCTGGTCGACTCCTCGCTGTCCGGACTCGACGAGCCGCAGGCGCAGTTGCGGGCGCAGCGCGACGGGGAAAACGGGCCGGCCGCGCAGCGCCCGTACGGTTGGCCGCAACGGCTGCGGCGCGCGATGGTCAACCCGTTCGTGCTCATCCTGTTCTGCCTCGCCGCGGTGTCGGCCGCCACCGAGGACCTGCCCGCCGCGGCTGTCATCATCACGCTCGCCGCGATCAGCTGCGTCCTGCAGGTCCGTCAGGAGCAGCGGGCCGACCAGGCGGTGGCCACGCTGCGCGCGATGGTGGCGCGGACCGCCACGGTGGTCCGGCGCGCCCGGCCCGGTGGCCGGTCCGTGGCTCGCGAGGTGCCCACCGATCATCTGGTACCGGGCGATGTTGTGCGCCTGGCCGCGGGCGAACTGGTACCGGCCGACATCCGGCTGCTGCGCTCCGGCGACCTGATGGTCAACCAGGCGCTGCTGACCGGCGAGTCGTTGCCCGCGTTCAAACACGCCACACTGGACGGTCTCGAGGTCCACGACGCAGCCGGGCATTCCCGCCATCCGGCGACCCTGTTCGACGACCCTCGGCTGTGCCTGCTGGGCAGCATGGTCATCGGCGGCTCGGGCACCGGCGTGGTGGTCGGGACCGGTACCGACACCTATGTCGGCGAGACCCGGCGGAGCCTGCCCCCGCGCGGTGAGACGGCGTTCGACCGCGGCGTCCGCGGCGTCTCGCGCACGCTCATCCGGGTGATGCTCGCCGCCGCGCCCGCGGTGCTCGCGGTCAACGCGCTCGCCCGGGAAAACTGGCCGCAGGCGTTCCTGTTCGCGATGTCGGTCGCGGTCGGGCTCACCCCGGAGATGCTGCCCGTGGTGACCACGACCGTGCTGGCCCGCGCCGCGGC
Source organism: Rugosimonospora africana (assembly GCF_016862975.1). GTDB lineage: Bacteria > Actinomycetota > Actinomycetes > Mycobacteriales > Micromonosporaceae > Rugosimonospora > Rugosimonospora africana. Next base: position 92,185 of record NZ_BONZ01000061.1, read on the forward strand.
CCTGCTGCGGGCGCGCGGGCTGATCGTCAAGCGGCTGCCCGCGATCCACAACCTGGGCGCGATGGACGTGCTGTGCACGGACAAGACCGGGACGCTGACCCAGAATCGCACCACGGTCGCCTGCCACCTCGACCCGGCCGGCGTCTCCGACCGGTCGGTGCTCGGCTGGGCCGCCCTCAACAGCCAGATCAACGCCGACCGGCTCGGACCGCTGTTCTGCGACCCGCTCGACGAGGCGCTGATTCGCCGGGCCGACGAGCTGGGCCTGCGGATCGACGACGGGCTGTCGCCGGTCGAGGCGTTCGGCTTCGACGTGGCGCGCCGGCGGGCCACCGTGGTGGTACGCCGGACCGCCGTGCCGGGCGCGGACACCGTGATCACCAAGGGCGCGGTCGAGGAGGTACTCGACTGCTGCACCTGGGTACGATCCGGCGGGGTCGACCGTCCACTGTCACCGGACGAACGGCTCCGCCTCGACGAACTGGCCGCCTCGCTGTACGACGCCGGGGTGCGGTTGCTGGCGGTCGCCATCGGTGACCGGTACGGCCGGCGTGGCGCGGTCGGCGAGCGGGACATGACGCTGATCGGGTTCATCGGCCTGCGCGACGACCTGCGCAACGGTGTGCCGTCGGCGCTGGCGGCGCTGGCCGGCCAGGGGGTGAGCGTCAAGCTGGTCACCGGCGACCATCCGCAGGTCGCGGCGCGGATCTGCCGGGAGGCCGGGCTGCCGCCGGGCAGGCCGGTACGCGGCAGCGAACTGGACCCGCTGGACGACGCCGCGCTCGCCGACCTCGCCGAACGCACCACGATCTTCGCGCGGGTCGACCCGCACCAGAAGGCGCGCATCGTCACCGCCCTGCGCAGCCGCGGGCACACGGTGGGATACCTGGGCGACGGGCTCAACGACGCGTCCGCGCTGCGCGCCGCCGACGTCGGGGTGTGCGTGGAGAACGCGGCGCCGGTCGCCCGCGCGTCGGCCGATGTGATCATGGCCAGCAAGGATCTGGCCACGCTCAGCGGCGCGCTCGGGCTGTCCCGCCGCGCGTTCGTGAACATCATCAAACACATCAAGATCACGGTGTCGTCGAACGTCGGCAACGTCACCGCGGTGGTGGCCGCCGGAGCGCTGCTGCCGTTCCTGCCGATGTTGCCGCTGCAGATCCTGGTGCAGAACCTGCTGTTCGACGTCTCCCAGCTCTGCCTCGCCTTTGACCGCGCCGACGATGGCGGCAACAGCCGGCCGCGCACGTTCGACAGCGGCGACCTGCTGCGGTTCGTGGTCTGCTTCGGCATCCTCAACTCGCTCGCCGACCTGGCCACGTTCGCGGCGCTGCGGCACGTGCTCGGCGCCCACCTGAGCCCGTCGGCTCAGGTGCTGTTCCACACCGGCTGGTTCGTGGAAAACCTGCTCACCCAGGTCCTCGCGGTGCACCTGCTGCGCAGTGACGGCAGCCTGCGCCGGTGGTCGTGGGCGAGCCGCCCGGTCCTGGTGGCCTCGCTCGCGATCGTGGTGGCCAGCCTGGCGCTCACCGCCGGGCCATTCGCCGGGATACTCGGCTTCCGGGCCCTGCCGCCGGCCTACTTCGGCTGGCTGGCCGTGGTGCTGGCCGCGTTCTGCGTGACCACGCTCGCCGGCAAGTTCGCCTACCAGCGGGCGGTACGCAGCTGGCTGTGACAGGCCGACGGGTGCCGGCGCGGCGCGACCCGTCCCGAACGCGGACAGCGCTCGGGACGGGTCGGGACCCGTGGTCAGGAGTTCGGGTCGGCAGAGGAGATCTCCGACAGCATCGACGTCTCGTCCCGATCGATCGCGATCTCGCCCAGCGAGAGCACGCCAACGAGCTTGCCGTCGTCGACCACCGGAAGCCGCCGGATCGCCGCCTTGCGCATCAGCGTCTTGGCCTGCTTCACCTCGTCCTCCGGCCGCACGGTCACCAGGTCGGTGCTGCAGATCTGGCCGACGGTCATGTTGCCGGGCTGTGCGGTCTCGGCGACGGCCCGCACCACGATGTCGCGGTCGGTCACGATGCCGACCGGCTTCATGGCGTCCACCACGATCACGTCACCGATGTCGGCATCCCGCATCAGCCTCGCGGCCTCGGCCAGAGTGGCGTTCGACTGTACCGTCACGGCCGAGTCCACCATGATTTCCTGTACCAGCTGTGCCATGGCTACCCCCTCTTGATGTCACTCTGAGGGCGTACCCCTGGCACCTACCCACAAACGGATCTTGGCCGATCCCGGGCCGGCTACCGGCCCTGGCGCTCCGGCTGTCCGGAACGCCCCGGCAGCTCCCACACCGAGGTGCGCCTGACCCGCACGCCCTCCAGCACCCGGGGAACCGGCACCTCGTAGGTGGCCGCGAGCGCGAACAGTTCCCGCCGCAGGAACTTGCGCTCCGGGTCGCCGGCGAACACCCGGCCGCCCCGCCGGGCCACCCGCCGCAGGAAATCGGTCATCCGGTCGGACATCGCCTTGCTGTAGAAGGCGTCCCCGGCGAGGACGACGTCGAAGCCGGCCCCGTCGCCGTCAATGACATCGGCCACCACGCCTTCGACGCTCACCGCGTTCGCCTCCGCGTTGCAGCCGACCGCGGCCACCGCCAGCGGATCGATGTCGACCGCCCGGACGTGGACGGCACCGGCCCGCGCCGCCGCGATGGCCACCAGCCCGGACCCGGTGGCCACGTCCAGCACCCGCCGCCCGGCGACCGTGTCGGGGTTGTCGAGCAGGTACCGGGCCAGCGCCTGCCCACCGGCCCAGGCGAACGCCCAGAACGGCGGCGGCTGGTCGCTGTGGTACTCCCCCTCGGACAGCTCCCAGAGCCCGATCGGCTCGTCGGCCTGCCGCAGCCGGATCTCGGGGACGAACGCGACCGGGGCAAGCGCGGTATTGGCCGTGACGAAGGCGATCTGATCGGCGTGCACGGTCCGAATTCTCCCGCCTCGCCCCGCTGCGGTGGCGGCGGGGTCGCGGCGCCGGGTCACGGCCGTCGGGCCACAGCCGTCGGGCCACAGCCGCCGGGTCGCGGCCATCGGGTCCGGCCGGCCGGCGGGCCGGTCGCTGATCGGGCGGCGCGCGATTAATCCGGCCCGCACGGGTAACGCGGACGGGGAAGAAGTCCCGTTTGTCGGGGACCGCCTGACCGGCGTGGTACACGACTGATCTGGGTCGTGGCGCGGCGTCAGACGCGCCGAGCCAGACTAGTCGGAACCGGGAAAGGAGCGGACGTGGTCGCTGCCCCTGGCGCCGGGTTCCGTGCCGGGTTCGGTGCGCGGCTCCGTGTGGCATTCCGCCGCGGGTACCCGGCCGTCACCGCCACGCTGGCCGCCGCACTGGCCGGCGCGCTGGTGCTGGCCGTACCGGCATGTGGCACCGGCCGCCGCGCCCAGCCCAGGACGGCCGGGGCGCCGCAGGACATCCGGAGCACCCTGCTGCGAGATGCCGCGACCGGACTGTGTACCGCCGAGAACGCCCAGGAGATGGGGGTGGCTCGGCTGGGCCAGCTGTACGGCGCCCGCCCGGCCGAGTTCGTGGCGGTGCACCGGACCGAGTCGACCGCGCGGCACAAGCTGCGCGACGGGCTGGCGGCCCTCGCCGCGACCGGGGTGGACCGGGCCACCCTCGGCACCCTGGTGGACGACCAGGACGCCGTGCTGGAGACCCGTGCGCACCTGCTGGACGTCGTCGGGGACCAGCCGGCGGCCGGCAAGCTGGGGTTGATGACCGGGCCACCGAAGGTCGTGCGCGCGTACCGGGACGTGGTCCGCGCGTACGTCGCCTCCGGGCGTGACTTCCTGTCCGCCGGCCTGGCCGCGTGCGCCACTCCGATGATCACGGTGCTGGACGGCCCGGGGCAGGACGAGGCGTCGGCGGCCACGGTCGAGTTCCGGATCGCGGCGGCGTGCCGCACGGTCGGGTACACCGCGCGCGCCGCCCGGCCGGCCGAGGCGTTCCCGGGTACCGCGACACTGGGTACGGTCGTGCAGCCCGGTACGCACAAACCGAACGACACCTACGACGGCTCCAGCGGCCCGGTGTCGCCGCCGGCCGGCGCGGACGAGGTGGTCGTCCTGACCAGCTCCCACTATCCCGTCGACTCCGCCACCTGTGCGCCGCCGAAGCCGGCACCGACGCCGAAGCCGACCGCGACCGCGACCGCGACGGCGACGGCGACGGCGACGGCGACGGCGACGGCGACGGCGACGGCGAGCTGACCCGACCACCTCGACGGTCGCCGCGCCGTCGTGAGAGCCTGGCCGGATGCGGATCCTGCGTACCCCCGACGAGCGTTTCGCGGTGCTGCCCGACCTCGCGGCGCTGCCCGACTTCGCCGCCCGTTACGCCGACGTCGGCGGGCTGCGGATGGCCTACGTCGAGGCCGGACCCGCCGACGGCCCGCCGGTGCTGCTGTTGCATGGCGAGCCGAGCTGGTCGTTCCTCTACCGCCGGGTCATCGACGTGCTGGCCGCCGCGGGGCTGCGCGCGATCGCCCCGGACCTCATCGGGTTCGGCCGGTCCGACAAGCCGGCCGACGCCGCCGAGCACAGCTACGCCCGGCACGTGGAGTGGGTGCGGGCGTTCGCCTTCGACGCCCTCGACCTCCGGGCGGTCACCCTGGTCGGCCAGGACTGGGGCGGCCTGATCGGCCTGCGGCTGGTGGCCGAGCACCCGGAGCGGTTCGCCCGGGTGGTCGCGTCCAACACCGGCCTGCCCACCGGCGACCAGGCGCTGCCGCCGGTCTGGTGGCGGTTCCGCGAGGCGGTCACCACCGCGCCGGTGCTGAGCGTGTCGCGGCTGGTCCAGGCCGGGTGCCAGACCCCGCTGTCCGATGCGGTGCTCGCCGCGTACGACGCGCCGTTTCCGGACGAGAGCTATCTGGCCGCGGTACGGGCGATGCCGCTGCTCGTCCCGACCTCGCCGGACGACCCCGCCGCGCCCGCCAACCGGGCGGCCTGGCAACGGCTGTCCACACTGGACATTCCGTTCCTCGTCGCGTTCAGCGACGGGGATCCGATCACCGGCGGGATGGCGCCGGTCCTGAAGCGCGCCATGGCGGGCGCGGCGGGCCTGGACCATCCCACGATCCACGGCGCGGGCCACTTCCTCCAGGAGGACGCCGGGGACCGGTTGGGTGAGGTCATCGTGGACTTCGTGGCGGCAAGCGGGCCGGCCTGACGTGGAGCGGTACATCCTCTTTCCCGGCCGGCACCACGTACTGACCCTGTTCCAGGCCGAGTACCTGCGTGAACTGGCCGGCGACGGGGTCACGGTGGTGTGGGCGGTCACCTCCGCGAACCACGAGAACACCAAGCGCAACCCGGTCCCGTACGACCGGCGGGAGGCCGCGATCGAGCGGTTCAGCATGCTGGAGGGGCTTCGCTCACTGGTGGTACCGGTGTTCGACACCGCGTACACCGGGCGCTTCGCCGAGGTGACGGTGAAGAACATCGCGGCGACCCTGGGCCTGTCGCTGACTCCGGCGAACACCGTCGTGGCATGCTCCACGCCCGAGGTGGCGGACCTGTACCGGCAACTGGGCTTCACCATCGCCGGCGTGGAGGCGTCCCGCGCTCGGGTGCCGCCCCGGCCCTGGGACGTGCTGCTCGCGCTGGCCGCCGGCGACCCCGGCTGGACGAAGCTGGCCCACCCGGCGACCGTGGACGTGTTCGAGCGGTACGGCCTGGTGGCGCACATCCGCACGGTCGTGGGCGACCCGGTCGTCGGCGACGAGGGCGGCCTGACCACCACCCGCGACTACCGCAGCTATGCCGAGGCGTTCGAGGACAGCGCCGCGCGGAAGTGGGACGCGGTCCGCCGGTACGTGCGGCCCGGTCGCATCGTCGACATCGGCTGCGGTGCCGGTGCCGTGCTGGCCCTGGCCGACCGCGAGCCGGCGCTGCGGGAGAGCGACCTGATCGGCGTCGAGGTGGCCCGGCACCTGTACGAGGAGTGCGTCCACCGCAAGGCGCAGGGCGCCTTCGCCAACCCGAACGTGTTCTTCTACCAGCGCAACGTGCTGGGTGGCGCGGTCTTCCCGCCGCGGTCGGTCGACACCACGCTGACGTTCGCGCTGACCCACGAGATCTGGTCGTACGGGTCGCGGCTGGACTCGGTGCGCCGGTTCGCCCGGGCAATCTACGACCACACGGTGCCGGGCGGGGTCTGGCTCAACAGTGACGTGTGCGGGCCGGAGGGCAAGGACGCCACCGTGACGCTCCGGCTGTCCACAATGGATGGCGAGAACCCGGGAAAGGCGCGCGACGACCTGGAGACGGTGTCCCGCGAGGAAGTGACCCGGTACGTGGCCGGCCTGTCGACGAGGGCACGGTTCGACCAGTTCGTCGTGGACTACCGGTTCCCGGTGCCGTTCGAGGCGCACGGCGACGAGGTGGTGCGCGTCCGGCTGGCCGACGCGATGGACTTCCTGACCCGCAAGGACTACCCGGACAACTGGCTGTCCGAGACGCACGAGCAGTTCTGCGGGCTGGCGTACCCGGACTGGGTCGAGGTGTTGACCGGGGTCGGGTTCGAGGTCGACCCGGCCTCGCACGCGTGGCGCAACGACTGGGTCGTGGACAACCGCATCGCCCCGGTGGCGTCACTGTCCACTCTGGACGGTCGGCCGCTCGACTGGCCGGTCACCCATGTCCTGCTGGTCGCCCGCCGCCCGGTCGGTACCTGAGCCGTCGCGTGCCCGGGGCCGGTTGGGCGACCGGCCCCGGGCGCCATCGGCGCTAATTAGTGAGCCGACACCGGCACGCCCACCTTGAGGAACGCGTTGGCGTGCGCGCCCGTCGCGGTGACCGGTCCGGTGGTCCAGATGCCGATCTGGTCGTTCGAGATGGCGTTCGCCTCGACCCGGATCGACAACGGGGAGACCGTGGCCACGAGGACCCCGGTGGTCTGGGTGTCGGCCGGACTGAAGTCCGGGTCGCCGCCCAGGTTGTTGGTACCGATCTGGTTGGCCAGGATGACGTTGCCGTTGAGGTCCTGGCCGGGAGCGTGGCTGTGTACCGTCACGCCGGACATGCCGTTGCCGTTGATGGCGTTGCCCTCGACGACGTTGTCGTACGACGCGCCACCCGGTACGCCGGTCGCGATGACCACCCCGGCACCCGCGCCGTCGACTCCGTTGCCGCTGATGCGGTTGCCGATGACCTGGGTGTCGAACACGCCGGCCACGGTCGGCGCGGGTACGCCGTTCGGGGCCGCCGCCGGGTTGTGGCCGACGACCGTGACGCCGCAGGCGTACAGGTTGTCGGTCACCACGTTGCCGATGACGCGGTTGTGCCCGGCGGGTCCGGTCTCATCGCTGATCAGGATTCCGCCGCTGTTGTCGGTGCTGGTGTTGCCGCTGATGGTGGAGTTCGAGCTGCCCATCAGGTGGATGCCCTCGCCGCAGTCGCCGGGGACACCCTGCGTCGGAGCGCAGAACGGGTAGCTGTTGGGCACCGGGTTCACCGGTGACCCGCCCAGGTCATTGTGCTTGACCACGTTGCCCTGGATGGTGACATTGTTCGCGCCGTTGACGAGGATCCCCTCGCCGATGGCGTTCTCCACGGTGAAGCCACTGACCGTGGCGTGGCCGGCGGTGACCGTCACCCCGTTGGTCTGGTTCGTGGCGTCGATCGTGGCGGAGGAGCGTCCCCGCAGCGTCACGGTCTTCGTGACCGAGACGTCCTCCCGGTAGGTGCCGCCGCAGACGACAACGGTCCCGTTGGCGGCCACCGCGGTGATCGCGGCGTTGATGGAGTGGTACGCGGCGGAGGTGCAGCTGTTGCCGGCCGCGGTGCTCGCACCGTGCGTCGACACGTACACGGTGTGCGCCTGAGGATTCGCCTGGGCCGCGCCGACTCCCAGGAGAGGGCTTGCCAGAACGATTCCTCCGGCGGCCGCGATCGCTGACACTCTGACCTTGGTCATTGAAACTCCGTGCGTTTGGTGAACTCATCGCCGGTCACTGTGACTCGGCGACTGCCGTAACCGGAACGGCTCTTTGTGGATGTAGCACCGCGGGTGACTCCCCCGACCCACCCGCGACCGACACGTCTCCGGAATCGACGTGCCTGGTTCAGGTCGCCAATCAGGCGAGTGCCGCGCCGATCGCCGCGGACAGGGAGCGCAGCGCGTAGTGGGTGCGCGACTTGACGGTGCCGACCGGGATGCCCAGCCGCTGCGCGGCCTCGGCGGTCGAGCGCTCGCGGTAGTACAGCTCGATGAGCACGGACCGGTGGTCGGGGTTGAGCGTCACCATCGCCTCGCGCACCGCCTGCACGTTCACCAGCCGTTCGATCGCGTCCTCGGTGGTCGGCAGCGTGGCGGCGTCGGCGGTGTGTACCTCGGTCGGCCGGACGTTGCGGGCCCGGGCCGCGTCGATCGCGATCCGCCGGCCGACGGTGAACAGCCATGGCCGCACCGAGTCCACGTCCGGGTTCAGCCCGTCGAGGTTCCGCCAGGCCCGCAGCAGCGTCTCCTGCATCAGGTCCTCGGCGGCGTGCGCGTCGCCGAACGTGATGCGCAGCAGGAAGCGGTACAGCGGCCCGGCGTGAGCCCGGTAGAGCGCCCGCATCCGCTCATCGGCGCTGCTCGGCGGCGCGGCGGGGTCGGAGGCGTCGGAGGCGTCCGCGGCGGTACTGGCCGGCGCACCCGCGGCGGGTACGGAGGCGGTGATCATGGAACGGAACTCCCTTCGCGTGCCGGCTGTCGACACCTCAGAGACTTCCGCAACGGCGATGAGCGATCATCGGTGTCGAGACGCATGTTTTGGCACCGGTAGCCACCGCCCCGGCCGTGTTTGCCTACGTCATGGCACTCATGCCCAGGTTTCCGGCCGGATCAGGGCACGGTGAGATACCGCTTGCTCACGAACGATAATCGGGGGCGGACCTCAGGTCCGGGCGCCGGCCTCGCGCATGATCTCGATGCGCGAGCGCAGGCTCAGCTTCGCCAGGACGTGCGACACGTGGGTCTGCACCGTGCGCGGTGAGGTGAACAGCTGGGCCGCGATGTCCGCGTTGCTGTGCCCCTGCGCCACCAGGTCGACGACCCGCTGCTCTGCCGGGGTCAGCGAGCCCCACCCCGTGGTCTCCCGCCGGCGCAGGCTACGCGGGCCGCGGCGGATCCCGGCCGCGCGCAGCCGCGAGTCGGCCCGGCGCAGGTCCCAGGAGGCGTTGGCGGCGGCGTACCCGCGTACCGCGTCGCTCAGCAGGACCCGGGCCTGCGCGGCGTCGCCGGCGAGGGCGAGCCGCAGCGCCGCCTCTTCCAGCGCGAACGAGCGGGCCATCGTCCAGCCGTGCCGCTCGAAGTCGCCGGCGACCCGGACGAGTTCCGGAGCGTCGTCGGCGAGCTGCGCCTCGCACAGGTCCGCTGCGAGCAGCTGCCTGATGATGGCGTCGGGGTGGCCCGCGTCGTCTCGGGCGGCCCGGGCGGCCCCCTGCGCGGTGTCCCGGTCGCCAATCGTCAGCGCGACCCGGACCAGGTCCGGCAGCCACATGTACCGCTCCCGGCCGTCGTGCCCGATGCCCGGATCGAGCCACGTGGTGAGCAGCTCGACCGCGCGGGTCGGGTCGCCGTCGGCCTCCGCGCGGATCGCCTGCGCGGCGACCAGGTACCCGGAGTAGATCCGCACGTCGCCGGTGGTGACCCCGATGTCCCGGCCGGCCTCCACCTCGGCCCGCAGCCGGGCCCAATCCTCCTGGTGGCCGGCGATGAGGGCGGCGAGCCCGTGTGCCGCCATCCGGAGCGCGGGGGCCATCGGCGGCTGCAGCGAGCCGACGTGCAGCAGGGCCTCGTCCCACTCGCCGAAGTCGTAGTAGCCCATGGCCCCGGCGATCTGTACCCGCCCGGTGCGCTTGGTGCCTGTCTTGACCGAGAACCTCAGCGTCTCCTGGAACGTCGCGTCGAATTCATCCCGGCGACCCAGGTTGTTCAGGTGCGCCAGCCGGTTGGTCAGCAGGATCAGGCGCAGCTCCGTCGAGTCCGGGTCGGTGTTCGGCACGGCCAGGGCCGCGGAGATGTGCACCAGTGCGGTGGCACTGTCGGCCAGGTGGGACAGCACGTGGTGGGCGTACCCGATGGCGACCGGGTCGCCGCTGCGCCCACCCTCGGCCATCGCGACCCGGGCCCGCCGCATGGCCTCGTCCTCCCGGCCCACCTTGATCAGCGTGATCGCCGACCAGGCGCGGATCCGGGCGCGCCAGGCTTCCGACAGCCCGTCCTCGGCGAACGCCTTCTCCGCGACCGTCAGCGCCGGCCCGTTGTCGCCGTGCTGGCTCGCCGAGCGGAGCCGGTACAGGTACATCCGGCCACGCACCTCGGGATCCTTCGCGAAGCGCAGCACCCCGGCGGCCACCTCGGCGGCCCGGAGGCTGTCGCCGGTCCAGAACAGTACGGTCGCCAGGCGTGCCTCCAGCACCTCACGCTGGCGCTCATCGAGCCCGGAGTGGATGAGCCGGTTCAGCACGTCGACCCCCACCTGCGGGGCCACGAACATCGCCGCGACCGGCAGGGTGACCGCCCAGTCGATGGCCCACGCGTCGACCGTCCCCTCGGCCGCCATCAGGTGCCGGGCGACCGGGCCGATCCCCGCGCCGCTTCGCGCGAGCGACCGCGCGATCTGGTTGTGCAGCGCGTGGCGGAGCGAGCCGGGAATCTCCGCGCTGAGCGTCTGGCGGATCAGGCCGTGCCGGAACGCCAGCCGGGCGCCGGTCTCCGCCAGTACACCGGCGGCCAGCGCGTCGGCCAGCGAGGTCTGCAGAGCCGCGGCCGGCCGGTCCGCGACCCGGGTCAGGTCCTGCACGGTGAATTCCTCGCCGAGCAACGCCGCCAGCCGCAGCAAGCTGCGGGTGGACTCCTCCAGGAAGCCGAGCCGGCGGCCGATCGCGGCACCCAGCGACTCGGGGATGTCAGAGAAGTCCTGGGGCAGGTCCGACTCCATCTCGCCCCCGTCGGCCCGGAGGCTGCCGTCCCGGCGCAGCGCGTCGACCAGCTCGCGGACGTACAGCGGGTTGCCCCCGGCGCGGGCCAGCTGCGCCGACAGCCGGGGCCCCGGCCGCGCCGACAGCAGCTGGGCGGTCAGCTCGGTCACCGCCGCCTCGTCCAGCGCGCCGACCACCTGGACCACGCCGTCCCGATCCCGCAGCACCTCCTTGAGCCGTTCCACCTCGGGCCGGCGCGGTACCGGGCGCGCGGTGCCGACGAGCAGGAGCGGCAGCTGGTCGACGAGCCGATCCAGCCGGTACCAGACCGACAGGCTCGGCACGTCCGCCCAGTGCAGATCCTCGACCGCGAGTACGACCGGCCCGGCCGCGCACAGCTGGTCCACCAGGTCGATGATTTTCTCGGCGCCGGCGACCACCGGGTCGATCACGTCCTGCTCGACCACCGTGCCGGCCAGCAGGCGCGCGATCGCCCTGCGCTGCGGATCCGCCGAGCGGTGCGAAGCGCCGAGGCCGTCGGCGAGCGGACGCAGCGGGAAGGGCTGGGTCAGCTCCTCGGCACGACCCCGGAACACCTGGCACCCGGCCGCGGAGGCCCGGGCCAGCAACGCGTCGACCAGGCTCGACTTGCCGATCCCGGGCTCGCCCTCCAGCCAGATCGCGCCGCCCCGGCCGGACGACAGGTCCGCGACGAGGGACTCGACGAGCGCCCGCTCCTCGGAACGCCCGACGAGAGCGGCGGCGGCGAGACCGGCAGAGGCGGGGCTGGCAGAGGCGGGGCCGGCAAAGACAGTGCCGGCAGAGGTGAGGCCGGCGGAGGTGAGGCCGGCGGAGGTGGGCGGGGAGTCGTCACCGCGCGCCGCGCGGGGCTCCGACCGGTCGCCGGTTCCGGGCCGTTGGCCGGCGACCCGCGGGTGCGGCACGGGCGGGTCGGCCGCGGTGGGGCTGGGTCGGCTCGCGGTACCGGTCGAATCCACACGGGCGAGGCTACGACAGGAAACAGCACCCGCCAGCCAAGCGTCGGATTTACGCGCTCGGCAGCCCGCTCGCCGTGAGTAATCACACACGGTTCGGAGGCCGCCAGCGAACGCGGGGCGTCGGCGAGCCGTACAGCCGCTCGGCAGGGGCATTGATTTGGGTAATTGCGCCACTCATGCTTACGCAACGAGCGGTTCACGAAGCCGGAGTCCTGCCGACGCCTCGCGGTCACCTGCTCCGCCCAGAATTCGGGCCAACATATCGCTGATCATGGAGGACCCCATGCGTCTCCGATCCCGTACCCTCGTCCCGCTGGCCATCGCGGCCAGCGCACTGCTGGGTGCGACCGGTCTCTACGTGAACGCCCACGCGGCGGCGCCGGTCAAGCTCGCGGCGGCCACCATCCCGGCCTACGACCACGTCGTCGTGGTCATGGAGGAGAACCACTCGTACGCCGACATCATCGGCAACACCAAGAGCGCCCCGTACATGAACTCACTGGCCTCGCAGGGCGCCCTGATGACGGCGTCGTACGCGGTCACCCACCCCAGCGAGCCGAACTACATGGCGCTGTTCGGCGGCAGCACGTTCGGCCTGTCCAGCGACGCCTGCCCCACGAACGAGGGCGCCAAGGCCAACCTCGGCTCGGAGTTGCTGGCCGCCGGCAAGACGTTCAAGGGGTACTCGGAGGGCCTGCCGTCGACCGGCTCGACCACGTGCTCGTCCGGTTCGTACGCCCGCAAGCACTCTCCGTGGATCAACTTCAGCAACGTACCCGCCGCCGACTCGCTGCCGTTCACGAGCTTCCCGTCCTCGTCGAACTACGCGAGCCTGCCCACCCTGTCGTTCGTCATCCCGAACCTGAAGGACGACATGCACGACGGCACCATCACCCAGGCCGACACCTGGCTCAACTCGCACCTGTCGGCGTACGCGACCTGGGCCAAGACGCACAACAGCCTGCTGGTCGTCACGTGGGACGAGGACGACAACACCGAGGGCAACCAGATCCCGACCATCTTCGTCGGGCAGCACATCGCCACCGGCCACTACAACCAGAACATCAACCACTACAACGTGCTGGCGACCCTGGAGAAGATGTACGGCCTGGGTCTGGTCGGGTCGAGCGCGTCGGCCACGCCGATCACCAGCATCTTCAACTGAGTCACCTGTCGCCTGAGCCACCGGTTCACCTGAGCCACCGGTTCACCTGAGCCAGCGGTTCACCTGAATCGCCGGCAGCGGCCGGTCTGGCGGGGTCGGGCCCCACGGGTTTCCGGGGGCCCGACTCGCCGCCCCACATCCATCGATCCGCGAAGGAGGCCGCGGTGCGTTCCCCCGCCGGCTGGTCGAGCGTGCGGCGGCACCCCCGCTGGTGGATCGCCGGTGCCGCGGTCGTGGCCCTGGCCGCGGCCGGCACGGTGTACGGCGTCCTGGCGGTGGACCGGGTCGTGACGCTGTCCGAGAAGGACTGCGGGAACGGCTGGTCCGGCCCGGTCGACGGGCGCCAGAGCCTGGTCCTGCGCGACGCGGCACCCAACCCGGTCCAGGTGTACCTGATCGATCCCCGGCGCAACCTGGTCTACGCCGAGGCACGGGACCTGACGCCCGGTACGCGGCGCACGATGAGCACCACGCTCGGTGCCGGCCGGTACGCGCTGCGCTGCGTGTTCACCGACGGTACGGTGCTCACGTCGCAGGCGCACACCCTCACCGGTACCGTGGCCGGCGCCGTCACCGGCGTGCCGCCCATGCCGGACCTGGACCTCACCGGACCGGTCGGCGCGTACCGTTCCTCCGTGGAGCGCGGCCTCCCACCGCTGCTGGCCGACGCGACCCGGCTCGCCGCCGATGTCGCCGCCGGCAACCTGGCCGCCGCCCGGACCGACTGGCTGCCCGCGCACCTGGACTACGAGCGCCTGGGTGCGGCGTACAACTCGTTCCAGGACTTCGACGGAGCCATCAACGGTACGGCCGACGGGCTGCCGGACGGCGTCGACGACCAGTCCTGGACCGGACTGCACCGGATCGAGTACGGCCTGTGGCACGGCCAGCCCGCGGCGGTGCTCCGGCCGCTGACCGGCCGTCTCGTCTCCGACATCAAGGGCCTGATCGAGGACCTGCCCAGCGAGGACATCGACCCGGGCGACCTCCCGCTGCGCACCCACGAGATCCTGGAGAACACCCTGCAGTTCCAGGTCACCGGCCACGACGACTACGGCAGCGGAACGACGCTTGCCACTGCGTACGCCAACACGCAGGGCACCCAGGCGGTGCTCGGCACGCTGACCGGGCTGATCTCGGCCCGGGACCCGGCACTGCTCGCGGCGATCGACCGGGGCATCGCGACCGTGCAGGCCGACCTGCTGGCCTGCCGGGTTTCGGACCAGTCTGGCTCGGCCCGTCTGGCGCCACGCCACGATCCAGACCAGTCGTCCGGCATCTGGATCGCCGCCGGCGCCCTGCCGCAGGCGCGCCGCCAGAAAGTCGACGCTGACCTCGGCGCGCTGCTCGAACAGCTCGACGCGGTACCCAATCTGCTGCACGAACGGACCTCAGCATGACACGGACCCCGGCATGACCTCGACGACCGCGACCCCGCCCACCGGCTCCGGCTCCGGCGCGTCCCGACCGGGCCTGGGCCGGCGCTCATTCCTGCGCGGTACCGCGCTCGGCGCCGCCGCCACCGCCGCACTCGGCGCCGCCGGGTACGGCACCGCCCGGGCGGTGGCCGCCGGCACCGACGGCCGGAGCATCGCCTTCCACGGCGCGCACCAGGCGGGCATCGTGACACCGCAGCAGGCCGCCGCGACGTTCGTCTCCTTCAACGCCACCGCGCCCGACCGCACCGCGCTGCGCGAGCTGTTCCAGACGCTGACCGAGCGGGCGCGCTTCCTCTGCGCCGGCGGCACGCCACCCGACGTCCCGGTCTCCTCGGTGCCGCCGGACAGCGCGACGCTCGGCCCGGTCGTGCCCACCGACGGGCTGAGCGTCACCGTCGGCGTGGGCGCGTCGCTGTTCGACGACCGGTACGGGCTGGCCGCCCGCAGGCCGGCCAAGCTGACACCGATGCCGATCTTCCCGAACGACAACGTGGCCGGCTCGACCGAACTGCACGGCGACATCATGCTGCAGCTCTGCGCGGACTCGCGGGACACCGTGATGCACGCGCTGCGCGACATCACCCGGCACACCCGCTCCGGAATGCAGCCGAACTGGAAGGCCGACGGGTTCATCTCCGCGCCCCGGCCGTCCGGTACCCAGCGCAACCAGCTCGGCTTCAAGGACGGCATCGCCAACCCGGACGTCGCGGACGCGACCGAGACCGACCGGCTCATCTGGGCCAAGGGCGGCGTGAACGGCGAGCCCGCCTGGGCCGAAGGCGGCAGCTACCAGGTGGTGCGCATCATCCGGATGCTGGTCGAGTTCTGGGACCGGGTCTCGCTGCACGAGCAGGAGACGATGATCGGCCGGCGGCGGGACAGCGGCGCCCCGCTCAACGGCGCCGTGGAGAGCGACGTCCCGGACTACACGAACGATCCCAACGGCATCGGGATCCCGCTGACCGCGCACATCCGGATGGCCAACCCGCGCACTCTGGAGACGGACAACCAGCGGATCCTGCGCCGCGGATACAACTACGACCGGGGCGTGGACCTCGACGGCAACCTGGACGTGGGGCTCATCTTCTGCTGCTACCAGCAGGACGTCGCGCGGCAGTTCGAGGCGGTACAGAACCGGCTGGCCGACGAGCCGCTGGTGGACTACATCCAGCCGACCGGCGGCGGGTACTTCTTCGCACTGCCCGGGGTGCGCGACGCGAGCGACCACCTCGGCTCCGGCTTGTTCACGTAGTATCGCGCCGCTCAGTATTTCGGTGGCGTGGCACAGCTGACCGGCACTACCGTCAGGCCGTCATCCAGGAGGCGCCGACCGGCGCGCGCCTGTGCAGCCTCCCAAGGGACAGGCCGTTGTACACCAGCTGAGACGTTCATCGCGTCGAGAAAGCACGCCGCGCCCTGACGGGCCCGCGGTCGCGTAGCGCCGCCGCGCTGCCGGCCCGCTTCAGCGTGCCCTCGGCAGGTCATCGACGTCCGGTTGTTAGCTTCGCGGCATCCGCGGCTCGATCCGGCGCCGCGCCCATCCGCGCCGCGCCGACCTCGCAACGATGGTCTCGCAGCCGATTGGCCTTTTCCTGTGCACGACGACACCTTCCTCGTGCGCGCCACGACGCAGTGGCTCGTACGCCCGAACGACTTTCCGACTATCCGGCGCCGCTGCCGGACCTGCCCTTCCACGAAGTACCGGACCCGGGGACGATTCCGGGTCAACGCGAATCACAAGCTGCTCGACGTCTGGCTGTTGGCGCTGTGCGACCGGTGCGGCGAGACGATCAAGCTGACGGTGCTGGAGCGTGTCCACGTTCGCTCCATCGATCCCACGATGCTCAACGGCTTCCACCACAACGCTCCCGCGCTCGCGGCGAAACTGCTGGCCGATCCTCGGCTGGCACACCGCAACGACATCGCGCTCGACTGGACCGATGCGTGGACGCTGGAGATGAGCCCCGTCGAACTGCCAAAAGCCGACGTCCTCGAGGTCAGCGTCCGGTTCGCACAACCCATCCCGATCAGGCCGACGACGCTCATCGCGACGGGCTTGGAGCTCTCGCGCGCCGAGGTCGCGAGGTGCGTCGCCGCCGGACTGGTCTCCTCGGAACGCAGGCTGACCGGTCGCTGCGCGCAGGACTTCAGCTTTGCGTTCCGGTGGCAGTGAGCGGCGATGATGCAAGAGAGGGCGATGACGCCGATTAGGGCAGTGACGCCGGAGAGCGTGCCGCCGTGGCCGGGGGGACCGTGAGCCGGGCGATCCGCCGGTCGGCGGGTGCGGGCCGGGTCACGGTGAGCACGCGGAACGGATACGATCCCATCGGTCGATAACGGGACCGTGTGACGAGCTGTGAGGGAGTCCGCGTGGCTGACTCGCCGCTGACCGCGACCGACGCGGCCGCGCCTGCCGGGCGGCCGAGGCCGGAACTGCCGACGCCAGAACTGCCAGGGCCGGAACTGCCGAGGCCCAGACCGCTGAGGCCGAGGCTGCTGGCCGCGCTGCTCGACTACTGCGTGGTGCTCGGCTGGCTCGCCGTTCTCGCCGCGGTCTTCGTCCCGCTGTACGCGGCCGATCTCGTTCCCTGGCGAGGGCACGTCGACCTGGTCTCGTTCGCCGGCTCGGTGGTGCCGGTCTGGCTCTACCTCACCGTCACCGAGGCGGGTGCGGCACACGCGACGTGGGGCAAGCGCCGCCTCAGGCTTGTCGTCCAAGCGCGGAACGGCGGCGCCGCCGGACCGGCGCGGATCGCGGCGCGCAACGCGGTCAAGCTGCTGCCGTGGGCCTGCGCCCATCTGGGCATCGCGCCGCTGTGGGCGGGCTCCGGCGCCGGCACCGTGGTCAGCCCGGCTCTGGCCTGGGTACCCATCACCGCCGCGTACCTGATCGCCGGCGCGACCGTTGCCTCGGTACTGGTTTGCAAGGATCGCGCCGCGCTGCACGACCTCGTGGCCGGCACCCGGGTCGGCCGGGCGCCCCTGCCGGCGACCGTGGCGTCGTGAACCACCGTACCGATCAGGCGAATTTCCGCCGGGCGTTCGCGGCCCGGTGGGAGCGGTCGTCGCCCGAGCAACAGGGCCGGTTGGCGCTGATCCTCTGGGGTCACGCGGTCGCCGCGGTGCTGACCGACGGCGGTCTCGCCGCCTGCCTGGCGCTGTCCGCCACGAGGATCTGGCGGCGCCGCGACCAGGGCTGGGTCCGGGCCACCGCCGACGGCGGGTACTGGAAGACCGCCGCCGGCCTCGCGCTCGCCGCGGCCGCCCGCCGGGCCGGTCGCCGGCACCTCGTCCGGCGGCTGACCGCCGAGGAGGCCGGAGACGGTGCCGCCCGCGCTCACGATGTTCCGTGACCGCAGGCGGCACCGCTCGAATCTCGTTACGCCAGCCCAGCCGTTAGGCCAGCCCAGCCTTGGTGTAAGCCTGGGTCAGCAGCGACACGGCCTGGTCGGGCCGTCCGGTCAGCAGGGCGTGCTCAGCGTTCGCGGTCAGTGACGCGGTCAGCGGCATCGCCGCCGGGCCCCCGTTCGCGATCCTCGCCTGGGCCACGTCCCGGGCCACCGACACCACGGCGTTGTCCTGGTCGAACGTGTCCCTGCGGGACCGGTTCAGCGCGTTCGTCGCGTCCTGCAACGCACCGAGCACCTGCTTGGCGTCGCGGACCGTGCCGTCCTTGTTCCACCAGCCCGGCGTCAGCGCCCGACCCAGCGCGCTGACCGCGGCCGCGATGTCGCGGTCCCCGTGGACGCCGGCCAACTGGTCGCGTACCGCGTCCAGCCGGTTGCGGCCGTTGTCGGTACGCAGGCCCCAGCCGTAGGCGTACAGCGGGTCGTACGTCGCGTCGCCCACGTTGATGGGCAGCTGGCTCTCCGCCTTCGCCCAGGTCTCCGGCAGCCGGCCGGTGAACGGATTGGCGCCGAACAGCACGTCGGCCACGCCCTCGCCCTCGGTGCCGGGCAGCCATGAGGCGACCACCCCGGCGGCCTCCGGCACGATGCCGGTGATGTCCAGCGGGCGCCCGGACACCGTCATGACGACGCACTTCATCGCGCCACACACCTTGTCCACGGCGGCCCGGTCGGCCACCGACAGCTGAAGCGTGTGCCCGTTGCCCACGTCGCCGACGCCCTCGGCGTACGGCGTCTCGCCGACCACCACGACACCGACGTTGTAGCCGGCCGTCGGCGCCGAGGCGTCCTTGCTGTACGTGATGGTCGCGTGCGGTGCGACCTGCTTCATGCCGGCCAGGATCGTGGTACCCACGTCACCCGGTCCGGACTGCCCCTGCCAGCTCAGCGTCCAGCCACCGGTCTGGTTGCCCAGGTCGTCGGCGTTGGACCCGGCGACGTACACCTTCGCGGTCTTCGACAGCGGCAGGACGTTCCCGGCGTTCTTCAGCAGCACCTGCGACTCGGCGGCGGCCTGCCGGGCGACCTGGCGGTGCGCCGCGTCGCCGATGGTGGGCAGGTTGGTCCGGTCGGAGTACGGGTGGTCGAACAACCCGAGCTCGAACTTCTGGGTCACGATGCGGGACACCGCGTCGTTGATCCGGGCCGTGGTCACATCGCCGCTGCCCGCCAGTGCGGTCAGGTCGGTGATGAAGTCCTTGTAGCTGTACGGGGCCATCACCATGTCGATGCCGGCGTTGACGCTGACCTTGACGTCGTTCTTGTAGTCCGGGCCGATCTGGTCGATGCCATTCCAGTCGCTGACGACGAAACCCTTGAACCCGAGCTGGTTCTTGAGGACGCCGGTGAGCATGTCGGTACGGGCGTGCATCTTCACCGGCGCGGAGTCCTTGCCGAGGATCTGCAGGCTGGAGTACGACGGCATGACCGCGCCCACGCCCTTGTCCACGGCCGTCTGGTACGGCGGCAGGTACAGCGCGTCGACCTGCTGCTGGGTCGCGTAGGTCACGCCCTGGTCGATCGTGTACGTGCCGTTGGTCGAGGAACCGTACTGCGTCCCGCCGTCGCCGAGGTAGTGCTTGGCGGTGGCCAGTACCGCGGTCGGGTCGGCCAGGTTCCCGTTGTTCTGCAGGCCGTCGATGACGGTCTCCATCAGCTGCACCAGCGCCGGGTCCTCACCGAACGCCTCGTACGAGCGGCCCCACCGCTCGTCGCGGGTCACGCACACGCACGGTGCGAACGCCCACTGCACGCCGGTCGCCCGGGTCTCGGTCGCGGTGATCCGCCCCTCCTGCTCGGCCAGGCCCGGGTCGCGGGTGGCGCCCATGCCGATGTCGTGCGGGAAGACCGTCGCGCCCTGCAGGTTGTTGTCGCCGTGGACCGAGTCCTCGCCGTAGATGATGGGGATCTGCAGCGGGGTCGCCTGCGCGTGGAGCTGGAAGTTGTCGACCATGTCGGCCCACGCCTGCGGGGTGTTGGGCGTGGGTACCGATCCGCCACCGGAGAGGATCGAGCCGAGCCGGTACGTGGCGATGTCCCCGCCGCCCGCGACCGCGGCCCGCTCGGCCTGCGTCATCTGGCCGACCTTGTCCTGCAACGACATCCGGCTCATGAGGTCGGCGACCCGCTGCGCGATCGGCAGCGCCGGGTTCAGGTACGGCAGGCCGTGGGCGTTGATGACGACCGTGGCGCCGGAGCCGCTCAGCGTGGCCCCGGTGGCGGTCAGCTTGACCGGGATCGTCTTGGCGACCGACGCCGGGTGGCCGCCGCTGGTCTGCACGGCGATCGTCTTGACCGTGCCGGACGGGGTACCGGCCGGGAACGTCAGCGTGCCGCTGCCGGCGGTGAAGTCGGTGCCGGCGACCGCGGTACCGCCGCCGAGGGTGTACCCGACCGAGACGTCATCGCCGAGCGGCCCGCCGCCGGGCTGGTTCGCCACCACGCCGACGGACGCCGAGCCACCCTGGTCGGTGACGTACACGTCGTTGGCCACCGTGACGGTGGGCTGGGCGGTGCCGTACAGCACGACGTCGTCGAAGATCAGGTCACCGGACGAGGAGCCGGCCAGGTTGACCGCGTAGCCCCACATCGAGGTGAGGTTCAGGGTGTTGTCCGACGGGGCGCCGGAGGGCTGGTAGTCGGTGCGCTTGACGAAGTCGCCGAACGGCACCTTGATCTGCTGCCAGCCGGTCGCGGAGTCGGTGAAGAAGGACTGCCACAGCTCGGCGTGCTCGCCGTCGGTGCCGCCGTCCTTGACCTCGAACTCGATGCGCTGGCCGGTCGCGGTCTCCTTGACCCAGAAGCTGAAGCCGCCGTACGCGCTCCAGTTCTGCGCGGTCGACAGGTTGTTGCTGAAGCCGCCGTACGTTCCCACGTGGTAGGTGACGTCGAGTCCGTGGTTGTCGGCGGCGCCGCCGGGCCGGTCGGCGACCGCGACCTGGGTCAGGGTCGGCGTGCTCGCCGCGTCGCTGCCGAACGGGAAGATTCCCGGGCTCGCGGTGGTGATGGGCAGGGTGCCCTCGAAGTTCTCGACGACCGGGAGGCCGGTCGAGCCGAACGCGGTTTCGGCCGGCAGCCAGGAGACCAGCGTGGCCAGCAGTACGCCGACGCCGAGCGCCGCGGCGCCGGTGCGCGCCCGGTGCCGCGCGGCCTGGGGTAACGGTACGAACATGGCAGTCCTCCGCCGCGGCCCGGACGTCGAGGAGCGGGCCGCGCAGCTGTTGTCTCGGGGGTTGGGGGTTCGTGGGCGGCCGCGGGCTTTCCTGGGTACGGCTGCCTCGACGCGGCCGGCCAGGCGTGGTCGGGTTTCGCCAGCGGGATGATCGGGAGAGCGTTCTCCACGAGATTAGGAGTGGCCTTCCTCTATGTCAACGTCGGTCTATGGATCATGCTGAAAGCGCTCTCCCGGACGAAAACGCCGCACTCACTCACACCGGCCCGACCGCCACACCGGCCCCACTGCCACCGCGGGACCCGTGCGCACCGAGTGTGACACGGCGGAGGCGCTGCGCGACACCGTCCGGTATGCCTGCCGCAGCAGCGGGCATACCGGCAGGGTGCGCGGAGCGCGCCGTCCGGCCGCCGCGGGCGGGTAACCGCGAGGGAGGGGTAGCCCATGCTCATCGTCGACGGCGTACCGCTGAGCCGGCAGCAACTGGACGCGATCGACGGGTACTGGCGCGCCGCGAACTACCTGTCCGTCGGCCAGATCTACCTGTTGGCCAACCCGCTGCTGCGCGAGCCGCTCGCACCCGAGGACGTGAAGCCGAGGCTGCTCGGCCACTGGGGCACCACCCCGGGCCTGAACCTGGTCTATGCCCACCTGTCCCGGATCGTCGCGGCCCGGGAACAGGACATGATCTACGTGGCCGGACCGGGGCACGGCGGCCCCGGGATGGTGGCCAACGCCTGGCTGGACGGTACCTACAGCGAGATCTACCCCGCGGTGTCGCTCGACGAGCGGGGCATGGCCCGGCTGTTCAAGCAGTTTTCCTTCCCCGGCGGAGTGCCCTCGCACAACGCGCCGGAGACGCCCGGGTCGATCCACGAGGGCGGCGAGCTGGGCTACTCGCTGTCCCACGCGTACGGCGCCGCGCTGGACAACCCCGACCTCGTGGTCGCCTGCGTCATCGGCGACGGCGAGGCGGAGACCGGAGCACTGGCCGCGTCCTGGCACTCGAACAAGTTCCTCGATCCGGTGACCGACGGGGCCGTGCTGCCGATCCTGCACCTGAACGGGTACAAGATAAGCAACCCCGCGGTGCTGGCCCGGATCGGCGACGACGAGCTGGAGGATCTGCTCACCGGGTACGGGTACCGGCCGTATCTCGTGCAGGGCTACCAGCCGGAGCCGGTGCACCAGGTACTGGCCGCGACCCTGGACGCCGTCTTCGACGAGATCGCCTCCATCCAGCGGGCGGCCCGTGAGGACGGGGTCGACGAGCGTCCACAGTGGCCTATGATCGTGCTGCGCACCCCGAAGGGGTGGACCGGCCCGCGGGTGGTGGATGGCCATCCGGTCGAGGGCACCTGGCGCGCGCACCAGGTACCGCTGGGTGCCGCCCGCGACGACAGCCGGCACCTCAGTGCGTTGCGGGACTGGATGCTGTCGTACCGGCCGGAGGAGCTGTTCGACCGGCACGGCGCCCCAGTGCCGTCCATTGTGGACTGGCTACCGAGCGGGAGCGCCCGGCTGGCCGCCAACCCGCACGCCAACGGTGGCCGGCACTCACGCGACCTGGAGCTGCCCGACTACCGCGGCTACGGGGTGATGGCCGGCTCGATGGCCGGTGCCACCAGCGTTCTGGGCACGTACCTGCGCGACGTCATGGCCGCGAACCGGCCGTACGGGAACTTCCGCATGGTCGGCCCGGACGAGACCGAGTCCAACCGGCTCGGCGCGGTCTTCGAGGTGACCGACAAGGTGTGGCAGGCCGCCACCGCGCCGGTGGACGAGCACCTCGCGCCGCGCGGCGGGGTGATGGAGATCCTGTCCGAGCACACCTGCCAGGGCTGGCTGGAGGGGTACCTGCTCACCGGGCGGCACGGCATGTTCCCGTGCTACGAGGCGTTCGTGCACGTCGTGGACTCGATGGTCAACCAGCACGCGAAGTGGTTGAAGGTCAGCCGGAAACTGGCCTGGCGCAAGCCGATCCCCTCGTTGAACTACCTGCTCACCTCGCACGTCTGGCGTCAGGACCACAACGGGTTCTCGCACCAGGATCCGGGGTTCATCGACCACGTCATGAACAAGAAGGCCGAAGTGGTCCGGGTGTACCTGCCGCCGGACGCCAACACCCTGCTGGCGGTCACGGACCACTGCCTGCGCAGCCGCGACTACATCAACGTCATCGTCGCCGGGAAGAATCCGGCCCCGACCTGGCTGGACATCGACGCGGCCGAACGACACTGCCGGCGCGGCCTCGGCATCTGGGAGTGGGCGTCGAACGACGCGGGCGACCCCGACGTGGTCCTGGTGGCGGCCGGCGACGTCCCGACGATGGAGATCCTGGCGACCGCCGAATTGCTCCGCACCCACCTGCCGGAGTTGCGGGTACGGGTGGTCAACGTGGTGGACCTGATGCGCCTGCAACCGACCTCCGAGCACCCGCACGGGTTGCCGGACGCCGAGTTCGACGCCATCTTCACCACCGACCGGCAGGTCATCTTCGCCTACCACGGGTACCCGTGGCTGGTCCACCGGCTGACCTACCAGCGGAACAACCACGACAACATCCACGTGCGCGGGTACAAGGAGGAGGGCACCACGACCACGCCGTTCGACATGCTGGTGCTCAACGACATGGACCGGTTCCACTTGGTGATGGACGTCATCGACCGGGTACCCGGCCTGTCCCGCAAGGCCGCCACGCTGCGCCAGCGGATGGTCGACAAGCGGGCCGAACACCGCGACTACGTCCGCGAGACCGGCGAGGACCTGCCCGAGATCCGCGACTGGTCCTGGCAGGCGATCCCGGCCGGCTGATCCGGATCTCGTTTCGCGGCGGGCAGGTGGGTAGAGAGGAAAACATGACGGGTAACCACGCGCAACTGCGCCAGTTGGGGCTCTCCACCGGCAAGAAGGCGCGGCTGCACCGCATCCTGTACCAGCACGGGCTGGGCAACGGCAAGGCCATGTTCCTGCCGTACGACCAGGGGTTGGAGCACGGTCCCCGGGACTTCTTCGCCAACCCGGCCGCGGCGGATCCGAAGTACATCATCCGGCTGGCGGTCGAGGGCGGGTTCAACGGCATCGCCGTACAGATCGGCCTGGCCGAGAAGTTCTACTGGGACTACGCCGGCCAGGTGCCGCTGATCGTCAAGCTCAACGGCAAGACCGAGATCCCGTCAGACGACTACGCCCTGTCCCCGTTCAACGCGACGGTCGAGGACGCGGTGCGGCTGGGCGCGGACGCGGTCGGCTACACGCTCTACATCGGCAGCCCCGCCCAGCACGAGGACTTCACGCAGTTCATGACCGTACGGCGGGACGCCGAGCGCCTGGGCATGCCGCTGATCGTCTGGGCGTACCCGCGCGGTACGGCGATCGAAGCCAAGGGCGGCAAGGATTCCTTCTACTCGGTGCACTACGCGGCGCGGATAGCCAGCGAACTGGGTGCCGACGTGGTGAAGGTGAACTTCCCGAAGCCGGACAAGCGGACCGCCGTTCCGGCGCCGTACGACGGCGAGTTCACCAACCAGCAGGCGATCGACGCGGTGATCCAGGCGGCCGGCCGGTCGCTCGTCCTGGTCTCCGGCGGCGAGAAGGCCGGCGACGAGAAGATGCTGGAGAAGGCGACCGAGTCGATGCGCGCCGGCGCGATGGGGCTCATCTTCGGCCGCAACGTCTGGCAGCGCGACCACGACGCGTCGCTGCGGCTGGTCGGTCAACTGCGCGAGATCCTCGCCCAGCACCACTCGGACTGAGCATGAGAGCCAGCCGCGTCAGCGGCTGGCCCGGTCGGATTCAGTGGCTGGTCAGGCCGCCATGCTGTGAGGACAGCGAACTCGACGCGTTCACGTCGGCGTTCGGGTCGACCCCGACACCCAGCCGCTCCACCAGTTCGCCGCCGAGCCAGGAGGTACCGGCCAGCAGCACGATGCCCACGAAGCCGAGGATCAGTGCCACGGCACTCGCGTGCCAGGCAACCCCCTGCTCCCGCAGAATCCAGCTGATCCCGAACAGCACCAGCGCCACGACGTTGCCGAGGCCGTGCAGCAGACCGATGCGCTTGGCCCGGGTACGGGACGGGATCGCGGCCGCGTCGATCATCCCGAACAGGCCCGCCAAGAGCCCGCCGATGACACCGGCGCCGATCGTGTACGCCGCCGCGATCTCGAAGCCGTGCCGGTCGGTCGCCAGGTACACGATGTCGAAAATCACCCCGGTGGCCAGCAGCCCCAGGGGAAACGTCACCAGCATCGGGTGGATCTGGTGACCCAACGCCTTCGCTCGGGTCTGCATACGCCTCTCCCCTCCCGGCACGCGCGTCGGCCTGCCGTGCCTGGCCTACCCGGAAGGAGCCGCGTTATGCGCGGCATCACCGCGGCCGGCGCCTCCACCGGTGCCCCGCGCCCTCGAGCCGGCATCCCACGGACGCCGCGAACCCTCAAGCCGGCGCCTTTGCCGCCGCCGCGAATCCTCGTGCCGGCACCTTCGCCGACAGCGGCAACCTCCCAGCCGGCGCCTTCGCCGAGGCTGCGACCCCTTCCCGCCAGTGGCAAGCACGCCGATTCCGGCCCTGGCGAAGGGGGCGGCCGGTTAGCGTGAAAGAACGTCAGCGCGGGGGGTCGCAGACCTCGCCGCGGGACGGCCTCGCGGCGAGGAGGGAGAGGCGGCCATGACGACCGCTCGGGAGATCATGCATACCGGCGTGAAGTGTGTCGGCGAGAACGAGGCGCTGAGCATCGCCGCGCGGGCCATGCGTGATCTGCACGTCGGCGCCGTACCGATCTGCGGCGAGGACGGCAGCCTGCGCGGGATCCTGACCGATCGCGACATCGTCGTGCGGTGCGTCGCCGAGGGTGCGGACCCGCGGGAGATGCGGGCCGGGGAACTGGCCCGCGGCATGCCGGTGTCGGTGGACGCCGACGCGGACATCGGCGAGGCGCTGCGGCGCATGGCGGACAACACGATCCGCCGGCTTCCGGTGCTGGACGAGCAGCGGTTGGTGGGCATCATCTCCGAGGCCGACATCGTGACCAACCTGACCGAAGGGGAGGTCCAGCGCTTCACCGCCGCGGTGTACGCGGCACCGCCGAACAGCTGAAGCGGTCACCCGTTCGAGGCCCGCCGGCCGGGCCCCCTCACGCTTCCTCGGCCGCCCCACCCAGTCCGCGCAGGAGCCGGGACCAGTGCTGGTCCGCGAGCAGGTGCCCGGTGCCGATCACCAGGGCCAGCGGCCACTCGATGATTTCGACCGCGGCCAGGATGCCGAGGCCCGCGAAGTAGGCCATCTGGCCGGGAGGGGGCACCGTGACATCGCCGATGACTGGTATCCGCAGCCGCTGCGGATACAGCTTCACGCGCTTGTCGTGGGGTTCACGCGTCAGGGCGCGCGGCACTGTGATGGTCATGGCGGCCTCCTCCGGCTTCCCGACTGGTATTCCACCGGAGGCTGGTTCCATGCGTCGCGGTCGCGCGGAAGCGGCGGGCCGATGACCCAGTGGAAGATCATTCAGTGGAACCAGTCGCCCGACCACGACACGCCCGACCACGACACGCCTGATCACGCGCCTGCCCCCGAGACGCCTGCCCGCGACACGTCCGACCGTGGCACCACTGCCCACGACACCACTGCCCACGGCACCACTGCCCACGACACACTTGCCCACGACACCCTGCCCGCGCCGGACGTGTCCCCCGACGGCGCCGGTGGCCGACCGCCCCGGCGCCTGCTGCCGATGGCCGCTCTCGGCGCGGCCGGCGTACCGACCCTCGTCGCCGGGCTGTCCCGTGCCGCGGGATCGGCGCTGCACCGGTTCGCCCGAGTGGCCAGTGGTACCGACCGGTGCGTCTGGTCGGTACCGGGCCGGCACCACATCGAGGTACGCGGTGTCGAGCGGGACGGTGCCGACGCGCTGGCCGCCCGCGTGGAGCAGTTGCTGGAACAGTTGCCCGGCGTGGCCTGGGCCCGGGTCAACGCGCCGACGGCCCGGGTCATCGTCGCGGTGCAGCCGCCGGAGCCGCGGATCGCCGACCTCACGGCGGCGGTCGCCGCGGCCGAGCGGATGGACGGACTGGAGCCGGACGGCGACCTGGAGCCCCCGCACCCGCCGGAGGAGGGGCCGCGTACCCGCAAGGCGCTGTCCACGCTGGCCGCCGACGGAGTCGGCCTCGGCTTGTCGGTGCTGACCCGGATCCTGCCGTTCGCTCCGCTGCCCGGCGAGGTGGCCGGGCTGGCCAACTTGATCGATTACCATCCCCGGCTGCACGCGCTGGCCGCGAAGTGGCTGCACGGAGCGCGCCGGGCCGACTCGGTACTGCCGCTGATCGAGGCGCTGTCGCAGGGGCTCGCCGGCGGCTGGACCGGCATCGCCGTCGACGGTACCCAGCGGATCCTGCAGTGGCGTGAGGCTCGGGCGCAGCAGGCCGCCTGGGCGGCGGCGGAGGAGCAGCTGACCGGTACGCCGGAGCGGGCGGCCGCGGCCCGGGTCGCCCAGATCCGGCCGGTACCGCTGCCGGACGGTCCGCTGGAGCGCTACGCGAACCGGATCCTCGCCGCCGGCGGGGCCGCCGGCGCGATCGCCTTCCCGCTGGCCGGGTTCAAGCGTTCGGCGGCCCTGGCGCTGTCCGCGCTGCCGAAGGCGGCCTTTGGCGGCCGGGAGGCGTACGCGGCCCGGGTCGGCCGGATCCTCGCCCAGCGCGGGGTGATCGCGATGGACCGCGGTGTGCTGCGCGAACTCGAACGGCTGGACACGCTGGTCCTCGACGAGGACGCGGTGGGCTCGGACCGCGCGATGCTCACCGACCTGGCCCCGCTGACCAACGTCGACCCGGAGCAGGTGGCCACCGCGGCGTTCGCGCTGTTCGACCCGTACCAGCCGGACGCCCGGCGGGAGGGCGACGGCTGGGTGCTCGCCCCGCTGGACCAGCTGCCGGAACGGGCGGCGCAGCCGGAGCCGGGGTCTGGCGAAGGCGAGCACGCCCCGTCCGGGCCCAGCGCGGCGCAGCCGGAACCGGGGCCTGGCGGAGGCGAGCACGGCCCCTCGTGGCCCAGCGGTGCCAACACCGAACACGCGCGGCGGCTGGGCGCCGACGGCGGCACCGCGCTCGGCCTGGCCCGGGGCGGCGAGCTGGTCGCGGTCGTCCGCGCCGAACCCGAGCCGACTCCCGACCTGGACGTGGTGGCCGCCGCCGCCCGCCGGGCCGGGATGCGCCTCATCGTGGCCGGCGGGGACGGCCGGCGCCATGACTTCGCCGACCGCCTGATGCCCGGCGGGGCACAGCTCGTCGACTCGGTACGCACCCTGCAGGGCGAGGGCGCCGGGGTGATGCTGGTCTCCGGGAACCGGCGCGCGCTGGGCGCCAGCGACTGCGGGCTGGGCGTACGCGGGAAGGACGGCGAGCCGCCCTGGGGCGCCCACCTGCTGCTCGAAACCGACCTGACCGCCGCCGCCCTGGTCGTCGACGCGGCCGGGATGGCCCGGGCGGTGGCCCGGCACAGCGTCACGCTGTCCCGGGCCGGGACCGGGCTGGGTGCCCTGGCCGCGTTCACCTCGCCGCCCCGGCGGCTGCCCACCCGTACTCTCAACGCGGTCAACACGACGGCCGGGGTGGCCATGGCGGCCGGGCTGTGGAGCGCGCAGAAGCTGGACAGCGAGGTGCTCACACCGCCCGGGGCGAGCGTGCCGTGGCACCTCATGCCGATCCAGAACGTGCTGGAACGGCTGCACACCGGACCGGATGGGCTGTCGGCCGAGGAGGCTCACCGGCGGACACAGAGCCACGCCAGCGAGGGCGGCGGGAGCATGGGCCTGGGCCGCGCCTTCGTCGAGGAGCTGGCCAACCCGCTCGCCCCGGTGCTGGCCACCGGCGCCGGCCTGTCCGCGGTGGTCGGTTCGCCGGTGGACGCCGGCCTGGTCGGCGGGGTGCTCGGCCTGACCGCGCTGGTCGGCGCGGTGCAGCGGGTCGCCACCGACCGGTCGCTGGCCGCGCTGCTGTCCCGCTCGATGGTCTCCGCGCGGGTACGCCGCGACGGTACCGAACAGGTGGTCGCCGCCGGGGACCTGGTACCCGGCGACGTCGTCGCCCTCCATCCCGGCGACGTGATCCCGGCCGACTGCCGGGTGATCGAGGCGGACGGCCTGGAGGCGGACGAGTCGTCGCTGACCGGCGAGTCGCTCCCGGTCGGGAAGGCCGCGGCACCGGTCATCGCAGCGGCGGTCGCGGACCGCACCTCGATGCTGTACGAGGGGACCACGGTCGCGGCCGGGCAGGGCAGCGCGGTGGTGGTCGCGACCGGCGTGGACACCGAGGTCGGGCGCGGCATGGCACTGGCCCGCCAGGCTCCGCCGGCCACCGGTGTCGAGGCCCGCCTAGGGCGGCTGACCCGCACCGCCGTACCGCTGGCGGCCACCTCCGCCGCCGCGGTCGCGAGCGCCGGGCTGCTGCGCGGGGTACCGCTCGGGCAGACCGCCGCGGAGGCGGCCAACCTCGCGGTCGCCTCGGTGCCCGAGGGCCTGCCGTTCCTGGTCAGCGCAGCTCAGCTCGCCGCCGCCCGGCGGCTGGCCGGGCAGGGTGCGCTCGTGCGCAACCCGCGGACGATCGAGGCCCTCGGCCGGGTGGACGTGCTGTGCTTCGACAAGACCGGCACGCTCACCGAGGGGCGGCTGGGCCTGGCCGGGGTGGGTTCCGGCGACCGGTACGCCGATCTCCACTCCATCGAAGAGCCGCTACGCCGGGTACTCGCCGCCGCCCTGCGCGCCACCCCGGCCGATCCGACGTCGGGTACCTCGCTGCAGACCGACCGGGCGGTGCTGGAGGGGGCCGAGAGCGCGCAGGTGCGGGTGGACATCGGCGCGCCCGGTTGGGAGCACACCTGCACGCTGCCGTTCGAGCCGTCCCGCGGGTACCACGCCACCGTCGGTACCAGCCAGGAAGGCCACCTGCTGAGCGTGAAAGGGGCCCCGGAGACGATCGTGCCGCGCTGCTCGGCCCAGCGGCTCGACGACGAACAGCGCCCGCTGGGCGACGCCGAACGGCGGGAGCTGCTGAGCGTCCTGGAGCGGCACGCCGGCGCCGGGCACCGGGTGCTGGCCGTCGCCGAGCGGGCGCACCCCACCCCGACCGTGTGCGACGACGACGTCGACGAGCTGACCTTCGTCGGTTTCGTCGCGCTGGCCGACTCGGTACGGGAGAGCGCGTCGCCGGCGGTACGGCGGATCCGCGAGGCGGGCGTACACACCATCATGATCACCGGCGACCACCCGGCGACGGCCGAGGCGATCGCCGCCACGATCAGTACGGACGGCAGCGCACAGCGGGTGGTCACCGCGTCCGAACTCGACGAGGTCGACGACGACGGGCTGGCCCGGCTACTGGCGGAGACCGACGTGGTGGCCCGGTGCACCCCGGCCCACAAGGTACGCATCATCCAGAGCCTGCAGCGGGGCGGCCGTACCGTCGCGATGACCGGAGACGGCGCCAACGACGCCCCGGCGATCCGGCTCGCCGACGTCGGCATCGCGCTGGGCCAGCGCGGCACGCCGGCGGCCAGCGCGGCCGCCGACCTGGTGGTCACCGACGACCGGCTGGAGACCATCATCGCCGCGCTGATCGAGGGGCGGGCGATGTGGTCCTCGGTACGGCACGCACTGAGCATCCTCATCGGCGGCAACCTCGGCGAGATCACGTTCAGCGTGCTGACCGCCGCGGCCACCGGCCGGTCCGCGTTGACCGCCCGGCAGCTGCTGCTGGTCAACCTGCTCACCGACCTGGCACCGGCGATGGCCATCGCGGTCCGCCCGCCGAAGGCAACCGGCGGCGACGAGCTGTTGCGCGAGGGGCCGGACGCGTCCCTGGACAGCATCCTCACCCGGGACATCGCGGTACGGGCGGCGTCCACCGCGCTCGGCGCGACGACCGGCTGGACACTCGGCCGGGTGACCGGACCCCGTCGGGCCGGCACCATCGCGCTAGCCGCGCTCGTCGGCACCCAGCTCGGGCAGACCATGCTGGCCGGCGGCACCAACCCGGCCACCGTGGCGGCGACCGCGGCGTCCGCGGGGGTGCTCGTCGCGATCATCCAGACCCCGGGGGTCAGCCAGTTCTTCGGGTGTACGCCACTGGGCCCGGTCGGCTGGACCATCGCGGCCGGGGCGGCCACCGGCGCGACACTCGGCAACGCCGCGCTGAGCCGGCTGCTACCCGGTGGGCTCCCGCTCGGGCGGCACCACGACAAGTCGCAGGACGAGAAGTCGCAGTCGGAACAGCCACCGGATGACGCGCAGCTTCCGGCCCACGAGCGTCCCGGTGATGAGCGGCCCGGCGATGAGCGGCCCTACTCGAACCAATAGGTCAGGACGTCTCTGGCTGCCCAACCGGTCCGGCTGTCGGCCGTCTGCTTGGCGTAGAACGCGGCGAAGCCCCGCAGTCCGGCCAGTTCTCCCGTTCCCGAGCCGGGAACCACCTCCCACCGGCCGTGTACCACGCTGGCCTCGTCGGTGAATCCCTCGGCGACAAGCGCGAACGAACCCGGCCGCCCGTCCAGCGAGCCGCTGAACCGCTCGACGCAGGTGAACGTGCCCGTACCGTCCTCGTTCATCACGCGAAGATGCTTGGCGATCGCGTCACCGTCCAAGCCTCCGGAGAAGCGCTCCTGGAGCGTGGTCTCGACCAGGGTGATCCCGCTGTCGTCCGGCGGGCTGATGACCGCCTGGTCGTACTTGAGCACGGCCACGTCGCTCTCGCTCGTGACATGGTCGCGTCCTGGTCCGTTGGGCTTCAGACTCATCTGTCCCTCTCCCTTCGTGACGCCGGCGCTCCGGCCGTCGCCACCAATGTCGGGTCCTGCTGATCAGGCGGTCAGGACGTCGCGGATGGCCGCAGCGGTCGCGGTCGCATCGACCGCGTACGGCATGTGTCCTCCGGGCACTTCGCGCAGTTCGACACCCACGCGGTCGGCCAGCCAGCGAGTGATGCGGTACGGAGGCGACTGGATGTTCTCCGGGCCGGCCATGAACGCGACCGGGATGTCGGTCCGGTCGAGCACGGCCGTGACCGCGTCGGCCGTGGGCAGCGATCGGACCAGCCCGGGTACCTCCAGGTCGAAGAAGACCCGGCCATTGGCGGTCATCCGCTCGCGAAGCTGCGGTGTCAGGCGCTCGAAGACATCGCCGAGCGTCTCGTGCGCGTGCTGCCGCACGGCGGAGTCGACCCGGTCGTCGCGGACGGCGGCGGCCGCCAGCGTGGCGAGTTGCCCGGCGATCCGGTCTCCGATGTCCAGCACGCTGAACAGCGGGGGTTCGTGCACGATCGCCGCGCGAACGAGGCCTGGCCGACGGGCGAGGAGTTCCAGCAGCACGAGGCCGCCGAGGCTGCCGCCCCAGATCGCGCACGGGGCCAGTCCGAGTGACTCGATCAGACCCGCGAGGTCGTCGGCCTGTTCGCCCAGGTCGGTGGAGTGCCAGCCGGTGGGGCGAGGGCTGCCGGCGTTGCCGCGCCGGTCATAGGTGAGCACCGTGAACGCGTCGGCGAGGAGCCCGGCCACCTCGGCATAGTGCGCGGAGTCGACCAGCCCGCCCGGAACGAAAGCCAGCGCCGGCCCCGTCCCGCGCAGTTCGTAGTGGAGCCGGGCGCCGTTGACCACGACGTCACCTGTCCTGGGCACTCGCGCCTGACACACAAGGGGCATGTCTGCTGGCGTGTCGGTAGTCAGTAGTGCTCATTGACGCGCGAGAGTGGGGTGTGAACTTGATGGAGTGGGCAGCGGCTGCCGGGATCTCGCACGCGACCGCTCGACGGCGTTACGAGTCTGAGATGCTGCTGTTCCCACGTACCGGGCTGGTCGGCTTATGCTGATTTGCGACCCGGTGACCGGGCACATCCCCGCACGTCGGGCAGACTGTGATGTGCGCACGCGATTGTTCGGCAGACCGGAAGGCGGATTTGGACCGGCAGGTTTCTCGGGTCACCACGTGGATGGCCGGACAGTACTTGGGCGAGGATCGGGTCGTCACTGAGACTGGCTGCGCAGTTGACGAGCACCGAATGAAAGTTCCTCGCCCTGCTGTGCGACCCCACCGTGTCGACCATCGTGGTCGAGCACCGCGATCGGTCCGCTCGCTTCGGCGCCGAGTACGTCGAAGCGGGCTGTGTGTGACGTGACCGAGATCCTGATTTCGCTGCGCGCCCATTTGCATGGTCGCCGCGCCACCGTCAACCGTGCCCGCGGCGGGGTCGAGGTCGTGACCGAGGGTGCTCCGGTGTGAAGACGATGCAGGCGTACCGGTTCGCGCTGGACCTGACCGCCGGGCAGGAGCGTGACGTGCTTGCGCACGCCGGAGCAGCCCGCCTCGCGCACAACTGGGCGCTGGCGAGGGTCAAGGCGGTGATGGACCAACGGGCAGCCGAACGCACCTATGGTGTGCCCGACGGGCAGCTCACCGAGTTGGTCTCCTGGTCGCTGCCCGCGCTGCGTAAGGCGTGGAACGCCGTGAAGGCCGACGTGGCGCCGTGGTGGGCGCAGTGCTCGAAGGAAGCGTTCAACACTGGCCTTGACACCCTCGCCCGCGCGTTGAAGAACTGGGCCGACTCTCGCAGCGGCAAGCGCAGGGGCCGGCCGGCCGGGTTCCCCCGGTTCAAGTCCCGCCGCCGCGGCGTCGCGTCAGTGCGGTTCACGACCGGGGCGATCAGGGTCGAGCCGGATCGGATGCACGTGGTGCTGCCCCGGCTGGGCCGGCTGAAGCTGCACGAATCGGCCCGCAAACTCGCTCGGCGCCTCGAAGCTGGTACCGCCCGGATCATGTCCGCGACCGTCCGGCGTGACGGCGGCCGGTGGTACGTCGCGTTCTGCGTCGAGGTCGACCGCGCCGAGCGCGGACCGGCCCGGCCGGACTCGGTCGTCGGAGTCGACGTCGGTATCAAACACCTCGCGGTCCTCTCGACCGGCGAACTGGTCGACAACCCGCGTCACCTGGCCGCCGCGCAGCAGCGGATGCGGCGGCTCGGCCGGGCACTGGCCCGCAAGCAGGGCCCGGACCGGCGCACCAGGCAGCGCCCATCGAACCGATGGCAGCGCGCCGCGGACCGGCTCGGTCGAGCCCACGCTCGGGTGGCGAACCTGCGCCGCGACGGGCTGCACAAACTCACGACCCGACTGGTCCGTGAGCACGGCACAATCGTGGTCGAAGACCTCAACGTGACCGGGATGCTCGCCAACCGGCGGCTCGCCCGGCACATCGCCGACGCCGGGTTCGCCGAAATCCGGCGACAGCTGACCTACAAAACTGGGTGGAACGGCGGCCGGCTGCTCGTCGCCGATCGCTGGTATCCGTCTTCGAAGACCTGCTCGGGTTGCGGCGCGGTGAAAACCAAGCTCGCCCTCTCCGAGCGGATTTACACCTGCAGGGCATGCGGCCTGGTCCTCGACCGAGACCTCAACGCCGCACGCAACCTCGCCGCGATAGCGGCCCAGTACAACACCGCCGGGAGTGGCCCGGTGTCAGGACGCGGAGCCGACCAGAAGACCCGCCCCAGCGGGCAGGTGGCTGTGAAGCGTCAACCCGGCACCGCGCTAGCGGGTAAGACCGGGACCGTCCCACCGCAAGGCGGGACTACCGACCATGCGCTCACTATGCGCATTAGGTAACGGTCTCCTTCCCTGGAGCCACCACCACCACCACCATCACGGGTGCGGGTAGGTCGGCCACGCAGCGAGGTGCCAGCTTGTGGGCTGGTCCTTTTCCGCGTGGCCTCCCTCCGACCCGGGCATACCCGTTTCCGAGTACCCGGCTCTCTAGTGACTATTGCGTTGGCGTTGATGGCGTCGCGTGGATGTGGCCATGGCAGGCGTCCCACGCTGGTGGAGCCTCGACCGCGGTGGTGCGGTCGGCCAGCTGACGGACATGGTGCACCTCGATGGTGTCCGTGCTGGCGCAGATCTCGCATCTGCCCTTGAGCAGTCGGCTGACCAGCTGCTTGTGGGGGTAGAGCGGTCGGTGCGGTTGACGGTCGACGATTATCGCCGTCTTCTGCCGTTTGAGCGCGATCCCGCCGAACCGGGCGACCAGTGGGTTCCTGCTGTCACGGGTGATGCGGGCCTCGAAGCAGGTGCGTGGCCCGTGAGGTGTCGCGATTTTGGCCTTATGTTTGGCCGCCATCTTCGACACTGACGAGCGGTGCTTGCGGGCCAGGGTATGGAGCATCGAGGTCTCCATGACCCAGCGCAGCCGGTTTAGTCGTTGGACGTCACCGGCCAGCAGGTAGTACTGGACGATGCCCCGCCGGGAGATACCCAGCTCTTTGGCGACGTGGGCGACAGGGCGGCCTTCGACGCGGACACGGTGAACGAGTAGACGCCGACCATGTTCAGGACTATGTCACCGAGCCGGAGCGGGAGCTGAGAAGGCTACGCCTGGTCGCCACCACCGACGCGCTCGAAGTGGGGTTACTCAAGGTCTTCGCCAGCTTCGAGAATCTCTTCCGCGACTTCGCGGCGACGCGCACGGGCACCACCCCGGACGCACGATCAGCCAGGCTGTTCGGCGCCGCCGTGGTCGCCGCGTTCCGGGTCGGTCTCCGGACCTGGATCGACAGCGAGGCCGCGCTCGACCTCCCGAGCCTCATCACCGACAACGTGGAGACCCTCACGCAGGCCCTGTTGCGAAGCTGATCCAGCGCGCGGCCCCGCGGCGCTTCGATCGCGGCGTGGACGGGCGTCCACGCCGCGATCGGTTGGCGCAGCGAGACTCGCGCGCCTGCCGTCGGTACCGCAACCGCCGGGTAAGAGCCCGCGCAAAAGCACAGGCCCCGTCCGGCCGATCCTGTCAAGCCGAGTGAGTCAGGCTCCGGCGTCGTTGTTGGCGCGCAGCGGGGCCAGCGCCTCGTTCCACCGGATCAGCTCGTCGAGCATCGCGGTGGCCGCGCCCTCCATCACCTCGTTGGCGCGCAGCTGCCCCTCGTCGTCGAGGAACTGCGCCACGAACGGGATCTGGACCGCCTCGAAGACCGGCATCATCTTCAGCGTCGTGACGACCTGCTTGATCATCTGTGCGGCGCGGGCACCGGCGGCCACCCCGCCGTAGCTGACCAGCCCGACCGGCTTGTACTCCCACTCGTAGTGCAGGTAGTCGATCGCGTTCTTCAGCGGCGCGGTGAATCCGTAGTTGTACTCCGGCATCACGAAGACGAACGCGTCCGCGCGGTCGACGGTCGCGCTCCAGTCCTTGGTGTGCTGGTGGGTGTAGCGGCGCAGCCTCGGGTGGTTCGGCTCGTCCATCATCGGAAGCTTCACCTCAGCGAGGTCGATCACCTCGACCTCGAAGCCACCGTGCTTGGCGGCACGTTCGCGGAACCACTCAGCGACCGGCAGGCCGACCCGGCCCGGACGGGTGCTGGCGATGATGATCTGCAGCCTCGGCATTGACGCCCTCTTTCGGTACTCCGCAACCTTCTGTCGGACCACGTTACCGGAGGGCGCTGCCGGTCCCCGGTGAGGCCCACCACGCGCGGCAGTCGCCGCCGGCTTCCTGCCCACTCCATAGCCCTGGGGGCAATGTCCGGATTTGGCCACGTTAGAACCTACGGGCGCTATTGTACGTGTTATAGATATCTAGGGCATTCGGTCCGTATGGAGACTTAGATCCGAAACTGCGAGAGCGTGGTGATGAGATGGCCGCCGGGCCGTCCGTGATCTACCGGTCACGGCGCCGCAGGCGTCGCCGACAGCTGCGCCGGGCCCTGCTCGCCGCCGCCGTCGCCGGAAGCCTCGTGGCGCTCGGTGGCGGCTGGCTGGTCGTACGCGGCTGGGAGGCACGGGGCCACCTGATCAGCGCCGCGGGGCTGGCCAGCGACCTGAGCGAGCAGGTGCTGGCCGGCGAGACCGGCCAGGCCCGCCGTACGCTGACCGCTCTGCAGGACCAGGCCGCCGGCGCCCACGACATCACCACCGGCCCGGCCTGGTGGACCGCTTCTCGGACGCCGTACGCGGGGCGCGACATCACCGCGGTACGGGCCATCGCCGCGTCCGTCGACGACCTGGCGGCCCGGGCGTTTCCGGCTCTGGTGCAGCTCAACCCGTCCGCGCTGGTACCCACCGCCGGCCACCTGGATCTCGCCGCGCTGAGCACCGCGGCTCCGAAGCTCGCCGCCGCCGACACCGTCGTCCAGCAGGTCCGGACCCGGCTCGACGGGATCCCGGCCACCGGCCTGCTGCCGCCGATCCGGAACGCGGTGAACACCCTGCGCTCGCAGATCGACCGGCTGTCCGGCCTGACCTCGGCCGGCCACCGGGGTACCGCCCTGCTGCCGGCGCTGCTCGGCGCCGACGGCCCCCGCACGTACCTGCTGCTGTTGCAGAACCTCGCCGAGTCCCGGTCGACCGGCGGGATCTTCGGCGCCTACGCGGTGGTCCAGGCCGACCACGGCCAGCTCACCATGGCCAACCGCGGAGCGGGCGGGGACCTGCAGCAGTTCGCCGAGCCGGTACTGCCGCTGGACGCGGCCACCAGGGCGCTCTACACGGACCGGATCGGCACCTTCCCCGCCGACGTGAACCTCACCCCGGACTTCCCCACCGCCGCCCAGACCTTCCGCGAGATGTACCGGCAGCGCAACGGCGTCACCGTGGACGGCGTGCTGGCCACCGACCCGGTCGCGTTGTCCTACCTGCTGCGCGCGATCGGACCGGTGACCATGCCGGGTCAGCCCACGCTGGAGGCCGGGACCGTCGTGCGGACGCTGCTGTCCCAGCCGTACCGGGACATCGAGTCCGACAGCGACCGGCACGGCTACTTCGCGTCCTCGGTACTGGCGATCTTCGACGCCGTCATGCACCGTCAGTCCGACCCGCGCGCCGTGCTCACCGCCCTCGACCAGGCCACGACCGAGCGCCGGATCCTGTTCTGGAGCGCCCGCGCGGACGAGCGCGACGCGCTGGCCGGTACCGGGCTGTCCGGCGTCCTGCCCGAGCAGGAGACCGTACCCACCGTCGGCGTGTTCCTCAACGACGGCAGCGGGTCGAAGCTCGACTACTACCTGACCCACTCGGCCACCCTGTCGGTGGGATCGTGCCGGCCCGACGGGCGGCGGGAGCTGAACCTCCGGCTCACCCTCGGGTCGACCGCGCCCAGTTCCGGGCTCACCCCGGCCGTGCTGGGGCTCGGGCTGGCCGGCGACCCGTACACCGCCCGGGTCATCGTCTACCTCTTCAGCCCGGTGAGCGGCTCCCTTGTCAGTGCCCGGCTCGACGGCACTCCGGCGCCGCTGGGCAGCGGCGCTCAGAAGAAGCGGCAGGTGGGTGTCATCAGCGTCGACCTCCCACCCGGACGCAGCCACGTCCTGGACGTGAACCTGCTGACGCCCGCCGTACCCGCCAACACCGCCAAGCTCTGGCTCACACCGGGCGTGGCGCCATGGACCACCCACATCAATTCCGCACCTGCGTGTGCCCAGTAAGAAAGGACCCATCATGCGGCTCACCCGCATTATCAGCGCTCTCGCCGGTGCACTGGCCATCGTGGCCACTCCGGCGGTGGCGCACGCCCAGAATGAGTACCCACCCCCGCCGCCCGTCCTGACCCTATCCAGCACCACCATCACCGCCGGCGACACGGTGATCCTCAGCGGCCGGGGCTACGGTCTCGGCGAGCAGGTGAGTATCACCAGCGTCCATCGGGCGGGGGCGGCGGGCCGGACGAGCGGCGCCACCAACCGGAACAGCCACGCCGGACCGGCGATGGTCCCGGTCGCCTTCGACCAGCCGCTGGCCGACGGTCACGTGCCAACCCCGCCGGTCACGGTTACCACGGACTCAACCGGCGCCTTCTCGATCCGGCTGCGGTTCGACGACCCGGGCATCGAGGACATCACGGCCACTGGCCTGACGTCTGGCCGCAGCGCGTCGATCACACTGACCGTGCTACGGCACGGCAACCTGCCGGTGACCGGCACTAACCTGGCCAAGATGACCATCGGGGGCGGCAGCCTGCTCGCCGCCGGTGCCGCCCTGTACCTGGTGGCCATGGTGCGCCGCCGCAGGCGTGCCGGAGCGGCCGACGGCGAACTGGTCGGCTAACCGTTCCCATGGGTCGGGGTGGCGGAGCCTGCTCCGCCGCCCCGACCCATCGACACCGCGACCCGTGTCGTCCGGTCCGTTTACGGCCGGGCGGCACGGAGTTTTCGTTATCCACGACACGGCGGCCGGTCTCCTGTTCGATGGCATCCGGATCGAACGGCGGCAGGCTGGATGGCGGCGGGCGAGGTGGCTGCCGGCAGAGCGGCGCGCGGGCAGAGCGACCGCCGGTGCCGCGGCGATCTCGCCAGTTGCGCCCGGTGCGGCGGCGAACTCCCGACCGGCGTGGCGCCTTCTCCCTCGGCCACGCCGCCCACCACCGCCGCGAGTACGCCGCCGCGCGGCGCGACCCCCGCTGCGCACCGTACCGGCGCAGGCGCCGGCGCCTGTCCCACGGGGCACCGGGAGGTGACCTTCGTCAACGCGGCCGAGCCGACGATCCGGCCGGCGAGCCGAACCCGCCACACCGGCCCTGCCAGTCAGACCCCCGATCCCGGCACTCCCGGCCGGTGGTGGCCGGTCGCCGACCGTCCCCGGCGACCGGCCACCACATACGGCCGGTGGATCCGTCCCGCGAGAGCCGGGCGATGCACGGGCTGCCGCCGGGACCCGCCCGCGAGCGGCCCGCGCCGGTTGGTGTCAGAGTGGCCGGATGGCACGTTCATACGTGGTCACCGGCGCCGGTCGGGGTATCGGGCGCGCGATCGCCCAGCGGCTGCTCGATGATGGTCACGCCGTCGTAGCCGTCGACCTCGACCCGGACGCGCTGGGCTTCACGCGGACCACGGCGGAACCGGCGA
Source organism: Rugosimonospora africana (assembly GCF_016862975.1). Lineage (GTDB taxonomy): Bacteria > Actinomycetota > Actinomycetes > Mycobacteriales > Micromonosporaceae > Rugosimonospora > Rugosimonospora africana. Next base: position 132,146 of record NZ_BONZ01000061.1, read on the forward strand.
TCATCTCGGTCGCCGGCAACGCCGCCGAGGAGGCCGTCACCGAGCGGGCCGCCGACCTGGCCGAGGCCGCCGGCACGTTCGCCGGGTGGGTCAACAACGCGGCCGCGTTCCGGGACGCGGCGCTGCACCAGGTACCGGCGCGGGAGATCCTCGACCTGATCGCCCTCAACGTCGAGCCGGTCGTGGTCGGCTGTGCCACCGCGGTCCGCCGGTTCTCCGACGCGGCGAGGCCGGGTGCGATCGTGAACGTGTCGTCGCACCAGGCACAGCGGCCGGTGCGGGGCGCGCTTCCATACGCGACGGCCAAGACGGCCATCGAGGGGCTGACCCGGGCGCTGGCCGTGGAGTACGGACCGCGGGGCATCCGGGCAAACGCGGTCGCTCTCGGCTCGATCGCGACCGAACGGTACGAGGCGTTTCTGGCGCGGCAGACTCTCGATGCGGCGGCGCGCACCGAAGCCGACCTGGCTCGGCTCCATCCGCTCGGGCGGGTCGGGCGGCCGGACGAGGTGGCTGCGGCCGTCGCCTACCTGCTGGGTGACGGGTCGAGCTTCGTCAACGGCGCGGTCATCCCGGTCGACGGCGGCCGCTCCGTGTACGGGCAGGACCCCGAGGAGACCTGACGGCAAGGGTGAGGCCGGAAACCGTGCGGCCCCCGACCTCCCCGGCGTCGCGCGTCAGCCCAACAGCCAATCCCACCCGTGCGGCTCCATCGATGCTCACCTCCCCCGTCACGCATCCCGGCGCGCGGCCGGCGACGCTTCCTGCCCCGTGCTCAGCCGATGATCCAGATCCAGTGCGACTCCACCGACGCTCACCTCCCTCGTGACGACCTCCGCCCTCCCCCGTGACGACCGACACGACCGCAAGCCCTCCAACGGGGGCGGCAGTTGGATGCGCGCCCCGGGTATGGCAGGGACGTCTGGCGCGACCGCGGCGACCGGGCCCGTCGGCAAGCTTTCCCGGCGGCGGCGATCGATGCCAGGGAGACGGCGTGCCATTCCGAACTTCGGCGACCATGCGATGGGTGGCGGCCGTGCGATAGATGGCGGCCTGTGCGATGGAGGCAGGTGCGATCGAGGCAGGTGCGATCGAGGCCCGCGCAGCGGTGACCGCGCGATGTTGGCCCGCGCGATCCAGGCCCGCGCGATCGAGGCCCGCGCAGCGGCGACCGCGCGATGCTGGCCCGCGAGTCCCCACGCAGACGATTCCCGCGCGGACGTCTCCGTGCAGTCAGTTGCCGCGCGGTCAGTTGCCGCGCGGTCAGTTGCCACGCCGGCAGTCCTCGCGGTGACTCTGATCTCCCACCGGCTCTTGCCTCCGGTGGCTATGACTGTCCGGTGCTTCTTATTCGCGTCGGTGGTAGTTGTTCCGGCGGGGTTGCCGCTCCGCGTCGATGTAGGCCGGCGGGATGAATTCGGGTAGGCCGTCGGTGGCGATCCTCACCTGCCAATGGCCCTGGTGAATCACGCGGTGATGGTGT
>NZ_BONZ01000062.1 GCF_016862975.1 Rugosimonospora africana
CCAAGCTGGTCTTCCGCGCCTCCGACCAGTCCCGGCCTGACATGCCGGAGGCTGTCGCCGCAGTTGACTGAGCGCAGCCGGAGCCGGTCTGTGGCGGAGGCGAGCACAGTCTCCGGAAACACCGACCGACTTCGTTAGGCACGATGCCCGGTGCGTTACGCGCGCCGGGCATCGTGCTGTCCGGCTTTGCTTCCGGCCGGCTGATCGCTTTACACAACCGATTGGTTGTGCAAGGCTTGGCTTGTGCAGGAGGCTGAGACCCAGGTCCTCGCGAGGACCTTCATGGCGCTGGCCGACCCCACGCGTGTCGCGATCGTGGCGCGATTGGCTGGGGGAGACGCCACCGTCAAGGAGTTGACCGAACCGTTCCATCTGACGCAGCAGGCGATCTCGCGGCACCTGAAGGTGTTGGAGGAGGCCGGGCTGGTTTCGCGGCGGAAGAAGGCGCAGGCGCGGCCGGCGAGCCTGGAGGTCGAGAGGTTGGTCGAGGTACTGGCTTGGATCGATTCGCAGCGGCGAGAGTGGATCGACCGGCACAACCGTCTCGAACAGCACCTGCGACGCCTCGCTGGGGAGCGACGTTGACCGAGTCTTCCACCGACGAGAACTTCACCGTCCGGCACGTCCACCCCGCGCCACGCGACCTGGTGTTCGAATGCCTGACAACGCCGGATCACCTGACGCACTTCTGGGGTCCGACCGGAACCCACACGCCCGTGGAGAACATCGTGGTCGACTTGCGCCCCGGTGGCGCGTTCGAGACCACGATGGTCAACGACCGCAGCGGGGACAGGTACACGATGCGCGCGGTCTACGTCGACGTTGACGCCCCGCGGTTTGTCTCGTGGCGCGAGATCGACTCGGGCGTGCTGAGCGAGGTGACGTTCGTCGACCTCGGTGACGGCACCACTGAGGTCGTCACCACCCAGCGCGGGCTCCCGCCGCAGCTGCGAACCCCGGAGGCGCGTGCCGGCTGGGGTACCGCGTTGAGCCGGGCCGCCGCCTATATCGCCGCGATCGCGGCAGGGGAGGCCGGCTCGTGACCACCTTCTTGTCGGCGTGGCCGAACCTCGGCGGCGACCCATCCACCCATCCGCAGATCCCATCCGAGAAAGGACCACATGACCACCACCGAGAACGACGCCCAGACGCTCGTCGGTCCACAGTTTCGCGCTCTCGCCGAGACTCTGACCGCCGAGCCGACGTCGATCGCCGACGCGCCGTCACTGTGTGAGGGGTGGGCGGTCAGGAACGTCGTGGCCCACATGACGATGGCCGCCCGCTACGACGGGCCGGCGTTCATGGCCGAACTCGCCGCAGTCGGCCACGACTTCGGCGCGCTCTCCGAACAACTGGCGCGCCGAGACGGCGGGCTGGCCTTCGGCAGGCTACTCGACGACCTGCGCAGCAACACGATGGCCGTCTGGGCCCCGCCGGGTGGCGGCGCTGTCGGGGCGCTGAGCCACGTCGTCATCCACGGCCTCGACATCACCACCGCCCTCGATCTGCCCCGAACCGCCGACGATCAGGCCACCCAGCTCGTGCTCACCTCGCTGGCTGAGGGTGGGGTTGCCGCGCATTTCGGCGTCGACGCCACCGGGAGACGTCTGAAGGCCAAGGACCTCGACTGGCAATTCGGCGCCGGCGAGCCGCTCGAGGCGACCGCCGGCGACCTCGTCCTGGCGCTGGCCGGCCGCCGACGCCCCGGCATCGACCTGTCCGCGAAGTAGGGTTCCGCCACCCTGTCCGGCTTTGCTTCCGGCGAGGGGCCGCTTGCGGAAGCTTTGCTCTGCTTACCCATAGGCAACGATTTTGGCCGGAAGCGTTGCGTGGAGGTAAGCAGAGCAAAGGCGGGAGCGTCACACCTCGTCCCGCTCCAGGCGTAACCGGAGCAGTTCCCGGAGCGGGATGCGTTCCCCGTCCCGGCCACCCTCGCCGATCACCAGCCGGGGCGCCGACGGCCGGACGGCGGCTCCGGTGAGCCGGGCCCGCAGCGAGCCGGGGACGGTCAGGATGTAGAACTCTCCGTCGTCGCCGATCGCGAGGGTGTGGTCGGGGCGCAGGTACCAGCCGCGCAGCCCGGTCCGGTACCGGGCCCGCCCGTCGTACCCCTGGGCGGACAGCGGCCGTACCGTCAGACCGCGCTCCCGCGCCGCCCGGACGAACTCGGCGATCAGCTCGCGGGCCTGCCCGGCCTCGGCGGCCTCCTGCCTTGCCCGCTCGGCCGCGTGCGCGGCGATCGCCCGGCCACGCTGCTGTGCCCAGTCCGAACCGTCCATCCCGCCATCCTCCGGCACCGGCCGCCCGTCGAGGGACCTAGGGTGTCGCGAAGATCGGTGGTGCGCTGGGAGGCGGCGGATGGACCTGCGAGGGTGGCTGGGGCAGGCGATCGACTGGTACGAGCGGTGGGCGGGTGAGTTCGGCGAGTACCGGCCGCATCCGGCGCTCGATGTCGGCGAGGAGCGCTTCGCCGAGGCGTTCGGCGAGTTCACCGAGCGGCTGGGTGACAACTACCCGTTCTTCCATCCCCGGTACGCCGGCCAGATGCTCAAGCCGCCGCACCCCGCGGCGATCGCCGGCTATCTCGCCGCCATGCAGGTCAACCCGAACAACCACGCCCTGGACGGCGGCCCGGCGACGGCGGCCATGGAGAAGGACGTGGTGGCCCAGTTGGCTGCCATGTTCGGCTTCGGCGAGCACCTGGGCCACCTGACCACCAGCGGTACCGTCGCCAACCTCGAAGTGCTCTTCGTCGCACGGGAGACCCATCCGGGACTGGGCGTGGCGTACAGCGCGGACAGCCACTACACCCATGCGCGCATGTGCCACCTGATCGGCGTCGAGGGGCACCCGGTGCCGGTGGACGCCGCCGGCCGGATGGACCTGTCGGCGCTGTCCGAGCTGTTGGAGACCGGCCGGATCGGTACCGTCGTGCTGACCGCCGGCACCACCGGGCTGGGCGCGGTCGACCCGATTCACGAGGCGCTCGCGCTGCGCGAGCGCTACGGGGTGCGGCTGCACGTCGATGCCGCGTACGGCGGGTTCTTCACGCTGATCGCGGACGACCGCGAGGACGGCGTCGCCTCGGCACCCTGGCGGGCGATCGCTCGGTGCGACTCGGTCGTCGTCGACCCGCACAAGCACGGGTTGCAGCCCTACGGCTGCGGGGCGGTGCTGTTCGCCGATCCGGCGGTCGGTCGGTTCTACCGGCACGACTCGCCGTACACGTATTTCACCTCGGACCAGCTGCACCTGGGCGAGATCTCGCTGGAGTGCAGCCGGGCCGGCGCGGCCGCCGCGGCGCTGTGGCTGACGCTGCGGCTGCTGCCGCTGACCCCGGACGGGCTGGGCGCGGTGCTGCGCCCGGGTCGCCGCGCGGCGCTGCGCTGGGCCGAGTTGCTGTCCGGCTCGGCGTACCTGGCCCCGTACCAGCGGCCCGAACTGGACATCGTGGCATACCTGCCCCGGCTGGCCACACTGTCGGCGATCGACGAGGCGTCCGACCGGATGCTGCACCACGGCATGACGGACCGGGACGACCCGGTGTTCCTGGCGACCTACGCGGTGACCGGGGCGTCCCTGCGCGAGCGCGGCCACCGGGTCGCCGACGACGTGCCGCGTGGCCGGATCCTGCGCAGCGTGCTGATGAAGCCGGAGGCCGAGGGGTACCTGGACCGGCTGCACGACCGGGTGGAGCGGCTGGCCGCGCGGCCCTGATCTGTGCCAGCTTTGCGGGCGACCGGTGAGTTGCCGGGTGTTACCGGGCGCAAGCCGCACAATGTGCTATTGGGGGGAATGATCACTTGGGGGGTGGTGTCATGGAGACCGTGGCGGACTTCGTCCGGCGTACCGAGGGGCCGGCGGTGCCGTTCGTCCCGGACTGGTACCCGTGGGTGTACGCGCACCACTACCTCCGACTGGAGGAGGCAGGCCTGCCGCCGGAGTTTCACCGGGGTACCGGCCCGTTCTCGCTCGCCGAAGCCCAGGATCTGGTGTACCTGTGGTGCGGCCTGTCCGGGGAGAGCGTGCAGCCTGCCGCCCGGATGCTCGCCGACGCGTACCTGCGCCGCTGGGGGATCCTGCGCGGTACCCAGGCCGATCCGGCGGCGACCCCGGCGACGTCGCCCGGGCGGCGGTCCCGGCGACAGCCCCAGGCCGCCCGGCCCTCGGGTGCCGGTCGCAGCCGCCGGCTGACCGTCGCCCCCTCCACCCGATCGGCCTGAAGCGGACCCTGAGCCGCCGGCCTCCGGCCCCGAGGGCGGTCGCTGGTCTCGGGCCGCCGGGGCGGTGGCGTGACGGGCGCCACATCATGGAACAGATCGCCTCTGCGAAAACTTGAGTGCAACAGGCTCATGATTACGCGATTACAGAGGTGCACATGGCTACTCTTCCGGTTCTACCGCTGACCGACGAGGTACTGCTGCCCGGCATGGTCATTCCGGTGACCCTGGATGCGGGCACCCAAGCCGCGATCGACGCCGCCCGGACCACCGGCGACAAGACGCTGCTCGCGGTGCCCCGGCTGGACGGCGAGTACGGGTCGGTCGGCACCATCGCCACCATTGACAAGATCGGCCGGCTGCCCAGCGGCGAGCCCGCCGCGGTGATCCGCGGACTGTCCCGCGCACGGATCGGCTCCGGGATTCCCGGGCCGGGTGCGGCGCTGTGGGTCGAGGCTGTCGCGTTGGACGAGCCGGCACCTGCCGGCAAGGCTCGGGAACTGGCCCGCGAGTACAAGGCGCTGGTCACTTCGCTGCTGCAACGCCGCGGGGCCTGGCAGGTCATCGACGCCGTCGAGCGGATGACCGACCTCGGCGAGCTGGCTGACTCCGCCGGGTACTCGCCGTGGCTGTCGCTGACCCAGAAGGCCGAGCTGCTGGCCGCGCCGGACGTGACCACGCGGCTGGAGCTGCTGGTCGACTGGGTGCGTGCGCACGTGGCCGAGCAGGAGGTCACCGAGAAGATCAGCGAGGATGTCCGCGAGGGCATGGAGAAGAGCCAGCGGGAGTTCCTGCTCCGGCAGCAGCTGGCCTCGATCCGCAAGGAGCTGGGCGAGGACGAGCCCGACGGTGCCGGCGATTACCGGACCCGGGTGGAGAGTGCCGACCTGCCGGACAAGGTCCGCGAGGCGGCGCTGCGCGAGGTGGGCCGTCTGGAGCGGGCCAGCGACGCCTCGCCCGAGTCGGGCTGGATCCGCACCTGGCTGGACACGGTGCTGGAGCTGCCGTGGAAGACCCGTACCGAGGACAACACCGACCTGACCGCGGCGCGCGAGGTGCTCGACGCCGACCACGCCGGGCTCGACGACGTGAAGGACCGGATCCTGGAGTACCTCGCGGTACGCAACCGCCGGGCGGCCCGTGGGCTGCACGTGGTGGGCGGCCGGGGCTCCGGCGCGGTACTCGCGCTCGCCGGCCCTCCCGGTGTCGGCAAGACCAGCCTCGGCGAGTCCGTCGCCCGGGCACTGGGCCGCAAGTTCGTGCGGGTGTCGCTGGGCGGCGTCCGGGACGAGGCCGAGGTTCGGGGGCACCGGCGCACGTACGTCGGCGCGATGCCGGGCCGGATCGTGCGTGCCATCCGCGAGGCCGGTTCGATGAACCCGGTGGTGCTGCTGGACGAGGTGGACAAGCTGTCCGCCGGCGGCTTCTCCGGCGACCCGGCCGCGGCGCTGCTGGAGGTACTGGACCCGGCGCAGAACCACACGTTCCGCGACCACTACCTGGAGATCGACCTCGACCTCTCGGACGTGCTGTTCCTGGCCACCGCGAACGTGGTGGACACCATCCCCGGTCCGCTGCTGGACCGGATGGAGCTGGTGACGCTGGACGGCTACACCGAGGCGGAGAAGGTCGCCATCGCCCGGGACCACCTGTGGCCCCGGCAGCTGGAGCGGGCCGGCCTGACCGCCGACGAGGTGACCGTCGACGACGAGGCGCTGGGCCTGATCGCCGGCGAGTACACCCGAGAGGCGGGCGTACGGCAGCTCGAACGCGGGTTGGCGAAGGTGCTTCGTAAAGTCGCCGTGGAGCTGGCCTCGAAGTCGGGGCCGGTGCACGTGGGGCGGGACAACCTGAAGACGTACCTGGGGCGTCCCCGGTTCGTGTTCGAGTCCGCCGAGCGTACGGCGGTGCCCGGCGTGGCCACCGGACTCGCGGTGACCGGTGCCGGCGGCGACGTGCTGTTCATCGAGGCCACCGCCATGAACGGTGAGCCGGGGCTGACCCTGACCGGCCAGCTCGGCGACGTGATGAAGGAGTCGGCGCAGATCGCCTGGTCGTACCTGCGCTCGCACGGTCCGGAGCTGGGCATCGACCCGGCCGGCCTGGTGGGCAAGCGGATCCACCTGCACGTGCCGGCCGGCGCTGTTCCCAAGGACGGGCCGAGCGCGGGCATCACGATGGTGACCGCACTCGCCTCGCTGGCCTCCGGCCGGCCGGTACGCCCGGAGGTCGGGATGACCGGTGAGGTCACCCTGGCCGGTCGGGTACTGCCGATCGGCGGCGTGAAGCAGAAGCTGCTCGCGGCACACCGGGCCGGACTGACCGAGGTCATCATCCCGGCGCGCAACGAGCCGGACCTGGATGACCTGCCGGCCGAGGTGCGCAAGGCGCTGACCATCCACGTCACCGGTGAGGTGTCGGAGGTACTGCGGCTGGCGCTGCGTCCGGCCGAGGTCGGCGCGGTCCCGCTGGTCGGGGCAGCCGCCTGACGGGCACCGCGGCGTCCGCCGCCTGAAAGGCACCGCGGCGTCCTGAAAGGCACTGCGGCAAGGATCGAGGGCACCGGGGAAACCCGGTGCCCTCTTTGCGTTCGGCGAACCCGGCCGCGGCGCGGGCTCTGCTGTGGGCAGAGCGCGTCGAGTCAGCTCTCGTCCGGCTCCGGCTCGATGCCGCTCTGCACCCGGCGGTTCGCCGGAGGCTGCGGGCCGAACGGGGAGCGCTGTTCCTCGGGTACCGGCCGGCCGCTGCTGGGGCCGCGTTCCCGGCCCGCTCCCGGGGCTCGGTCCTCCGCACTGTCCTGCACGAGGGGATCCCGGCCGCTGCGTCGCGCCTCTGGTTGTTGCGGATTCGGCATGCCCCGGGGGCTACCCGTGGGCGTGCCGGCCAAACGGGTTAGGCCGGTACGGGAAGGGTAGGGGATCGCTGTACCGTCTTCCGTTCCCGCGCCCCGGCCGGAGCCGCCCATGACCGCCGCGATACCGGTGATCACCCTGCCGTCCACCCAGAACATGCCGGTGCTCGGCCACGGCACCTGGTACCTGGGCGACAACCCGCGTACCCGACCGGACGAGCTGGCGGCGCTGCGCATCGGGCTCGATCTCGGCATGACGCTGATCGATACCGCCGAGACGTACGGCGACGGCGACGCCGAGGACCTCGTCGGCGAGGCCATCGCGGGCCGCCGCGAGCAGGTTTTCCTGGTCGACAAGGTGAATCCGGCCAACGGCAGCGCCCAAGGCGTGGTGGAAGCCTGCCACCGCAGCCTGCGCCGGCTGCGTACCGACCACATCGACCTGTACCTGCTGCACTGGCGTGGCGAGTATCCGCTCGCGGAGACCATCGAGGGGTTGGCCCGGCTGGTCGACTCCGGCGAGATCCGCCAGTGGGGTGTGAGCAACTTCGACACCTCGGACATGAACGACCTGCTGAGCACTCCGGGTGGCGAGTCCTGCGCGGCCAACCAGATCCTCTACAACGTGACCCGTCGCGGGCCGGAGTACGACCTGTTGCCGCTGTGCCGGGACCGTGGGATTCCGGTGATCGCTTACTCGCCGATCGAGCAGGGCCGGCTGCTCGATCGTCCGGAACTCACCGAGGTGGCGGCCCGGCACGACGCGACGCCGGCTCAGGTCGCGCTGGCCTGGGTGCTGCGGCAGCAGGGGATGGCGGCGATCCCGCGCTCGGGCAACCCGGCGCACGTCGCCGAGAATGCCGCCTGCCTGGATGTCCACCTCACCGACGAGGACCTCGCCAGGTTGGACGCGGCGTACCCGCCGCCCAGCGCCGCGCAACCACTGGAGATCCTCTGAACCGTGGCCGTGCCTGACCGCCGGACGGGCGGTGGGCAAGGTACAGCAGCAGGGCGGCCAGCGGGATCTCCCCTGCCGCGGCGACCGCGCCCGCGGTCAGGTCCGACGGCGTGGACGCGGTGGTGAGGTCGAACCATGCGTCGCACAGCAGGAGCGTGGCGGTGACGGCCGCGGCCGCCCAGACGGCCCTGCCGCCTCGCAGGGTCGCCCACCCGGTGGCGGCGAAGCTGAGTAGCAGCACAGAGTCGAAGCCGACCCAGGTGATGCTCCAGTGCTGCGTGACGTACCGCTCGGGCAGCGTGGTGGCCAGCCGGGCGGTCCACGGGATCATTGCCGCGCAGGCGGCCAGGGCCAGTACGGCCAGCCAGCGCCGGCGGGTGGTGCCGGGTGTCGACGGCCTGGCCGCGTCCGGCGGTGCGGGTGCGGCTGTGTCTGCCGGTGCTTGTTCGGCCGGTGCCCGCTCGGCCGGTGCTTGCTCGGCCGCCGCAAGCTCGGCCAGGCGGCGGGCGAGCCGCGTGCGCTCCTCGCGGGTCAGCGCCGCGAGATGTTCGTCGGTAAACACCCACCCACCATGCCCCGGCCTCCGGTTCCTATGCCATCTGGCATTTCGTGGGCCAGCCGGCTCCGACTGGTCTGGGTCTGTCCGACCAGTCCGGCTCGGCGCGTCTGGCGCCGCGCGGCGACCCGGACCAGTCGTTCACCGGGCGGCGACCCGGACCAGTCGCGCGTTGTGGAGCCGGTCACAGCGGTGGCAGGAAACTCCCGTAACGATGTCCGATTTTCGCTCGACCGGTGCAAGGACCGGAAGGCACAATCGCTCCTGACTTGAGGACGGATGGGGGACCGGGATGTCGCGGCGTGGTTGGCTGCTTTTCATCGCTATGGGCGTCATCTGGGGCGTACCGTACTTGTTGATCAAGGTGGCGGTCGGCTCGCTGTCGCCCGCGTCGTTGGTGTTCCTGCGCACCGGGCTCGGAGCGCTGCTGCTGTTGCCGCTGGCCGGTGCGCGCGGTCAACTCCGCCCGCTGCTGCGGCACTGGCCGGCGGTGCTGGTGTTCACCGCGGCCGAGGTGACCGTCCCGTGGCTGCTGCTGGCCAGGGCCGAGCAGCGGCTGAGCAGTTCGCTGTCCGGGCTGCTGATCGCCGCCGTACCGCTGGTCGGAGCGATCCTCGGCTGGGCCGGCGGCACCGAACGGCTGGGCGGCAGGCGGCTCGTCGGGCTGCTGATCGGGCTCGCCGGCGTGGCCGCCCTGGTCGGGCTCGACGTACGGGGCGGCGACGCGGTGGCGCTGCTGGAGATGGCCGGCGTCGTCATCGGGTACGCGATCGGGCCGTACGTGCTGGCCCGGTACCTGTCGGAGGTGCAGGGTGCCGGCGTGACCGGGGTGTCGCTGGGGCTGTCCGCCCTCGTGTACCTGCCGGTGGCCGCGGTGCAGCGTCCCCGGCACTGGCCGGGGCTCAACGTGATCGGCGCCGTGCTGGTTCTCGCGATCCTGTGCACGGCCGCCGCGTTCCTGCTGTTCGTCCAGCTCATCGCGGAGGTCGGGCCGATCCGCGCGACGGTCATCACGTACGTCAACCCGGCCGTCGCCGTGGCGCTGGGCGTACTGGTCAACGGGGAGCCGTTCACGCTCGGCATCGGGCTCGGGTTCGCGCTCGTCCTGGCCGGCTCGGTCCTGGCCACCCGCCGCCCGGCACGGGTCGAACCGGTACCCGACGCCGAACCGATATCGGCCAGTCTGGCTCGGCGCGTCTGACGCCGCGCGGCGACCCAGACCAGCCGTCGGCCAGTTTGGCTCGGCGCGTTTGACGCCGCGCGGCGACCCAGACCAGCCGTCGGCCAGTTTGGCTCGGCGCGTCTGACAGGTCACCACGTCAGCCCGTGGCCGTACCGGAAAAGCGGTTCGGGCGCGTCGAAGGGCACGTCCGGCCGGCCCGACCCGACGTCCTCGGCGCTTCCCGGCAGATCGAAGGGCAGCCGGCCACCCGGCGCGGCCCGACCGGTCAGCACGTCGACCAGCGCCCCGTCACCGATGCCGAACGTGACGAGCAGGGTGGCGGCGTCCGCGGCCAGCGGGGTGAGGACGGCCGGCCGGTCCAGGTATATGTCCACAATGGACGGTACGGTGTCCGTGATCGCGCGGATCCGGGCCAGTTCGCCCGGCGGGTACTCCAAGCCTCCGGCGTGGAAGTAGGACTCGATCGGTCCGGGCCGGGGCTCGTACGGCGCCGCCAGCCGGAGGATCGCCACCTCTGCCCGGGCCGGATCGTCCACCACGGTCGCGGTGCTAGCGAGTGTGCCGGGTGCCAGATTCTCGCAGTACACCCGCAACCCCGGCCGCAGCGGCAGGTGCGCGGCGCTGTCCCGGCCGGCATTGGTCAGCAGCGTGGCCGAGGCGTGCTGGGCGGCCAGCCCGGCGGCCCGCAAGTCCGCGCGCCCGACCGTGCACGCGGCCCGGTCCTCGTCCACGTACCGGGAGTCGAACAGCCCGAGGCGGAACTTCTCGCGCAGCAGCCGGCGTACCGAAGCGTCCAGCCGGTGCTCGCTGACCTGTCCGGTGCGCACCAGGTCGACGACGAGGTCGGGCCGCGCCTCGCCGCCGAACTGGTCGACGCCGGCCTCCAGCGCCTTGCGCGCGCGCTCGTGCGGGGTCAGGTGCTCGACTCCCCAGGCCCGCGCCGGACGTACCTGCCCCTCGAACTCCGCGTCGGTCAGCACGCCCCAGTCGGTGCAGACGATCCCGTCGAAGCCCAGGCGCTCGCGCAGCAGGCCGGTGATGACGTCCCGGTTGAAGCCGAAGCCGACCTGTTCGTACCGGGTGCCCACGGGCATCCCGTAGTACGGCATCAGCTGCGACGTCCCTGCGGCCACGGCCGCGGCGAACGGTGCCAGGTGCTCGTCGAACCGGCCGCCCGGGTACACCTGTTCGCGGGCGTACCGGAAGTGCGGATCCTCGCCGTCCTTCTGCGGCCCGCCGCCGGGGAAGTGTTTGGTCATCGCCGCCACCCCGTCCGGCCCGAGGGTCGCGGCGCGCAACCCGCGCAGGTACGCGCGCACCAACACACAGGCCAGGTCGGCGTCGGCGCCGAACGTGCCGACGACGCGCGGCCACCGCGGCTCGGTGGCCAGGTCCACCTGCGGGTGCAGGGCCAGCCGCAGGCCGACGGCGAGATACTCCTGCCGCACGGTGTCGGCGAACCGCTCGACCAGGGCGGCGTCCCGGGTCGCGGCCAGGCCGAGCGGCTCGGGCCACTGCGAGAACGGGCCGGCCATCACCGCGGTGTTGGGGTTGTCCGAGCAGGCGTGTCGAGGATCGGTGGACAGCGTGACCGGGATGCCGAGCCGGGTACCCGCGGCGAGATCCTGGACGCGGTTGTGCCACCGCGCCATCTGCCGGGCGGGCGCTGAGCCGATGAGGTTGAAGTGGCTCATTCCCAAGCCGACGACCATGTCCCGCGCGGAGAGCAGACCGGCGTGCGGATCGGCCGGGGCGAGCGTTCCGCCCGGACCCATGACGATCATGGTGTGGAACAGCAGGCCCGCCTTCTCCTGAAGAGTCATGCGGCCCAGCAGGTCCTCGGTGCGCCGCGCGACGCTCAGTCCCGGGTCGCGGTACGGCGGGTTCGGCGCGCTGCTCACCGTCCTCACCGTAACGCCGGGATCGCCGGGCGCCGGGCGGATTGAGCCGCACGGTGCCGCCCGGCATCCGATAATGATGAGTGAATGCCGCCTGCAGGGCCCAGGTCCTGCCCTGCCGATCATTCGCCGACCGGCGAGCGGAGTTAGGGGTAGCATGCCCGGTCGAAAGATAATGATCTTTACGATCCCCAACGACGGCCACCTTAACATCCTCAAGAGACTGGTGCGCGAGTACCGGGATTCGCACGCGTTCAGCATCGTGCTCGTCGACCGGCACAACAGCGAACCGAACCTGGCCGACGTCGCCGTTCCGGTGTTCGTACTCGAACGGTCGGCCGGTTTCATGAACACCCCCGCGTCGCAGGTCTTCCAGCGGGTGTACGGACTGCTCGGCGAGTGCCTGGACATCGCGCGCGAGTTCGATCCGGACCTGGTGCTGTACGACTTCTGCGCGCTGGAGGGCGCGTTCGTCGCGCAGATCCTGAACCGCCCCCGCTGGTGTTCCGTGCCGGGTTTGATGGGGCCGCTGACCGATCGCGGCTACCTCACCGATGCCGTGTCCTCGGAAGCCAACCAGGACGCGATCGCCTCGATCCAGCGCCACTTCGACATCGCCGTACCGCGGGAGGGCATCGAGCTGATATCCAACAGCCTGTTCGTCCCCGGCGACCTGAACTTGCTCTGGTCGTACCCGTCGCTGACACCGCACAACTTCCGGGACAACCGCGGCCCGGCGCGGTACCAGTTCGCCGGTTACCTGTCCGACGGCCACCGCCGGCGGACCGCGGGCGGCGGCACCCCGGTCGTGTACCTGTCCTTCGGCACCGAGGTCATGGTGAACATGTGGACCGCCCAGGAGGAGACCCGCGAGGGCGTGCGCCGGTGCGTGGCGGGATTGGCGCAGCGCTGGCGCGACCGCGACTTCGAGGTCGTCTTCGCCACCCAGGGCAATCTGGTGCTCCCCGAGTACCCAGCCAACTGGCGCGTGCACGGCAAGGTCGACCAGCAGGAGGTGCTCAGCCGGGCCGACGTGTTCGTCACCCACGGCGGCAGCAACAGTTTCCACGAGGCTGTGCTGTCCAGGGTGCCGATGGTGGTGGCGCCGTTCTTCGGCGACCAGATACTGATCGGTAACCGGGTCGAGGAATTGGGCGTGGGCATCCATCTGGCGGAGGACGACGGCATCGACACCGGCAAGTCGAAACACTTCCTGAACGACGGCCTCACCGAGCGGATCGACCATGCGGTCGCCGAGATTCTCGACAACGACGGGTACCGCAAGAACTTCGACACCATCCGGCTGGAGTGCACCCCGGCATTGGCCGAGCTCGATTAGGCGTACCCGCTCGCCGGGTGCCGCGGCGGCGCTGAACGCTGTTTCCCGGCCGCCCACCGGGGTATGCGCAACGAATGGCCAACCTGACCGTCCTGGACGGAAGCAGCTTCTTCGTGTCGGACGCCGCCGGCGACGTGGACATCACCGAGGCCATGAGTTCGAACGTGATGGGCCTGTTCCACTCCGACGTGCGGCACCTGGCGGTCTGGTCGCTGCTGATCGACGGCCAGCCGATGCGCGTGCTGACCAGCCGGCCGAACGACTACTACTCGGCACGGATGTTCGGGGCGCTCGCGGCGGGTAGGCACGACCCGTCGATCGCCGTGCGCCGGGAGCGCATCGTCGCCGACGGTGTGCACGAGGACCTCTGGGTGAGCAACAACAGCGGTGAGCCCGTCACGGTATGCGTGGAGTTGCGATTCGGTGCCGACTTCGCCGATCTGCTGGCGGTGAAGCGCGGGGAAAGCATGCGCGGCCGGACCAGTGTGGAGGTCGACGGTCCGCGGGTCACGCTGCGGTACCAGAACCAGGCGTACGAGCGCTTGACGACCATCCGGTTCGGGGAACCGGGCGAGCTGCACGAGGACCTGATGCGCTGGAACCTCACCATCGCGCCCCGCGAGGAGTGGACCACCTGCATCGACATCGGCGTCGTCGTCGACGGCAAGGAGGTGAGCATTCGCACCGAGCACGGTGGGATGGGCACCGTGCACCCGAACATGGAGATGAGCCTCGGCGACTGGATGGACACCGCCCCGACACTGCACACCGATGTCGAGCCGTTTCAACGCACGTACCAGCAGAGCCTGCTCAACCTTGCCGCGCTGCGGTTCCGGCCGCACCCGAATGGGATGAGCCTGCCCGCCGCCGGTCTGCCCTGGTTCATGGCGCTGTTCGGCCGGGACAGTCTCATCGCCGCGTACCAGGCTCTGCCGTTCCACCCGTCGCTGGCCGAGAGCGCGCTGCGCACCCTGGCCGAACTGCAGGCGACCGAGTACGACGACTTCCGCGACGCCGAGCCGGGAAAGATTCCACACGAGCTGCGCAGTGGCGAGTCGAGCCACCTCGGCGTCGCGCCGTACACGCCGTACTACGGCAGCCACGACTCGACCCCGCTGTTCCTGATCCTGCTCGACGAGTACGAGCGGTGGACCGGGAACGTCGCGCTGGTGCGGGAACTGGAACAGGCGGCGCGCAACGCGTTGGGCTGGATCGAGGGGCCGGGCGACCGGGACGGCGACGGCTATCTCGAGTACGAGACCCGCTCCTCGGCCGGCCTGCGCAGCCAGTGCTGGAAGGACTCGTGGAACTCGGTGATGTTCGCCGACGGGCGGGTGGCCGACCCGCCCATCGCCACCTGTGAGATCCAGGGCTACGCGTACGACGCGCGGCTGCGCACCGCTCGGCTGGCCCGCGAGATCTGGGGCGACGCCTCGACAGCCGAACGGCTCGAACGCGACGCGGCGGCGCTGCGCGAGCGGTTCAACCGGGACTTCTGGATCGAGGATCGGGGCCACTACGCGCTCGCGCTGGACGGCGCGAAGAACCAGGTGGACGCGTGCACCTCGAACTTCGGACACCTGCTGTGGAGCGGCATCCTGGACGACGAGCGCGCGGAACTGGTGGTACGGCGGCTGTTGGCCGACGACATGTGGAGCGGCTGGGGCATCCGTACCATGTCCACAAAGGACGATGGGTACAACCCGATCGAGTACCACAACGGCACGGTCTGGCCGCACGACAACTCGATAATCGCCGAGGGCATGCGCCGGTACGGCTTCAAGGACGAGGCGTCCAAGGTGATCCACGCGCTGCTGGAGGCGGGCAGGGACTTCGAGTTCCTGCTGCCGGAGGTCTTCGCCGGACACCCTCGGTCGGAAACCGGCACACCGGTGGAGTATCCGACGGCGTGCCGGCCGCAGGCGTGGGCCGCCGGTGCGCCGCTGCTCGGCCTGCGCACGGTGCTGGGCATGGACGCGGGGAAAGACGGGCTCACCGTGAACCCGCACGTGCCGGCCGCGATGGGCCGGATCCGGCTCGACGGGGTACCGGTGCGGGGACAGCGCCGCAACGTGTCCTGACGCGACGCGGCTCAGCGCATGGCGAGCAGCCAGCGCGCGCTCTCGACGTGGTACCGCGATCCCACACCGCCGCGCAACGCCCACACCACGGTCTGCGCGAACGTCCAGCCACGGGCCCGTTCCCGGTCGACGTCCAGTTCGGTGCTGAGCCGGTCGAGCCGCTGCCGCAGCTGCCGCCGGCTGTGCCCGAGCTCGTAGTCACGCACGATCGGGGCGACCGCGAACGCCCGCTCGCCGACCAGCGGCTTGGGGTCGATGACCAGCCACGGCTGGCGCGTGGCCCGCAGCACGTTGTAGGAGTGCAGGTCCTGGTGCAGCAGCACCTGTTCGGTCGAGTCGGCGGTCAGACTCTCCAGGGTGTCCCGCGCGGCGTCGATGAGCCGGCGCTCGCACGGCCGGCCGGCCCGCTCCCACTCCGGCATCAGGTCGCTGGCCCACTGCCGTGCCTCGTCGGCCAGTGAGGCGAACGGCGGAGCCGGGGGCTTCCACAGCAGCGGCAGCAGGCCGATGAACACGGACACGGCGTTGTCGGGGTCGGCCTCCGCGAGGTAGTCGCCGGGGGAGCAGTGCTCGATCAGCAGTGCCGCGCGGCGTTCGTCGTGAGCGATCAGCCGGACCACGCCGTCGCCGTCCCAGCACCGCAGCGCTGCCGCCTCGTGCGCGCTCTCCCGGTCCGGGTACTGGAGCTTGAGCACCGCCTTCGAACCGTCCGCCAGCGTCGCGGGCAGGACGAGGGCGAACCTGGAGCCGTCGTAGGGTGCCGCGACCCGCAGC
This sequence comes from Rugosimonospora africana, assembly GCF_016862975.1. Classification (GTDB taxonomy): domain Bacteria; phylum Actinomycetota; class Actinomycetes; order Mycobacteriales; family Micromonosporaceae; genus Rugosimonospora; species Rugosimonospora africana. The sequence goes on from NZ_BONZ01000062.1 coordinate 15,861, forward strand.
GACCAGTCGGCCGTCACGTCGGCGAGCAGGTCGGGTAGCGCCCCCAACCACTGCCGGCCCGCGTCGTGCTCGCGCAGCCAGCCGAGCCGCTCGGGCACCACCAGCGACCGCGGGTCGTACTCCATGCCTCCGATCCTGCCGAAGGCGACCGGCCGGCGTACCGGATTCGGTGCCGGCCGGTGCTCGGCCTACTGATCGGCGGCCGCTTGATCGGGGGTCTCTTGAGCGGGGGTTTGTTGATCGGGGTCCGGTGCTCCTCCGGTGTAGGCGGCGAAGACCCGGTCCGCGGCACCCTGGGCCTCGGCCGGGTCGGTGCCCGCGGCGACGCTCGCCACACGCCAGCGCTCGCTGCTTTCCGCTGAGAACCGACGGCCCTCCTCGGACAGCTGCCAGGCAAGGGCTTCCTTGGGGTCGATGGAGAGCCCGGCCGTGGAGAGGTACCCGGCCAACCCCATGAGGATCATGTCCCAGCCGATGCCGACGGCACCCGGCCCGAACTCGGCCCACCGAACCTGGTCGACGTGCGCGATGTGCTCGACGTTCAGCCGGGTGCCACCCTCCGGATCGGCGGCCAGCCAAACCTCGATCCAGCTGACCTCGCCACCGAACTCCCAGGTGGCGGAGAAGGCGTTCGGCGGGTCGCACTGCTCGACCGTCCCGCCCGCGTTGCCCTCCAGCTGATACTTGCCGCCCAGCCGCAGTTCGCCGGAGACGGGCAGGAACCACCGGGGGATCCGTTCGGCGTTGGTGCAGGCATCCCACACGTCGTCGATCGGCGCGTCGAAGGTCTGGCTCACGGCGACCACCCGAGCCTCGCCGGCCTCCAGGGTCCTCGCCTTGACCTGGCGGCGTACCGCGTTGATCTGCATGCTCACATCCACCATGCGCCGAACATAGCAGCACAGACTTATATAAGCCAGTACTGGGTAATTCGAGTCCCGAGGCTGCTCCGGGCCACCGATCAGCCGGCGTAGCGCTCGGCGACCGCCGCGAAGGCGGCCTTGGGCTCCCACGGCATGTCGGGATACGTCGTGCCGTTGCGACCCTCGATGACCTTGACGATTCCGCCGCCGGCGAGGTCGAGGTCGAGGCGGGGATCGCCGTCAGGGCGGTGGGGCATGTTGTAGAGCGCGAAGAGGTACACGAAGGCGCTGTCCACGCCCTCGCTGTCGAAGATTTCGAGCAACTCGCTCAGGTACGTCGCCTGGCCGGCCTCGTCGCGCTCGTACTCCCCGGTGAGCCGCAGCGGTGCCCCGGTTGCCTGGTCGTACTCCAGGATCTCCATGCTGCGGGGTGCGACGTCGCCGGCACCCCGCCAGGTCGCGGTGCCGAAGCCGGTGATCGCGACCGGTTTGGGTTGCGCGGCAAGCGTGCGGACACCGTCCCTGAACCGGTCGGCAACCTCCGCGGACCGAATGAGTTCGAGGGTCACGAAGTCGAACAGGTCCCAATCGACGCCCTCGAACTGGATGGCGGCGTAGGTGACCGGTCCGCGGAAGCGCTCGCGGACCGCTGGCACGGCTTCGCGGAGGAAGCGGTCGAGGCGGGAACGGACCTCGGCGATCCGTTCGCTCCGGCCGCCCGGACTGGTCAGCAGGTTGTCGAGTCGCTTGCCGATGCTGTCGCCGTCGACGAACCCCCGGTTCATCAGGCTGAGCTCGACGCCGGTGACGAACACGATCTCGGCTCCCCGCGTCCGGAGTCGTTCGGCCCGCTGCGCGCAGTCGGCGAACAGCGCGAGCATCTGGTCGGTCGCCAACTCCAGCGGGTAGGGCGAGAACCAGACCTCCAGCCCGAGGTCTGCGGCGTGCTCGGCGGCGAGTTCCAGACGCCGCGGGTCGCCGCCGACGATCTGGACGGCGGTGCAGTGCAGGTCGTCGCGGATAATGGTCAGCTCCCGCCGGACCAGTTCGGGGTCGAAGTGCTCCCGCGAACTTGTGCCGTTGATCAGGAAACCGGTGTCGTAGGCCATGCCCTTGGCTCGCATACGTGTGTTCCTTCCTTGTCGGTGCGGTCTCGTCGTCGGTGAGGTCCGGTCGAACGTAGCCAGGAACTTGCGCGCACGCAAGTTTGCGTGTGCGCAGGTATCGTGCGATGCTGGGAACATGACGAAGCCTCGGCCGGACCTGCGTGAACGGAAGAAGCAGGCGACCAAGGAGGCGCTACGGTCGGCGGCTCTGCGCCTCGCGCTGGAGCGCGGGCCCGAGAACGTCCGCGTCGATGACATCGCCGAAGCGGCGGGTGTGTCGCCGCGGACGTACAACAACTACTTCTCGAGCCGGGAGCAGGCGATCGTCGCGGCCGTCGCGGCGGAGCGCGAGACGCGGGTCGCGGCGGCCGTGGCGGCCCGACCCGCCGACGTGAGCCTGGCCGAGGCCATCATCGACGCCGTCGTCGAGCAGTACACCGATCCCGGCCACCCCGCGGGTGACGTGCTGCTGATGATCACCACGAACCCCGCCCTGCGTGCCTGCTACATCGACGCGGCCGCCATGATCGAAGATCCGCTCGCCGCGGCGATCATCGAACGGGCTCCGAGCGTGGATCGGCTGACCGCTCAGGCGCTCTCCGCCAGTGTCGGTGCGGCCGCCAGGGTCGCGCTTCGACAGTGGCTGGAGTCGACGGCTCCGTCCCCGTCGACCAGCGGCTTCGTGATCGTGTCGGGGTCGCTGCCGACCCTCATGCGTACGGCGTTGACGCCGCTCGCGCCGGCGCTCGACGCGGTCGTCCCGCTGAGGGGCGGGCCGCCCCGCTGACGGGTGCGCTCGAGTGTTTCCCCGAGTGACTTACTATTGCGCGGGCCGCACGCTATTGCGTTGGCCGCACGGCAAACCCCGACAACATCGGCGATCACAAGGGCCTGCCCGCAGAAAGGAGTCCCATGAGCGATCAGGTAGAGACGCTTGAGTTCCAGGCGGAGGCGCGCCAGCTCCTCCAGTTGATGGTCCACTCCATTTACTCCAACAAGGACATCTTCCTGCGCGAACTCGTCTCGAACGCGTCCGACGCCCTGGACAAGCTGCGACTCGAATCGCTGGTGGACAAGGATCTGTCGGTCGACACGTCGGACCTGCACATCGACATCGACGTCAATCGGGAGCAGCGCACGCTGACCGTGCGCGACAACGGCATCGGCATGTCCCGCGACGAGGTGGTGCGGCTGATCGGCACCATCGCCAAGTCCGGCACGGCCGAATTGCTGCAGAAGATGAAGGAGACCAAAGACGCGGTCGCCTCGCAGGATCTGATCGGCCAATTCGGCGTCGGCTTCTACTCGAGTTTCATGGTGGCCGACAAGGTCACGCTGGTGACCCGGCGCGCCGGCGAGAGCGAGGCCACCCGGTGGGAGTCGACCGGCGAGGGGACGTATGCGATCTCCCCGGTGACGGACGCGCCGCAGGGCACCACGGTCACCCTGCATCTCAAGCCCGAGGACGCCGAGGATCACCTGTTCGACTACACCGCCGAGTGGAAGATCAAGGAGATCGTCAAGCGATACTCCGACTTCATCGCGTGGCCGATCCGGATGACCGTCGAGCGCACCGACGACGAGGGCAAGACCAACCTCGACGTCGAGACGCTCAACTCGATGAAGGCACTGTGGGCCCGCTCGCGGGACGAGGTCAAGGACGACGAGTACAAGGAGTTCTACCGGCACGTCAGCCACGACTGGAGTGACCCGCTCGAGATCATCCACATGAAGGCGGAGGGCACGTTCGAGTACGAGGCCCTGCTGTTCATCCCGTCGCACGCCCCGTTCGATCTGTTCATGCGCGAGGCCAGGCGCGGCGTCCAGCTGTACGTCAAGCGCGTGTTCATCATGGACGAGTGCGAGGCGCTGATGCCGGAGTATCTGCGCTTCGTCAAGGGTGTGGTCGACGCGCAGGACCTGTCGCTCAACGTGTCACGGGAGATCCTCCAGCAGGATCGGCAGATCCAGCTGATGCGGCGCCGGCTGGTCAAGAAGGTGCTCTCCACGGTCAAGGACATGATGACCGCCAACCCGGAGCGGTACCACACCTTCTGGAAGGAGTTCGGCCGCGCCGTCAAGGAGGGCCTGCTGAACGACTTCGACAACCAGTCGGCGATCCTCGACATCTCCTCGTTCGCTTCCACGCAGGATCCGCAGCAGCTGACCACGCTGCGCGAGTACGTCGAGCGGATGAAGGACGGGCAGCAGCACATCTACTACATGACCGGCGAGTCGCGCTCGACCATCGAGAACTCGCCGCACCTGGAGGCGTTCGGTGCCAAGGGTTTCGAAGTTCTGCTGCTGACCGACCCGATCGACGAGATGTGGGTCGACTCGGTAGGCGAGTTCGACGGCAAGCGGCTCCAGTCGATCGCCAAGGGACAGGTCGACCTGGACACCGAGGAAGAGAAGAAGAACGCCGAGCCGGAGCGGGAGCAGCAGAAGAAGGACTTCGCCGCGCTGCTGTCCTACCTGGGTACGGCGCTGTCGGACAACGTCAAGGAAGTACGGCTGTCCTCGCGGCTCACCACGTCGCCGGCCTGCATAGTGGGCGACGCGCAGGATGTCACGCCCACGCTGGAGAAGATGTACCGGGCGATGGGCCAGGAAGTTCCGCAGATCAAGCGCATCCTGGAGCTGAACCCGACTCACCCGCTGGTGACCGGCCTGCGGGAGGCGCACGAGCGGCACCCGGACGGCGACGAGTCTATGACCGAGACGGCGGAGTTGCTGTACGGCATGGCGCTGCTCGCCGAGGGCGGTGAGCTGGCCGATCCGGCGCGCTTCACCCGCCTGTTGGCCGATCGGCTGGCGCGCACCCTGTGAGCTGATCCGAACCAGATATCTCGCAACGGCGGGTCCCGGGAGCATCCCGGGGCCCGCCGTTGGTTTCGGCGCAGTGTGCTTCTCGACGCTTTGCTCTGCTTACTCATAGGCAACACAAACGGCGTTCGAGTGTTGCGTACAGGTAAGCAGAGCAAAGGCTGCCGGAGCGGATCCCCGCGGCCCACCGCGGCGGCCTCTTGTTCGACTGGTCGAACGAGTCGGAACGAAACTGGATATACCGTCAGACCAGGTGAGGGCTCGTGGCGGTGTGCCCGCGGGCCGGTCGACGACCCCAACGTTCCCGGCGTTCCGTGCCCCATCGGGCGGGAGTTTTCATCTCGGACCAATGGTCACGGCGTTGCGGCCGGCGGTCGAGGCCGGTCTCGTGCCACGTCTGCGGCGACGCCGTACCACTCCGCGTAGGGCCGTTGACATTGAAGAGGGCAACTCCTAGTGTTTCCTATCACCGGCCGAACGTCATTCGATATACCGAACAGATGCCGCACCCGGCAGTCCCCGGTCCACACCGCTGTCGCGCCGGCCCGTCCCGGCGTCCTTCGGCACCGCGTCAACGCTCCTGACGCCCGGCCGCGACCCCTGAGGAGGGAATGGTGTCTGCAGACGAGCCCGGAGGACCGCGGTTCGATCGTCGCGTCCTTCTCCGAGCCGCGGGTGGCGTCGCGGCCGGCGTGGTCGCCTCCACCTACTTCGACTGGGCGGCACAGGCCGCCCCGGCGGCGCCGGACGCGCAGAACGCGGAAGCATCGACGCCCCCGGTGCTGACCGGTCCGGTGAACGCCGGCACGTTCATCTCGACGGGCAATCCCGTCGTCACCAGCATCTACACCGCCGATCCGGACGCGTTCGTCTACAATGGACGGTTCTATCTGGACACTGACCGGGACCAGGCGGCGCTCGGCGCGGGCAACTTCGTCATGCGCGAGTGGCACCTGTACTCGACGGCCGACATGAAGCACTGGACCGACCACGGCGCGCGGCTGTCGCTGTCCGACATCCCGTGGGCCAACGCCAACGCGTGGGCGCCGCAGATGGTGCGGCGGGACGGGAAGTTCTACTGGTACCTGCCGGTACAGCAGGCGTCGACCGGGGGGATGACGATCGGCGTGCTGGTCGGCGACTCGCCGCTCGGTCCGTTCACCGATCCCCTGGGGCATCCGCTGATCGACGCGAGCGTCGCCAACCACAGCTCGTTCGACATCGACCCGACCGTACTGGTCGACGACGACGGGCAGGCGTACCTCTACTGGGGCTCGTTCTCCTCGCCGCGCGCCGCGAAGCTGAAGAGCAACATGATCGAGCTGGCCGACCTGGGCGGCCCGGCCTCCGGCGGCGGCGCCATCGGGCCCCGGGCGACCGGGCGGATCGGCAACGCGGTCAAGCTCGCGGGCACCAGCGACTACGTGAACCTGCCGGCCGGAATCGTCGGCGACCTGACCGACTTCACGATCGCGACCTGGGTGAACCCGGCCGCGTTGACCACCTGGACCCGGATCTTCGACTTCGGTACCGGTACCGGCGTCTACATGTTCCTGACGGTCAACGCCGGTGCCGGGCCACGGTTCGCCATCACCACCGGTGGCAACGGTCGCGAGCAGCAGCTGTCCGCCACCTCACCGCTGCCGGTGAACACCTGGTCGCACGTCGCCGTCACGCTGACCGGCAACACCGGCACCCTGTACGTCAACGGCAACCCGGTGGCCACCAACACGAACGTGACGCTGCGCCCGTCGAACCTGGGCACCACCAACCACAACTGGATAGGCCGCTCGCAGTTCTCCGACCCGTTCCTGAATGCCACCATCGACGACTTCCAGATCTACCGGCGGGGGCTGACCGCGGCCGAGGTGCAGGCACTGGCCGGCGGCCAGGCCGGCGCGGGCGACGTCGCGTGCTACAAGTTCGACGAGGCAAGCGGCGCCACCGCCGTCGACTCCTCGGGCAGCGGGCACGACGCCACGATCGTGTCGCCGATCGTCAACGTGCTCACCCCGCAGGGGCTGACCGGCTACTGGGAGGCGCCCTGGCTGTTCAAGCGCGGCGGCCTCTACTACCTGGCGTACGCGCGGGGAAACCCGGCCACCGGCGGCAACCCGGCGAGCATCGACTACGCGACCGCGACCGCGCCGCTGGGCCCGTGGACGTACCGCGGGCGGGTGCTGGACACGGTGACGAACACGACCACCAACCACTCGGCGATCCTGGAGTTCAACGGGCAGTGGTACATCGTCTACCACAACGGCGCGCTGCCCGGCGGCGGTGAGTTCCGCCGCTCGGTGTGCATCGACAAGCTCTACTTCAACGACGACGGCACCATCCAGAAGGTGGTGCAGACGCTCGGCCCGGCGGCTCTGGCGCCGGTCGCCTGGTACCGGCTCGACGAGACCTCGGGTACGGCGGTCGCGGACGCCACCGGCAACGGATGGGACGCCACCCTGGCCGGCGGCGCGGACCGGGCGCGCGGGGTACTCGGCAATGCGCTGCGCCTGAACGGTCAGGCGCAGTATGCCAGCATGCCGACCGGGATCCTGTGGAACATGTACGACTTCACCATCGCGTGCTGGGTGAAGCTGAACCCGGTCGCCGGATCCCCGCACATCTTCGACTTCGGCACCGGCACCACGGTGAACATGTACCTGACCCCGTCGGGCGCGACCGGTACGGTACGGTTCGCCATCACCACCGGTGGGGTGAGCCGGGAGCAGCACGTCGACGGCACCGCGCCACTGCCGGCGGGAGAGTGGGCGCACGTCGCGGTGACGAAGTCGGCGCTGACCGCCCGGCTGTACGTCAACGGCGTCCAGGTCGGCCAGAACACCAACCTCAGCCTGTACCCGGCTCCGCTGGGCAACACACCGAACAACTGGATCGGCCGCTCGCAGAACTCCGCCGACCCGGCGCTGAACGGGCTCGTCGACGACTTCCGCGTCTACCAGCGCGGCCTGGGGCCGGCGGAGCTGACCGGTCTGATCGTCGAGGGGCAGGTCGCCGGACTGCTGGACTACGTCGCCGGGCAGCCATATGGCGCCGGCGCCACCAACGCGCTCACAGTCGTGCTGACCCGGGCGCTCGCGGCACTGCGGGCGGGCCGGCCGGCCGACGCGCTCGGCGTGCTGGACAACGACTTCACCGCACAGGTCGCCGCGTTGCGCGGCAACCAGGTGACCGACCCGCAGGCCGTTGATCTGCTCGGTAGAGCGGCGGCGATCGGCACGAACATCCGCACGAGCATGTCCTAGAGCCCCGAGAGGAAGAGGCGGATCCGCATGCTACGACCACGACTGAGATCAGCGCCGGTTGTCCGGCGGCGGCTCGCGGTAAAGGCGCTCGTCGCCTGCTTCGCGCTGGTCGCCAGCATGGTGGCCACGGTCGGTACGGCCCAGGCGTCGTACCAGCCGGGTGAGCCGCCCGGCATGGACCCGGGTGTCCCGCCGTTCACCGGATCGGCCAACCCGGTACCCGCGCCACCGGGGACGTACGACCCGAGCAAGAGTGAGCTGCAGACCATCTTCGACGCCGACGTGGCCGCCGGCGGCACCTCGTACTGGTTCGACCGGATCCTGGCCCGGCCGTACCTCAACGACTCCGACGCGCTGATGACCCGGGGCCGGGCGCTCTACATGTACACCACGTCCGAGCGCCAGCTCGGCTTCCAGGCCGGCGGTACCGGCGCGAACGGTGGCGGCGGGTACGCCTACCGGCAGCCGCCGACCACCAGTTCGCCGCAGAACCTCTACACCATCGCGGTGTCGGGCGCGACGGTCACCGAGGACACCTCGAAGCAGACGCAGTACCCGAGCTACTTCTCCGGGGTCTACAACGCCGGCGCGCTGAGCATCCAGGAGAAGAAGTTCATCACCGACAACGACGTCGCGGTCACCGACCTGACCCTGACGAACACCGGCACGGACAGCACCACCACGACGCTGACTGCCGCCTCGCCGATCGCGGCCACGCCGTCGGCGGACGGCACCGAGCTGACCGGCACGGTGCCCATCCGCTACGCGCTGACCACGATCTACCCCCGGATGAGCGGGGACGGCTTCACGGTCAACGGCACGTCCCTGTCGCGTACCGTCACTCTCGCGCCGAACGCGTCGATCAGCCTCAAGGTGCAGCTCGGCGCGATCGCGAACGAGCTTCCCCAGTCGGCGACCGACTACCAGCGCTACCGCGGCTACGACCCGAACAGCGCGTGGCTGACCCAGCTGAAGGAGTACAACCAGTTCTGGGTGGCCAACGTGCCGTACGTCGACCTGCCCGACCCGAACGTACTGAAGATCTCCTATTACCGCACCTGGGAGAACCGGTACAACACGTTCGACGGCAACATCCCGGGCAACGACTACCAGTTCCCGGTGGACCTGGAGGGTGCGCTCGGCTACAACAACCAGATCTCGCTCACCGTTCCGATGCGGATGAACGACCTGGAGTACTGGCGCGACCCCGAGTACTCGTACGGGTCCTGGCTCTCTCAGGGCGAAGAGTCCGGCTGCCAGGCGTACCACGACAACCCGGGCAACACCGGTAACTGGAACAACACCTATGAGCAGTGGACCTCCGCGCAGGCGTGGCAGAGCTACCAGTTGCACGGCGGGCCGACGTCCGTCGTGAACAACCTGGCCGAGTACAGCGAGTGCGACCTGGAAGGCACGCTCGGCAAGATCGACACGAACCACAACGACCTCATCGAGTACTCGTCCGGGACGCTGCCGGGCAACGACGCCGACTCGGTGGCCTTCAAGTACTACGGCACCCGGCCGCAGGACCGCACCGAGAGCTCGTACTGGTACGCGGGCGCGCAGGCCGCGGCGCAGGAGTACGCGCTGGTCGGCAACAGCGCCAAGGCGGCGCAGCTGAGCGGGGTCGCGGACGGCATCAAGTCCGCCATCCTGAACACGCTGTGGGCCGGCGGCCCGGTCACCAACACCCCGACCGGCAGCCCGGGCGGCGGCGTCGCCACCGGCCCCCGGATCACCGGCAAGCTCGGGAACGCCGTGCAACTGTCCGGGGCCAGCGAGTACGTGCGGATGCCCAACGGCATCGTGAGCGGGCTGTCCGGCGACTGGACGGTGTCGACCTGGGTGAACCCGGCCGCGACGACCACCTGGTCGCGCATCTTCGACATCGGTACCAGCACCAACTCGTACATGTTCCTGACCGTGAACGCCGGCTCCGGGCCGCGCTTCGCCATCACCACCTCCGGTGGCGGCGGCGAGCAGCAGATCAGCAGCACCACCCAGCTGCCGCGGAACGCCTGGTCCCTGGTGACCGTGACGGTGTCCGGCACGACCGGCACCATGTACGTCAACGGCAACCCGGTGGCCACCAACAACAACATCACGGTGCACCCGTCGAACCTGGGCAACACCACCGACAACTGGATGGGTCGCTCGATCTACGGCGACCCGTACCTCAACGCGGGGTTGGACGACTTCCAGATCTACGATCACGCGCTGAGCGCGGCCGACGTGCAGGCGCTGGCCGGTGGGCAGGCCGGTGCGGGCAACGTGGCGTCGTACAAGTTCGACGAGACCGGCGGCGCCACGGCGACCGACTCGTCGGGCAACGGCAAGGACGCGACGATCGTGTCGCCCACCAAGCCGACGCTCAACTGCCCGGGCAACGTGTTCCTGCAGAAGGACCTCACCACCGGCAACCTGGTCTGCTGGAAGGACCAGCAGAACTTCACGCCGTTCATCAACAAGGTGGCGCCGAACACGGCGGAGTTCACCCAGGCGCTGCGGTACTACGCGAGTTCGTCGGACTTCCCGATCTTCCCGGTCTACACCGCGGACCAGGCCGACCAGTCCGCCGACGTGGCCTGTGACGCCTGCTCGCACGGCACCAACAACTTCTCGAACATCAACGCGACCCTGCAGGCGATGCTGTACTCGACGGCGCTGCGCAACTACCCGTCGCAGTACATCACCCCGGACATGTACCGGCAGCTGATCCAGTGGCTGGCCTGGAACGAGGACATCAACGGGAACAACCAGTTCCCGGACAACAACGAGTACTTCTTCAACTGGGACCCGACCACCCAGACGCTGGGTCGCTCCGGCATCCACCACGACGTGCTGGGCTCGTTCAACTGGATGTTCTTCCAGGACATCGCGGGCCTGCAGGCGCGGGTGGACAACCAGGTCGAGCTGTACCCGATCGACATGGGGTACGACCACTTCACCGCGAACAACCTCAACTACCACGGCAGCAACCTGACCATCGTCTGGCAGAAGCCGGGCGGCACGGTCTACTACCCGGACGCTCCGATGGGGTACTCGCTCTACATCGACGGCAAGCGCGCGTTCACGGTCAACGACCTGGCGCACGTGACCTGGAACTCGGCGACCGGCGCGGTCACCGTGGCCGACAGCGCCACCCAGGTGGCCGCGCACGCCGCGGTACCGCTGAAGGCGGCCGACCAGGTGGGCCTGTCGGACAACGCGCGGATGGTGGACAGCTTCCAGAGGGCGGGCGTGGACATCTCCTCGACCACCGGCGGAGCGATCGACCTGGCCGCGGGCAAGACCGCCACGGCCTCGTTCACCACCACCAGCCCGGCCTCGCAGCGGACCAGCCCGGCCAACGCGGTGGACGGGTTCACCATCAGCGGCCTGCCGGTGACCTCCGGCCAGTACGTCGGCACGAACCCGATCTGGGGCGACGTGGGCTCACCCAACGCCCAGGACTGGCTGCAGGTCGACCTCGGCAAGCCGACCGAGTTCGACAACGTCAAGCTGTACTTCTACAGCAACAAGCAGTTCGGTTCGGGTGGCAACACCTACCGGGAGCCGAGCGCCTACACCGTCCAGTACTACAACGGTTCCGACTGGGTCGACGTACCCGGCCAGGTCCACTCGCCCGGTACGCCCGCGGCCAACTACAACGAGGTGGACTTCTCCCCGGTCACCGCGCAACAGGTACGGGTGCTGATGACCCGGGCGACGGGCTACGCGGTCGGGGTCAAGGAGTTCCAGGTACAGAACATCCTCGACTGGAAGGGTTTCAGCGGCCGCGTGGCCAACGAGCCCGCGGTGAACTCGGCGAAGGCCGGATCGACGGTACCGCTGAACTTCAGCGTCGGCGGCGACCACGGCACCTCGGTGCTGGCCGCCGGGTACCCGAAGCTGCAGCCGCTGTACTGCGGGACGGATACGCCCAGCGGTCCGGCGGTGTCCGAGTCGCGCTCGGCGGGCCTGCACTATGACCCGGCGACCAAGCAGTACGTCTACACCTGGCAGACCGACAAGAGTTGGAAGGGCACCTGCGGCCGGCTCGACCTCAGGTTGAGCGACGGCACCACGCACAGCGCTCTGTTCTCGTTCTCGTAGTTCCCCCGGTACGAGGACACGGCCGGCACCGGACGGAAGCTCAGTCCGGTGCCGGCCGCCGTGTCGGCGCTGTCCGCTGTTTCGTCGCCGCTGATCCGAGATACCGAACAACATCCGGCACCGGGGCGGCATCCTGACGGTACGCCGTACCCGGGCCGGGTCGGGGCCACCGGGTCGGCGGCCCGGACGGTGCGGTACCTCGGAGCCAAAACCCTTGTCCGGCAAAGGGGCTCGAAGATCAGGCAGGCATTGACAGCCGGCCGTCGATGGGCCAGCCTATCCACACCACGTCGGGCACGTGTCCGGCATGTCGAACACGTGGCGGCCGAACGGGTCACCTCAGCGTCGGCATGATGACCTACGGGAGTTCTTATGGCCAGCTACGTCGTCGGGATCGACTTCGGCACACTGTCCGGCAGGGCCCTCGTGGTGCGGGTCGAAGACGGGCTGGAACTGGCCAGTGCCGTGCACCCGTTTCCGCACGGCGTACTGGATCGCGAGTTGGCCGGCGTCGAGCTGCCGCCCGGCTGGGCGCTCCAGGATCCCGAGGACTACCGCGACGTGTTGCGTGTCGCGGTACCCGAGGCCGTGCGCGCGGCCGGCATCGCGCCCAGTGATGTCATCGGCATCGGCATCGACTTCACCGCGTGCACGGCGCTGCCCGTACTGCGCGACGGCACCCCGCTCGCGGAGCTGCCCGAGTTCCGGGATCGGCCGCACGCGTACGTGAAGCTGTGGAAGCACCACGCGGCACAGCCGTACGCCGACCAGATCAACGAGCTGGCCGAGCGGCGGAAGGAGAGCTGGCTCGGCCGGTACGGCGGGCGCATCTCGGCGGAGTGGCAGTTCGCCAAGGCGCTGCAACTGCTCGCCGAGGATCCGGAGATCTACGCGCGTGCCGACCGGTGGATCGAAGCGGCCGACTGGATCACCTGGCAGCTGTGCGGGGTCGAGACGCGCAACGTGTGCACCGCCGGCTACAAGGGCATCTACCAGGACGGCCGGTACCCGTCGCCGACGTTCCTGTCCGCGCTGGACCCCGACTTCGCCGGCTTCGTCACCGACAAGCTCGCCCATCCGCTCTCGGCGCTGGGCACCCGGGCTGGTGGGTTGACCGCGCAGGCCGCCGCGTGGACCGGGCTGCCCGAGGGCATCGCGGTCGCGGTCGGCAACGTCGACGCGCACGTGACCGCTCCGGCGGTCAAGGCGGTGCATCCCGGCCAGATGCTCGCGGTCATGGGCACCTCGATCTGCCACGTCATCAACGGCGAACGGCTCGCCGAGGTACCCGGCATGTGCGGCGTGGTGAGCGGCGGGATCTCGCCGGGGCTGTGGGGATACGAGGCGGGGCAGAGCGGGGTGGGCGACATCTTCGCCTGGTACGTCGACAACTGCGTACCGCCGGCATACCACGCGCGGGCCGAGCGCGAGGGCGTCGACCTGCACACCCTGCTGTCCGCGCTCGGTTCGGCCCCACCGGTCGGAGCGCACGGGATGGTCGCGCTGGACTGGCACAGCGGAAACCGTTCGGTGCTCGCCGACCACGACCTGACCGGCGTCATCGTCGGGCAGAGCCTGGCCACCCGGCCGGAAGACGGCTACTGGGTGCTGATGGAGGCGACTGCGCTCGGCACCCGCACCATCATCGAGGCGTTCGAGTCGGCCGGGCTCCCGGTGACCGAGCTGGTCGCCGCGGGCGGCCTGATCCGCAACCCGTACCTGATGCAGCTGTACGCGGACGCGACCCGGCGGCCGGTCGCCACCACGGCGTCGGAGCAGGGGCCGGCTCTGGGGGCGGCGATCCACGCGGCGGTTGCGGCGGGCGCCCACCCGGACATCTACCGGGCCTCGGAAGCCATGGGTGCGCAGCGGGCGGCCATCTACCATCCGGACGCGACCCGTGCGGACGGGTACGACACGCTCTACGCCGAGTACCGCCGGCTGCACGACTACTTCGGCAGGGGCGGCAACGACGTTCTGCACCGGCTGCGGGCGCGGGCGCGCCGCCAGGCGGTCATCGCGTAGTCCGCGGGGCCTCGCGCCGCACCGGTTCGGGTGCCTCTTGCGCCGCACCGGCCGGGGTGCCTTCCGCATCCGGCCGGGTGTCTCACCGCACCGGTCCGGTGTCCCGTATTGCTTGTTCCGTTCCGTCTTCCAGGGCTTGTTTGTGAGCGCTCACATGCCGTCCGGCCTCCCGCACGCCGACGCGCATGTTCGAGATACCGAATAATCGCCGAAACGCCCGGAGCCTCGGGTGGCGCCCCGTCGAGCGCCACAGCCGTGACCGAAGCGGTCGTACGGTGGCAGATCCCTGGAATGTGCCCGATCCGGCTCGACATCATTTCGTTGACAGTCGATGTCTCGGGTTCTACGGTTTGCCAAAGTTCTGAATGTAGTTCGATATATCGAACTGATCCACAGCTCTACACCCGCGGCGGCGCGGCGCCGACGCCGTGTGTTTGTGCACGGTTCGCCGGCGCCTGTCCGGTCGGTGCTCCGGCCGGCCGTCGCCCCACACCCCAGCAGGAGGAGCACGTGATCCGAAGGCTCAAAGCAAGACCGTGGTCCCGGGTAGCCGCCGGTGCCGCGATGATTCTCGCCGCGGCGGGACTGTCCACAGTGGTCTCGGCGCATCCCGCACTGGCGGCGGTGACGTTCACCACGACGGCGGTCAACCAGGCCAGTGGCAACTGCCTGGACGATCCGTATTCGTCGACGTCGTCGGGTACCCAGCTGATCCAGTACTCGTGCAACAGCGGGTCGAACCAGAACTGGACGTTCACGCCGGTGTCGGGCACGTCGGCGAGTTACACCGTGACCTCGTTCGCCGGGCTGTGTGTCGGTGTCGCCGGATCGTCCACCGCCGACAACGCGGCGGTGCAGCAGCTGACCTGCAGCGGTGCGACGAACCAGCAGGTTACCCTCCAGCCGGTGACGGTGTCGGGCGCGACGAACACCTTCAATCTGGTACTGGCGAATTCCGGCAAGTGCATCGTGCCGACGGGTGACACGACGGCGAGCAACACCGTTCTGGTGCAGTTGCCGTGCAGCACTGCGACCACCCGGGTCTGGCGCCTGCCGGCCTACTCCGCGGGCAGCGGCAGCGGAAACACGGTCACCGTCATCAACCCCGGATCGCGCTCGACGGTCGCCGGTACCGGCGTGTCGTTGCAGATCAGCGCGTCCGACTCCGCGTCGGGCCAGACGCTGCGGTTCACCGCCACGGGTCTGCCTTCCGGGCTGTCCATCAGCACCGGCGGCCTGATCAGCGGCACCCCGACCACCTCCGGCACGTCGACCGTGGTGGTCACCGCGACCGACACGACCGGCGCCTCCGGCTCGACGTCGTTCAGCTGGACGGTCACCTCGTCCTCGGGCGGCACGACCTACCTCGGCATCCCAGCCGTGGCGCCCAACGCCTGCAACAACTCCAGCCTTGCCAACGCGTACGGGACCAACTTCCCGGCGCCGGGCGACCCACTGGGACAGGGCTTCTCGAACCAGACGGCGCTGGGCTGGGACGGCAACTACTGGCCGGTGTACCAGTACCTGTCCGGGTCGTTCTTCGCGCGCGGCGTACCGATGACGTACAACTACAACGGCACCAACATCTGCGGCGCGATGTACTCGTTCAGCATCTACCACTACAACGGCAACCGGGCCGCCCAGTCGGTGCAGTGGACGCAGGAGGCCGGGTACCTGCCGGCGATGACCACCTCATTCACCTCGGGGTCGGTCGCGGTGTCCATCAAGGAGTTCGCCGACAAGGTGACCATCGGCGGGCGCGCCTTCGACCTGGTCTACGCGCGGGTCTCGGTGACCAACAACGGGTCGGCCGCGGTCACCATCGACCCGGGCGGCAGCGGACCGAACCTGCTCCGGTTGACCAGTACCTCGCTCAACACCGTGGCGGCTCACGCGACCAGCAACCATGACTACGTGGTCGCCATCGACAACTTCGGCAACGGGGCCGCTCTGCCCACCGGTACCACGCTGTCCAGCGGCGCACCGAGCTTCGACACGGCGGACAGCCAGATGGCCGCGTACTGGAACGGGCGCATCGGCGAGACGGCCGGCTTCACCCTGCCCAACCTGACCCTGCCCAACACCGGCAACCTGGCCAACCCCGGTACCGCGCTGGTCAACGCGTACAAGGCGGGCACCGTGTACGGCCTGATGATGCAGATCGGCCAGGCGCAGTTCTCCGGCGCGAACAACTACTTCTGGCTGCTCAACCACGACGTGCCGGGTGAGCTGAACGCCCGCCTGGAGACCGGCGACTTCCACGACGCGCAGAACCTCTTGCTCACGGCGCGAATCTCGCAGGCGACCAACTTCAACGAGCACGGTGCCAACTGGTACTACGACGGAGACTGGAAGACGCCGGCCACCTGGGCGTACTACCTGGCCAAGACGAGCGACACCGGGTTCGTCAGCCAGTACTTCCACGACGACGCCAGCGGTTCGAGCCAGTGGGGCCCGAGCCTCTACACCATCATGCACAGCATCTACTCCGGGCAGCTGTCCTCGGACGGCGCGCTGAAGGCCAGCTTCGACAACGACTCGTCCGGCCGCTGGCTGTTCGACGACTACTCGGCGCTGCAGGCGCTGGCCGCCTACAAGTACATCGCCACCCGGATCGGCAACACCACCGAGGCGCAGTACGCGGACACCGCCTACACCAACCTGCTCAGCCACACCAACACCCTGGTCGCCAACAACGAGTCGGCGCACGGCTTCAACTACCTGCCGTGTGTGGTGGACCAGGCGAACACGTCCAACCGGTGCAACACCTACAACGACGCCAACTGGGCCTCCCCGGTCTGGGTGGGCCAGAACCAGTGGTCGACGATGCTGATGGGCGGGACGCTCAACGGGGTCATCGGCGACCCGGCGCAGAGCGACGCGATGTACGCCATGGGCTTCGCGCGGCTGGCCTCGCACGGCCTGCCGTACCCGACGTTCGGCGCGTTCAACGGGTACTCGACGGCGTACAACACCGCGTACGCGTCCAACGGGCTGTTCGGCAGCAACTACCGCGACCTGCCGATCACCAGCTACGCCTGGCAGATCGCGACCACGACCGGTGGCCCGAACGCGTGGTGGGAGGCCAACGGCTCGGGACCGAGCACCTCGAACCCGTGGATCGGCAACCACGCCGGACCGCAGTTCGGTGCCATCCCGTACGCCTGGCCGATCTCGGCGCAGCAGGAAGGGCTGCTCCAGTCGATCGTCGCCGAGGGCCTGTCGTCGACCGGCAGCGGCCCGTACACCTACACCCGGCCGCTCTACATCGGCCGGGGCATCCCGAACACCTGGATCGCCTCCGGGCAGACCATCGCCGTGTCGAACCTGACCACGTCGTACTCGGTCAGCAGCGGCTCCCGGTCCACGTACGGGGTGTCCATCTCGGTGACCAAGCCAAGCACGCGGGTCGTCACGGTGAACCTGTCCGGCAGCCTGCCGGGCGGAGCCATCTCCATCCAGTTGCCGATCTTCCTGTCGGTCGGCGTCAACTCGGTCAGCGGCGGCAGCTACAACGCGTCGACGCACACGGTGACCGCGAACTCCGGCGCGACCAGCATCGCCATCACCCTGGCGAGCTGACCGCGGGCCAAACGGCACGATCCGGGGCCATCCCGCGCCGCACACCGGCGCCGGATGGCCCCGGCGCCGTCCTTGGCGGTCGGGACTTCGGCGGTCGGCTGTCCTTGGCGGTCGGGTCCCCGGCGGCCGGCAGTGCTTGACTTCAAGCCGGCTTCAGCTGTTCGAATCCGGCATGGACTTTCACGGACTGCGGATCGCCGTCACCGGCGCGGGGCGCGACACCGGGCGGTTACTGGCGCTGGCTTTCGCCGAACGCGGCGCGCGCGTGTTCGTCACGGCTCGCGACGCCGGTGCCGCCGCCGGCACCGCCGAGCTGATCCGGCAACGCGGGCGGGGGATGGCCGAGGCGTTCGGGTGCGACCTGGCCGACCCGGACTCGGTACGCGGGTTCGCGGCGGCCCTGGCCGAGCGGACCGGGCACCTCGACGTCCTGGTGAACAACGGCGCCGGGTACCTCACCGGTGAGGGGTTGCCGGACGCCGACGACGCCGACATCGTCGCGACGATCGCCGGCGCGGCGACCGGCACGGTACTGCTCACCAAGCACCTGCTGCCGCTGCTGCGCTCCTCGGCACGGCCGGACATCGTGAACCTGGTGTCGGCCTGTGGCGAGGTCGGCCACCGCCGCTCCGGCGCACACCCGGCGTTCTACGCCGCCAAGCACGCCCAGGCCGGCTTCGCCGAGATCCTGTCCTACCGGCTGCGTACCGAGGGCATCCGGGTCCTCTCCCTGTTCCCGCCCGACTTCGTCCAGGACGGGCCGCGCGAGTCGGACGCCGACCTCACCGCCGCGTCGGTCGTCGACTGTGTGTTGTTCGCGGTCGGCCAGCCGCGGGACTGCTTCATCCGCGAGTTCCGCTTTGAACAGGTGCGGCCGGACGGAAGCTGACCCGGAAGCGGCACGGCCGGACGGAAGCTGACCCGGAAACGACGCGGCCCACGGAACCTGACCCGGAAACGGCGCGGGCGGTGCGATCCACCGGATCGCACCGCCCGCGGAGGGGGGAGCGGGATCAGAAGTCGTACTGCTTGTAGTTGTCCTTGGTGAACTCGAGCGGCTTCGAGAAGATGATGGTGCCCGGAGCCGGGTCGTCACTGACCGTGAACGAGCCCAGGTCACCAGCGGTGAACGTGCCGCCGGCCGCCGGCATCGTGCCATCGGCAACCTTCCGCGCCACGTACGCGATCAGCTGGCCCTGCTTGACCTCGTCCCAGAGGAACAGGCCGGTCAGCGAGCCGTCCTCGAAGTACTGCTTGTTCGGGTTCGGGTCGCCGATGCCGAACACGCCGATCTTCCCGGCCTTGCCGATCGCCTTCACCGCGGCGAGCGCGCCCGGCACCGCCGCGCCGTCGATCGGGATCAGGGCCTTGAGGTCGGGGTTGGAGTTGATGAGGTTGGTGGCCTGCGTCTGCGAGGTCGCCTGGTTGGACTGCCCGTACCCGATCGGCCCCACCTTGAGCTTCGGGTAGCTGGACTTGATGTAGCTCTGCATCGCGTCGATCCAGGCGTTCTGGATCGTCGCGTCCTTTGTGGACGAGAGGATGCCGATGGTGCCCGAGTCCCCGAACTTCTGCACGACCGCGTCGATGAGCGCCTTGCCCATCTCGGGGTATCCGGTGTCCTGGATGAAGTAGTCACGTGCCGTCGCCGTCACGTCCGAGTCGAACCCGATCACCTTGATGCCCGCGGCCTTCGCCGCCATCAGGGCCGGCACCTCGGAGGTGGGGTCGTTCGCCGAGTACGCGATGACGTTCGGCGGATTGTTGCTCTTCACCAGGCCGTTGATGATGTTCGCCTGGTCCGGGCCGCTGGCCTGCACCGAGGCGGTGTAGTTGACGGTGACCTTCAGCGAGGGCGCGACCTGCTTGGCGCCCTTGACGTTCGCCTCGAACACCGACAACCCGAGCAGCTTGGGGACGATCGCGACGGTGATCGGGTCGCCGGACTTGACCTTCGCGACGCTGCCGCCGGACGTGCCGCCCGCGTTCGAGCCGCTGGAGCACGCGCTGACGCTGACGACCGCCGCCGCCGCGAGAACCGCCGCGCCGAACCGTGCGCGGGTGGTGAAGCCGCTTGCCTGTCGCATGGACATTGTCCACTCTCCTTTGGGACAACCATGATGACCGATAGGGGGTACCCCGCGGCGGTCTCAGAAAGACCGTCGCGCGTGTGTGGTGAGGATTCCGGCGATTCGCCGGCGGACTAACGCTGTCGCGCCGGCCTCCGGAACCCGCGTTGGGAGAGGAGCCGTCGTAGTGCGCCACCCAGCGACTCGCCCGACTGACGCTCCAGCGAGAGCTTCACGACGAGCGCGACGATGAGCAGGATTCCGGTGATCATCGTGACCGTCAGCGAACTGCGGCCCGACATCAGCAGGCCCTGGGACAGGAATCCCAGGAAGAACACGGCGACGACGACTTCGGCGATCCGTCCCTTGCCGCCGAAGATGTCGACACCGCCGAGCACGACACAGGTGATCGCGGGGAGGAGCAACGTGGTCCCGATGTCATCCCGCGCCGAGTTGTAGTACGCCGCCAGTACCAGACCGGCGATGCCGGAGAACAGCCCGCTGAGCGTGAACGCGATGACGAGCGTGCGACGGGTACGGATGCCGGAGTAGTCGGCAGCCGACCGGCTGTACCCGATCAGCGTCAGCGCCCGGCCGAAACCGGTACGGCTGACCAGGATGACCGTGATCGCGGCAAGCACCAGGAACAGCAGCAGGGCGGAGGGGATCGGCCCGACCAGTCCGGTGCCGATGCGCTGGAACATGTCGCTGAACCCGTACGGCGGCGACTCGCCCCCGATCGACGTGGCCAGGCTCGTCGCGATGAACTGCGTGGCCAGGGTCACCAGCAGCGAGTCGATGCCCAGCAGGGCGACCACGAGCCCGTTGAACAGGCCGAACCCGACACCGGCCGCGACCGCGATCCCGATCGCGCCCCACATGCCCACACCGTGGCGCAGCTCGGTACCCACGACGATCGCGGACAGGCTCGCGGTGGCACCGGCCGACAGGTCGATGTTTCCGGTGAGGATCACCATGCCGGCGCCCAGGGCCAGGATCCCGATCGGTACGAACTGCTCGGTGAGCACCAGCATGCCGGTACCGTGGCCGGCGAACTGCCGGGTGGTCAGGCTGAAATACACCAGCTCGGCGACCAGCGCCACGATCAGGGTCAGCCCCCAGGCCGGCAGCGTGTACCGCCGGGGCAGCGCGATGTTCGTCATGACGACCTCCGCAGCCGTACCCGTCCCAACCGGAATGTGTTGTTGCGCCGCCGGGCCTTGCCGTCGGCGAGGACGGCGATGAGGATCGCCGCGCCGACACCGGCCGGTTGCCAGATCGCGGGGATGCCCGCGAACACCATGGCGGTCAGCGTGAGGGACAGGAACACGCTGCCCGCGATGGCGCCGAAGGCGCCGCCCCGGCCGCCGGTGAGAGCGGTGCCGCCGATGAGCGCGGCGGCGATGGCGTTGAGGTTGGCGTCGGTGTCGGTACCCGTGGTGGCGACCGCCGACCCGGTGCGCATCAGGTAGATGACGCCGGCCAGCCCGGCGAACAGCCCGCAGATGAGGTAGCAGACGAAGATGACCCGCTGGGTGCGGATACCGGCCCGGTACGCGGCCTCCAGGTCGTTGCCGGTGGCGTACACCGAGCGGCCGAATGTCGTGTGCCGCAGCAGCACGGCGGTCACCAGGACGGCCGCGCACCCGATCAGCAGGATCGTCGGGATGCCCCAGGCGAGCGTCTCGCTGCCCAGGTCGGTGTACTGCGTGGGCACGTGGTCGACCTGACGCCCGCCGGTCACCACGAACTGCAGGCCGCCGTACACGGACAGGGTGCCGAGCGTGGCGATGATGGGTGGCAACCGCAGCACCGCGACCAGTAGCGCGTTGCCCAGCCCGAGCGCCAGGCCCACCAGGGCGCCGAGGAACACCGCCGGCAGCAGGGTCATCCCGTGGTCCTGGGCACGGAAGCCGACGATGCAGGCGGACAACCCCATGATGGGCGCGATGGACAGGTCCACGCCTCGGCTGAGCAGCACGAAGGTCTCGCCGAGTGCGAGGAACGTGATGACCATCGAGTCGGCCAGGATGAACGCGATGTTCCGCGAGGACCAGAAGTACGGATGGTGGGCGATGCTGGCCAGCACGATCGCCACCATGACGATGAGCAGCAGCAGCTCGCGGCGCAGGATCGCGGCCGACCACGAGCGCCGGTACGTCGTGGCTTCGGTCGCCGGCCGGACTGTTTCGGCGTTGGTCTGCGTGGTCATGATGCCCCCACCGCCAGCTGGCCCAGTGTTTCCAGGGTGATGTCGTCGCCCGCCACTTCGCCGACCACCCGACCCTCGTACACCGCGTACACCCGATCGCAGAGCCGCACCAACTCCTCCAACTCCGAGGAGATGACGAGGGTGGCCAGGCCGTTGCGGGTCAGGGACTCGATGATTTCGTAGATGCCCTCCTTGGCACCCACGTCGACGCCCCGGGTGGGTTCGTCGAAGATGGCGACCTTCGGGGCCGCGGCGACCCAGCGCGCGAGCAGTGCCCGCTGCTGGTTCCCGCCGGAGAGCGCCTTGATGGCCAGCTCCATCGACGCGGCCCGCACGTCCATCCGTTCGGCGGCCCGCTGCGCCGCGACCTGCTCCTGTCTTGGCCGCAGGAACGTCGACAGCCATCTGGGCAGCCGTCCGATCGTCGCCGCGGTCACGTTCCGGGACAGGTCCACCTCGGCGAAGACCCCGTTGCGGCCACGGTCCTCGGCGAGATACACCAACCCGGCGTCGATGCAGGTACGCGGCGACCTGGCGGTGATGTCGCGGGAGCCGAGCAGCACCCGGCCCGCGCTCGGGCCGCGCAGGCCGAACACCGTCTCGGCGAACTCGGTACGGCCGCTGCCGACGAGCCCGGCCAGGCCCACGATCTCGCCGGCCCGTACCCGCAACGAGACCCCGTTGACTTCGGGTGGGCAGGACAGCGCCTGGACGTCCAGCGCGACGTCTCCCGGCGTGGTGGTGTGTGCCGCCCGCTGGGTGACCGCGAGCGACCGGCCGACCATCGCGCCGACCAGTTCCTGGCGGGTCAGCTCACCGCGCCTCGCCTCGGCCACCACGCGCCCGTCGCGCAACACGGTGATGGCGTCGCTGACCTCCTCGACCTCGTCGAGCCGGTGGCTGATGAAGCCGAGCGCCAGATCGTGCCCGCGCAGGTCGTTCATCAGCTCGAAGAGGCGCTGCGAATCGTGAGCGGTGAGCGGCGAGGTGGGCTCGTCGAAGAAGATGACCCGGCAGTCGTGGGCCAGCGCGCGGGCGCACTCGACGAGCTGCTGTTGCGCGATCGACAGCCGCCCCGCCGCCAGGCGCGGATTCACTCTCAGCCCGACCTTGGCGAACACGGCGTCCGCGCGGGCGTACACGGCGCGCCAGTCGACGTTGACGCGCAGCCGCCCCTTCGGCAGCGTCCCGACGTACAGGTTCTCCGCCACCGACAGGTCGGGCATCAGCCGTGGCTCCTGCGGTACCAAGTAGACGCCGCGCGACTGCGCCTCCCGGGGCGTGAGGCCGTGCTGCGGTACCCCGCCGAGGGACAGGCTCCCGCCGTCCGGTGTGTAGACCCCGGCCATCACCTTCAGCAGCGTGGACTTTCCGGCGCCGTTTTCCCCGACGAGCGTGTGTATCTCGCCGGGGCGGAACGTGACGCTCACCGCCTTGAGTACCTCGACACCGGAGAACCGCTTGGAGATGTCCACCGCGTCGTAGCGCAGTCCCGAGCCAGCCGGCTCGGCTGTGTCATCCGTCGAGTCCGTCCGCACCGCCCACACCTCCCCGGCTAATAGATCCATGATGATGGATGTGCTCGTTAACAATCATTGGGTTACTCGCGTCCCGAACCTCGACCGACCTGGGGGACCTTGCTGGGGGTACTGCTCCGGCGCACGACCAGCTCCGGCGTGACGACGCTGCACTCGGCGGCCTCGCCCGGTGTTTCGATCTGTCCGATGAGCAGCCGCACACAGCGCCTGCCCACCTCGCTGAAGTCCTGCCGCACGGTGGACAGCGGCGGGGTGAAGTACGCGGCCTCCGGGATGTCGTCGAAGCCGACGACGGCCACCTCGTCCGGCACCGCGCGGCCGAACTCGTGCAGCGCGCGCAGCAGGCCGAGAGCCATGTGGTCGTTGCCCGCGAACACGGCGGTGACCTCCGGCAGGCGGGCGAGCACCCGCCCCGCCTCGTACCCGGAGCGGGCGCTCCAGTCGCCGGTCAGCGGCGGCGGTACGTCGACCCGGGCCGCGTCCAGCGCCCGCGTCCAGCCCTCGATGCGGCCCCGGGACTCGGACCAGTTGGCCGGGCCGGCGACGTGCCACACCGTGCTGCGCCCCGCGGACAGCAGGTGCTCCGTCGCCCGCTGCGCGCCGTGCGCCTGGTCGACCGTGACCGACGCGATGTCGGACTCGGGGTGCGCGTTGACCACCACGGTCGGGATGTCGGTCGGGAGGTCGGCCAGCGCCTCGCTCGCCGAGGAGAGCGGCGCGATGACCACCACCCCCTCCACGCCGGCCGTGGCCAGGCGCTCGACCGCTTCGAGCACCGAGATGCGGTCGATGGAGGCGAGGCCGACGGTGTTGACCCGGTAGTCGGCCCGGCGCGCGGCGTCGTCGACGCCGTGCATCGTGGCGGCCGGGCCGTAGAGCGTGCTGTCCAGGCCGATGACGCCGATCGTGCGCGAGTGGCCGGTCACCAGCGTGCGAGCCGCGCTGTTCGGGCGGTAGCCGAGTTCCCGCATGGACCACAGCACCCGCGAGCGGGTGCTCTGCCGGACGTTGGGGTGGTCGTTGAGCACGCGCGACACGGTCTGGTGGGACACGCCGGCGAGCCGTGCGACATCCATCATCGACGGGCGGTGGGCGCGGGCGGACGTCGCCGGTTCGGCACTAGAGGGCTGACGATGCTCGCCCTGCGCGGGCTGACGGGATTCCACGCGACCACTCCCATCCGACCTGGACCAGACAGTGTGAGCGTTAACAATGACGTAACCATAGGGACGGTGTTGGATGCGGTCAAGACCCGACACGAAACCGTGATTGTCGATGCGTCGCACATGTGCGGATGTCCTCACCCTTAACAACGCCAACGGATTCACCGTCTACGGACACGATGAGGCACCGCACACGACGATGGCGCGCACGGTGTCGATGGGTCTTGTCGAGAGCCCTCGGGCCCGCGCCGGGCGGTCGGCAGGTGCCGGCCGCCCGGCGGGATGGATACCTTTGTTCAGCTACCGATCGCCGCTCGCCCGGCCTGGTGGGCGGCAGCGGTACCACTGTTGCCACGGCTCTTCACCGCGGCGAGTGCGTCGGCTCCCCGGCTGGTGGCCGGCGCGGCCGACTTGGCCGCCGCGTTCGGGGCCAGCGTCCGGGCGTTGGGTGCCGCGGCGCCCGCCGGTGCCGGCGCGCACTGGTCGGTCGCCTGGCCGCGGATGCGGCTGCTCGACCCGACCGGAGCCGAGGCGTTCCCGGTGCAGGTCAGGTCGTCACGGACCACGTTGTCGCTGACGTAGACCGGCGACGCGTTGCCGGTCAGCGCCAGGTTGCCGGCGAACACGTCGAATCCGCACCCGGTCAGCGGCGCCGACGCGCCGACCTGCACCAGGCTGCCGTCGGCGGCGGTGCTGCCGCTGATGCTCGCGTTGCCGTCGACCTCGGACGTGCAGACCACGCTGCCGGTCTGCGCACCGGAGATGTCGACGGTGCCCTCGATGACGCTGTTGTACACGTCCGTGAGCACGTCACCCGAGGTGGTCAGGTTCTTGGACATCCGGGCCGACTCCAGGTAGGTCTCGCCGTTGGTCGAGCTGACGCCGACCAGCGAGGAGCCGATGCTGTAGAAGAACCCGGAACTGGTCGCCGTCACGTTCGCGCCGAGCGTGCTGTTCTCGGCGTACCCGCCGAACGCGGAGTTGAGCTTGACCGCACCGGTGACCGTCGTCCGCTCGATGTCGACGAACCCGTTGTCCTGCACGGTCAGCGTGCCATTGAGCCGGGAGTCGGTCAGCAGCAGGTTGCCGCCGCCGCGCACCGTGGTGGCACCGTTGATCGTGACGTTGGTCAGGTCGCAGGACTTGTTCGCGGGTACGAACAGGTCGTTCGGCACCGTCACATCCGAGGCGGTGCCGGTGCACGAGGTGGTCAGGGCGGCCGAGGCCGGTGCGGCGATGGCGACCGCGGTGCCGGCCGCGGCTACGGCGCACAGTGCGGTCGCGATGAAGGCGGTCCGTCGGTGGCGCATGGCTATGGCGATCCCTTCGGTAGGGGGAAAATGCCGGCGCGGCGGGCGCCGCGCCGGCAGGTGGAATTGACGCGGGGAGGGACGGTGAATTATGCCGGAAGGCTGGAGCGGCCGACCGCGGAAATCACGGCCTCCCGCTCCTGGCGGGTGAGCAGCCCGCTGTCGGACCACTGGGACGCGGTCTGTTCCACGGCGCGGACCAGACCGCCCTTGTCGGTGAACGGCCCCTGGTCCCAGACCACGTCGAGGAACGTCCGGCCGTCCGGGCCGACGTGGTTGACCACGCCGCTGTCCACGCTGCCGAACACGACCTTCGGTTCGACCCGGTGGAAGTACACGTGATACGGCGACGTGTCGTCGATGTAGAACGGGGCGAGAGTGAACCCGTTGGTGGTGAACGTCATCGGCGTCCCGGTCGGTTTGATCGCCTGGCTCAGGTCGCGGCTGAGCGTGTAGTCCTTGTAGAAGTTCAGGCTCTGGTAGGTGGTCGCGGAACTCTTGAGGACCATCGGGATCGGGCCGTACGCGATGCTCTGCGTACCCGGCTGGTCGAGTGCCCGCTCGATGCGCAGCGTGAACGGAGCGGCGACCGTCACCGTGTCACCGGAGCTCCACTGGCGGCTCAGCGTGACGTACTCGCCGGGGGTGGCGGTCAGCTTCTGCGTCTTGCCGTTCAGCTTGACCGTGAAGCCCTTCTCCGCCCAGTACGGCACCCGCAGCTTGAGGTCCAGCTGTCCGCTGCCGGTAATGGTCAGCGTGCTGGTACCCGACGGGTCGGTCGGGTAGTCGGTCGCCTGGCTCACCCGCAACCCGCGGTCCTCCCAGTCCAGAGTGGACGGGATGTAGAGGTTGACGTACAGGGCCGATCCGTCGATCGACGTGAAGTAGATGGAGTCCTGGAACTTGGCGTGCGTCTCCAGGCCGGTGCCGCCACAGCAGGTGCCCAGGTTGCCGTAGCTGCGCCGGGCGCCCGGGTTGACCGGGATGAAGTAGGTCAGCAGCGGGTTGGTGTCGCTGTCGATGTTTTCCCGGGAGGCGAGGATCTGCCCGTACAGAGCCCGTTCGTAGTACTGCATGTACTTCGGATTGCCGGTGTGGAAGAACAGGCTGCGGCTGAGCTTGAGCATGTTGTACGCGGGGCAGGTCTCCGCGTTGGACGTCTGGATGGTGCTGGCGATGACGTCCCGGGCGCCGAAGATCTCGCCGGACCCGGCCATCCCGCCGTCGATGTAGATGCGGTGCGGCACGACCATGTCCCAGAAGTTGGCGGCCGCGGTGTAGTAGTCGGTGTCGCCGGTCTGCTCGAAGATCTCCAGGTATCCCTCGTACTGCGGGATGTGCTGGTTGGCGTGCTCGCCGTTGATGGTGTCCTGGTTGGCGATGGCCGCGTCGAGCAGGTACGTGTTGTCGAAGCAGCGTGCCGTGGTCAGGTAGTTCTCGTTGCCGGTCAGCGCGTACAGGTCGGCCATCACCACCGGCATCGCGTTGTACTCGCCGGCGATGTAGATCTTCCACATCCGGTCCAGCTGGGTACGGGGCAGGTGGCCCAGCCGGCTGTACGCCCAGTCCGCCATGCCCAGCACGATGGTCAGCGCCTGCGCGTTGCCGGTGTGCTGGTACGCGTCGACCAGCCCGCGCATGATCATGTGGCAGGTGTACCAGGGCGCCCAGATCGTCGGGTACGTCGCGAACTGCTCCAGCAGGATGTACTGCGTCTCCGGGTACGCCGCGAGGTAGCCGGCGTGGCTGGGGCCGGGCGCACCGGTCGACGGGTTCACCACCGAGCCGTCCTTGCCGTTGCCGGACGAGTCCGTGGTGGTGTTGCCGGTCGCGTCGTCGAACTTGTACCAGGCGACGTTGCCGCCGCCCAGTCCACCGTCGGCGGAGGCGGTCAGCGCCTGCACCTCGGAGGCGGCGAGCGCCCGGTTGAAGACCTGGAACTCGTCGAGCGAGGCGGACAGCAGCGGGTCGCCGTAGGCCGAGCGGCCGAGCCAGTTGTTGGTGGTCGAGCCGAGGCTCGACGGGGTCAGCGTCATCGAGCTGTTGGTGGCCACCGCGACCCCGTTGACGTACAGGGTTCCGGTGCCACCGGAGAGGGTCACCGCGACGTGACTCCACTGGTTGGCCGGCAACCGGCTGGTGCCGGTCAGCTGCTGCTCACCGCCGCCGCCGCTGGTGGTGATGGCGAACCGGGGCGCGGAGCCCGCGCTGACCGTGAGGAACATGTACCGGGTCGTGCCGGTGCCGAAGTCGAAGATGCGCGACCAGGTGCTGACCGTCGCCGGGTTCACCCAGGTCGCGATCGTGAAGTCGGTCAGGCCGTTGACGATCCCGACCGGCAGCGTGACGTACTGCCCCTTGCCGTTGAGCTGCAGGGCCTGCCCGAACTTCCCGGCGACCCGGCCCAGGGGCGGTGGGGGCGGCGCCGGCTGCCCGACCGTGGCGTTCAGCGCGTCCTGGCACTGCCCGAGCGCGGTGACCATGTAGTCGGCGCGATCCTTGAAGACCTGCTCGCCGGTGTGCGCGTAGGCCAACGCCAGCGCGCTGAGGAAGTGACCGCCGTAGTGGCCACGCAGGTTGCCGTCGAACGTCTCCCATCCGCCGGGGGCCTGGGCGCCCAGGGTGTCCAGGCCGGCGTTGGCCCGGTACACGGCGAGCATGCGGTCGATCGGGTACTCGCGCAGGAAGTTCAGGACGTGGTCACGGTTCGCGGTGAACAGGCTCGGAGCCAGCGTCACCTCGGTGTTGTCGAACGGCTTGATAATCCAGCTGGACGGCGTGGGGATCGCGGTACCGGGCGGGGCACCGGTGACCGTGGTGGTCGCGCCTCCGGTACCGTCCGCCGCGGCGGCCGACGCCGCCGTGGCGAACGCGGGCGATGCCGCTGCCGCCGGAACGATGGTGGCTAACGCGCCCAACCGCAGTGCGTCCCGACGGGACATTCGTGACATGTGCGGTCTCCTCCTTGGATCGCGGACGGGTTCAGCAGTCGATGAGGTGGGACCCCCTGTATCTGGCCCGCTGCGTGCTGCCGGGGCCGGCATTGACAGCGGTCTCGCGATGCGGCGAAGTCGTGGGTGGACGTTGGGACGTCGATCATTCGAAATATCGAACGACATCCGATATTGGTTTGCACGGTAGAACCATTTCGAAATACTTGTCAACGCTTGAATGTGACAGGCGGCGACCGCGTGCTCACGGCTTCACGTGCCAGAATCCTTGTCCAGCAAGGAATACTCGGCGTCATCGGAGCCGTTGACAGGTTGCCGTCTATGGGCGAGCCTATGCTGACCGCGATGTCGCGAAGTTCGATATTTCGAACAATTGCCATCCCGATCGGTGGGTGTCGACCATGGCCGGCGCCGTCACGAGCGTGCTGGGGGTTCCCATGTTCGGGTACGTCATCGGGTTCGTTGTGGCAGGCAAGTGCGACGCCTTCGGGTCAGGGGACGCGGTCTACCTCGACTCTTTTCATGAGTGGTAGCAACCCGTCTACGGACAGCGGTAGGGGACCGGTCCACCGGCGTTCCGTCTGTTGTATTAGGCGTCGTACGGGCCGGTCGGGATGGCTTTGAGGCACCCCGGTCGCAGGCTAGATTCACCGCAGCAGGTTCGGGTTCGGGGTCCGTCCGGAAGGGATCTGGCGCAGTGTCCAAGAGCCTTGGGAGCCGGTCCCACCGGGTCCCGTGGACCGCACGGACGGCCTGACCGCCGTGCGCGCGTTCGTGGTCTCCGGACCCGGCCGGTACGGCGTCGTCGAGCTGACCGATCCGCGCCCGGGCCCCGGCGAAGTGCTGATCGCCCCGGCGGCCGTCGGGATCTGCGGTTCGGATCTGGAACTGCTCGCCGGGCAACGGCCGGCGGACTTCGCGTGCTACCCGATCGTGCCCGGCCATGAGTGGTCCGGTCACGTCGTCGAACTCGGTGCCGGCGTCGACGGCCTGGAGGTGGGGCAGCCCGTGGTGGCTCAGGGCGTGCGCGCCTGCGACCGGTGCGACCGGTGCCGGGAGGGCCGGTCCAACCTGTGCGCCGGAGCGTACGCGGAGACCGGCTTCACCCATCCCGGCGCGCTGGCCCAGAGAATGACCGTGCCGGTCGCGCTGGTGCACGCGCTGCCCGCCGACCGGGACATCGAGCCGGCCGCGCTGATCGAACCGGCGGCGTGCGTGGCCAGCGGGCTGCTGGAGGTCGGCATGCCGGCGGCCGGCAGCCGGGTCGCGGTGGTCGGCGACGGGCCGCTCGGGTTGCTGGCGCTGCAGTTGCTGCGCCTGCACACGCCGGCCGACCTGGTGATGCTGGGCCACCGCCCGGACCGGGTGGGCTACGGCGAGGCGTGCGGCGCCACCGCGGTCCTGGTCGGTGCCGGGGGTACCGAGCCGGAGTTGCGCGGCCGCTTCGATCTGGTCGTCGAGGCGACCAACTCGGCGCCGGGCGCGGCGACCGCCCTCGCGTTGGCCCGGCGCGGCGGCACTGTACTGCTGCTGGGCATCTCCGGATCGGCCCGGCCGGCCCTCGACCCGGACGTGATCAGCCTCGGTCAGCTACGCGTGCAGGGCGCCTTCGCCGCGGCGCCGGCCGCCTGGCGGTTGGTGGTCGCGCTGTACGCCGCCGGACTGTTCGATCCCGGCGCGCTCATCACCCACCGGTTCGAACTCGCTGAGACGCCCACCGCGCTGGCCGTGCTCGGTGACCGCGGGGTGAAGACGCTCAAGGTGCTCATCCGCCCGAATTGACCGCGAGCCGCTCCAGCCCGATGGCGTCCGAACTGCCGGAGTAGCCCAGCCGCTGGGACAGCGAGAGCGCGCCGGCCCGGACGAGTGTGGTCCACTCCTTCTCCCGTTCCGGCGTCCACCGGATGATGGGCACCGAGATGCTGATCGCGGCGACGACCGCTCCACTGTGGTCGGCCACCGGCGCGGCGACGCACCGCACCGCGTCGTTGGATTCGCAGTTGTCGTACGAGACGCCCTGCGCGCGCACCTCGGAGAGCACCGCGCGCAGCCGGGCCGGTGAGGTCACGCTGTTCGGGGTCATGGCGGACAGGCTCTGCCCCGGCGGGTACCGAGCCTCCAGCGCCTCGGTGGACAGCGCGGCGAGCAGCACCTTGCCCACCGCCGTGCAGTGCGCCGGCAGCCGCCGGCCGACCGCGGAGACCATCCGGACCGGGTGCGTGGAGTCCACCTTCGCGACGTAGACCACGTGCGCCCCATCGAGTACCGCGATGTGCACCGTCTCGTCGCACGCGCCGGCCACCTCGGCGGCCACCTGCTGCGCCTCGCGGGCCAGGTCGAGCTGCTCGGCGAACCGGTTGCCGAGCTGGAACAGGCGCATGCCCAGCCGGTACCGGATCGGCGAGCTCTCCGAGGCGATCAGGTAGGACCGGTCGACGAGCGTGTTGACCAGCTCGTGCACGGTGGTGCGCGGCAGCTTGAGGCGCTCCGCGACCTCGGGAGCCGTCAGCGTGTTGCGGTCAAGGAACAGCTCCAGCACATCCAGCGCGCGGGTGACGGCCGGCACCGCTCTGGCCATGTTGCGGACTCCCTTCGACGGACCGACATTCTAGCGTGTCATTGACGCGCATCCGCGCTGTCGCATACCGTCGGATGTACGGCATATTGAACTGAGTCCGAGATATCGAATAGTTGGGACCAGGGTGGCGGTGCGATGACCGACTCGACCACAGGCGATCTGCTCGTCGCGCTCGGACTGCCGGCGTCCGACCAGTATCCGCCCGAACCGTCCGCGCAGCGATTCCCCGACGGAGCGCAGTACCGGGTCGAGATTCCCAGCGTAGAGGGGCCGCGCTGCCTGGAGGCGGTGCTGGAGGAGGCGGAGCGGTTCGGGGTACCGGTCACCCGGGTGTCCCAGGGCAGCGGGGTCGGGCTGCTCACCGACGCCGAGATCACCGAGATGGTCACCCTCGCCGCCGGCGCCGGCATCGAACTGAGCCTGTTCGCCCGGCCGTGCGCCGGTTGGGACGCGTCCGCCATGACCCGGGCATCGGCCGGCGGCGGGCTCGCCCCGACCACCCGCGGCCAGGACCAGCTCGTCGCGGTGGTCGACGAGATCCGCCGGGCGGCCGACCTGGGCGTGCGCAGCGTGCTCATCGCCGACGTCGGAGTGCTCGCCGTCTTCGCGAAGCTGCGCGCCGGCGGCGTGCTGCCGGCCGACATGCAGGCGAAGGTCTCGGTGATGCTGCCGGTCGCCAATCCCGCCGCGGCACAGGTCATCGCCGGGCTCGGCGCGGACACCATCAACCTGCCGACCGACCTCACCCTCGCGCAGACCGCGGCCATCCGGTCGGTCACCGCACTGCCCCTGGACATCTACGTCGAGGCACCGGACAACCTGGGCGGCTTCGTGCGCCACTACGAGCTGCCCCGGCTCATCGAGCTGGTCGCCCCGGTGTACGCGAAGTTCGGCCTGCGCAACGCCCCGGACCTGTACCCATCCGGCAGCCACCTGGAGCGCACCGCGGTCGAGCTGACCCGGGAACGGGTCCGGCGCGCCCGGCTGGGCCTGGACCTGCTGGCCCGGAGCGGCGCGAACCCCA
Source organism: Rugosimonospora africana (assembly GCF_016862975.1). GTDB lineage: Bacteria > Actinomycetota > Actinomycetes > Mycobacteriales > Micromonosporaceae > Rugosimonospora > Rugosimonospora africana. Next base: position 48,463 of record NZ_BONZ01000062.1, read on the forward strand.
CCTGCTCGGCGCCGCACGCGAAGGGGCTCGCCGTCCCGGTCACCTGAGCCGGCTGCTCTTACAGCGTGGCCAGGTAGGCGCCGGCCGCCTCCGGAGTCATGAACCAGTCCCGGAAGTCGTTCGGGTCGGAGAAGCCGTTGGCGAACCGGCGCGCGACGACCGAGTTGCCCGCCGCCGTACCCAGCAACTGCTGCACGTGTTCCGGCAGCGGCTGCAGCATCGCGTTGGTCCACGCGGTGACCGCCTCGCCGGTCTGCGCCCAGAACCGCTCGAACGTCTGCTCCATCCACTCATGGTCGAACGGCGCCTCGCCGTGCCGCAGGATGGCCTCCAGGTAGGCCGCCGCGCACTTGGCCGCGGTGTTGCTGCCCTGCCCGGTGATCGGGTCGTTGGCCACCACCACGTCGGCCATGCCCAGCACCAGGCCGCCGGACGGCAGCACCGCCACCGGCCGGCGCACGGTCGGCGTGTACCGGCCGGACAGCGTCGCGCGGCCGTCGGTCAGCTCCACGTTCGCGCACCGCTCGTAGACCCACGGCACGTACTGCTGGGCGAGATCGAGCGTGATCTTCAGGTGCTCGGACGGGTCCATCCGCTGTTTGAACTGGTCGAGCGGACCGTCCGGGACGGCTTCCCAGAACAGGATGTCGCACGGGCCGGACAGCGTCAGGCCGGGGATGACGAACAGCTCGCCCAGCCCGGGTACCGCGTTGAACCCCACGTTGCACACCGGCCACAGCGGGTCCCGGGCCATGCCGTGCACGTACGCGACGGCGAGCCCGCGCTGCGGCTCGCTGTACGGCGACCGGGACGCGTCGCGGTCGAACACGCTGACCAGCTCACCCTTGCCGGCGGCGACAACGGTCAGGTCGTAGCGGCCGAGCCGGGTCAGCCCGTCCAGGTCGGCGGTCGTCACGCCCTGGTAGTGGACGGTACCGCCGCGCTCCTCGAACAGTTCCAGCCAGGCTGCCATCTTCACCCGCTGGTCGGTGCTCTGCCCGTAGTCGTCGAGCGGGCACGGGACGGCGAGCGCCCGCTGCCCGGGCGGCGCCGACAACTGCACGTGCAGGCCCTCGAAGTGCGGCGTCTCCTCCTCCCACAGGTTGAGCTGCTGCTCCCGCTCGGTCTGCAGTGCCCGGTGGAACATGCCCTGGGTACTCATCACCCAGCCGCGGCGGATCTCGTCTGGGGTACGGGCGGACATGATGGTCACTTCGTAGCCGTGGGCGAGCAGGCTCAGGCCCAACTGCAGGCCGGACTGGCCGGCGCCGACGATCAAGATCTTCCGCACGGGTACCTCCTGTTGAAAAGCTCTTGTTCGTCCGCGTCGCGACGGCCGCTCACCCGACGGCGAGCGCGTCCGACTCCGGAGTTCCGGACGTGGTCTGGATGGTGTGGGTCACCACGGTCAGCAGCGCCTGCGCGACCGACCCCGACTCGCGCGCGTCGCAAGTGATCAGCGGTACCCCAGGGGACAGCGCCAGCGCCTCGCGGACGTCGTCGAGGTTGTGCGTGAGGATCCCGTCGAACAGGTTGACGCCGACCACGAACGGCACATCGCTGTCCTGTTCGAGATAGTTGATCGCGGCGAACGAGGTCTCCAGGCACCGCGTGTCGACCAGCACCAGCGCGCCGACCGCGCCCCGGCACAGGTCGTCCCACATCGGCCAGAATCGCGCCTGACCGGGCGTGCCGAACAGGTACAGCACGAGATCGTCGGCGATGGTCAACCGGCCGAAGTCCATGGCCACGGTGGTCGTGGTCTTGTCGATGCCGGGATCCATCCGGTCGACCGGCTCGCTGGCGGCGGTCATCCACGCCTCGGTGTTGATCGGTGCTATCTCCGAGATCGCGGCGACGCAGGTCGTCTTGCCAACTCCGAAACCGCCCGCGATGACGATCTTCGCGGAGGTCATCGTCGGATGCTCAGGCGAGCTGGCGAAGGCCATCGCGGAGTCTCTCCAGGAGGTCGAAGTCGAACGGCGAATCGTAGGTGTCCGGGTGGACCACCAGCCGGTCGGTGGACGCGAGGTCGTCGACGACCACCCGGGTGACGCCCAGCGGCATGCCCGAGTACGCGGACAGTTCGGCGACCGACCGGGTCTCGCGGGCGTGCTCGTACAGCGAGCGCGCCTCCGGCAGCAGCCGGGACGCGAACAGCGCGTCGTAGAACGGCACCGACACCAGCGTGTGGACCAGCAGATGCCGGCGGGTTCGGGTGCGGCCTCCGATGAGAACGTAGGGCCGCACCTTCCAGTGCGTGGTGGCCACGGTGTCGCTCCTGAAGTCCGGGCGCCGTTTACCGGGGCCGCTGGCTGATGGTGGCGCCGTGCAGCTCCTTGCGCAGCTGCGGGGTCAGCAGGTGTGCGACCGCACCGACGAACTGGGTCATCTGGTAGGCCACCACGCGCAGGTCGCATCCGCTGCCCGCGGCGACGGCCAGCCCGGCCGCGTCGCCGACCCGCATGAACAACAGGTGCCCGCGCGGCAGCCGGATCGTGATGTACTCCGACGCGCCCAGGTCGAGCAGCGACGCGCTGCGGTCGGCCATGCTGATCAGGCCGGCGGTCAACGCGGACAACTGATCCGCGAGGTCCCGGGTGACCAGGCGGGAGCCGACGAGCGGCAGCCCGTCGCGGGAGACGATCAGCGCGTGCGTCACGCCGGGCACCTCATCGGCGAACTGGCCGATCAGCCACGCGAAGTCCTGCGGCGTGTGCAGTGTCGACGAAGCGGAGTGCTTGGTGGGTACCGTCATCGGTCCGTCCCTTCGAAGCCCTGATCACCGAAGGTGGTATGCACGTCGCCGCCGAAGGCGTCGAACGTGTCGCTCTCCGCGGCGTCGCTCTCCGCGGCGTCGTGGGCGTCGCTGATGCCGGCCGCGAAGTCCGCCGTTTCGTCCGGCCACGGAATCCGGTCGGCGTCGGGTGCCGCCTGCCCGAACACGGCCGCGATCCCGGCCTTGCGACCGCCCGCCGCCGGGCCGGCGGTCGGCAGGCCGCCACCGAAGCCGCCGGGCGGGTTGCCGTTGGTCGGGCCGAGACTCGGCGCTGTGCCGTTGGTCGCGTCGATGCCGAAACCACCGGCGGTCGGCTGGTCGCGCAGGCTGGTGCGCGGACGCCGGGGCAGGCCGGCGGCCGTCGAGAGTTGGAGCGAGGGGTACTCGTCGGCTCCGTCGTTCGGGCCGCCCGGCTGCTGTTGGTACTGGTGCGGCTGCCCGTCGGCCACCGGCGCCCGCCCCCGGTACCCGTCGGACGTGTCGAACTGGCCGGACGGCTCCTTGGCGGAGGCTGGCGGAGGGTCGTCGGGCAACGGCGGAACCTCGCAGATCAACCCGTCAGGGATCAGGACCGTGGCGGTGGTGCCACCCGGCTGGCGGCCGTTCAGGCGCACCCGCATCCGGTGCATCAGGGCCAGCCGCTGGACGACGAGCAGGCCGATGTGGGAGTCCGGGTTACCGCTCAGCACGGCCGGGTAGTCGGCCTCGAACATCGCGTTGAGCGCCGCGAGCCGGACCGCGCCCAAGCCCACGCCGGAGTCCTCCACGCGCACCAGCACGCTGCCCAGTTCGGTGATGTGCGCGGAGACCCGCACGGTGGAGCTGGGCGGGGAGAACCGGGTCGCGTTGTCCAGCAACTCGGTCAGTACCCGGATCACATCGTCGGCGGCGAACTCGACCACCGCCAGCTCTGCCATCGACCCGAAGTGCACGCGCGGGTAGTGCTCGATCGCGGAGGCCGCGGCACGGACCACGTCGAGCAGGTGGGTCACCTGCCGGCCGGCGTCCTCGACCTTGTGCCCGGCGAGCACCTGGAGGTTTTCCGCCTGCCGGCGGATGCGGGCGTTGGCGTGGTCGATGCGGTACAGCTTCTCCAGCCGCTCCGGGTTCTCCTCCTCGGCCTCGGCAGCCTCCAGCTGGGAACTCATCTGGTAGACCGCGGCCAGTACGCGCAGCGCGAACTGCTCGCAGACCCTCGGCCACACCCCGTCGCCGGCCCGGCCGGCCTCGGCCGTCAGTCCGGCCGGGGCGGTGCCGGTGGGCCTCATGCCCGGCATGCCCGCCATACCCGGTCCCGCCATACCCGGCAGGCTGGCCATGCCCGGCATTCCCGTCATACCCGATGTGGCTGTGCCCGGGCCCGGGCGGGTGCCCGGCGCCGGACGCGTGGTGTTCGGGGTGACCCTGGCCGGTCCGGCGGGTAACTCGGCGGCCGGTATCGCCGATCGGGGCAGGGGTTCGGTGGTGAATTCGGCGTTCAACACGGTGGGCCGCTCCGGCGCCTCGCCGTCGGAAGGGCCCAACCAGTCAGCCAGCCGCTGTCGCCAACTCACCGGCTCACCACGCGATCTCGCAGTACATACGCGCTCTTCCGTTAATCCCGATATAAACCAAGAGGACGGCGTAAGAGCCGTCCGCGCGGTTTTGGGCGTCTGAGAGGCGAGTCAACCACTCAACCGCCAGAAGCGCAACATTTTCACGTCTTGGTGCTATTTGCGCTGATCGCACCGTGGATCGGTCCGCCGAAAGGAGGATCGTCGATCGCCCCATTCGTGTAACAGGGAAGCGCCTCACTGGCCGGAAGATCGACTAGCGGTAATGGGTTCGCCGCGAATCGTCACCGCCGTTTCGGATGTGGCGCCGCCGGGCGGTCCGCGGAACGGTATTAACCGCGGATACCGAGCAATTGCCTCTTACGCGGCCAGGTGAGGTCATCGCCGCACGCGGCACCGCTCTCTTCCTCCAAAAAGCCTCGGTACGGGCTGAGATTTCCGCATCAGTTAGCCGTCTGGCTGGGCACGCGGGCATTCGCGTGGCAAGTCTTGAGCCGGTGTGTCCGACGCGGGGTGGGGGTTAGGCGATGGCGAGCCGGGTGGGCAGGTTCACGGGCGTCGCGATGTGCGTGGTCGCGGCGGGAGCCGTGCTGGCCGTGGCCGCGTTGCCGGTCGCGTTGGTCGGCGGCCTGTCGATCAACAGCCTCACCGCCGACTTCGAGTCTCTGCCGAGCGATCTGAAGATCGCGCCGTCGCCGCAGACCACGTCGATCTACGCGCGGGACGGCAAGACGCTGATCACCACGTTCTATGACGAGAACCGCAAGAACGTCGCGCTCTCCGACGTTGCACCGGTCATGCGCCAGGCGATGGTGGCCGCCGAGGACACCCGGTTCTACCAGCACGGAGCGGTCGACCTGAAGAGCGTGCTGCGGGCTCTGGTCTCCGACGGCAGCAGCGGCGAGGCCGCGCAGGGCGCGTCGACGCTGACCATGCAGTACGTCCGCAACGTGCTCAAGACCGATCCCAACCTGACCCCGGCACAGCGCGCCGCCGCCACCGAGGACACCCCGGGCCGCAAGATCCAGGAGGTGCGCTACGGGGTCGGGCTGGAAAAGAGCATGACCAAGGACCAGATCCTGCAGGGGTACCTGAACATCGCCTACTTCGGCAACGGCGAGTACGGCATCTACGCGGCCAGCGAGGGCTACTTCGGCAAGCCGCCGAGCCAGCTGACCCTGCCCGAGGCCGCCCTCATCGCCGGACTGGTCCAGTCTCCGGACACCGACAATCCGGTGGACGGCGACAAGGCGGCCGCGCTGAGCCGCCGCACGTACGTGTTGGGCGCGATGGCCGGCATGCACGTGATCACCCAGGCACAGGCCGACGCGGCCTCCGCCACGCCTCTCGACCTGCACCCCAGCCAGTCGCCGAACAACTGCACGGCGGTACCGGCGGCGCACAACGACTGGGGCTTCTTCTGCGACTACTTCCGGCAGTGGTGGAACGCCCAGCCCGCGTTCGGCACGACGGTCGCCGACCGGGAACGGGCGCTGAGCGAGGGCGGGTACACGGTCGTCACCTCGCTGGACCCGAACATCCAGGCGTCGGCGCTGCACCAGTCGCTGTCGGTGTACGGGTACGACAGCGCCAAGGCGCTCCCGATCGCGGTGGTCCAGCCCGGTACCGGTCAGGTGCTGTCACTGGCCGTCAACCGGCACTACAGCCTCGCCCCGAACCCGCCGGGCCAGCAGTACCCGAACACGGTCAGCCAGCTGATCGCCGGGGGCAACGGAGTCAACGGGTACCAGGCCGGCTCCACCTTCAAGCTGTTCACCATGCTCGCCGGGCTGGAAGCGGGCAAGCCGCTGTCCACCCGGTTCGACGCGCCGTCGCCGCTGGTCACCCAGTTCCCGGCGAGCGGCCCGGGTAGCTGCGGCGGGTTCTGGTGCCCGGTCAACGACAACCCGTCCTTCATGGACGGGCAGCGGACCATGTGGGACGGGTACGGCCGGTCGGTGAACACCTACTTCGTGTGGCTGGAGGAGCAGATCGGGCCGCAGAAGGCGGTCGAGATGGCGCAGCGGCTGGGCATCACGTTCCGGGCTTCCAGCGACGCGTCGCTGGCCGCCAACGATGCCAGCGAGTGGGGCTCGTTCACGCTCGGCGTGGCAGACACGACCCCGCTGGACCTGGCCAACGCGTACGCGACCGTGGCCGACGAGGGGACGTACTGCAAGCCGGTACCGGTCGTGTCGATCACCGACGCCAGCGGCCACAAGGTCAGCGCCGGGGACCCGAACTGCCACCAGGTACTCGACCCGGACATCGCGCGGGCCGCCACCGACGCCGCCCGCTGCCCGGTCGGCCAGCAGTCGGCGTACGGCATGTGCAACGGCGGTACCGCCACGAACGTCGGCGGCATCTTCGGCGACCGGCCGGTGGCCGGGAAGACCGGAAGCTCGGAGAACAACGCGACCGAGACGTTCGTGGGCTTCACCCCGCAGGTCGCCGCGGCCGGCATCGCCGCCGACCCGGCCAACGCCAGCGACAGCGTCGGCTCCGCCGTCGAGTCGTCGGTGGCCGCGGCGGTGGCGCACACCCTGATGACCGCGGTGCAGGGCCTGCCGGTCAAGAAGTTCACCGCGCCCAGCGTCACCATCGCCTACGGCCCGGACGGCCGGCCGCCCGCGAATCCGCCCGCCGTCACTCCTCACCAGCAGCCGGATCAGGGCGACCAGGGTGCGCCGCCGGGGCCCGGTCGCCGTGGACATCGCGGCGGGTCGACCCAATGAGTTGATCAGCCGGCCGATTGAACGGCCGGCGTGCCGGCAGCCGCGGTGGCGGGTGCGGCGGCGCCGCCGCTGTCGGCCACGCGCAGCATGCGGTGACCGGTTGCCAGTACCGGGATGGCTACGGCGAACGCCAGCGCACCCAGGTAGAACGGCACGTGTACGGAGTAGTGCTCGGCGAGCTTGGCGGCCACGAACGGCGCGATCCCGCCGCCGATGAAGCGCACGAGCCCGTAGGCGGCCGACGCCACCGGCCGCTCGACCGGAGCCACGCTCATCACCGCCTGGGTGGTCAGCGTGTTGTTGATGCCGATGAACGCCCCGGCCACGATGACGGCCACGATGATGGTGACCTGGGACGAGGTGAACGCGCCGATGACGGCCATCACGCCGGCCAGCAGCGCCAGGTTCACGTACAGCGTGGGCGCGGTACCGAAGCGCCGCTGCAGGCGGGGTGCGACCGCGACGCTGAAGATGGCGACGAGTACGCCCCAGCCGGTGAACACCAAGCCCAGCTTGTGCGCGGACAGGTGCATCGGGAACGGCGCGTACCCCAGAAGGCTGAAAAAGCCCCAGTTGTAGCAGATCGCCGTGATGCTCATGATGAGCAGACTGCGGTGCCGCAGCGCCTTGATGGGCGCCGTGATCGACGTGTGGTGCGTGGGCTTCGGGGTCTGCGGTACCAGCACGACGGTGGCGATCAGCGCGATGGCCATCAGCGCGGAGACGCCGAAGAACGGCCCCCGCCAGCTGATGCCGCCCAGCAGACCGCCGAGCAGCGGACCCACCGCGATACCCAGGCCGAGCGCGGTCTCGTACAGGATGATCGCCCCGCCGAACCCGCCGCTGGCCGACGCCACGATGACGGCCAGCGAGGTCGCGATGAACAGGGCGTTGCCCAGACCCCATCCGGCCCGGAAGCCGACGATCCCATTGATGCCGCTCGACGCGCCGGCCAGCGCGGCGAACACCACGATGAGGATCAGGCCCGCGATGAGCGTGCGCTTGGCGCCCAGCCGGCTGGACACCCAGTTGGTCACGATCATGGCGACCGCGGTCACCACCAGGTAGCTGGTGAACAGCAGCTCGACCTGGCTCGGCGATGCGTTGAGCTGGCTGGACAGCGCCGGCAGGATCGGGTCGACCAGGCCGATGCCCATGAATGAGATCACGCACGCGAAGGCGACGGCCCAGACCGCCTTCGGCTGGCGGAACGGGCTGGCTGGCGCGGGATGTGCGTTGGTCATTGAACATCTCCGGGGGTTGGCGTCGATTGGCCCATGGCGATGAGCCGGTCGAGGGCGGGCATGGCCGCGGCGATCGCCTCGACCTCCTCGGCGGACAGCCGCCCGAGCATGCCGCCCAGTTGCTGTGCGCGGATCTCGCGACGTTCCCGCAGCACCTGCGCGCCCCGCTGGGTCAGCCGCACGCGGACCACCCGGGCGTCGTCCGGATCGCCGCCGCGTTCCGCGTAGCCGTCGCGTTCGAGCCGGGTCACCAGCTGGGTCATGGCCGGCTGAGTCACCCCTTCGCGGGCCGCGAGGTCGGACAGCCGGGACGCTCCGCCCTCCTCGAGGGCGCGCATGGTCGACGCGGTGGTGAGGCTCATGCCGGGCGGGCTCAGCCGCCGGATGAGCGACAGGATGCGCTCCAGATGCGTCGCGAGCGACACGAGGTCGAGTTCGGCCGGGTGTTTCCGCCGCCTGCCCGTGGTACCTGCCATGAGGATCAGTTGTATCACGAACTTATGAAAGCTGCTTATGCTTCCGCTCACGCGCTGGCATGCTGGCGGGGTGGAGGACATCGATCTCGCTCGCCGGGTGCGTGACGTCAGCCGCCTGAGCGGACGGTTCGTGCTGAGGTCCGGGCGGGTGAGCGAGGAGTACTTCGACAAGTACCAGTTCGAGGCCGATCCGGTGCTGCTCGACGCCCTGGCGCAGCGGATGGCGGCGCTCGTACCCGACCGGGTCGAGGTGTTGGCCGGGCTGGAAATGGGCGGCATCGCGGTGGTCACCGCGCTGGGCCGCAGGACGGGCCTGCCGTGCGCGTTCGTGCGCAAGGCGGCGAAGTCGTACGGCACCGCCCGGCTGGCCGAGGGCGCGGAGATCGCCGGGCGCCGCGTTCTCGTGGTCGAGGACGTGGTGACCTCGGGCGGCCAGGTCGTCGCGTCCAGCCGGCAACTGCGTGACCTGGGTGCCCGGATCGAAGACGCGGTGTGCGTGATCGACCGCCGGGAGGGCGGGTCCGAGGCACTGTCCGCCGAGGGGATCCGGCTGCGGGCGCTGCTCACCCGGGAGGATCTGGAGCGGGCCTGAGCCCGCCGCGCGGACGCCGTCCCGGGCTCACGCCGGGCACAGTGCTCGCTGGTTCACGGCGGGCGCCCGCCGGGCTGGCAGTGGCCGGGGTTGGCGGCTCACGGCCGGCCCACGCTCACCGCCGGCACGGCCGGCCCGGGCTCAGGGCGACCGGACGATCAGAGCGACCCGGCGATCAGAGCAGCCCGACGAACAGCTCACCGCCCGGTTCGCCGCCGAACACGACGAGGCACCCTCCGGCCCGGTGTACCGCGTCGTCCCAGCCGGTCGGGGCCGCGTCCCCGCCGGCACCGAGCCGGGCGAGGAGATACCCGTCCTCGCCGGGACCGTCCAGTACGCACATGGTCGCCCGCACGAACAGCGACCAGCGGTCGGCAGTGGCCGGGTCGGGTGCGGGGGCGGCGACGCGGAGGACGGGCTTGCCGTCCGACAGCTCGAACCGGACGTCATCGGGCGGCAGGAAGCTCGGCATTCCGGGGATTATGCTCGACGCCCCGGGTGGCCGGGGGCCGGACCGGTGCCGGAAACCGGACGGGCGATCGCGATTTACCGGTTGCGCATCCGGTAGGTCTCGGCTGCCGCGTCGATGCGGCGGCGGGTGCGGGTGCCCGGGCCTACGGCCCGCTTCGTCCGGCGGTACAGGTAAGCGGCGCCGCCCACCACGAGCGCGCCGACGATGATGTAGGCCAGCAGCCCCAGGAAAAAGTGGAGCAACCAGATCGCGAGCATCCCGACGACTATCAGGCCGACCACCGGCAGCAGCACCCAGGCCAGCAACTTCGCGGCGTTCATCGAACCTCTCCGTCCCGGCGGGAAACACCCCGCCGGCTTCCAATCTGACACAGCCGCGCCACCTCGACATCAGGGTTTACCCGCAGTCGCCTGTGATGTCGTACGGAGCGGGTCCGGCGACGCCATCCGAGCGATCAACCCGAGCTCAGGCGCAGGTGAGCGGGCGCTAGCCGCGCGCGAAGTCCAGCGCCTCCCCGGCCAGCGCCGACCAGTCCAGCGGCGAGGTGCGTGCCAGCTTGAACCATTCCTTCATCGGGGTGCCCTTGTTCGCGTCGAACCGGACCCCGGCCCCGTCTGCGACCAGCGCGTCGACCCGGGGCCGGGGGAGCTTCACGACCAGCTCTCCCCGGACGTGCATGGCGAAGATCTTGCCCCGGTAGCGCAACGCGCTTGACCCGAAGCCGTGACCCGGCGATGGCGGCGTCACGCCCTCGTGCGCGAGGAATTCGTCGACCAGCCGCTCGAACCGCTCCTCCGAATGCGTCTCAGGCATGGCCCGACGGTATCCACGGGGTCCGACAGAACCGCCGTAGACAACCGGGACGGGCGTCCCGTATCGTCCTTACCAACCGGGATGACCATCCCGGATTTCCCAAGGCTCGCAGCACCCGGCAACCGACGCCGGGCGAAACCGCGCCGGAACAAGCGGCGCCAGACGGACCGCGCCGGAACCGGTGGCGGCCGAGACGGAGGCGACGATGAGCGGTACCAGGCGCCGGTGGACCTCGGCCGACGTGCCGGACCAGCGGGGGCGCACAGCCGTGGTCACCGGTGCCAACACCGGGATCGGGTTCGAGGTTGCCAGGCTTCTCGCTGAGCGCGGCGCGACCGTGGTACTGGCCTGCCGTGACCGGGGCAAGGCGGCGGACGCGGCCGGCCGCATCGCCGACGCGGTCCCGGGAGCCTCGGTGCACACGCTACGGCTCGACCTGGCGTCGCTGGCCTCGGTCCGCGAGGCCGCGCGGCGGCTGCGCGCCGAGCATCCGCGTGTCGACCTGCTCGTCAACAACGCGGGCGGAATCCGGCCCCGGCACGAGGTCACCGAGGACGGGTTCGAGCTGACCCTGGCGACCAATCACCTCGGCCCGTTCGCGTTCACCGGGTTGGTGCTCGACGCGATGCTGCCGGTGCCCGGCTCCCGGATCGTCACCGTCAGCAGCATCGGGCACCGCCGCGGCGTCATCGACTTCGACGATCTCCAGCTCCGGCAGGGCTACCGGCACACCACCGCGTACTTCCAGTCGAAGCTGGCCAACATCATGTTCACGTACGAGTTGCAGCGCCGGCTCGCCGCGGCCGCGGTGCCGACCGTCGCGCTCGCCGCCCACCCGGGAAACGCGCGCACCCAGTTCGGCCGCGAACTGAACCCGTTCATCCGGTTGGCGATGAGGCCCGAGCTGCGGGCGCTCACCTGGTGGCTGCTGCAGAGCCCGCGGATGGGTGCGCTGCCGGTGGTACGGGCGGCCGTCGACCCGGAAGCGGCCGGCGGGGAGTACTACGGGCCGCCCGGCCGGGCCCAGTTCACCGGGTACCCGGAGCGGGTCCGGTCGGTGGCGCACTCGTACGACGAGGCGTCGGCGCGGCGGCTGTGGGAGGAATCTGAGCGGCTGACCGGGGTCAGGTACGGACTGGGCGCGCCGGCCGGCTTCGCCACGACGTGATCGTCAGGTCGCCTATCCTGGCCCGGTGACCGACCCGTCCGCGCAGGCACGCTCCTTCGGTACCGCCGCCGACCGGTACGACCGGTACCGCCCCGGCTACCCGTCCGACGCGGTCGTCTGGGCTTTGGGTGAGCGCCCGCTGCGGGTCGCCGACCTCGGCGCCGGCACCGGGATCCTCAGCCGGCTGCTCGGCCGGCTCGGTCACCAGGTGGTGGCCGTGGAGCCGGACGACGCCATGCGCGCCCAGTTGGAGCGGGCGAGCCCGGGGGTGACCGCGCTGGCCGGCACGGCCGAGGGGATCCCGCTGCCCGACGGGTCGGTGGACGCGGTGGTGGCCGGGCAGGCGTACCACTGGTTCGACCCCGGCCGGGCACACCCGGAGATCGCCCGGGTACTGCGGCCGGGCGGGGTGTTCGCGACGATCCGGAACGACGCCGACCCGGCGACGCCGTGGACGGTACGGTTCGCCGACATCATCGACGGCCCGCAGGCGGAACCGGCGGAACCGGACTTCGGCGACCGGTTCGGTCCGGTGCGGGGCGCCCGGTTCTCCAACGAGGTGTGGCTGACGCCGGACGATCTCGTGGCGGTGGCCACGACCCGGTCGCCGTACCTGGTCGGGACCGAACGGGAGCGGGTCGACCTGGTCGACGCGGTACGGCGGCTCGCCGGCCAGGCCGGGCTGTCCGGCCGGTTCGCGATGCCGTACCTCACCCGGGTCCAGGCGGCCACCCGGTCATGACTGGGAGCGCGGCACCACCAGCCCGGTCTCGTACGCGGTGACCACCGCCTGGGTACGGTCGCGCAGCCCCAGCTTGGTCAGCATGCGGCTGACGTGAGTCTTCACGGTCTCCTCGGTGACCGTGAGCCGGGCCGCTATCTCGGTGTTCGACAGTCCCTCGGCGACCAGCCGCAGCACCTGCGTCTCCCGTGGAGTGAGCGCGGACAGCGCCGCCGCCGGCGGGGTGCCCGGCCGGTGCAGGGCGGCGAACTCGCTGATCAGGCGGCGGGTCACGGTCGGTGCCAGCAGCGCCTCGCCGGCCGCGATGACCCGTACCGCGTCGAACAGCCGCTCCGCGGTGACGTCCTTGAGCAGGAAGCCGCTGGCTCCGGCGCGGATCGCGTCATAGACGTACTCGTCCAGGTCGAACGTGGTCAGGATGAGCACCCGGGGGCGGCTGCCGGACGCGGTACGGGTCAGCTGCCGGGTGGCCTCGATGCCGTCCATCCCGGGCATGCGCACGTCCATCAGTACGACGTCCGGGCCCTGGTCGCGGCAGACCCGGACCGCCTCGGTCCCGTCGGCGGCCGTACCCACGACGGTGAAGTCCGGTTGGGTGTCCAGCAGCCCGGCGAACCCGGTGCGGACCACCTCGTGGTCGTCGGCGACGACCAGCCGGATCGCCGGGTGCTTTCCGTCGCGGTCGGTCATCCCGCCGACTGTGCTCACCTCCGCCACAAGCCGGCTCCGGCTGCTCTCAGTCCTTCGGCGCTCACCGGGTGCCGTCCGTCGCAGCCGGCAGCGTCGCTTCGACCAGGAATCCGCTGGTACCGGCGGGGCCGGTGCGCAGCTCGCCGCCGACCGCGGCGGCCCGCTCGCGCATGCCGAGCAGCCCGTGCCCGCCGGCCGCGGCCGGACCCGATGGGCCGGGGCCGTTGTCGCGGATGAGCAGCCGCAGGGTGTCCCGGGTGTAGTGCAGCTCGACGTCGACGGCCGCCCCCGGGGCGTGCCGCCGGGAGTTGGTCAGCGCCTCCTGGACGATGCGGTACGCGGCCAGCTCCACGCCGGGGTCGAGGGCGACCGGGGCGCCGCGCAGGATCAGGCGGGTACCGGCGCGGGTGGCGTCGCGCGCCTCGTCCAGCAGTTCGGCCAGTTGGCGCAGGCCCGGCTGCGGGCGCCGGTCGGCGACCTCGGTGCTGGCGTCCTCCCGCAGCACGCCGAGCAGCCGGCGCATTTCGGTCAGCGCGGCGCGGGCGGTGTCGCCGATCGCGGACAGCCGCTGCGCTCCCGCGCTCGGCATGCCGGGTGTGGTCAGCCGGGCGTTCTCGGCCTGAACGGCGATCATGGAGATGTGGTGGGCCACCACGTCGTGCAGCTCGCGGGCGATCCGGGCCCGTTCCCGGCGCGCGGTGTGCTCCAGCAGGGTGTCGGCCATCGCGTGCTGCGCGGCCCGGCTCTCCGCGTCCTCCCGGCGCACCCGGCGTACCACTCCGACCCCGGCTGCCAGCGGGACCACCGATGCCAGGGCGATGGCGACGGTGCGCGCGTACCGGTCCGGCGGATCGGTCAGCGCCAGCACCAGGTACGGGGCACCGAGCAGCACCGCGACCGGCGGCCGGCCGCCCCGGCCGGACCGGTACGCGGCGATCGGCGCGGCCGCGATGCCGGCGGCGGTCAGGGTGTGGAAGGCAGCGAGGCTGAGCACGCTCGCCGCGGTGAGCGCGAGCGCCGCGACCGTGCGCTGCGGGGCGCCCAACGGCGCCGTGGTGGCCAGGCCGAGCAGGCAGAGCAGGACGATGTACGGGCCGGTTTGCCCGGTATCGAGCAGCCGGGAGACCGTCTCGACGATCGCGGCCAGCCCGAGCAGCCCGCCGGCAACGGCCGGCGCGTACGGTGCCAGCGCGATCCGCTGCCCCCGGTGCGTCCAGCCGGCGGCGTCGATCGGTGCTATCCCCACGTAGGACATTGTCTCCGCAGCCGTGGCGCTTGGCGTCACCGGCGCCAGCGACATCGCCGTCCCTCTCAGGAGGGATCGGGAACTGGGCATCCCCCGCGCTAGCGATGCCGGAGATGGCTCTGGCGCGTGACGACCCGCCCCGACCGCGCCGCATACGGTGCGTGACATGGAAGCGACCATTGACGTCACCGGCCTGCGCAAGCGGTTCGGCTCGACCCTGGCCCTGGACGGAATGACGTTCAGTGTCCGGCCCGGGCAGGTCACCGGATTCGTCGGGCCCAACGGTGCCGGTAAGTCCACCACCATGCGGGTGGTCCTGAGTCTGGATAGCGCGGACGAGGGGACCGCGCTGATCGGCGGGCAGCCGTACCACCGGCTGCGCCGCCCGCTGCACCAGGTCGGCGCGCTGCTGGACGCCGGCGCTCTGCACCCGGCCCGCAGCGGCCGTAACCATCTGCTCTGGCTGGCCCACTCGCAGGGCCTGGGCGCCCGGCGGGTCGACGAGGTCCTGGAGCAGGCCGGCCTCGTCAAGGCGGCCCGGCGCCGGGCCGGCGGGTACTCGCTGGGCATGCGGCAGCGGCTTGGGATCGCCGCCGCGCTGCTCGGTGACCCGCCGGTGCTGATGCTCGACGAGCCGTTCAATGGCCTGGACCCCGAGGGCATCGTGTGGATCCGCGGCTTCCTGCGCGGGCTGGCGGCCGAGGGGCGGGCCGTGCTGGTGTCCAGCCACCTCATGAGCGAACTGCAGGACAGCGCCAGCCACCTCGTGGTGGTCGGGCGCGGGCGGGTCGTCGCGGACACCAGCGTGGAGGCCCTGATCTCCGCCGCTTCCGGCGACCGGGTCACCGTGCGCACCACCGCCCGCACCGAGGCGATGACGGTACTGGCCCGGGACGGCGCCACGGTCGCCGTCACCGAGCGGGACACGATCACCGCGGCCGGCCTGCCCGCCGCGCGGATCGTCTCGCTGCTGAACGAGGCCGGGGTGCCGTTCTCCGAGATCTCCTCGCACCGGGCCACGCTGGAGGAGGCGTACATGGAGCTGACCCGCGACTCGGTCGAGTACCGTGCCGCCCCGCTGGCCACCGGCCGCGAGGAGGCGGCCCGATGACCGCCACCGCCACATCGCACCGCTCCGCTGTGGAAAGCGGGCGCGCCGGCTTCGGGCAGGTGCTCCGTGCCGAGTGGACGAAGTTCCGTACGGTGCGCGGCTGGCTCATCGCGACCGCCGTCGCGGTACTGATCATGGTCGCGCTGGGCTGGCTGACCGGCGTGGGCAGCCACAGCTCGTACGACAACGGGCCGGGTACGCCGACGGTCACCGGCCACCCGTACGTGCCGCTCGGGCCGGACGGCGAGGCCGTCAACGACCGGTTCTCCCTCGTGCACCGGTCGCTGGCCGGCGACGGCAGCATCACCGCCCGGTTGACCTCGTTGACCGGTGCCCAGGTCCTCCTCAACCACGACGATCCGTCCGCGCCGTCTGAGACCGAACCCGCGCCGGTGCAGCCGTGGGCGAAGGCGGGGCTGATCGTCAAGGAGAACACCAAGCAGGGCTCCGCCTACGCGGCGATCATGGTCACCGGCGAGCACGGCGTACGGATGCAGTACAACTTCACCGGCGACAAGGCCGGACCGACCGGTACGGTCTCGGCCGGCTCGCCGCGCTGGCTGCGCCTGACCCGTACCGGAGACACCCTCACCGGGTACGCGTCGCCCGACGGCACCAACTGGACGACCGTCGGCACGGTACGGCTGGCCGGGCTGCCGTCGACGGTGCAGGCCGGGCTGTTCGCCGCGTCTCCCGTGGTGGAGAACGTGTCCCAGCACCTGGGCGGCGGCGGGCGGGTCACCGGCGGAAAGTCGCAGCTCACCGCCGGATTCGACAACCTCACCACGGCGGGAGGATTCGCCGGCGGCGACTGGACGGGGACCGCGGTGGGTTCCGACGACGCCCAGGGTCTCGACCAGCGCGGCGGATTCCAGCAGGACGGAGACACGATGAGCGTCAGCGGCAGCGGCGACATCGCCCCGGACGTGGCCGGCTCCGGTGACGCCATGGAACAGACCCTGGCCGGCGTGTTTGGGACGCTGACCGTGATGGTGGTCCTCGGCGTGCTGTTCATCACCGGCGAGTACCGGCGCGGCATGATCCGCACCAGCCTGGCGGCCAGCCCCCGGCGCGGCCGGGTCCTCGCCGCGAAGGCGCTCGTGATCGGCGCCGTCACCTTCGTCGTCAGCCTGGTCGCCACCGCGGTCACGGTGCCGCTGGCCGAGCACATCCTGCGCGGCAACGGCAACTTCGTCTACCCGGTCACCGGACTCACCCAGCTGAGAGTCATCGTGGGTACGGCCGCGCTGCTCGCCGTCGCATCGGTGCTCGCGCTCGCGGTCGGGACGATCATGCGACGCAGCGCCGGGGCGGTCGCCACCGTCATCGTGCTGATCGTCCTGCCGTACATCCTGGCGATCGCGGGCGTCCTACCACCGGGACCGTCGCAGTGGCTGCTGCGGATCACCCCGGCCGCCGGGTTCGCCATCCAGCAGAGCCTCCCCGCGTACCCGCAGCTCAGCCGCGCGTTCACCCCGGCGTTCGGGTTCTACCCGCTTGCGCCGTGGGCCGGGTTCGCGGTGCTGTGCGGCTGGGCCGCGCTCGCGCTGGCCGCCGCCGGGTACCTGCTGCGCCGGAGGGACGTGTGAGGTCGGCGCTGCACGCGGAGTGGACGAAGCTGCGTACCGTCCCGGGGCCGGGCGCTCTGCTGGTGGCCGCGGTCGCGTTGACGGTGGCACTCGGCACGGTGGTGGCCGCGACGCTGACCTGCCCCGCGCAGGGGTGCGCCGCGAACCTCGACGCCGCCAAGACCAGCCTCTCCGGTGTCCAGCTCGGCCAGGCGGTCATCGCCGTCCTGGCCGTGCTGGCGGTCGGCGGGGAGTACAGCACCGGCATGATCCGCACCACGCTGACCGCGATGCCTCGGCGCGCGACCGTCCTGGCCGCGAAGGCGGTGACCGTCACCGGTCTGGTCCTGGTCGCGGGTGCGGTCGCGGCGCTCGGCAGTGTCCTGGCCGGGCGGCTGATCCTGCCCGGCAACGGCCTGACCCCCGAGCACGGGTACCCGCCGCTGTCCCTGACGGATGGCCCGACGCTGCGCGCGGCCGGGGGATCGGTGCTGTACCTCGCCCTGATCGGACTGCTCAGCCTGAGCGTCGCGACCATCGTGCGGGACTCTGCCGCCGCCATCGGGCTCGTCCTCGGGGTGCTGTACCTGTTCCCGATCGTGCTGCACGTGATCAGCGATCCGGACTGGCAGCGGCACCTCCAGCAGATCGCGCCGAGCAACGCGGGGCTGGCGATCCAGACCACGGTCGGCGTGCCGGACCTGCCGATCGGCCCGTGGGCCGGCCTCGGCGTCCTCGCCGCGTGGGCGGCCGGGGCGCTGCTGGTCGGTGGCCTGCTGCTGCGCCTGCGTGACACGTGATCCTCCGCTGGTCGGGCCGTCAGCGGACGCTGTCCGCGGCGCTCCACTGGGTGCCGACGACGCCGAGCAGCCGCAGCGCCTCAAAGGACGGGCTGCCCGGTGCGGCGGTGTAGATGATCAGACGTTGCCCGTGCCCGGCGATGTCCAGCACCTCGCACTCCAGAACCAGCTCACCGATCACCGGGTGGCGTACCCGCTTGATCGTCGAGCCGGGCCGCACGCACACCCGCAACTGCTCCCACCGCCGGACGAACTCCGGGCTCGCCGCGCGCAGCCGGGAGATCAGGAGGTGGATGCCAGGGTCCTCCGGGTACCGGGCCGCCGCGCCGCGCAGTTCCGCGACGCACTCGTCGGCGAACGTGGAGGACTCCGGGTCGGCCAGTGCCATGGCGGAGTACTCGCCGGTGAACAGGTTCCAGATCATGTTGCGCCGGCCGGGCGGCCAGGTGGTCGGGTCGCCGAGCAGCGCGGCGGCCATCAGGTTCCAGGCCAGGATCTCGTACTTGGCGTCGATGACATACGCGGGCGTGTCGTCGAGCCGGTCGAGCAGGTGCAGGATGCCGGCCGGTACGTCCGGGCTCGGTCCGGTCGGCGGGACGGGCACCTCGCCGGCCAGGTGGTACAGGTGGGCGCGTTCGGCGTCGTACAGCCGCAGCGCCCGGGCGAGCGCGCCGAGGACCTGCCGGGACGGCCGCGGGCCGCGGGCCTGCTCCAGCCGGGAGTAGTAGTCGACCGAGATGCCGGCGAGCCGGGCCACCTCCTCACGGCGCAGGCCCGGGGTGCGGCGCCGCCCGCCCGCCGCCAACCCGACGTCGCCGGGCTGCACCCGGGAGCGGCGGCTGCGCAGGAACTCGGCGAGCTGCGGGCGATCCATGGAACCCATCCTGCGCCGCCCGGCCGGCGGCAACCAGGGACTGCCAGTCCGTGGTTACCCGGGTCTCTTTTCGTCGCGTCGCGGGCGACGCAGGCTGCCTGTCATGAACGACGTGACGGTGGCCCTGGTGACCGGGGCCAACAAGGGGATCGGATACGAGATCGCGCGCGGCCTGGGCGCTGCCGGCGCCACGGTGCTGGTCGGTGCCCGCGATGCCGCCCGAGGTGCGACCGCGGCCGAAAAGCTGTCCGCGGAGGGGATCGTCGCGGTACCGGTGGAGTTGGACGTGACCGACCCGGTGTCGGTGTCGGCCGCGGCGGCCCGGGTGGAGCGCGAATACGGCCGGCTGGACATCCTGGTCAACAATGCCGGAGTCCTGCTGGAACGGGGACAGAAGCCCAGCCGGACGCCGGTGGAGGCACTGATCCTCACCTATGCCACGAACGTGTACGGCGTGGTGGCCGTGACCAACGCGATGCTGCCCCTGCTCCGGGCCTCGGCGGCCGGACGCATCGTCAACCTCTCCAGCGGCCTGGGCTCGCTCGCGCTGACCAGCGACCCGGACAACTTCTACTCGACCGCCCCGCTGCTGGCATACAACTCGTCGAAGAGCGCGCTGAACGCGATCACCGTCTCGTACGCCAACGAGCTGAGGGACACGCCGATCAAGGTGAACGCCGCCGACCCGGGCTACTGCGCGACCGACCTCAACGGCCATTCCGGGCCGCGCACCCCGGCCCAGGGCGCCGCCGCCGCGATCCGGCTCGCCACCCTGCCGGCAGACGGCCCGACGGCCGGGTTCTTCTCCGAGGACGGCGCGGAACCCTGGTAGCTCGACAATTGACAACCCCTGGTTGACAATGACAACCGGGGGTTGTCAAACTGGCGGCATGCGGAAGAACTCAGACCCGGCGGCGCACGCCGACCTCTTCGCCCGACTCAAGCAGGTGCGTGCCGAGGCGATCGAGCACGCGCGCATCGCGCGCACTCTGGCCCAGGAGCGGCGACGGATCATCGATGAGTTGCTGGCCGAGGGGTTCAGCCAGGCCGACCTCGCCCGGGAACTGGGCGTGAGCCGGCAGGCGATCCAGAAGATGGTCGCGGCCGGTCAGGGCGGCGGCGACGAATGAGACGCAAGGGCGTGCTCTACGACGTCGGTCGGGTGCTGGGCACCGACTGGCGGCCGGACTACCGGCCCGACCTGGTCCGGCGGGAGTTGGCGATCATCGCGGCGGATCTGCACTGCACCGCCGTGAGGATCTGCGGCCGTGACCTCGACCGGCTTGAGCATGCCGCCTCGGTCGCCCTGGACCTGGGCATGGAGGTGTGGTTCTCGCCCGAGCTGTGGGGCCGGAAAGCCGGCCCGACACTGGCATACCTGGCGACCGCCGCCGAGGCCGCGCAGCGGTTGCGCCGCCGGGCGCCGGGCGGCGTGGTGTTCAGCGTCGGCAGCGAGCTGAGCCTGTTCATGCGCGGGCTCCTGCCCGGGCGTACGCTCCAGCGCCGGATCCGGTACGCGCTGAGCCAGCCGCACGTCGGCCGGCAGTCGGGTCCGCTCAACGCGTTCCTGGCGAGTGCCGTCAGCGTGGTGCGCCGGGTCTTCGGTGGCCCGGTCACGTACTCGTCGCTGGACTTCGAGCGGGTGGACTGGACTCCGTTCGACATCGTCGGGGTGGACCACTACTGGCACAAGCTGATCGCCGACCGGTACGCGCTGACGCTGCGGCCGTGGCTCGCGACCGGCAAGCCGGTGGTGGTCACCGAGTTCGGGTTCCGCACCCGGACCGGAGCCGACCAGACCGGCGGCGCCGGGCCGGAAAACGTGGCCATGACAAGCGCTCTGCTGTACTTCACGCCCGGCCTCCGGCACCTGATGATGTCCGCGCCGACCGAGCCCGCCGGCGCGTTGCGACGGTTGGTTCTGCCCCGGGTCAGGACCGTTCACGAACGCAACGAGGCACATCAGGCCGACAGTCTCGTCCGCCAGCTCACCGTCCTGGACGACGCGGGTGTCGACGGCGCGTTCGTCCAAACGTTCGTCACGCCGCTCAACCTCCACCATCCGCACCCGCGACACGACCTCGACACCGACTGCTTCGCCCTGGTGAAGAGCCTGCCTCGCGGGCGTCGGGGCACCACGTACCCGGACCTGGCCTGGGAACCGAAGCGGTCATTCACCGCCGTCGCCGACTTCTACGCCACGCACTGAGGCACTTCTACGCCACGCGCTGAGAGGGAAGCGCCGCGCCGGCCTCGTCTCACGCTGCGGTCGTCTGCCCGAGATCTGAGCTCAACTGGCGGTGCCGTCCGAGGTCGTCTCGGTTCTGGTGTAGAGGACCTCGCGGCCCTGTTCGGCGGCGCGGATCAGCGCTTCGCTGACGAAGTCGAGGAAGCGGGCGGCATTCTCGAGGCGGGTGGCGGCCGGGGTGCCGCGGCCGAGGATGGCGACGCCCTGCCGCGCGGCCGCGATGAACTCGTCGTTGGACCGGGCGCTGCGGATCATCGCCTGATACCAGAGGTCGTCGTCGACGACGTAGCGCTCGCGGCGGCGTTCGTCGCGTTCCCGGCGGACGAGGTCCAGGCTCTCCAGGAACGTGATCGCCTTGGAGATGGACGCCGGGCTGACCTGGAGGCGCTGGGCGAGTTCGGAGGCGGTGAGGCTGCCGCTGTCGGTGGTGTAGAGGCAGCTCAGCACCCGGGACATCATCTTGGGCAGGCCCGAGGTCATGTAGACGGTGGTGAGGGCCTCCTGGTAGTCGCGCACGGCCTCGGCGTCGCGTCCGTGGGGCTGCAGGGGCGCCTGCGATGCCTGCGGGGTGGACTGCCTGCGCCGGTGGGTGCGCTGCTGGGTGGCGCGGTGAGCCAGGTCGGCGCGGTAGCCGGTGGGGCCGCCGTTTCGCAGCACCTCACGGGTGATCGTCGAGGTCGGACGGTCGAGACGGCGGGCGATCTCGGCGTAGGCCAGGCCGTCGGCCAGCCCCGTCGCGATCTGCTGGCGCTCCTGCTGGGTGAGCCTGCCTCCCGGCATCACGATCCCCTTCATGCCTCAGCGCCCCACGGCGCCGTCCGGTACTGCCAGACGCAGCATAGCGTTCACCGTCAGGGCATTGCAACGATTGAACGGGCCTTCATTGCATTAATCGGGAGACGGTTGCAATGATTACTGGGCTCTGACCTGCGGATATGCTGTTTACAAGCAAAGATCGTGTTGCCAGAAACAGGAAAGCAACGTAGCGTTTCCGGTGTCAGAAACAACCCCGTACAAGGAGCACACGATGCAGAAGTTCGACACCCCGGCGCCGATCTCCGCCGTCCTTCACATCCCCGCGGGACGCGTCCAGCTCATCGCCGCCGACCGGACCGACACCACGGTCGAGGTCCTGCCCAGCAACGCCGCCAAGAGCCGCGACGTGAAAGCGGCCGAGCAGACCACGGTCGCATACGCCGATGGCGTCCTGCGGATCGAGACTCCGGTGAAGAACCAGTACTTCGGCCCCTCCGGCTCCATCGAGGTGACCGTCAAGCTGCCCGCCGGTTCCCGGGTCGAGGCGAAGACGGCCAGCACCGAACTCCGGACCGTCGGCCGCCTCGGCGACGTCGCCTTCGAAGGCGCGTACCGCCAGATCAAGCTCGACGAGACGGCGAGCCTCCGCCTCACCGCGACCGACGGAGACATCGAGGTCGGCCGGCTGGGCGGTCCCGCGGAGATCAGCACCGCACGGGGCGACATCCAGATCGCCGAGGCCACGGGCGGCAAGGTCGTGCTGCGCACCCAGTCCGGCGACATCTCGGTCGGCGCCGCCGCCGGTGTCTCGGCCGCGCTGGACGCCGGCAGCTCTCACGGCCGCATCGCCAACAGCCTCAAGAACGATGGCACCGCCACCCTCGACATCCATGCCACCACCACCAACGGCGACATCACCGCCCGCAGCCTGTGACCCGCGGCCGCTGCCGGGGCCGCATCACGACGAACCCGGCCACCGCGGTGAACAGGCTGCGCGAGTCCCGGCCGAGGACCGGCCGAAAGGGCCGTCAGACCAACCGGTCTGACGGCCCTGGGCCGTTCCGAGTGTGCTTTTGGTGCGCGGGCGCGGGATCCCGGTCAGCCCGGCCGGCGGAAGCCGGCGATCGGCAGGTACGGGTTGCTCAGCTGGGTCATCCGCACCACGTCGCCGGTGGTCGGTGCGTGCACCACCCAGCCGTCGCCGACGTACATGCCCATGTGGTGGTGGTCGCTGAAGTAGAAGACCAGGTCTCCGGGCTGCAACTGGGAACGGCTGACCGACTTGGTCTCGCTCCACTGCCAGCCGGTGAAGTGGCCCAGCGTCACGCCTGCCTTGCCCCACGCGTACAGCGTCAGGCCGGAGCAGTCGAACGTCCTCGGGCCGGCGGTCGCCCATATGTACGACTTCCCGATCTGCTGGCACGCCGTCTTCGCGGCGATCGCTCCCTTGCCCGTGGTCAGCTCGGCCGGGCAGGCGACCGGCTGCAGCGAACCGCCCGCCTTGCCGCTGGCGCCGTACGCCTGCCGGCGCAGTACCTGCAGGTTGTCCATCTGCTTCTGGATGGTGGTCTTTTCGTGGGCGAGGCTCGCGTCCTGCACCGACTCCGTGGCGACGAGCCGGTCCAGCGGCTGCTTCTGCGCGTTGTACTTCGCGAGCAGGTCCGCGGCACCCTGGATCGTGTCGGACTGGCGGTGCGCCATCGCGTCCAATGTGGACAGCTGATCGGCCATCGTCGCCGGAGTGCCCGAGTTCAGCAGCGCGTCCAGCGGCGAGGTGGCGCCGTGCTCGTAGAGCTGCGTGGACAGCGCGCTGACCCGGGTCATGGTCAGATCGACCTGGACCTGCAGCGGTTCGATCTGCCGTTTCAGCGTGGCGACCTTGCCCTGGTTCTGCAGCAGCTGGCTGTGCAACTCGTTGTACTGCTCGACGAGCGGCTCAAGCTTGTTCCAGGATTCGTTGATCTGCCCCTCGATGTCGGAGATCGAGGGCGTCGCCTCGGCGTTCGTGCCGGTGCCGACGACCGCGACCAGTACGGCGGCGAGGGCGATCGCGACCCGGCGTGGGCGGGTGAGCACTCGGGCTGACGCCACGGGCGGCTCCTTCTTCCTCGACCGCCTCCGGGGCAGCCGACGGGTTCGGGCGACAGGCCCTGTCGCGCTACTGCGCGGACGCAATCCGGTGCTGCGGTGGGTACCCGGCTCGTGGTGACGACTCGGCGGTGTCCGGGCGGTGGGCGACCGCACGGTAGGGGTGACCTTGGACGCCCAGACGATAGTCAGCGGTACCGGTGGAATTCAAGCCGGACCGGTCATCTGGGTCGTAGTCGAATCGTCACGCATCGACGTCTGTAGGGGTGGCGGGTTATTCGCGAACGAACAACTCGTTCCATTCCCTGATGCGCCAGTTCTTCGCCACCGGGTCGTCGGCGGGCTCGGAGAAGACCACGTACCTCACGCCGGGAGTATAGGCCGGCGCAGACGCGAAACGCCTCGTCCGCGAACCGCTGGCGGTTCGCGGACGAGGCGTGGTGGGCGTCGGGTCAGGAGGAGTAACCCCGGGTGCCCATCCAGTTGGCCAGCGTGCTGGCGCTCATCCAGTAGGTGTCGGCACCCTCGCCGGCCGGGTCGGCGATGTGCACGCTGCGGCCGTTGTCGCTGTAGCCGATGACGGCGATGTAGTGGCCGCCGTCGTACTCGTGGAAGCCGCCCGAGGAATCCTGCACGCTACCGACGATGTTCGCCACGATGCCGTACCCGTTGCTGATCGCGTGCACGGCGTTCTTCTCCAGCGTGGCGACCTCGGCCGTGGTCGCGCTGCCGCCCGGGATGAACGTGGTGTGGTAGAAGCTCGTGTGCTCCAGGCGGTTCAGCTCGGCCGTGGTGTCGGACGCCGAGTTCGTACCGTTGGTTGTGGTGCCCATGGCCATGGCGATCGTGTCCTGGCTGGGCGGGGCGATCCGGGTGCTCGCCGCGATCCGGGTGGCAGCCGGGCCGCAGTAGTACCCATTGATCTGGTACTCGAAGTCGATCTTGAGGTCCTTCGCGGCCGGAGCCGCGACCGTGGTCGCCTTCTTGACCTTCGGCTTGGCCGGGGCGGTGGTCGCCGGAGGCGCTGCCGGAGACGCCGGAGCTGCCGGTGCCGGCGGCTGCGACGAGGCCGTCGCGGCGGCCTCGGGCGCGGCGTGGGTGGCCTGACCGGTGGCCGTGCCGGCGGCGTTGGTCAGAGAGAACGACGCGGTGTTGCTGGTCGCCGTCGAGCCCTTGCCGAGACTGAGCGGCAGCGCGATGAGCAGGGCCACGCCGAGTGTCACCGCCGAGACGATGGCGACGCGATGCGTGCGCCGGGGCACTGTGTTCCGGAAACGCTTACCGAGATTTTGGGGGTTCACTATTCCTCGCCAGGGTATTTCGATCGCTCGATTTTCGAGCTGATGGATTTCTGGAAAGGCCGGCTGGTGAAAAAGGGCACAGCCGAAGCGGGAGACCTATTCCGGGGCATGCGGAGTCAGCGATTCCGAGTGTGGAATCGCGTGAGACTGGTCAGATCAACCGTTTCGGGTGACCGGGTCGGTAGGGATACCCGGGCGAGAAATCACCCAGTCGTACCCGATTACCGTCCACGCGCCACAAGCCGGCGGTGAGACTTACTGATCCGACCTCATGAAATCGCTGGTGCCAGCGCCAACGGGCGCGCGCCGAGCCGGTCCGACGGCGGTATGAGCCACGACAATTCGAGTCGCACGAGCAGGTACTCCTTCCGGTGCCGCTTACCGGGTTAGCTGACGGGTTCGGACGGGAAAGAGCGCCCTACCGCGGACGGGGGAGTCCACGGATTCACCCCAACAACAACGGGTCCCCGATTCGTGACGAACACGATTCAGCGGGTCTGTTCCGGTGTCACCTTCAGTCGATGACGGGGGGCCGGACCAGACGGGTTGACAGTAACGGTGGCTCTCCCTCCTGCCAACCCCTGACCTCGGATTCCTCGCAGTCGACGCAGCGTTTCCCGGCGGCGAAGCAGTCGACAGAAGCGGTCGGACACCGGGTCGTTGAATACGAAGCGTGACAACGGTTCCACTCGATGTTCGATTACGCCCGGTCGAAAATCGGATGCTCTGTGCGTCCGGAGGACATCGATGACGTGCTTTCCGTGATCGACTTTCCGTGCCTGGGCGGGTGCGCGCGGTGTGCTCGCGGCCGTCGGACCGGCGATTTATATCACCGGAAATTCAGGCAACGGCGCGACCGTACGGTGCCCGGAATGCGGAGTTCGGCCCTGGCGCCGGGCGGTCGTCGGCGGCCCCTCGCGAGCCGGCGTCGCTCGAGCGACGGGTCCGCCGTTCGAGCGACGGGTCCGAGTTCATTGCGGCGCCAGACGCGCCGAGCCGGACCCGTCGACCGGGTCTGCGGGGAAGCGACAGGGTTCAGGCCGCTCCGGCGGCTGGCGGCCCGCCGTCGGTGGGTCGGACGGTTGCCGGATCCGACATTTGCGTAAGGCCGGAGTTGTCCGGGTCAGCGGTCGCTGGTCTGGTAACCGGCCGGGTGGGCGGCACCGTGCCCACCCGGCCGGCTGCTGTGACGGTGTCCGGCCCGGGGGAGTGGGTACCGCGGGACCGGGCGCCGACGTACGGGCGGGTGTGCACCTGCGACCGCGCGCCCCGGAACCGGTGGGTGAGCAGGCTGCTGGCCGGCCTCCCGCGCAGCAACCGGCGGGTGATCACGCCCCGGCCGTAGACGACCGCCAGGGCGGCCATGATGAGCACCAGACCGAGCGGCTGCGCCGGATGTTCGGGCTGTGAGCCGGCGTGCCGGGTCGTTCCGGTCAGCGCAGCGTCCTCGTGGCCCGACCCGACGGCCGGCGCGCCGTCTGCCCGGCTCGGGCCCGGTGCCGGGGAGGGGTCCGCCCGCCGTGGCTGCGTGCCCTGCTGTGTGGCCCGCTGCTTGCCCGGAGCCGGGTTCACCGGGTCGCCCCGCTGCGCCGCCTCGGCCTGCTGGTTGCGCTGCGCGGCCTCGCGGTCCAGGTACCGCAGCAGCAGCCGGGCGACGATCATCCCGCCGGCCCGGGTCAGGTGTGAGCCGTCCGGCAGTCGCGTGTTCGCCACCGTGGCGCCGGTGGTCGGGTCGGGTACCGAGGTCGAGTAGCGGCCGCCCACCGAGAACAACTGGTACTGGTCCATCATCGCGGCGGCCGGAACCCGGCTGACCGCGTCGCGTACCGCCGCCCCGATGTTGCGGAAGATGGCGTTGACGTTGCCGCCCTCGGCGGGATTGGTCTGCGCGTCGATCGGCGGGGCCGCCCAGATCACGAGCTTGACGCCACCGGCCTGGTACGCGTTGATGACCGCCTGCACCCGGGCGCTGTAGAGCCGTTGCCAGCCGGTGCTGTACGGGCTGACGCCCTCCAGCGGGAAGCCGTCGTTCTCGCCGAGGAACACCACAGCCACGTCCGGGTGCTCGGTGGCCGCCTGCGACGCGGCCTTGAGCGACCAGTCGAACGCGTCCGGCCGGGTCAGCCCGGTGCCGGCGTAGGGCTCGTCGCGCACGTCGAGGTCGCTGCGGTCCGCCGAGCCGAGGAGGTCGGACAGCGCGTATCCGGGTTCGCCGGCCATCGAGTCGCCGGTCACCAGTACCCGCAGCGGGTGGCCTGGTTCCGGCTGCGGCAGGGCGGCCGGCAGCGGCAGTCCGTCGACCAGGTACGGGATCGATGACGGCGTGACCGCCGGCGAGGGGGACGGACCGGCCGGCCGCTTCGCCCGCTGCTCCGCCAGCGCCTTCGCCTTGGCCGCCAACCCGTCCGGATCCGCCTCGGAACTGCCCGCCGGCGCGTTGCCGAACGTCCGGGCCAGCGCGTCGTACGGAACGTCGAGCCCGATCGCCTCCGCCACCTGGTCCACCGGGCGCAGCACGGAGACCAACGGCGTCCGTACCCCCGAATAGCGCACGTCCTGCGCGGCGGCCAGCGCGCCCTGGCTGTCCAGCAGCGTCGCCGCGGCCAACGCGACAAGGACCACGGTGACCATCGGACGCCTCATGTGTCCCGCCTGCCTCCCGTCCGGGCTAGAACTGGTAGTAGATGAAGGCCGGTACGCCCAGGTTCGGCGCGATGGCCAGCAGCGCGACGAAGGCCAGCGCGAGCGTCACGCCCTGCGCCACCGGCGACATGGTGCCGAGTGCGGCGCGTACCGGTCGGGTCAGGAACCCGGGCGGGACGAGCTGGATCGCGGTACCGGCCAGGACCAGCACGACGAGCAGGGGTGCGACCAGGCCGGTACCGTGCGCGGTCCACGCGGTCAGCCGACCCAGCACGGCGAACGCGTCGGAGAACCCGGGTGCCCGGAAGAACACCCAGCACAGTGCGACGAAGTGAAAGGTGATGAGCCGCCCGAGCCATGGCCGCCGCGCCGGCCCGGTGCGGCGCTCGACGGCCAGGGCCGCGCCGTGTAGCCCACCCCAGGCCACGAACGTCCAGTTGGCACCGTGCCACAGGCCGCCGAGCAGCATAGTGAGGAAGAGATTGCGGCGGGAGCGGCTC
Organism: Rugosimonospora africana; assembly: GCF_016862975.1. Lineage (GTDB taxonomy): Bacteria > Actinomycetota > Actinomycetes > Mycobacteriales > Micromonosporaceae > Rugosimonospora > Rugosimonospora africana. The sequence goes on from NZ_BONZ01000062.1 coordinate 76,862, forward strand.
CGGCCACCGCCCAGCGGGATGTAGACGTAGTCGCGCAACCAGCTGGACAGCGAGATGTGCCAGCGCCGCCAGAACTCGCGCAGGCTCGCCGAGGAGTACGGGCGGTCGAAGTTGACCGGGAACCGGAATCCGAGCAGCAGTGCCAGCCCGATCGCGATGTCGGTGTAGCCGGAGAAGTCCGCGTAGATCTGCGCCGCGTACGCGTAGATGGCGAACAGCACCTCGTACGCCGCGTGCTGATCGGGCGCGGCGAAGACCGGGTCGACGACCAGCTTGCCCAGCGTGTCGGCGATCACCAGCTTCTTCGCCAGACCGGCGACGATCAGCGTGCCGGCACGGGTGTACGGCACCTGTGCCGGGTCCCGGGGTTCGGCGAACTGCGGGATCAGCTCGCGGGCCCGCACGATCGGCCCGGCGAACAGATGCGGAAAGAACGCCTGGTACACCAGGAAGTCCAGGGTCGGTGCCGGCCGCGCGAGATCGCCGCGCCACAGATCGACCAGGTAACTGATGCCCTGGAAAGTGTAGAAGGAGACGCCGATCGTCGCGACGAGCACGATGACCGGCAGTGGCGCGCCCAGCCCGATGCGGTTCAGCGCCGCGTCGATCTCGTGGGCGAAGAATCCGGCGTACTTGGCGTAGCCGAGCAGCGCGATGTCGCCGGCGATCCCGGTGATCAGCAGGGTACGGCGCCGGGTACGGAAGACCAGCCAGCCGAACGCCTGGTTCCACAGAGTGACGCCGATGAGGACGAGAACCAGCTTCGGGCTGGCCCAGCCGTAGCAGACGTACGAGGCGACCAGGATGAACGGCTTCCAGAGCCGGGGCCGCGGCATCAGCCACCAGTTGACCATGAGTACGGCGGCGAAGAAGGCCGCGAACTCCACGGTCGGAAACAACATGATCCTTACACTATGATTTACGGCCTTTGTCGCGGGTCGGTGACCACGAGTTCGGCGCCTAAAAGGTGAAAAATCCTCGAACTGCCTCTTCGGTCACCGGATGGGGTCACCGTTTCCGGCGCGGCCCTGCCGGGCGGGTGGCCGGTCTTGCGTGGGCGGGCGCCGGCCGCAAGCCGGTGGTCGGGGAGCCGCCGATGCGGGGCGGGCGCCGGAGACCGCCGCGGTCGCTCGGCGCGGCGGACGCGCTGTGGCGCTGCTCGCAGATTGCCGATTACCCATACCCCCCAGGGGTATATTGGCGGGCATGTGGAGCGCAATCGTGCACGCTTTGGCCATTGCCGGTTCGATGACCTGGGAGATCCTCTGGGCGCTCATCCTGGGCTTCGGACTGTCCGCGATCGTCCAGGCGGTGGTCCGCCGCTCGACCGTGGTCCGGCTGCTCGGCGACAACCGCCCGCGGACCCTCGCCCTCGCCGCCGGGCTCGGCGCCGGTTCATCCTCCTGCTCGTACGCGGCCGTGGCGCTGGCGCGTTCGCTGTTCCGCAAGGGTGCGAACTTCACCGCGGCGATGGCCTTCGAGGTGGCGTCGACGAACCTGGTGATCGAACTCGGGGTGATCCTGGCGCTGTTGGTGGGCTGGCAGTTCACCGTCGCCGAGTTCATCGGCGGCCCCATCATGATCGTGCTGCTGGCCCTGCTGTTCCGGCTGACCCTGCGCACCCGGCTGCTGAACCGGGCACGTGCCCAGGCGGATCGGGGCCTGGCCGGCTCCATGGAGGGGCACGCGGCCATGGACATGTCCGTCCAGAGTGGAGGGTCGTTCGGCCGGCGGTTGCTGTCCCGGGAGGGCTTCACGTCGGTGTCCCATGTGTTCGTGATGGAGTGGGCGGCGATCTGGCGGGACCTGTTCGGCGGGCTGCTCATCGCCGGTGCCATCGCCGCCTGGGTACCGGAGGCGTTCTGGCGCGCGTTCTTCTTCAGCGGCCACCCCCTGCTGTCCAAGGTGTGGGGACCGCTGATCGGGCCGGTGGTCGCGGTGGTGTCGTTCGTGTGCTCGATCGGCAACGTGCCGCTGGCGGCGGTGCTCTGGAACGGCGGGATCAGCTTCGGCGGGGTGGTGGCGTTCATCTTCGCTGACCTGATCATCCTGCCGATCATCAACATCTACCGCCGGTACTACGGCTGGCGTACCGCGCTCTACATCACCGGCACCTTCTACCTGACCTCGGTCGTGGCGGGATACCTGGTGGAGTTGCTCTTCGGGGTTACCGGGCTGGTCCCGTCCGGCCGTCATGCGCGAGTGGTGGAGTCGGCGGTGAGCTGGAACTACACGACGTACCTCAACATCGTGTTCCTGGTTGTCGCCGCGGTTCTGGTGGTGCGGTTCCTGGGTACCGGCGGCATCGGCATGCTGCGCATGATGGGCGGCGCCCCGGGCTCCGGCCACGACCACGGCGCTGGCCATGAGCACGGCGGTGGTCATGAGCACAGCCACGAGCACGCCGAGCATCGCGCGTCGTGATGAGCGCCACCATGGTCGAATCGGCTATCGTGTTGTCGTTCGACGCGGGGGTGGCTTTGCCGCGGGTAGACATGCGGTCGGTTGTGGTTGCGGTGAGGGAGAAGATTGATGACCACGGGTAAGGTCGTTCGGTTCGACGAGGGTCGGGGCTACGGATTCATCGCCCCTGACGACGGCGGTGACGATGTGTTCGTGCACGCCAACGAACTCACCGACCGGGGCGTTCGGGTCGCCACCGGCGCCAGGGTGGAGTTCAACGTGATCGACGGTGGGCGGGGCCTCAAGGCATACGACGTGCACGTGCTGGAGATGCCGGTGGGCGCCGGCACCGCCTCCTCCTCCGCCCGTACCCAGCCGGTCGCGTCGGATCGGACCGCCGAGCGGCAGGGCGCCGAAGACGAACTCTGTGAGATCTTCTCGGAGGATGAGTTCCAGTCGCGCGTCACCGACATCCTGCTGGACGCCGGCCCCCAGCTGACCGGTGCGCAGATCGTCGAGCTGCGCAAGCGCCTGGTCCAATTCGGCCGGCAGAACGGCTGGATCGAGTAGCGCGGGCCGGAATCGCTCGTCAGCCGGTGAAGGTGTCACCGCCCGGGGCATCGCTGTCCGGGTCGTCCGAAACTGGCCAGATGGTCAGGCTGACGTCCTGCTGCTGCTCCGGGCAGTGGAGCCGGATGTGGGTGTGCCCGAACGGCGCGTCGACAAGGGCGCAGTGGTGCGGCTTCGCCTGCCCGGCGTGCGCGTACGGCTGGAAGAACCGGCAGGTCAGGCACATCGGCGGACAGGTCATCGAGCCGACCGAGCAGGTGAGCGGCCCAGTTGAGCAGCGGCGGGGCCAGGTCGCGACCCGGCCCGGTCAGGGACACCCGCACGTGGCCGGGATCGTAGGAAGGCGCCGGATCCAGGCCGACCAGTCCCTCGACCCGCAGCCGGCCGACCGCCTCGACCAGATCGGGCAGGCTCATGCCGAGCGACGAGGCGAGTTCTTCGATCGATTGCTTGTCGCCGCGCTGGGAGAGCATCAGGATGACCTGCTGATCCACCAGCGTGGTCGGGCCGCCGGACGCGTGCCCGTCGGTGGCGGCGTGCATCGCCGTGGCGAGGCGCACCAGGCCGATGGCCAGGCGTTCGTCATCGTGATCTGTCAGCATCGTGGCCCCCACACCCTGATTCGACCGGTCCGGCTCGGCGCGTCCGCGATGCGCCGCGTCGCAGACCGGTCTCCCCCCAGTGGACATTCATCCATGCTGGCCGGGGTGGTGGCAAGTATCGGTGGCGGCATTCTTCGATGCCGGCATGTCGGAGGTACGACGCGGGGCGGCGGGGGCGGTGTCGACCGCCCCCGCCGCCGGGTCGCGCCTCAGCCGGTCGTGCAGGCGTTGCCGTTCACCGTGAACGCGGTCGGTCTGGCGTTGGTACCGCTGTAGCTGCCGTTGAAGCCGATCGAGGTGGAGGCTCCGGGCGCCAGCGTCCCGTTGTACGACAGGCTCGTCGCGGTCACCGCGGTGCCGCTCTGCGTCCAGGTCGCCGACCAGCCCTGGCTGACAGTCTGGTTGCCGGAGAACGCGAACTTCAACGTCCAGCCGTTGATCGTCGAGGTACCGGTGTTCGCGATGGTAACCGTCGCGGTGAACCCGCCGCCCCAGTCATTGGTCGCGTAGGTGACCCGGCACGCTCCCGCCGCGCCGGTCGGGCTGGGCGACGCGCTGCGGCTCGGGGTCGGGCTCGCCGACGGGCTGCGGCTCGGCGACGGCGACACCGGCGGGGTGGGCGAGACCGACGGGCTGGGCGACACCGGTGGGCCGGAGCCCGGCGCGGTACCCCAGACCAGGCTGGTGCCGTCGTAGAGCGTGATGTACGGGTCGTTCACCGGTGTCGCGCCGGGCGTACCGGGCAGGCCCTGGAAGGAGTAGTCCTTCGTGTAGTCGTGCGGTCCCGGGAAGGTGATGCGGAACTGCACCTCGCGTTTGAAGTCGGACTGGCCGGACGGCTGGATCGAGGTGCCGGTGCAGTCGATGGTGAGGTAGTAGGTGCTGCCGGACAGCTGGGTCACTCCGGTCGGCGCCTTGCACTGGTTGTACGGCGAGGTGAACTGCAACTGGCTCGCCGAGTAGCCGGAGTCCAGGGTGAAGTAGTAGCGGAAGCTGCCGCTCGTGAGTTTGCGGGCCGGCCACGCCGACTTGTTCTCCACCAGTGCCTTGATCTCCACGAAGTTGGTACCGGTGGCGTTCGGCGCGGCCTGTACCAGCATCTCCGGCCCGTCCGGAGTCTCCTTCGGCGGGAAGTTGGAAAGCGACGTGCCGCCGTACTCCTGGGTCAACTCGGAAAGCGCGCCCGAGAACAGCGCGTTGTAGTCCAGCGCGCCCTCGGCCTGCTGATAGTTGCTGCGGTCGTCGGTGTAGGCGTCGCTGCCGGCCGAGTTGGGGCCGCCGACCAGCTCACCGATGGCGGTGTGCCGGTTGTTCGGCGGGTCGGTGATGTTGTTGGTCCAGGAGCCGTGCGCGCCGCGGCTGTGCACGTTCTTCGGCCAGGCCGAGTTCCTTCCGCTGTTGGTGAACCCGACCTCGTAGCTCAGGTGGTTCGGGTTGTCGCCGAGCAGGTAGTTGATCTGCCGTACGCCGAAGTCGTGGTACGCCTGCGCCTTGGTCGCGTCCCGGCCCTGGGACTTGAGCCAGTTGCCGAACTCCAGTGCGAGGAAGGCTTCGTTGGCCGCGTACCGCGACGTGCCCCACACGTCCACCACGGCCTCGCCGCCCGGCGTGTAGTTGACGTGTGCGCCGTTGACCGCACTGGTGAACCAGTCGAGGTTGCGCTCGGCGTCGTCGATGTACTGCTGCTGCCCGGTCAGTTCGGCCATCAGCACGTACACGCCGAAGGACTTGTCGTCCCAGTTGATCGTCCAGTTGTACTCGGGCGTGGTGGTCTGGGACATCTTGTTCATGTTGGCGTAGTAGGTCTGCGCCTTGGTCAGGTACGCGTTGTCGCCGGTGGCCTTGTAGAGCCAGACGGCGCCCCAGGTCAACTCGTCCCAGTACCCCGACCAGGAGTTGTAGTACCCCTGCGCGGCGCTGATGCAGGCGTCGTACTTGCCGCGGTAGGCGTCGGCGAAGTCGTACAGCGACTTGGCCTGGGACAGCAGGGTGGCCGCGTAGCTCGGGTCGCTGCCCTTGAACAGCAGGTACGAGGAGGCCAGCGCGGCAGCCGCCTCACCGGTGAGGTCCGAGCCCGGGCAGGACTCGGTGACCGCGTAGGACGGCCGGGGAGAGGGATTGACCTCGGGCGGTCCCCAGAATGCGTGGTCCGACCCGCCGTCGCCGACCTGGCCGTAGAACACGTGCGCCGACGGGTGCGCCTTGATGATGTAGTCGTCGCCCCAGCGCAGGTTGCGCAGCAGGTACTGCTGCTGGCCGCTCGTCGAGTAGCCACCCGGGTTGGCCAGGCCTCCCCAGGCGAGGGCGGTCATCGAGTACGCCTCGGGGAAGCCGAACTTCACTTCGTCTCCGGCGTCGTGGTACCCGCCAGTGAGGTCGAGCCCGTGGTCGGCGCCGTCGGTCAGGTCGGAGTCACCGCGCCAGCCGACCCGGTTGTCGGCGGGCAGCTTGCCGGAGCGCTGCGATTCGTAGAACAGCATCGAGTCCTGGAGAGCCTCGGCGTAGTTGAACTCGCCCGTCGGGGCCGGAGCCGCGGCGGCGAGGCGGGCCACCGAGGCGACGGTCGCGCCGGTGAGGATGGCGAGTACGAGGGCCAACCCGGCCCGGACCGGCCTTCGCGGCAACGGTCGACGCGGACCGGTACGGCGCGGCGCGGTAGGGCGGAGCCGGGAGAGGAGGGGGAGTGGCATGGATGCTCCTGAGGACGTTGTGGCAGGAGTCAGTGAGCGGCCCCACGTGGCCCCGGATTCGTGGGAGCGCTTCCATCGACGTTGGTAGTGGACTGTAATACCCCCGGCGGGATTGGCAAAGGGCCAGTCGGACGAGAGCGACCCGGCACGGTACGGCGGGGTAGGGCGGTTATCGCGGCAGGCGACGGGTAGCTGTGCCGCATGACCGGCCCCGACAACAGCGGTGCCGAGTCGGACACCGGGCGCACCGAGGCGTTCAGCGACGGGATCCTGGCCATCGTCATCACGCTGTTGGTGCTGGACCTCCGACCCCCGAACTCTCCCGCCGGCCACCTGCTGTCCGGTCTTCTCGAGCAGTGGCCGGGGTACGCGGCCTATGTCGCCTCGTACGCGTACGTCGCCGTGGTCTGGCTGAATCACAAGGCGACGTTCCGGCGCATCCGGCGGGCCGATCGCGGGCTGAACTGGCTCAATCTCCTGGTGCTGTTCAGCACGGCGCTGCTGCCGTTCCCGACGACGGTGCTCTCCAGCGCACTACGCCGGCCCGACCAAGCGGACCGGCGGGTCGCCGTGGCCACGTACGCGCTCGTCGGCGTGGTGCTGTCCGCGGCCTGGCTGGTGTTGTACCACTACCTCGCCCGCCACGCCGACCTCCTCCAGGACACGGCCCACGACCGCTTCTTCCGCAGCGAACGGCTGCGCGCGTTGGTCGGGGTGGTGCTGTACGCGCTCGCGGGGATCGTCGGCTTCCTGGTCTCGCCGCTCGTGGGCCTCGGGATCTTTGTGGTGCTGCCGGTCTTCTACGGACTCACCAGTGGCGGGCTGTACCAGTTGCGACCGTTCGCCAGATAGGCGTCACGCGCGACGGCGGCCCGCGCACCAGATCGTCCGGCCTTGTTCGCCAGGCGGTGTACTATTCCACCGCCTGGTGTACTATTGCACCAGGCAGACCTCAATGGGGTGCGGCCCGCGTCAGAGAGTGAGTTGGTCTGCGTACGTTGCTCCGCGAGCCTTGGCATCTGGTCGACGCCCCGCAATCCGGGGACTCACGCCAAGCAGGTCGATCGCTTCGTTCAGCGGCACGCCCATGCGGCGCCGCGGAGCGGGCCGTCGGCAGCTTCGTGAAGGGGAAGGGGTAGGCCGATGACGACTCAGGTCTTCACTGTGGTCCTTGATAGGCAGCCTACCGACGAGGAACTGGACGGGTTGTACGCCGCGGGGTGCGACGACGCGGCGTTCGGTGTCGAGGACGGCCTTCCGATCGGTGAGTTTGACCGGGAGGCTCCGACACTGGCCGACGCGATTGTCTCCGTGGTACGCGACGTGGAGTCCGTGGGTCTCACTGTCCTCCGCGTCGTGGACGAGGATCTGCTGACCCTTGCCGACATCGCTGATCGCATCAGCCAAAGCCGGGAGTCCGTGCGCCGGTACGCGTCCGGAGAACGCGGCCCGGGGGACTTCCCGCCGCCGGTGAACCCCAGGCGCGACGGCACCCTGTTCTACCGCTGGAGCGAGGTCGCTCCCTGGCTTCGGCAACGTCTTCAGGTGCAGCTTCCGGAAGCCAACCCCGCGCTGGTCGTGGCGAACCTCGTCCTGCAGGCTCGCCAGCACCGGCACCAGGTTGCCCACATGTCTGCCCTGAGCGAGCTGCTGGCCGCGTAGTCAGGCGCGACGGCGGGCCGTGCGCACCAGATCGTCCGGCGGCGTACGGTCGAGCGCGACCCGGACCAGCGCGGACGCCAGCCGGGGCAGTTCCTTCGGCGGCACCAGCCCGGTCAGCGACTCCGGCTTCGCCGGCAGGCCCACCTTCGTGGCGCCCGCGGTGACCTTCCGGTCCAGGTACGGGCGATACTCCGGCCACACGCCCTGCACCTCGCGGGTGAAGATGTCGGCACCCGTCGGGCCGATCCCGGAGAACTCGACGAGCATCGAACGCAGCGAGCGCACCTGACCGTCGGCCTCGGCCCGCAGCCGGCGCAGGTCGCCGCGCCAGCGGTCCAGGCACAGTTGGGCCTCGTCGCCGAGTTCGGTCGCGGTGCGCTCGTCGTAGCGGCGGTAGTGCCCGCGCCCGAGCGCGTCGACCCGCTGCTGCCAACTGGCCCGGGCCATCGCCTCCGGAGTGCGGTACCCGGCGCCGAACAGCGCCCGGGCCGCGGCCACCGCGACACCTGCCGAGATGCGCGCGCTCAGCAGGGTGGTCAGCACCAGCAACTGGTAGAGCGGCCCGGGACGGTCGGCCAGCCGGATCCCGGCCTCCTCGGCGAAGGTGCTGCCGTACCGGTCCATCAGCCGGCGAACCAGTTCGGTGCTCCGGTCAGGCATCGGCGGTCCCTCCGAGTCGTGGTCCGCAGAGTCGCGCTTCCGGAACACTTACCCGGCCCGGTCACGGGGAAACCGCCGACCCGGCGTGGCCGCCGCCCGCCGCGCGGTCGTGCACCTGACCTGAGAAGACGGGGCGTGGTCGCCGCCTGCCGCTCGGTCGCGCACCTGACCTGAGATGACCGGCGTGGTCGCCGCCCGCCGCAACGCACCCCGAAAAAGATCTCAACATACTCGCCGACTCGGGCCACGGAATCGGATGTGTGGCTGATCCGTCCGACCATCCCCGGATGGCATGCTTGCTCGGTCGTGCAGCAGGCCGAGAGGACGGAGATGGCGCGGTCCGCGACACCGACGGGACCGGGACGAGCGCCTCGAGCGAGGATCGGAGGGCGGCGGATGGCCGCGGCGGGTCAGGACGGCGGATCGTCGACCGGACCGACCGTGATGCGCATGCTGCTCGGTGCGCACCTACGCCGGCTCAGGGAGGCCCAGGGCGTCAGCCGCGAGGACGCGGGCTGGCGCATCCGTTCGTCGGAGTCGAAGATCAGCAGGATGGAGCTGGGTCGGGTCAGCTTCAAGGAGCGCGACGTCGCCGACCTGCTCACCCTCTACGGGCTCGACGACGAGGAGGAGCGCGCGCGCCTGCTGGCCCGGGTCCGGGAGGCCAACACCCAGGGCTGGTGGCACCGGTACGGCGACGTGCTGCCCAACTGGTTCCAGTCGTACCTGGGGCTGGAGGCGTCGGCGTCGCTCATCCGCACGTACGAGGTGCAGTTCGTTCCCGGGCTGCTCCAGACCCGCGACTACGCCCGCGCGGTGGTGGCGCTGGGGCATGGGCACGCTCCCGCCGAGGACATCGAGCGGCGTGTCAGCCTGCGCCTGGCCCGCCAGCAGCTGTTGACCCGGCCGGATCCGCCGCACCTGTGGGCGGTGGTGGATGAGGCGGCGTTGCGCCGGCCGATCGGCGGGCCGACGGTGATGCGCACCCAGATCGAGGCGCTCATCGAGGCGACCAAACTGCCCAACGTCCGCCTGCAGGTCATCACGTTCGACGCCGGTGGCCACGCCGCCGCGGGTGGGGTGTTCAGCATCCTGCGCTTCCCCGAGGAAGACCTTCCCGACGTGGTCTACATCGAACAGCTGACCAGCGCGCTGTATCTGGACAAACGCGACGACGTCGACCACTACGCGGCGGCCATGGAGACCCTGTGCCTGGAAGCCGAGCCGCCCGACCGCACCGTCGACGTGCTCACCGGCCTGCTGCGAGACCTGGACGCCCAGACCTGAGACCCGTGACGCGGAGGTCGGTCGGGTAACCTCGCCGCGTGATTCCACCCGATTCCGTCCGGTCGGACTCATCCGAGCCGCCGCTAGACAGCGGTTCGGTGGCACCCACCGAAGGCAGCCGGGACGGGGCGACGGAGGCCGGCGAAGCTCCCACCTTCTGGCGCCGGTACCACCTCGGGGTCTGGCTGTTGGTGATTCTCGTGGCCGCGTTGGTGGCCAGCGCGTTCCTGCCGTGGGAGTGGTCGTTCATCGACGACGGGAACCAGATCACCATCCTGCGTGGCGACCAGGCGGCGCACGGCTGGCTCGGCGGCATCCTGCAGGACATGATCGACATGTACCACAAGGACCGTTGGTGGGGGCTGTTCCGGCCGTCGTTCTGGGTGTTCGCCGGGACCTTCTATCTCCTGCCGGTCGGGCCGGCACACGCGGTCCGGTTGGCCATGGTGGTCTGCGCCATCGGCGGCCCGCTCGTGGTCGCCGCCCGGCGGTTCACCGGGCGGCCCAGGGCGGCGATGCTGGTCTGGACTCTCGCCGCAGTGGTTGCCAGCCAGCAGTTCTTCGCCGGCATCTGGTACCCGTCCCTCCAGGAGACCTCCGGGCTGTGCTTCGTCGGGCTCGGGCTGATCGCCCAGCGGCGCCCCGTGGTGCGGGCGCTGTGCTGGCTGGTGGCCGCCTGGTTCAAGGCACCGTTCTCCTGGCTGCTGCTCGCATACGGGCTTGTGCTGTGCCGCCGCCGCGAAACCCGTCTGGTGGGCGCGGTCACCAGTCTGGTCGCCGTCGCCACGCTGGCCATCACGGCGTACATGTCGCATGTCGGGTTCTACACCGGCGCGATGAACCTCAGCCGGCACACGGTCCGCGTCAACTTCGACACGAGCGTCGGGCAACTGGCGGTGCCGCTGCTGGTCGTCGTCGCCGGCCTCGCGGTGATGCGGCCGCGCATCGACGTGAGCGGCGACCCCACCGCGCTGGTGATGCTCCTCGGCGGTGCCGGTTACCTGGCGAACCTGTTGGTGTGGAAGGTGGACGCCTACTATGCCGGGCCCTACACGTACCTGCTGACCCTCGCCGTGGTGTTCGCGGTCTCCGAGGTCGGCACGCGTAGCCTCACCCGGCTCGCCGCCGCGCTCGCGGTGTCGGCGGTACTGGGCGGCTACTTCCTCTTCGACAACGCGCAGTACGCGTACAACCGGTTGAGCGCGGTCAACGCCCTGCGCGACTGCGTCCTGCGGCTGCCGGGCAGCCCGGTCGTCGGCTTCAACCGTGAGGAGGCGTCGGTGCGGCTCGACTTCATCGTGCGCGAGCACCGGCCCCACTGGGGCGGCGAGGTGACCTGGGTGAGGCCGGACCAGCTCACCGGCGCGGACGGCAAACCCCTGCGGTACTTCATCAACCAACCTGGGTATGAGGCCAGCGACCGGTCGCTGACGTCCGGCCCGGTCGTGTGTCATACCAGCGAGGTAAGCATCTACCGGGTCGTGTCACAGTCCTGATCCAAGTCGTCGACAGCCTGTCTACAGGGACGCCTGGGCCCGGCCATCGACGGTAGCCTGTTGCCGTCCATCGACGTCTCTGCGCGTTTTGTCATCCTCTGACGCGATCGGTCTATGGGGGTACCCGTTGCGCATCCGAGTCCGGCATCATCTGTGCGTTCTGGCCGTGTTGGCCGCCGTCGCGGCAGTCGGCTGCGACTCCTCGGGAGGGGCGACGCCCACTCCCGGGCTCGCCTCCCGGGGCACGATCGTGACCACCGTGAAGCCCACCCGCCAGGATCTGGCCAACCAGGTGAGCCTGTCCGGCACGGTCACTCTGGATCCGGTGTTCGGCCTGGCGGCGCCGGTCGCCGGACAGGTGCGGTACGCGAACGTGAAGCCGTCGAAGACCACGCCCACGAAGCCGACCAAGGTCGCGACCGTGTATTCCAAGGATGGCAAGGCGCACCCGGTCTCGGTGCCGGCCGGCGCCGTCTTCGATGGCCGGCTGCTCGACGACCGGTCCACGGTCACCGCCGGAATGCCGATCGTGTCGGCGAAGCTGGTCGGGTACGGCATCGTCGCCGACATCGACGGTGCTCAGGCGTACCAGATCTCCGACTCGCTCGGCTCGGTGAAGGCGCAGGTGAAGGGTGGCCCCGGCCCGTTCGCCTGCACGCCGCTCGGCACGATCGGCGCGCTACCCGCCGGTGTCATCCCGACCCAGCCACCGCCGGCCGCGCCGACCGGCGGGCCGAGCGGGGGACCGATGCCGCTACCGATCCTGACCCCGCCCGGTGCCGACGACGGCAGCGGCGGCCAGGGCTCGGACCCGACCGGCCTGCGGCTGGTGTGCACGGCTCCGGCCGGCGTACGCCTGATCAACGGCGCGGGTGCCACGGTTCAGGTGGTCACCGCGAAGGCGACCAACGTGCTCGTGCTGCCGGTCGAGGCGGTCGCCGGGCAGCAGGGCAAGGGCGAGGTCGACGTTGTCGGGCCAGATGGCGGCCGGCAGACCACGCAGGTGGTGCTCGGCCTCACCGACGGCAAGATGGTGGAGATAAAGTCCGGCCTGACCGGCGAGGAGACCATCGCGGTACCCGGACCCGACCTGCCGACCCCGCCGCCCAACACCGGCGGCCCGGATCAGGCCGGGATCTCGAAGTGACCCCGCTGATCGAGCTGGCCGGCGTCACCAAAGTCCTCAAGGGCCAGCAGCAGCCGCGCACCATTCTGTCCGGTGTGGACCTGACCGTCCACAGTGGAGAGAGTGTGGCCGTCGTCGGGCGATCCGGCTCCGGCAAGAGCACCCTGCTCAGCTTGGTCGGCCTGTTCGACCGGCCGACCGGTGGCCAGTACCTTCTGCACGGCCGCGACATCACCCGGCTGTCCGAACGGCGCGCTGCCGCGTTGCGCAGCGCCGAATTCGGGTTCGTGTTCCAGCGCTTCTTCCTGCTCAAGCACCTGACCGCCGTGCAGAACGTGGCCATGGCGCTGGTAAACGGCCAGGGGTGGCTACCCCGCCGCAAGCGCAAGGCCAGGGCCATCGCCGCGCTCGACCGGGTCGGCATCGCGCACCTGGCCAAACACAAGCCGCCCCGGCTGTCCGGCGGCGAGCAGCAGCGGGTGGCGATCGCCCGGGCGCTGGTACGCGAACCCAGGCTGGTGCTGGCCGACGAACCCACCGGCGCGCTGGACACGGAGACGGGCAACCTGGTGATCGACGTTTTGCACTCGGCGACCGAGCGCGGCTGCGGGCTCATCCTGGTGACTCACGACTGGGATCACGCCAGGCGGATGGGGCGGGTACTGCGCCTGCAGGACGGCACACTCGCCGACGCCGGGCCCGAGGAGGTCGTGCGGGAGAGGGCGGCTTCGGTTGGCGGCCCGGACATTGGCGGTCTCGCGGCCGGCGCGGCCGGCGGCATGCTCGGCGGGATGGTGGTCGCGTGATCCGGCTGTCCGGGCGGGCCCGGTCCGCGTTGATCATCGGTGTGCAGGGGATCCGCGCCCGCAAGCTGCGCACGCTCCTGTCGATGATGAGCCTGTTCCTCGGCGTACTCGCCGTCGTCGCGGTTCAGGCCGGCGCCGAGATCGGTCAGCGCGCGCTGCTGTCGGACGTCGAACTCGTCCAGGGCAAGGACGGCACGCTGCGCATGTACCTGCCGCCGGACCCGCACACGGCATCGGTCGCCATCGACGCCCTCAAGGGACGCGGCGACGCGGTCGCCTCGTTCACGACCTCGGCGACCATCGGCGAGCCGGGAGTGACCCCCATCAACCCCGGCGGAGCGCCGCTCGATCGGGACAACAACGAGGGGTACGCCGGGCCGGCCGGGCCGGTGTTCTGCGACTCCCGGGGCTACTGCTTCGGCCAGCCCGCGGTCAACCAGCCGAAGGGGGCGGCCATCCAGCTGAGCCTGGTCGCGATGACCGGCGACATCCGGCAGTTCCAACCGTTCCGGCCGGTGTCCGGACAGTGGCTCGACTTCGCCTCCGCGCCGTCGCTCGGACCCCGGATCGTGCTCAACAAGGCCGCCGCGATCGGCTTCGCCCGCTACCGGATACCGGCGCAGCTGAGCGTCGGCTCCGGTGTCGACGCCACGCCGCGCATCGTCGGGGTGGTCGACGACGGCAACGACCAGCCGACCGCGTACGTGCGCACGGACGAGCTGCTCAACTGGATGCCGGTGGACTCCATGTCCAACGGCGGGGGATTGCAGGTGATGCTGTCACCCGCCGCGACAGGCGAGCTTCAGGTCCTGCGTACCCGGCTGATCGCAGCCGGAATACCCGCCGGGCAGCTCCAGGTCGAACCGATCGACGCGAAGAAGCACATCGCCACCGAGCTGACCCTGGTGCGGCGGGTGTTCCTCGGCCTGGCGGCGCTCGTGCTGCTGATCGGCGTCGGCGGCATCCTGAACGTCGGCCTCGCCACGGTCGGCGAGCGGGTCGAGGAGTTCGCGCTGCGCCGGGCGGTCGGCACGTCCCGGCTGCTGCTGGCCGCGATCGTGCTCGCCGAGACCCTGCTGACCGGGCTGTTCACCGCGGCCGCGGCGGTCGGCACCGGGGCGCTGGTCCTGAAGGCGGCCAGCACCGTCCTGGCTGGACGGGAACCGTTCCTGCAGGACATCGGGTTTCCCTGGCAGGCGGGCGCGGCAGGGGTGATCGCCGGCCTGATCGCCGGGTTGCTGGGCGGCCTGATACCGGCCATCCGGGCGGCCCGCATCCCGATTGCCAGCATCATGCGCGCATAGCGGCGAACCGTTCCACGGTCGCGAGGAAGTCCGGCAGGTGCTCGGCGAACCACGGCACCGGCGCCTCCGGGCTTCCGGGCAGTTCGACCGCCCCGGGTACCAGGCGCAGCAGGGCGTCCACGGTGTGCCGCTGGTGATGCGGGTTGGACGGTACCGATGCCATGACGCCGACCGGTACCCGCAGCGCGGCCAGGTCGGCGTCGGTCGTCCCGCGCAATGTCTCGCCCGCCAGCAGGGCGTCGACCACAGGCTCGGTGGCACCCACGCCGGCCAGTTGCTCGCGGTCGAGCCGGTCGACGGACGCGTCGCCGGCGGTCGCCGGCCAGGCCAGCATCACGCCGCGTACCGATCCGGGTTGTTGCGCCGCGACGCGTACGGCGGCCGAACAGCCGTTGGAGCCGGCGACCAGGAACACCGGCCGATCCGGTAGCGCGCCGGCGAGGTGCCGGGCCTCGTCCGCCCAGTCGGCCGGCCGGCGCGGCCGTTCCGGGGCCAGTACCGTGAAGCCGCGCTCGCTCAGGCCGCGCACGATCCCGGGCCGGTGCCAGAACCGCTCCGCGTCCGACTCACCCCACAGTCCACCGTGGACGAGGACCAGCGTGACGCCGTCGGACGAGTGGTGACGAGGGTCGATGTCCGGCATCACGCAAGGGTATCCGGTCGATTGGTCCGGGTCGCCGCGTGGCGCCAGACGCGCAGCCAGAACTAGTCGGCGACTGGTCTGGGTCGTCGCGCGGTGCCAGACGCGCCGAGCCAGATTAGGTCGGTCACCCGGCCGTGAGCCGCCGCGCCGCCTCGGTGAACTCCGCTCCGAACTGAAGCACGGCAAGCCAACGGTCGGGCAGCGCGGCGGCGCCGTCGCGGACTCCGAGCAGACCGCCGGCGATGGCCGCGTTGGTGTCCGTGTCGTTGCCGATCCGCACGATGTCGACCAGGACGTCGGGCAGCGGCCGGGCATCGAGCACGGCGGCCACCGCGAGGCTGAGCGAGTCGAGCACAAACCCCGCGGCATCGTCGGCGAGGAAGGTCTGTCCGGTCAGCGCGAGCATCGCCGGGCGCAGTTGCCGGCCGTACGCGATGGCGTCAGCGACCGCCGGGACGCCGAGCCGGGTGGCCACCGCCCGCCCGTGCTCGACCGCCTCGTCCGGCCCGGCGCCGGCGAGCAGTGCCGCGGCCATCTCGTTGTACGCGGCGCAGGAGACGGTGGCGCGGGGGTCGTCGTGGGTGATGGCCGAGATCTCCATCGATTCCCGGATGCGGCGGTCCTCATCGGTCACCACCAGCCCGGTGGAGATGCAGCGCATCAGCGATCCGTTGCCGGCCCGCCCGGTCCCCGCGCCGGCATCGCGCGGGTCCCCGGTCAGCCGGTACCGCTGGAGCCCGGTCGCGGTGGCACCGCCGACGTCGCTGGGCCGGCTGCCGGGTTCACGTCCCGGCCAGTCGCCGCTCAGCCAGGCCAGCATGTTGTCGGCCGCCGCGCGGACCACGTCCTCGCCGGGCGCCAGGTAGGCGAGGAGGACCGCGCGGGTCAGGTCGGTGTCGTCGGTCGCGTGCCCCGGGGGCCACCCGAACGGTCCTCCGCCGACGATGTCGGTGACCCCGTCCGGGTACCGGGAGCGGATGCTCGCCCAGGACGAGAACTCCACGGTCGCGCCGAGCGCGTCACCGGCGTGTACCCCCAGGAGTCCACCCGCCACCCGGTCCCGGCGGCTGACGACGGCCCGGTTCGCTCCCTCAGTCACCGGAACATTCTCGCGTCTCCCGTGCCGCCGCGCCCGCCGCCTACCGGCCGCCGCCCACCGGAAACCCACCGCCCGCCGGAAGTCCGCCGCCCGCCGGAAACCCGGCACCGCGGAGAGCGCGCCCGAAAATCCGTTGCCGGGACCGCCGCCGGCCTGCTCGGATTGCCCGGTGAGTGAGATTCGACCGGTCGGGCTCGGCGAGTCCGACGCCGCGCCGCGACCTGTACCAGTTCCCGACGAGCGAACCATGCTCGCCGCCTTCGATCGGCAGGTACGGCGCGATCCCCAGCCCGACGGGCCCGGCGACCGGATCGAGCGCGAGGGCGGCGTCGTACGGGTCGTGTCCGACGGCGGCGGCTGGTCCGGAGTCGTCTGGTCCGACCTCGACGAGGGCGGCGCACCGGCCGCCATCGCCGCGCAGATCGCCCGGTTCGCTCCGCTGCGCGGGCCGTGGGAGTGGAAGCACTACTCCTACGACCGGCCGGCCGACCTTCCCGAGCGCCTGAGCGCGGCGGGATTCGTTCCGGAGCCGGTCGAGTCCCTGCTGATCGCGGACGTCGCCGCGCTCACCCTGGACGCGACGCCACCGGCCGGCGTGCGGCTCGTACCGGTGACCGACCGCGCGGGGATCGACCTGCTGGTACGGGTACACGAGGAGGTCTTCGGGGGCGACCACACCGCGGTCGGGGACGCCATCCTCGCCCGGTTGGCGGAGCGGCCCGGCACGGTCGCGGCGGTGGTCGCGATGGCCGGCGAGACCCCGATCGCCGCAGGGCGCGTCGACTTCTCCACCGGTACCGAGTTCGCCAGCCTGTGGGGCGGCGGCACACTGCCGGCGTGGCGGGGCCGGGGCGTGTTCCGTGCGCTGGTCGCGCACCGGGTGGCTCTCGCCGAGGCCGCCGGGTACCGGTACATCCAGGTCGACGCGTCCGCGGCCAGCCAGCCGATCCTGCGGCGCCTCGGCTTCCGGCAGGTCGCCCAGACGACCCCGTTCGTATACCAGGGAGCCCGAGAGCCTGCTGGCAAACCCGGCTGACCGGCTGCGCCGCGCCCAGGCGGCGTGGTCGGCCCGCCAGGGGGCGTCCGGCAAAGCGGAGGTTTGCCCGGATACCGGCTGCGCCCGGCCAGAGGTTTGCCAGCAGGCTCTGACTACGCCGTCGGGCGTACGCGGCGCGCCGGCGGGTGCCTCCCGCCAGACGACACGCCGCCGGCGGGTGCCTCCCTCCAGGCGACGCGCCGGGGGAGCCGAGCTGCCGACAATCGACGCATGGCATCGACCAGACCGGAGACCAACCGGGAGACCGGACCGGAGACCAGGCCACAGACCGGGTCGGAGACCGGGCGGGACACGGTACGGCGCGCGCTGGGCCGGATCTGGAGCGCGGACCTGCCCGTCGCGCGCGTCGCGTACGTCACCGCCGCCGCGGTGTTCACCAGCGGCCTGGTACACCTGGGTGTCCTGCTCGTCTCCGGCGGCTCCTGGGAGGGGCCGCTGTCGATGCGCAAAGCGATGACGTTCGGCCTGTCGTTCGGGCTGACTCTGGCGACCGTGGTGTGGGCGACCTCGTTCCTCACCATGCCTCGCCGGAGCAGGGGCTGGCTGCTGGGCGCGTTCACCGTGGTCTGCGTGGTGGAGCCGGCGCTGGTCACCATGCAGGCGTGGCGCGGGGTTCCCTCGCACTTCAACTTCGAGACCGGATTCGACACCGCGGTCTCGATGAGCCTGGCCATCGGTGGCGCGGTCATCATTCTCACCGCCGTCGGGTTCACCGTCGCGGCGATGGTCGGTGGCGCGGCGATGGCCAGAAGCATGCGGGTGGCGGTGCGGTTCGGATTCGTCATCCTGCTGGTGGCGCTCGCGACCGGTGCCGTGATGATCGCGCGGGGTGTGGCACAGGCGCGCACCGGTCACGCCCAGGTCGCCTACACCACGGCCGGCGCGTTGAAGCCGCTGCACGCGGTGGCGATGCACGCGATCCTGGTGGTACCGGGGCTGGCCTGGCTGCTGCGGTTCACGAACTGGAGCGAGGCGCGACGGGTCCGTCTGGTGTGGACCGCCATCGCGAGCTACGCGGTGCTGACGGTCGTGGTGGGCGTCGAGGTGTTCGCCGGGATCTCGCCGCTGAACGCCCCGCCGGTACCGGCCGCGCTGTCTCTGGTCGCCGTGGTGGCCCTGGCCTGTATCGGCGGTGTCGCGCTGTCCGCGGTACTGCGCGAGTCGCGCCGCCGTACCGGCGTGCCGGCTGGCGCGTCCCCCGGCGACGAGCAGCCGGTGCGCGAGATTGGTTGACTCACGGGGCGGTCGGCGCTGTGCGCGCGATAGCGTCGGAGCATGACGGTCGTTCTGGACGAGAAAACCCGCAAGCTATTGGACGATAAGAACTTCGGGATCGTGGCAACCCTCGGCCCCGATGGGGCGCCGCACTCCGCCGTCGTATGGGTGGCGCGCGAGGAGGATACGGTGCTGTTCAGCACGCTGGACACCCGCCAGAAGGCACGCAACCTGGCCCGCGATTCCCGGATCAGCGTCAGTGTCTTCGCCGCCGACAACCCTTACCAGTCGGTGGAGATCCGCGGGGTCGCGGAACTCGTGGACGACCCGGAGAAGTCTCTGCCCATGCGACTGTCCCGCAAGTATCTGGGCATCGACCCACCGGCGGAGTCGCCGGACGAGCGCCGGCTGATCGTCCGGATCCACCCGACGAAGGTCATCTCGTTCTCGGCGTGAGTCCCGGCTCTCGGCGCACAATGGTGTGATGGATCTTCAGCTGCGCCCGGCACGAGCCGATGAGGCGGACCTGCTCGGTCCGCTGGCACTGCGGTCGAAGGCGCACTGGGGGTACACCCAGGACTTCCTCGACGTGTGCCGGTCGGAGTTCACGTACCCGTCGGCGGAGGTGGAGGCCCGGCGCATCGTGGTGGCCGAGTCGGCCGGCCGGCTCGTCGGGTTCTACAGCCTCGATGGCGAGCCGCCCCGGGGGGAACTCGGCAACCTGTGGGTCGAGCCGGACGCGATCGGCACCGGGATCGGCCGCCGCCTGTGGCAGCACGTGATGCGGGCGGCCCGCGAGGCCGGCTTCACCGCGCTGCGTATCGACGCCGACCCGCACGCGGAAGGGTTCTACCTCGCGATGGGGGCCGAGCGGGTGGGGGAGACGCCGTCGGGGTCCATTCCCGGGCGCATGCTGCCACTGCTGGAGGTCGAGGTCGCGCCGCCGGTACCGCGGGCGACCTGAGTCGGCTCAGCCGGCGGTCGCCGCGTCGCGGTGGTGGTCCAGCCGCGCGTGCTGGACCTGATCCTGGCCGTACGGGTCGGCGTGCACCAGCGCCGCGGTCAGCCGCGGTACGGCGTGGATCAGCCGGTGCTCCGCGTCCACCGCGATGGCGTGCGCCCGGGCGACGGTGAGGTCGGCGTCGACGATGATTTCGCACTCGGCGCGCAACTGGTGCCCGATCCACCGCAGGTGTACGGCGCCGACGCCGATGACGCCGGAGGTCTCCCGCAGGGTGGCCTCGACGGTGTCGACCAGTGCCGGGTCCACGGCGTCCATGAGCCGGCGGTACACCTCGCGGGCGGCACCGTTGAGCACGAACAGGATCGCCACCGTGATGAGTAGGCCGACGACCGGGTCGGCCCAGCGCCAGCCGATCGCGACGCCGCCCGCGCCGAGCAGCACGGCGAGGGAGGTGAACCCGTCGGTACGGGCGTGCAGCCCGTCCGCGACCAGAGCCGCCGAGCCGATGCGCCGCCCGACGCCGATCCGGTACCGGGCGACAATCTCGTTGCCGGCGAACCCGATGGCGGCCGCGGCGGCCACGTACGGCAGGTGCGACACGGTGGCCGGGTACAGCAGGCGCCGGATGGCCTCGAAACCGGCCAGGGCGGACGAGGCGGCGATGACCGTGACGATCGCGATGCCGGCCAGATCCTCGGCCCGGCCGAACCCGTAGGTGTACCGCCGGGTCGCCACCCGGCGGCCGAGGATGAAGGCGATGCCCAGCGGTACCGCGGTCAGGGCGTCGGCGACGTTGTGCAGGGTGTCGCCGAGCAGCGCCACCGAACCAGACAGCGCGGTGATGACGGCCTGCAGCACCGCGGTGCCGCCGAGTACGGCCAGCGAGATCCACAGTGCGCGCAACCCGTCGCGGCTGGCCTCCATCGCCGAGTCGACCTTGTCCGCCGCGTCGTGGGAGTGCGGCGTGACCACGTGGCGGGCCTTGTGCCACAAGGCACCCAGCCCACCGTCCGGCGGGTGGTCGTGACCGTGTCGGTGGTCGTGACCGTGGCCGTCGTGTGCGTCGTGGTCGTGTGCGTGGTGGGAGCCCTCGCGGCCGGAGGAGTGTCCGTGATGGTCGTCGTGGTGGCTGTGTTCACTGTTCACGGGCCGGTTCTCCACTGGGTGTCGACACTCGCGCCTGCTGGCATGATATGTCCGGCTGCCGTGCGCCACCGACATCCGCCGGAAACGAGTCGTCGAGGCGGACAGCCTCTGGCGCCGCTACGCCGACATCCCGTGCCGCCGGGCGTAGTCGATGGCGCCCGGGCGATCTTCGGCTCCGGTCTTCGTGAAGATCCGGTTGATGTGCGACTTCACCGTCGCGGGCTCGATGCGCAGCCGGGTGGCGATCGCGTGGTTGGACAGGCCGGCGGCGATCAGAGCGAGTACCTCGGCTTCCCGGGTCGTGAGCCCGTCGGGCAGCTCGGCGGGGACCTGCCCGATCCGGGCGGCCCTGACCAGGCGCTCCTGGACGGTGGGGTCGAGCGCGCCGAGGCCAGCCGCCGCGGCGGTGACCGCCTGGCCGATCTCCGCTCGTCCGGCGTTCTTCGTCAGGTACCCGCGGGCGCCCGCGGCGAGGGCCGCCAGCACGGAGCCGTCGTCGGCGTAACTGGTCAGGATCACCACCGCGGTAGCGGGGTGGTCGGCGCTGAGCTGGGCGGTGGTGGCGATGCCGTCCATGCCCGGCATGCGCAGATCGAGGAGGACGACATCGGGGCGATGCCGGGCCACCGCGGCCAGGGCGGCAGGTCCGTCGGCGGCTTCGGCCACCACCTCGATCCCTGGCAGCAGGCCGAGCAGCGCGACCAGGCCCTCGCGTACGGCGGCCTGATCGTCGGCCACGACCACCCGTACGGCGCTCACGCCGGCACCTGAGCCTCGACGCGCCAGCGACCGCCGGCCGCGCCGGTGGCGAGGGTACCCCCGATACGGGTGATTCGTTCGCGCATGACCGGCAGGCCCTGCCCGCCGCTGACCACGTCTGCACCTCCGGCGGTGGCGTTGTCGACCGTGACCGTCAACCTGTCCGGCAGATAGGAGAGGATCACCTCGGCGTGGCCACCGGGGGCGTGTTTGCTCGCGTTGGTCAGCGCCTCCTGGAGGAGGCGGTAGACCGCCATCCCGGTCGCGGCCGACAGCGGCCGCGGCTTGCCATGCACCGTGAGGCCCACGGCCATCCCGGACGCGTCGATGAGGTTCCTCACCAGATCGTGGACGCCGACCGCGCCGTCGCGCAGGGTACGCACCGCGGCCACGGTCTCCTCCTGGCCGCTGCGGGTCAGCCGGGCGGCCCTGGTCAGGTGAGCGAGCGCACGCTCGCGGTCGTCGGCCGTGTCCAGAGCCGCGGACGCGGCCTCAATCTGCAGGGACAGTGCGCTCAGCGAGTGGCCGAGGATGTCGTGCAGCTCCGCGGCGATGCGGCCGCGCTCGGCCAGCGTCGCGGCGCGGGCGTGGTCACGCCGGCTGGTACCGACGACATAGGCGACCCCGGTGACAGCGGCGAGCGTGGCGAGCAGGTCGCCTCGGCCGAGTAGGTACCCGGCGACCAGGATGGCGCAGCACGCACCCGCCAGCGGCAGGCCGATCCGGGCCGGCCGCGTCGCGCCAGCGTCCAGGCAGGCGAACACGGTGAACCAGCACACGGCGGGCGCCGGGTGCACGAACAGCAGGACACTGCCGGCCAAACCCGTCCAACAGACGAATACGGTCACCACGGGGGACGTCCCGAGGGGGCCGGCGAGCGCCCAGCCGATCCACCCCAGCGCGGTGACAGCGAGCACGATCGCGGTCGTCAACAGGTGACCGTGGAGCCCGACGATCCCCGAATGCGTGGTTTCGCCCCACAAGACGAACGCCAGCCCGGCAATAGCCGCGATTCTCAGGAAGCCTTGCCTGACAAGCATGATGATCCCGTGGTACTTCGTGGTCGGTACGGATCATCATCGTGGCGTACACCCAAAGTTCCGTCCAGCGGGTTGAGGATCCCCAACTCGTCCGCCCCCTACGGTCGCTTCCATGTCGACCGCGCTTACCCTTGCCAACCTCGCCATCGTCGCCGTCCTGTTGGCCCGGGACTGGGGCCACCGACGGGTGACCCTGTTCGCTCTGCTGCGGCCGCTGGTGCTGTCCGCGGTCGTCATTCCGTTCGTGATGCCGGGGTGGGACCTCACCGGCAACGGGCTGCTCCTGGAGTTGGCGACCGTCGTGGCCGGTGCCGCGTTGGGCGTGTTCGCGTGCCTGTTCATGCGGGTGAGCGTCGACGCGAACGGCCAGTCGTGGACCGACGCGGGGTGGGCGTACGCGCTCGTCTGGCTCGCGATCGCCGCCGCCCGGCAGGCGTTCATCTACGGGTGTCAGCACTGGTTCACCCGTGACCTCGGCATGTTCCTCGTCGACAACCGCATCAGCGTCAACGCGTTCGCTGACGCGATCATGCTGCTCACACTGACGACCGTGGTCGCGAACCGCGCGGCGATCCTGATCCGGGGTCGCCTGGCCGCGAACCCCCGGTCGGTCGCTGTGGCGGCCGGCTGAGCGCCCCGCGGGGTACTGTCACGACCGTATGCCGAGATGTTTCGAGGTTCCGGAGGTCGTGGGGTGGCGGCGCAGCTGAACGTGTTGACGGCCGGCTACGTGGGCGAGCGGGTGGCCAGCACCGTCGTGCTGGTACGTGACGGTGATGTCACGGCGATCGTGGACCCCGGCATGGTCGCGTCCCGCGACCGCATCCTGGCCCCGCTGGCCGAGCTCGGGGTCGCCCCGGAGGCGGTGACCGACGTGGTCTTCAGCCACCACCACCCGGACCACACGCTGAACGCGGCACTGTTTCCGGAGGCCAGGTACCACGACTTCTGGGCCGTGTACCGGGACGACGTGTGGACCACGCGCCGGCTCGCCGAGGAGCCGGACGGCTGGGCCCTCAGCCCGTCCATCAAGCTGCTCTACACGCCGGGGCACTCCACCGAGGACCTGTCCACGATCGTGGACACCGACGACGGCCTGGTCGTGTGCACGCACGCGTGGTGGACCAGTGAGGGGCCGGCGGCCGACCCGTACGCGCCCAGCGAGCGGGTACTCGCCGACTCCCGGGCCAGGCTCCTCGGCCTCGCGCCGGCACTGATCGTGCCCGGTCACGGCGAGGCGTTCACCCCGGACGAGAAGACGCCTCGCTGATCGGGCGTCCGGCGCCGCACGCCGCCCCGCTCAGCCTTCTCCGGCCTCGGGACTCTTCTCCTCGATAAGACGCTCGACGCCGTCGAGGATGCGGGCCAGCCCGAACCTGAAGGCGTGCGCCGGGTCGACGCTCGCCTGGTGATGCTCGCCGGCGGCCTGACCGACCCGGGAAGCGGTGGGGAAACGGCTCGCGTCCATGACCTTCTCCAGCGCCGGAGCAGTCGACAGCCACCATTCCTGGTCGGACATCCCCGATCCGTCCTCGGTCCGCGCCAGGTCGGCCTGTATCCGGGCGACGCCTTCCACATGGGTCAGCACCAGGGTGAGAACCGAGTCCATCTGGACGTCGGTGAGGCCGATCCCGTCGAGCGGCCGCAGTTCGGCCTCGTACTTGAGGGTCGCGTGGGGCCCGAGGACGGGACGCGCGCCGGTCGCCTGGAGTAGCCAGGGGTGGCGCTGGTATAGGTCCCAGTTGCGCTCGCCGACCAGGCGCAGCCCCTCCCGCCAGCCGCCCGTCGCCTTCGCGGGCTCGTCGACGTCGGCGTACAGCTCGCCGTACGCGATGTCGATCATGAGTTCGGTGAGTTCCGCCCTGCCGGGCACGTGCGTGTACAGCGACATCGTCCCCACACCGAGCCGGTCGGCGACGCGGCGCATCGTCGCCGCGGCGAGCCCCTCCGCGTCGGCGATGGCCGTGGCGGCGGTCACGATGGAGCGCACGGTCAGCCCCGATCGTCCGGGCGTCGTGTGGCTGCCCCACAGCAGTGCCAGGCTGCGGCTCGGATCATTCTTCGCGGTCACGGAAAGCATTCTCCCCAGCGGTGGCGGCCGGGGCGCATCCGGCGGTACCGTACCTTGTACGGTACGAGGTACGGAACCGATCGACCGAGGGGCGGCCAGTGGACCGGACAGGAAGCGCCATCGCGGCGCACGGCGTGCACAAGCGATACCGGGGCGGGGCCGAGGGGGCCGGGCTGTGCGGGTTCGACCTGCGGGTGGAGCCGGGCAGCGTCTGCGGCCTGCTCGGTCCCAACGGAGCGGGGAAGACCACCGCGGTGCGGATCCTCTCGACACTGCTGGCGCCCGACGCGGGCGAGGTGCGCGTCGCCGGATACGACGTCCTGCGCCAGGCCGCGCAAGTGCGCCGTCGGATCGGCCTGGTCGGGCAGTCCGCGGCGGTCGACGAGATCCTGACCGGACGGCAGAACCTGGAGCTGTTCGGCCGGCTGCACCATCTCGGCGCGGCCCAGGCCAGGCGACGAGCCGATGAACTGCTGGAACGGTTCTCGCTCCCGCGCACCGGTCGCACCCCGGTGGGCAGCTATTCCGGCGGGATGCGCCGGCGGCTCGACCTGGCCGCGAGCCTGATCGCCGAACCGGCGGTGCTGTTCCTCGACGAGCCGACGACCGGTCTGGACCCGCAGGGGCGCCAGGAGGTCTGGGCCTCCATCCGTGGACTTGTCGCCACCGGTACCACCGTGCTGCTGACCACCCAGTACCTCGAAGAAGCCGATCAGCTGGCCGACCGGATCGCCATGCTGGCCCACGGCGGGGTCGTCCTCGAAGGCACGCCCGAGCAGGTCAAGTCGATGGTCGGGGACGACCGGATCGACATCGTGCTGAACAGCGACACCGAGCTGACCTGGGCGGTCGAGGCGATCGGCCCGTTGAGCGCCGGGCAGGTCGAAGTGGACACCGCCGACCTGCGGATGAGCGTCCCGGTCGTGGCGAAGACGCAAGCGCTCATGCGGATCGCCGGGACGCTGAGCGAGCGTGGCATCGACCCGGTCGACGTGACCCTCCGGCGTCCCACCCTGGACGAGGTGTTCCTGCGGCTGGACTCCGCCGGCTGGACGACCGACGCCGGGCGCAGCGAGGTGATCGCATGACGGCACTGCGGTGGTACGCGTCGGACGTCTGGACGCTGACCCGGCGGGATCTCGCGCACTGGCTGGCCCGGCCGGGCGTGGCCGCGGTGAGTTGGCTGTTCCCCATCATGATCCTGCTCATGTTCGGCGGCCTCTTCGGCGGCGCGATCGGCGGCCCGAGCGGCCGGTACTTCGAATTTCTGGTGCCCGGCATGCTCGCGTTGACCGTGGTCTTCGGGTTGGAGACGACGGTGACGGCGGTGGCCACCGACGCGGCCAAAGGCGTCACCGACCGGTTGCGGTCGATGCCGACGAACGCCTCTGCCGTGGTCGCCGGCCGATGCCTGGCCGACCTGGCGAACTCCGTACTCGGCCTGGGCATCCTGGTTCTCGCCGGTCTGGCGGTCGGCTGGCGGTGGAACCACGGCCTCGTCGCCGCGCTCGGCGCGTTGTGCCTCCTGGTGCTCCTGCGCTTCGCGTTGCTATGGCTCGGCATCTACCTCGGACTCGTCGTCAAGGGGCCGGAATCCGTTGCCGCGGTGCAGATTCTGGTCTGGCCGGTGGCATTCCTGTCCGGTGTGTTCGTCGATCCGACGACCATGCCGTCCTGGCTCGGGGCCATCGCCTCCTGGAACCCGCTGTCAACGACCGCGTCGGCGGTTCGCGAACTGTCCGGCAGCCCCGGCTGGGGTGCCGACAGCTACGCCGCGCGGCACGCCGTACTCGTGGCGGTCGCCTCGGCGCTGGTGCTGACCGCGGTCTTCCTGCCCCTGTCCGCCCGCAGGTATCGGAGGCTCGCCGCGTGATCGGCGCCGGTCCCACGGCGGCCCGGCTAACTGTCGATCGTCACGGTGACCGGACCGAGGCGCAACGTGCCGTCGTTCAGCGGGCTGCACCGGATGCCGCCCTTGCCGCGCAGCCACTGCCGTGCGCCGGGACCGATGGTGGCGTCCATCCAGGCGCACGGGTTCGCCGGCCGGTGCACGCGCAGGCTCACCGGTCCCTCGCCCGAATCGAGCGTCAGGACCGCGCCGATCAGGTCGTCGACCGGTATGCCGGACACCAGGATGTTGCGCCTGACCTGCACCAGGCTGGCGCCGGGTGGCAACGACTCCCGGGCGATCACGGTGACGCTCGCGTCCCGGTGCGCCTGCTTGCCGAAGTACCGGTCGCCGACGATGCCGAGTCCCTCTCGGATGCGGATCCGCTCCACCAGTTCACCGGGTGGTGCCGGGGCCGGACCGTCGGCGGGTCTGCCTACGTAGCGGTGCGCGGGCGAGGCCAGCAACTCCACGATGTCGGGCACAGTGTCGAGTGTATGAACCAGCGGCTACCGCCCAGGTGTGAACGCGGCTGGGCGCAGGTGCGCTTCGATCCCGTCCAGGAGCCGGGTCAGCCCGAACTCGAACAGCTTCGCCAGGTCGAGGTCGAAGTCGTCCTGTAGGGCCATGTGCAGCAGCGGGGATTCGGCCGGGCTCACCTGTCGCAGCAGCGCCTCCTGGGAGTTCGTCCACTGGCGGTCGGTGATGCCGGTCTCGCGCCGCGCCTCCGCCTCGGGTTCGAGCGCCGTGGCCACGCCGCGGACGAAGGTGAACAGCATGAGGTGGACGTAGAGCCGATCCTCCATGCCCAGGCCGGTGTCTTCCAGCGCGTGCAGCACCCGGTCGGTGACGGCCACGGCGTTAGGGGTCGGCTGTGGGCGGGTGATGGACATGGCGGGAGCCAGCCATGGGTGGCGGTTGAAGACGGCCCACACCGCCCGTCCGATCTGTTCCAGCCCGGCCCGCCAGCCCTCCGGTACCGGGGTCGGGAAGGCTTGCTCCCCGAGCGCGGCGTCGATCATGTGCACGATCAGGTCGTCCTTGCTCGCGACGTGCCGGTAGAGCGACATCGTCGCGACGCTGAACTCGGACGCGATCCGTCTCATGGACACCTCGGCCATGCCCTCGGCATCGGCGATCTCGATGGCGGCGCGCACGATCCGCTGACGGCTCACGGGTCTGCCGGACTCGCGGGTGGTGGCACGTCGCCGCGGCGGGGCGGTGGTATCCGGCGATGCCGGCGCGGCGGGTACGGCGGCCACGACGGTACCGGTGCCCGGCACGACCCGGGTCAGTCCCTCCTGCCGCAGGGTGGCGTGCACCTTGGTGGCGGTCGCGATCGCGACTCCCCACTCTTGCCTGATCTGGCGGGCGGAGGGGATCCGGTCGCCCTGTCGTAGCTCGCCAACGGTGATCCGGGTGCGGATTTCCTCGACGATGCGCAGGTAAGCCGGGCCCGGACCGCTCACCGGACCTCCCCTCGCGCGGCGGCGCCACGTACTAGTACGCCCCGGTTAGCCATCTCACACTCCTGCGCTCTGACCGCCGCCGTGCCCGCTGAGGTGTCCTAGCCACAGTACTAGTACGAGCATCAAGAGGATCAGCAGCACAGCGGCGGTATTGCGGCGTTCAATACGGCGTAGAACATCATGTGTTCTACACCGTACATCCCGCCGAGAGGGAGCGCCATGACCACCAAGACCGTCCTCATCTCCGGAGCGAGCATCGCCGGTCCCGTGCTGGCGTTCTGGCTGCGCCGCTACGGCTTCGCCCCGACCATCGTCGAGCTCGGCGACGGACTGCGCCCCGGTGGCCAGGCAGTCGACCTGCGAGGCGCCGGGCGCCAGGTGGCCGACCGGATGGGTGTCATGCCACGGATACGCGAACTGCGCGTCGACGAGCGCGGCGTGGCGAACGTCGACGCCAACGGACGGTGGGTCATGAGCATGCCGGCCGACATGTTCGACGGGGACGGCATGGTGGCCGAGATCGAAATCATGCGCGGCGACCTGACCCAGGTTCTCTATGACGCCACGAAGGACGACGTCGAGTACCTGTTCAACGACCGGATCACCGAACTCGCCGAGGAGCGCGACGGGGTGACCGTGCGGTTCGCCAGCGGCGCCGTCCGCGCGTTCGACCTCGTGGTCGGCGCGGACGGCGTGCACTCGGGCGTACGGCGGCTGGCCTTCGGACCCGAGGAGAACTACGTCCGCCCGCTGGGCGCGTACACCGCGTACTTCACCGTGCCCGATCCGGGCGACCTGGAGAACTGGCTCCTCATGTTCAACGCGCCGGGCGGCAGGGTGGCGGCCATCCGTCCGGAGCGGGGCGGCACGGCCAAGGCCCTGCTCAGCTTCACCTCGGAGCCGCTCGGTTACGACCGGAACGACGTGGACCAGCAGCGCCAGATCCTCGCCGACGCGTTCGCCGGGGTCGGCTGGCGGGTGCCGGCGATGCTCGACGCGATGTGGGGGGCGTCGGACTTCTACTTCGACACCATCTGCCAGGTACACCTGGAGAAGTGGTCGCGCGGGCGGGTGGCGTTGGTCGGCGACGCCGGATACTGCGGCTCCCCGTTGACCGGAATGGGCACGAGCATGGCTCTGGTCGGCGCGTACGTGCTGGCCGGCGAGCTCGCGGTCGCGCGGGGCGACCACGAGGCGGCGTTCGCCCGCTACCAGGAGGTCATGCGGGACTACGTCCGGCAGTGCCAGACGCTGCCGCCCGGCGGCGTGAGCAGCTACGCGCCGCAGACTCAGCTGATGATTTCGGTGCGCGACCTGTCGATGCGGGTGATGACGCGCCGGCCGCTTCGCCGCATCCTCGCCAAGCGGGTGTTCGAGCATGCCGACGCCATCACCCTGCCGGACTACGGCGGGGCCCGGGGAGACACGGCCTAACCGCCGCCCGAGGGGCGTTCGGTCCTGGTGGGGTTGCCACGGATCAGTTCGTCGTGGGTACGCCAGCGGGCCGTCGTGGCCACCCGCTCGGCCGCCTCGTCGCCACGTCCGACACGCTGCCGCAGCAACCGCATCGCGATGCGCCGGTTGAGGCTGAACTGCCGCTCGGTGTCGACCACGACGACGATTCCCGAGGGGCGGTGGGTCGCTCGCACCGCCGTACTGGCCTTGTTCCGGTGCTGGCCGCCGGGCCCACCGGTACGGCAGGCGACCACCTCGACGTCCGTCTCCAGGAACACGGTGTGCGGAGTGTCGACCTGGCACGGCCGGGCGATGACGTACCAGTTCTTCCGGCCGGTGGTCCGGTACGGGCTGGGAGCCTGCCAGCACAGCGTTCCGGTCCACGAGCCGGCGAAGGAATCGGCGCCGGACCCGGAAACCCGAACCAGCACCGACCGGTACGTGCCCGGTCGGTCGCCGGAGACCGTCTGGACCCGGCGGGTCCGCAGGTTCTGCCGGGTGGCGTCGGCCTCCATGCGATCCAGCAACCGGGCCAGCGCCCAGGCACACTCCCGCGGGCCGCGCCCGGCGGACAGGAGCAGGTGCACGCTCACCGCCGGCCCCGACCGCGGCGGTGGTCCCGGCGGTCGCCCGGCGGCGTGGACCCGAGGTCGGGCGTCTTGTAGGTGACCAGCGGGACCGTCGTGGCCACCGGTGTGGCCAGCTCGTGCTCGACGAGGTCGCCGATCACCTGCTCGATGCGCTTGTACGCCGCCGGTGCCTCCTCGAACAGCAGCTGGCGGTCGCCGCACACGACCAGCGACCCGAGCGGCGTCCGGCGCAGCTCTTCGACTGTGTGCTTGGCCCGGCCCCGGCGCAGGGCGTCGGCACGCGACATCTTGCGGCCCGCGCCGTGCGCGACCGAGTAGTTCGCGCCCGGCCCGGCGTGGGCGGCCACGAGGTAGGAGCGGGTGCCGCGGGTACCGGCGATGAGCACGTCACGGCCGTCACCCGGCGCCGCGCCCTTGCGGTGCAGGTACCCGCCGTCGCGGACCTCGACCAGGTTGTGGCTCTGGTCGACGATCGGCTCGGTCGGTTCGGCGCCCAGGGCGTGAGCGACCCGTGCGGCGAGCAGCCGCCGGTTGACCGACCCCCAGCGGACGGCGTCGTCGTGCATCGCCAGGTAGGCGGCGGGATCGGGGGCCGGCCCAGCACCGTGAACCTCGGTGTGCGCGCGCAGGATCCGCTCACCCATCCCGCGCGATCCACTGTGGACGATGAGGACCAGGTCGCCGCCGGCCAGCCCGAGCCGGATCGCGTGGTCCGGCTCGAGGACGGTCTCGATCCGCGCCAGCTCCACGAAGTGGTTGCCCCGGCCGACGGTCCCGAGACCATCGAGGTACCCGGCGGGGATGCCGCCCTCGACCGCGTCCCACGCCGGGTCACCCGCGTCCCGGTCGGGGTCGAGCGCGCGGTCGAGGTCGGGGAACCGGGCGGCGAGCCGCTCGGGCACCGGGCGCTTGAGCGCGATGGGAAACACCGCGATGCCGCAGCCGATGTCGGAGCCGACCAGGAACGGGTACAGCACGGTCGACGCCATGGCGGCACCGATCGGGGCGCCCTTGCCGGGATGCAGGTCCGGCATGCCGGCAACGTGAACCATGCCATCGAGGGCGGCGACCTGCCGGCACTGATCGAGGGCGTCGGACTCGATCCAGCTCGCCGGGGACGCGTACACGGTGACAGTGGCCGAACTCGCGGCCGGAGTGGACTGCGGCGGGGTGTTCCGCCGGAGGTGCGGTGCGGACAAAGACGCTCTCTTCTTTCCACAGAGGACGGACGGCAACGCGGCGCGGGTTTGCGGCGCGGGTGCGGGAGAAAGGGCCCCAGCGAAGGGTTCCGGAGAAGGACCGGGAGCAAGCGGGGCGCTGGCCGTCAGAACGTCATGGACACGAGCGTGCCCGAGCACGCATCGCCGGGCAATCGATTTTCGGCGGGACCGAGCTGGCCGATTTCCGCCAGCGCGAGCCGGCGCCGGGCCCCAGCATGGTCCGGGTGACTGACGAGGACCGGACCCCGGCAGGGTCCCCGCTGACGACCGCCGCGTTCCGCCGGGTGTGGATCGGCGCGACCGTGTCCGCCGCCGGCGACGCCGCGAGCTGGGTAGCGCTGGTGGCGCTCGTGTTGGGTCGGGCGCACGGGAGCGTGGCCGTGCTCGCCGCGCTCTACACCGCGCCGGTGGCCGTCGGCGGGCTGGTCGCCGGCTGGGCCCTGGACCGGTACGACCGGCGGTGGCTGCTGGCGGGCGACAGCCTGCTGCGGGCGGCGGTGTTCGCGTCGGTACCGCTGGCCGTGGCGCTCGGCGGGTTGAGCGCCACGCAGCTGTACCTGGTCGCCGCGGTGTACGGGTTGCTGAAGATGATCAGTCTGGCCGGGTTCCCGGCACTCATCCCCAGCCTGGTGCCGCCCGGGCAGCTGATGGCCGCCAACGCCCTGGAGTCGGCGAGCTTCGGGATCGCCGGCCTGGTCGGCGCGGTGGGCGCGGGCATCGTGGTGGCCACCGCCGGACCCTGGTACGTGGTGGCCTTCGACGCGCTGAGCTACCTGGCGTTCGCGGTGTGCCTGCTCGGTACCCGCGGCCTGACCGGTACCCGACCAGAACGCCAGGCCACTGACGGCCGGTCGGCCGGTGGGCTCGGGCCGGTGCTGCGGTTGGTCGCCCGCGAGCCCGTGCTGCGCGACACCACCGTCATGTTCGCGCTGTTCAACATCGGCGAGGGCGCGCTGCTGGTGGTGCTGCCCAGGCGCGCGATCGAGTACGGACTGGGCTCCGGCGGGTACGGCTACCTGGTGGCCGCGATGACCGGCGGCGAGCTGCTGGCCGCGCTGACCCTGCTGCGCCCGAACTGGCGGCCGTCGCTGACCCGTTCCATCGTGGCCGCGTCGCTGATCGCCGCCGGGACGGTACTCGCGCTGCTGGTGCCGTCCCCGTGGGCGGCCATCGCCGGGCTCGTCGGGCTGGGCGGCTGCGCGGCGGCGATGACCACCTGGGCGCAGACGCTGCGTATGGCGGTTGCCCCGGCCGGCACCCACGGAAGGCTCTTCGGGTTGCTGCGCACCCTCATGCAGGCCACCCCGCCGCTCGGCGCGGGGCTGGCCGCGCTGACCCTGCGGCACGGGGCGGCCGTCACGGTACTCGCGGTCTGCGCGCTGATGGCGGTACCGGCGCTCGCCTTCGCCCGGGACCTGACCGCCGCCGGCACGCGCCCGGAGACAGAACCGGGAGACCAGCCTGGCTCGGCGCGTCTGATGCCGCGCGACGACCCAGACCAGTCGGTGACCAGCGCGAGCGGGGCATGATCGGGCCATGGACCTCGACTTCGACCTGTGCTTCCAGGCCACCCGCAGCCGGGATCCGCGGTTCGACGGCTGGTTCATCGTCGGGGTCCGCAGCACCGGCATCTACTGCCGGCCGAGCTGCCCGTCACCGGTGTGCCCCAAGGCGGTGAATGTCACCTTCTACCGGACCGCGGCGGCCGCCCAGCTCGCCGGGCTGCGGGCCTGCAAGCGCTGCCGGCCGGACGCGGTGCCCGGCTCGCCCGACTGGAACAGCCGGGCAGACTTGGCGGGCCGGGCCATGCGGCTGATCGCCGACGGGGTGGTCGACCGGGAGGGGGTACCGGGCCTGGCCCGCCGGCTCGCGGTCAGCAGCCGGCACCTGCACCGCGTGCTCGTCGAGCAGGTCGGCGCTCCGCCGCTCGCCCTGGCCCGTTCCCAGCGCGCGCACCAGGCCCGGCTGCTGGTCGAGACGACCGGGATGCCGTTCGGCGAGGTCGCCTTCGCGGCCGGGTTCGCGAGCATCCGGCAGTTCAACGACACCCTGCGCGAGATCTTCGCGAGCACCCCGTCTCAGTTGCGCGCGGCGCACCGGCGGGGTTCCCCGCAACCGGCCGGCGTGCTCACCCTGCGGCTGCCGGTACGGGCGCCCTACGACCCGCGCGGGGTGCTGCGCTGGCTGGCCGCCCGGGCGGTGCCGGGCCTCGAGGAGCACGCGGACGGCGAGTACCGCAGGGTGCTCCGGCTGCCCGGCGGGCCCGGTACGGCGACCCTGCGCCCGGCGTCCGACCACGTCCAGGCGACCTTCCGGCTGACCACCGTCGCGGACCTGGGTGCCGCGGTGGCCCGCTGCCGGCGCCTGCTCGACCTGGACGCCGACCCGCGGACGTACCTTCCCGTACTGGCCCGTGACCCCGTGCTTGCCCCGCTGGCCGAGGCGCTACCGGGGCTGCGGCTGCCCGGTACCGTCGACGGAGCCGAGACGGCGCTGCGCACGGTGCTCGGGCCTCGGGCGGCGGCCGTGGTCGCCGCGCTCGGCGAGCCACTGCCCGCACCGGACGGCCGGCTGACCCACGCCTTCCCCGAGCCGGCCGCGGTCGCCACCGCCCCTCCGGCGACGCTGGGCCTGTCCCCGGCCCGCGGCCCCGCGCTGCGTGTCCTGGCCCGGCAGTTGGCCAGCGGCGAGCTGGTCGTGGACGAGGGCGCCGACCGGGCCGCCGCGCGCCGGGCCATGCTCGCCGTGCCCGGGCTCGGTCCCGCTCTGGTGGAGGAGCTCAGCCTGTACGCACTCGGCGACCCGGACGCGTTCCCGGCCGGCGACCCGGGGATACGCGCCGCGGCCCGGCGGCACGGGCTGCCCGGCGACGCCGCGGGCCTGGCCGAACACGCCCGGCGGTGGCGGCCCTGGCGCGGCTACGCGGCCCACCTCCTGTGGGCGGCGGGACAGCCCGCCGCCACCGGCAGGTCCTGAGACAAGATAGGCGCGTGGAGTTCGAGTCTTACCGGAGCGAGTTGCTGGGGTACTGCTATCGCATGCTGGGCTCGTTCCATGAGGCCGAGGACCTGGTGCAGGAGACCATGCTGCGCGCATGGCAGGCTCGCGACCGGTACGACGGCACCCGCGCGTCGGTCCGGACCTGGCTGTACCGGATCGCCACCAACGCCTGCCTGACGGCGCTGGAGCGGCGCGCGCGGCGGCCGTTGCCGACCGGGTTGGGCGCACCGAGCGACGACCCCGGGGCGCCGCTCACACCGGCGTTGGACATCCCCTGGCTGGAGCCGTTTCCCGACGCACGGGTCGACCTGGAAGTGCGGGCCGACCTGCGGCTGGCGCTGGTGGCCGCGATGCAGACCCTGCCGGCGCGGCAGCGGGCAGTGCTCCTGCTGCGCGAGGTGCTGGACTTCAGCGCCGCGGAGGCCGCCGAGCAACTGGGCACCACCGTCGCGGCGGTCAACAGCGCGCTGCAACGAGCCCGTGCCGCTCTGGCGGGAGTGGGCGACATCGGCGGGGTCACCGAACCGGACGATCCGCAGGTGCGCGCGGTCATTCAGCGGTACCAGCGGGCGTTCGAAGCGGCCGACGTCCCCGCGCTGGTACGGCTGCTCACCGACGACGCCGTTCTGGAGATGCCGCCGGTGCCGCTCTGGTACCGGGGCAGCCGCGACTACGGCCTGTTCTTGCGGCGCGTCTTCGAGATGCGGGGGACCGACTGGCGCGTGAGCTGCCTGACCGCCAATGGCCAGCCCGCGCTGGCCGCGTACGCCCGGCAACCCGGCGGCGGGCACCGGCTCCACTCGCTGCAGGTCTTCACCGTCAGCGGCGGTCGGGTCGCGCACAATGTCGTGTTCGCCGACCCGCGTGTGTTCGAGCCGTTCGATCTGCCCACGGAAATTTCTCTGGACGTGTCCGCCCAACCGCGATGAGTTCCGCCGGTCTCGCCGGTAGGTATCGGCGAGAACCGACCGAAGGGAATTCATCGTGAGCGTCGTCGTCATCCAGTTCATCACCCTGGACGGAATCGTGTCCGACCCCGACGGGTCGGCGGGCACGCCGACCGGCGGCTGGGCCTTCCGGCACGGCCCGGAGACCGTCGCCGGGGACAAGTTCGGCCTCGGCCGGCTGCTGGACGAGGGAGTCATGCTGCTCGGCCGCACGACCTGGCAGTTGTTCTCCCGGCTCTGGCCGGGACGCGACGACCCGTTTTCCGCCCGGATGAACGCCGTGCCCAAACTGATCGCCTCACGGACGCTGACCGACAGTTCGGCGTGGGCGAACTCGCGGATCATCGACGGCGACCTGGTCGACATCATCAGGCGCGAGCGGCGCGATGTGATCATCGCTGGCAGCCTCAGCGTCGTGCGGACGCTGATGGCCGAGGACCTGATCGACGAGTACCGGCTCCTGACCTTCCCCACCATTCTCGGCACCGGTCAGCGTCTCTTTCCCGCCGGCGGTGCGCCCGTCCACCTGGAGTGCCTGTCGGCCGGGCAGGCCGGAGCCACCGTCCTGACCCGGTACGGGCGAGGTTAGGTACTCGCGGCTTCAGTAGACGGCGGGTTCCACGGTGAGCGTTCCGGAAGCCGTGTCGATGTGGGCGTGCGTGCCGAGTGGGACCGTCGGCGGGTGGATGCTGTGCCCGACCGGAAGCCCGCCGAGGACGGGCACGTGGAGACGCTCCAGTCGGTCACGCAGGACGTCGGTGATGCCCCAGCCGCCCAGCGAAGGATCGTCGACGGTGTCCTCGAACCCGATGAACTGGCCGAGCGCGACGCCGTGCAATCCGTCCAGGGCTCCTGAGCGGGTCAGTTGGGTGAGTGCGCGGTCTACTTCGCCGAGGCCGGTGCCCTTCTGGTGTTCGAGGAAGAGGATGGCCCCGCGCAGGTTGGGCAGGCCGGCGCCGGTCTCGGTGCGGATCGCGTCGAGGTTCCCACCGACCAGGACCCCGCCGGCTGTGCCGTGGATGGTGACCGCCGCACTGACTTGCGCGGCGTCCTGGCTCACGACGATCGGGTCGGTGGTCATCAGCGCCCGGCGCAGCGCATCGGCCGACGCGGGACCGGACCACCGGTCATTCCAGTTGGCGAATGGCCCGTGTAGTCCGGCCAGCCCGCACCTGGACCACAACGCGAGGTGGATGTGGGTGATGTCGCTGAAGCCGACCACCGGCTTGGGGTCGCGCCGCACAGCGTCGAAATCCAGGTCGTCGACGATGCGGTAGGCACCCTTGCCGCCCCGGGTCGCGATGATGGCGCGTACGCCCGGGTCGCGGAAGGCGGCGTTGAGGTCGGCGGTGCGGTCCTCATCCCGCCCGGCCATGTATCCCCACCGGTCGAACACGTGCTCGCCCAACTCGACGCGCAGGCCCCACGAGGTCAGCAGCTCAACGCCACGGGCGACGCCGTCACGGCTCGGTGGGCTGGCCGGAGACACGATCCGCACCCGATCGCCAGGGCGAAGCCGCCGTGACCGCAGCGTCTTTGACAGGCCGCCTGAGTCCACCCGTGATCCTTCCGCCCCGACCCTTGGACACGGTGCGTGGCTACCCGATCACACTGTGAGGTTGAGGATCTGCGACGTGCCCCCGGTGGGATTCGAACCCACACTGGATGGATTTTGAGTCCACTGACTCTGCCGTTGGTCTACAGGGGCGTAGGTCGCTACAGCCTACCCACTACGCTGATGGCATTGGCATCCGGATACGGCGTGTTGAGATCGAAGCGTGGGGGTAGGACCAGGTGACCGGGACGCAGGACGGCGGGCCACGCCGTAGGGTACTCATCGCCGAGGACGAGGCGCTGATCCGGCTCGACCTCGCCGAGATGCTGGTGGAGGAGTCCTACGACGTCGTCGGCGAAGCTGGCGACGGGGAGACCGCCGTCCGGCTCGCCGAAGAGCTCAAGCCCGATCTTGTGATCTTGGATATCAAGATGCCGATCATGGATGGCTTGGCGGCGGCCGAGAAGATCGCCGGCGCGCGGATCGCTCCGGTGATCATCCTTACCGCGTTCAGCCAGCGGGAACTGGTCGAGCGGGCACGCGCCGCGGGCGCGATGGCCTACCTGGTCAAGCCGTTCCAGAAGAGCGACCTGGTGCCGGCCATCGAGATCGCGTTGTCGCGGTTTGCCGAGATTACCGTGCTCGAGTCGGAGATCGCGTCGCTGAACGATCGGCTGGAGACCCGCAAGGCCGTCGAGCGCGCGAAGGGCTCGCTGATGGCTCAGTACGGGATGAGCGAACCGCAGGCTTTTAAGTGGATTCAGCGCACCGCGATGGACCACCGGATGACGATGCGGGAGGTCGCGGACCGGATCATCGCCGAGTCGTCTGGTAACGACAACGTTGCAGGTCAATCCCCGGCCTAACACAGTCAGTAACGGTTAGGTCAACGCCTGCCAAAGAACCTTACGGTGGTTTGCGAAGTGGGATAACGTCCCGCCCCAGATCGGCACAGCGATCTGGCTTCAGCGCGCCACGCCCGGGCGACGCGCCCCTGTGGAGCGCTGAGTCATTGGATGGAGGAGGGTTCGAGGCCTTGAGGCAGGGACTTGTACGTGCGCTTGGGGGCGTAGCCGTACTGGCGGTCATCGCTGGTTCGGCGGCGTGTAACAGCACGAAGGACACCAACTCGTCGTCGAGTGGCGGCAAGAACTGTGGGTATGAGCTGGCGTACTTCGGTGCGCTGACCGGCTCGTCCGCCAACCTCGGCGTCAACATCGAGCAGGGCGCGGCCCTGGCTGTCGAGCAGTACAACACGAAGAACGGCAAGAACTGCATTGTTCTGAAGACGTTCGACTCGCAGGGTAGCGAGCAGGTCGCCCCTGGTGTGGCCCGGCAGCTCGTCGCCGACACGAAGATTATCGGCATCATCGGCCCGCCGTTCTCCGGTGAGTCGCAGGCCGCCGACCCGACCTTCGACCAGGCCGGCATTCCGATGATCACCCCGTCCGCGACGCGCCCGTCGCTGTCGACCAGCAACTGGAAGACCTTCCACCGCGCGGTCGCCAACGACAACGCGCAGGGGCCGGCCGCTGCGAACTACATCAAGTCGGTGCTCAAGGCGCAGAAGGTGTTCGTCGCTGACGACCAGTCCGCGTACGGCTCCGGCCTCGCCAACATCGTCAAGAGCACCCTGGGCCCGCTGGTCGTGGGTTCCGACCACACTCAGGGCGACGGTCAGCAGACCGACTTCTCGCCCACGGTCACCAAGATCGTCTCCAGTGGCGCCACCGCGTTCTTCTACGGCGGCTACTACCAGAACGCCGGCCTGCTGCGTAAGCAGCTGACCGCGCAGGGCTGGAAGGGCGTCGAGGTCGCCGGCGACGGTGTGAACGACCCGGGCTTCTCGAAGGCGGCCGGCAACGCCGCGGCGGCCGGCTCGATCGTGACCTGCCCGTGCGCCCCGGCCTCGCAGGCCAAGGGCTCGTTCGTGGCCGACTACAAGGCCCGCTGGAACCAGGACGCTGGCACCTACAGCGACGTCGCGTTCGACGCGGCGAACTTCTTCCTGCAGGGCATCAGCGCCGGCAACACCACGACGACGAAGCTGAACAACTACATCAACACCAACAGCTACACCGGTATCGCGAACACCTACAAGTTCACCAGCACCGGTGAGCTGGACCCCAGCCTGCTGAAGGTCTGGGCGTTCAAGTTCCAGCCGGACGGCACCGTGGCGCCGGACCAGGAGGCTCCGAAGAGCTGATCGGTTGATCAGTTGTACCTAATTCGGTCGATGGGCCGGTGCGGCCGGGGGGCGAAGAACTCCCGGCCGCACCGCCCTCTTCGCTCCTGGAGCCTCGTGTGAACTTCTCTGGTCTCATACACGATTTCGGGCCGTTGACCGTCACCGGGTTGGCTCAGGGCGCCATCTACGCGCTCTTCGCGCTCGGTTACACGCTGGTCTACGGCGTTTTGCGTCTCATCAACTTCGCCCACTCCGAAGTCTTCATCATGGGTACCTTCGCGTGCCTGATCACCTGGGGATTCTTCGGTCTGGACCAGAACTCGGCGCAGCCTTCGGTCGGCGGCGCGATCGGATACCTGTTGCTGGGCCTGGCCGTCGCGGCCGTGGTCTCCGGCCTGACCGCGCTGCTCGTCGAACTGGTCGCGTACCGGCCACTACGGCGGCGCAACGCGCCGCCGCTGGCGTTCCTGATCACCGCGATCGGCGCCTCGACGGTGATTTCCGAGACGATCGGCGTGCTCACCCACCACAACCCCCGTGGCGTGCCGCCGATGATCTCGACGAAGCCCGTCGTGCACTTCGGCAACACCGACATCACCGGCCTGCAGATCCTGATGGTGGTGCTGGCGCTGGCGCTCATGGTCCTGCTGGAGTGGTTCGTCGGGCGCACCCGGTTGGGCCGCGGGATCCGCGCGGTCGCGCAGAGCCCGGACGGCGCGGCTCTGATGGGGGTCAACAAGAACCGGGTCATCTCGCTGGTCTTCCTGCTCGGCGGGCTGATGGCCGGCGTGGCCGCCGTGATGTACGTCTTGAAGATCGGCGACACTCGCTACGACCAGGGATTCACGCTTGGTATCCAGGCATTCACCGCCGCCGTGCTCGGCGGCATCGGAAACCTGCGGGGCGCGTTGGTCGGCGGGTTCCTGCTCGGGCTCGTCGGCAACTACGGTTCGGGACTGTTCGGCACCGCGTGGCACGACGCCGTGGGCTTCGTGATCCTCGTGGTGATCCTGATGTTCCGGCCGACCGGTCTGCTCGGCGAGGCACTAGGGAAGGCCCGCGCATGAACCACGGCGAGACGTTCGTACCGGAGGAGGTGGCGGCATGACCACAGTGGACGTCCCTCCCACCGCCGAGGCGCAGACACCCGCGCCCCTGCCGCGCCGCAAGCGCAACGGCATCCGAAGCTGGTTCGCCAACCTGCCGTGGCCGGCCCGTACCGGCATCCTCGTGGCGGTTGTCGCCGCGGCGTACCTGCTGCCGTACACGGCCGACGTGCCGGTCATCGGACCGCAGATCATCACGACCGGTACCGACTGGCGCACCACCCTGTTCACGGTCTCCTACTACATCCTGCTGTCGCTGGGCCTCAACGTCGTCGTCGGATACGCCGGCCTGCTGGACCTCGGGTACGTCGGCTTCTTCGCGGTCGGCGCGTACACCGTGTCGCTGCTCAGCTCGCCGGACAGCCTCTGGCACACCCACTGGGCGTGGCTGGAGACGATCCCGGTCGCGGTCGCTATCGCGATGCTCTCGGGCCTCATCCTCGGCTGGCCGACCCTGCGATTGCGCGGGGACTACCTGGCCATCGTCACGCTCGGGTTCGCCGAACTCATCAAGATCATCGCAACCAGTACCCCGGGCTTCCTTCGCGGCGACACGGGTTTCACCCGGATCCCGGCCCCGCCCGGTCACCACGCCGACGGCACCCCGCTGTTCGGCGTGCGCGACTCCACCCCGTACTACTGGGTGGGCCTGACCCTGGTCATCGTGGTCATCTTCGCGATCCGCAACCTCGACCGCAGCAGGGTCGGCCGGTCCTGGCTGGCCATCCGCGAGGACGAGGAAGCGGCCGAGGTGATGGGGGTGCGGACGGTCAAGTTCAAGCTCTGGGCCTTCGCCATCGGCGCCTTCGTCGGTGGGCTGGGCGGCGTCATGTTCGCCGGCTTCCAGGGCTTCGTGAACTCGAACACCTTCGTCCTCCAGTTCTCGATCCTGGTCCTGGCCGGCGTGGTGATGGGCGGCTCCGGCAACATCGCCGGCGCCATCCTGGGTGGTGCGCTGATCGCCTACATCCCCGAGCGGCTCCGCGGGGTCACCGACCCGATCTCGCACACCGACCTGTTCCAGTGGCGGTTCGTGATGTTCGGGCTGGTCATCATCCTGGTTATGATCTTCCGGCCGCAGGGGCTCATTCCCAGCCGCCGCCGGGCCATGGAGCTGCGGGATCGCAGGAAGGAGGCCGCGCCGGAATGAGCGAGAGTAGCGAGCGAATCGGCAGGCTCAGTGCGAATGAGCCTCGTCGTGCCGGCGAGCGTAGCGAGGTGGCGCGATGAGCGAGCCGAATACTGAGTCGCCTGAGTGGGAGGACGCCACCGCCCGGCAGCGGGTCGACGAGCCGATCGCGACCAGCGCGCCCGAGACCGCGCCGGTGAGGCCGGCCGACCCGGAGACGCTGCTGGAGGTCGACAACGTAACCCTGCGGTTCGGCGGCGTCGTCGCGCTCGACCAGGTCAACTTCAGCCTGCACAAGGGTGAGATCTTCGGGTTGATCGGGCCGAACGGTGCCGGCAAGACCACCTGCTTCAACGCGATGACCGGCGTGTACCGGCCGACCAGCGGAGCGATCCGGTTCAGCGGGCAGTCGGTCACCGGCAAGAAGAAGCACGAGATCACCCGGTTGGGCATCGCCCGCACGTTCCAGAACATCCGGCTGTTCCCCGAGATGACCGCGCTGGAAAACGTGATGGTGGGCGTCGACGCCCACCACAAGACCAGCGTGGTCGGCGCGCTGCTGCGGTTGCCGCGGCACTGGCGTGAGGAGCGCAGCGGGCGGGCGCGGGCGATGGAATTGCTGGAGTTCGTCGGTATCGCGGGCCGCGCCGGCGACGTGTCGCGCAACCTGTCCTACGGCGAGCAGCGGCGGCTCGAGATCGCTCGCGCGCTGGCCACCGGCCCGACGCTGCTCTGCCTCGACGAGCCGGCCGCGGGCTTCAACCCGGCGGAAAAGGAGGATCTGCTCACGCTGATCCGCGCGATCCGCGACAACGGCGTGACGGTGCTGCTCATCGAGCACGACATGCGGCTGGTCATGGGCGTGTGTGACCGGCTCGTGGTGCTGGAGTTCGGGAAGAAGATCGCCGAGGGTACGCCCGCCGAGGTGCGGGACGACCCGAAGGTGATCGCGGCGTACCTGGGGGAACCGGCCGATGCTGCTTGAGATCGACAACATCACCCTGCTGTACGGCCGGATCCAGGCACTGCATGGGATCAGCCTCCAGGTCGACGAGGGCGAGATCGTGGCGCTCATCGGGGCCAACGGCGCCGGCAAGTCCACCACGATGCGTGCGGTCTCCGGGCTGCGCCCGATCGCGTCGGGGCAGATCCGGTTCGCCGGGCAGGACATCACGAACATGCGCGCCGACCTGCGGGTCATCCGCGGGATCAGCCAGGCGCCGGAAGGCCGGGGCATCTTCCCCGGAATGACGGTGCAGGAGAACCTGGACATGGGTGCGTACACCCGCCGCGACCGGGCCGGGATCCAGGCCGACCTCAAGCGGGTCTTCGAGCTGTTCCCCCGCTTGTCGGAGCGGCGCAAGCAGGCCGGCGGCACGCTGTCCGGCGGTGAGCAGCAGATGCTGGCGGTCGGCCGGGCGCTGATGAGCCGGCCGAAGCTGATGCTGCTGGACGAGCCGTCGATGGGCCTGGCGCCGATGCTCATCCAGCAGATCTTCTCGATCATTACCGAGATCAATCAGCAGGGCACCACGATCCTGCTGGTGGAGCAGAACGCGCAGCAGGCGCTGTCCCGGGCGCACCGCGCGTACGTGCTGGAGACCGGCCGCATCGTCAAGAGCGGTACCGGTGAGGAGTTGCTGCGCGACTCCTCGGTCAAGGACGCATATCTCGGGGTGGCCTGAGCGGCGCACTGCCGCTCGGGCTCCCCGTCACAGTGAGGGGTACAGAAATGTTGTGGGATGCCTCCCGTCGCAGGGCAGTCTTCGGTCTGGTCGGCGCGGCGGCGCTGATCGTGACCTTGGCCGGCTGTGGCGACAGCAACGGCGGTGGCACTCCGGCCGGCGGTGCGCCGTCCGCCGCCGTCGATTCGGCGCTGGCCGCGAAGGTGCCGGCGTCGATCAAGTCGGCCGGAAAGATCATCATCGGTACCGACTCGACGTACGCGCCGAGCGAGTTCCTGGCGACCGACGGCAAGACCGTACAGGGCTTCGACGTCGACCTGTTCAACGCGGTGGCCGCAAAGCTCGGTCTCAAGACTGAGTGGCAGTCGGCGAAGTTCGACGACATCATCCCCGGTGTCGGCTCGGGCAAGTACAACATCGGCGTCTCGTCGTTCACCATCAACGCCGAGCGTGAGCAGCAGGTGACCATGGTCTCCTACTTCTCCGCCGGCACCCAGTGGGCGGCCAAGGCCGGGGCGTCGATCGACCCGGGCAACGCGTGCGGCAAGAAGGTCGCCGTGCAGACCGCCACCGTGCAGGTCGACGACGTCACCAAGCGGTCGAAGGCGTGCACCGACGGCGGTAAGCCCGCTATCAAGATCGATCAGTACCAGGACCAGGGCAACGCGACCTCGGCCGTGGTCAGCGGCAAGGACGACGCGATGCTGGCCGACTCGCCGGTGTGCGCGTACGCGGTCAAGCAGACCAACGGTCAGCTGAGCCTGGTCGGCGAGATCTACGAGTCGGCACCGTACGGGTACGTGCTGCCCAAGGACCAGGCCGACTTCGGCAGCGCGCTCGCCGGCGCGGTGCAGGCGCTGATCACCGACGGTTCCTACAAGACGATCCTCGCCAAGTGGGGCGTCGAAGCCGGCGCGATCACCTCGCCCGCGGTCAACCCGGCGTCCTGAAGTTCCGTGCGATGACAACGCAGATCCAGCAACAACCCGAGCGGGTACGGCCTGAACCCATCAAGGCCGTACCCGTGCGGCACCCCGGGCGGTGGGTGACCGCCGTCGTGGTGGTCGTGCTCTCCGCGATGTTCGTCCACCTCTTGCTGACGAACAAGCACTTCGAGTGGTCGTTCATCTTCAGCGACAGCGGCCAGGGGCAGCCCGGCGTCATGTTCCTGCGGCCGGTACTGGACGGCCTCGTGGGCACGATCGAACTGACGATCACGTCGATGCTGATCGGTGTCGCGCTCGGCGTGGTGATCGCGATCATGCGCCTGTCGCCCAACCGGATACTCGCCGGGGCGGCGTGGGTCTACACCTGGGTGTTCCGTGCGATTCCCCGGCTGGTACTGGCGATCCTGTTCGGCAACCTGGGCATCCTCTGGGCGCGGATCGGCTTCGGGCTGCCGTTCGGCAAGCAGATCGGCGCGCTGTTCGGCATGCACGACTTCTCCGGGCAGATCTTCAGCATCAAGGCCAGCGAGCTGCTCACCGGCTTCGTCGCCGGCATGCTCGCCTTGGGCCTGTCCGAGGCGGCCTACATGGCCGAGATCGTCCGGGCGGGCATCCAGTCCATCGATGTCGGGCAGTCGGAGGCGGCCTCGGCGCTCGGTCTGTCCCGTGGCCAGGTGCTGCGGCGCATCGTCCTGCCCCAGGCGATGCGGGTCATCGTGCCGCCGACCGGCAACGAGACCATCGCGATGGTCAAGGACACCTCGCTGGTCGCGTACGTCCCGGTAGGTAGGGAACTGTTCTTCCAGTTGAGCGCGGTCGGTACGCGGACCTTCCAGGTGCTGCCGGTACTC
Organism: Rugosimonospora africana; assembly: GCF_016862975.1. GTDB lineage: Bacteria > Actinomycetota > Actinomycetes > Mycobacteriales > Micromonosporaceae > Rugosimonospora > Rugosimonospora africana. The sequence goes on from NZ_BONZ01000062.1 coordinate 121,492, forward strand.
GTCGGGGCCTGCTTGTGGTATTTGATCCTGTGCAGCGTGCTGATGATCGGCCAGTACTTCGTCGAGCGGCACTTCGGCCGCGGGTACGGTACCGGGGGACGGGCCCGGCGGCGGCTGCGCGACCTGTCGGTCGAGAGCAGTGGACGGATCGTCCTCACGGACGGCAATGGCAAGGAGCCGGCGTTATGACTGGTGCGGTGGATTCGGACATCAGGGACGACACTGGCACGGCGCGCCCCGAGATGGTTCGCGCCGAGAACGTACACAAGTCGTTCGGGCACCTCGACGTCCTCAAGGGCATCGACCTGGTGGTAGGCACCGGCGAGGTCAGCGTCGTGATCGGCCCCTCCGGTTCCGGCAAGTCGACGTTCCTGCGGTGCGTCAACCACCTGGAGAAGATCAACTCTGGTCGGATCTTCGTGGACGGTGACCTCATCGGGTACCGCCAGCACGGCGACAAGCTGCACGAGCTGCGGGAGAAGGAGGTCGCCGCGCAGCGCCGCTCGATCGGCATGGTCTTCCAGCGGTTCAACCTGTTCCCGCACATGACCGCACTGGCCAACGTCATGGAGGCACCCTGCCGGGTCAAGCGGCAGTCCAAGGCCCAGGCCCGCGAGCGTGCGGTGGCGTTGCTGGAGCGGGTCGGCCTGAGCGACAAGGTTTCCAACTATCCGGGGCAGCTCTCCGGCGGCCAGCAGCAGCGGGTGGCCATCGCCCGGGCACTGGCGATGGAGCCGAAGCTGATGCTGTTCGACGAGCCGACCAGCGCCCTCGACCCGGAGCTGGTGGGCGAGGTGCTGGACGTGATGAAGGACCTTGCCCGGGACGGCATGACGATGATCGTGGTTACTCACGAGATCGGATTCGCCCGCGAGGTCGGCGACTCGTTGATCTTCATGGACGGCGGCGTGGTCGTCGAGTCCGGGGCGCCGCGTGAGGTACTGGCCGACCCGAAGCACGACCGGACGAAGGCGTTCCTCGCCAAGGTCCTCTAGAGCCCTGTCCCGTTGACCAGCCACGAGCCCCGCTTCGGCAAGATCGACAGGGTGGGGCGCGGGCTCGGGACGATCATGAGCGTGGGCGGCGCCCCCGGATGGGCGGGCGTCGTTGCGCGTCTTGTCGGTGGGTACGACTAGGCTCGCCGGGGTGAGTGCCGCAACGCCACGTCTGCTCCTGCTCGATGGACATTCGCTCGCCTACCGGGCATTCTTCGCGCTGCCCGCGGAGAATTTCTCCACCAGTACCGGACAGGTGACCAACGCCGTCTTCGGGTTCACCTCGATGTTGATCAACATGCTGCGCGACGAGAAGCCGACCCACATCGCGGTTGCCTTCGACGTGTCCCGGCATTCGTTCCGCACCGAGGTCTATCCGGAATACAAGGCGACCCGCTCGGAGTCGCCCAAGGACTTCGCCGGCCAGGTCAGCCTCATCCACGAAGTGCTCGACGCGCTGCGGATCCAGACCGTGGAGAAGCCGGGCTACGAAGCCGATGACGTGATCGCCACGCTCGCCGGGCAGGCCAGCGAGCAGGGCATGCAGGTCAGCATCGTGACCGGCGACCGAGACGCCTTCCAGCTGGTCCGCGACCGCGTGACCGTGCTCTACCTCAAACGCGGTGTCTCCGAGATGGACCGGATGGACGCGGAGGCGGTCACCGCTCGATACGGTGTCGGGCCGGGTTGCTACCGCGACCTGGCCGCGCTGGTCGGGGAGACCAGCGACAACCTGCCCGGGGTGCCGGGCGTCGGGCCAAAGACCGCGGCCAAGTGGATCACCCAGTTCGGCAACCTCGACGGCGTCGTAGAGCACGTCGACCAGATCAAGGGCAAGGCCGGTGACAGCCTGCGCGACCACCTGGCCGGCGTACTGCGCAACTACCAGCTCAACCTGCTGCTCTCCGACTTGGAGCTGCCGTTGGCGCCGGGCGAGCTGGCCTGGCCCGGCTGGGACCGCGAGGCCGTTCACCGGGTGTTCGACGCGCTGGAGTTCCGCATCCTGCGCGACCGCCTCTACCAATACCTGGAGGCCGTCGAGCCGGAGGCGGAGTCCGGCTTCGACCTGGCCGGCACGGTGCTGCGCGGGCCCGGCGTGGCCGACTGGCTGGCCGCTCACGCCCCGGCGGGCGAGGCGGTGGGTGTGGCGGTGTCGGGCGACTTCGGGCGCGGCACCGGCACGCTGAGCGGGTTCGCGCTCGCCGCCGGCGACGGCCCGGCGCTGTGGTTCGACCCGGCCGGCCTGGACGCCGCCGACGACGCGGCCGTGGTGGCCTGGCTGGCCGACCCCGATCGACCCAAGGTCCTGCACGACGTCAAGCCGGCATTGCTGGCGTTCGCGGAGCGGGGCTGGAGCCTACGCGGGCTGGTCACCGACACCGCGCTGGCCGCCTACCTGGCCCGGCCCGATCAGCGCTCGTACGACCTGACCGACCTCGCCCTGCGCTACCTGCAGCGGGAGCTGCGCGTGGAGCAGGCCGACAACGGTCAGCTGACCCTCGACGGCCTGGGGGAGGAAGACGAGCTCGAGCGCAACCTGATGCTGCGCGCCCGGGCCACCCTCGACCTGGCCGGATCGCTCGGTGAGGAGCTGGGCCGCGACGGTGCGGAGGCGACCGGGTTGCTGCGCGAGGTCGAGCAGCCGCTGGCCTACGTTCTCGCCAGCATGGAGCGCATCGGCATCGCCGCCGACACGCAATACCTCTCCGAACTGGAGGCGCACTTCGCCGGCGAGGTGAAGGCGGCCGCACAGGCGGCGTACGGGGTGATCGGCCGCGAGTTCAACCTCGGCTCGCCCAAGCAGCTGCAGGAGATCCTGTTCACCGAGCTGTCGCTGCCGAAGACCAAGCGGATCAAGACCGGCTACACGACCGACGCCGACGCCCTGGCCTGGCTGTACGCGCAGACCGAGCACCCGCTGCTGGAGCACCTGCTACGGCACCGCGACGTGGCCAAGCTGAAGTCCACGGTGGACGGCCTGCTCAAGTCGGTCAGCGACGACGGGCGCATCCACACGACGTTCAACCAGACGGTCGCCGCCACCGGCCGGCTGTCCAGCACCGACCCCAACCTGCAGAACATCCCGATCCGCACGGCGGAGGGGCGGCGCATCCGCCGGGCGTTCGTGGTCGGGCCGGATCTCGAGACCCTGCTGACCGCGGACTACAGCCAGATCGAGATGCGGATCATGGCGCACCTGTCCAAGGACGAGGCGCTGATCGAGGCGTTCCGGTCCGGCTTCGACTTCCACGCGGCGACCGCGTCCAGCGTGTTCAGCGTCGAGCCGACCGACGTCAGCCACGAGCAGCGGCGCCGGATCAAGGCGATGAACTACGGCCTGGCCTACGGGCTGTCCTCGTACGGGCTGGCCCAGCAGCTGGGCATCACGCCGGCCGAGGCGACCGTGCTGATGGAGGACTACTTCGGCCGGTTCGGCGGGGTTCGCGACTACCTGCACCGCATCGTCGACCAGGCCCGTCGCGACGGATACACCGAGACCGTGCTGGGACGCCGGCGCTACCTGCCCGACCTCAACAGCGACAACCGCCAGCGCCGGGAGATGGCCGAGCGGATGGCGCTCAACGCGCCCATCCAGGGTTCGGCGGCCGATGTCATCAAGGTGGCGATGCTGCGGGTGGACGCCGCCCTGCACGACTCCGGCCTGGCCTCCCGGATGCTGCTGCAGGTGCACGACGAGCTGGTCTTCCAGGTCGCCCCCGGGGAACGGGAGGCGCTGGAGGCGCTGGTGCGGGAGCAGATGGGCGGCGCCTATCCGCTGGACGTGCCGCTTGAGGTCTCCGTCGGCGCGGGCCGCGACTGGGACGCCGCCGACCACTGAGCCGATCGCGCGATCGGGGCCGTTCGAGTTTCGACGGGTCCGGCTCGGCGCGTCTGGCGACGCGCAACGACCCGGACCCGTCGCCGCGGCACGGCTTAGTTGTCAAATTTGAGTACTCGTGTTTTAGTTACCGGGTGAATCCCACCCGGCTCTTCGTGCTCGGCGCCCTGGCCCGCCACGGCGCGATGTATGGGCACCAGATCCGCCGCGACGCCCGCGTCGACCGCGCCGAGCTGTGGTCCGAGGTGCGCCCCGGCTCGCTCTACGGCGCACTGCACCGGATGGAGGCCGAGGGGCTGATCGAGCCGGTCCGCACCGAGCAGGACGGCCAGTTGCCCGCCCGCACCGTCTACGCGATCACCGAGGAGGGCCGCCGGGAGCTGCGGACCCTGCGCACCGAGGCGTTCGGGGAGGTCGGGCTGAGGCCCGACCCGGTCGACCTGGCGCTGGCCATGAGTGACGAGCTGGATGAGGACACGCTGCGCGGGTTCATCGAGGACCGCCGCCGCATGCTGGCGGCCCAGGCGGCCCAGTTCGACCACCTCGGGGAACGCGCCTGGCCCGACCAGACGGTGGCGGACGACCTGATCGTGGAGCACGCGCGGCTGCGCATCCAGGCCGAGCTGGCCTGGCACGACCTGCTGCTCGACCAGATCGAGAAGCTGCGCACGGTCAGCGCGCACCGGCACGGCGGGGACACTCAGCCCGGCCGTGGCCGGGTGGTGCCGGAGGGCGGACGATGACCGTCCGGCCGCTGCGCCTGCTCGGCGATCCGGTACTGCGCACCGTCTGTGACCCGGTGACGCGCTTCGACGACGACCTGGCCCGGCTCGTCGACGATCTCATCGAGACCGTGCGGCTGCCCGGGCGGGCCGGCCTCGCGGCGCCACAGATCGGCGTGGGCCTGGCCGTCTTCTCGTACAACCTGGATGGCCGGCTCGGCTACGTCGTCAACCCGCGGATCGTGGAGCTGTCCGGCGAGTACGACGGGCTCGAAGCGTGCCTGTCGGTGCCGGGCGTGTCGGCCTCCACGCCCCGGGCCAGGCGCGCGGTGGTGGCAGGGGTGGACGTGCACGGCGATCCGGTGGAGGTGTCCGGCGAGGAGGAAATGGCCCGCTGCCTCCAGCACGAGACCGACCACCTGCAGGGCATCCTGTACTTCGACCGGCTCACCGGCGACGAACGCCGCTCGGCGATCCGGCAGATCCGGGCCGGGCAGATCGGCTCGCGCCGGGGGCGCTAGCGGTAGGTGCCGGGGCGCCAGCGGTACGGTCAGGCGTCCGGCCGGCTGGCCACGAAGATCGCCGTACCGGGAAAAAGCCGGCCGCGCAGCGGGCTCCACTGCCCCCAGATCTCCTCGTGACCGGCCGGCCACTCCGGCTCGATCAGGTCGTCGAACCGGAACCCGGCGGCCACCAGCTCCCGGATCCGGTCGCCGAGGGTCCGGTGGTGCTCCACGTACGTGGCCTGCCCGGACTCGTCGTACTCGACGTACGGCCGCCGGTCGAAGTACGAGTGCGTGGCCACCAGGCCGTTCTCGCTGGGATCGTCGAGGAAGATCCAGCGCATCGGGTGGGTCACCGCGAACACCCAGCGCCCGCCCGGGCGCAGCACCCGGTACACCTCTCGCATCACGGCGGCGGAGTCGGCCACGAACGGTACGGCGCCGAACGCGGTACACGCGATGTCGAACACCCCGTCGGCCAGCGGCAGAGCGGTGGCGTCGGCCTGCAGGAGGGGTACCCGCACTCCGGTACTGTCCGCGGCCAGGCGGGCGTGCCGCAGCATGCCGCCGGACAGGTCCAGGCCCACCACCCGAGCGCCCTGGGTGGCCAGCCACCGAGACGCGGCCGCGGCACCGCAGCCGACCTCGACCACCCGCCGGCCGGCAACCGGGCCGAGCAGCCCAGCCTCGGCCTCGCGCAGGCCCTCCGGGCACCAGCGGAAGTCCACGTCCCCGAGAAATGTGCCATGTTCGGCCTGATAGTCGTCGGCGTCCCGATCCCACCAGGAGCGGCTTGCCCGGCGGTTCTCCTCGGGAGATACGGCTCGCCGGGTCGCCCCGGGCTCGCAACTCATCCCGAATACAGTACGCGTCGGCGAGCCAGAGGGCTTGCACGCTGTGCGGATGCGCACGGTAAGCTAGTCAATGCACTCGTGGGCGCGTATCTCGGTAGGGAGCAGGTCCGCGGCCGCCGGCACGCTACCAACGAAACTTCTGGGGGATTTCGCTGGGACGCGCCCGCGGCGAGCCCGCGACGCACCAGGTTCGCCCGACATAATTCGACCGGAGCAACAGCCCACATGACGAGCAGCATCGAGGCCACCTCGAGCGCCAGCAACAACAAGGTCGCCGTCGACGACTTCAACTCCGAGGAAGCCTTCCTCGCAGCGATCGACGAGACCATCAAGTACTTCAACGACGGTGACATCGTGGAGGGCACCGTCGTCAAGGTCGACCGGGACGAGGTCCTGCTCGACATCGGCTACAAGACCGAGGGCGTCATCCCCTCGCGCGAGTTGTCGATCAAGCACGACGTCGATCCGGCCGAGGTTGTTTCGATCAATGACCACATCGAGGCCCTGGTCCTTCAGAAGGAGGACAAGGAAGGCCGCCTGATCCTCTCGAAGAAGCGTGCGCAGTACGAGCGCGCGTGGGGCACGATCGAGAAGATCAAGGAGGACGACGGCGTCGTCCGCGGTTCGGTCATCGAGGTGGTCAAGGGCGGCCTCATCCTGGACATCGGCCTGCGCGGCTTCCTGCCCGCGTCGCTGGTCGAGATGCGTCGCGTCCGTGATCTCCAGCCGTACGTCGGCCGGGAGCTTGAGGCGAAGATCATCGAGCTGGACAAGAACCGCAACAACGTGGTCCTGTCCCGCCGCGCCTACCTCGAGCAGACCCAGTCCGAGGTGCGCACCGAGTTCCTCAACAAGCTGCAGAAGGGCCAGGTCCGCAAGGGCGTGGTCTCGTCGATCGTCAACTTCGGTGCCTTCGTGGACCTGGGCGGCGTTGACGGCCTGGTGCACGTCTCCGAGCTGTCCTGGAAGCACATCGACCACCCGTCCGAGGTCGTCGAGGTGGGCCAGGAGGTCGAGGTCGAGGTGCTCGACGTCGACCTGGAGCGCGAGCGGGTGTCCCTGTCGCTGAAGGCGACCCAGGAAGACCCGTGGCGCCAGTTCGCCCGCACGCACGCGATCCAGCAGATCGTCCCCGGTAAGGTCACCAAGCTCGTGCCGTTCGGCGCCTTCGTCCGGGTGGACGACGGCATCGAGGGCCTGGTGCACATCTCCGAGCTGGCCGAGCGCCACGTGGAGATTCCGGAGCAGGTCGTGCAGGTCGGCTCGGACGTCATGGTGAAGGTCATCGACATCGACCTGGAGCGTCGCCGGATCTCGCTGTCGCTCAAGCAGGCCAACGAGGGCTTCGTCGAGGGCGAGGAGCACTTCGACCCGACCCTCTACGGCATGTCGGCCACCTACGACAACGAGGGCAACTACATCTACCCGGACGGCTTCGACCCGGAGACCGGGGAGTGGCTGGAAGGCTTCGACAAGCAGCGCGAGGAGTGGGAGCGGCAGTACGCCGAGGCCCGCGTGCGCTGGGAGGCCCACACCAAGCAGGTTCAGAGCGCCCGTGCGGCGGACGCGGCGGCGGAGCCGGCCACCGGCGGCGGTGGCCCGGTCAGCTCCGCGACCCCGACGCCCGCGAAGGCGGCCGAGGAGCCGTCGGGCACCCTGGCCACCGACGAGGCGCTCGCCGCGCTGCGGGAGAAGCTCGCGGGCGGCAAGAGCTGAGCCAACCGGTCAGCGTCACGCGGCGCGGCCCCGGCCCGGAGGTTTCCGGACCGGGGCCGCGCCGTTTGTGCGGGCGCCGTTTGTGCGAGGCGGCTTTGCATGGGCGGCTTCGTGTGGACGGCGGGGAGCGGGGGATGCCGCCGGTACTCCGGCCGGTAGGCTCATGATCGTGAAGGTCGGACTGACCGGTGGCATCGGGGCTGGCAAGAGCGAGGTGGCCAGGCGGCTGGCCGAACTCGGTGCTCAGGTGATCGATGCCGACAAGCTCGCCCGTGAGGTGGTCGCGCCCGGCACGGACGGCCTCGCCGAGGTGGTGGCCGCGTTTGGGCCCGAGGTGCTCGGTCCGGACGGCGCGCTGGACCGCCCGGCTCTGGGCCGGCGGGTGTTCGGCGATGACGAGGCCCGGCGCCGGTTGGAATCGATCATCCATCCGCGGGTACGGGCCCGGACGGCTGAGTTGGTCGCCGCGCAGCCGCCGGACGCGGTGGTCGTCAATGACGTACCGCTGCTGGTCGAGGCGGGGCTGGCGAAAGGCTTCGACCTGGTCGTGGTGGTACTGGCGGACGAGGCCGCGAGGGTACGGCGGCTGGTCGAGGTCCGCGGCATGAGCGAGGACGAGGCGCGGTCACGGATCGCCGCGCAGGCCACCGACGAGCAGCGCCGTGCGGCCGCGGACGTGATCCTGCACAACGACGGCACGCTGGACGAGCTGCGCGCGGCGGTCGACGACCTGTGGCGCGAGCGGCTGAATCCGGCCTGACCCGGGCGATCCGGCCGGGCCGCCCGTGCCGGCGGGCATCGTGCGCTGGCGGCTGGCGGCTGGCGGGCGCTGGCGGCTGGCGGGCGCTGGCGGGCGGCGGGGTGGCCGGGCAGCGGGCGCTGGAGGGTGGGTCGCGAGTACCGCGGGCAGCGGGGTGGCCCGGCAGCGGGCGCTGGTGGATAGCGAGCGCGGCTGAGTGGCGGGTGCCGGCGCATAGCGGGTGCTGGTAGAAAGCGGGCATCGGTGCGTGGCCTGGCATCAGTGGGTAGCGGGCGCCGGGCCTGACGCGGCGACGAACGAGGGAATCAGGGCTGGAACGCAAGGCAGCTCGCGGCGGCCGGTCTGCGCGATGCGCGCGAACCGCAACGGGTGCGCTCACCGGCGCTTCGCCGGGTGCTGCAACCCATGCGCCGGGCGGGACCGGCCGGTGTGGAGGTCCGGTCGTCGCTCCGGTCGGCCGCCGCGAGCGGCCCACGTGTTGACGGTATCGCGGTGATCTCTGACACACAATCGCAATGTTGAAGCCGATCGTGCACATCGCGTCGTCAGTGTCCGATTCGGCCTGACTGACGTTGTCGGGCGGTTCGAGGCGGCCCGAGGCCACAGCCATGGAAGTGTCAGAGGGCGGGCGTACGGTTGTTTCATGGCCTTGGACATCCCGCGACTCGACCGTCGCTTCGAGGTGATCAGCGATTACCAGCCCTCCGGCGACCAGCCGACCGCCATCGATGAGCTTGAGCGTCGAGTGCGGCGCGGCGACCGGCACGTCGTGCTGCTCGGCGCGACCGGCACCGGTAAGAGCGCGACCACGGCCTGGCTGGTTGAGCGGCTGCAGCGCCCGACCCTGGTGCTGGCTCCGAACAAGACGCTGGCCGCCCAGCTGGCCAAGGAGTTCCGGGAGCTGCTGCCAAACAACGCGGTGGAGTATTTCGTCAGCTACTACGACTACTACCAGCCCGAGGCATACATCCCGCAGACGGACACCTACATCGAGAAGGACTCCTCGGTCAACGAGGAGGTCGAGCGGCTGCGCCACTCGGCGACGATGTCCCTGCTGACCCGCCGGGATGTTGTCGTCGTGGCCACCGTGTCCGCCATCTACGGCCTGGGCACGCCGAACGAATACCTGGCGCAGGCCGTGAGGGTGCGCGTCGGCGAGGAGATCGAGCGCGACCGGATCCTGCGCCAGCTGGTCGACATCCAGTACACGCGCAACGATCTGGCCTTCCAGCGCGGCACGTTCCGGGTGCGCGGCGACACCCTGGAGATCATCCCGGCATACGAGGAGCTGGCCGTCCGGGTCGAGTTCTTCGGCGACGAGATCGAGAAGCTCTATTACCTGCACCCGCTGACCGGCGACGTCGTGCGCGAGGTCGACGAGCTGCTGATCTTCCCGGCCACGCACTACGCGGCCGGCGCGGAGCGGATGGAGCGGGCGATCGGCGGCATCGAGGCGGAGCTGGAGGAGCGGCTGGCCGAGTTCGAGGCGCAGGGCAAGTTGCTGGAGGCCCAGCGGCTGCGGATGCGCACGACGTACGACGTCGAGATGATGCGCCAGGTCGGGTTCTGCTCCGGCATCGAGAACTACTCGATGCACATCGACGGCCGGCAGCCCGGCGACCCACCGCACTGCCTGCTCGACTACTTCCCCGACGACTTCATGACCGTCATCGACGAGTCGCACAACACCGTGCCGCAGATCGGCGGCATGTACGAGGGTGACGCATCGCGCAAGCGGATGCTGGTGGACCACGGCTTCCGGCTGCCGTCCGCGCGAGACAACCGCCCGCTGCGCTTCGACGAGTTCCTGGAGCGGGTCGGCCAGATGGTGTACCTGTCGGCCACCCCGGGCCCGTGGGAGATGCAGCACTCCCAGGGCGATGTGGTCGAGCAGGTCATCCGGCCGACCGGGTTGGTCGACCCGGAGGTCGTGGTCAAGCCGACCAAGGGGCAGATCGACGATCTGATGCACGAGATCGGGCTGCGTACCGAGCGGGACGAACGGGTGCTGGTCACCACGCTGACCAAGAAGATGGCCGAGGACCTCACCGACTACCTGCTGGAGCACGGCATCCGGGTCCGATACCTGCACTCCGAGGTGGACACCCTGCGCCGGGTCGAGCTGCTGCGGGAGCTGCGCAAGGGCGACTTCGACGTGCTGGTCGGCATCAACCTGCTGCGTGAGGGCCTCGACCTGCCCGAGGTGAGCCTGGTGGCGATCCTCGACGCCGACAAGGAGGGCTTCCTGCGCAGCGGCACCTCGCTGGTGCAGACCATCGGCCGGGCGGCCCGTAACGTTTCGGGTCAGGTCCACATGTACGCCGACAAGATGACGCCCTCGATGGCCAAGGCGATCGACGAGACGAACCGGCGCCGGGCCAAGCAGACCGCCTACAACGTCGCCAACGGCGTCGATCCGCAGCCCCTGCGCAAGAAGATCCACGACATCCTGGACGACATCTACCGCGAGGCCGAGGAGAACGACGCCATGGTCGGCGGCGCAGGCCGCCAGATCTCGCGCGGCAAGGCGCCGGTACCCGAGACCCGCAGCCGGGGCCGCGCCGCGACACCGTCCCGGGAGGGGATGGCGCGCGCCGACCTGGCTCAGCTCATCCAGGATCTCAACGAGCAGATGCTCGCCGCCGCTCGTGAACTGCAGTTCGAGCTGGCGGCCCGGATCCGCGACGAGATCTCGGAGCTCAAGAAGGAGCTGCGCGGGATGGACGTCGCGGGCGTTCGGTAGTCCCGGCGCGATCCGGTCGGCGACCTAAGCCGACCGGATCCCGCGCTGAGCCGGGTGGCTGGCCGGCGCACCCGGCGGCTCGGCGGCTCGCGCTCACACGTCGGTGAAGTGCTCGACGTGGGGAGGCTGGGCGAAGTACGGCCCGATCAGCCCGCGCCAGACCCCGAAGCGTTCTGTGCCACGAAAGTTCTTCTCGTGCGCCTCGACGGAGTCCCACTCGACCAACAGCACGAACCGCGACGGGCTCTCCACACCCCGGGTCATCCGGACCGATTGGAGTCCGGGCGTGGTGGCCAGTGTCTCGCGGGCTTTCCCGTAGGCGGCGACGAACTCGTCTTCGGTACCGGGGATGACGTCGATCAGAGCGACTTCCAAGACCATGCCGCGCAGACTGCCACACCGGTCTGGTGTTGACCAGGTCCTGAGCGCGCCCGCAGACCTCGCGTTGTGTGATGTCCACGATCATCGGGACCCCTACTCGCGCTCGACCCGGGTTATCGGCGACAATGGGAACGCAGGAGGGGAGTACTCCCTTGTGACGGCGTCGTCAGCACGGTGGCTGAGGTCACCCGGCGCCGTCAGTCACCGAGGCGCTGGAGACACCGGCCGGTGGCGGAGGAGACCTCCGGAGTCACGTCATGTGGTTTCGGAGGTTAGACACGGTGCACGTATCGCTCCTGATGTGGACGGTCAGCCTGGTCGGGCTGGTCGCGCTCCTCGCGGTAGACCTGCTGATCATTGGCCGTCGGCCGCACACGCCCCCCATTCGCGAATCGGTTCTCTGGGTGGCGTTCTACGTCGGGTTAGCGGTGTTGTTCGGCATCGGCATATCCCTCTGGTACGGCGGCCGGTACGGGGGCGAGTTCTTCGCCGGGTGGCTCACCGAGTACAGCCTGTCCGTGGACAACCTGTTCGTGTTCGTCATCATCATGAGCAGATTCCGAACCCCCCGGGCGTATCAGCAGAAAGCGCTGCTCATCGGCATCGGGTTCGCGCTGGTGATGCGGGGGCTGTTCATCGCCGTGGGAGCGGCGGCACTGAACCGGTTTGAGTGGATCTTCTACTTCTTCGGCTTCTTCCTCCTCTACACCGCGGTCAACCTCGCCCGGCAGGGCTCGGACGAGCCAGCGGAATTCAAGGAGAACCCGGTCCTCCGCTGGTTCCGCCGGGTGCTGCCGCTGTCGCGGGAGTACCACCAGGCTCGGCTGGTGGTGCGGGTCAATGGTCGTACCGTGTTCACTCCCATGCTGATCGTCATGGTAGCGCTGGGTACCACAGATTTGATCTTCGCACTCGACTCGATCCCGGCCATCTTCGGCCTGACCAAGCAGGCGTACCTCGTCTTCACCGCCAACGTCTTCGCCCTGATGGGCCTGCGGCAGCTGTACTTCCTGCTGGGCAATCTGCTCGACCGGCTGGTGTACCTGTCGGCCGGCCTCGCCGCGATCCTCGGTTTCATCGGGGTCAAGCTGATCCTGGAGGCGTTGCACAGCAATGAGCTGCCGTTCCTCAACGGTGGCCGGCCGATCTCCTGGGCGCCGCACATTCCGATCTGGCTGTCCCTGGCGGTGATCGTCGGCGCGCTGGCGCTCGCGACGGTGGCAAGCCTGATCAAGGCGCGTCGCGACGAGGCGAAGCAGGCGATCGAGCCCAAACCCGAACCCGTGGAGGGCAGCGGCACCGCGCGGTGACCGGGCCGGGGCGCCAGCGACCGGGGGTAGGGCCGCCAGGGCCGCCCGGTTTGTGGGCGGGCCGGTCAAGCGGCCGGGGGAGAAGAGAGCTACTGCCGCCAGGGCCGCCCGGTTTGTGGGCGGGCCGGCCAGGCGGCCGGGGAGAAGAGAGCTGAGGCAGACTGATCCGGTGACCGAGCTGCGGCGATCTCTGGGACTGGCGGGCGCGCCGAACACCCGGGACCTGGGCGGGCTGCCGGCGGACGGCGGCGTGGTACGCGACGGACTGGTGTACCGGGCGCCGGCCTTGGGCCGGCTTACCGACACCGACGTCGACCGGCTCGGCCGGTGCGGACTGACCGACCTGCTCGACCTGCGTCACGGCAGCGAGATCGACGTGGCGCCGCCGGACCGGCTCCCGGCCGGCCCGCAGGTCGCGCACATTCCGATCTTCGACCCGGCGCACCCGGTGTTCACCTATGTCGCGGCCGTGCTGCTCGGCCATGACCTGTCCGCGCATGAGGGGCTGGGCGCCGAGGGTACGCCCGGCGCCATGCGCGCGATCTACCGGTGGTTCGTCGCGTCGCCGGCCGGCCGTGCCGGGTTCGCGACCGCGATGAACCGCGTCGCCGATGCCACCGGCCCGCTGCTGTACCACTGCAGCGCCGGCAAGGACCGCACCGGCTGGCTCAGCGCCATCCTGCTGTCCGCGCTCGGTGCCGACCGGGACACCGTGCGCGCCGACTACCTGCTGAGCAACGAGGTCTCGGCGGCCGGCAACGAGGCCATCCTCGCCGCGATGGCCGAGCGCCGGGGCGTGGATCCGGAGGTACTGCGCCCGGTGCTGGCGGCCGCGCCGGAGTACCTCGACGAGGCGTTCAACCAGGTCGATCGTGACTTCGGTTCGATGGACGGGTACCTGCGAGTCGGGCTCGACCTCGACGACGCCGTCATCGCGCGGCTGCGCGACCGGCTGGTGGACTGACGCCCGCCCTGCCGATCGCTCGCCGGCTGGGCCGAGCCTCAAAGGCCCGGACCACGCTCGCCGGCTGAACCGAAAGACCCGGACCACGCTCGGCGGTTGAGCCCGAAGGGCCCGGACCACGCCGAGGGTCAGGCTCCCCGGGCGCTCCAGCTCGCCCGCGCGACGCGCGCGACCAGGTCGCAGGCCGCGTCCCGGCCGTCGGCTCCGGCGGTGCCGGCCAGCGGCGTGCTGGTGCACACCACGATCGTGTACGGGTCGGCGTCCCGCGGGAACACCACGCCGGCCGCGTGACGGATGCCCGGTACCCAGCCGTTCTTGTGCGCCACCCGGGCATCGGGCGGCAGGCCGGCGGCCAGGTCCTCGCGGTGCTCCTGAGCCTGGAGGGTGGCCAGCATCCGGGCGGTACCGTCCGGGCCGGCCAGCGTACCGGTGGCCAACGCGTCCAGCAGCCGGCCCAGGTCGGCCGCGGTGACCAGGTTGTCGACCCCGGCCTCCCGGGCGGCCGCGTCCTCGATGCCGCGCGGTGTCGTGCTGTGCGTGGCGCCGGCCAGCCGCCAGACCTGCGCCACCTCCTCGGCGCCGGTGTGGGCCAGCACGATGTTGGTGGCGAAGTTGCTGGACCGCACGATCATCCGCTCGGCCAGCCAGCCCAGGCTCGCCTCGCCGTCCAGCCGGTCCCACACCGCGTCGTCGTTGTCGTCGTGCGGGCCGGCCAGGCTGAACTCGGGCGCGCCCGGCAACGCGGAGGCGAACTGGTTGCGCACCGGTACCGGCGCGTCGAGGTCCAGCCGGCCGGCCTCGTGCGCCCGGTGCAGCGCCGCGAGCACGGCAACCTTCATCGTGCTCGCGGCATAATGCCGCTCGTTCTCCAGCCGTGCGTACCGAGGGATGGCAGAGCCGAGCGGCGCGTACCAGACCGAGATCGTGCCGGGTACGTCGTCGAGTCCGTCGATCACGCCGGACCACGCCGGCGAGCCAGCCGTCCCCGCTCGGCGGCGTCCAGGACCACCTTCCGAATGCGGATCGCGTTCGGCGTCACCTCGACGCACTCGTCCTCGCGGCAGAACTCGAGAGCCTGCTCCAGCGACAGCTTGCGCGGCGGGACCAGTCGCTCCAGTTCCTCACCGGTGGACGAGCGCATGTTGGTGAGCTTCTTCTCCTTGGTGATGTTCACGTCCATGTCGTCGGAGCGCGAATTCTCACCGACGATCATGCCCTCGTACACCTCGATGGTCGGCTCGACGAACAGCGAGCCGCGCTCCTGCAGGTTGAACATCGAGTACGAGGTGGCCGCACCCGCCCGGTCGGCGACCAGCGAGCCGGTGGCGCGTGTACGCAGGTCACCGAACCATGGCTCGTACGACTCGAAGAGGTGGTGCAGGATGCCGGTGCCCCGGGTGTCGGTGAGGAACTCGGTGCGGAAGCCGATCAGGCCGCGCGCCGGTACCAGCCACTCCATCCGGATCCAGCCGGTGCCGTGGTTGACCAGTTGCTCCATCCGGCCCTTGCGGGTGGCCAGCAACTGGGTGATCGCCCCTAGGTACTCCTCCGGGGCGTCGATGGTCAGCCGCTCGACCGGTTCGCAGACCTTGCCGTCGACCTCCCTCGTCACCACCTGGGGCTTGCCGACCGTCAGCTCGTACCCCTCGCGGCGCATCTGCTCGACGAGGATGGCCAGCGCCAGCTCGCCGCGGCCCTGGACCTCCCACGCGTCCGGCCGGGAGGTCGGCAACACCCGCAGCGAGACGTTGCCGATCAGCTCCCGGTCCAGCCGGTCCTTGACCAGCCGGGCGGTCACCTTGGCGCCCTTGACCCGCCCGGCGAGGGGTGAGGTGTTGGTGCCGATCGTCATGGAAATGGCCGGCTCGTCGACGCGGATCAGCGGCAGCGGTACCGGGTTGTCCAGGTCCGCCAGCGTCTCGCCGATCATGATGTCCGGAATGCCGGCGACCGCCATGATGTCGCCCGGTCCTGCCTGTTCGGCCGGCTTGCGCTCCAGGCCGTCGGTCATCAGCAGTTCGGAGATGCGTACCTTGTCGACCGTCCCGTTGGCCCGGCACCAGGCCACGGTCTGGCCCTTGCGGATGACGCCCTCCCGGACCCGGCACAGGGCGAGCCGGCCGAGGAACGGTGAGGCGTCCAGGTTGGTCACGTGCGCCTGCAGCGGCGCGTCCGGCACGTAGGACGGCGCCGGGATCGTGTCCAGCAGCGTGGCGAACAGGGGCTGCAGAGAGGTGGAGTTGGGCAGCGCGCCGTCCGCCGGCTGCTCCAGCGAGGCGAGGCCGTCGCGGGCGCAGGCGTACACGATCGGGAAGTCGATCTGCTCCTCGTCGGCGTCCAGGTCGAGGAACAGCTCGTACGTGTCGTCCACGACCTCCTTGATGCGCGCGTCCGGGCGGTCCACCTTGTTGATGACCAGCACGATCGGCAGCCGGGCGCGCAGCGCCTTGCGCAGCACGAACCGGGTCTGCGGCAGCGGTCCCTCACTCGCGTCGACCAGCAGCAGCACGCCATCGACCATGGTCAGTCCGCGCTCGACCTCGCCGCCGAAGTCCGCGTGGCCCGGGGTGTCGATGATGTTGATGGTGACCTGGTCGCCGTCGGGTGCCTGGTAGTGGACGGCGGTGTTCTTGGCGAGGATGGTGATGCCCTTTTCTCGCTCCAGGTCCATCGAGTCCATCACCCGCTCGGCCATCTCGGCCCGAGCGTGCCAGGCGCCGGACTGGCGCAGCATGGCGTCGACCAAAGTGGTCTTTCCGTGGTCTACGTGAGCGATGATGGCCACATTGCGAAGGTCAGCGCGGGTTTGCATGCTTCCATTGTCCCGAGGTGGTTGGGTGACCCTGAGATTGCCCCCCATCTTCGGTACAGTGCCCGGTTTGCCTGTTTAGTCCGTGCTATCGGCTGGCAGGATCGGGCCATGCTACGGGGAGCGGCGTGAGTCAGCTGTTGAGCGCCTTGGCGGATTGGCCGCCAGCGCTGATCTACATTCTCGCCGCCGCGATCGTCGGCAGCGAGACTGCAACAATACTCGGACTGGTGGCGCCCGGCGAAATCACGCTGCTGATCGTGGGATTCCTCTGCTATCGCGGCACTTTGCACCTGGCGATCGCGCTGCCGGTGTTGATCGGGGGCGCCGCTCTGGGCGACAGCCTCGGGTACCTGGAGGGGCGGCGGGTCGGGCCGAGGCTGCGTACCACCCGGCTCGGAATGCGGGTCGGCGACCAGCGGTGGGCGAAGGCGGACGCACTGCTGTTGCGCCACAGCGGCCGGGCGGTGCTGATGGCCCGGTTCATCGCGTTCGCCCGTACCCTGGTGCCGCGCCTGGCCGGCATGTCCGGCATGCGGTACGGGGTGTTCTTGCCGTGGAACGTGATCGGTGTGATCGGTATCGCAGGCGGCACGATGATCGTCGGGTACCTGGCCGGCCGCTCGTACGCCACCGCGACCGAGCTGTTCGGGCAGGCCACCAGCGCCCTGCTGGCTCTGGTCGTGGTGATCGTGGCGATCGTGCTCATCGGCCGCTATCTGGGGCGCCACCCCGATCCGATGGCCGACCTGGGCAAGCGACTGGCGACCTGGACGCCGCTGCGCTTCGTCGATCGGGCGTACCGGGCCGGATTCGGGTGGCTCACCGAACGGATCGGGGTGGGCGGCGCGGTGGCCGTCAACGTGCTGGGCGGCGCGATCGCGCTGCTCGGCGTCGGGTACGGGCTGACCTGGGCGGTCGACCGGCTGGTCCGGCACAGCGGGCTGCTGCTGGCGGATCCATTCATCACGCGCTGGGTGTCGGCCCGGCGTACGCACGCCGCGGTACACGTGGCGACCGAGACGCTGCTGACGCTGCGCGGGACGTTCCTGGTGCTGCTCGTCGGTGTGCTCGCGATCGCGCTGAACTGGCGCTCCCGGGTCTGGCGGGTCGACCTGGTCGGAGTGCTGGGCTCGTTCGGCGCGTTCGTCCCGCTCGTGATCATCACGGTCGCCGCCGACTGGGAACGCGCGCCGCAGGCCACGCCCCAGCCGGGCTTCTTCCCCAACCAGACCGCGGTCGTGGCGGCCAGCGTCGGCATGCTGGCCTGGCTGCTGTCGCGGCGGTTCGGGTGGCGGGTCGCGGTACCGGCGTGGACGGCGGCGGCCGGGGTGGTGTTCGTGGTCGGTGCCGCCCGGGTCTACGTGGGCTGGAGCTGGCCGAGCGAGGTGGTCGCCTCGACGCTGCTCGGCGGGCTGTGGTTGCTGGTGTTCGTGGTCGCCTGGCACACGCGGGACCGGGTACGGGCCAGTTCGGCGGGAGCGCCGGGTGCCTCGGGACCGTCGGGCTCGACGCCGGTCGAGGTCAACCGGTAGGACTCGGCCAGCCGTGGAACTCCTGACCGGTCACGCCGTCGGGGAGCGGTGACTTTCCAGGTACGCCTCGAAGTGCTCGGCGGGTTGCGGACGGCCCAGCAGGAAGCCCTGCCCGTACCGGCAGCCGCCGGCCCGGGCCAGGTCCAGGTGCGCCTCGTCCTCCAACCCCTCGGCGACGATCTCCATGCCGAGCCGGCGGCCGAGCCCGACCACCACGTCGATGACCGGCATACCCAGCTCGACACCGCCCGGCGAGACGTGGGGGGTCCCGGCGAACAGCGCCCGGTCCACCTTGAGGACGTCGACCGGCAGCCGTCGCAAGGAGGCCAGCGGGGTGGGGCCGGTGCCGAACTTCGCCAGCGCGGTGCGTACCCCCAGTGTCCGCAGGCGGGTCAGCTGCGCGACGGCGGCCGGCAGGTCCGGCCTCAGATCCTGTTCGGTGATCTCGACCACCAGTCGGTCGGCCGGAATCCGGTAGTCGTCGAGGACCCGGGCGACCCGGGCCACGAAATTGGGCGCCGCCAGCTGGCGGGCGGCCAGGTTGACCGACAGCCACAGATCCAGCCCGTCGCGCAGCCAGTTGGCCAGTTGCCGGCAGGCGCGGCGCAGCACCCACTCGCCGATCTCGTCGATCAGGCCCAGATCCTCGGCCACCGGTACGAAGTCGGCGGCCGGCACCGTGCCGCGCTTCGGGTGCCGCCAGCGCAGCAGCGCCTCGGCTCCGACGGGTGCCGCGTCGATCAGGTCGAGGATCGGTTGGAAGACCAGGTCCAGCTCGCCGCGCGCGATGACGCCGGGCAGCTCCTCCTCCAGCCTGAACCGGCGGAGCAGGGCCGCCTCCAACGCCTCGTCGTACCACTCGATCCGGCCCTGGCGCAGTTGCGCGGCCCGGCACAGGGCCAGCCTGGCCCGGGACAGTGTGTCGCCGACGCTGGTCGCCGCGGCCAGCTCCGCCAAGCCGACGGCGGCGCCGAGGTGCACGGTCGCGGCGGCCACCGGGTACGGCCGGGTCAGCTCGGCGAGTACCCGGGCGGCCAGCGCGTACGCGTGCACCGGATGATCCGCCGTGGCGACGGCGAACTCGGTGTCCGACAGCCGAGCGGCCCGGTCGGACGGCTCGACGGCCCCACGCAGCCGGCTGGCGACCTCGACGAGTACCGCGTCGCCGACCTCGGGTAGCCGCCCGTTGCCGGTCTGGGCCAGGTCGTCGAGTCCGACCACCAGGATCGCGCCGGGCTGGCCGGGTACGGCGCGCATCGCCGCGATCGTGCGCAGCAGCTGCCGGCGGTTCGGCAGCCCGGTGAGCTGGTCGATGAACGCCATCCGGTGCAGTTCACGCTCCAGTTCCCGGCGCTCGCCGATGTCGCGCACGTGCACGACGAGGGCGCCGACCTCGGGTACCGAGCGCTGGTCGCTGACCGTGGACTCGGTCTCGCGCCAGCGCCCGGAGCCGTCGCGCAACCGGGCCCCCAGCAGGGTCGGCCGGGCCGTACCGTACGGACGCGCTGCGACCAGTGCGGTCAGCCGTTCCCGTACCGCGGCGGCGTCCTCGGGGTGGACCAGCCCCAGGAACGGCCGATCCAGCACATCCCGGTCGAGCAGCCCGAACTGGTGCGCGGCGGACGGCGACTGCCAGGTGACCACGAGGTCGTCATCGAGTACCACCGTGATGTCGGTCGATCGGGACACCAGCGAGCGGAACCGGGCCTCCTGCAAGGCGATCCGGCGGGCGTACCGGCGGATGTCGAGTACCGCGAAGACTTCCCGTACCGCGAGGACGGCGAGCACTCCGAGGCCCAGCCCGACCGATACCGCGTCGAACGGCCGATCGCCGGCCACCCGGTACGCGGTGGCGGCCAGGGCGGTGCCCACCGGTACGGCCAGGATCGGGTAGCCGGCGAACCCGGGATCGGTCCGCTCGGCCGGCGACGGGGCGGGGTCGGACTCGGTGACCAGCGTGCCGGCCCAGCACAGCACCGGCCCGAACACCAGCGCCAGCGCGGCCACCGGCAACCAGCCCTCGGGCGCGCTGCCGGCGAACAACGCCACGGCGGTACCCAGGCCGATGATGGTCACCGCGCCGCCGGTGCAGCAGATCAGAACCGTCGGCCGGTACCGCCCGGCGCGCAGGCCGCTGACCGTGGCGGTCGCCAGCCCGGCGCACCCGAACAGCGCGACCCCGGCGGCCGGGGAGTGGGTACCGCCGTGCGAGTGCACCACCATGAGCCAGGCGGCGTACAGCAGGCAGGCTCCGATGGCGAGTCCGTCCAGCGCCAGGTGCAGCCGGGCCAGGGCGCCGGATGCCGGACCGGGCAGCAGGAGCAGTCCGAACAGGAACAGCAGCGTGGCCAGCAGCAGCCCGGCCGTGCCCAGCCGGGCCGCGAACGGGTCGACGAGCGGATTGGTGGCGACCCGGGATTCGGCGGCGACCGCGGCGACCACGGTCGCGCCGGTGGCCAGCAGGCTGGCGCCGAGCAGCGCGGCGCTCCGGCGGCCCGGGCTTGCCGGTGACCGTGTACCGGGCGCGGCCAAAGCTAGGCAGATGAGCAGGACGGCGTGTACGGCGGTGGACGCGGCCGCGGCAGCGGCCAGCGCGGTCATGCGGGGCAGCAGGCCGGTGGTACCGGCGGCGAGCAGCGCGCAACTCAACGCCGGTGCGACGGGGACCAGCGCCCAAGACACGCGCCCGGTGCTGGACCTCGGGAATTCGGCAGGCTCAACAGACATCGCGTCGGTTGATCCTTTGCATGAGGGGCCGATGGGGAGGCCCCCATCTATGTCCCAAAACGACACCGGGACGGTGTGGTTACGGGTACCGGCGGCCGTACCGCGAGTTGTGTTCACCTTGGTACGCCACACTTCCGGGCGCGATCCCGGCGGCCGGGTACTCGTTCAGTGTTCGGCGGCCCGGCGAAGTGCGGCGAACTCAGCCGAGAGCCGAGGCAGCGTGTAGTGCGCGTTGAGGCCGCTCGGATTCGGCAGTACCCATACCCGCGCGCCGGCCAGCGGCTCCGGCTGCGCCCCGATGACGGCGTCCCGTACGCCGAAGGCGGTGCGGTAGGCCCCGATGCCGAGCACGGCCACCCATCGCGGCCGGTACCGGGCGACCTTCCGGCGCAGGATCCGGCCGCCGTCGATGAGCTCGGCGGCGGTCAGCTCATCGGCGCGCGCCGTCGCGCGGGCGGCCACGTTCGTCACCCCGAGCCCGAGGTTCACCAGTTCGTCCTGTTGTTCGGGGTGCAGCTGGATGTCGGTGAACCCACCCCGGTGCAGGGCCGGCCAGAACCGGTTGCCCGGCCGCGCGAAGTGCCGGCCGACGGCGGCAGACAGCAAGCCGGGATTGATGCCGCAGAACAGCACCGTGAGGTCGGGCGCGATGACGTCGGGCAGTGTGCGACCCGCCGCGGCGGCCAACTCGGCGGCGGTCGGGGATTTGCGCGGGGCCGACCGCGCCGGGAGTACCGGCGCGGCGAGGTGGCTTGACGAACTGTTCATCTGCCAACAGCGTAACCGGCGCCACGTCCGCCCCCTGTTACCTGTGGTTAGGCTCGCGTCATGACGAGCCCGATGGAGACCGGCCGGGACGGCGACTCCGCCACCGGCCTGGCCGATGAGATGATCAAGCTGATGTTCGCGGCCGAGCCGCTGGGTGCGACGCTGCTCGGGGTGCCCGGCTACGACGAACTCCTGTCCGACCCGTCCGAGGAAGCCGAGCAGGAACTGCGCGCGAAGGGGCTCGCACTCGGGCAGCGCGCCGACCGGCTCGCTGAGTCCACTGTGGACGAAGGCGACGCGGTGACGCTCGCGGTGGTCGCGCAGCAGGCGCGGGCGCAGGCGGACCGGATCGACGCACGCGCCGTCGAGTACACCATCAGCGACTTCTTCGCCGCGCCGGCCTCTGGCCTGCTGTCGGTCCTCCCGATGCTCACGTTCCCCGACGCCCAGCGGGCCGAGGCGTTTCTGGCCCGGCTGCGTGCGGTGCCCGAATTCCTCGACGGCGTGGTGAGCCGCCACCGCGCGGGCCTGGCCGCCGGGCGTACGCCGGTGGCGCACCTGGTGCGTGGCGCGATCGCGCACCTCGACCGGTACCTGGCCGATCCGGCGAACGATCCGCTGCTGCGCCAGCCGGGCCCCGAGGACTACCCGACGTTCGCGCAGGACCGGGAGCGGGTGGTGGCCGAGGTCGTGCGGCCGGCGTTGGCCGCGTACCGGGACGTGCTGGCGGCCGAGTTCAGCGCGGCCGGTCGCCCGGAGGAGAAGTCGGGCATCTGCTGGCTTCCCGACGGCGAGGCGATGTATGCCGGCCTGTCGCGGGCGCACACCAGCACCGAGCGCTCGCCCGAGGAACTGCACCAGACCGGGCTGGACCTGATCGCGAAGCTGGCCGAGGAGTACCGCGAGGTCGGGTCGAGGGTCTTCGGGGTCACCGACCTGGCGGACATCTTCGAGCGGATGCGCACCGATCCGGCGCTGCGCTGGCAGGACGGCGACGAACTGCTGGACGCCGCCCGCAGCGCGATCGAGCGGGCGGAGGCGGCGGCGCCGGCCTGGTTCGGCCGGATGCCCAGCACCCGGTGCCAGGTCGAGGCCGTCCCGGCCGCGGAAGCGCCCGGGCAGCCGGCGGCGTATTACATGATGCCGTCGCTGGACGGCAAGCGCCCCGGCGTCTACTTCGCCAACACCTACCAGGCGCACGAACGCGGGCGGCAGACGTCCGAGGCGACCGCGTTCCACGAGGCCGTCCCGGGACACCACTTCCAGCAGGCCATCTCGCTGGAGCTGACCGACCTGCCGCTGCTGCGCCGGTGCGCCGACGTCAACGCGTACTCCGAGGGCTGGGGCCTGTACTGCGAGCGGCTGGCCGACGAGATGGGCCTGTACTCCGGCGACGTCGACCGGCTGGGCATGTTGACCCTGGACTCGATGCGCGCGGGCCGGCTCGTGGTCGACACCGGCCTGCACATCAAGGGATGGTCGCGCCAGCAGGCGATCGACTACCTGATGGCGAACACGCCGATGGCGCCGGTGGAGATCGTGGCCGAGGTCGACCGGTACATCGCGGCGCCGGGCCAAGCGCTGTCCTACATGGTCGGCCGGCTGGAGATTCTGCGGATCCGGGCCGAGGCCACCCGGGCGCTCGGCGACCGGTTCGACATCAAGGCGTTCCACGACGTGGTACTCGGCGGCGGTCCGTTGCCGCTGAGCGTGCTGGACGAGGTGGTGACTCGCTGGGCGCGCGCGTCGGCGTGAACCGTGCGCCGCGTAGCGCGCGCGTCGGCGTGGGTCTGCGCTGACCGCAGACTGGTCGGAGACCAGCGGGGCGGGTCGCGGCCGGCCGGGAATGTAGCGGGTCCCGGCCGGCGGCGGCATAGTGAGGAGATGACCTCTGCCGGCGGCACCGCCCCGCCCGCCACCGTCGCCCAGCTGGCACAGGCGCTCGCCGGGCAGGGGTACCTGGCCGACGAGGGTCTGGCCACCGCGGGATACCTGGCGATGCGGCTGGGCCGGCCGCTGTTCCTGGAGGGCGACGCGGGCGTCGGCAAGACGGCCTTCGCGCAGGCGCTGGCGGCGGCGACCGGCGCGCATTTCGTGCGGTTGCAGTGCTACGAGGGGCTGGACGCGACGCAGGCCCTGTACGACTGGGACTTTCCGCGCCAGCTGCTGCACCTGCGCGCGGTGGAAGCGGCGGCGTCCGCGTCGGGCGCCGCACCGGAACACGCCGCGCTCGAGGCGAGCCTGTACGACCGGCGGTTCCTCATCGCCCGCCCGCTGCTGCAGGCGTTGGAGCACAGCCCGTGCGTACTGCTGGTCGACGAGATCGACCGCGCCGACGACGAGTTCGAGGCGTTCCTGCTGGAGGTGCTGTCCGACGCCGCGATCACCATTCCGGAGCTGGGCCGGATCGCCGCGGCGTCCCCACCGGTGGCGGTGCTGACCAGCAACCGCACCCGTGAGGTGCACGACGCGCTCAAGCGCCGGTGCCTGTACCACTGGGTCGAGCACCCGAGTTTCGAGCGCGAGGTGCAGATCCTGCGCGCCCGGCTGCCGGAGATCACCCAGCGCCTGGCGGTCGACGTCGCGCGGGCCGCGGCCCGGATGCGGGAGCTGGATCTGATCAAGCCGCCCGGCGTGGCCGAGTCGCTGGACTGGGCGAGCGCGGTCGCCGCCCTCGGCGCGAGCGAGCTGGACCCCGACGTCGCGGCAGCCACGCTCGGGGCGGTGCTGAAGTACCGCGAGGACGCCGACCGGGTGCGCACCACCGGAGTCGCGACCCTGGTCGGGGCCTGATCCGTGGCCGGGCGCGGGGTCACCGGTGCGCTGGTGGGCTTCGCGCGTACGCTGCGCCGGGCCGGCGTCGAGGCGAGCGTCGAGCGGGTACAGGCGATGCTCGCCGCGGTCGACGAGCTGGGAGTGACCACTGCCCGGGGCGCGTACTGGGCGGGCCGGCTCACGCTCTGCGGCCAGCCCGACGACCTGCCGATCTACGATGCCGCGTTCGCCGCGTACTTCGGCGACGGGCGGGCGCCGGTGCACCGGCCGCGCACGGCCCACCCGAGGCCGGCGCGGCTGTCGCTGAGCCTGGGCGCCATACCAGGCGCGGACGGTCAGGATGAGGCGGAGAACGTGGTGGCGCTGTCGGCCAGCGCCGAGGAGGTACTGCGTCACCGCGACGTGGCCGCGTTGACGGCGGCGGAGCGCGCCGAGGTACGCCGGATGCTGGCGCTGCTGGCTCCCGGTACCGCCACCCGGCCCAGCCGCCGGTACCGGCCGGCGCCCAGCGGCCGGATCGATCCGGCCCGTACGGTGCGGTACCTGCTGCGGCACGGTGGAGAGGCGGCTCGGCTGGCCCGCCGGGAGCGGCGGGAGCGGCCGCGCCGGCTGGTGCTGCTGCTGGACGTGTCCGGCTCGATGGCGCAGTACTCCGACGCGTTGCTGCGCTTCGGTCACGCCGCGGTACGCCGGCGGCCCACGCAGACCGAGGTGTTCACCCTGGGTACCCGGTTGACCAGGGTGACCCGGGCGCTGCGGCACCGCGACCCCGATGCCGCGCTGCGGGCGGCCGGCGACGCGATCCCGGACTGGCGCGGCGGCACCCGGCTGGCCGACTCGCTGGGCGCGTTCCTCGACCGGTGGGGGCAGCGGGGCACGGCCCGGGGCGCGGTGGTGGTGCTGGGCAGCGACGGGTGGGAGCGGGGCGACCCGGCGCAGCTCGCCGCGCAGGTGGCCCGGCTGTCCCGGCTGGCGTACCGGCTGGTCTGGGTCAACCCGCACCGGGGCAAGCCGGGGTACGAGCCGGTGGCCGGCGGGATGGCCGCGGCGCTGCCGTACCTGGACGACTTCGTGGCCGGGCACAGCCTCGCCGCGCTGGAGGATCTGGTCGAGGTGATCGCCGCGCCCCGCTGACCGGATGGCGCCGGCTACCCTGCCGCGCCGAATATCGACAGTTTGACATGTAGGACGGCCGCGTACAGCATGTCCGCGATGGTCGAGGTCTCCATCTCCGCCATCGGGCTCTCCGGGCTCAAGCCGGCCCCGGTGTCGCTGCGGGGCGGCGATCGTCGGCGGGGTCCTCGGGTCGGCACGGCCAGGGTCCGGTCGACGGCGGCGCGGCCCGGTAGCGGCGCTGCCGGGTGTGAGCCGCGATCCGGAGGCCGTGCGGCGACGTGCGAGCCGTTGAGCCGTTAACGCTCGCGGCTGCGAGTCAGCTCAGGATGATGCCCTCTCATCTGCGAATCGGCTGAGCGGAGACGCGGGTCCCGCCCCGCCGATCGTCCACCGGGCGGGCTCTTGCGGGAACCTGGAAGACGTTATTGGGTGGATCACAGCGCGCACGGTGACCCGAGGCGCGGCCGGAAAGCGACGGCGCCGGGCTGACGAGCACGCCTGGCCACGATCCGGTGCGAGCGCCGGATCCCGTCCCGCCCGGGAGGATTGATGACCCGGATCAAACTCAACGTCGATGGCGTGCGCTACGACGACGATGTCGAGCCGCGCACTCTGCTCGTCCAACACCTGCGTGACCGGATCGGCAAGGTCGGCACGGTGGTGGGATGCGATACCAGCAACTGCGGGGCCTGCACTGTGCTGCTCGACGGCGTCTCGGTCAAGAGCTGCTCTGTGCTGGCCGTCCAGGCCGACGGCAAGGCGGTCACCACGATCGAGGGTCTGGCCGAACCGGGCGGGGCGCTGCACCCGGTACAGCGCGCGTTCCATGAGCGGCACGCGTTGCAGTGCGGCTACTGCACCCCCGGCATGATCATGGCATCGGTCTCCCTGCTCGCCGACAATCCCGACCCGACCGATGCCGAGATCCGCGAGGGGCTGGAAGGGAACCTGTGCCGCTGCACGGGGTACCAGAACATCGTCCGCGCGGTTCACGACGCCGCGGCGGCGATGGCCGACGGCGGCGGCGCGGCCCCGCCACAGGTGCCGGCGCAGGCCGCACCGGAGCAGCGGGAGGTGGCGGTATGACGATCACCTCCCAGGCGCCGGCCGCCGAGGTCGGCGCGGCCCGCAAGCGCAAGGAGGACGCGCGGCTGATCACCGGGCAGACGATGTGGACGGAGAACATCGTCGTGCCCGGCATGCTGCACATGGCGATCCTCCGCAGCCCGCTCGGGCACGCCCGGATCAGCCGGATCGACACCGCTCCGGCCCTGCGCGAACCGAACGTGGTCGCCGCGTTCAGCGGACGCGACGTCGCCGACGTCCAGGGCAGCCTGCCGTGTGCCTGGCCGGTCACCGCCGAGCTGGTCATGCCGGCCCATCCGCCGCTGGCCGTCGACGAGGTGTGCCACACCGGCGAGGCGGTCGCCGTGGTGGTGGCCCGGGACCGGGCCAGCGCGGTGGACGCGCTGGCCGCGATCGAGATCGACTACGAGCCGCTGCCGGTGGTACTGGACCTGGAGGCGGCCCTCGCCGACGGTGCCGACCTGGTTCACACCGACCAGACCACCAACAAGGCGTACACCTGGATCTTCGACTCGGCGCAGGCCGGGACCGGTGGGGCGGTGGACGAGGCGGCGTCGGGCGCCGAGGTGGTGATCCGGCGCCGGTACCGCCAGCAGCGCCTGATCCCCGCGTTCATGGAGCCGCGCAGCGTGGTGGTGGACGCGACCGGCGACCAGGTCACCGTGTGGTCGGCGACCCAGATCCCGCACGTGCTGCGCTTCCTGCTGGCCGTCGGCACCGGTACGCCGGAGCACCGCGTGCGGGTCGTCGCGCCGGACGTGGGCGGCGGGTTCGGCGGCAAGCTCCAGGTGACGCCCGAGGAGATGATCACGTACCTGGCCTCGAAGCGGGCCGGCCGGCCGGTGAAGTACACCGAGACCCGCTCGGACAGCCTGCTGTCGGCGCACCACGGGCGCGACATGATCCAGGACATCGAGCTGTCCGCCCGCCGCGACGGCACGGTCCTGGGCCTGAACGTGCGGCTGACCGCGAACATGGGCGCGTACCTGGGGCTGGTCGGGCCGGGGGTTCCGATCCTGGGCGCCTTCATGTACAACGCCATCTACAAGTTCCCGGCGTACCGCTTCGAGTGCACCGGCGTGTTCACCAACACCACGTTCACCGACGCGTACCGGGGCGCCGGCCGCCCCGAGGCGACCTACGCTATCGAACGGATCATGGACGAGCTGGCCGTCGAGGTGGGCCTGGACCCGCTGGAGGTACGGCGGCGCAACTGGATCGGCCACGAGGAGTTCCCGTTCACCACGGTCGCCGGGCTCACCTACGACTCGGGCAACTACGAGGCGGCCACCGACCGGGCGAAGCAGTTGCTCGGCTACGACGAGTTGCGCAGGGAGCAGGCCGCCCGGCGGGCGTCCGGCGACCCGGTACAGCTGGGCATCGGGGTGTCGACGTACACCGAGATGTGCGGGCTGGCACCCTCGCGGGTACTGGGCAGCCTGCGGTACGGGGCCGGTGGCTGGGAGAGCGCGAGCATCCGGGTACTGCCGACCGGCAAGATCGAGGTGGTGACTGGCAGCTCGCCGCACGGGCAGGGGCACGAGACGGCGTGGAGCCAGATCGTGGCCGACCAGCTCGGGGTCGCGTTCGAGGACGTCGAGGTGCTGCACGGGGACACCCGCACCGCGTACAAGGGGATGGACACCTACGGCTCGCGGTCCCTGGCGGTCGGCGGCTTCGCGCTGGTCAACGCGTGCAAGAAGGTCATCGACAAGGCCAAGCCGGTGGCCGCGCACCTGCTGGAGTGCGATGTGTCGGACGTGGAGTTCGCCGACGGCGCGTTCCGGGTGCGGGGCACTCCGGACGGCGGCCGGTCGCTGGCCGACTGCGCGCTGGCCGTGTTCGCCGCGCACGACCTGCCCGACGGGGTGGAGCCGACGCTGGACGCGGACGACGTGTACGACCCGGTCAACTTCTCCTTCCCGCACG
Source organism: Rugosimonospora africana (assembly GCF_016862975.1). Taxonomy (GTDB): domain Bacteria; phylum Actinomycetota; class Actinomycetes; order Mycobacteriales; family Micromonosporaceae; genus Rugosimonospora; species Rugosimonospora africana. The sequence continues at coordinate 150,024 of NZ_BONZ01000062.1, forward strand.
GCACCCACCTGTGCGCCGTCGAGGTGGACACGGAGACCGGACGGGTGACGATCCGCGCGTACGTGGCGGTGGACGATGTCGGCCGGGTGGTCAACCCGATGATCGTGGAGGGTCAGGTGCACGGCGGCGTGGCGCAGGGCGTCGCCCAGGCGCTGTTCGAGGAGGCCGTGTACGACGCGGACGGCAACCTGCTCACCGGTACGTTCGTGGACTACACGCCGCCGAGCGCGGCGGACCTGCCGGACATCGTCTCGGACCGGACCGAGACCCCCGCGCCGGACCACCCGCTGGGTACGAAGGGCGTCGGCGAGGCGGGCACGATCGCCTCGACGCCGGCCGTGGTCAACGCCGTGGTGGACGCGCTGCGGCCGTACGGAGTCGACGATGTACCCATGCCCTGCACGCCCGAGCGCGTCTGGCAGGCGATCCGGAACGGCGGTGGCCAGTCGTGATCCCGGTGTCCTTCGACTACCAGCGTCCCTCTACAGTGGACGAAGCGGTCCAGGCTCTGTCCGCCGCCGGAGACGACGGCAAGGTACTGGCCGGCGGCCAGAGCCTGATCCCGATGCTGCGGTTGCGGCTGTCCGCCCCGTCTGTGCTCATCGACCTGGGTGCCCTCGCCGATCTGCGAGGCATCCGGGAGGACGGCGACGGGCTGCTCATCGGTGCGATGACCCGGCACGCCGACGTGCTGGCCAACCCTCTGGTCCGGCGGTACGTGCCGCTGCTGGCGCAGGCCACCGCGACGGTCGCCGATCGCCAGGTGCGTCACCTGGGTACGCTCGGCGGCTCGCTCGCGCACGCCGACCCGGCGGGTGACCTGCCGGCCGTGGCGGTCGCGCTGGACGCCACGATGGAGATCGCCGGTCCGGACGGGCAGCGCACCGTGCCGGCCGGCGACTTCTTCGTGGACTACCTGACCACCGCCCTCGGACCGGCCGACGTGCTGCTCGGCGTGCGCTTTCCCAGCCACGAGGGTTGGGGCACGCACTACGAGAAGTTCCAGCGGATGGCCCAGGCGTGGGCCCTGGTCGGCGTGGCCGCCACGGTACGCCGGGAGAACGGCACCATCGCGGAGGCCCGGGTGGCGCTGACCAACATGGGTCCGGTGCCGGTACGGGCGCGGGCGGTCGAGGACGCGTTGACCGGCGCGGCCTCCACGGCCGACGCGATCGCCGCCGCGGCCGGCCTGGCCGGCGAGGGTACCCGGCCGACGAGCGACCTGACCGCGTCGGCGGAGTACCGGGCGCACCTGGCCACGGTGCTCACCGGCCGGGCTGTGTCGGCGGCGGCCGGAGTCGGCTGATCGCCGCTCCTCAATTCATGCGTGGGCCGCCGGATCAAGGGATCCGGCGGCCCACGCGTTCAGCGCCCCAGGCGCGGTTACTGGGACGGCTGGGGGGCATGGCAGTCCACCTTCGGGTTGACCCCGACGTAATTCAGCGGCCCGGCGACGATGTTCAGGATGGCGTTGGTGGCGCGGGAGCAGTTGGTGGGCGAACTTCCGAAGTAACCTCGTTGGCCGGCGGCGATCGCACCGATGATCAGCCACACGACGACGATGACGGCTGAGACCCGCATGTGAGACCTCCTATGTGAAGCGCCCGTGTTCGCTGTGGTGGTAACGGGTGCAATGAGTACCCCGGGCGGCCTCCGGCTAATCCGTGCCGCGAGTGCGGTTGTCCCTCTATGTACACATTAATCGAGTGTCGTCTATTTGATGTGAGACGTCTGGCCAGCCACTATTTGCGGGTGCGAATCCGTCACATGCTCGCCGTCGTTGTTGCCGGGGCACTCGCGGGTGCGGCTCTCGCCGCGCCGGCTCTCGCCGCGCCCCCGCCATCCACGCTGACCGGCAGTACGAGTGGCGGCCCGAACCAGAGCTTCGCGTTGATCTTCGAGTGGCAGAAGCCCCCGCACACCACGGGCTGTGGCGAGGTCGACTTCGCGTTCGACACCTGGCCGTTGGGCACGGTGACGGCGACCAACCAGGGGACCACCTGCGCGGCCAGCTACTTCGGGTCGCCGCCGCTGCTGGATCGCGCGCCCGGCAAGCACACGGTCAAGGCCACGCCCAAGGTCGCCGGGGTACCGGCCCGGAGTGCCACGTACACGATCGTCGCGCCCGGCACCGGCACGTCCCCGACCTCCCGGCCGTCCTCCACGGCACGGCCGAGCCCGACCGCGGCCGGCGCGACGAAGACGACCCAGTCCAGGACCGGCACAGCGGCGCCCGACTCGGTAACGGAGTCGGTACCGTCTGTGACTACGTCGGATCCGGGTGCCACCGCCTCGCCGTCGGTGAGCACGAGCCCGCTGGTCATGCAGGCCCTCCCCGGCACAGGTACCCGGGGAGGGCGAGGGGTCCTCGCCTGGCTGCTGGTGGTGTTCGGCGTGGTGGGGCTGGGCGTCACCGGTGCGCTGACCACACTCATCGTGCGCCGCTCCCGGCAGGTCGAGGAACTTTGACCGCCGACCGCCCGGCGGCCAACTGATCGACGCGACCATCAGGGCCTAGGCTGCGGGCATGGAATATCGCACACTTGGTCGTTCCGGCCTGCGGGTTTCGGTACTGACCATGGGAACGATGACGTTCGGTGGCACCGGGAACTTCGCCAACGTCGGCTCCACCGACGTGGACGAGGCACGCCGGCAGGTCGACATGTGCCTGGCCGCCGGGATCAACCTCATAGACACCGCGGACGTGTACTCGGCCGGACTGTCCGAGCAGATCGTCGGGGAGGTGCTGCGGGGCCGCCGGGACAGCGTCCTGCTGGCCACCAAGGTACGCATGTCGATGGGCTCGGGGCCCAACGACGCCGGCCTGTCCCGCCATCACATCATCTCCGGCTGCGAGGCGAGCCTGCGCCGGCTGGGCACCGACCACATCGACCTGTACCAGGTGCACGAGTGGGACGGCGTGACCCCGCTGGAAGAGACGCTGGAGGCGCTGGACACGCTGGTGCGCTCCGGGAAGGTGCGCTACGTCGGGGCGTCCAACTACACCGGCTGGCAGCTGATGAAGGCACTGGGTACCGCCGAGCGCAACGGGCTGCCCCGGTTCGTCAGCCAGCAGATCTACTACTCGCTGCAGGCCCGTGAGGCCGAGTACGAGCTGATCCCGGCCGCCATCGATCAGGGGCTCGGCGTCCTGGTCTGGAGCCCGCTCGCGGGCGGCCTGCTGGGCGGCCGGTACCGGCGGGACCACCAGCCGTCGGCCGGTTCCCGGCAGCTGACCGAGTGGGGCGAACCCCCGGTGTACGACCGGGACAAGCTGTACGACACGGTGGACGTGCTGATCGACGTCGCCCGGGCGCACGGCGTCTCGGCGGCCCAGGTGGCCCTGGCGTACCTGCTGGGCCGGCCGGCGGTGACCTCGCTGGTGATCGGCGCGCGTACCAGCGAGCAGCTCGCCGACAACCTGGCGGCCGCGGACCTCATCCTCGACGACGAGGAGCGCAAGCGGCTGGACGAGGCCAGCGCGATGCCGCTGCTGTACCCGTACTGGCATCAGGCGAACACCGCCCGGGACCGGCTGTCCCCGGCGGACCTGACGCTGCTCGGGCCGCACCTGTAGCCGCCGGGGTGGGCGCCGGGCATCGGTCCGGCGCCCACCACCGGTTGCGGCTACCCGTTCAGGGCATATGCGTGGATGATCGTCTCCTCGACCGTATTGCCCGAGGAATCTGTCGCGTCCGCCCGCAGCGACACGAAACCGCCGCCGGCCGGGTGGGTGACCGTGGCGGTCCAGCCGTCACCGCTGGATTGCAGCGTGGCCGGTTGCCAGGTCTTGCCGTCGTCGTAGGACACCGCCACGTGGATCTGCTTGACCGCGCCCGCGGAGCCGCCAGGCTGGCGCTGGACCGAGACCGGGATGGTGAAGCGGCCGGACGGCGCCGCATTGTTCGCGTCCAGCGCGGGGCGCAACTGCACCGCCATGACCGGCAGCGGTGCGAAGCCGTCGCCGTCGACGTGCCCGGATCTGAACGTCCACGCCGCCCTCACCGTGCTGCTCAGGCCGCCGAATCCGGTGCGGGTGGCCTGCGTCTCGATCCGGTACCGTGCGGTGTCCGCCGGCACGGCAAACTGCCCGGCTACGTCCGGGACCTGGGCGATCTGGGTTCCGTTCCGGTAGACCGTGGTGAGTCCGGAGTCGGTCGTCGTACCGCCGGCGTGGCCGCTTCCGTCGCCGTACAGCGGCGGGAAGAAGTTCAGCGTGTCGCCCTGCCGGTTGATGTCCCCCTCCCCGGACGGGGACACCGGGAACGCCGGTCCGAACACCGGACTCGCCCAGGTTTCCTGGTAGCGGCGCCCCGCCTGGTAGACGGCCGATCCGGTGAAGTCCGCGTCCGGCGTGGGGAAGCCCTCCGGCCCGGTCGCCATGCTCGTCAGATCGGTGTACCACCGGGTGCCGTCCACGGTGGTGTGGTACAGCGTGAGACTTCCCGGCAGAGTCACCGGAATCTCCGCGGATATCGCGCCACTGGACAGCGGCGAGAGCGCGAACGTGCCCACCAGGCCGGTGTCACCGGGCTGGATCGGTCCGTAGGTGGCGTGCACCTCGGCCAGGTCCCGCGCGGTGTAGTGCCTGACGAACCCGTTCGGCAGGCCGCCGACCGGGAACTCGGCGGCACTGTAGAACGGTCCACCGGTGACGAAGCCGTCGGAGTCCGTCGCGGCCCACTGGAGCATGAACGCGCCCCGCAGTTGTGAGGCCGGCAGGCTCGGCCCCTGCTGGTCGGTGAACACCCCGGTCAGGGCGAAGAGCCACAGCCTGGTGCCGGCGTCGCCGTACGGGGTGAGGTGGTCGTACCCGATGTATGCCAGGACCGATGACACCGTGGGGTCCGGAACGGTCGCCGTGACCGGCTTCGCGGTACGGGCGTCGAGGGTGACGTGCGTGTCGCCGGTCAGGTTCAGCGCCGGCTCGGCGAGCAGGCTGCGCAGCGGGTTCCACGGGTCGTCGGTGAGTGTGGGGATGTCGGCGTGCAGGTCGTAGTGGCCCCTGGGCAGCCGCAGGGTCACGGTGCCGGACGGGTCGTACGGGAACTCGACGACGGAGTGCGTGGCCTCGTCCGTACCCTGCAGTAGCGCGTCGGCGTCGCCTGGGCCGCCGTTGCGGTCGATGAAGGTGAGGGTGAGGTTGTAGCTCTCGGCCTCCTTGGTGATTCCGATGGGGGTACCGACCCTGGTGTCGCCGGCCGTGGCGACCAGGTCGCCGGAGTACCGGCCGTCCGGCCCGCCGACCCGGGTGTCCACGGTGAGGGTGACCTGCGCCTGACCGCCCGCCGGGACGGTGAGCTGGCTGGCGGAGAGGGTGAACATGCCGGCCGGCGCCGCCGTACCGTCCGGTGCCCGGCCGCCGATGGACAGGCTGAGCGTCAGGTCGGTGCCGCCGCCGTTGTGGTACGTGACGGTCTTGGTCACCGGCTGGTCGTCAGTGTGCGGCCACTGCTGCACACCCAGGGACAGGCTGGCCGGCTGCGCGGTCAGCGTCTGGCTGATCGCCCGGCCCACGTCGAGGCGGCCGGCACCCTGCTGGTACACGGTCAGGTCGGGGTTCGGCTGTGCCGAGCCCATCAGGGCCGCCTTGAACTGCGT
>NZ_BONZ01000063.1 GCF_016862975.1 Rugosimonospora africana
GAACATTCCAGGTATCTCCTCACGTGCCTTGCGGCACCGCTTCGCAAGCCCATGGGCCTAACCGCATCTATCACTCTATCGCCGCTGGCCGACACTCGGCCTCGCCGAGTCTTCGCTATCCCCTGGCGGCTTAACTGACCATGGACGGACAAACCACCGCGTACCAGCGGTTAAACCTCGGTCCCACAGTCCAACCGAGCCGGCCTGGGGAGTGTTCCAGCCGAGCGCTACGCGCAGAGCGAAATCTGCCACCCACGCTCGCCGGCGGGAGATCCCCCGCTCCGGCCTACCGGACTGAGCCGGCCCGCGTCGCGTACCGCCCGGCGCATTGCCACCGAACCGTCCGCGTCAGGTGGATGGAACGCCTCCGACGTCGCCCGCATTCCGTCGGGCGGAAATCCGCGAATCCTTCGGCTACGGTGGCGGCCGGATCTGGACATATCAGACAGATGGCCAAAGGCGCTCGACAAGTCAAAAGCTCCGTCGAGCCGAGGGCAGAGAAGGTCGAGGGCAGAGAAGGCCGAGGGCGTCGAGACGAGGACGGAGAAGAGAGTCGAGGGCGAGAGGAAATGACGCACGAGACAGAACAGGAGACACCGCGACCGAGACGGTCACGGTGTCTCCTGTTGCGTCGGTGCGATCGATTCAGCGGCCGGCGTCGGCGTTGTACTCGTCGACGATCTCCTGCGGGATCCGGCCACGGTCGGAGATATTGCGTCCCTTGCGCTTCGCCCAGGTACGGATTGCCTTGTTCTGCTCGCGGTCGGCCGCCGCGCTGCCCCGCGCACGTGCTGCGGCACGGCCTCCCACCACCACGCCGCCCCGGCCCACCCGACGGCCGTGTGCGATGAAATCGGAGAACGATTCCCGCAGTCGCGCAGCGTTTTTCTTCGAGAGGTCAATCTCGTACTGCACACCGTCGAGAGCGAACTTCACGGTCTCGTCGGCAGTGCCGCCTTCCAGATCATCCTCAAGGATGACAACTTCCCGTCTCGCCACCGTACAGGTTCCCTTCGCATAATCGGCCGATGCCGACCCGGAAACAATAACCCGGACGGCCGCCTTTCCGTCAATAGGAACGCAGAAATCACTCGGGACGGATCAGCGGGAACAGGATGGTCTCCCGAATGCCTAGGCCGGTCAGCGTCATGAGAAGCCGGTCGATACCCATGCCCATCCCGCCGGCCGGTGGCATTCCGTACTCCATGGCCCGGAGGAAATCCTCATCGAGGCGCATCGCCTCTGGATCCCCCTTGGCGGCCATGAGCGACTGGGCCACCAAACGCTCCCGTTGCACCACCGGATCAACCAGCTCCGAGTACGCGGTGGCCAGCTCGACGCCCCGTACGTACAGATCCCACTTCTCGGTCAGGCCGGGCGTCACCCGGTGCGCCCGGGTCAGCGGGGTGGTGTCCTCGGGGAAATCCCGGACGAAGGTCGGTTGGACCAGCCCGGGAACCACCAGCGCCTCAAAGAGCTCCTCGACCAGCTTCCCGTGGGTCCATTTGGGATCAACCGCCAGGTCATGCTTCGCCGCATATTCCAGAAGTGTGGCCATCGGCGTTTCCACCGACACTTCCTCGCCGAGCGCGTCGGAGAGGACGCCGAACAACGTCACGGAGCGCCAAGTCCCGCCGAGGTCGAACTCGGTGCCGTCATGATGTGTCACGACTAGTGAACCGGACACCGCCCGGGCCGACTCCTGTACCAGCTCCCGGGTGAGGGTGGCCATGGTGTCGTAGTCGCCGTACGCCTGGTACGCCTCCAACATCGCGAACTCCGGAGAGTGGGAGGAGTCGACACCCTCATTGCGGAAGTTGCGGTTTATCTCGAAGACACGATCGATTCCGCCGACCACACAGCGCTTCAGATACAACTCCGGCGCGATTCGCAGATACAGATCCGCATCCAGCGCATTGCTGTGTGTAACGAATGGACGGGCCGCCGCTCCGCCGGGCAACAACTGAAGCATCGGAGTTTCTACTTCTAGGTAACCACGGCTGTGCAGTGAGTCACGAAGACTCCGTACCACGGTCGCCCGGCTCCGTACCGTCTGCCGCGCCTGCGGGTGGACGATCAGGTCGACGTACCGCTGCCGGACCCTCGCCTCCTCGCTCAGCGGCTTGTGCGCGACCGGCAGCGGCCGCAGCGCCTTCGCGGTCATCGCCCAGGAGTCGGCCAGGACCGACAGCTCACCACGCCGGCTGGTGATCACCTCACCGGTGACCCCGACCTGGTCGCCGAGGTCGACCAGCCGCTTCCAGCTCTCCAACGCCTCCGGACCGACCCGGTCGAGCGACAGCATGGCCTGCAGCTCGGTGCCGTCGCCCTCGCGCAGGGTCGCGAAGCAGAGCTTGCCGGTGTTCCGGATGAAGATCACCCGGCCGGTCACGCTGACCTGGTCGCCGGTCGCCTGGTCGATCGGCAGGTCGGCGTAGCGCTTCCGGATTTCGGCCAGCGAGGCGGTCCGCGGGAAGCCGACCGGGTAAGGCTGCGCGCCGTCGGCGAGGATCCGGGCCCGCTTCTCCCGGCGTACCCTCATCTGCTCGGGAAGGTCGTCGGCGGTCGGCGGTGTCGGCGTTTCGGTCACGGCGCCCAGCCTACTGGCCGTCAACTCCGGCTCCTCACTTGAGAGCCCGCTGGCAGACCCGGCTGACCGGCTGCGCCGCCCAGAGGTTTGCCAGCAGGCTCTGAGTTAACCTGGCTGCCCATGACCGCTGACAAACGGCCGTCTGACCGTGACCCCGCCGCACAGGCCCTGTCCTTCGGGCTGGCCGCCGAACGCTACGACGCCAACCGTCCCACCTACCCCCCGGCCGCGCTGACCTGGGCACTCGGTACCCCGGCCCGGCACGTGGTCGACCTGGGCGCCGGTACCGGGATCCTGACCAGGGTGCTGCTGGCTCTCGGCCACCGGGTACTGCCGGTCGAGCCGGACGCTGGCATGCGCGACCGGCTCGCCACGACCACCCCCGACGCAGTACCGGTGGAAGGATCCGCCGAGCGGATTCCGCTGGAGGACGGCGCGGTCGACGCGGTGGTCGCCGGGCAGTCATACCACTGGTTCGATCCCGAGCCGGCGCACGCGGAGATCGCTCGCGTTCTGCGGTCCGGCGGCATATTCGCCCCGGTCTGGAACATCCGGGACGACTCGGTGCCGTGGGTGGCCCGGCTCACCGAGATCCTCGACGACCCGCGCGACCACCGGACCCACGAAGGGCTGCTCGAACACCCGGACTTCGGGCCCGAGTTCGGACCGGTCGCCAGCAAGGGCTTCCAGCACGAGGTACCGATGACGGCGGACCGGCTGGTCGCGCTCGTCTCCACCCGGTCCTACTACCTGACCGCGACCGGGCAGCGGCAGGCCGAGATCGAGACGCAGATCCGCGAGCTGGCCGCCGGGCTGCCGGAGGTGTTCCCGCTGCCGTACCTCACGATGATCTACAAGGCCGTCCGGAACTGACGACGGCCCGCCACCGGCCAGCTCCGCTCAGGTGTTCCGCTCGAACACCATCCGCAGACCGATCAGCGTGATCATCGGCTCGTGATGGGTGATGGTGCGGCACTCCCCGATCACGAGCGGAGCCAGGCCACCGGTGGCGATCACCGCCTTGACCTCACCCAACTCCTCGGTCATCCGTTCGACGATCCGGTCCACCTGACCGGCGAAGCCGAAGTACATCCCGGACTGAAGGCACTCCACGGTGTTCTTGCCGATCACCGATCGCGGCCGCACCGGCTCCACCTTGCGCAGCTGGGCCGCCCGCGCCGCGAGAGCGTCGAAGGAGATCTCGATGCCGGGCGCGAACGCGCCGCCGAGGAACTCGCCCCGGGCGCTGATCACGTCGAAGTTTGTGGTGGTACCGAAGTCGACCACAATCGACGGGCCGCCGTAGAGGGTGTATGCCGCCAGCGTGTTCACCACCCGGTCGGAGCCGACCTCCTTCGGGTTGTCGATGGCCAGCTGCACGCCGGTACGCACGCCGGCCTCCACGACCACCGTCGGCAGCCCGCCGTAGTACCGGCTGAGCATGCCGCGCAGCGAGCGCAACGCCGCCGGTACCGTCGAGCAGGCCGCCACCCCGGACAGCTCGACGTTGTCCGCGGCGAGCAGCCCCCGGAAGTGCAGGCCCAGCTCGTCGGCGGTGTTCCTGGCGTCGGTCTTGATCCGCCAGGAGTGCACCAGCTTGTCGCCCTCGAACGTGGCCAGCACGGTGTTGGTGTTTCCGATGTCGATGCAGAGCAGCACGGCAGAAACTCTAACGGCGGTCGGTGGCCACCGGTCCTAAGCCCTGCGCGAGCGGAGATCCATCGCGATGTCCAAGATCGGTGACGAGTGGGTGAGCCCGCCGACCGACAGGTAGTCCACCCCGGTCTGCGCGTACCGGCCGGCCACCGCCAGAGTCAGGTTGCCGGTGGCCTCCAGTTCGGCCTGGCCGCCCACCGCCTCGACGACCTCGCCCAGCAACTCGGCCGACATGTTGTCGCAGAGCAGGAACGTGGCCCCCGCGTCGACCGCCTCCCGAGCCTCGGCGACCGTGGTCACCTCGACCTGGATGGGTACCCGCGGGAAGGCGGCGCGGACCCGCTCGTACGCGGCGGTCAGCGAGCCGGCCGCGAGCTTGTGGTTGTCCTTGATCATGGCGACGTCGTACAGGCCCATGCGCTTGTTGGCGCCCCCGCCGGCCCGGACCGCGTACTTGTCCAGGATCCGCAGGCCGGGCGTCGTCTTGCGGGTGTCCAGGACGGTCGCCTTCGTGCCGGCGAGCACGTCGGCCCAGGCTCGGGTGTGGGTAGCGACGCCGGACATCCGGCAGATCAGGTTCAGCGCGGTGCGCTCGGCGGTCAGCAGGGCCCGGGTCGGACCGGCGACCGTGGCGAGGATGTCGCCGCGGGCCACCCGCTCGCCGTCCTTCACGGCGGCGGAGAACGACGCGGTACCCGTGCCGGACGCGCCCCGCTCCGGCGTACCGCTGTGCGCCGGCGTCGCCGAGGACGAGGCGACGTCGAACACCGCGGCGGCGACAGCCAGCCCGGCGACCACGCCCGGCGCACGGGCCACCAGCTCGGCGGTGTCGGTCTGCTCCGCCGGAATGGTGGCCACGCTGGTCACGTCGAGTCCGTCCGGCCCCAGGTCCTCGGCCAGCGCGCGCAGCACGATGTCGTGCACCTCCGCGACATCGAGTCCGTCGGCCACCAGGGCGTCCACTGTGGACTGATTCATGCTGTCGCCGCCCATTCCTCGGTAAGCCGGCCGTCGGTGTGCACCGCGGCCAGCAGGTGTCCGCGCCAGTCGTCGGACGCGTCCGGGAAGTCCTCCCGCCAGTGGCAGCCCCGCGTCTCCTCACGACGGGTCGCCGCCGCCAGCAGCGCGGACGCTACCGTGAGCAGGTTGCTCGCCTCCCAGGTGTCGGTGCGCGGAACCGACCGGGTACCGCCCAGCTCCACCAGCGCCCGCGAACCCCGGGCGAGCGACTCGGCGGAACGCAGCACCCCGGCGTTCGCGGTCATCGCGCGCTGCAACGGGTGGCGGATGGCCGCGTCCACCACGAAGCCCTCCGGCCGGTCGCCGGTCGCCGGATCGGCCTGGGGCGGCAGGTCGGCCGCCACGTCGACGGCGATGCGGCGGGCGAACACCAGCCCCTCCAGCAGTGAGTTGGACGCCAGCCGGTTGGCGCCGTGCACGCCGGTACAGGCGGCTTCGCCGCACGCGTACAGGCCCGGGATCGAGGTGCGGCCACGCAGGTCGGTGCGCACGCCGCCGGAGGCGTAGTGCGCGGCCGGCGCGACCGGGATCAGGCCGGCGGTCGGATCGATGCCGGCCGCCAGGCAGGACGCGGTGATGGTGGGGAACCGCCGGGCCAGATCGGGTACGTGGCGGGCGTCGAGGTACACGTGGTCGTCGCCGCGGGCGCGCAGTTGCCGGAAGATGCCCTTGGCCACCACGTCGCGCGGGGCGAGCTCGGCCAGCTCGTGCCGGCCCACCATGAACCGGGTGCCGTCGCCGTCGACCAGGTAGGCGCCCTCGCCCCGCAGCGCCTCGGAGACCAGCGGCTGCTGGTCGCCGAACGACGGGCCGAACAATGCCGTCGGGTGGAACTGCACGAACTCCAGGTCGGTCACCGCCGCACCGGCCCGCAGCGCGAGCGCGACGCCGTCGCCGGTGGACACCGTCGGGTTGGTGGTGGACGCGTAGATCTGGCCCATCCCGCCGGTCGCCAGCACCACGGCCCGGGCAAGGATCGCGCCGACCCCGTCCTCGGTGCCCTCACCGAGCACGTGCAGGGTGAGTCCGCAGGCCCGGCCGGTCGCGTCGGTCAGCAGGTCCAGGACGAGCGCATGCTCGACGAGCCGGATCCACGGATCGCGGTGCACCGCGGCGTGCAGCGCCCGCTGCACCTCGGCTCCGGTCGCGTCGCCGCCGGCGTGCACGATCCGGTTCGCGTGGTGCCCGCCCTCCCGGGTCAACATGAGCGAACCGTCCGGGTACCGATCGAACTCGGCGCCCCAGCGCATCAGCTCCCGTACCCTCGTCGGCCCCTCGGTGACCAGCACGTCGACCGCCGCCGGATCGCACAGCCCGACCCCGGCGGTGATCGTGTCCAGGGCGTGCGCGGACGGCGTGTCCAGCGGGTCGAGGACCGCGGCGATCCCGCCCTGGGCCCAGCGGGTCGAGCCGTCATCGATGTTGACCTTGGTGACGACCGTGACGTGCAGCCCCGCCTCGCGCAGGTGCAGCGCGGCGGTCAGCCCGGCCACCCCGGAGCCGACCACGATGACATCGGTGTTCTCCACCCAGCCCGGCTCCGGCGCCGGCAGCCGCACCGGAAGAGCCGGCAGATCCGGCGGAACGGGCAGCGCCGTCAGGGGCGGCAGGTCAGCCAGGGTCGCGGCGGAGGAGCTGAACGTGGACGGCGCCATCTGGCGATTGAAACCCACTTGTTCATTGTGGCAGCGGCCGGGCCCCGAGACTGCGAATCGAGCCACGCAGCCCGACGCTGGACAACGCGTAACAGGCGAACGTCTGGTCGCTGCCCAGCCAGGTCTGCGCGGTCGTCGGACCCACGTAGCCGACCGACAGATCCGAACGGTTTGCGCTGCTGGACAGGCCCAGATAGGTGCGGACGACCTCGCCGCAGCCACGGTTCGCGGTGTCCTTGACGGACGCGGCGTCGAACGGGGCGTCCGCCGGGGTGACCGTATAAGTGCCCACAAACTCACCGTCGTGTTCTTGATCACAGGCCGTGTACGCCGACCCATCCGCCCCGCGCGCCACACACGCGACGGCGATCTGCCCGCCCGCCGATTTCAGGCTCGCGGTACGGGTGGCGAACCGGGTACCGGCGGCGTCCACGGTCTGCGCCAGCGCACAGCCGAAGAACCCGTCACGCTGCGGGCTGATCCAGTCCGCGAGCACAGTCACCTGTGCCTTGTGCCACTCGCCGCCCAGGTAGGTCGAGGCGAATCCGCCGCAGGCCCGGCGCACCTCGGCCAGCATGAGGTTGTTCGCCACCTTCCCGTCGGTGCCGCCCTTGCGGCCCCGCACGATCAGGTCGTGGTCGACCTGCCCGACGTGGTACACCTCGGCGGTGTGCCCGGCCGTGCACGGAGCCGCCGTACCCGGCCAGGGGAACGTGCCGCGCGCCGCGGCGGGGTCCACCTGCCAGCACGAGCCGACCGCGGGCGCACCGGCCGGCGGCCTGTCCGGTACCGGGTCGGGCCGGTTGAGCGCCCACGCGATGCCGCCGATCGCCAGCAGTACCACCACGATCGCGCCGATCAGGCCCAGGACGCGCCGAGACATCTCCCTACCTCCCACCTGCCGGGTCCGCGACCCGGTCAGCCCTTCGGGGTCTTGCCGCGGATGCCCTTGACGCTGCCGGTGAAGTGTCCGCTCTTGGTGAACGCGTAGGCAAAGCACTGCACGGTACGGTCGCCGAGGTTCCACTGGTCCTCGTCGAAGGACTGCTCCCACCAGCCGACCGCCGGGTTGTCCCACTGGTCGGAGTTGGCGAACCCGAGGAACTTCGCGACCACTTCCACGCAGCCGTTGTCCCCCAGCCTCTCCCGGGCCGCGGCGGTGCTGGGCCAGGGGACGTTCGGTGCGGTGAAGGTGCCGGCGAACTCGGCGGCATGCGGCTGGGCGCAGTCGATCGGCCGCTCGGACAGGACGTTGCGCTGGTTGTCGGTGTCCACCGTCAGGCAGCCGTAGGCGGCGGTACGGGGACCGGACAGGTCACCCTTGAGCGTCCCGTCCTGGACGACCTCGGTGCCGTCGGGATCGGTGAGGTGCACCAGGTCGCAGCGGAACCACCGAGCGCCGCCGGCCCAGGCTTCGCCGCTGGGCAGCACCAGGCCCAGGAACACCATCGCGGCGTGCCAGTCGCCGCCCAGGTAGTCGGACGCGCCCTTCTGGCACTGCGCGTACAGGTTCGGCAGGAGCGGGCTGCCGTCGGCGGGCGGTTGGGAACGGGCGGCGTCGGCGCCGGTGAACGTGCCGACGTACGCCGTCTCGGTCTGGTGCTTGCGGGTTGCGCAGTCCACCGGATCGAAGTCACCGCGCCAGACCTTCGCGTACGGCCACACGTAACAGGCGCCGGCGACCGGTACCTGGACCTTCGCCCTGGGCATCGCCGGCCAGCCGTTGGTCAGGTCACCGTCGACCCCGGACGGTTTCGCGCAGCCGGACAGCGCTGCCACCACCGCGAGACCGGCGGCCAGCGCGACCCAGCGACGCATGCGTCTCCTCCTGCCGCTCCGCCCGACCTGCTCCGCCCGACGCGCTCCGATAAGCCCGGTGCCGGTCAGGACCACTTCGGCGCTTTGTCCTTCAGCCCCTTCACGCTGCCGACGAACCGCGCGCCGTTCGGGGACTCGCCCTTGAAGCCCAGCGCGGAACACACCACCGTGCGGTCGCCGAGCTTCCACTGGTCCTCCGAGGGCCCGCTAGTCATCCAGCCCATGTAGTTGCTGGCCACCACGCGCCCGCTGAGGCCGAGGAACTTCGCCACCACGGCCTCACAGCCGCTGTCGTACGTGTTCTGGCGAGTCTTCTGGTCGGCCGGCCATGGGACGTTCGGCGGCGTATACAGGCCGGCGACCTCGGCGTTGTGCGGCTTGGCGCAGTCGGTCACCTGCTGGTCGGTGATCGAACCCTTGCCGTCGTCGGTGACCGTCGAGCAGGTGAACGCGAGCGGCCGCTTGCCCCGCAGGCCGTCCTTCACGCTGCCGGTACGCGCGACATCCGTCTCGTTGGCGTCGGAGTACCGGACGATGTCACACCGGTACCAGCGCGCCCCGCCGGTCCATGCGTTCGAGCTGGGCAGCACCAGGCCCAGCTCGAACAGGCCGAGGTGGTAGTCACCGCCGAGATAGTTGGCGGCGCCCTTGAGGCACTGGGCGTACGCGTCGCGCCGGTCCTGGCTGTCCGATGCCGGCGGTGTCGACCGGTTGCCGGCCGAACCCGTGAAGGTGCCGACGAACACTGTCTCTTCCCCGTGGTCGCCGGTGCACGGCACGGTGTTGAAGTCGCCGTACCAAGTGTCGCCGTCGAGCACGCTGTCGTAGCAGACGGCGGCCACCGGGACCGCGACCTTCGCCTTCGGCATCGCCGGCCACCCGTTGGTCAGGTTTCCGTCGACCCCGGCGGGCGACGCGCAGCCGGCCAGCCCCGCGACGCCGATCAGAACGATGGCGGCGACCAGGCCACCGGAACGCCATGCACGCCGCATGAGCTGCCCTCCCCGTCAACGCAGGCAGCGCAGCCTAAGAGGATCCGGGGCCGGCCCACAATGGCCCGATCAGCCGGGACTGAGCCCTGTCCGGTGGGAGCGCGGAAGGTCAGCCGATCGTCACCGCGTCGCCGCGAGTCGGCTCGCCGACCATGCCCGGTACCGCCTCGGCCGGGTCACTGCCCAACTCGATGACCCGGTTCGAGGCGTTCACGTGCACGATCCGCGGACGGTACGTGCGGGCCAGCGCGTCGTCCAGCTGCCCGTACGAGATGAGGATGACCAGGTCGCCCGGGTGCACCAGGTGGGCCGCCGCGCCGTTGATGCCGATGACGCCGGAGCCCCGCTCGCCCGGGATGACGTACGTCTCCAGGCGGGCGCCGTTGGTCACGTCCACGATCGCCACCTGCTCGCCGGCGAGCAGGTCGGCCGCGTCCATCAGGTCCTCGTCGACGGTGACCGAGCCGACGTAGTGCAGGTCGGCCTGGGTCACGGTGGCGCGGTGAATCTTCGACTTGAGCATGGTGCGGAGCATGGTCACCCGATCTCCAGAGCGGTGTTGTCGATGAGTCGGGTGCTGCCCACCCGCGCGGCGATCAGCAGCCGCGCGGGTCCGCCGCGGGGAGCGGGGCCGAGCTCGGGATCGGTCACCACGAGGTAGTCGAGTTCGACGCGGGAGCCGAGCGCGGCCCGGGCGGCGGCCAGCACGATGGCGGCCTTCTCCCTGTCGCCGCCGGCCTTCTCTCCGTCGCCGGCCGCGCCTCGGTTGCCGTCGGCCGCGTCCCGGCCGCCGGCTGCCGCATCTCCGTTGCCGGCGCCCGCGCGCACCCCAGCGGCTAGCGCGGCCGACAGGGCCAGCGCGGCCTCGCGCCCGGCCGGGTCGAGGTACCGGTTCCGGCTGGAGCGGGCCAGCCCGTCCGGCTCCCGGACAGTGGGCACGCCGACGATCCGTACCGGCAGGTCGGTATCGCGCACCATCCGCCGTACCAGCGTCAGTTGCTGGTAGTCCTTCTCCCCGAAGAACGCGAGGTCCGGCCGGGTCAGGTGCAGCAGCTTGAGCACCACGGTCAGTACGCCGTGGAAGAACCCGGGCCGGCTCGCGCCCTCCAGGATCTCGCCGAGCGGACCGGGGTTGACCCGTACCGTGGGCTCGCCGTGCGGGTACATCTGCTCGACCGGAGGCGCGAAGACCACGTCCACCCCGTTGCGGGCGCAGATCGCGAGGTCGTCGTCGAGCGTCCGCGGGTACCGGTCCAGATCCTCGTTCGGGCCGAACTGCAGCGGGTTGACGAAGATGGTGACCAGCACCTTGTCGGCCTGCTCGGCGGCGGCCCGGATCAGTGCCTCGTGGCCGTCGTGCAGAGCGCCCATGGTCATCACCACGCCGACGGTGCCACTCAGCTTCGCCCGGGCATCGGCCAGCTCATCGCGGGTGGTCGCGACGATCATGCGACTGGCTCCTTTCCGCCGCGGCCGGCCGTTCCGGGCGCGGGTACGTCGTCGCTGCGGTACCCGGCGTCGGCCAGCGCGTCGAGCAGCGGGGCGGCCTCGGCTCCGCCGAGCCGGCCGGCCGCGATCGCCCGGTCCGCGGTGCGCCTGGCCAGCGCGAGGTACGCGGGCAGGGCGTCGGGCGCGGTGGAGGCCAGCACGTCCAGGTGCCGGGACACGGTACCGGCGTCGCCGCGCGACACCGGGCCGGTCAGCGCCGCGTCGCCCAGCTGCAGGGCGTTGTCGAGGGCGGCGTGCAGCAGCGGGTCGAGTACCCGCTCGGGGTGGCGTACGCCCGCGTCACGCAGCCGGTCCAGGGCGTCGTTGACGAGCGTGACCAGGTGGTTCGCCCCGTGCGCCAGAGCGGTGTGGTACAGCGCGCGGCTCTGCTCGGGGATCCATTCGGGGGTACCGCCGAGGTCCCGTACCAGCGTCTCGGCTAGCGGCCGGACATCCGCCGGAGCGGTCACCCCGAACGAGATGCCGGCCTTCAGCCGCGCCAGGTCGTCGGTGCGCCCGGTGAAGGTCATCGCGGGGTGGAGCGCCAGCGGTCGGGCGCCCTGGGCCACGGCCGGATGCAGCACACCGACTCCGTGCGCGCCGCTGGTGTGAGCCACGACCTGCGGGCCCCGCTGGTGCTCGCCCGGGCCGAGCTCGTCTGGCCTGCTGTCGTCTGGCCTGCGCTCTCTCGGCCGGCGCTCGCCCGGCCTGCGCTCGTCTGGCCCGCGCTCGCCCGGCCTGCGGAAGGCGCCGGACTCGGCCAGGTGCGCGATCAGCGGGGCGAGAACGTCATCGGGTACCGCGAAGATCACCAGCTCGGCCCCGGCGACGACGTCGGCAGGGCGGAGGCGCGGCGTACCCGGGAGAAGGTCTTCGATGTGAGCCTGGGCGGCGGCCGAACGGCCGGAGGCGCCGATGATGTCGTACCCGGCACTGGCGAGCGCCGCACCCAGGGCGGAACCTACCCGTCCGGCTCCGACGATGCCGACGGTCTTTACGCGCGTCGATGCGCCCATGATCTGATCCAGTCCTCGAAGGTGGGGTACCGGTCGATGGCCAGTATGCGCCGATACGCCGAACCCCACCCAGGACGTGTGGGGATCTTCACTGGCCGGGCCGGACCAGCCCCGCCTCGTACGCGAGCACCACCGCCTGTACCCGGTCGCGCAGCCCGAGCTTGGTGAGGATCCGCCCGACGTGCGTCTTGACCGTGGTCTCCGCCACGTACAACCGCTCGGCGATCTCCACGTTGGACATCCCCTGCGCGACCAGCAGCAGCACCTCGCGCTCCCGGTCGGTCAGTTGCGCCAACCGCCCGGCATCGCCCGGCCGCGGCGCCAACTGGCCGGCGAACCGGTCGAGCAGCCGCCGGGTGATCCGCGGCGCGACGACCGCCTCACCGCCGGCCACCACCCGGATCGCGGACAGCAGATCCTCGGGCGGCACGTTCTTGAGCAGGAAGCCGCTTGCCCCGGCCTGCAGCGCGGCGAACGCGTCGGCATCGGTGTCGAACGTGGTCAGCACGAGTACCCGTGGCGTACCGCCGTCCCGCTCGCCGCCGCACAGCCGGCGGGTCGCCTCCACTCCGTCCATGACCGGCATGCGGATGTCCATCACCACGACGTCGGCCCGCACACCAGTGAGCAGCCGCAGCGCCTCCACGCCGTCGCCGGCCTCGCCGACCACCTCGATGTCCGGCTGGGATGCGAGCACCATCCGGAATCCGGCGCGGACCAACGACTGGTCGTCGACGATGACCACCCGGATCACGTCCACGGCACCTCCGCATGGACCCGCCAGCCGCCGCTGAGCTTCGGCCCGGCCTCGAAGGTCCCGCCGTGTACGGCGACCCGCTCGCGCATCCCCACCAGCCCGTGCCCCTCCCCGTAACGGCCGGAGCCGCCGTCGGAGCCATATCCGCCCGAACCGCCCTCGGAACCGTGCCGGCCCGAGCCGTCCCCGGAGTCGTGCCCGGTCGCGGCGGCTCCGCCGTCGTCGTCGACGTCGATCAGCACCGCGTCCGGCCGGTACCGCAGCGCCAGGTCCACGGCCGCGGACAGTCCGGCGTGACGCAGAACGTTGGTCAACGCCTCCTGGACGATCCGGTACACCGTCAGCTCCGCCGAGGGCGGCAGCTCCGGCCGCTCGCCGCTCTCGGTCAGGGTGACCCGCAGCCCGGCCGAGCGCGCCCGATCCACCAGGGCGCCGAGCTGGTCCAGGCCGACCCGGCGCCGGTCCGCCGCCGGGTCGGTCTCCTCGTCGCCGCCGCGCAGCACGCCGACCAACCGGCGCATGTCCTCCAGCGCGTCACGGCCGGTCGACGCGACCTGCTTGATCGCGGCCTTCGCCCGGTCCGGATCGGCGTCCAGCGTGTACGTGGCACCGTCCGCCTGCACGATCATGACTGCCATGCTGTGCGCGACGACATCGTGCAGTTCCCGGGCGATGGACGCCCGCTCGGTGGCGACCGCGATCCGGGCCAGGTGGTCGCGCTCCCGCTCCGCGGTCGCCGCTCGCTCCTCCAGGCCGGCCACGTAGAGCCGCCGGGTCCGCACCGTGTACGCGCTGAGCCACACCGCGACGCAGACCGCCATGAGAAAGGCACTCTCCTCGACCCACAGCCGGGCGAGGCGCGGGAGGTCCGGCGCGGCGTTGATGTGCCGTTCCAGCTCGATTCCGCAGCCGATCACCACCGGTACCGCGGCGAGCAGCCCGTGCCAGAGCCGCCGCCCGTACTTGACGACGGAGTACATCGCGATCAGGACGGCGATGTCGTACAGCTGTGGATCATGCCAGGGCGAGTACAGCAGCACCTGGAGCAGCCCGCCGAGGCTGACCAGGGCCATCACCACCAGCGGGTACCGGCGGCGGCCCAGCAGGGCGACGGCCATGCCCAGCCCGATCAACCGGACCCTGGGGCCCACCCGGACGTTGAAGGGCTGCCAGAGCGCGGTGAACGCGACGATCGCCGCGACCATGATGTCGAACGACGCCTGGCGCGACGAGATCCACGACGCCACCCCGGCCACCGGCCACCGGTACAAGCGCGGCACCCGGCCGGCGTCCCGCGCGGCCAGCCGCAAGCGACGGGTCACGGGCGGGCTGGCCATGCACCGAGGGTATCCGCCGGCAGCCCGGACGCCGCCCGACCGCGGTACGACATCGGCGCGAGGGGCGTCCTCCCTGAGAAGGATGCGGGGCCTGTCCCGCCGATCTTTGTTGAGCCGAGGCGCCACCGGGCGGCTGGGCCCGCGGCTCCCAACCGGCCTGGCTCGGCGCGTGTGGCGCCGCTCTGGCTTGTGGATCTGGCGCCACGTGACGGCCCAGACCGGTCGCCGGGCCGGCGAGTGACCGGCGGGACGGGACCTGGGTAGATTTCGTCGGGTGCGCTGGCGGCAGGCGATGGAGCGGGCCCTCTACGGGCCGGACGGCTTCTTCGTGTCCGCGAACCGCCCCGCCGACCATTTCCGCACCAGCGTGCACGCGTCGCCGCTGTTCGCCGGCGCGCTGGCCGGGCTGCTGAGCCGGCTCGATGAGGCGATGGGCACGCCCGACGCGCTGGACGTGGTCGACGTCGGCGCGGGCCGGGGTGAACTGCTGCGGGCGCTGGCCGAGACGGTCCCCGACGGGCTCCGCGAGCGTCTCCGGCTGACCGCGGTGGAGTTGGCGCCCCGACCGGCCGACCTGCCGCCCGCCGTGAGCTGGTCGGCCACCGTACCGGCGGGGGTCCGCGGGCTGCTGATCGCGACCGAGTGGCTGGACAACGTACCGGTGGACCTGGCCGAGTTGGACGGCACCGGGGTGGCGCGCTACGTCGAGGTCGACGACTCGCTCGGCGATCCGGTGTCCGATGTGGATGCCGAGTGGCTGGATCGCTGGTGGCCACTGGCTCCCGGGCACCGGGCCGAGATCGGCGTACCGCGGGAGGACGCCTGGCGGGCCGCGATGTCCACTGTGGAGCATGGGTGGGCGCTCACGGTGGACTACGGGCACCTGGCGGCGGAGCGGCCACCGCTCGGTACCCTCACCGGCTTCCGCGCGGGGCGGCAGGTGCACCCGGTACCGGACGGGTCGTGCGACCTCACCGCCCACGTGGCGGTCGACGCGCTGGCGGCCGCCACGCCCGGCACCGCCACGCTGATCACCCAGCGGGACGCGCTGCGCCGGCTCGGCGTGTCCGGCGCCCGACCGCCCCTCGCTCTCGCCTCCACCGACCCGACCGGGTACCTGCGCGCACTGGCCCGGGCCGGCCAGGCGGCCGAGTTGACCGATCCGGCCGGCCTGGGCAGCCACTTCTGGCTGCTGTCCCCGGTCGGTGTGCCCGTACCATTCGAACCATGACCCGCGAGGTGGTTGTCGGAACCGGTACCGGCCTGGACACCGCGGACATGGTGCTCAACATCGGGCCACAACACCCGTCGACGCACGGGGTACTGCGACTGAAGCTGGTGCTCGACGGCGAGCGGGTGATCTCCTGCGAGCCGATCATCGGGTACATGCACCGGGGCGCGGAGAAGCTCTTCGAGGTCCGCGACTACCGGCAGATCATCGTGCTGGCCAACCGGCACGACTGGCTGTCCGCGTTCGCCAACGAGCTGGGTGTGGCGCTGGCCGTCGAGCGGCTGATGGGCATCGAGGTACCGGAGCGGGCGGTGTGGCTGCGTACCGCGCTCGCCGAACTGAACCGGGTACTCAACCACCTGATGTTCCTCGGCTCGTACCCGCTGGAGATCGGCGCCATCACGCCGGTCTTCTACGCGTTCCGGGAACGGGAGACTCTCCAGACGATCATGGAGGAGGTCTCCGGTGGCCGGATGCACTACATGTTCAACCGGGTCGGTGGGCTGAAGGAGGAGGTGCCGGCGGGCTGGACCCGGCGCGCCCGGGCCGCGATCGGCGAAGTGCGCCGGCGGCTGCCCGACCTGGACAACCTGATCCGGCGCAACGAGATCTTCCTCGCCCGTACCGTCGGGGTGGGTGTGCTCACCGCGGAGCAGGCCGCCGCGTACGGCGCCTCCGGGCCGGTGGCCCGCGCCTCCGGGCTGGACTTCGACCTGCGCCGGGACGAGCCGTACCTGGCCTACGGATCCCTGTCGGTACCGGTGGTGACCCGCCAGGAGGGCGACTGCCACGCCCGGTTCGAGTGCCTGCTGGACCAGGTCTTCGTCTCCCTCGACCTCGCGGAGACCTGCCTCGAGCGGGTCGATCAGATATCCGGTCCGGTCAACGTGCGGCTCCCGAAGGTGGTCAAGGCGCCGGAGGGGCACACCTACGCGTGGACCGAGAACCCGCTCGGCATCAACGGGTACTACCTGGTGTCGCGGGGCGAGAAGACACCGTGGCGGATGAAGCTGCGTACCGCGTCGTACGCGAACGTGCAGGCGCTGTCCACGCTGCTGCCCGGTTGCCTGGTACCGGACCTGATCGCCATCCTCGGCTCGATGTTCTTCGTGGTCGGCGACATCGACAAGTGATCCCGGTGCGGCGGTGACCAGCGCCGGTGGTCAGCGTCGTCGGTCAGCGCCAGCGGTCGTCGGTCAGCTCGAAGTCGATCCGGTGCGACCGCGATCCGCCGCTCCGGGATCCGCTGTCGCCACCCCGCTCCCAGCGGTCGTCCCGGTCCTCTTCCCGGCGGCGGCGCGGTTCCCGTTCCCGTTCCCGTTCGGCCGGCTCCTCGCGCCAGCCCTGGGTCCAACTCGACGCCGACGGTCCGCTCGCCGCGGGCAGCGCCGGCGCCGAACCGCGCCGTGGCCACGACGACTCCTCGGACCAGGACTGCTCGTCGTCGTCCTGGCGCGCCCGCCGTCCGGTGGACCGGTTTTCCCCGGACGACTCGGCCGACCAGCGCTCCTCACGCTCCCGCCGCTCCCGGCGGGTCTCCCGGGGCTCGTCGGAGGAGTCGCGCGACCGCGACTCGTGACGGGAACCGCGGCTCTCCTCGCGCGAGTGCTCCGAACGACGGTCCTCGTCCCGGCGCCGCCCTTCGTCCCGGCGATTCTCATCGCGCCGGTTGTCCTCACGGCGGCTCTCGTCGCGCCGGCCCTCCTCGCGGCGCACCGACGCCCACCGATCCTCGATCCGCATCTCGGTGCCGGACTCGTCGGAGTGCATCTCCGCACGCCGCTCGCCCATGCGCAGCTCGCGTCCGCGATCGTCGGAGCGGACCGCGGCCCAGCGGTCGCCCGCGCGCATTTCCGACCACCGCGCGTCGTCCGCCGGATCGTCCCGGTCGTGGCGGCGCGGCCGCCACGAGTCACGGCTGTCCCTGACGTCGCCGCTCGGGTACTCCTCGCGGCCCCGAATGTCTCCGCTCGGGTAGTCGTCGTCGCGGTAGTGGCCGGCGCCACGGTGTCCGCCGCCCCGGCGGTCGTCAGAGCGCGAACCGCCCCGCTCCTCGGCCAGGCGTTCGCGCAGCCGCTGCTCGGTCCAGGAATCGCCACGGTCGTCACGGTCGGAGCCCCGGCCGTCGCGGTCTGACCGGGCCCGCTCGAAGTCACGCTCCGACCGCTCGGAGCCCCGCCGCCCCGCCGGTGGTGGAGTGGGTGGCTCGGCCGCCTGCCGATCGGACGTGCCTCCGCCGCCGTAGACCGTGCCGCGCTCGGCGTCGCCGTGCTGGTCCACGATCGTCTGCCGGGTGGTCTCCCGGACGGTCTCGGTGTGCCGCACCACGCCACCGGCCACCATCGGGCTGCTCGGCTGCTGCTGCTCGGCCGGGGGCGGTACCGGCGCGCTGCGCGCGGCCGCCTTGGGCTCCGCCCGTTCCTGTCCGGCGGCGCGGACCGCCTCCACCTGACCGCGCAACGCCTCCAGGTTGTCGTTGAGCGCCTGAAGCTTGTCGGAGAACGACTTGTGCGTCGCCCGGGCGGCGGTGGTGATGTCCTGGCGTACGTCCTCGCGGAGCGCGTCGATCTCGTCGAGCATGGTCTCCTCAAGCTCGACGCGCACGCTGCCCGCGTCCGGCCGCAGCATGACGGACAATCCGACGAGTACGACGGCGAGAATGGCGAGTACGGCCGCTACCTTGAGCCCGGATGCTCCGCCGACCAGCAACAGGAGTGCTGCCAGTGGAGCCAGGCCCACCCCGATCCAGAAGACCACGGTCAGTAGCCGTCCGCCCCGCCTTCCCTCCTGCTGGGTTTCCGAGGCCGGCATGGCTCTAGAGGCTACCGAGAGTTGGAACGGAACGGAAACCCCCAAACCCAGCCCAGCGGCACCGGTCACGACGCATGACGCAGTGTGTCGACGGCTTGACGCGATGCGGCCCCGGACCATCGGTCCGGGGCCGCGTGGAACATCGACCGCGCTGGCGCTTCAACGCCTTGTCCCGCGGTCGGGCCGCCTTTGTCGCGCGGCCAGGCCGGTCGATCGTGCGATCAGCTCGCGAAGACCGGGTCCGACGAGAGGACCAGGCCGATAGAGATCTGACCACCGGTCAGCGCGGTCTTGGTCAGGTTGCCGCCGCTGTCGAGCTGCTTGAACTGACCGAACTGCAGGTTGTACTTCGACTCCAGGCCCTGCTGGCAGAACGGCCGCTGCGGGCACTCCGGCGGGCCCCCGAGCACGGACGCCTTGCCCGAGCACTTGGACGCGAAGTCCGACAGCGTCTTGAGCGAGTACTTGTCGGCGAGCGCCTTGGTGACGGCGAACGCGTCCTCGTCCGTCGCCTGGGACGGGTCGCCGAAGCTCAGGCCGGCCTTGGTGCCGTCCGCCTTGAGCGCGGTGACCGTCGTGTTCAGGTCGCTGGACGCCTGCGGGGAGGCGCTGGCGCCGTTCACCTTGCTGTTCAGGAACTCGGTGAGGGTTGCCGCGTACTCCGGCACGACCTGGATCTGGTTCTTCTCCAGAGCCGGCTCGTAGAGCTCCCGGTTGCCGATCGTCTGCGTGGTCGCGGTGAAGCCGGCCGCGTTCAGCACGATCTTGTACAGCTCGGCGAGCGTCTGGTTCTCGCTGAAGTTGGCCGCGCCGACCACGATCTTCCCGCCCGCGCCCTTGGTGATACCGCTGGTCAGGTTGTTGGCCGACGCGAAGTCGGCGGCGGCCGCGGCCGACGTCTTGTGGTCGATGTCGGTCGCCTTGTTCAGCGCCACCAGCTTCGTGGTGTCGAGCGCGGTGGAGACCTTGTTCAGCGCCGCCAGCAGTTCCGGCGTCGCGGCCTTCGTGTTGATCGCCGGGATGATGTTGTCGGTGTTCTGCATGTGCTTGTCGTCATCGAGCACGACCAATTGCTGCCCGGCGATGGGTGCGCATCCGCCGGCCGCCACGCCGCTTGCCGGTGCCGCGGTCCCCGAAGAGCCCGCCTTGCCGCAACCCGCGATGGTGCCCGCCGCCAATGCGAACCCCAGTAGGCCCACCGCGACGCGCGCTGCCCTGTGCATATTTCGTGCCCGCCTTCCGTGTCCCGGCGCGGCCGAATGGCCACGCCGCGTGTCCGACGGGCGGTATCGGTAATGAGTACCGCCCAGTGAACTCCCAGCTCAGCATCACAGTGCTGAGGGCACCAACAGATAACACATTTCGTTAGCGGAGCTTCATCTACGCGTCTTGCGGCGCCTGGAATGTGACTCAGGACTCGGCCGCCAGCGCCACCTTCGACTTGCGGATCCGCTTGGAGCGACGTAGCGGTCGGGGCGTGACGGCCCGTTCCACGATCGCCAATATCCCCTCGACCGACAGCGCGAGCAGCGCGACGAGCAGGCCGCCGGCGATCACCTGGCCGCCGGCCTTGGCCAGGCCCAGACCGAAGCCCTCGCTGATGATCTCGCCCAACCCGCCGCCTGCGACCAACGCGGCCAGCGTGGCGGTCGCCACGACCTGAACGGCGGCGGTACGGAACCCGGCGGCGAGGTACGGCACCGCCAGCGGCAACTCGACCCGCCAGAGCAGCTGCCAGCCGGACAGTCCCATGCCCTGGGCCGCCTCCCGCACCTCGGGATCCACCGCCCGCAGCCCGGTGTACGCGTTGGCCAGCAGCGGCGGTATCGCGAACACGGTCAGCGCCAGGATCACCGGCAGCTCGCCGATCCCGATCGCCCTGATCAGCGGCAGGATGGACAGCAGCGCCAGGGTCGGGACCGCGCGCGTGACGTTGGACACCACGACGACCAGGCCGCCACCACGGCCGGCGTGTCCCAGCCACAGCCCCACCGGCAACGCCACCAGGCAGCCCAGCAGCACGGCGGCCGCCGAGATGCGCAGGTGCTGTTCGAGCAGCGGGAAGATGCCGGTACCGGGGTTGGTCCAGTTCAGTGGGTCGTTGAGCCACACGACGGCCTGGTTGATGTAGTTCACGAGGCCCTCCGGCGCAGCCACGGCGTCAGCAGCCGGCCGGCTCCGGCGAGCATCAGGTCCAGGACCAGCGCCAGCAGGACGACCAGCACGGTAGCGGTGGTGATCTCCGCACGATAGTTGGCGTGGAATCCGGCGCTGATCAGCTGGCCGAGGCCGCCGTGCCCGACCAACACTCCGACCGTGGCGAGCGCCACAGTGGACACCGTGGCCAGCCGTAGCCCGGTGACGACGCCCGGAAGGGCCAGCGGCAACTCGATGCGGAGCAGGCTGGCTAAGCGCCCATACCCCATGCCCTGTGCCGCCTCCCGGACGTCTTCGGGCACCTGCCCCAGACCGGCCAGCGTGTTACGCACGATCATCAACAGCGCGTACAGCACCAGCCCGATGAGCACGGTGAGGCGACCGATCCCGACGAACGGGGCGAGCAGCGCGAACAGGGCGAGCGACGGCAGCGTGTACAACACACCGGAGAGTGCGAGAATCGGCCCGGTGAGCCGCCGGTACCAGTGCGCGAGCACGGCCAACGGGACCGCCACGACGGCGGCCACCACGACCGCCTCAACGGTCAGCAGGGTGTGCTCGCCCAGCGCTGCCAGTACCGTTGACGAGTTGTCATTCATGTACTGCCAGGAAAACCACGGGTTGGCGGCGCTGGCGTAGGCCAGGGCCGGTGAGTCCGGAAGGGACATACGTGGACGGTACCTCGAACGGGAGTGCGGCACCGATCACCCTCGAGCGCGTCGGCAAGCGCTACCCCGACGGCACCGACGCGGTGAACTCGCTTTCCCTCGATATTCCGGCCGGTGAACTCGTCGTGCTCATCGGCCCGTCCGGCTGCGGTAAATCCACCGTGCTCCGGATGATCAACCGGCTGATCGAACCGACATCCGGGCGGATTCTGTTGGACGGCGCCGACGTCAACTCCGGCGACGCGGTGGACCTGCGCCGCCGCATCGGGTACGTGATTCAGAACACCGGCCTGTTCCCGCACCAGACGATCCGCGCCAACGTCGCGACGGTGCCGAAACTCCTCGGCTGGTCGCGACGCCGGATCGACGACCGGGTCACCGAACTGCTCGACCTGGTCGGGCTGGACCCGGCCCGTTACGGCAAGCGGTACCCGCACGAGCTGTCGGGTGGGCAGCGCCAGCGGGTCGGGGTGGCCCGTGCGTTGGCGGCCGACCCGGTCGTGCTGTTGATGGACGAGCCGTTCTCGGCGGTCGACCCGATCGTGCGCGTCCGGTTGCAGGACGAGTTCCTGAGGCTTCAGGCGACGGTACGCAAGACGATCGTCATGGTTACCCACGACATCGACGAGGCTGTCCGGATGGGCGACCGGATCGCCGTACTGTCCCAGGGTGGGACGCTCCAGCAGTACGCCAGTCCGGCCGCCCTGCTCAGCACGCCGGCGAACGACTTCGTCAGGGAGTTCATCGGCTCGGACCGGGGCATCAAGCGGTTGACCGTGCTGCCGGTTCCCCGGGACGGGCTCACCTCGGTGTCCACCGTGGACGACGTGCAGGCCGGTCCGTCGGTGAGCCCCGGATCCTCGCTGCGCGATGCCCTGGCCGCGTTGCTGGACGGCGGCACCGGTTGGGTCGCGGTACGGGACGACGACGGGACGGCGCTGGGCGTCCTGACGCCGACCCAGATCGCGCTGGCCGGTGCGGCCGAGGCGGAGTCAGCGTCCGTACCGGCCCAGCAGGCACGGCCGTCGACCGTCTCGTGAGCCGTCCGGCGCCGCGGCGCCCTGTCCCGCGGATCGATCGCCGATCCGCGGGACAGGGCTCAGGGCCGGAGCCCGGCCACGCCGGCTACCGCCGGGCGCCGAACGTTGCCAATCCGACGATCCAGCCGACGAACAGCCCGTAGACCACGCCCGAGGCGGCCCACTGGAAGGCGCCGAGCAGGCTCGCGTTGACCTGCACGAACGCCGCGATCAGGCCGGCGACCGCGCCGGCGAACATGTAAGCGGCCCAGCCGGCGAGAAACTGGCTCATGCTGCCCCGGGCACGGGACAGTTGAGAGCCGGCGAGCAGCGTGACGAACACTCCGGCGAGGACGATCAGCAGAATCGCCTTGAGGTCGTCGGCGAAAATGGTGCGCACCGACTGGTCGGAGCTGAACGACCAGTTGGGCCAGGCCAGTTCGCGGAGGAAGAAGCCCCACGCGTCTTTCGACGTGTGCTGCGACGCCCAGTCGACGTAGGCCGAGTTGCCGAATGCGATTACCAGAATCAGCGCCGCCACCACCGCAGTGCCCGTTGCGGTGCGAACGCGCCCACCAGTAGCAATAGCCATGTGGATAGTGTGAGTTCATACTTTCGGTCAGGCAATCGACGCGGGCGTATGATCCCGGAAGATCCGAACTGTCCTAACAGGACATTAGGCCGTGTCCCGAAGTGCTCGGTCGGCCCGAGGCGAGGTCCGGCGGCGGTCCGGCGGCGGCAATCAGTTGTTGATCAAGTAGTCGATGAAGGCGGCCCTGATCAGGGGTTCCTGCTCGCCGTAGTCGTGGCCGGTGGCGTCCCGCCACACCGCGGCGGCATCGTCGACGGTGGACTGCACGCCCAGACCTCCGTCGTCGCCGTCCTCCCTCGCCGGCAGGTGCTCGAACAGGGACCAGAAGAAGGGCAGGTCCACCTTGTCGCGG
This sequence comes from Rugosimonospora africana, assembly GCF_016862975.1. Taxonomy (GTDB): domain Bacteria; phylum Actinomycetota; class Actinomycetes; order Mycobacteriales; family Micromonosporaceae; genus Rugosimonospora; species Rugosimonospora africana. The sequence continues at coordinate 23,160 of NZ_BONZ01000063.1, forward strand.
GCCCGGGCGAACGCCCGTTCGCGCAGTTCCTCGGTCGACAGTGCGTCCAGCTCAGCAAAGGTCGCGCCCATGTCAGCCCTCGCTCATGACGTGCTCGCCGGTCTTCATACCCGGAACGCTACTTGACGCCCCACCGCTCGTCCGACGCTCCACCCCACGTGTCGTCGGTCGACCTCGCGGGCAGTTGGCTGCTCCAGCCGCCGCTCCCCCGGCCACCCGACCAGTTCTGGCCGGTCGCGTCGACGGCACGGGTCTCCGGCTCGCGGGTCTCGCTGTCCCATCCGGTGGCCACCGGCTCGGACTCCCGGGGCGGCTGCGGCCGGCCGAAGGACTCGACCAGCCTGGTCAGCACGAGGCCGACGCCGATCGCCACGGCAGCCACCGCGTACGGGGAGATGCGCAGCTTGGCGGCGTCGGAGTAGCCGATCACGAGGGTGATCAGGCTGACCGAGAGCACGGTCCCGAGCACCCCGCCCCGGCGGCCGAACACGCTGGTGCCGGCGGCCAGCGCCGCGCCCACCGCCAGGCCGGTGGTGAGCAGGCCGTCGTTCGGTGTGACCGAGGTCGAGGACAACGCCGACAGCGTGCCGGCCAGCCCCGCCAGCACGCTGGAGCCGAGGATCGCCACGAACGCCATGAGCCCGGCCATGGTGCCGCGCCGTTTCGCCGGGTCGCCGACTGAGCGGAAACTTCCAACCCCCCGCCGGATCGGCTTGACCAGGCCGAGGATCCCGCCCAGCAGGGCCAGGGCGGCAAACCCGCCATACCAGTAGAACGCCTGTCCGGCCGGGTGGTAGGTGCTTGTGACCTTGGCGGCCTCGGCGTGCTTGTTGATCCACACGATCACGGCGAGCGCGCCGGCCAGGCTCGCCGCCCACGCTGGTACGTGCAAGACGACCACGAGCAGCCCGATGGCCGCGCCGACGCCCGCCGCGAGCAGCAGCGTGACCCCGGCCGTCGGGAGCAGGCCGCGGTCCGAGTGGCTGGCGAAGAACAGGGCGGCGGCCGTGGCTGTCGAGCCCACGGCCAGGTTGACCGCGCCGGCGCGCAGCGAAAGCCCGGCGCCGATCGCGACGAAGCCGAGCATGGCGGCGTTGAGCAGCAGGCCGCGCAGGGGACCACCGGAGATCTGGGCGTGGTGGGTCTGCTCGAAATACACGGCCATGCCGATCGAGGCGACCAGGAGCACCAGCTCCCAGACCATGTGCACGCCCATCCGGTCCATGCCTGGATCGCCATGGCTGGGATCGTCGAACACGTCGTCGAGCTCGACGGGCGACACTCCGCGCCGCGGGGCGCTCAGGGTGCCGTCCGCCGACGTGGTCGAGCCGGTGGTGTCGGCCGAGTAGCCGCCGGGCTGGTAGGTAGGCGTAGATCCGGTGTCGGCGCGGAAGTCCGGTTCGTCGCGGAAACCCTCGCCACGGAACCGGTGCCCCTGGTCTCCGTACGTCATGCCCGACGCCTCCCTAAGCGTTCGGAGCCCGACCGTACCCGTGGACGCCCTCCCGGGAAAGCCCCCGACCCGAGTTATTCCGGCTTCTCCTCCTCGTCCGGGCGCTGCGGCACCCGGCAGGCCCGTTCGAGCCAGAGACCCGCGGCGATCAGGGCCGACGCGGCGACCAGGCCGGCCGCGGTCGGCGCGATGTCGTTCCCCGCGGCGGACAGCCGGGTCCGCTGGGCCAGCAGCCAGATGAGTACCCCGGCATAGAAGCCGGCGAAGATCGCGCCGGCCAGCGACGACGCCTTGGCGAGCACCACGTACCGGGCGACGACCAGCGGCTGCACCGGGGCGGCGCCGGGGCGCCGGTCGATCCGCGCCTTGGTGGCCCTGGCCAGCACCGCCTCGCAGATGGCGAGCGCGAAGACGGTGAAGGCGGGCAGCCACGGGATCGCCGGAACATCCCCGTAGTAGTGCCCGACGATCAGCCAGGCGAGCGCGGCGGTGGCCAGCCCGACGACGACCAGGGTGGCCGGGTTGGTCGGGCGCAGGCGTGGCTCGTTGGTCTGCTGCTGCGGCGGACCGCTCATGCCGGATCCTCGCTCATGCCAGGTCCAGGGTCAGGTCCGGGCGGGGCTTGATTCGCGCGAGGTCGGCCTCAACCGCCTCGGTACACAGCAGGTCGGTGACCCATCCATGCCCCGGAACCGACGCGTACGGCTCGATGTCGATCCACGGCCGCAGCACGAACGCGCGCAGATGCGCCCGTGGATGGGGCAGCGTGAGATCGGGATCCGTCGAGACGATCGGCTCCCCGTCGGAAGTGTGAACAGCGATCACGTCGACATCCAATGTACGCGGGCCGAATGGCCGTTCCGGGTCACGCACCCGGCCGGCACGCTGTTCCAGCTCCTGGCCACGGGCCAGCCAGTCACTCGGCTGCGCCGAGGGATCGGAGACGATCAACGCGGCGTTGAGATAGTCCGGCTGGTGGGGATCGCCCCACGGCGGCGTCTCGTACACCCCGGAGACCACCTGGAGCACGTCGGACAGCGACCGCACCGCCGAGCGCAGGTGATCGAGGCGGTCGCCCTCGTTGCTGCCGAGCGACAGCACCGCCCGGGTCACGACCGCCGGCCGGACAGCGTCACAGCGACGTCCCCGAAGGCGTGCGGGATCGGCGCGTGCGGCTTGTGCACCGTGACCGTCGCGGCCTGGACCAGCGGAGAGCTCAAGCAGTGGTCCAGCAGGCGGGAGGTCAGCGTCTCGATCAGCTTGACCGGCTCGCCGGCCACGATCGCCGCGAGCTCGTCGGCCAACTCGCCGTAGTGCACGGTGTCGCCTACCTCGTCGCTGGCGATCGACTTCTGCAGGTCGACCTCGAGGCTCACATCCACCACGAACGCCTGCCCCTGGGCGCGTTCGTTCTCGTAGACCCCGTGGTGACCATGAACGGTCAGACCCTTCAGTTCGATCGTGCCCGGCACGTCGCCTCCCATACCGCGATGGCGTCCATTGTGGACCGTACGTCATGGACCCTTACGCCCCAGACCCCGGCGCACACCGCCAGGACTGTGGTGGCGACGGTGGCGGCCTCGCGCTCATCCACCGGACGCGGGGTGCCGTCCGGAGCGGCCAGCAGCCGGCCCAGGTACGACTTGCGGCTGGCGCCGAAGAGCACCGGGTGGCCGAGCGACATGATCTCGTCCAGGTGCGCGGACAGCCGCCAGTTGTGCTCCGCGTTCTTGGCGAAGCCGAGGCCGGGATCGAGAATGATCTTGTCGTGCTGAACGCCAGCCGCGAGCGCCTCCTCGACCCGCTGCGAGAGCTCCGCGCGGACCTCGGCGACCACATCCTGGTACCGCGCGAGCTGCAGCATGTCGCGGGAGTGCCCGCGCCAGTGCATCAGTACCCACGGACAGCCGGCCTCGGCGACCACCTTGGCCATGGTCGGGTCGGCCAGCCCGCCCGACACGTCGTTGACCACGCCGACCCCGGCCTCCAGGGCCGCCGCCGCGACGCTGGCCCGGGTGGTGTCAATGCTCATCGGCACCTTCGCCGCGGCCAGTTCGCGGATCACCGGGATCACCCGGCGGATCTCGGTGTCGGCGTCCACCCGCTCGGCGTTCGGGCGCGTCGACTCGCCGCCGATGTCGATCAGGTCGGCCCCCTGGTCGCGCATGCGCACGCCGTGGGCGAGCGCCGCGTCCAGATCGGCGTACCGGCCGCCGTCGGAGAAGGAGTCGGGCGTCACGTTCAGCACGCCCATCACCACCGGTCTCACCGCATCAGCCTACGGCGTGCCGCCCCGCCGCTCGCCTAGGTCCTGTCCTGTCGATCTTGTCGAGCCGAGGCGAGGTCCAGACGTCGATCCGTCGTCCGGCCGCCAGCGGCGCCGAGGGACATCGGACCGCCAGCTGCGGCGAGGGACATCGGACCGCCAGCGGCGCGGAGGGACATCGGACCGCCAGCGGCGCGGA
>NZ_BONZ01000064.1 GCF_016862975.1 Rugosimonospora africana
GGGGCGCCGCGGTCAAGCGGCCGGGGAACTTCGCAGGCAGGGCTCGCAGGACTCCTGGATACCGGTGTTGTATCCAGGAGTCCGAGAACGCAGCCGGTCGGCGGCTGGACCCGCCGCAGGCCGGCGAACGATCGGCGGGACAGGGCCGCACCGGGGCGGCCCGAAGATCGGACAGTCGGGCAGGTACCGTCCTTCGCGACGAAAAGCCGGCGCCGACCCCGAACCCCGGCCCGAGCCTCCCGTGGGCCCGGCGGAGACGGGCCCGGCCCGGCTGTGACCAGGACGAGCGAGGGGGCACTTCCGACAATTCCGGATTGATGGCAAGAGTCCGTATTGCGGCGCCAGCCGCACCGACACCTTTCCGAACTCGGAAAATGGCCTCTGACCAGCAGTATTCCGCGCGATAAGGGAGACTGGCCCCGCTCTTCGTAGCTTGTTCGTGAGGTGACACCAACGTACGCTCAGGAATAATCCTGACGATTGCCTGGAGACACAGCGTTACACCTCGGTACCACTCGGTTGACATTTCAGAGCGGCTACAACGCGGATGGTCCTGGTACCGGCCGCGTTTCGGGAAGGACGTAAATGATCTTCATGGAGCTCGGCCAGGTGGTGTTGGACCGAACGACACACGCCGCGGACGTGCTCGCCGTTGTGACGGGCAAGCTCGCACCAACCCCGGGGCCGACCGAAATCAACACCAACGGAGTCGTCTCGTTCTTCGCCAGCAAGATTGCACCGATCCTGCTGGCGGCGCTCGGCATCGTTTTCATCGGTCGGGCCAGCCGGGGAGAGGTGTCCAAGGTACTGACCAGCTCGGCGATCGCGATCATCGGCCTCGCGTTCATCGCGGGCGCGGTGTCGCTCTTCTTCGTCGGGGACTACCTGATCAACCTGGCGTTCAAGTAGGCCACACATGCGCTTGCGCACGGACGACGACATCTATCGGGCCCGTCTGGTCTACCTGGGCCCGCCCGGATACACGTTGCCGTTCCAGCTGCCGTACGCCCAGTACGGGCTGTTCGTGCTCCTGGTTCCCCTGTTCATGTTCGTGCACTATCTGTTCACGCTGCACTTCGACCTGTTTCCGGCCTGGGAGATCGCGCTGGCCATGGTGGCCACGTCGTACATTTTCCGGCATGTGGATCCGGATCGACCGGCGCGAATGGTTATCCGTACCGCGCTGACCGACTGGCGCAGCACTCGTGAGCCGTCCGTGGAAAAGCGCGAGGCCCGGCTCGTCGCGTCCCGGGTACGCATCAGCGAATCCATCATTGGTAGGGACGCGCCATGACCAGCGAAGAGCGGCCGGTTGACCGCGACACCTCGTCCCTCGGCGCCGCCGGTGGCCGCGTGACCCACATCCCGCATGCCCGCCAACCTGAGGACGGCTCGCTTCCGCCCCGGGTCGACGTCGAGGACGAGGCTCCGGACGTACAGATGGTGCGTGGCTCGGTGGCGGTATTCCAGTCGCCCCGGGCCGTCCGGCAACCGTCCCAGCCGCCGGCCCCGGCCGACTCGACCGGCGTCCCGGCTGCCAGCAATGGCAACCGGCCACCGGCCCGGCCGGACATCGAGTCACCGTTCCTCGAACTCTTCGGGGCGAACGCGCGACGGGCCCTCGGGACCACGGTGGACGGCACGGTCGTACCGCCGCAACCGCACCCGGAACCGCAGCCGCACTTTGAGTCACAGCCGCACGTGGAGCCGCAGCCGTACGTGGAACCGCAACCGGCCCCGGTGCGGCCGGACGACCGGACGGCCGACGGCACGGCGGGGCCTGTCTCGGGATACCCCGAGGACCGGCCGCGCCGGCCGACCGTACCCCGGGAGGCCAACGGCCACCCTGCCAATACCCGCCCGGATGCCCGGCAGGCGTTCGGTACGCCACCGGCCGTCCGGCAGCCCGTCGTCACCGAGCCCGCCGTCCGGCAGCCGGCCAGCACAGAGCCGGCCGTACGGCAGCCGAGCACCAACGAACCCGCCGTCCGCCGGCAGCCCACCAAGCAACCCGCCAGGCGCTCCGCCGGCAAGCAGCCCGCCACCCGCAAGCCGGCTCGCCCGGAGAAGCCGGTACGGCGGCCGGCCCAGCCCAAGCAGAAGGACCGCAGCCCGGCTCAGGAACTGGCCATCAGCGAGGTCGCCGGGCACCTGACGTTCACTCCGAACAGCGTCACCGCCTGGTACTCGCTGCCCGAGGTCCGCTGGGCGTTCCGGCCGGACGCCGAGCGCGAGGCGCTGCTCTCGGCGATCGCCGAACAGTTCGCCGGCCTGGCCGGGTTCCGGCTCCACCTGCGCCGGACAACCCGGCCGTTCCCGGCGGACGAGTGGGCACGGACCGTCGACCTGAACACCCCGCAGCCGCTGCCGTCCATCCCCGGCGCACCCTCCTGGTCCGACCATCTCGTGGCCGCGCAGCACCACCTGCTCGCGGTCAACCACGCCGAGGGCCAGACCTTCCTCGGTGTCACGTTCACCAGGCGTTCGCTCGGCGACACGTTCACCGAACGGATCCGCCGGGTGTTCGGCCGTGGTGTGGGCGACGCCGAGCGGCGCCGGATGGCCCGCACGGTCGAGCAGTTCGACGAGGTGCTGGGCGCCTTCGGCATGCGCGGGCGGCGGGTCACCTCCACCGAGTTGGAGTGGTTGCTGTTCCGCTCGGTCGCGCTGTGCATGTCCCCGCCGACCGCGCTCTCGCCGGTGTCCTCCGGCGAATGGCACCAGGGCGACCTGCTCGCCATGACCGAGCAGATCGAGCGGTACCGGACCCCGTACGGCTCGACGGTGAAGCTGGTGAACCGGCTGACCGGCGAGGAGCGGCACGTCGCCGTACTGGCGGTCGGCCGGATGGAGCCGCTGGAGATTCCCGAGCGCCACGAGCCGTGGCTGCACTTCCATGAGCGGCTGCCCTGGCCGATGGAGATTTCGTCCAGAGTGGACGTTCTCGGGCCCAACGACTCGTTCCGCAACCTCGAGCACCGGCTGCGAATGATCCGCTCACAACAGGCGGACTACGCCGAGCACGGCATGGACGCACCGCCCGAACTGGAGCGGCTCGCCCAGCGAGCGCTGCACATCGGCGACGACATGACGACCGGGCTGCCGACCGACGCCTCGCGGGTGCACGGCTGGCACCGGATCGCGGTGTCCGGCCGCACCCGCGACGAGTGCCTGGAGCGGGCACGCCGGCTCATCCAGATGTACGCCCGGGAGCTTCGGGTCGCGCTGCAGCACCCCAAGCAGCAGGAGTGGCTGGCCCGCGAGTTCATTCCCGGCGAGCCGATCGCGAACACCGGGTACCTGCGCCGGATGCCGGTCAAGCTGCTGGCGGCGGCGCTTCCCCAGGCGGCGTCCACTGTGGGCGACCGCCGGGGCGATCTGATCGGCCGTACCGCCGGCACGTCGCGCCGACCGGTCTTCCTGGACCTGCACTTCCCGATGGAGATCCGGGAGCGCTCCGGGCTCGCGGTGTTCGTCGCCGAGCCCGGCGGTGGCAAGTCCACGCTCATGGGTGCGCTCGGCTACCTGGCCGCCCGGCGTGGGGTACGGGTCACGCTGCTCGACCCGTCCGGCCCGCTGGCCAGGCTGGCGGCGATGCCGGAACTGGCGCCGTACTCGCGGGTACTCAACCTGACCGGTTCGGAACAGGGCACCCTCGCCCCGTACGCGCTGATCCCGACGCCGGAACGGGCGCACTTCACCGACGATCCGGCCGGGGAGCGCGAGTACGAGATCGCGGTCTCCAACGCCCGGGCCGAGCGCCGCATGCTGGTACAGGACATCTGCTCGATGCTGGTACCGCCGCAGGTCGCCCGGGAGGCAGCCACCGCGACCCTGCTGCGGCACGCGGTCCGCGAGGTACCGGCCGAGGAATCGTCCACGTTGGACGACGTCGTCGCGTGCCTGGCCGCACTGGGCAATCCCGAGGCCGGCGAACTCGCTCACCTGTTGATGGACACCGCGGAGATGCCGCTGGCGTTGCTGTTCTTTGGTTCACCGCCGCCGTCGCTGCTCGGCGCGGACGCCGCGCTCACCATCATCACGATGGCCGGGCTGCGGTTGCCGGACCTGAAGATCGAGCGGGAGTACTGGTCGGCCGAGGAGGCACTCGCGCTGCCGATGCTGCACACCGCACATCGACTCGCGGTACGGCGCTGCTACGGCGGCTCGATGTCCAGCCGGAAGCTGGTGGGTCTGGACGAGGCGCACTTCATGGAGGGCTGGCGGTCGGGCCGGTCGTTCCTGGTGCGGCTGGCGAGAGACTCCCGGAAGTGGAACATCGCGGGCCTGGTCGCGTCCCAGAACCCCAAGGACATCCTGGGGCTGGACGTGCAGAACCTGGTGTCCACGGTCTTCGTCGGGCGGATCGCGGAGGACCCGGAGGTGGCCGCGGAGGCGCTGCGCCTGTTGCGGGTACCGACCGACGTCGGGTACGAACAGACGCTGGCGACTCTGTCCACTGTGGATACTTCATCGTCGTCGCGGCTCGGGTTCCGTGAGTTCGTGATGCGCGACGTGGATGGGCGGGTGCAGAAGGTGCGGGTGGACGTGTCCTACGTACCGGATCTACTGACGTACCTGGACACGACGCCGGCAGCGGCACCGGTCACTCATGCGGACGTTCCCTCTCCTGACTTCCTTACCGAGTCGGAGGCGTGATGCCCACCCCTCGTACCGGGTCGCCCGTGGCCCGGTCGTACGGCCATCGACTGGTGGCCGCGGTCGCTGCGGTGTTCTTCGCGGCGACCGGAGTGCTGTTCTGGCCGTCCGCACCGGCCTCGGCGGCGCCACCCTCGCTCGGGGATCAGTGTTCGGTTCAGGACTGGCAGAACCCGACGCAGTGGGACACCTGCGTGGGGAAGCTGACGGACCTGACGGCGGACGAGGCGCAGTGCGTGGAGGCGCCGACGCCGGAGGCGCCGGACTCGGGCATGGCTGGCTGGTTCGCCACTCGCCCGAACTCCGCGCCGAGCGACGCCGACGGGATGTTCACCAACTACGGCTACGCGGGCTACGACTACTCGACGTACGACAGCGGCTGCGTCAACATCGTTCGAAATCCGGACAGCGAGTTCGAGAACACCGTCGCCAACGGCGAGTTCATGTTCGCTACCGGGGTTATCGGTGCCTCCGACGCGCTGCGCGACAAGGCGTGGGATCCGCAGAGCCTCTGGGGCTGGGCCGACACCCTCGTGACCAAGGCCACCAAGGCCGTCTACACCAGCGTCTTCACGGTGTTTGGCGGGATCACCCTCGCCGTGGTTGGCCTCTACCTGCTGTGGCGGTCCCGCCAGTCGGACATGAACAACGCGATGACGACGGCGGGCTGGGCCATTCTCGTCATGGTCGCGGTGACCGCGATCGCGCGGTGGCCGGTGAGCTCCGCTCACCTGGCGGATCAGAGCCTGGTCTCCGGCCTCTCGACCGTGCATTCTGCCGTGGGGCCACCGACCCACGACACCCCCTCGTCGATATGCGGGGCGTTGCCGGACACCGAGCAGTGCAAGGACCACCGGCCGCCGTCTCAGCGGGCGAGCGATGTAGCTGTGACGAACCTGCTCTACCGCAACTGGCTGCGCGGGGAACTTGGCTCGGCCGACAGCACGACCGCCAAGAAGTACGGCTTCATCCTGTACGACTCCAAGTCGCTGACCTGGGGCGAGGCTCAGAGCATCAAGAATGACCCGTCCGGCAAGATCCGCCAGCAGATCATCAGCGAAAAACAGGTGCGTTGGGAGAAGGTCGCCAGGCAGATCAAGACTGAAGACCCCGACGCGTACCAGTACCTGCAGGGCAACAAGGGGATGGATCGGGTCGGTGCCGGCTTCATCGCGATCCTCTCGGCAGTCTTCTTCGCGATGTTCGACATCGTCGCGTCGGTCCTCGTGCTGCTCGGTTTCCTCATCTTCCGGTGGGCGGTGATCGCCGCGCCCGTCCTCGGCACGGTCGGCATGCTCCGCCCAGCCAGCACCGGGATACGTCGACTCGCCAATGCCGTGGTGGCCGCGATCTTCAACATCATCATCTTCGGAACCGGCGCCGCGATCTATCTGTTCGCGGTCGACTTGATCATGGGTACCGCCACGCTGCCCGCCTGGCTCCAGGTCGTCCTGGTCTGGCTCTGCGGCATCGTGGGCTGGCTGCTCCTACGCCCGTACCGGCGGATCACCCAACTCGGCGGTGGCCGGGACGCGACGGGGCAGGTCGCCGCGGCGGGCAGCTGGCACCGCACCTTCTTCCGCGATCTTCGCCAGGCCGCGACCCTCGGGATCGCGGCTCCGGCGGTCGAGTCGGCGGTGGAGCGGCGGCGCCGGGACGTCACGGTGGCGACTACGCTCCGGCCGGAGGCCCGGCACGAGGATCCGGTGGAGGCGCGCGGCTCGGGCGGGCGTCCCGACGACCGTCGCTCGCCCGGCAAGGCAGTGCCCAGCCGGTCGCCCCAGTGGAAGGCTCCGGACCGGAACGAGGGCGAGCCGGCATACGCCGTCTACCGGCCGGACAGCGCCGGCCCGCGGACGGCCGACCCCGTACAGCGACCCGAGTCCGCGCCGATCCGGGGGTGAGTCATCGTGCGCCACATCCTGCGGCTTCTCGGCTCCCGGTACGGGGTGGCGTTCTCGCTCGTTGTCCTCATCGCGCTCATCGTCGGTGTCGCCAAGGTGGTCGGAGACGCCCCGCCCACCGTCGGCTCGGGCCGGGTAGGAATCGCCACTCCCACCGCGACAACCTCTGAGCAGGACGATGACGGCATCGGCTCACCGCCGTCGCCGCCGCTCCCGTCCACCAGCCCCGGCGCGGCCGACCCGCAGACCGTCGCGCTGAGCTTCACCCAGGCATGGCTGCACCACACCGGGGTGACCTCGCAGCAGTGGACCGACGGGATCGCACCGTACTCGACCCCGGTACTCAAGGCCGAACTCGACGGCGCCGATCCGGGGACGGTGCAGGCCAGCGCGGTGAAGGGCGACCCGTCCGTCGTCAACCGCTCGGAGTCGTTCGTACAGATCGTCGTCCCACTCGACTCCGGCACCCTGACTCTGGGGCTGTCCGCGACGAACGGCCGCTGGCTGGTGGACGCCGTCGACTGGGCACGACCATGAGGCTGCGGCGGCGTTTCATCGTCCTCATCGCGGTAACCGTGGTCGGCGCGATCGTCTGTTGTGGTGGCAGTGCGGCGGCCTTCTTCCTCGGTGGCTTCGGTGTCATGCAATCGGACACAGCATCGGCCGCGCTCGCCTGCGGTTCGAACACCGCGCTGGATCCGGGTGGCAACCTGCCGTCCATCGAATCGCTCAGCGACGCGCAGATCCACAACGCCGCGGTAATCATCAGCGTCGGCCAGCAGATGAACGTGCCACCGCGAGGCTGGATCATCGCGATCGCGACCGCGTTGCAGGAGTCGGCGCTGAAGAACCTGCCCAATCTGGGCGCCCGCAACGACCACGACTCGCTCGGCCTGTTCCAGCAGCGGCCGAGCACGGGGTGGGGGACCCCGGAACAGATCATGGATCCGGCGTACGCGTCGAAGAAGTTCTACGCCAAGTTGATCGAGATCCCAAACTGGCAACAATTGCCGCTGACCGTGGCCGCGCAGAAGGTGCAGCGCAGTGCCTATCCGGACGCGTACGCCAAACACGAGCCGCTTGCCACTGCGGTGGTCAACAAGCTCGCGAACGACGCCGGGCGAGCGGTCGGCAACCTGACCAGCAGGCGCTGTACCCAGCCGGGCGAAATCGCCGCATCCGGCTGGACGGTACCGGTCAAGGGACACATCACCTCCGGGTTCCGGACACCCAGTCGGCCGACCCACAACGGCGTCGACATCGCCGCCATTCCGGGAACCGACATCCACGCCGCGGCCGACGGCGTCGTCACCGTGGTCCGTTGCCAGGCAACGCTGGCCGACGGCAGCTACTACGGCTGCGCCAAGGACGGCGGGTTGTTCGTGAAGGGCTGCGGCTGGTACGTGGAGATCCTGCACGCCGGGAACATCATCACCCGGTACTGCCATCAGCAGCACAAGCCTTTCGTGGCGGTCGGTCAGCGGGTCAGCGCGGGCGACGTCATCGGCCAGGTGGGCGACACCGGCAACTCCACCGGTCCGCACTGCCACTTCGAAGTTCACATCAACGGCGACAACAGCGCGGCGGGCGCGATCGACCCGGTACCGTTCATGAACGAGCAGGGCGCGCCGCTGGGAGACTAGGCATGACGGACGACTGGATTCCGAAGCAGCCCAGGACCCTCACGCCGGTCCCTGCCGCGGGGCGCACCGACCTGCGCGGCAAGCGGGTCCTGGTCGGTCAGCCGGGCCTGGGCTGGCGTGGCGACCTGCGGGCAGACGCGGCCGTGATCCAGGGCAGTCGCACCTACATACCGGTGCTGACAGAGCAGGAGTGGTACCGCGCCGAGGTGGAACAGGTGGAGACGTTCGCGCCGCTGGTACCGGTCGATCGGGTGTGGGTGGAGGTCCTCGGCGAGAGCGAGCCGGAGGACAGTGCCCGCTGGAAGGACCTGTTCAACCGGCTGGTGTCACTCGACGCGCCGCCTCGGCGGCAGCCGATCTCGGCACGGGTGATGACGTCGGTGACCGGTCGGCGGGTGGTACGCGTCAGCCCGACCGGCGAGCAGCGCGATCTCCGGGCGGTCACCGAGCCGTACCAGAACGCGACCAGCGACATCTGCGTGCGGGTGAGCACGGAGCTGGACTGGTACCGCTGGGGCTGGACGGGCCAGACGCCCAGATCCATGGAGGTGCCGGTCTACCTGCTCTGGATCGAGTAGCCGTCAGCTGACCTGATGGGCACCGCAGGCACGCCACCCGTCCTGCCGCTTCGCGGTGAAGTCCCAGTTCTCGACTCGCCGCAACTGCTCACCGTTCGCGCTGGCCAAGAGCACGATCACGACGGCAACGTGCGCGGTGTCGCCGCTGCGCGACACCTCCCGCACGGTGTCCAGGTTGACGTAGACCGTGAAGTTGTTGGCTTTCGACCGTGCGTCGAGGTCATCCCGGAACTTCTTGACCTCGACGAGGCCACTCTGGTCCGCGCAGGCGAACTTCGCCGCACGTACGTCGTCATGCCGGCCAAGGTAGGCCGACCCATACTGACGAACCGCCAATACCGGGGTGGTGCGGTCCGGGGCAGTCGCCTTGTCGTACCAGACGTACGCCACCAGTGAACCGCTCGCGCACAACGCCGCCAGTACCCCCGCCAGCACCGCGAAGATGAGCCGCCAGTTCCTCTTGCGCCGCGGCTTGCGCCCCCCAGACGGCGACAACGGACCCATCGGAGGGAGAGGGCCCGGCGGGGACGAGCCCGGCGGCACGCCCGGAACCGGCCATCCCGGCGCCGGCTGATCGGGCATCGGCGCCCCGTCCGGACGTGGCGCCTCGACCGGCCGCTGGACCGGTACCACGTGACCGGTCTCTACCGGATTGTCCCGCGGCGGTGGCGAATCCACTCGTCGAGCGTAGCGGATCGTCCGGTTTGCCGGCGCGTTCGTCGGCCCACTTCACTGGCGCCCGTACCCTCGCGGATTTGTCAGGTCGAGCGTATCGACGGGACACGCCGCGGGTACCCGGGCCCTGCACAGCCAAGCTGGGATACCTTCATGCCCGAGGAGGTGAGCACGGTGGCGAGGCTGCGGACAAGCATCGAACGCGCCGCCGCCCTGCACCGTCAGGCCACGGCCGCCGCCGATGCCGCCGAGCGCGACCTCGACCGGCAGTGCCCCGAGAAAGTCGACGCCGACGCGGCGCAGCGCGGCATCGTCGCGGATCTCGCATCCGCGGCCGCCCGACTCGTCCCGGGCTGGCTCGGCGCTCCACTCGACGTGGCACCACCGGCCGTACCCGGTGCCGGCGCGCAGCGGCCGACCCATGTGCGGATTGGCGTCGCCCGGCCGCTCGACGACGCCGAGTTCCCGGTGATCGTGCCGACCGGCGGTCACCTCGCGATCGACGCCGAACCCGCCGACGATCGGGCGATCGGCCTGCTTCGCAGCGTCCTGCTGCGGCTGGTGGCCGCCCATCCGGCCGGGACTGTGCGGGTGCGTGCGATCGACCGGTCAGGTACCGCGCTCGTCGCGTTTCAGGCGCTCATTCCGGCCGGTCTGATGCGCGAACCGGCGATCAACGACGTCGGGCTTCGGGCCGTGCTGAGCGAGGCGGAGCAGTGGGTACGGCAGCCAAGCCGCCGGTACGCGCTGCTCCTGGTCATCGCGTCCCTGCCCGGTTCGGTCGACGATTCCGACCTGGCCCGGATCGCCGCCCTGGCGGAGCAGGCTCCCGGTACCGGTCTGCAGCTGATCGTCGCCGGATGGCCGGCCGGGGCGCCGCCGCTGCCGTACCGCACCCTGGTCTCGCTGCGCCGCCGGTACCCGCTAGTCACCGATCCGCCCGGGGGCAGCTTCGGGGCCAGCGGCTCACTCGACGTGCCGGTCGTACCCGACCCCGACCCGCCAGCGGCGATCGTGCGCTCGGTGTGCGAGCGGATCGCGGCGCACACCGAGTCGGGCGGCCCGGCGCTGACCGAGCTGCTGCCCGATCAGCTCTGGCAGGAAAGTTCCGCCGACGGACTCGCGGTGATCATCGGACGGGCCGGCGGCAACCCGCTCACCCTTCGACTGTCTGACCTCACTCCACATTGGATGGTCGGTGGCCGGGAAAAGTCCGGGAAGACAACGTTCATCGTCAACGTCCTCTACGGACTGTCCACTCGGTACGGCCCCGACCAGCTCACCCTGTACCTGCTTGATTTCTCCGGCGGTGCCGGGTTCGAGGAGTTCGTGCCGACCGGCGGTGAGCCGAGTTGGCTGCCGCATGCGCGGGCGGTCTGCGTCGAGGCCGACCGGGACTACGGCAGGGCGGTGTTGCGTGAACTCGAGACCGAGCTGGCCGACCGGGCCGGCCGCTGCGAGGACGCCGGGGTCGACCGGTTCGCGGACCTGCGCAAGGGGACCGAGCTGCCCCGGATCGTCTGCGTGATCGACGAGTTCCCGGCGCTCCTGCGAGGCAACGACGCGCTCGCCCGGGAGTGTTTCGCGCTGGTGGAGTCGCTGGTGCGCAGGGGGCGCAGCTACGGGATCCATCTGGTCCTGGCCAGTGAGAGCGCCCGGACCGTGGAGTCGCTGTACGCGAAGCGGGACGCCGGCGCCGGCCAGTTCCCGGTGCGGATCGCCCTGCCCGGCGGCTCGGATGCCCTCGACCCGCTCAATCAGGCGGCGGACCAGCTCGGGCTCGGTGAGGCGATCGTCAACACGGCCGGTGGACTCGGCGGGCCGGCCGGCGCGTCGCGGGCGCACGAGCGGCGGGTGGAGTTCCCCGACCCGTACGCGGAGCCCGAGATACCGGCGACCGTGCGCTACAAACTCTGGGAGAAGCGGCCCGACGACCGATCGCCCTGGGTGTTCCGCGCCGGAACCCGCGCGCAGCTGCCGGCCGTACTGCCCGTGACCACGGTCAGAAGCGTGTACCTCGGCCGGCGGATAGACGTCCCGCTGTCCCTGGCGGACTTTCCGCTCGAGGACACGCCGGGCCGGCACCTCGCGGTCCTGGGGCCGAGCGAACTCGGCGCCGACCTGCTCGACGCCGCCGCCCGCTCGCTCGCCGCGCAGCACCGGCCGGGCACCGCGCACTTCGTCATCGCCCCGTTCGTCGCCGCCGTCGAGCCGCTGACCAGCCGACTCACGGCCGACCTCACCGAGGCTGGGCACCAGGTGACTGTCAGCACCTCCCCGCAGTGCCCGGAGCGGGACGGGTACCTGTTCGGATTCGGGCTGGACAGTGCGCCCGGACAGGCCGTGCCGGACCTACCCGACGTCCTGCGGAACGGGCCGAAACGCGGGATTCACGTGTTCGGCTGGTGGCGCGGGCTGCGCCGGTTCGCCGAGGACACCGGCGGGCAGGCAGCCCCCGCGGACGTCGCCGGGCTGGCACTGCTCAACGTGCCGGCCGCGGACGCCGCGGTGCTGCTCGGTGACCCCAACCTCGGCTGGCAGCCCCGGCCGAACCGGGCCTTGCTGCACGACCGGGACACCGGCCGAACCGAGGTCATCATCCCGTTCGCGCAACCGGGGCGGCCGGCATGAGCGACTGGGACGACTACCTGGCCGCGACGCAGCGGTTGGATGCGGTACGCAGAGGGGCCGCGTCAGCGACGGATGCGGGAACCGCGACGGCACAAGCGGCCCGAGAGGACCTGGCGACGGTACGGCAACGTCTCGACCAGCAGCGGGTCCTTCTGCTGGCCCTTGCCGGGACGTCCGGCCTCGCGCTGTCCGCCGATGTCCTGAGCGATCCCGAGGCGGCGCCCGGATCGGGATCCGTGACGGCGGCCGGGCCCGGAGTCAGGGCCGGCTCCGCAGCCGACGGTGGGGTCGGAGCCGTGACGGCGGCCGGCGCGGACACGGTGCCCGACGCGGCGACCACCGGTACCGATGCCGGAGCCGCCGCGAGCGTGCGGGCGCTGCGCGCCGCGAACGCCGACCTCGACGCGGCCGACGCGATCCTGTCCGGGCTCGATCGCCCGGGTCTTGCCGGAAACCGACCCCCGGTACGGCGCAACGCCCTGGTCTACGGCTCCTTCGCGGTGGTGGTACTGGCCGTCCAGCTCACCCTCTTCGGAACCCTCGAAGACACGGTCGTGTCGATGGTCGCGACCGCCGCCGGGGCGGTCCTGCCGCTCGTCGGGTTCGGGCTCTCCTGGCTGCTCATCGGACTGCTCTTCGCCGGCCCTCGGTGGCGGCCCGGTCGGCTTGCCGGCAAGCCCCGGGTGCTGCTCGGCGCCTCTCGGGTGATCCGCCACGTTCCGGTCCGGGCCCTGCGGGAACCCGGCCGGGTTCTGCGCGCCCGGGCCCTGGGCGGTCCTCGCGCCGGGGCCGATCACCAGACCCCAGCCGATCGCCAGGCCCCAGGCGCCGGCACCGACGTTCCCGGCCTCGAACCCGGCGTCTCCAACCTTGCTAACGGCGCCGGCGCCGGCGACCCGGGCGCCGGTGATCCAGGCGCCGTCCGTCCTGGCGTCGCCGATCCCGCGTCGGTCGGTGCCGTCCGTGACCGAGCCGATCCCGGGCCGGTCGCGGGCGCCGTCCCGGACCGGGTCGATCTCGGGCCGGTCGTGGGCGGATCCGCCTCGGGTCGGGTCGACCGAACCCCGCTGCTGGGCGCCGCGATCAGCCTCGCGCCGGTCATCGTGCTCTGCGCCGGGCTCGGCACGGCCGCCCTGCTGCGCTGAGCCGCCCCGGTCTTGCTGAGCCGTCTCGGTATCGCTGCCGTCCCGGTATCGCTGAGCCCTCCCCGGTATCGCTAAGCCGTCCCGGCATTCAGGACGGCGCCGTCCGCTTTGCCGGAAATTATCCACAGCTCTCGATGAGGCGTTGCCGAGCCCGTCCGCACCCGCGTCTCATGGACGCATCCGTCGAACCGAGGGGGCGACCGTGGAGTTCAGCGTCAACAGCACCGCACTGACCGGTCTGGTGGAGATGTTGGACCGTCGTTGGCAGGACTACGAGTCCGGGCGGAGCTACCTCAAGGGCAATGCCCACTTCTCCGTCTTCAACGTCGGGGTTCTCAATGCGATCCACGGCACCCATCAGCGGATCGTGGACGAGATCGACGCGTTCCTGGCGGCGGCGGCCGAGGGTTTCGCCGGTCCCTGCTCGACCGCCGTCGTCGAGGCCAACTCGCTCTACGTGCACAGCGACCGGGCCGCGGCGGCCCGCACCGATGCCGCCATGCCGGCACCGAGCGTCGACCAGCAGTGCCCGACCGCTCCGTTCGGCGCGTCCGGGTCGACGGCCGGCGCGCGGGCCGACTCGACCCTCGGGCCCCAGGTCTTCGCCGACCCGGTGTGCCCCAGCGCGCGGTATCGGCAGCCGCCGGATCACCGGGCCGACCACCCCTACCGGTTCAGTTTCTTCGACACGTTCAGCCCGACGAGCTGGGGTCGGGAGGCGATCTGGAAGGTCACCGGGCTCGCCGCCAAGTTCGGCGTGCTGGATCGTCCCTACGACGTGCTCGCGGAGGCGGTCGAGCCACTGTGCGGCGACTGGGCCGGGTTCCTGACCTGCGCGGACGTATACGACAACATCGCCGGCGCGATCGACGACACCGTCCGTTGCGTCACCACGGGCGGGCACACGATCGATCGGGTATGGACCGGCAACGCCGCGGAGACCTGCGCCCAGAGCTTGGGCAGGTTCACCGTCGAGTTGAACGCCGCGATCGGTCCCCTGCACCAGACCGCCACCACCTACCGCCAGGTCGCCGAGGGCGTATACCTGCAGGCTGAGGCGGTGGCATCGATCCTGACCCTGGTGCTGGACAACATGATCGAGAAGGCGCTCGAGCCGGTGACCGGCGGTGCCATCGAGCCGTTCGAGGTGGTCACGGAGGTCTCAGACCTCGTGCGGGTGGCGGAGAAGATCCGCGAGGTCGTCAGGCTCGTCAGCAAGGCACGGGAGATGGCCACCGCGACGATGGACTCGGCCGACAGCGGGCTCAGCGGGTTCGGGCTGCTGACCAATCGCCACCCGGTGCCTGCTCTCGTGCCCTCGGTGCCGACCCTGCCGTTCCGAAGCTCTGCCCGAGCCGAGTGAGTGCGCGGCATGTGAATGCGCGAAATGCGGCGACGATCGTCGGAGGCGTCCGCTGCGCAGACAGTCCGGGCCGCTACCGGATGATGAGGCTCATCGCCTCGGCGCGAGACTTCGCGTCGTCCTGGAAGAGCCCGCGCACGGCCGAGGTGACCGTTCGAGAGCCGACCTTGTGGATGCCGCGCATCGCCATGCACATGTGCTCACATTCGAGGACCACGATCACGCCGCGCGGCTCCAACCGCTCGCTCAGCAGGTCGGCGATCTGGACCGTGAGCCGTTCCTGCACCTGAGGCCGGCGGGCGAACACGTCGACCAGCCGGCCCAGCTTGGACAGACCGGTGATCCTCCCGTCCACCCCGGGGATGTATCCGATGTGGGCGACGCCGTGGAAGGGCAGCAGATGATGCTCGCACAGGCTGAACACCTCGATGTCCCTGACCAGCACCAGCTCTTCGTGATCCGCCTCGAACGAGGTCGCGAGCACCTGGCCGGGGTCCACCCGGAGTCCGGCGAAAAGTTCGGCGTAGGCGTGCGCCACCCTGGTCGGAGTACGTACGAGGCCGTCGCGATCGGGGTCCTCGCCGATGGCGATCAGGATCTCCCGCACGGCGGCCTCGATGCGCTTGAGGTCGACGGCCTGTTCCAGCGGCCGGCCACCCAGCCGCCCGCTGATCAGGCGGGCGGCCAGGTAGTCCAGTTCGTCGCTGGGGTCGTCCGGTTCGGTTGCCGAATCGACGTCCGGGCCGGTCAGTGGTTGCCGTCCGCGCCCGAGCCGCCGACCCGCGCCTCCGCACCGTCGGCCTCCGCCTGCGCCTTGAGCCGGTCCTTCTCCGACGGCGTGAGCACCGGCGGCAGGTCGGAGGGCTGGCGCTTGCCGAAGCCGTTGTACGGCGCCATCGGCGGCCGCTTGACGACTCGGGCAGCGATCCGGGCCATGTCCGCCTGGGAGATTGTCTCCTTCTCGATCAGCTCCAGCACGAGGTTGTCGAGCACGTCGCGGTACTCGACCAGGATCTCCCACGCCTCGTCGTGAGCCAGCTCGATCAGCGTCCGCACCTCGCCGTCGATCTCGGCGGCGATCGCGTCGGAGTAGTCGCGCTGGTGGCCCATCGTCCGGCCCAGGAACGGCTCGTTGTCGTTCTGGCCGTACTTGACCGCGCCAAGCTTGGAACTCATGCCGTACTCGGTGATCATCGCGCGGGCGATCGCGGTCGCCTTCTCGATGTCGTTGCCGGCACCCGTGGTCGGCTCGTGGAAGACCAGTTCCTCGGCCGCCCGGCCACCCAGCGCGTACGCGAGGGTGTCGACCATCTCGGCGCGGGTCTGGGTGTACTTGTCCTCGGTCGGCAGCACCAGGGTGTGCCCGAGCGAGCGGCCACGCGGAAGGATGGTCACCTTGTGTACCGGCGCCGAGTGGGGCAGCGCCCAGGCGACCAGGGCATGGCCACCCTCGTGGTACGCGGTGATCTTCTTTTCGTTGTCGCTCATCGCGCGGGTACGTCGCTCGGGGCCGGCGATGACCCGGTCAATCGACTCCTCGAGGAAGTCGTTGCTGATCGCCCGTTTGTCGTTGCGTGCGGTCAGCAGCGCCGCCTCATTGATCACGTTGGCCAGGTCGGCACCGGTGAAGCCCGGCGTGCGCCGCGCCACCGCGTCGAGGTCGACGTCGGGCGTGAACGGCTTGCCCTTGGCGTGCACCCGGAGGATCGCCTTGCGGCCCTCCATGTCCGGCGTGTCCACCGCGATCTGCCGGTCGAACCGGCCCGGCCGCAGCAGCGCCGGGTCCAGGATGTCGGGCCGGTTGGTCGCCGCGATCAGGATCACGCCACCCTTGGTGTCGAAGCCGTCCATCTCGACCAGCAACTGGTTGAGCGTCTGCTCGCGCTCGTCGTGCCCGCCGCCCAGGCCGGCGCCACGGTGCCGGCCGACCGCGTCGATCTCGTCGACGAAGACGATCGCCGGCGCGTTCGCCTTGGCCTGCTCGAACAGGTCACGCACCCGGGAGGCACCGACACCGACGAACATCTCGACGAAGTCGGAGCCGGAGATCGAGTAGAACGGCACCCCCGCCTCGCCGGCGACCGCGCGGGCCAACAGCGTCTTACCGGTACCGGGCGGGCCGAACAGCAGGACGCCCTTCGGGATCTTGGCACCGAGAGCCTGGTACTTGCCGGGGTTCTGGAGGAAGTCCTTGATCTCATGCAGCTCTTCGACCGCCTCGTCCGCGCCCGCCACGTCGGCGAACGTGGTCTTCGGGGTGTCCTTGGCGACGAGTTTCGCCTTGGACTTGCCGAAGTTGAGGACTCGCGAGCCACCGCCCTGCATCTGCGACATGAACAGCAGCAGGAGGATCACCAGGACCGCGATCGGAAGCAGGTTGACCAGAACGCTCAGCAGGACGCTGTCCTTGCTGACCTTCGTGTCGAAGCTGTCGATCTTCTTCTGCGACTTCGCCTGATTGACATCGTTGTAGATCTCATTCATGACGAGCGCGGGGAATTGCGCCTGGATCTTGTCCGTGGACGTGTTGTTGAAGTTTTCCTTGTGCCGCAGATCAAGATCGACGGTCTGCTCCTTGTCCTCGATGAGGACCTTGGAGACGTTGCCGCTACCGATCTGGCTGACGACATCCGAAGTGCTGACCTTGGTGTAGGACGCTCCGCCGCTAAAGAGCGTGCTCAGGGCGATCGCACCAATGATCACGAGGACCAGCCAGACCCACGGCCGGCGGAAGAAACGGGTTCTTTCCATGGTGTTGTCGAGCGCTGTGCGCCCAGCCCCTCCAGATCATGAGACCGCTGCCTACCGGGGCTATGGGAGACCGGCCGGACCGTGCCCGGTTTTTCCCGGAACACGCAGCCGATCCGGAACCTTCCGCCTCGGTTATTCGACGGTACACCGTGGCTCGGACCGTTGGGCTACGGCATCCGGCACTGAGCCCGCAATGGCGACAAAACGGAATATCTTATGCGGCGAATCTCAGCCTGATCTCAGGCTCGGGCGTACACCGAGGGCTTCAGCACGCCGACGTAGGGCAGTTCCCGGTACCGCTCGGCGAAGTCCAGCCCATACCCGACCACAAACTCGTTCGGAATGTCGAATCCGACGTACTTGACCGGAATATTCACTTTGATGGCATCCGGCTTGCGCAGCAGCGCCACCACCTCCACCGAGGCGGCCGACCGGCTGGCCAGGTACTTCAGCAGCCAGGAGAGAGTCAGGCCGGAGTCCACGATGTCCTCGACCACGATCACGTGCCGCCCGGCGATGTCCCGGTCCAGGTCCTTGAGGATGCGCACGACACCCGACGAGGTGGACCGCTGCCCGTACGAGGAGACGGCCATGAACTCCATCTCGACCGAGCGGCCGTTGCGCCCCATCGCCCGCGCGAAGTCGGCCATGAACATGACAGCGCCCTTGAGTACGCCCACCAGCAGGACGCCGTCGACCCGCCGGTAGTCCTCGGCGACCTGCTTCGCCAACTCCACCGTCTTGTCGCGGATCTGTTCCTCAGAAACGATCACACGGTCGATGTCCGCGTCGTACGAGCTGCCCTGGTCCATGCCCACAGCCTGCCGCATGACGATCAGCGCGGGACGGCCGGGTACGCCTTTCCACTCCGCGTGTCGGCACGTACTCGGAGATCACCGACTCAAAGATCACGGCCGCGCGGGCCCCGTGCACAGCGGGGCCCGCGCGGCCTCCCCGGCCGAGACCGGGTAGCCCATCCGGGAAGTCGGGTGAGCGGGTGAGCGGGTGTGGACAGTGGCCGGCCGGGGGAAACCGCGACCGGCCGGACTCCCTGAGACCCGGGCGCCCGGCGCCGGGTCAGCCCTCCCGCGGCGAACGGCGGAAGCCGCCATCGGAGGGCCGCCAGTCGGCGTAGTCCCGACTGTCCGCGGTCCACCGTAACGCGCCTGCGATGGCCAGCAAGATGACAAGAGCGAGCAGAAACAGTTCCATGACGGCGGTACACCTCTCCATGAGTGGCGTTGCTTGCTACCGCCGGTGCGCACCGGACTGAGTCGAATCTCCGCCATCGGCACCCCGGTCACGAGAGCCAACCGCGAAGAACTGGTACTAATATGCAGCCCCGCAGCCGGGGCCGTCAGTGGCAGAAAAGCCACTTGGCATCAATTTGCTGCCACCGGCGTGTTATCCTCATGGATATGATCGACAAGGTCGCGATGGTGGCTCTCGACCAGGTTGCGCCGTTCGAGGTGGGCGTGATCTGTGAGGTCTTCGGCACGGACCGGACCGTGGACGGGTTCCCCGGATACAAGTTCGACGTCTGCACCGTCGACGGCGGCCCGGTGACCACCAAGTCGGGTTACCAGATCATGCCGAGCGCGGACCTCACACCGCTCGCCGACGCGGACCTGATCGCGGTTCCCGCGCACTCGCTGAACACCAGGGCCCCGGAGCCGATGATCGAGGCGCTGCGCGCGGCGGCCGACCGGGGCGCCCGGGTGCTGAGCGTGTGCTCCGGCGCGTTCCTGCTCGGCGAGGCAGGGCTGCTCGACGGACACCGGTGCACCACCCACTGGCAGTACGCCGAGGAACTGAGCCGGCGCTTCCCGGCCGCGATCGTCGAACTCAACTCCCTGTACGTCGACGACGGGCAGGTGCTGACGAGCGCGGGCACCGCCGCCGGGATCGACCTCTGCCTGCACCTCGTCCGCAGCGTGCACGGCTCCGAGGTGGCCACCAAGCTAGCCCGGCGGATGGTCGTCCCACCGCACCGCGACGGCGGCCAGGCGCAGTACGTGGAGGCGCCGCTGCCCAAGGCGCCCGACTGCGCCACCCTCCAGCCACTGCTCACCTGGTTGTTGACCCACCTCGACGAGCCGGTCGACGTGGAGTCGCTGGCACGCCGGGCACACATGGCGCCGCGGACCTTCGCCCGCCGTTTCCGCGCGGAGACTGGCACCACGCCGCACGACTGGGTGACCGGTCAGCGCATCCTGCTGGCCCGGCGGCTGCTGGAGGAGACCGATCTCGGGGTCGACGCGGTCGCCACCCGTGCCGGCTTCGGCGACGCGGCGATGCTGCGGCACCACTTCAGCCGTCGGATCGGCGCGACGCCGCACGCCTACCGGTCCACCTTCCGGGACCGGGCCGCAGCCGTTCAGTAGGCCCTGCCCTGCCAATCATCTGCCGGCCTGCGGCGGGTCCAGCCGCCGACCGGCTGCGTTCTCGGATGTCTGGATACAACACCGGTATCCAGACATCCTGCGAGCCCCGCCTGCGAAGTTCCCCGGCCGCTTGACCGCGGCGCCTCGCCAGCCAACCCCGGACCGCTTGACCGCGGCGCCTCGCCAGCCAACCCCGGACCGCTGGCGGTCCGATGTCCCTCGCCGCAGCTGGCGGTCCGATGTCCCTCGCCGCAGCTGGCGGTCCGATGTCCCTCGGCGCCGCTGGCGGCCGGAGGACGGATCGACGTCTGGACCTCGCCTCGGCTCGACAAGATCGACAGGACAGGGCCTGGCCCGATCAGTACCCGACGGCGCAGCCGTCCGCGCGGGGCTCCGAGCCGGCCACGTAACCGCCCCCGGGCATCCGCCAGATCGCCTGCCCGTACCCGTACACGCTCGAATCCTCGACAGTGACCTGGTGCCCGCGCCGGCGCAGCGCGTCCGCGTCGACACCGGGCTCCACCCGGACGTTCCGCCCGGCGTGCCAGTACCAGCGGGGCGCGTCCAGCGCGGCCTGTGGATCCAGCCCATCGTCCACAGTAGACATGATCACCTGAACGTGTCCCTGCGGCTGCATGTGGCCACCCATCACGCCGAACGGGCCGACCGGCTGCCCGTTGCGGGTGAGGAACCCCGGGATGATGGTGTGGAACGGCCGCTTCCCGGGAGCCACCACATTGGGATGCCCCGGCGCCAACGCGAACCCGGCGCCCCGGTTCTGGAGTCCGAACCCGGTGCCCGGCGCGACCACGTACGAGCCGAACCCCATGTAGTTGGACTGGATCAGGCTGACCATCATGCCGTCCGAGTCGGCCGCGCAGAGATACACCGTGCCGCCCTTGGCCGGGTCGCCCGGACCCGGATCGCCGGCCGTGTCGCCGATCAGCTGGCGGCGGGCCCGTGCATACTCCGGGTCGAGCATCCCGTCCAGCGGCACCGGCCCGGCGGCCGGGTCGGCCACGTAGGCGTGCGCGTCGGCGAAGGCCAGCTTCATCGCCTCGATCTGCCAGTGGGTGCGCTGCTCGGCACTCGCCGAGGCCACGTCCAGGCCGTCCAGGATGTTCAGCGCCATCAGCGCGGCCACGCCCTGGCCGTTGGGCGGCAACTCCCAGACGTCGTACCCGCGGTAGCTCGCGCGGATCGGCTCCACCCAGTCCGAGGCGTGCTTCGCCAGGTCATCGGCAGTCAACAGCCCACCGGTCTGAGCCGCGAACCCGGCCAGCTCGCTCGCGATCGAGCCCCGGTAGAAGTCTTCCGACCCGGACTCCGCGATGAGCCGGAGCGTCCGCGCCGCGTCCGGGTTGCGCCACATCTCGCCGGGCTCGGGTGCGCGGCCGTCGATGGTGAACACCCGGCCCCACTCGGCGTACTCCGGCCCGGAGAACGTGCGCCACTGCTGGATCGCGCGAGCCCAGCTCTGCGCCACCGTCCGGGACACCGGGTATCCGCCCGCCGCGTACCCGATCGCGTCCGTGAACAGGTCTTCGAACGGCAGCGCCCCGAACCGGGCGTGCAGGTCCCGCCAGCCGCCCGGCGCGCCGGGTACGGTCACCGGCAGCCACCCGCGCAGCGGCATCGCCCGGTCCACCGTGCCCTGGGCGCCGCCCAATCCGCCGCCGGTCGGCGCCATCGCGGCGTCCCGGGCCCGGTCGAGGGTCAGCGCCGCCGGCGACCGGCCGGAAGCGTTGAGCCCGTGCAGCTGGGAGCCGTCCCAGACGATCGCGAAGAGGTCGCCGCCGATGTCGTTGGAGCCCGGCTGCACGACCGTCAGCGTGATGGCGGTCGCCAGCGCCGCGTCGACCGCGTTTCCGCCGCGACGGAGTGCGGCGAGTCCGGCGGCAGCGGCCAGCGGCTGGCTGGTGGCGACCGCGCCTCGGGGTGCGTACAGGGGCTTGCGGGTAAGGGTCGGTTCCGGCACGGGACCATTTCACTCGCCGACCCTCAAGATCCGCCAGGCGGATGCCGAAATGTTATGGAGGCGACGCCAACCGGCCGGCGCCGCGCCCGACCAGAATCCCCCCGGGCAGCGCCACCGGCCCCTGGCCGTGCCAGTTCATGACCAGGGCATCGAGCGCGTCGATGTGCGCGGCGGACAACGCCGCGCCGGGGACGCCCAGCCGGAGGGCGTACCCGCGCAGTACCCGGGTACGCACGGCCGACGGCAGCCCGGCCAGCGAGGGTACGTCCAGCGAACCGTCCGGATTGGCGGCGGCGGTGCCGGCCGAGGCGGCGAGCGCGTCCAGTGCCTCGACGTCGGCGGCGACCAACCGGGCGGTACGGGCGAGGTTGTCCACGATGTCCGGGCCGAGCGTGTCGACCAGTACCGGCATGGCCGCGCGTAGCCGCGAACGGGTGTACGCCGGGTCGGCGTTGTGCGGGTCCTCCCACGGCTTGAGTCCGAGATCGGCACAGGCTGCCCGGGTCTGCGCCCGGGACACGTCGAGGAACGGCCGGACGAAGGTCACGCCGTGCATGATCCGCCGCTGCGGCATGCCCGCGATCCCCCGTGGGCCGCCGCCCCTGGTCAGTGCCAGCAGTACCGTCTCCGCCTGGTCGTCCCGGGTGTGCCCGAGCAGGACGGCGGTCGCCGACACCCGGGCCGCCACCTCGGCCAGCGCCTGGTACCGGGCCGTCCGGGCGGCCGCCTCGGGACCGCCGGCTCGGCGCACCGTCACCTGCGCCACCACGGCCGGCGTCAGCCCGGCCCGGTCGCCCCACTCAGCGACCTCGGCCGCCCGCTCCGCCGAGCCGGGCTGTAGCCCATGATCGACGGTGACCAGACCGGCCCGCAGGCCGGCCCGTGGCGCGACGAACGCCAGCGCGGCGGCCAGCGCGAGCGAGTCCGAGCCACCCGAGCAGGCGGCAAGCACCAGGCCACCGGCTTCCCATCCGGCAAGCGATTCCCGGACGGCCAGCCGGCAGGCGGCCACCGCGGGCGGCAACGGGGCCATCAGCGAAAAACCGTCACGCGGTCGGGCCGCCGGACCAACGAAGCTCAGCCGTGCACCCGGGCGACCCAGGCGTCCGGGTCGCTCAACTCGCTCAGGTACGGCAGCGTGAGCGGCGAGTCCCACACCCGGTTGAAGCCGTCCATGCCGACTCGCTCCACCACGGCGTGCACGAACTTGCGTCCCTCGGCGTACTGCCGCAGCTTCACGTCGATGCCGAGCAGCCGGCGCATCGCCCGCTCGATCGGGTTGCCGCCCTCGCGGCGCTGGTTGAACCGCGCCCGGATGTCCTCGACGGTCGGCACCACCTCCGGGCCCACGCCGTCCATCACGAACTCGGCGTGCCCCTCCAGCAGCGTCATCACCGCGGTCAGCCGGTCCAGCACGGCCGCCTGGGCCGGTGTCTGCACCAGATCCAGGACCGAGGCCCGACTGTCCGGGTTGCGTACGGCGTCGGCCAGCGCGGCCACGCCGTGACGCAGCCGGTCGATGATCTGCTCGCCACCGGACTGCGAGGCGTCGACGAACGACCGCACCTCACCCAGAAAGTGCCCGCGCAGCCAGGGAACGGCGGTGAACTGGGTGCGGTGGGTCACCTCGTGCAGGCAGACCCAGAGCCGGAAGTCGTGCGGCTGCGCCTCGAGACGGCGCTCGGTCTCGACGATGTTCGGGGCGACCAGCAGGAGCGTGCCCGGATCGGAGGCGAAGACCTCATACTGCCCGAGGACCTTTCCGGACAGGTACGCCAGCACGGTCCCGGCCTGCACTCCGGTCACCCGGGAGCCGACCACACTGGTGAAGGAGCCCGGCTCGCGGTCGCCGGACAACTTGGCGACCAACGGGTTGATCACCTGGCGGAGCCCGGCGATGTTGACCGATGCCCAGTCCTTGCGGTCGACGACCCGGACCGGGGCGTGCGCGACCGCCGGACGCATGCCGGTGAATTCGAGCACGTGGTTGGCGGCTTCGTCGGTGACCCGGCGCAGGTCGGCGACGACTTCGGCGGCTTCGGAATAGGACACGGTGGGCCCGGCCTTGCCGAGGGCGCCAGCGGTGGCGGCGGCCAGATCCCAATCGACGAACTGAGCCATGACCCCACCGTACCCGGGCCGAGCCAGGTCGTACCGGCCCGAACAGATCGCGAACCAGGCGTACGCGCTGGTCAGGACACCCTTGCCAGGGCGATTCCGATCTGGTCCAGCGCCTCCTCGGCGGCGAAGGTACCCGCGACCACATGATCCGCCATGGCCGCGAAGACGAGCAGGTGTCCCTGCGCGTCCGTGACGTACCCGGCCAGCGCACTCACCCCGGTCAGCGTGCCGGTCTTGGCCCGGACGTCGCCGTCCGCCGGGTTGATCGACGGTGTGGCGAACCGCTCCAGCAGGGTCCCCGAGTAGCCGGCCACCGGCAACCCGGTGAACAGGCTGTGCAGCCGCGGCTGGTCGGGCCGGGCGGCCAGGGCGAGGATCCCGGTCAGCAGCGCCGGGGTGAGCTGGTTCTGGTGGGACAGGCCGCTGCCGTCGACGATGTGGACACCGCCCATCGGCAGCCCGAGGGCACCCAACTCCTGCATGACTGCCGCGGCTCCGCCCGCGAAGCTGACCGGCTTGTCGAGCACCAACGCGACCTGCCGCGCCATCATCTCGGCGATCGTGTTGTCGCTGTTGGACAGCATCTGTTCGAGGAGACTCACCAGCGGCGGCGACTTGACGACGCCGAGCTGCGTAGCGGGGGCCGGCGAGGCGTCCGCCGCGGCCGCGTCCGCCGTCCCCTGGCTCGGTCCGGCACCGGTGTCCGGCGGGGCGGTACCCGCGACGACCGCGCTGTTCGGCACGCCGAGCAGCTTCGCGAACTGCTGCGCGGCGGCCAGGTCCGGCTTCGGGTACCGCGGCGACGTCCCGACCTCCGACGGGTCGATCCGGCCGCCGTCGGTCATCAAGGCGGTGATCCGGGCGGACTGGCCGCCGTCGTCGACGTCGCTCGCTTCCCACCCGGGGCCGAAGTTGGAACCGGAGAAGAGGGACGAGTCATAGATGACCTTGGTCGGCCTCGCGTCGCCGAGAGCACGCTTGACCTGAGCCGCCAGGTCGTCCAGCCGGGCCGCACCGGGGTAGGTGCCGTTCGGCCCGCTGGCCAGGGTCGGATCTCCGCCCCCGATGATCACCACCGTTCCGGGCTCGGTGCCCACGACGACGCGCGTCGGCAGCTGGTACTCGGGCCCACGAAGGGCCAGCAGCGCCACGGTGGTGGCGAGCTTCATGGTCGAGGCGGGCGTGGTGGGGTCGGTGGCGTGCTGCGCGAACAGCTGCGCTCCGGTCGAGGCGTCGGCGACCCGTACCGCCACGTGACTACCCAGGCGGCTGTCGGCCAGCGGGCCGCGCAGGGCCGCCGACACCGCGCCCGCGGTGGGAACCGGGCCGTCGGCACCCTCGGTCGCGAGTACCGGAGAGGGTGCCGCGGGGGGCGTGGCGGAGGGCTGGTCGGCCGTGGGCGCCGATCGGGCTCCCAGGAACCCGCCCGGGTGCGTCGTGATCAGCCCGGTGGCGACCACGACAAGTACGAGGAGTGCCGCCGCCAGGCCGATCCAGAGCCGGCGCCGGTTGGCCGGCGGTACCGGTTGGTCGAGGCCAGGCTCCGGAGGCTGGACGGGGCCGCCAGCCCTGGCCGGGCCGGCCGCGACCGATCCGGTCGGCGCTGCCGGGCCCGGCGGCTGGCTCCGCGCGGCCGAGAGCGGCTCTCGCGGCTCGGTCTCCGAGCCCGGCCAACGCGGAGCCATCGGTTGGGTAGAGCGGGCGGTGCCCGGGCCCCTCACCGGGTTCAGCGCCTCGGTGGGTGACTCCGCGAGCCTGGATCCGCGCAGCTCGGGTGTCGCCGGCCCCTCGCTACGGGGAACCGACCGGGTGGGCGGCGGAGCCATCGGTGCTGCGTGAGTTTGCGCCCAGGTGTCCGGTGGCGGGAGCGGTGCGGTCCGGTCGGGCGGGGCCTGCTGATCGAACCGCGGCCGGGTGAACGGTGGTGGCTCGGGCGTGGCCGCCCAGGGTGTGTCCTGGCTGGGCCGCACCGCTGGGCCCGGCCCTTTGGCCTGGCTGGATCCCGCGGCCTGGCCGGACTGTGTGGCCTGGCCGGACTGCGCGCTCCGGCCGAAGGCCCCGGGCCGGCGGGGTAGGTCGGACCTGCCCGGAGGCGCGGCGGGTGGCACGGTCGGCGGCACGGCGGCCGACGGTGGAGTTGCCGCGCGTCCGGCGGGTGGTGCGGCCGGAGGAAGCACGGTCGACTGCGAGGCCGGCGGGGCCGGGGCCGGTCTCGTGATCGACGGGATCGGGCGGCTCGACTCCTTGGTCGACGCGATCGGGGACGACTGGGACGGGGACGACTCGGCCGGACGGCTGGCGGACGCCGGGGGCGGCGGCGGGTCACCCGGGGTTACCGCAACGACTCTGGCCCGCGCGGATGCCGGCGGCAGCTTGTCGATGGGCGTGAGCGTGCCCGCCGGCTCGGCCGACCGGGGCTGATCGACGGGCGGCGCCACAGGCGGTTTCGCGGACGGGCCAGCCGATTTGACCGGCGGTGCCGGCCGGGCCGGGGCCGACGGCTGGACCGAAGTCGGCGGCTGGGCCAGAGTCGGCGGCTGAGCCGAAACCGGCGGTCGGGCCGGGGCCGGCGGCGGGGCCGGCAGCTGGGCCGGGGCCGGGGCCGGGGACTGGACCGAGATCGGCGGCTGCGCCGAAACCGGGGGCTGGGCCGGTGAGGCCGGCACGGGTGGCGTCGCGGACACCGGTGGCTTGGGGGTCGGCGCCGGAGACGGCCTCGGGGAGGAGACCGGAGCCGGTACCCGTGCGCGCCCGGGAGCCGTGGATGGCGACGAAGTGGGCGGCGCAGGCGGTGTGGACGGAGACGGCTCCGCCGGTGCCGGGGCCGGAGTCGAGGGCTTGGGCGGCTGCCGCTCGTACCGGTGGGGTGCCGCGGGTACGCTCGCCCGCCCGCTCCCGGTCGCCGGTGCCACCGGTCGCAGCCGGGAACCGTCCGGTCGCTGTGCCGTCTCCCGGCCGGTCGACTCGCCGGCCGATTCGCCGGTTGCCTGCTCGCCCGCCGGCTGGGGCTGCCGCGACTCGGCATCCGGGTCGGCACCGGGGTGCGAATCCTGCCCGCCCAAGCCGCCTCCTCATGCAGATCCCCGGCTGCCCGGATCGCGTCCGCGGCCCCGCCCCGTTGCCCTGGGAGCCTAGCCCCAGCGGAGACGAATCGAGGACATTCCTCATCACCGACCACCGTGACCGACTGGCGCTCAATCGACCGTCACGGCACCGCGCTGCCTCGGTGACGGCCAGCGGGCTGGCGGGCGCAACCGGCGGGAACGAAATGGCGAACCGGCGAGCACAAAACGGAGAGGCTCCACGCTAACGGATCCGCCGCCTGCGACGGGACGTTTACCCCGTCGGGCCACCACTCGGCCACCCGATCCCACCAGTCGGAGGCGATATCCGCCACTCTCGGCACGCCCCCTGCCACGCTGGTACGCGGGGCTAGGCGACACTAGTCGAGTCGGTCGCGGCGTGGCGAACCTGAGCATAGGAGCGGTGAGATGGATTTCGACGTAACGGTTGAGATCCCCAAGGGGCAGCGCAACAAGTACGAGGTTGACCATGCCACCGGACGGATCCGGCTCGACCGCACCCTGTTCACCTCGACCCAGTACCCGGCCGACTACGGCTTCATCGAAGGAACCCTCGGCGAGGACGGCGACCCGCTCGACGCACTCGTCCTCGTGCAGGAGCCTACGTTCCCGGGCTGC
The DNA here is from genome assembly GCF_016862975.1 of Rugosimonospora africana. Classification (GTDB taxonomy): domain Bacteria; phylum Actinomycetota; class Actinomycetes; order Mycobacteriales; family Micromonosporaceae; genus Rugosimonospora; species Rugosimonospora africana. The sequence goes on from NZ_BONZ01000064.1 coordinate 27,534, forward strand.
CTGATCCGGTGCCGCGCGATCGGCATGTTCCGGATGACCGACGAGAAGGGCGGCGACGACAAGGTGCTGTGCGTCCCGGCCTACGACCCCCGCCTGGAGCACCTGCGTGACATTCACCACGTCGCGGAGTTCGACCGCCTGGAGATCCAGCACTTCTTCGAGGTCTACAAGGATCTTGAGCCGGGCAAGAGCGTCGAGGGCGCGTGCTGGGTGGGCCGCTCGGATGCCGAGGCGGAGATCGTGAACTCGCGGGAGCGGCACCGGGTGGCGGTCGCTGACGGCACCTACGTCGACCCGGGTGTGGCGCCGACCGCGCGACCGCTCGACGACTGACCCGGCTCAGCCGGCCAGCCCGCGTACCGCGCCGTAGAGGCCGAGCACCGCACAGGCGATCGGGATCACCGAGATCACGCACAGCGCGTCGAGCAGGTCCGCCGCCCGGCCGAGGTACGGTCCCGGCGGCCGGGTCCGGTACCGGAGTCCGGCCGCCAGGCACACCACCGCCACGGCGAGCGCCCCGGCCACCACCGGCAGCGTCGCGGGTACCCGGGTCAGCAGCGCCCCGGCCGTACCCGCGCCGGCCAGGAGCAACGGCAACCGGTGCCGTACCGCCGGAAACAGCCGGGCCCGTACCAGGAATCCCGCCGCCGCCACCGCGACCAGCAGGCGACCGGCGTCGCCGGCGGAACCGGCGAGCGACACGGCCGCCACGGTGGCCGCGACCGCCAGCCCGGACAGCAGGCCGGCCAGAATCTCGTCGGCGCGTACCGCGGCGGCGTGCACCCGCGCCCGGTCCAGCCGTTCGGGCTGATCCGGCGCCAGCACCGGTACCGGTAGGTTGCCCAGCCGCATCGCCAGCAGCGGTACCGCCGCGGCGCCGATCACCAGCACGGCGAGCACGACGGCGGCGGCCAGGCCGGCGCTCAGCCGGTATCCGAGCCCGGCCCCGAGCACGCCGAGACAGCCGGCGGCCAGGCCGGCCACGAAGATCCGCAGCCGGTCACCGATCCCGACCGCGGCCACGGCGGCGACCACCACCACGGCGACCGAGGCGACCAGCAGCCGCGGGGCGAAGTCCGGGCCGAAGGCGACCGTGAGCGTGCCCCGGTCGGCGGGCACGCCGGGGGCGAGGACGAGCAGGCCGCCGGCGAACGCGTACGGCAGGGCGAGCGCCGCCAGCACCGAGCCGGCGGCCGAGTCGGCGTACGCCCGGGACGCCACGATGCCACCCAGCGTGAGCAGGAGCGCGGCTCCGAGCCCGACCAGCCCGGGCAGCGCACCGTGACCCGGGGCGCCCAGCAGGGCACCGGCACCGAGGAGCAGCACCAGCGCGGCGGCGGTCAGGCCGGTGGTCCGGGTCGCGGCGCCATCCCAGACCTGTCCGTGCCCGCGGGCACCGGCCGCGATCGCGTCGACCACGTCGTCGTACTCCAGTTCGGGCCACGGAGCCTGCCCCGGGCCGAGGTAGAGCACGTCACCGTCGCGTACCCCCTGAGCAGCGAGGCCGGCCCCCACGGCCAGCGCCGTCCCGTCGGCCCGGCGCAGCGCCCAGCCGCCGTGTGCCTGGCCCTCGTCGGCCAGCCCGATGCCGGCGTGGCGCAACAGATCCGGAAGCAGTTCGCCGAGCGGCGCCTGTTCGGGCAGCGCGACGTCGATGCGGCGCTGCGGTGTGTTGACGGTCAGCTTCGCGAGTCCGGTCGCGGTCGTCACCGGCATTGCGTACCACAATCACGCGCGGTGCGCGGGGCACCCCTGGTCGCAGAGTTATCCACAGGCCGTGGCCGAGGGGTTAACGCTGGGTGGGTCGCCCGCCTACCATGAGGCGTCGCTGACCCCGGTTGCCGGGGTGGGCGGGTGGACGGGCGTCGACTGGGGAGGTTGCCTGTGGCCACGGTCGTGGTGACGCGCGGGCCACGCCGGCCGGCACCCGCGCTGCCCACCGGGAAGCTGGCGATCCAGGCACCGCCGGAGGTTCGGCGCCTGAGCGGGTCGCGCTGGGGGCAGTTGCTGGCGGTGCTGCCGATGCTCACCGGCACGGTCGCGACCGCGATGATGTTCGCCGGCCGCCAGGGCGGCGCGTATTCCTATGTGGTCGGTGCGGTGTTCGGCGTTTCGTCGCTGGGCATGCTGGCCACCGGTTTCGGTTCGCTCGGCGGAGCACCGAAGAAGGCCGAGATGATGGCCGCCCGCCGCGAATATCTGCGCCACCTGGCCGGGCTGCGCCGGCGGGTGCGGGAGACCGCGACGCGTCAGCGCGACGCGCTGCACTACCGGCATCCCGGACCAGCGACGCTGTGGTCCGTTGTGGACAGTTATCGGTTGTGGGAGCGGCGGCCCGGCGACGGAGACTTCGGTGTCGCGCGGGTGGGCACCGGCCCGCAGACGTTGGCCACTCCCCTCGTCGCACCGGAGACCGGTCCGCTCGACGAACTGGAGCCGATGACGGCCGGGGCGCTGCGCCGCTTCCTGGACGCCCACGCGGTGGTGCCGGAGCTGCCGGTCGCCGTGGCGGTGTCCGGCTTCGCGCGGCTCTACCTGCGGGGTGGGGACGACCCATCCGGGGACACCGGCGACAGCGGCGGCCTCGGGCCCGACTCCCGCGCGGGGCGGTCCGGGGCCGGCGAGCGGGTCGCGCCGGAGGAGCGGGTGCGCGGGCTGATCCGCGCACTGCTGGCCCAGCTCGCCGCGTTCCACGCGCCCGCCGACCTGCTGATCGCGGTGTGTGCCAGCCACGATCGCCGGCCCCAGTGGGAATACCTGAAGTGGTTGCCGCACGCGCTGCACCCGACCCGCACCGACCGGCTCGGGCCGGTGCGGCTGATCGCCGGCTCGGGGCCGGAGCTGGAGAGACTGCTCGGCGACGTGATCGCCAACCGGCCGCGCTTCGGCCCGGGCAACCACCCGAGTGGGCCGCAGGTCGTGGTCGTGGCGGACGGCGGCGACCTGACCCGCTGCGAGCACCTGACGACCGAGGGCGGGGTCGCCGGGGTGACCCTCATCGACCTGGACCGCACGCCGCCCCGGCTGCTGGACCGGGCGACGATCAGCCTGACCGTGCGGGCAGACGGCACGCTGCACAGCGACACGCTCGACGAACGCGGCGAGGTCGGTCTCGCCGATTCGCTGGAGCTGCCGGCCGCCGAGGCGTTCGCCCGGCAGCTCGCCCCGCTGCGTCTCGCACCGCCGGCCCGCGCCGGGGACGGCACCGGCCAGTCCGACCTCGGCCTGGCGGAACTGCTCGGCGTCGGCGATCCCGACGACTTCACCGCCGCCACCGGCTGGGCTCCCCGGCCCGGTCGTGACCGGCTGCGGGTCCCGATCGGGGTCGGCGAGGCCGGGCACCCGGTGGAGTTGGACCTCAAGGAGTCGGCTCAGGACGGCATGGGTCCGCACGGGCTGCTGATCGGCGCGACCGGCTCGGGCAAGTCGGAGCTGCTGCGGACGCTGGTGCTCGGGTTGGCGGCCACGCACGACTCGGAGTCGCTCAACTTCGTCCTCATCGACTTCAAGGGTGGCGCCACGTTCGCCTCGCTGGACCGGTTGCCACACACCGCCGCCGTCATCACCAACCTGCGCGATCAGCTGCCACTGGTCGATCGGATGACCGACGCCCTCAACGGCGAGCTGCAACGCCGCCAGGAACTGCTCAAGCGGGCCGGCAACTTCGCGAGCCTGCGCGACTACGAGCGGGCCCGCGCCGGCACCGGGCTGGCACCCCTGCCGGTGCTGCTCGTGGTCTGCGACGAGTTCTCCGAGCTGCTGTTCGCCAAGCCGGACTTCATCGAGACGTTCGTCCAGATCGGACGGTTGGGCCGGTCGCTGGGCGTGCACCTGCTGCTGGCCAGCCAGCGACTGGAGGAGGGCAGGCTGCGCGGGCTGGAGACTCATTTGTCGTACCGGATCGGACTGCGCACGTTCTCCGCGATGGAGTCCCGCTCGGTGCTCGGCGTACCGGACGCCTACGAACTGCCCCGCAGTCCGGGGCACGGCTTCCTGCGCTACGCGACCGAGCCGCTGCAACGGTTCCGGGCGGCGTACGTCTCCGGACCGTACCTGCGCCCGGGCCCCGCGCCGGCCGCCGCCGGGATCCTCGACTACACCTCACATCTGGTGTCCGCGCCGGTCCCGTCGCCCGATCCGGCGCCGGCCGCCCCGGAGCCAGCGGCCCCGAGCCTGCTCGACATCCTGGTCGACCGGCTGGCCGGCGGCGGGCCGGCGGCGCATCAGGTGTGGCTGCCGCCGCTGGATCGGCCGGCCCCGCTGGAGGAGCTGATCGGGCCGCTGGTCACCGAGCCGTCGCTCGGCCTGACCACCGCCAACCCGCAGCTGCGCGGTGCCCTGCAGGTTCCGGTCGCGTTGGTGGACAAGCCGTTCGACCAGCTCCGCGAACTGCTCTGGCTCTCGCTCGACGGCTCGGGCGGGCACCTCGCGATCGTCGGTGGGCCGCGCAGCGGCAAGTCCACCCTGCTGTTGACCGTCCTCTGTGGACTCGCGCTGAGTCACACGCCGCGACAGGTTCAGGTCTACTGCCTCGATTTCGGCGGCGGTTCGCTCGCCGGCACCCGGGATCTGCCACAGGTGGGCGGCGTCGCCGGGCGCCTGGAAACCGATGCCGTGCGGCGCACCGTGGGCGAGGTGACCGGCCTGCTCACTACGCGCGAGCGCGAGGGCCTCACGAGCCGCGATGGGCGGGCCGACGTCTTCCTGGTCGTCGACGGCTGGGCGACGATCCGGAGTGAGTACGACGACCTCGAACCCACCATCACCGACCTGGCCACCCGCGGCCTGGCGTACGGCATCCACGTGCTCGTCACCGCGACCCGGTGGATGGATCTCCGACCGGCCATCCGGGACCTCTTCGGTTCCCGGCTGGAACTGCGGCTGGGCGATCCGGCCGACTCGCTGATCTCGCGCAAGGCCGCCGGCAACGTGCCGGAGAACAGCCCCGGCCGGGGGCTGACCACGGACGCCTTCCACTTCCTGGCCGCCGCCCCGCCGCCGGATGCTCTGATCGCCGCGGTGGCCGCCGGCTGGTCCGGGCCGAAGGCGCCACGCGTGCGGCTGCTGCCGACCCTGATCGGGTACGACGAGGTCGACCTGCCGGGCGAGACAGCCATCGGCATCGCGGAGTCCGACCTGCTGCCGGTGGCCCTGGATTTCGCCGCCGAGCCACACTTCCTGCTGTTCGGCGACTCGGAGAGCGGGAAGTCATCGTTCCTGCGCGCGCTGGCCACCTCCATCACTCGCCGGTACCCGCCGGAAGCCGCTCGGGTGGTCATCGTCGACTACCGGCGCAGCCTGCTCGGCGCGGTCGAATCCGATCACCTCATCGGCTACGCCACGGGTGCCGCCCAGACTGCCGAACTGGTCGAGGCGGTCGCCGGGTACATGAAGGGCAGGCTGCCCGGCCCCGACCTGACCCCGCAACAGTTGCGCGACCGTTCGTGGTGGAGCGGCCCAGACTGCTACCTGCTCGTCGACGACTACGACCTGGTCGCGGCCGGCCCGAGCAATCCGCTGCACCCGCTGCTGGAATACCTCGCCCAGGCCCGGGACATCGGCCTGCACCTGGTGCTGACCCGGCGGACCGGCGGCGCGGGCCGGTCGATGTACGAGCCGGTGATCCAGCGACTGCGGGAGCTGTCGACGCCGGGCCTGGTGCTGTCCGGCGACCGGGACGAGGGCGCGCTGCTCGGCACGGTACGGCCGGGGCCGCTGCCGCCGGGACGCGGGTGGCTGGTCACCCGGCGGGAGGGGGTCCGGCTGATTCAGCTCGCGTACCTGCCCCCGGCCTGACGAGTCACACGGTTCTTCAGGGGTGGACCGCTCATCCGTCGGTGCAGGCGCCGGTGTCGGTCTCCTGGGTGGCCGTGCGACCGGCCGAGGCGACCGGAGCGACCTCGGCTGCGCTCAGCGCGAACCCGGTCTGCTGATCGTCGGCCGCCGCCGCGAAGACCACCCCGAGCACCGCACCGTTCGGTTCGACGAGCGGGCCGCCGGAGTTTCCGCTGCGTACCAGGCCACGGATGGTGTAAATGTCGCGAGTGACGGTCGCGGAGTTGTAGATGTTCGGGCCCCGGATCGGGCCGTCATCCCGGATGCGTGCGGCCTGGGCGTCGTACGGGCCGTCCAGCGGGTACCCGAGCACGATCGCGTCCGCCCCGGTCTGGGCGGGTGTCGGGGCGAAGTTCATCACCGGAGCGGACAGGCCCGGCACGTAGAGCACGGCGAGATCGCGCTCCGGGTCATACTCGACCACCCGGGCGGCGTGCAGGTCGCCGTTCTGATCAACGGACACCGACCGGGTACCCGCCACCACATGCGCATTCGTCATTATGTGCTGTGGCGCGTATACGAACCCGGAACCCTCGATACGCCGGGAGCACGACGGCGCGGCCCCGAGCACCTTGATCACCGAGTCCTCGGAGCGGGTCACCACGGTCGAGTTGTCCAGCCCCGAGTCCGGTGCCGGGACCTCCCGGACTCGGGTCGGGTCCAGTTCGCCGAAGACGTCCGGGAAGTCATTGGTGTCGACCGTGCTGCGCAAACCCTCCGAGAGCGTCTGGGCACTGTCCGGCATGACCTCGTTGATCCCGTGCAGGATCGCGCTGTTGCGTACCGACCGGGCCAGCCCCGGCAGCGCCGAGGATCCCAGCGGCGCGGCGACCAGCCAGGCCACCAGCAGCACCGCGATCACCGACACCACGGAGCCGCCCAGGTCGTCGAGGGTCTGGCCGGTACGGTTGTGGATCGACGCGCGCAGCCGGCTGCCTATCCAGCCGGCGAGCCCCTGGCCGGCGATGGCGATGCCGAAGATGGTCAGCAGGGAGATGAACACCCGAGCGAGGTCGGCCTGCACGAAGCTGGCGAACCACGGGCCAAGCTGGAGGCCCAGCGCCGCTCCCCCGAAGAAGCCGACAAAGGACAGCAGGCCGACGAAGAACCCCTGGCGGTAGCCGTTCACGGCGAAGACGATCACCAGAATGACCAGGATGAGGTCGACCAGGCTGCCCTGCACGGACCTAGGGTACGGGCCGATCACCAGTGACGGGTAACTCCACCGTCTCGGCGCGCCCCAGCCAGGGCCGCGACCAGCCGCCCAACTCCAGCAAGGTGGAGAGCACACCGGCGGTGAATCCCCAGACGAGCATGCCCCGGACCCGGAACGCGGGGCCGACCCGGCCGGTGGAGTGCCGTACCCGCAGCCGGTTGGCGGGCTCGACCAGTTCGGCGACCGGTACCCGGTCCACCCGGGCCACCTCGGCGGCCTGCCGGGCGTGTACCGGATGGGGCTCGCGCCACCAGGCCAGCACCGGTGTGACCACGAACCGGCTCACCGGTATCCAGAGCGGCGGCAGCGTGGCGAGCACCTCCACCGTCTCCGGGTCGAGCCCGACCTCTTCCCTCGCCTCGCGCAGTGCGGTCGCGGTCGGATCGGAGTCGCCGGGGTCGGCCGCACCGCCGGGGAAGGCCGGCTGCCCGGCGTGATGGCGCATGTCGGCCGCCCGCTCCATGAGCAGCACGTCCGGGCCGTGTGGGGCGTCCTCGCCGAACAGCACGAGCACGGCGCTCGGACGCCCGCCGGTGGCCGGCACCGGCATGGGCCGGAACGCCTCCTCGTCAGCGTCGTTCACGCGGCGCAGCAGCGGCTGCCACCACGCCGGCAACGAGTCGCTCATCCGGCCCGACCACCTCCACGGGCGACCACCCGGAGGCGACGACCACCGCCGGACCACCGATCGCTCGCGTCGGGCCGGCCGGTGCCCGGGTGGGACCACGCGCCGAGCCACCGGTCACAGACCGTCGGGGAAGTGCCGGAAGTGCCGGTTGGCGGAGCCGAGCAGCAGTCCCCCACCTTCACCGCCGCTCCCGCCTCACGGCGTGTCGTCCTTGCCGACCGCCGCCTTGTGCCTGGCCTCGGCCGTGTTCGCCGCCGGCGCCGGCACCTCGGCCAGCGCGGCGAGCTCCGCGGCGCGGGGCCCCTTGAGCAGCTTCGCCGCCTCGACCGGATCGGTCGGCCCGGTGCCGTAGGACGGGCACAGGTGGGCCAGGGTGCAGGCGCCGCAGGCCGGCTTGCGGGCGTGGCACACCCGGCGGCCGTGGAAGATGATCCGGTGTGACGCCATGGTCCAGTCGCGGCGTTCGAGGAGCTTGCCGACCGCCGTCTCGATCTTGACGGGATCGGTCTCCTCGGTCCACTTCCACCGGTGGACCAGCCGCTGGAAGTGGGTGTCGACGGTCAGACCGGGCACGTCGAACGCGTTGCCGAGGATCACGTTGGCCGTCTTGCGACCGATGCCGGGCAGCGTCACCAGGTCGGTCATCCGGCCCGGGATCTCCCCGCCATAGCGCTCGACCAGCGCCTGGCCCAGCTTCATCAGGGCATCCGCCTTGTTGCGGTAGAACCCGGTCGGCCGGACGATCTCCTCCATCTCGGTGCGGTCGGCCGCCGCGTAGTCGGCCGCCGTCGGATACCGCGCGAACAGCTTCGGGGTCACCTGGTTGACGCCCTTGTCGGTGGACTGGGCGGAGAGGATCGTGGCCACGGCCAACTCCAACGCATTGCCGTGGTCGAGCTCACAGTGCGCGTCGGGGTGAGTCTCGGCCAGCAGCCTGGCCATCCGGCGGGCTCGTCGCTTACGGGCTAGGTCGGTCTCTGGCGCGGTCACGCTGGGAAGCCTACGTCGGCCGACCGACAATCACGGGCTTCCTGCCCGCTCAGGACGGGGTGATCGCGCCGTTGGCGGCTATGTGCGCGCCGGTCCGCGGGAAGTCCGACTTGGACAGTCCGTTGACCAGCGTGATCGCCTGCTTCTTCGGGTCCATCCGGGGCAGGCCCGGCGAGACCATGCGGGTGGGTACCAGCGAGCCGCTGACGAACGTGCCGTCCTTGCGGAGGGTGACCCGCAGGACCCCGCTGACACCGAGCACCCCGCCGGAGTTCAGCGCGTGATACCCGGCGAAGTTGCCCATGCTGTACGCGATCAGGTGTCCCTTGTAGAACTCCATCGCCCGCAGGACGTGGGGGCTGTGCCCGATCACGATGTCGGCCCCGGCGTCGATCATCGCGTGGCTGAACCCGATCGGGTCGCCCCGGTTTTCCCCGAGGTACAGCTCGGTGCCCGGCTTGACGTGCGTGTGATCGGCGCCTTCGCCACCCATGTGCACCTGGATCACCACCAGGTCGGCCTGCTGCTTGGCCTGGCGTACCAGGTCCTCGGCCTTGGAGATGTTCGTGACGTCATTCGCCCACGAGTATGGAGCGAAACCCAGTACGGCGACCTTGATGCCCTTGACGTCGACCGTCGTGATCATGCCGGGCGGCCCGGTGTACTTGACGCCCGCGTCGGTCAGCGCCTCCTCGGTCTGCTCGTGGCCCTTCGCCCCGAAGTCCAGCGCGTGGTTGTTCGCGATGGTCACCAGCGAGAACCCGGCCTGCTTGAGGATGTTCGCGTAGCTCGGCGGCGACCGGAACTGGAAGCAGGTCTTGCCCAGGGAGGCCGCGGAGCACTTGCTGACCCCGGTGTCGTTGGTCAGCGGCTGCTCCAGATTCGCCATCTGCAGATCGGAATGCAGCGCGGAGGCGACACTGTCGAAGAAGCCCTTGCCGTTGTTGGGCGGCAGGAAGTTCGGTGCGGCGCTCATGATCGTGTCACCGACCGCCGACATCGTGATCTCCTGCTGATCGGCTGCCGGGGCGACGCTGGCTCCATCGCCCACCGGAGCCACCGGCGGCATCGACGCACCGGCCGACGCGCCAGTCGCGAACCACTGCGCGGTGGCACCGCCGGAGCCGCTGCGTACCAGGGCGACGCCCATCGCCGCGGCCCCGAGGACCAGCACGGCGATCGCGGCTGTGAGCGGTGCCGTCCGGCCGTTCTGGCGGGTCGCCGAGTGGGGCCGGTCGCGTGGCGCCGGCTCGCGGTGGGGTGGCATGTCTATGTTCTCCGCGGCGGTAAAGGGATTCGCGTTCGACCGGACGATACCGGAGCGGGATGCCCGAGCTAGGTCCTGTCCTGCCGATCATTCGCCGGCCTGCGGCGAGCCCAGCCGCCGCCCGGCTGCGTTCTCGGACTCCTGGATACAACACCGGTATCCAGGAGTCCTGCGGCCTTGCCGGATCGACGCCTGGACCTCGCCTCGGCTCGACAAGATCGGCAGGACAGGCCCTAATCCGCCGAACGTCCAGGGGAATGTGCGCTCCCCGACCACGCCGAGGGATCCGCCTGCCAGGCGCGGGCTCCGTCGAGGATCGCCGCGTGCGCCGCGCGGGCCAGCCGGGAGCCCCAGGCCGAGCGGGGGCCGCAGTACTGCTCGACCGGCCCCTCGGCCGGGCAGACCACGCAGACCGCGTCGGTGCAGGTACCCGTTGCCTCGATGCCCGTCTGCCAGATGGCCTGAGCCTTGCCCTCGGTGACCGTGGTCACGGCGTTCACCAGCGCCGCGGCGGACAGCCGCACCGGTACCCGCGCCACGATGTTGATCGTGCCCACCGGCTGCCGGGGAACCCGCCGGCCGGCCGTGCCCGGGTTGTCGCCCGAGGCGGGACCGTGGTCCCCGGCCGCCGCCCAGCAGGGCAGGCCCAGACCGACGGTGGCGGTCACCGACACCCCACCGTCCGAGCCGCTGACCCTCCTGGCCACGTCGAGTCCGGTCAGCAGGCCGATGCCGGGTCCGTCGCCCAGGCCGAGACCGGCGGCCAGCTCCGTGAGGTGTACGTCCGGGTCGTCACGGTCGTACCACATCGGCACCGTCGCGTTCAGTGCCCAGTTCCGGATCCCGATCCCGCCGCCGAGGGGTCCCGACGAGATCGCGAGTAACGGCCGGTCAAAGCGCCACACCAGTACCGGGACCTCGGCCCCGGCCTCGACCCGGCTGGCCAGGATGGGTTGCACGCCAGACATCGTCCCGCCAGCCACCGCTGCCGATCTTCCCGGGGTGGACGCCCTGTTCGGCGTGGCGTGTGCCTAGACTGGCCTGGCGCGGTCACGCGCGAGCGGAGGTGTGCGGGATGGACGAGGTACTGGCTCGGAGCGGGATTTTCCAGGGCGTGGACCCCGAAGCCGCGGAATCACTCGCCAAGGAGATGGACACCATCGAGGCCCGCAAGGGTGAGGTGATCTTCAACGAGGGCGAGCCCGGCGACAGTCTGTACATCGTGCTGTCCGGAAAGATCAAGCTGGGCCGGCGCGCCGCGGACGGCCGGCAGAACCTGGTCGCCATCATGGGACCGTCGGACATGATGGGCGAATTGTCCCTGTTCGACCCCGGCCCGCGTACCGCTACTGCCACTGCCGTCACCGATGCCCGAGTCGCCCGGCTGCGCAAGCAGGCGCTGCGCCCGTGGCTCACCAACCGGCCGGAGATCGCCGAGCAGTTGCTGCGGGTGCTGGCCCGCCGGCTGCGCCGGACCAACGACTCGCTGGCCGATCTGATCTTCACCGACGTGCCCGGCCGGGTCGCGAAGAACCTGCTCCAGATGGCCGGCCGGTTCGGCACCAGGGACGGCGGAGTCCTCCGGGTCACCCACGACCTCACTCAGGAGGAGTTGGCCCAGCTCGTCGGCGCGTCCCGGGAGACGGTCAACAAGGCGCTGGCCGACTTCGCCTCGCGCGGCTGGCTGCGGCTCGACGGCAAGAGCGTGATCATCCTCGACCCCGAGCGACTGGCCCGGCGGGCCCGCGTTTGATCGCGCGCCACTGAGGCGATCGCTTTCCCTTGACACAGACCGGAGTGCACCTGGCGGGCCAAAAACATGCAGGCTTGACTGTTTGTTTGTGCCCGGGCACCCTGACGGCATGCTGACCCGGACCCCACAGCGGGAACGCAGCCGGGCGACCCAGTTGCGGCTGCTTGAAGCGACGGTCGACTGCCTGGTCGAGCACGGCTGGTCGGGTACCACGACGACGCTCATCGCCCAGAAGGCCGGCGTGTCGCGGGGCGCACAGCTGCACCACTACCCGACCAAGGCCGCCCTGGTTCTGGCCGCCGTCGAGCACCTCGCCCAGCGCCGGGCCGAAGAGATCCGCGCCGAGGCCCTCCGGCTGCCGCCCGGCCGCATCGATCAGGTCATCGACCTGCTGGCCAGCGCGTTCACCGGCCCGCTGTACGTCGCCGCGTTGGAGGTGTGGGTCGCCGGGCGCACGGAGCCGGAGCTGCGCCAGGCGCTCGAACCGCTCGAGGCCCGGGTCGGCCGGGACCTGTACCGGCTGACCGTGGACCTGCTCGGCGCGGACGACAGCAGGCCACCGGTGCGCGAGGCAGTGCAGGCCACCCTCGACCTGCTGCGTGGCCTGGGCGTCGCCAACCTGCTCAGCGACGACTCCGCCCGCCGCCAGACCATCATCGCCGGATGGACCCGCCAGCTCGCCGCCGTACTCGATCCGAGGCCCTGAACGCCCATGCCGTCCCCCACTCCGACCCAGAGGAGTACCCGTGGTTGATCTTGCCGAAATCCTCGTCGACCTGCGCGACGAGTCCGAGGACCTGGACAGGATCGTGGCCGGCCTGCCCGACGGCGACTGGCAACGGCAGACTCCCGCGGAAGGTTGGACGATCGCCCACCAGATCTCGCATCTGACCTGGACCGACCGGGCCGCCCTCCGGTCGGTGACCGATCCCGGGCGTTTCGCCGAGCTGGTCGCGGAGGCGCTGACCGATCCGACCGGGTACATGGACCGGGCCGCCGAGGACGGTCTCGCCGAGCCGGCCGAGTTGCTGCGCCGGTGGCGGGACAGCCGGGCCGAACTGGCCGCCGCGCTCGCCGCCGCTCCGCCGCGGGACCGGCTGCCCTGGTTCAGCGTGGACATGACTCCGGCGTCGATGGCCACCGCGCGCCTGATGGAGACCTGGGCGCACGGCGAGGACGTCTCGCTGGCGCTGCACGAGGCCCGGTTGCCGGCCAGGCGCCTGCGGCACGTCGCTTGGCTGGGCTGGCGGACGCTGCCGTACGGGTTCCTCACCCACGGCCGCCCGGTGCCGACCTCTCCGGTGTACGTCGAGTTGCAGGCCGCGGACGGCGGCGTCTGGGCGTTCGGGCCGCCGGACGCGGCCGACCGGGTGACCGGACCCGCGCTCGACTTCTGCCTCCTCGTCACGCAGCGCCGGCACCGCGACGACCTGGCTCTGGACGCGACCGGGCAGACCGCCGACGAGTGGCTGGATGTGGCGCAGGCATTCGCCGGTCCACCGGGGGCGGGCCGGCGCCCGAAACCGGCCCACAACCTAGAAGACGCTGAGGCGGTGACCCGCCCATGATCCGGATCGGCAACGCGTCCGGCTTCTACGGCGACCGGTTCGACGCGTTCCAGGAGATGCTGACCGGCGGCGACCTGGACGTGCTGACCGGCGACTACCTGGCCGAGCTGACCATGCTGATCCTCGGCCGGGATCGGGCCCGGGACCCGTCCCTCGGGTACGCCCGCACGTTCCTGCGCCAGCTGCGCTCCTGTCTCGGCGAGGCGCTCGACCGGGGGGTGAAGATCGTGGTGAACGCGGGCGGCCTGAATCCCGCCGGGCTCGCCGACGCGCTGACCGAGCTGGCCGATTCCGCCGGCCGGCCCGCCGCCATCGGATACGTGACCGGGGACGCGATCGAGCGGCCGGACGCCCTGGCCGCGAACGCGTACCTGGGTGCCTTCGGTATCGCCGAGTGCCTGCGCGGCGGCGCGGACATCGTGGTGACCGGCCGGGTGACCGACGCCTCGCTGGTAGTCGGTCCGGCCATCGCCCGGTACGGCTGGGAACGCACCGACTTCGACCGGCTGGCCGGCGCGACCGTCGCCGGACACATCCTGGAGTGCGGCACCCAGGCCACCGGCGGCAACTTCGCGTTCTTCACCGAGCTGGCCGACATGCGGCGCCCGGGCTTCCCGATCGCCGAGATCGAGCCGGACGGTTCCTGCGTCATCACCAAGCATCCGGGTACCGGGGGCGCGGTCACCGCCGAGACGGTGACCGCTCAGCTGCTGTACGAGATCGACGCGCCGGACTATCTCGGACCCGACGTGGTGTCCCGCTTCGACACGATCCAGCTCACCGAGATCGGGCCGGACCGCATCGGAGTCAGCGGGGTACGCGGCACGCCGCCACCGGAGACGCTCAAGGTCGGGGTGACCAGCCTGGGCGGGTTCCGCAACTCGATGACGTTCGTGCTCACCGGACTGGACATCGAGGCGAAGGCGGCGCTGGTGCGGGACCAGCTGACCGATGCGGTGGGCTGGGACGGGTTGGAGTTCGACCTCGCCCGTACCGACCATGCCGATCCGGAGACCACCGAGACGGCCAGCGCGCTGCTGCACGTACACCTGCGTGACGCCGACCCGAAGCGGGCCGGGCGGGCCTTCTCGCAGGCGGCGGTGGAGCTGGCACTCGGCTCGTACCCGGGCTGCACCCTCACGACGCTGCCCGGCGACGCCACCCCGTACGGCACGTTCACCGCCGACTTCGTACCGCAGGACGCGGTACCGCACACCGCCGTTCTGCCGGACGGGACCCGGGTGGCGATCGCCCCGCCCCCGGTCACCGCGCCGGTGCCGGCGAGGCCCTCGGACCACGGCGCACCGGAGGAACCGCGTGGTGGAAACACTCTGCGGGTCCCGTTCGGCACCATGTTCGGGGCGCGCTCCGGCGACAAGGGAGGCGACGCCAACCTCGGTGTGTGGGCACGCAATGACCGCCGGTACGAGTGGCTGCGCTGGTTCCTGACCGCCGACCGGGTGCGGGAACTGCTGCCGGAGACCGCGTCGCTTCCCATCGATCGGTACGAGCTGCCCAACCTGCGGGCGGTCAACCTCGTCATCCGCGGCCTCCTCGGACCCGGTGTGGCCGGCTCGACCCGGTTCGATCCTCAGGCCAAGGCGCTCGGTGAGTGGCTGCGCGCCAAGCTCGTCGACATCCCAGAGAGCCATCGGTGAGGTTCGCATGCCGGTTCTGAGCAGTGCCGTCGATCCCGCGTCGGCGTCCTATCTGGACAATCGAAACGCCATGCTGAAACGGCTGGCCGAGCTGGACAGTGCGCTGGCCGCCGCCCGGGACGGGGGCGGGGAACGGTACGTGCGCCGGCACCGTTCCCGCGGCAAGCTGCTGCCCCGGGAGCGCATCGAGCTGTTGCTCGACCGGGACGCCCCGTTTCTCGAACTGTGCCCGGTGGCCGCATGGGGCTCGGACTATCCGGTCGGTGCGAGCACGGTCGGTGGGATCGGCACCGTCGAGGGCGTCGATTGCATGATCGTCGCGACCGATCCGACGGTACGCGGCGGCGCCGTCAACCCGTACGCGCTGAAGAAATCCCAGCGGCTGGGCCGGATCGCGGCCGAGAACCGGCTGCCCCTGATCAACCTGGTCGAGTCCGGCGGGGCAGACCTGCCGTCCCAGTCGGAGATCTTCATCCCGGGCGGCGCCGTGTTCCGCGACCTGACTCAGGCGAGCGCGGACCGCCGGCCGACGATCGCGGTGGTGTTCGGCAACGCGACGGCCGGTGGCGCATACATCCCCGGCATGTCCGACTACACGATCCTGGTGCGCGAGCAGGCGAAGGTGTTCCTGGCCGGGCCGCCGCTGGTACAGATGGCCACCGGTGAACGTACCGACGACGAGTCGCTGGGCGGTGCGCAGATGCACGCGACCCGTTCGGGGCTCGCGGACTTCCTGGCGGAAGACGAGCGGGACGCGATCCGGTTGGCCCGGCTCGTGGTGCGGCGGCTCAATTGGCGGCGCCGGGGCAACCAGCCGCGGCCGGTGGCGGCACCGCCCCGGTACGACCAAGAAGACCTGCTCGGTGTCGCCAGCGCGGACCAGCGCATCCCGTACGACCCCCGGGAGATTCTGGCCCGGATCCTGGACGGTTCCGAGTTCGACGAGTTCAAACCCCTGTACGGCACCGCCCTGGTGACCGGCTGGGGAGAACTGTGCGGGTACCCGATCGGGGTGCTGGCCAACGCGCGTGGCGTGCTGTTCTCCGAGGAGTCGCAGAAGGCCGCGCAGTTCATCCAGCTGGCCAACACGAGCGACACCCCGCTGTTGTTCCTGCAGAACACCACCGGGTACATGGTCGGGGAAAGTTACGAGCAGGGCGGCATCATCAAGCATGGCGCCCTGATGATCAACGCGGTGGCCAATTCGGGGGTGCCACACCTGACCGTCAACGTCGGTGCCAGCTACGGCGCCGGCAACTACGGGATGTGCGGGCGCGCCTTCGATCCCCGGTTCCTGTTCAGCTGGCCCCACGCGCGCTCGGCCGTGATGGGCGCCGCTCAGCTTGCCGGCACTCTGGAGATCGTGGCTCGGCAGGCCGCGGCGGCACGCGGGCAGGAGTTCGACGAGGACGCGGCGACCGTGATCCGCCTCGGGGTGGAGCAGCAGATCGACCGGGAGTCGGTGGCGCTGTTCCTGTCCGGCAAGCTCTACGACGACGGCGTCATCGACCCGCGTGATACCCGTACCGTGCTCGGCCTCGCGCTCTCCGCCGTCCACAGTGGACCGGTCAGGGGCGCCGCCGGCTTCGGCGTGTTCCGGATGTAGTGGAGGCTGTGTTGATCCGTCGACTGCTGGTGGCCAACCGGGGCGAGATCGCCCGCCGGGTGTTCGCCACCTGCCGGGCCATGGGTATCGAGACCGTCGCCGTGTACTCCGATCCCGATGCCGGCGCATCGCACACACAGGAGGCAGACCGCGCGGTACGCCTGCCCGGCGACGCCGCCGCGGCCACGTACCTGCGGGCCGACCTGCTCGTCGAGGCCGCGCTACGGGCCGGCGCCGACGCGGTGCACCCCGGCTACGGGTTCCTGTCGGAGAATGCGGGCTTCGCCGAGACGGTACTCGACGCGGGACTGACCTGGGTCGGGCCGCCGGCGAAGGCGATCGCCGCGATGGGGTCGAAGCTGGAGGCCAAGCGACTGCTCGCGGACGCCGGGGTGCCGATGCTGCCGTCCACTGTGGACCCGGCACACGTCACCTCGTTTCCGGTGCTGGTGAAGGCGTCCTCGGGTGGCGGAGGGCGGGGCATGCGGATCGTCCGCGACCCGGGCGAACTGGCCGCCGCCGTGGACGCGGCACGGCGCGAGGCGGCTGCCGCTTTCGGCGACGGTACGGTCTTCTGCGAGCGGTACGTGGAGCGCGGCCGGCACATCGAGGTCCAGGTCTTCGCCGACTCGCAGGGCAACACCGTCGCGCTCGGCGAGCGCGAATGCTCCATCCAGCGGCGGCACCAGAAGATCATCGAGGAGGCCCCGTCGCCGGCCGTCACGCCGGAACTGCGCCGGGCGCTGTACGAGGCGGCCACCGGCGCCGCCCAGGCGGTCGGGTACGTCGGCGCCGGTACCGTGGAATTCCTGCTCGACCCCTCGGGAGAGTTCTACTTCCTCGAGATGAACACCCGGCTGCAGGTGGAGCACCCGGTCACCGAGGGCGTGCTGGGCATCGACCTGGTGCGGTTGCAGCTCCTGGTCGCCGAGGGCGCACCGCTGCCGTTCACCGAACCGCCGCCGGTACGCGGCCACGCGATCGAAGCCCGGCTCTACGCGGAGGATCCCGCGCACGACTGGCGGCCGTCCACCGGGACTCTGCACCGCTTCGAGATACCCGGCGTGGTGGAGTCGTTCCGGCCGGCGGACCGGGCCGGGCTGCGGCTGGACTCCGGGGTGGCCGGTGGCTCGGTGATACCGGTGCACTACGACCCGATGCTGGCGAAGCTCATCGCCTGGGCGCCGTCCCGGGCGGAGGCCGCCCGGCTGCTCGCCGCCGCGCTCGCGTCGGCCCGGGTGCACGGTGTCGTGACGAACCGGGACCTGCTGGTCCGGGTGCTGCGCGAGGCGGAGTTCGGCGAGGGAGGTACGGACACCGGGTTCCTCGACCGGCATCCGGAGACCCTGACTCCGCTGGTGTCCACTGTGGATCATCTGCGCCTGCCGTGTCTCGCGGCCGCGCTGGCTTCGGCGGCCGGCCGCGCCTCGGCCCGCTCCGTCGCCGTACCGTCGGGGTGGCGCAACGTACCGTCCGCGCCGCAGGTGGTCGGGTACGACGGGCCGGCCGGCCCGGTCCAGGTGAGCTACCGGCTGGACCGTACCGGCGCGCTCGCGGCATGGTCGGTGCTCCCGGTCGCGCGCGGTCGCGCGGGTATCCCGGACGCGCTGTCGCCGCCGTCAGCCGGAGAGGTCGCTCCGGACGCGGGGAGCTTCGCCGAGGCGGCCGGCGACCCGGTGACCCTGGTGCGGGCCACACCCGACTCGGTCGTCCTGGAGGCCGGCGGCGTGCGTACCGAGTTCGCGGTGCACCGGGTCGGCGATGTGTCCTACGTGGACGGTGTGGACGGTTGCGTCACGCTCGTCGAGTTGCCCCGGTACCCGCTGCCGGAGCCCGCCCTGGCCGAGGGCTCGCTCGTCGCGCCGCTGCCCGGAGCCGTCGGGAAGGTACTCGTCGAGCCCGGCCAGAAAGTCGACGCCGGCGCCCTGCTGCTCACCCTCGAAGCGATGAAGCTGGAACACCAGGTCTGCGCGCCCGGTCCCGGCGTGGTCACCGAGCTGCTGGTCCAGGCCGGCAGCCAGGTGGACACCGGCACCGTGCTCGCCGTCATCACCCCCGAATAGGCGGCTCTAGCGGAAGGTCCGTCGATGGACTTCACGTACACACCAGAACAGCGGCAACTCCGCGACGCGGTCTCGGCACTCGGCCGCAAGTACGGCCACGGCTACTTCGTCGAGAAAGCCAAGGCCGGCCAGCACACGACCGAGCTGTGGGCCGAGGCCGGCAAGCTCGGCTATCTCGGGGTCAACGTCCCGGCCGAGTACGGCGGCGGTGGCGGCGGCATCACCGAGCTGGCCATCGTCTGCGAGGAACTGGCCGCGGCCGGCTGCCCGCTGCTCCTGCTGGTCGTCTCGCCGGCCATCGCGGCCACGGTCATCGCCCGGCACGGCAGCGCCGAACAGCGGACGGAGTTGCTGCCCGGCTTCGCCGACGGTTCGCTCACCGTGGCCTTCGCGATCACCGAACCGGAAGCCGGCTCCAA
This sequence comes from Rugosimonospora africana, assembly GCF_016862975.1. Lineage (GTDB taxonomy): Bacteria > Actinomycetota > Actinomycetes > Mycobacteriales > Micromonosporaceae > Rugosimonospora > Rugosimonospora africana. The sequence continues at coordinate 46,537 of NZ_BONZ01000064.1, forward strand.
CGCGCACCGGCTGGCCACGGTGGCCCGGCGAGACGGCGACGACTGGCTGCTGAGCGGCCGGAAGTGCTTCATCTCCGGAGTGGACCAGGCCGACCGGATCCTGGTGGTCGCGCGGACCACGGACGCGGCGACCGGGAGGCTCAAGCCGGCACTGTTCCTGGTGCCGACCGACGCGCCCGGCCTGACGAAGTCCAAGCTGGACATGGAGATCGTGTCGCCGGAGAACCAGTGGCTGTTGTACCTCGACGACGTCCGGGTGCCGGCCGGCGCTTTGATCGGTGACGAGGACGCCGGACTGCCCGCGCTGTTCTCCGGGCTGAATCCGGAACGCATCACGGTCGCCGCGATGAGTGCCGGCACCGCCCGGTACGCGCTGTCCCGGGCGGCCGACTACGCCGCCAAGCGCGCGGTCTGGGGTAAGCCGATCGGTACCCACCAGGGAGTCGCGCACCCGCTGGCGCACGCGCAGATCCAGGTCGAGCTGGCCCGGCTGATGATTGCCAAGGCAGCCTCGCTCTACGACGCCGGATCCGATCTGGAGGCCGGAGTGGCGGCGAACATGGCCAAGTACGCCAGTGCCGAGGCGGCCGCGCTCGCCGTGGACACCGCGATCCAGGTGCACGGCGGGAACGGGATGACCACGGAGTACGGGGTGGCGACGCTGCTCGGCGCGGTCCGCGCGGGGCGCATCGCACCGGTGTCGCGGGAGATGATTCTCAACTTCGTCGCCCAGCACGTACTCGGGCAGGACAAGTCCTATTAGGAAAGCGAGACCAGCCGTCCTCAGTGGACCGAGGGGCGTTGCCTCGCCAGCGGTACGGTCGGGTCCGGCGGCAGTGCCGGGGCCCCGACCGGCCCGCGTGCTGTGGGCTGCCGGCTGACCGTCGGCTCAGTGCCCACGGCCCCGGGCGGGTACAGCGACAGCGCGGCTAGCTGGTCACACAACTCCGCGGCGCTGGGTCGGGCCCTCGGATCGTTCGCCAGCCCGCCGCGCAGCACGTCGATCAGCTCGACCGGGACGCCGGGCAGGTTCGGAACCGGTCGCTCGAACAGCTCCATCAGGGTCAGCAGGCTCGGGTCGCGCTCCTGCGACCAGCGCGGCGGCCGGCCGGACAGCAGCGTGTACAGCGTGGCGCACAGCGAATAGATGTCCGCGGCCGGCGACGGGTCGCAGGGCTGCCGGAACATCTCGCGTGGCGCGTACGCCGGGGTGAGCACGTCCAGCGTCGTCGACACGTCGCGCGCCTCGGTCAGCACGGCGAGCCCGAAGTCCGCCAGCGTCGGCTCGCCGAACTCGGTGATGAGGATGTTGGCCGGCTTGACGTCGCGGTGCAGCACGCCGACCTTGTGCGCGTCGGCCAGCGCGTCGGCGATCTTCACGCCGACATCGCGCGCCTCCTGGGCGGTCAGCGGCCGCTCCCGGAGCAGGTCCGCGTACGACCCGGCGCACAGCTCCATCACCAGGTACGGGTGCCCGTCCTCGGTGACGCCGGCATCGAACAGGTCGACCACGAACAGGTGGCTGGACATGCGCCCGGCCGCCCGGGCCTCGCGCAGGAACCGGCTGCGGTCGTGCTCGGTGGCCAGTGCCCGGTTCTCAATCTTGACGGCGACGTCCCGGCCGACCGACACCTGCACGGCCCGGTACACGGTCGAGTAGCCACCCCGCGCGAGCACCGCCAACCCCGTGAGCCCGGGAACGGTCGGAGCGGCCGGCGAGGCGGGATCATCCACAGGTACAAAAATAACCCGCCGGCTCACGCCGCCAACGGCGCAGTCTGATCAACTAGCCAAAGGGACGGCCCATGCGATCCGCACGGCCCTACGGCGCCGTCGGGGACGGCGCGGGCGCCGCGGTACTCGCCGGGCGAACTCCACCGGACGCCCGCGGCGCTTGACCGGCTCCGTCGGTGCTCGCCGGGCGGTCCCCGTCCGACGCGCGCGGCACCTGACCTGCCGAATCCCCGGTCAACGACGCCAGCAACTCCTCGCTGGCGGCTCGCTCACCGGTCTGCGACGACGAGTACGCCACGGCGACCGCCTCGCTCGCCGCCTGCCGCGCCTCTTCGCAGGCGCCGGTCGCGGCCAGCGTCCTGGCCAATTCACGCAACGCGATCACGTGGCTACGAATGTCCTCACCCGGCATCGACGCCGCCCGCCGGGCCTGCTTCAGAGCGGCCGGCAGGTCACCGACGGCACGCAGCGCCGCCGCGTGCAGCGCGACGCCCTGGCGCCGGGAAAACAGCAGCGCGGGCTCGTCGGGAAGGCTGGCCACCGGTTCGAGCTGGCGCAGCGCGGCCCGCGCGTCACCGGCCGCGAGCCGGGCGGCACCGAGCAGCACCCGCGGCCCGACCTGAGCCGGTTCGAACACGTCGTGCGGCTCGACCACGGCCAGCACCGCGAGCGCGTCGGCCTCGGCACCCGCCGGGTCGTCGCGCTCCAGGCTGACGAAGCCGCGGATAGTGCGAGCCATGCCGATGAGCAGCGGGTGCGCGGTCCGCTCGCCGTACGCGAGGGCATCGGTGAGCAGGTCGTACGCGTGGTCCAGCGAGCCCAGCCCGCGAGCGATCACACCGCGTACCACCAGTGCCAGGCCGCGCCCCCAGTCGTCCGAGGCGGCGGCGAAGTCCCGGTACGCGTGGCGTGCCCCGCGGTCCGCCTCGGCCAGGTCGCCCAACTCCGCCGCGGCGAACGCCTCGACCGCGCGCAGCGTGCCGACCGCCCACTGTTCGCCGACCCGCTCACCGAACGGTAGGAACGCCCGGGCCAGCCGGCGCGCCTCGGTCAGGCGACCGGCGAGCATCCGGGTGAACGCCGTGGTACCCCGCAGCCACGCCCGACCGACCGGGTCGCCCTGCTCAGCGAACAACCGTACGGCGCGCCCGAGGGCGGCATTGGCCGCGGCGAAGTCGCCACGGGTGGTGGTGACCCAGGCCAGGTTCTGCAGCGACCACGCCTGGCTGCGCCGGTCCTGCGCGCCGAGCGCGATCTCGTACGCGCCACCGAACCGGTCGCCGGCCTCGGCCAGCCGCCCGCCGAGGAAGTCCGCCATGCCCAGCCGGCGCAGCGCCTCGGCTGCCGCCGGTGCGAGCCCGGCCCCGGTGGCCGCCGCGAGCGCTTCCTGAAGCGTCGCGTAGGAACGGTCGCCGTCACCGAGCAGCCGGTACGCGCGGCCCGCCAGCAACAGGGCGCCGGCCCGGGTGGTCACGTCGTCCCCGGCGTTCGCGCTGATCTTCTCGGCGTACCCGAGCGCCTCCGCCGCGCGGCCGAGCTGCAACAGCGCCCGGGCGTGCACCAGCCGGTCGGCCGGCGGCAGCGCCTCTCCGGCCAGCGCGCTGGCCCGCTCCGCGTACTTCACGGCCTGTGCCGGCTCGCTGGCCGCCACCGCTCGCCGGATGGACCGGCCGAGCGCGGCCACTCCGAGTGGCGCGACCGTCCGGGCGTCCGCCTCGGGCCGCAGCCCGACCGCGTCGGCCAGCGTGGTCGCCCGTTCGACGTGCTCGGCGACGAAGGCATCGCGCGTCTCGGCGGACATGCCGGCCGGCCCGTCTCCGGACGCCGCCCACCGGGCGAGATTCGCGTGCCGGTCGGCGAGGTCGGCCTTGCCGATGCCGGCGTACGCGGCCTCCCGCATCAGCGGCGTGGCGAACGCGTACCCGGTGCGCAGGCGGCGCAGCATCCGGCGCTGGAGAAGTTCCTCGATCGCCCGTTCCAGCTCCACGGCCGAGACCTCGGCCGGCCGCACGTCCCGTCCGGTACGGGTCTCCCGCAGCGCGCCGAGGGCACCCGCCGGTACCGCGTCGCCGACCACCGCCGCGTCGCGCAGCACCGAACGGGCGTCCGGCGGCAGCGCGTCGATCCGGGCCGCGAGCACCGCGGCCAGGTCGCGGGACAGCAACCGGCCGCCCAGCGAACCGGGCGCCAGCCGCCAGCCGGTCGGCGAGCCGCCGGTACCGGCCGCGTCCGCGGCAGCGGCGGGACTCGGTTCCACCGTGAAGCGCTGTGCCAGCGGCCGGGCCGGGGTCAGCCCGCCACGTTCCAGCAGCAGCGTGACCAGTTCGGCGAGGTAGAACGGGTTGCCCTGGGCGGTCGCCAGCAGGCGGTCCTCGTCCTGCTGCGGCAGGCGGCCACTCTCCAGGTAGGACCCGAGCAGCCGGCTGGCGTCGGCACCGCGCAGCGGCGGCAGCGTGCTCACCTCGGCGTCGGCGAGCCGGGTCAGCACACCCGCCGGGCGTACCAGCTCGGGCCGGCCGAGCAGCAGCACCAGCACCGGGCCGGTCAGCCGGGACAGCGTCGCGCCCAGTGCGTCGACAGTCTCCGGGGTCGCGTCGTGCAGATCGTCGACGACCATGACCAGCGGAGTCTCCCTGGCCAGCGCGCTGAACAGGTCGGCGACCGTCGCCGGGATCGCCTCCACGTCGGGGCGCTCGCGTCCGGAACCAGCAGGCCCCTCGATGGCGGTCAGCTCGCCGTACCCGAGCAGGGTCAGCAGCAGTTCGCTCGACGGGCTCTGCACGTCCGGAGCGATCTTGGCCAGGCGGGCACCGAGCCGGCGAAGTCGCTCCTCGACCACCGCCCGGGTGGCGTCCGCCGACATCTCGGGGGGCAGGCCGATCGCGATCCGTACCAGGTCAGCCAGCGGCGCCAGCCGGCGCACCTCACCGAACGCGGCGCAGTGCACGCTCAGTACCCGCGGCGGCCCGACCTCGTACCGCGCGACCAGCCGCTCCACCTCGGCCGCGAACCGGCTCTTGCCCAGCCCGGCCTCACCGGTGAAGACCAGCAGCCGCGGCTCTTCCCGGTCCACCACCTCGGCGAGCCGGCTGGCGACCCGGGCCAGTTCGGTCTCCCGGCCCACGAACGGCGCCTCGTCCCCGATGCCTGACCGGGTGCCGGGCGCGTCCAGCAGGCCCAGCAGTTCGTACGCCTCGACCGGCTGCCGCTTGCCCTTGAGCCGCAGCGGGCGCAGGTGCCGCCAGGACGCCACGTGCCGGCTGCTCGTGGTGGTGCGCTCACCCGCGTAGATCGCGCCGATCGCGGCCGCGTCGGCCAGCCGCGCCGCGGTGTTGACCGTGTCGCCGATGACCGTGTATTCCAGGGCGGCCTGCACACCGGCCACCACCTGGCCGGTGTTGAGCCCCACCCGCAGCCCGAGCGGCGCGCCACCGCCCCGCTCGTCGTCGAGTACCCGCCGGACGGCGCGCTGCATGGACAGGGCCGCCCGTACCGCCCGCTCGGCGTCGTCCTCGTGCGCGACCGGCGCTCCGAAGACCGCCATGATCCCGTCGCCGGTCAGCTTGTCCACGTGGCCGCCGAACGTCTTGACCGCCCCGGCCAGCGCCGCCAGCACCCGGTCGGTCACCGCGCCGACCCGCTCCGGATCAAGATCTTCCGCCCACGCGGTGAAATCCGAGAGGTCGCCGAAGAGCACAGTGACGATCCGCCGCTCGGTCGCCGGCAGCGTCGCGGCAGCCGGCAGCGCGGCGCCGCAGTTGTGGCAGAACCGGGCGCCGGGCACGGCGACAGTTCCACACACCGGGCAGGTCACGATGTGTCCCAACGCACATGCGCGTCCGGAGATTCCGCCGCGAGGTAGGCGAGTTGCGCGCGGACCGACCACTCCGCGGCCGTCCACAGCGACCGGTCCACGTCCGCGTAGACGATCTCCACGACCTCGCCGGCGGTCGTCGCCCCCGCATCGAGCGCACGCCTGACCTGGTCCAACCGGACCTTGCGGTGCTCCAGGTAGTGCCGGGCCACGGCCGCACAGTCGGGCAGCGGCGGCCCGTGCCCGGGGAGCACCGGGATCGGACCCAGTCCTTCCAGCAGCTCCAGGCTGCGCAGATAGTCGCCGAGGTCGCCGTCCGGGTAGGCCACGACGGTGGTACCGCGACCGAGAATCGTGTCCCCGGTCAAGACCGCCCGCTCGCCGTCCAGTTCGACCAGAAAGCACACCGAGTCACCGGTGTGCCCGGGCGTCACGATCCGCTGCACGCCGGGCGATTCGTTCATCACCACGGCGCCGGTCAGCTCGATCAGCCGATCCACCCCGTCGGTGTGGTCGTGATGACCGTGGGTGAGCAGGATGCCCGCGACCGGCCCCTGATCGGCGAGTGTCCGGAGATGCCCCTCGTCCAGCGGCCCGGGATCCACGACCACGCAGCTGCTTACGCCGGCCGGGCGCAGCACCCAGGTGTTCGTTCCGGCGAGGGTCATCGGTCCCGGATTGGGGGCGCGGACCAGCGTCGCCCACGACGGCAGCTGGTCCGCCACCCCGACCACGGGTTCGCCTGCCATGGCTGTGATCGTACGGCGCTGTGCCGGCCATGCCATCCGGGCTCAGGCCGGGCTCAGGCCCTGTCCTGTCGATCTTGTCGCCGAGGCGAAATCCAGGCGTCGAGCCGCCTAGGCCACCTCGACGATCGCCTCGACCTCGACCGGCGTGTTCAGCGGCAGCTCGGCCACCCCGACCGCGCTGCGCGCGTGGTGACCCGCCTCGCCGAACACGGCGCCGAACAGCTCAGACGCGCCGTTGATCACCTGCGGCTGGCCGACGAAACCCTCGGCGGACGCGACGAATCCGACCACCTTGACCACCTTGACCACGTTCTCCAGCCCGACCAGGGCGTCGACCGCCGCGAGGATGTTCAGCGCACACCGCTCGGCCAGGTCTTTCGCCTGATCGGGAGACACTCCGGCGCCCACTTTGCCGGTCGCGAGCAGTTTGCCGTTGACTGTCGGAAGTTGGCCGGAGACGTAAACGTGCTTGCCGGTCTGTACCGCCGGAACGTACGCGGCGGCGGGCGGGGCAACCGGAGGCAGCTCCAGGCCGAGTTCAGCGAGCTTCGCGTACGGGTCCACTCACGCCTCCTTCGGGCGCTTCAGGTAGGCGACCAACTGCTCCGGGTTCGGTCCCGGAATCACGGCCACCAGCTCCCAGCCGTCGGAGCCCCAGTTGTCGAGAATCTGCTTCGTCGCGTGCACCAGCAACGGCACGGTCGCGTACTCCCACTTCTGCATGGAGTCATCTTGCAGCAGGCACGGGACTGACCGGCGTGGGCATCGGTGGTTAGGCTCGTGCCGCCCTTCCCGGTTCTCGCGCTCCGGATTCGACCGGTTCCACCCGGTTCGGTGACACGACAAGGTGACGACATGACTCAGCCGCCCCCGCAGGACCCGACCGAACCGACCGCTGAGGGCCCGACGGACGGCCAAGGTTCGGCGCCGGCCGGTGAGTCTGGGCCAGCCGAAGCGGCGGTACCGGGGCCCACCGAACCGGTGTCGTTGAACCCGTCGCCCGCGCCCGGATCGGCCGAGGCGCCGGTACCGGCCCAACGCCCGGCGCCCGCCGAGGCCCCGGCTCCGGCTCCGGTCGGCCCACCAGCGGCCGAGGCACCAGCGCCGGCCGGCCCACCAGCGACCGGGGCAGCAGCGCCAGTGGGCGAGGCACCGGCTCCCTCAGGCCCACCAGCGGGCGAGGCACCGGCACCGGCCGGTCCGCCAGCGGGAGCCGACCCGGCGACCCTGACGGCGATGACCCAGCCCGCCGGTGGATACCCGCCCGCAGGTGGATACCCGCAAGCCGCCGGCGCGCCTCCCGCCACCTGGGCCACCCCCGGCGCCCCCGGCACCGGGTACCCGCCGCCCGCCCCGACCCAGTACGCGACGCCCGGGTACGCGGCCACCGGGTACCCCGCTCCGTACCCACCCGCGTTCCCGCCGGCCGAGCAGCCGCCCGCGAGGAAGCGCCGCGGCCTGGTGATCGGGATCGTGGTCGCCGCGGTGGTCGTGGTGCTCGGTGGCGGAGGCACCGCCGCCTACCTCGGCACCCGCGACACGGTCAAGGGGCAGTCCAGCCCGTCCGCCGCGATCGACGGCTTCCTCACCGCCGTCTACACCGACCACAACGTGACCAAGGCGAGCAACTACGTGTGCTCCCAGACACGTGACCGGGCGAAGTTGACCGCGAAGATCAACCAGATCAAGCAGCAGGACTCCGGGTACCAGGACGTCAAGTACAGCTGGAGCACGCCCAAGACCGAGCAGACCCGCAAGGACGAGACGATCCTGACCGCCACCGTGACGCTGCGCACGTCCGAGGAGCAGAAAGCGACCCAGAACCTCCGCTTCGTGACCACGCGGAGCAACGGCTGGTTCGTATGCGAGATCCAACAGACCGGGTGACGCTCGGCAGACCGGTTGCCCCGTCGGAGGTACCGTCGGCAGTGTGCGATCAGGCCGTTCCGATGACTCCGCCGCAGCGATCTCGCTGAGGAACCGGTCGTGGCCTGCCCGGCTGCACGTCGTGACGGGCAAGGGCGGCACCGGCAAGACGACGGTGGCTGCCGCCCTCGCCCTGGCGCTGGCCGGCAACGGCCGGCGCACGCTGCTGGTCGAGGTCGAGGGGCGGCAAGGGATCGCCCAGCTGTTCGACACCGAACCGCTGCCGTACGCGGAGCGGCGCATCGCCACCACCGCCGACGGCAGTGAGGTCCGGGCGCTGGCCGTCGACCCGGAAGAGGCGCTGCTCGAGTACCTCGACATGTTCTACAAGCTCGGCATGGCCGGCCGTGCCCTGCGCAAGCTCGGCGCGATCGACTTCGCCACCACGATCGCGCCCGGCCTGCGCGACATCCTGCTCACCGGCAAGGTCAAGGAAGCCACCACCCGCACCGAGGGCGGTCGCCGGGTATACGAGGCGGTGATCCTGGACGCACCGCCCACCGGTCGGATCGGCCGGTTCCTCAACGTCACGGCGGAGGCCGCGCGGCTGGCTCGGGTCGGACCGATCAAGAACCAGAGCGAGGGCGTGGCGGCCATCCTGCGGTCCCCGATGACCGCGGTGCACGTGGTCACGCTGCTGGAGGAGATGCCGGTCCAGGAGACCGCGGACGCGATCGCCGAGCTGTCCGCCCTGAAGATCTCCGTCGGCAACATCATCATCAACGGGAGCCAGCCGCCGTTGCTCACCGAGGGCCGGGTGACCCAGGCCGAGCTGAAGCGCGGGCTGGTCGCCGCCGGCCTGCCGGCCGATCGGGAGACGGTCGCCGGCCTGCGTACCGAGGCCGAGGCGCACCTGACCCGGCGGGCGGTCGAGGAGGGGCTGCGGGACGAGCTGAAGGCGCTGGGCCGGCCGGTCGTCGAGCTTCCGTCGCTGGCCGGCGGCGTGGACCGGGCCGGCCTGAGCACTCTCGCCGACACCCTGCGGCAGCGGGGGCCGGGCGCGGATACGCTCGGGTAAATGGGTCGCCAGCGGCGGCGGGAAACGTACCGTCGCGGTCGGGCGACCACTACGGGGAAGACAAGTGGACGTCAGCGGCGGCGAGGAACGAGCCGCCAGCGGAGGGAACGTGCCGGAAGATCAGCAGCAGCCCGAGCGGCTGGACGTGGACGCGATCCTCGCCGAACCCGGCACCCGGATCGTGGTCTGCTGCGGGTCGGGCGGAGTGGGCAAGACCACCACCGCCGCCGCCCTGGCGCTGCGGGCCGCCGAGGTACACGGTCGTCGTACCGTCGTGTTGACCATCGACCCGGCCCGCCGGCTCGCCCAGGCGCTCGGCCTCTCCGCCCTGGACAACAACCCGAAGCAGGTCAAGCTGGAAGGCACCGCGGCCGCCGGCGGTGAGCTGCACGCGATGATGCTGGACATGAAGCGCACCTTCGACGAGGTGGTGCTCACGCACACCGATCCGAAGCGCGCCGAGGAGATCTTCGCGAACCCCTTCTACCAGGCCATGAGCTCTACCTTCTCCGGTACCCAGGAGTACATGGCCATGGAGAAGCTGGGCCAGCTGCGCTCCCGCGACGAGTGGGACCTGATCGTGGTCGACACTCCGCCGTCGCGCTCCGCGCTGGACTTCCTGGACGCTCCGCAGCGCCTGGCCCGATTCCTGGACGGACGCATGCTCCGGCTGCTGATGGCTCCCGCCCGGGCCGGCGGGCGCAGCATGTTCAACCTGGTCACCGCATCGTTCGGGGTGTTCTCCCGGGCGGTTCAGAAGATTCTCGGCGCGCAGCTACTGACTGATCTGTCCGGCTTTGTCGCCGCGCTCGACAGCACCTTCGGCGGGTTCCGCGAGCGTGCCGAGCAGACGTACCGCATCCTCCAGGACCGCGAGACGGCCTTCCTGGTCGTGGCGGCGCCGGAGCCGGATGCCATCCGGGAGGCCGGATACTTCGCCGGGCGGCTGGCCGAGCAGCGCATGCCGCTGCACGGACTGATTCTCAACCGGGTGCACCGGATCGCCGCGCCCGAGCTCTCGCCGGAACAGAGCTTGGCCGCGGCTGCCGAGCTGGACGTCGAGGGGGGCAGCCCGCTGACCGCGGACGCCCTGCGGGTCCACGCGGCGCTGGCCGAACAGGTGGTACGGGAGGCGGAGGTGTCGGCACGCTTCACCGTCCACCACCCGGGGGTACCGGTGGTACCCGTCGCGGCACAGCCCGCCGATGTCCATGACCTCGACGGGCTGCGCGCTATAGGCACTTCTCTAGCTGGCTGACACCAGTTCCTTGTCCCGGTCCTTGGAGAGCGCGGCCTCGAACATCTTGCGCCAGCTGGCAACCTGCGGGTGACGGCGCAGCAGCGCGCGGCGCTCCCGCTCGGTCATGCCACCCCACACCCCGAACTCGATGCGGTTGTCGAGCGCGTCTGCGAGGCACTCGTACCGCACCGGGCAGCTGCGGCAGATGCGCTTAGCCACATTCTGCTCGGCCCCCTGGACGAACAACGCGTCCGGATTTCCATTCCGGCACGCCGCCTGGCTGGGCCAGTCAGCAATCATCCCCATCTGTGCACGTCCCCCCTTGTGCTCCCCCCGATCCGCCAGGTCGTCCCCGTCCGCGCTCCCCCGGGCCGCAGTGGAGTACCCCCAGACACTCACCGACGGACCTGGACCGGAAACGCGGAGAGCGTCCACCAGGCGGCGTGCCCTCAACTCCGAGGGCAGCGTTCTTGCGTTGCCGAATCATCATGCTCCGTAGTCACACGATTACGCAACGTCGTCGGCGAAATTCGCCAACCGGGACACAGGCCCCATAGCCCATGGCCCAGAGCTGTTGGTCTTGGTACATCCACGTGCCATACCCGGGAACTGTCCCCATCCACCCACCCGAAGGTGGACAATCTCCGTAGCGATCGAGCAATCAAGGAAGCAGAAGGGACAACCGGACACCCAGGTTCGCGCGTTTAGCACAACGAGGCCGCGTCCGGCAGGACGCGGGCCAAATTCGTTGTTCGCGTACCCTGAGGCGGTGAACCGGATGCGTATACGTGATCGCAACCCGCTGTCCAATGCCACGGCTCTTCTCATCTGTGGCCTACTAGCTGGGGTTGTGGTCGCGGCTGCCGCTTTCCCGGCGGTGGCCATGTCCGGGCTCGCCGCCAAGGCGGGGGCGGACGGATTCGACAGCCTTCCGACCGAGCTGACCGTGGCGCAGTCACCACAGGTCAGCTATTTGTATGCTTCTGACCATAAAACGCTCATTGCGGCCTTCTACGACGAAAACCGGCGAGACGTTACGGCTTCGCAAATCGCGCCGGTCATGCTGCAGGCGATCGTCTCGGCCGAAGACATGCGCTTCTACCAGCACCACGGCGTGGACGTGAAGGGCGTCGCCCGGGCGATGGTCGCCAACCAGAAGTCCGGCGAGACCGAGCAGGGCGCGTCGACGCTGACCATGCAGTACGTGCGGCAGGCGATCGAATATTCGGCGTCCACGCCCCAGGAGGTCGTCGACGCGACCTCGGACACCCCGGGCCGCAAGCTCCGGGAGATGAAGATCGCGCTCTCCCTGGAGAAGAAGCTCACCAAGCAGCAGATCCTCGACCGGTACCTGAACATCGCCCCGTTCGGTAACGGCGCCTACGGCATCTACGCCGCCGCCGAGGTGTACTTCAACGAGACGCCGGACAAGTTGACGCTTGACCAGGCAGCGCTGCTGGCCGGCCTGGTGAAGGCGCCCACCGCGTTCGACCCGGTGACCACCAGCGGTCGCCCGCAGTCACTGCTCCGGCGCACGTACGTGCTGAACAACATGGTCAAGATGGGCTACATCACGCAGGCCCAGGCCAACACGGCGAACAAGGCCGAGCTCAAGCTCGCCGACAAGTCGACGCCCAACGGCTGCACCAGCGTGGTCAAGCCCGAGTGGGGCTTCTTCTGCGACTACTTCTACCGCTGGTGGCTTCAGCAGCCCGCGTTCGGTGCCGACGAGTACGAGCGTGCCGAGCACCTCAAGACCGGCGGCTACTCGATCTACGCCTCGCTGGACGTCGGCGCGCAGGCCGACGCGATGAAGAACGTGAACACCCAGGCGAAGGGCCTTCCGAAGAAGTCGGACGCGTTGATGGTGGCCGGGGTGGAGCCGGGCACCGGGCACATCAAGGTGATGGCGGTCAACCGCACGTACAGCAACGACCAGAGCGGCAACGGGCTCAGTACCGATCCCCATAAACACGGGCAAAAGGGTAACTATCCGAATACCACGGTGCCGCTGCTCGGCGCTCCCGATCAGCCGGGCGGATACCAGTTCGGTTCGACCTTCAAGATGTTCACCATGCTCACGGCGCTCCAACAGGGCGTACCGCTGTCCCGAACGATCGACACGACGAACCCCTACAAGTCGCACTTCATCGTCGGGTCGGGGCCGGCAGCCTGTCCGGGCACCAACTACTACTGCCCGACCAACGACTCGAAGGACGAAGTCGGCCCGTACAACATGTGGACCGGGTTCGGCGCCTCGATCAACACCTACTTCGTCCCGCTGGAGGAGCAGGTCGGCGCGCAGAACGTCGTCGCCATGGCGCAGAACCTCGGCATCACGTTCTCCGGCAACAAGAACACCGAGGGCACCGACGCGTACTTCGCGACGCACGGAGCCGACCAGTGGGGCGCGTTCACGCTGGGTGTCGCCGCGGTCAGCCCGCTCGAGATGGCCAACGCGTACGCGGCGGTGGCCGCCGACGGCAACTACTGCGAACCGCTGCCGGTCGACGAGATCCACGAGTTCAACGGCACCAAGCTCGACGCCGGCAACCCCCGCTGCCGCCAGGCCGTCGACCCCGACGTGGCCCGCGCGGCCACCGACGCGGCCCGGTGCCCGGTCGGTGACCAGGGCTTCTACGGTGGTTGCAACGGTCACGCGACCGCGTCGCCGACCCGGAGCATCGTGCCCCACAAGTACCAGATCGCCGGCAAGACCGGCACGACGGACAACGACCGCACCGCGGCGCTGATCACGATGACCAAGCAGTTGGCCGTCGCGGGCATCGTCGCCGACCCGGACAACTCGGATACCCACGGGTACAGCCACACCCAGGTCAACCTGGCGGTGCAGCACACGCTCGCCGACTACATGCAGGGCAAGCCGGCGGTCAACTTCACCAAGGAGACCGAACACACCGCGTACGGTCAGCGGCAGAGCATCCCGAGCGTGAAGTGCCAGTCGCCGAACGCGGCGACCACGCGGCTCGAGAACGCCGGCTTCGCTGTGCACGTCGGTTCGAAGCCGGTGGCCTCCAGCTGCCCGGCCGGTACCGTCGCCAGCACCACCCCGAGCGGCAGCACCTCCAAGGGCGGCCCGATCACCCTGAACATCAGTGCGGGACCGGGCGGCCAGCAGAACCCGCCCCCCGGGCAGGGCACGGGGCAGGGCAATCCGCCGGGCTGCATCCCGATTCTGGGGAAGAACTGCCCGCCCGGCGGCCGGCACTGACCGGCAGCCGGCGCTGATCAGTGGAGCCGGGCTTCGGGGCCGTCTAGGCGACCCCGGAGCCCGGCTCCGTCGTTTCCGGCTCGCTCGCGCGGCTCCGTCGTTTCGGCCCGCTCGCGCCGCTCAGAGGCCCAGCTGGCGGCGTACCTCCGCGGCCACCCGGCCGCCCTCGGCCCGACCCGCGACCGCGCCCTGAGCCGCCTTCATGGCCTGGCCCATCGCTCCCCGACCGCTGGTGTCCACCCCGGTCAACGCCTGCGCCACGATCCCGGTCAGCTCCTCGTCAGACAGCTGGGACGGCAGGTACCCGGTCAGCACGCCCTCCTCGGCGCGCTCACGCTCGGCCTGCTCTGCCCGCCCCGCGTCCGCGAACGCGGTCGCCGCCTCGCGCCGCTTCTTCGCCTCCCGGGTAAGGACGGCCTGTACCTCGTCCTCGCCGAGTTCCCGCGCCTGATCGCCGGCGACCTCCGCATTGCGCACCGCGGCCAGCGCCATGCGCAGCGTCGAGGTGACCAGTTCGTCCCGCGCCTTCATCGCGGTGCGCAGATCCGTTTCCAGGCGGTCCTTGAGCATGCTCATGGTCCCCGAAACTACCCTTAGCAGCATGCGCACGCGTACTGCATTAAGGTTCGTGACCGCCACGGCGGCGTTGGGAGCCGGGACACTGGCCTACGCCTCGCTGATCGAGCGGAACATGTTCACCCTGCGCCGGTTCGACGTGCCGGTGCTCGCGCCGGACGCCGAGCCGCTGCGCCTGCTGCACATCTCCGACCTGCACATGACCCCGGGGCAGCGGCGCAAGCAGGACTGGGTGGCCGCGCTCGCCGTGGCGACCGACCCGGACCTGGTCGTGACGACCGGGGACAACATGGCCCACCCGGACGCGGTGGCCGGCGTCACCCGGGCGCTCGAGCCGCTGATGGACCGGCCGGGGGCCTTCGTCTTCGGCTCCAACGACTACCGCGGGCCGGTGTTCAAGAACCCCTTCGGGTACTTCAAGAAGGACCGGGAGTACGTCCAGGGGGTCGAGCTGCCGTCCGAGGACCTGCGGGCGGCCCTGGTAGCGGCGGGCTGGGCGGACCTGAACAACGCCCGGACGGTACTGAAGGCGGGTGGCCGGACGGTCGAACTGGCGGGCGTGGACGACCCGCACATCGGCCGGGACAGCTACCGGCATGCTCCGCTGGCGGACGCGGACCTGCACATCGGGCTCACCCACTCGCCGGAGCCGTCGGTGCTGTCCGACATGGCGGCGGACGGGTTCTCGCTGCTGCTGGCCGGTCACACGCACGGTGGGCAGGTGCGGGTACCCGGGGTGGGCGCACTGGTCTCCAACTGTGGGCTGGACCGCCGGATGGCTCGGGGACTGCACCGCTGGCCGGGTTCGGACGCCTGGCTGCACGTGTCGGCGGGCCTGGGTACCCACCCGACGGCCCCGGTACGGTTTGCCTGCCGACCGGAGGCGTCGCTGCTCACGCTGATCCCCCGGTAGCCCGGGTAGCTGGTGGCCCGGGTGACGTCGGGTTAGCGGAGGCCCCTGTTTCCCGCGCCGTACCGGTCAGCTACTATTGCCCGGCACGCTCGGGGTGTGGCGCAGCTTGGTAGCGCGCTTCGTTCGGGACGAAGAGGTCGTGGGTTCAAATCCCGCCACCCCGACAGAGCAGAGCAGCAGATCAGGGCCGGTCTCCCAGAACAGGGAACCGGCCCTGATCATGTTCTAGAAGCCATTGGGAGACGTTTGGGAGACGATCTTGCCGGGTCACTCTCCGACCTCCGCCCGCGCTTCGACAGCCGCCGGTCTAGGTCCGTCACCGGGGAGCCGGGAGCGGGCGCCCAGCGGGCATCCAGCGCGGCCGGACACAGCCCGGTCAGGCTGTCTAGGAGCTGAGTCCGCATCGCGGCCGTGGCTCGCGAGTACGCACCCGGTCGGTACGAGCTGAAAGGCAGCGCCTTCACCAGCCCGTTCCTCCGCTGCACACCGTTCACGTTCAACGATGCCTCCGCCGGCATGCTCGACGACGACACCGGCTTTCGCTGCCTCGCCTCAGTGGAAAGCATCCGCGAGCTATCGAAGGGCCGGCAGAAGGTCCCAACCGGCCGGCTGACTGTTGTCTCATCACACGTCGAGCCAGCAACCTTCCGACTGTCGGCTGCACGGTTCCTCGCGGTTTCGTGCAGGACGAGGCTGTCTATTACGACGGTTCAGAGTCGGATTCGGTTGCGCCGGTTGCTGTACTTCGCGGCCGTACGCACGCTAGCGTCGCTTCCGCTGGCTTGTTTCGTTGCTCTCCGCGCTCGGGCGCTGGAGGGGCGCGGAGCGCTCACTCTGCGTCTACCGACGCTGCCATCTGTCGGCGCTGCGTCGTCACCACGGCGCATTCAACGCGACGGCACTCGGCCGTACGGCCCGCGCGGCATACCTACCGGCCAGGCAAGTTGCACGACAAGCGCGGTCAGCGGTTCCAAGGCAAGCGGGGCAAGGAATCGCGTTTGACAGCATGCAACATCGAAGCCTTAGAAACGTCAGGCAGGTCGGACTGCAGACGGGTGAGCGCGGACCTTTGCATGAGTACACCGCCCCAGTTCAGAACCCATAACGAAGGTATGACGGCGAGCGGAATCGGCCACGGGAAGTGATTCGTGACGGCGATCCAAGCCAGGATCAACGCGACGCCCAACACAGCGACCGGAATCGCGCAGGCATCGAGTCGGGTTCCTCGCACCAGCATGGGATAAGCGGCATGCCGCTTAAGTGAATCCTCCCAGTCCGCTGGCTGCTCGTCTTGGAGCACGAGGGCCTCACCCCGAGGGTCGCCGAGGACGCCCGTTCGACGCCAGCCCCGAACCGGAGCCCACGGCTGATCTTTCAGCAAGCGCCGGCTGGAGCACAAGCGGATGGTTCTCGTACTCGCGATGTCGGCGTTGCGGAAGACCGGCAAGATCCAGCCTCCGGCCCTACGGACCCGGATCACGCCTCCGGCGGCCAGGACTGCTCGCCCTGGACCCCAGCGCTCCGGGAAGCTCCGACGACGGCTCACCAGTGACGCACCAAAGGCAACCAGACCGCGCCACCGGGAGGCCGGCACCCACGCGGGGGCCGCACCCTTACGGCATGCAGTGGGAGCGAGATGGGAGCAGATCTTGATAACAGCCGTCGCGGGAACCTCGCCAGATGAATGACCACCCACGCTCCGACCAGCGCGAACGCCCAGGCGGCCAGGTCGATCACGGATCAGTACCTAATTCGGGACGAAGAGGGCGCTACCGACATCGGGCAACGCTGGGTTCGGAACGGAGACTGGGAAGCTCCTGGCGCGGGGCTGGCCTAGATGGTCTTCGACTCCGGCGAGACGAGTTCGAACCCATCGCCGATCAAGCCGGCGTGGCGGTCCTGGAGCCACAGCTCGCCATCACGGCCACGGAAGCTGATCTCATCGGTCAGAACGCGCTCATCCATCAGGTGGGTCACGTGGATCTCATAATCACCACGATCGTCGACGTGCACCACCATCTTCAGGCTCTCAATGCCCTGGCTGCCCACGCGCCGGTAGGTCTTTGCCTGATACACGTCCAATGGTCGCACGCGGTAATCACTCTTCGACGCGGCGTCGACGACCGGACCGCGCCTCCGGCGGGTAGGAGTCTCCGCTCGGCCAGCAAACGGCGGGCTCGGTCCATCGTGGCTAGCGAGGAGGCAGCCACACCAGGTCGCGCCTGAACTGTCGTCGGATCTCCGCATCCGCGAGGTCAAGCCAGCCGTTGAGGCGGACCCCGGCCAGACGCAGCAGCACGAGCGAGGCTGCCCACAGAAGCACAGCAGCGAACCAGGGCAGCCAGCGAAGAAAGCTGGACGGATCGCCAGCCGCGATGAAGCGCCAGATCAACGGGACGGAGCTCCAGAGCAGAATGCAGGCGAAGGCAAGACGCGTGCACCAGACCGCCGCCCAGTAGGCCGGGGCGCGCCGAACGTCGGGGCCGATGGGAACGATGATCGGCATGGCCGCAACGTAATGCCCGCGATTCGCGGCCGGTAGTCGACCGAATGGCTGAGCCTCCGGCGGGTGGGGCCTCCGGCCCTACGACCCGGACCACGCCTCCGGCGGCCACACTGCTCGCCCTAATGGAAGCGGGGCCTCGCGCTTATGAGCTTCTTATCGCGAACGGGAACGCCACCACCGCGGCCACGGCCACTATGACGGTGACGATCGCCAGTGCCCGCATCCCCCGCCGGGGAGCCGTGACCACTTCCCCGCCCGTACCGTAGGTAGCCGGCACCGCGCGCAGCATCGCCACGATCCGCTCGGCGGTGCGCAGCTGCGCGCGGATGTTCGTCCGATACTCGCTTCTACCCATGTCGTTCAGCGGCGAGTCGATCCGGACGTCGAGATGGTCGCCGCCGTCCAGCCGGAGGGTGAGAGTCAGGAAACCGCGCTCGAACCCGGCGATCAGGCGGCGGGGAACGCTGATCCGGCGAAGCGCGCGGTCGACGTGCAGGTACTCCGGCGTCACGACGAACCGCGCGGCCGGACCGGCGAGGTAACAACCGCTCAGGGCGCAGGCACCCAGGATCAGCTCAAGGAGACTGATCGAGCGACCCTGGGTGTTCCAGTTGAGCAGGGCAGCCGCCGCGGGCCCGCCACCGGCGAGAACCATGTAGAAGTAGGCCAGGCCGCTGCGGCGTACGGCCGAACGTCGCCGGGCGCCGGACCCGACCGGCGCCGGGCTGGACGGCGGCGCCGCCGGGAACTCGGCGCCCTCGTACCGCATGCGGTTCGCCGAGATGAGCCGGCCGCTGATGGCGACGAACAGCGCGACGCTCGCCGGTAGGGCCAGTCCGCCGAGCGGCCCGGGCCCGGTGGCTCCCACCGCCCACAGCACTCCGCCGACCGCCACGGCGGCCAGCGCGACGCCCGATACGGCCAGCGTCAGCGGCCACGTCCAGACCAGCGAGTGGTTGTCGTGGTACCGGATTTCGTGCCTGCCCACGGCAGCCCCTATCGCCAGCGGCCGGCCGCGATCGGCCGGCGGTTGATCACGCTTCGAAGGTGACACACCCCGGCAAGAACCGATGTGGGCGCCGGGTAGCCGGCGGCTGACGCTATCCTGGGCGCGTGACGATGCGCATGATCGGCTGGTGGCCCGCCTGGTAGGCGGTCCCGGTTCTCATGCACCCACGCGGCCGCCTTCGGGGCGGCCGTTGTCGTGTCCATCACTGGCCGGCGCCCCGGTAGGGGCCCGGACCCTGGAAGGACACGTCGATGAACTCTGTTCCCGTCCCGGCGACGCCGGCCGCCGCCTTGTCGTGGCCGGCGATTCTCAGACCGCTGCTCGCCGGAGACGACCTGTCGAGTGACGCCGCCGCGTGGGCGATGGGGCAGGTGATAGGCGGCGACGCGTCGCCGGCTCAGCTGGCCGCGTTCGTGGTGGCGCTCCGAGCGAAGGGCGAGACCGCGGCCGAGATCGACGGCTTCGTGTCCGCGCTGCTGCGGGCTGCCCCGCCGGTACCGATCCCGGGACCGATCGTGGACATCGTGGGTACCGGTGGAGACGGTACGAACGCGGTCAACATCTCCACGATGGCCGCCATCGTGGTCGCGGCGACCGGCGCGACGGTGGTCAAACACGGCGGCCGTGCCGCGTCGGCGACCAGCGCCGGGTCGGCCGACCTGGTGGAACGTCTCGGCGTACCGCTGGATCTGTCCGTCGCGGACCTTGTCGCCGTCGCCGCCGAGGCGGGCATCACCTTCCTGTTCGCGCCGCAGGTCCACCCCGGGATGCGTCACGCCGGTCCGGTACGCCGGGAGTTGGGGGTGCCGACCGTGTTCAACGTGCTCGGCCCATTGATCAATCCGGCGAACCCGACGCACCGGCTGATCGGGGTGGCGGATCCCCGCCTGCTGCCGGTGATCGCGGAGGTGTTGCGCAGGCGGGGCGCGAACGCGCTGGTGGTGCGCGGTGACGACGGCTTGGACAAGCTGAGCACGGCGGCGACATCGCAGGTCTGGCGGGTACGCGGGCACCGGGCGACCCGTGAGGTCTTCGACCCGCGGGCGGTCGGGATCCGCCGCTGCGCCGAGGGCGCCTTGCGGGGCGGCGACGCCGACATCAACGCCCGGGTCGCGCACGAGTTGCTGGCGGGCAAGCCGGGCGCGGTCCGTGATGCGGTTCTGCTCAACGCGGCCGGCGCCCTGGTCGCCGCGGCGCCAGCGGATGATCCGCTCGCGGACCTGTTGCCCCCGGCGATGGACCGCTGCGCCGCGGCGATCGACTCCGGCGCCGCCGCTGACCTGTTGGCCCGGTGGGTCGACGTGGCTCGGGTACGCCGGCGCGGGTCCCCGCAGTCGCCGGGTGCGTCGTGACTACCGGAACCGGTGGGCATTGCGGGTACACCAGTCGACGAAGGTCGCTGGTTGGCGGTGGAGCAGCCGCTTCACGGTGTCCGTGCGGAACCCGGTGGTGTCGGCGCGCATCAGCGTGAACCCCTCGACGATGGCGTCGGCGAGGGCCGGGGGCGCGCCGCCCGGGAAACGGGATCGCACGGCCTCCGCCGGTGTCGCCACGGTACGCACCTCGATCTCCCGGCCCAGCGCCGCGGAGAGAATCCGGACCTGCTCGGCGATGGTGAAGGTCTCCTCGCCGGTCAGCACATACTCGTTGCCGTCGTGGCCGTCCTCGGTGAGCGCGAGGGCGGCGACGGCGGCGATGTCGGCCGGGTCGATGGGCGCGTAGCGGCCGGGTCCGATCGGGTCGAGGACGAAGCCTGCCTGCCGGATGGTGGGCAGCCAGTCCAGGGCGTTGGTCATGAAGCCGCCGGGCCGCAGGAAGGTGGCCGGGATGCCGGATGCGCGGACCATCTCCTCGCGTTCGTGGTGCCACTGGCCCATCGCGGGCATCGGGTCACCGAGGACGTTGTACGAGGACAGGTGCACGATGTGCGCCACGCCGGCGCTCCGGGCGGCGGCCACGGCGTGAGCGGTGTGGTTCAGGCCGATGCCCGGGGTGAGCAGGAACAGCTTGTCGACGCCGTGAAAGGCGCCGGGCAGGCTATCGGGCTCGTCCAGGTCGGCGACCACGCAGTCGGCCCGGGTGCCGAGCCGGTCGGCCCGGGCCGGATCGCGGACCAGGATCCGGAACTTGACGCCGCTCGCGTCGAGTTGGTTGACGAGTTCGCGGCCGACGTTTCCGGTCGCTCCGGTGACCAGTAGCATGAGAAACTCCGAGATCGTGTACCGGTTAACGACTTGCTGGAGGAGAACGCTAACCGGTTAACGATGTGCTGTCAACGCCGAGATCGAAGGTGCCCGAGTGACCGAGTTCCTGGACTTGCACAGCAGGACGTCCAAGGCGCTGCGCGCCGCGGCCGAGGCCGGCATGCAGCGTCATGGCCTTCACCTCGGGCAGAACCACCTGCTGGCGATCCTCTGGGAGCGGGACGGCCGCACTCCCGGCGAGATCGCCGCGGCGGTGAACGTCACCACGCCCGCCGTGGTGAAGATGGCCGGGAGGATGGCCGACGCTGGTCTGATCACCCGGCGCCGCGACGACCGGGACAACCGGCTGGTCCGGCTCTGGCTCACCGACGCGGGTCGTGCCCTGCGGGGACCGATCGAGACCGAACGCCGGGTCCTCGAGCAGAAGGTCACCGAGAATCTGACGGACACCGAACGCGGTCACCTGATGTCCGCCCTCGCGAAGGTGTACCAGTCGGCGAGCGATCTGCTGGGCGGGACGATCCCGGCGGGCTGAGCCGAGCGGATACCCGTCAGGCCGAGGCGGCCAGGAGGGCGTCCGCCACCTCGGTACGGGTGTTCATCACCGACCGACCCTCCCGGCGGGTACTGGCCAGGCCGGCCGCGCGGAGCGCCGCCAGGTGCTGGGACACGCCGCCGACCGTGATCCCGGTACGTTGGGCCAGTTCGGAGGTTGACGCGGGTACCCGCATCTCGACGAGCAGCGCGGCCCGGGTCCGGCCGAGCACCCCGATGAGCGCGTCGGATGGGCGGGGCGCCCGTTCCCAGAGGGTCGCGACTCCGCGGGCCGGGTACGCGAGCTGTGGCCAGTTCACGTCCGCGATGGTGAGCACGGTTGGCCACGCGAACACGGACGGCACCAGGATCAGGCCGTGCCCGTCGGCGACGTCGTCCGCGTCGCAGTACCGCGCGGCGACCGAGAGCACGCCGTCCGCCCAGGTCACCCGCTCGTGGAGACCGTTGAGCAGGTCGGCGGCGCCGCGTTCGGCGAGTGCCCGGGCCCGGCCGGACACCTCGACATCGAGGAGCCGCCGGATGCGCGGCCAGTCGGCGGCGAGCGCGATCCGCCAGTACGCGGCGATCTCGCCGGTCAGCCTGCGCATGCCCGAGGCCGGGTCGGCGGCGAAGTCGCGGACTATCCTGGCTGGCTGTCCACCCTGCAGCGCCAACTGGGTGCGGATAACCGTGGCCGGGGTCTCCCGCAGGGTGGCCAGCTCGGTGTCGAGGTCGGCGATGAGGCCGGACGGCGCCGGAGTGAGGAAATCCGGCAGGTACCCGGGCTCGCTCGGGATCAGCTGCCAGAGCAGGCTGTCCCCGGTGTCCACGAGTCCCGCGGACACGAGGGCCGGGCGTACCGCGTGGACCCACGGCAGGTGTACCGCGTGCAGGTCCGGCCGGCGCAGTACCCGCAGGCTCGCGGCCACCTCCCAGAGGGCCGAGACGGCGAACCGGATCCGGGCCACCGCACCCGCGGACAGGCCGACGGCGACCACCCGCACCTCCTCGTTTTAGCTGGAGCTCAAACGATACGGCGACGCCCGCAGCCGCCGCAGACTGGCGGCATGACCGATCAGCACACACGTGCCAACCAGTTCCGTGCCCTCCACCGCGGCGGCGATCCGCTCGTTCTGGTCAACGCCTGGGACGCGGCGAGCGCCCGGATCGTCGCCTCGGCGGGCGCGCCCGCCGTCGCCTCGACCAGCGCCGGGGTCGCGTGGAGCCTCGGTGTCGCCGACGGCGACCTGCTCGGCCGGGCCGCCGTCACCGACCTTGTCGGTCGGATGGTCGGCGCGGTCGCCGTGCCGGTCACGGCCGACATCGAGGCCGGATACGGCGGCAGCCCCGCGGAGGTCGGGGAGACCGTCCGGGCCGTCATCGAGGCGGGTGCGGTCGGAGTGAACATCGAGGATGCGTCGCACGACGGTACTGGTGCGCTGCGCAGCGTCGAGGACCAGTGCGCCCGGCTGGAGGCCGCGCGCCGGGCCGCCGACGGTACGGGCATTCCGCTGTACGTCAACGCGCGTGTCGACACCTACCTGTCCGGTACCGGCGACTTCGCGGAGACCGTGGACCGGGCCGCCGCGTACCTGGCCGCCGGCGCGGACGGCGTGTTCGTCCCGGGCGTCGTCGACCCGAGCCTGGTCGCGAAGCTGGTGCCGTCGATCCCGGCGCCGCTGAACGTTCTCGCCGGCCCGGGCGCGCCGTCGGTACGGCAGCTCGCCGACCTCGGCGTCGCCCGGGTGAGCCTCGGCTCGGCGGTAGCGGAGGCCGCCTACGCGGTCGCCCGCCGGGCCGCCGAGGAGGCCCTGACGTCGGGCACCTACGCCTCGCTCGCCGGCGGCTTCGACTACTCCGCGATCAACACGCTCATGCGGGGCTGAGCCCGGGTCCGACCGGCCCCCGCCCCGGGAAGCGGGGGCCGGTGTGACCGGGGTCGCCCCGCGGAATGCTCGCCCTGGGGGCACGGTTCGCGTCTACTGATCGCGCCGCAGGGAAAGGACCGGAGATGTCCGCACCGCTTGAGTTCGCCATCGACACGTTCGGGGACGTCACCAAGGACGCCGACGGGCACCGGCTGCCGTACCCGCAGGTGATCCGGAACGTTGTCGAGGAGGCCGTACTCGCCGACAGCCTGGGGATCGACGCCATCGGGGTCGGGGAGCACCACCGGGACGACTTCGCGATCTCCGCGCCCGAGGTGGTACTGGCCGCGATCGCCGCCCGTACCGAGCGGATCCGGCTGACCACCGCGGTGACCGTGCTCAGCTCGGACGATCCGGTACGCGTGTACGAGAAGTTCGCGACCCTGGACGCGGTGTCCCGCGGGCGCGCGGAGATCATCCTCGGCCGCGGTTCGTTCACCGAGTCGTTCCCGCTGTTCGGGTACGACCTGGCGCAGTACGAGGAGCTGTTCGAGGAGAAGCTGGACCTGTTCTCCCACCTGCTCGACGAGGGCCCGGTCACCTGGCAGGGCCGGCTGCGCGCGGGTCTGGACAACCAGCAGGTCTACCCGAAGACCGAGTCCGGCCGGATCCGCACCTGGGTCGGTGTCGGCGGCAGCCCCGAGTCGGTGGTCCGCGCGGCCCGGTACCGGATGCCGCTCATGCTCGCGATCATCGGCGGCCAGCCGGCGCGCTTCGCGCCGTACGTCGACCTGTACCACCGCGCTCTCACCCAGCTGAAGGTCGAGCGGCTGCCGATCGGGGTGCACTCCCCGGGCCACGTCGCCGAGACCGACGAACAGGCCCGCGAGGAGCTGTGGCCCCACTACCGGGCGATGCACGACCGGATCGGTCGTGAGCGCGGCTGGGGTCCGACGAACAAGCACCGCTTCGACGCGGAGGCCGACGAGGGTTCGCTCTATGTCGGCTCCCCGGAGACGGTGGCCGCCAAGATCGCGAATACCGTCCGGACTCTCGGCGTCGACCGCTTCGAGTTCAAGTACAGCTCCGGGACGCTGCCGCACGAGAAGATGATGACCTCGCTGCGCCTGTACGGCGAGGAGGTCGTGCCCCGGGTACGGCAGCTCCTGGCGGAGGAGCCGGCCGGAGCCGGTGCCTGATCCCGGCGAGGCCGACCATCCCGGCGAGGCGGACCATCCCGCCGAGACAGACCCGGAAACGGCGCTCACCTGCGGCGGTACCGCCCGGAGTCACCCTGCGCTCCAAGACCGGAGGGGTACCGTAGGTTGCGGCCGCCGGCAGGTCGGCGGCCTTGACCCAGCGGAACCGGCACGCGCCGGTTCCTCCGATATCTGGACTGGTGACGTGCCCCTCGACCAGCTCCTAGAGGGCGTCACCAGCGCCCTCGACGACGCCGCGTCGGTCACCGAGGCATGCGAGCGCGCCGTAGAGGTATTCGCTGCGCACACCCCGGCGATGATCGCTGTGTTGCTGCCGGTCCAGGACCATCTCCGGTGCGCCGCCGCGGCCGGCTCCTGGCACGTGTACTCCACGCTCCCGTTCGATTCCGGGGTCGCCGGGCGGGTCTACCGGACGGGACGGAGGGCCGTCCTGACCGATGTGTCCGCCGACGCCGACTATGTCTCACTCGGCCCCCCGGTGGCGGTCGAGATCTGCGCGCCGATCCCGGGCCCCGGTGGTACCACCGGCGGAGCCTTCAACGTGGAGTGGCGCACGCCGGTCGACATCGACCTGTGGCTGCCGGTCGTCGAGGCGGTCGCCGCCCGCATCGGGGCCCGGATCTCGGCGCTGGGAGGTCCGCCCACCGAATCGGACAGCGAGAAGCTGCTGCGGCACGCACTGAGCTTCGGTACCGCGCGGGACGAGCGCCAGTTGCTGCACCGCTCGCTGGTCGCCGCCCGCGAGGTGTCCGGGCTGTCGACCCCGGCGGTCCTGCTGCCCGGCCGGGCCGGGGCCCGGGCGCTGCTCGACGACCGCAACCCGACCGCGCTCGGCGACCGGCTCGCCGCGCTCGGACCGGAGGTGCTGAGCCAGTTCACGGTACGGGCGCGCCGGCACGGGTCGGGGTACACGCTCGGTGACCCGTCCCAGTTCGGCGCTCACGGGTTCGAGCAGCTCACCTCGATCGGGGTACGGACGATGATCTCGGTACCGGTCGGGCCCGGCCGGGACGCGGATGCCGACCCGCGCTCGGCCGGGGGCGTCCTGCTCGTGGTCGACGAGCGTGCCATCCGCCCCGATCCGGCGATCCCCAACCTCCTGGAACTGCTCGCGGCTCACGCCTGGACCAGCCTGGACCGGCTGGAGACACTCCGCCGGCTGTCCGAGAAGGCCAGTTCGGACCCGCTCACCGGGCTGCGGCACTACGGCCCGTTCGGGGAGCGGCTGGCTCGGGCGACACCGGGTCGTACCGCCTTGCTGGCCATCGACATCGACCGGTTCAAGCAGCTCAACGACGAGTACGGGCACCAGGCCGGTGACCGGGCCCTGGTGGACCTCGCCCGTACCCTGCTCGCGACCCTGCGCAGCGGCGACGAGCTGTACCGGATCGGCGGCGACGAGTTCGCGGCGGTGATCGAGGTGAAGCGGCCGGAGGAGGCCCGCATGATCGCGGAGCGGCTGGCCCAGGCGGCCCGGCGGCAGGGCCGCACGATCAGCGTGGGAGTGGCGCTCCAGGCGGCGGCAGAGTCGGCGGCGGACACCCTGCGCCGCGCCGATCAGGCCCTCTACGAGGCGAAACGTACCGGTCGGGACAGCGTCCGGGTGGCTGCCTCGAACCGGCCCACCTCCGGCGTAGCCTGACTCCGCCCACGCACGCCCGAGCGGCACCGGCTGTGCTCCAGGTCACGAAATGCCCAGGCCCCGACCTCGCGTTGTACCCATCGCTGGTGTGCTCCGTGTCCCCGGGCCTCACCTAAATTGCCCTCGCGGAATACCGTACGGCTGGAGCCGCGTCGCGCCACTCGCCGAGAGGCGACCGGCACATCAGCGCACGTAGGTCCCCGTCGCACCCCGGTGCGGCGGGGACTTTGTCGTTGCCCCCGCCGGTTGTTGCCCTATCCCCGCCCTTCCGACGTGCGGCCACCGGACTCCCAGGGGATCGCCCGGGGCCACCCGATGGCCGCACGTTGTGTGCGGAAGGAGGGGTGAATGCTCAGTGCGCCGGGACGAACTCCGCGGCGAGAACCTCGGCGATCTGCGCGGTGTTGAGGGCAGCGCCCTTACGCAGGTTGTCGCCGGTCACAAACAGGTCCAGGGCCCGGGGATCGTCCAGCGACTTGCGGATCCGGCCGACCCAGCACGGATCCGTGCCGACCGCGTCGATGGGCATCGGGAACTCGCCGGCGGCCGGGTCGTCGACCAGGATCACGCCCGGCGCGTGGCGGAGCGCTTCCCGGGCGCCCTCGGCGTCCACCTCGGTGGCGAACACCGCGTGGACGGCGGCCGAGTGCCCGGTGATGACCGCTACCCGGACACAGGTCGCGGACACCTTGAGGTCGGGCAGGCCGAGGATCTTCCGGGACTCGTTGCGGACCTTCAGCTCCTCGGACGACCAGCCGTTGTCCTTCAGCGATCCGGCCCAGGGCACCACGTTGAGCGCCAACGGCGCGGGGAACGGGCCGAGGTCGTCGCCGACCGCCCGCCGGACGTTGCCGGACCGGGATCCGAGGTTGTGGTCCCCGGAGACCTTGTCGATCTGGCCGAGCAGGGTGTCGATGCCGACCTTGCCGGCGCCGGACACGGCCTGGTACGAGGCGACCGTCAGCTCGCGGAGGCCGTACTCGTGGTGCAGCGGCGACAGCGCGACGATCATGGTGAGCGTGGTGCAGTTGGGGTTCGCGATGATCCCCTTGGGGCGGTTGCGCACCTGCTCCGGGTTAATCTCCGGCACCACCAGCGGCACGTCGGGATCCATCCGGAAGGCGCCGGAGTTGTCCACCACGACCGCCCCCCGGGCCGCCGCGATCGGACCCCACTCCAGGGAGACCTCGTCGGGTACGTCGAACATCGCGACGTCGATGCCGTCGAACGCCTCGGGTGCCAGCGCGTGTACGGTCAGCTCCTCGCCGCGCACCATGATCTTCTTCCCGGCGGAGCGAGCCGAGGCGATCAACCGGATCTCGCCCCACATGTTCTTGCGGGAGGACAGCAGGTCGCACATCACGGCGCCGACCGCTCCGGTCGCCCCGACAACGGCCAGGCTCGGCAGATCCCTATCGGCCATCTCGCTACCTCCCGGTCCCGCCGTAGACCACGGCTTCCTCGTCGCCACCGAGGTCAAATGCATCATGTACGGCGACGACCGCGGCGTCCAGATCAGTGTCTCGGCAGACCACCGAAACCCGGATCTCGGACGTGGAGATCATCTCGATGTTGACGCTCGCCTCGGCCAGCGCGGCGAAGAACTTCGCGGCGACGCCGGGGTTCGAGCGCATCCCGGCGCCGATAAGGGACACCTTGCCTACGTGATCATCAAAGAGCAAGCCCTTGAAGCCGACCTTCTCCTGGACCTTGCCGAGCGCCGCCATCGCCGCCGGCCCGTCGCTCTTGGGAAGCGTGAACGAGATGTCGGTGCGGCCGGTGCCCTCGGTCGACACGTTCTGCACGATCATGTCGATGTTCGTCTCGGCGAGCGCGACGGTCTCGAAGAGATGGGCCGCCTCGCCCGGCTCGTCGGGGACCCCGACAATGGTGATCTTGGCCTCGTCGCGGTCGTGCGCGACGCCGGTGATCAGTGCTTGCTCCACTGGAAGATCCTCCATCGAGCCAGTGACGATGGTCCCCGGCTTGTTCGAATACGACGAGCGGACGTGGATCGGCATGCCGTAACGCCGTGCATACTCTACGCAACGCAGCATCAGTACCTTGGCACCGCAGGCGGCCAGCTCCAGCATCTCCTCGTAGGTGATCTGGGAAATCCGCCGGGCGTTCGGCACGATCCGCGGGTCGGCGGTGAACACGCCGTCCACGTCGGTGTAGATCTCGCAGCAGTCGGCGCGCAGGGCCGCCGCCACCGCCACCGCGGTGGTGTCCGAACCGCCCCGGCCCAGCGTGGTGATGTCCTTCGTGTCCTGCGACACGCCTTGGAATCCGGCGACGATCGCGATGGCGCCTTCGTCCAGCGCGCTGCGCAGCCGGCCCGGGGTGACGTCGATGATCCGCGCCTTGCCATGTGCCGAGGTAGTGATCACCCCGGCCTGTGAGCCCGTGTATGACCTGGCTTCATACCCCAGGTTGTGAATAGCCATCGCCAGCAGCGCCATCGAGATGCGCTCACCCGAGGTGAGCAGCATGTCCAGCTCCCGACCCGGCGGGAGCGGGCTGACCTGGTGGGCGAGGTCAAGCAGTTCGTCGGTGGTGTCACCCATCGCCGAGACGATCACGACGACATCGTTGCCGGCCTTTCGGCTCGCCACGATCCGTTCGGCTACCCGCTTGATGCGCTCGGCGTCCGCTACCGATGAGCCGCCGTACTTCTGCACCATGAGCGCCACGCCAGCGACTCCTCCTCCATCGCGACGACGCCGCCGGTCACTGCGGCCGTCGCGGGGGCGACGGGCCTGGTCAGGCCGGCGGCGCTAGTGGGACAGCACCCAGGGTACCGGCGCGCCGCGCCACCTTGGAGAGTCGATCCCACGATCCGGCCGTTGTGTGACCCACAATGACTCGGTGCGATCCAGAGCCGGAACCGCCGCAATCGTCCTGGTCGGCGTGCTATTGACGACCGGCTGCACCAGCATGCCGCCGCCGGTGGACCCCAGCCCCAGCGCGGGGCCGACCGGGCCTACCGACCCGTGGGGGCAGCTGGCCGCCCGGGTCGCCACGGCCCAGGACAAGCGGTACGTGGCGAGGTACACGCTGACCACCCGGGGCCGGCCGGTCCGTACTGTCACGGTGACCGTGGCGGCCGACGGATCGTGGCTGGTCACGGTACCCGGCGGGGCCCTGGGCGGCACCGCCGACGTGGCGGTGGCCGACACCCCGGCCGGGCTGTATCAGTGCGCCCTGGGCACCACGCCGGGCATCGCCCCGGGCTGTGTACGGGTGGCGGACCCCACCGGTACCCTGCCGGCCAAGAACGATCCCCGGGTGCAGTACCTGTTCACCAGCTGGCTGCCCATCCTCACCGATCGCGATCAGGCCATCGCGGTCAACAACGCGACCCTGAAGGGCGCCGCCGGCCAGTGCTTCTCGGTCGAGCCCAACTCGGCGGCCCTGACTCCACCGGTGGACGCCGGGATCTACTGCTACGACGCCGACGGCACGCTGACCGCCGCGGCCCTGGCACTGGGCACGCTCACGTTGACCGGCGCGCCGGCCCCGGCACCGCCGGCGATCACGCTGCCGGCCCCGGTCGTGGCCGGAGCCCCCCTCCCGACCACCTCTCCGTCGCCCACCACGCCAGCATCGGCCGGTACGCAATAAGGCCCCGGCCGGGGCCGACGCGGACGGCTCACCGGAGTCGGCGCCCGCGGAGCCGACAACAGGCCGGCGCGGCACCCGCACGGGTGAACCGGCTTCTCAGATCCCGGGAGCCGGGCGTCGGTGGGCTGATCGAGGCGTACAGTGTCCGGTGTTATGTCGCGGGTGCTTCTTCTTGGGTGCCGCGGCGGGGCTCCATCCGACCGGCACCCCGTCGCGGAGTTGGCGCGCGCCCTCGCCTGACTGATCATGCGGGCCCAGCCGGTCACTTCCTCCCGGCTTTGGAGCTTCCGACATGACTGACGACACGATCACTCGCAGCACCGCGACCGCCAGCACCGCGACCGCCGGAGACGTGACCGGCAATCCCATCGCTCGCCAGCGGCCCAGCGCCATGCCGTTCGGCCGCTACCAGCCGTACCACCAGCAGTTCACGATCGACCTGCCGGACCGGCAGTG
This sequence comes from Rugosimonospora africana, assembly GCF_016862975.1. Lineage (GTDB taxonomy): Bacteria > Actinomycetota > Actinomycetes > Mycobacteriales > Micromonosporaceae > Rugosimonospora > Rugosimonospora africana. The sequence continues at coordinate 76,802 of NZ_BONZ01000064.1, forward strand.
GCCGTCCCGGCGGATCGAGGCAGCGCCCCGGTGGTGCGCCGTCGACCTGCGCGACGGCAACCAGGCGCTGATCGACCCGATGTCCCCCGAGCGCAAGCGGCGGATGTTCACCCTGCTGGTACAGATGGGATACAAGGAGATCGAGGTCGGTTTCCCGGCTGCGAGCCAGACCGACTTCGACTTCGTCCGCCAGCTCATCGAGCAGGACCTGATCCCGGACGACGTGACCATCCAGGTGCTGACCCAGTGCCGGGAACACCTGATCGACCGGACCTTCGAGTCGCTGCGCGGCGCCAAGCGGGCGATCGTGCACATCTACAACTCGACCTCGGTGCTCCAGCGCCGGGTGGTCTTCGGCCTGGACAAGGACGGGATCACCGACATCGCCACCAGCGCGGCCCGGCTGTGCAAGAAGTACCAGGAGATCCACACCCCGGACACGGACATCTTCTACGAGTACTCGCCGGAGAGCTACACCGGCACCGAGCTGGAGTACGCGCTGGAGATCTGCTCCGCGGTCATCGACGTGATCGATCCGACCCCGGACCGGCCGCTGATCGTCAACCTGCCGGCGACCGTCGAGATGGCCACCCCGAACGTGTACGCCGACTCCATCGAGTGGATGCACCGCAACCTGCCCCGGCGGGACTCGGTCGTACTGAGCCTGCACCCGCACAACGACCGCGGGTGCGCGGTGGCCGCCGCGGAACTGGGCCTGATGGCCGGCGCCGACCGGATCGAGGGCTGCCTGTTCGGCAACGGCGAGCGCACCGGCAACGTGGACCTGGTCACGCTGGGCCTGAACCTGTTCAGCCAGGGCATCGATCCGCAGATCGACTTCCGGCAGATCGACGAGATCCGCCGCACCGTCGAGTACTGCAACCAGCTACCCGTACACGAGCGGCACCCGTACGCGGGCGACCTGGTCTACACCGCGTTCTCCGGCTCCCACCAGGACGCCATCAACAAGGGCCTGGACTGGCTGACCCGGGACGCCGCCGACGCGGGCGTGGAGGTCGACGCGTTCACCTGGGGCGTGCCGTACCTGCCGATCGACCCGAAGGACGTCGGCCGCACGTACGAGGCGGTGATCCGGGTCAACTCGCAGTCCGGCAAGGGCGGCGTCGCGTACATCATGCGCACCGAGCACCAGCTGGAACTGCCCCGCCGGCTGCAGATCGAGTTCTCCGGTGTGGTCCAGCGGCACACCGACGACGAGGGCGGCGAGGTCATGCCGGAGCAGATGTGGGACATCTTCTCCGCGACGTACCTGCGCCCGGCATCGCCGCGGGTCGACGTCTCGACGTACTCGACGTCCACCGTGGACGGAAAGGTCGAACTCAACCTCGCCGTCGTGGTGGACGGCACGCGACGCGACCTCACCGGCGTCGGCAACGGGCCGATCGACGCGTTCGTCCACGCACTGTCCACCATGGACATCTCGGTGCGGGTACTGGACTACGCCGAGCACGCGCTGACGTCCGGCGGCGACGCGAGGGCCGCGGCGTACGTGGAGTGCGACGTGAACGGCGAGACCCGGTGGGGCGTGGCCATGGACGAGAACATCGTCACCGCGTCGCTGCGCGCGGTGGCCAGCGCCGTCAACCGCGGCTGAGCCCGCCGTTCCGCCCGCCGGACACGGACGCCTCGGGCGGGTTCGGGGCCGGTCGCGCGCCGCCGGAATCGGGTGCCCTCTTCACGAGTACCAACGTGATGAGGGCACCCGCCGCGTACAGGGCGGCGCAGCCCAGCACCGCCAGGTGGAACCCGTGATCCAGGGCGGCGGGCTGCTGGTACTCCCGCCCGGTGATGCCGACCGCGAGCGGCAGGGCGGCGACGGCGAGCAGCCCGCCGGACCGGGCGACGGCGTTGTTCACGCCGCTGGCCGTGCCGGCCTGCTCGCTCGGCGCGGCGGCCAGGATCGCGGCGGTCAGCGGAGCGACCACCAGGGTCATGCCGAGCCCGAACAGGATGGCCGCCGGCAGCACGTCGGTCAGGTAGTTGGTGTGCCGCCCGATGCGCAGCATCAGCAGGATCCCCGCGCCGGCGGTCACGCTGCCGACCGCCAGCGGCCAGCGCGGGCCGATCCGGGCGCCGAGTGCGCCGGCCCGGGACGAGCCGACCATCAGCAGCAGCGTCATCGGCAGCATCGACACCCCGGCCTGCAGCGCCGAATAGCCGGCCGCGACCTGCAACTCGACGATCAGGAAGAAACTGATCCCGGAGACGCCGGCGTAGATGAAGAACGTGACCAGGTTGATGGCGGTGAACTGGCGGGAGCTGAACAGCCGGGGCGGCAGCATCGCGGCATCGCCCCGGCGATGCTCGACGAGGACGAACACGACCAGCGCCAGCACTCCCAGCACTGCGGCCGGTGCCGCCCAGGTGCCGCCCTGGATCAGCGCGTACGTGATGCCGGCCAGGCCGGCCGCGGCGAGAACGGCGCCGGGTACGTCGAACCGGCCGGTACCCGGGTTGCTGCTCTCCGGTACCCAGATCATCGCGGCGACGATCGCGAGCACCGCCAGCGGCACGTTGATGAAGAAGATCCAGCGCCAGGACAGCGTGTCGATGAGCCAGCCACCGAGGAACGGCCCGATCGCGGTCGACACGCCGGACAGCCCGGACCAGGCACCGATCGCCCGGGCCCGATCCTCGCTCGCGAACGACGCCTGCAACAGCGCCAGCGAGCCCGGCGTCAGCAGCGCCGCGCCGCAGCCCTGAAAGGCTCGGGCCGCGGTGAGCATGCCCACATTCACCGAGAGTCCACAGAGGACGGACGCGAGGGTGAACCAGACCACACCGAAGAGGAAGATCTTCCGCCGGCCGTACCGGTCGCCGAGGGCGCCGCCGAACAGGACGAGCGCGGCCAGCGCGAGCGTGTACGCGCTGATTGTCCACTGTAGACCGGCGACACTCGCGTGCAGCTCACCACCGATGTGCGGGAGCGCGACGTTGACGACCGTGTTGTCGAGGAAAGCCATTCCCGACGCCACGACCGACGCGAACACGGCGCCCCGGCCCCGGCTTGACGAGAGTCGCAGAGCGTCAGCCATGACCACCATAGTGCCCGTCCGAGTGGCGCGACCGGCAAGTGGCCCTCAAGCTGAGAACATGCGTACCATCCGTGCCTTCATCGCGCTTCTCGCGCTCGGTGTCCTGGTCGGGTGCGATCCGAGCGTTCTGAACCAGGGTGGGGTCGGCTCCGAGACCGGCTCACCCGGTCCGGCGCCGGCCGCCGCCAGCCAGCAGTTGGCCGAGCTGACCGTGTCGGGCGGCCTGACCATGTCGGGCTACAGTCGGGAGAAGTTCCCGCACTGGATCTCGCAGGGCCACGGCTGCGACACCCGTGACGTGGTGCTGGAGCACCAGGGAACGGGCGTACACGCGACGTCCGCGTGCAAGATCACATCCGGGGACTGGACCAGCCCGTACGACGGCAAGGCATACACCGATCCGCAGAAGCTCCAGATCGATCACGTGGTACCGCTGGCCAACGCGTGGAAGTCGGGCGCCAAGACCTGGACCACCACGCGGCGGCAGCAGTTCGCCAACGACCTCAGCCGCCCGCAGCTGCTGGCGGTCACCTCGTCGCTGAACGAGTCCAAGGGCGACCAGGATCCGTCGCAGTGGCGCCCGCCGGACCGGAACTACTGGTGCTCGTACGCGACCGACTGGATCACCGTCAAGCACTACTGGCAACTGACCGTGACGTCCGCCGAGAAGGGGGCACTGTCCGACATGTTGGGGACATGCTCATGAGCTCACACCGGTCTGGTGACTTCACGGCCGCGCCGGGCGGCGTGTGGACCGAGGAGGTCGGTGTCGTCACCGGCCAACTGACGCTGCGCACCGAGCTGGCCGACGACCTGAGCCTGACGCTGAAGGTGCAGTACAAGGACGCGGACGAGTGGTACGTGGTCCGGGGCGGCCACGCCACCCTGCACGACGCCGACGACCTCGAACCGGTCCACCGCCTGATGCTCGGCGTACTGGACCGGCCCGAGGGCTGACGCTTCGCGCGGTCTGCTCCTCCGCGACGGCCGCCGCCTCTGGGCGGCGGCCCACTCCCCGTGACCGCCGTCGCTTCCGGGAGGCGGTCTACTCCTCCGCGACGGCCGCCGCGGCCTCCCGGGCGGCCTGGGCGCCCCGGCCGGTCCGCTCGCTGTCCTCGACCGGGAAGTGACAGGCCACCCGGTGCCCCTCCGCCGCGACGTTCAGCGGAGGCTCCGTGGTGGCGCAGATCTCCTGCGCTTTCCAGCAGCGGGTACGGAACCGGCACCCGGACGGCGGATCGATCGGGCTGGGTACGTCGCCGGTCAGCAGGATCCGCTCACGCTGCGCCTTGTCGCGACGGGCCGGGTCCGGCACCGGTACCGCCGACAGCAACGCCACCGTGTACGGGTGCAGCGGGCGGGCGTACAGGTCGTCCCGCGGCGCGACCTCGACGATCTTCCCCAGGTACATCACCGCGACCCGGTCGGAGATGTGCCGTACCACCGACAGGTCGTGCGCGATGACCAGGTACGTCAGGCCCAGCTCGCTCTGTAGGTCGTCGAGCAGGTTCACCACCTGGGCCTGGATCGACACGTCCAGCGCGGAGACCGGCTCGTCCGCGATGACCAGCTTCGGCCGCAGCGCGAGCGCCCGGGCGATGCCGATCCGCTGGCGCTGCCCGCCGGAGAACTCGTGCGGGTACCGGTTGTAGTGCTCCGGGTTGAGCCCGACCAGTTCCAGCAGCTCCTGGACCGCGCGCTTGCGCCCCTGCGGCGTCTGGACTCCCTGGATCCGCAGCGGCGCGCCGACGATCGCGCCGACGGTGTGGCGCGGGTTCAGCGACGAGTACGGGTCCTGGAAGATCATCTGTACGTCGCGCCGCAACGGTCGCATCGCGCGCGGCGACAGGTGCGTGATGTCCCGGCCCTCAAACATGATCTTGCCGCCGGTCGGCTCCAGCAGGCGGCTGAGCAGCCGTCCGGTCGTGGACTTGCCGCACCCGGACTCGCCGACGAGGCCGAGGGTCTCGCCGGACCGGACGACGAAGTCGATGCCGTCGACCGCGTGCACCGCGCCGACCTTCTGCCGGAAGATCGCACCCTTGGTGATCGGGAAGTGCTTCTCCAGCCCGGTCACCTCAAGCAGATTTTCTCCATTGCTCACTGGTGACTCCCTACAGGGCCGGTGCGATGTCGTCGGAGAAGATCCGGCGTCGTTGCGCCGCCGGCAGGTGGCAGGCCACCAGGTGCTGCTGTTCCCCGGCCAGTTCGGGTACGACGGAGCGGCACGGGATGCCGTCCCGCTCGGAGTACGGGCAACGCGGGTGGAACGCACAGCCCCTGGGCAGGTTGATCAGGCTCGGCGGGCTGCCCTTGATGGGTACGAGCCGATCGCGCACGTCCCGGTCCACCCGGGGCATGGAACTCAGCAGCCCCCAGGTGTACGGGTGCTCCGGGCGCCAGAACAGCTCGTCGGCCGGACCGTACTCGACGCACTTGCCTCCGTACATGACCAGGATGTCGTCTGCCAGCTCGGCGACCACGCCCAGGTCGTGCGTGATGATGATGACCGCGGATCCGAACTCGCCCTGCAGGTCCCGGATCAGGTCGAGGATCTGTGCCTGGACGGTCACGTCCAGCGCGGTGGTCGGCTCGTCCGCGATCAGCAGCTCGGGGTTGCAGACCAGCGCCATCGCGATCATCGCCCGCTGCCGCATGCCGCCGGAGAACTCGTGCGGGTAGTCGTCCACCCGCCGCTCCGGGCGCGGGATGCCAACCCGGCCGAGCATCTCGATGGCCCGCCGCCGGGCGACCTTCTTCGAGACCGCGTTGTGGACCCGGTACGCCTCGACGATCTGGGTGCCGATCGAATAGTACGGGTGCATCGAGGTCAGCGGGTCCTGGAAGATCATGGCCATCTTCTGGCCGCGCAGCTGCCGTACCCGTTCCTGCGGGGTGGAGATCAGCTCCTCGCCGTCGAGCCAGATCTCGCCGGTGACGTCGGCGTTGCGGCCCCGGCCCCGGTGCAGCCCGAGGATGCCGAGGCTGGTCACGCTCTTGCCGGAGCCGGACTCGCCCACGATGCCCAGGGTCTTGCCCCGGCCGAGGCCGAACGACAGGCCATCGACGGCCTTGACGATGCCGTCGTCCGTCTTGAACTGGATCCTGAGGTCATTGATCCTCAGGAAGACGTCGGATCCCGGAGGCGGTGGCCCGGCCAGGGTCGGCCCAGGGCTGGTCCGCACGGTGTTGTCGGTGGTCACTGCCCCTCCTCGGTGCTCACGGCCTGCTGGCCTGTCGTTCCACGGTCGCCAGCGGCGGTCATGCCAGCCGTACCCGGGGGTCGATCACGCCGTACAGGACGTCGACGATGAGGTTCGCGAGCACGATGAAGAACGCCGCGAACATGGTCACGCCGAGGATCACGGGCAGGTCACTCGTGCTGATCGCGAGGACCGCGTCCTTGCCGAGCCCGTTGAGGTTGAACACCGTCTCGGTGAGCACCGCGCCGCCGAGCAGCGCGCCGAGGTCGAGGCCGAAAACCGTGGTGATCGGGGTGAGCGTGGAGCGCAGGGCGTGCTTGCCGATGACCGTACGTTCCCGCAGGCCCTTGGCCCTCGCCGTACGGATGTAGTCCTCGCTGAGGGTCTCCAGCATCGTCGCCCTGGTCAACCGGGCGTACGTCGCGGCGAACAGGAACGCCAGCGTGATCCACGGAAGGATCAGCCCCTGCGCCCAGGTCAGCGGGTTCTGGAGGAACGGTGAGTACCCAGGACTCGGTAGCCAATTCAGGGTGTAGACGAAGATCGACGCCGACAGCAGGCCGGTGAAGTAGATCGGCAGCGACACCCCGGCCAGCGCGCCGGTCATCACTGCCCGGTCTATCGCGCGGCCCTTACGTAACGCGGATATGATGCCGGCCCCGACTCCCAGGATGAGCCAGATGACCGCGGCACCGACCGCCAGTGACGCGGTGACCGGCAGGTCGCTGAGCATCCGCTGCCACACGTTGAACTGGTTCTTGAACGAGTATCCGAAGCAGGGAGCCGGGCAGTGGGTCTTGTCCGGGCCGTCGTCGTAGTCCCGACCCACGACAAGCCCCTTGACGAACAGTCCGTACTGCTCGATGACCGGCTTGTCCAGGCCCATCTTCTTGCGGGCGCCCTCGATCGCGACCTTGTCGGTCTGCTTGCCGGTGTACAGCAACGCCGGGTCGGTACCGGTGAGCTTGGGCACCATGAAGAAGATGCCGAACGTGACGAGCGTGACCACCAGAAGGGTGATCACCCCGGCGATCAGTCGCCTAATGATGTACCTGAACACGACGCTCGGCCCACCGGCGGCCGGCGACCCCCGCGAGATGCGGAAGCCGTCGGCCGCCGAACGGCCTTCACCTGCCCTTCAAGCTCCGGTTACTGGCGAATCTCACTTACCGTCGCTAACACCGAGAGCCTGGAAGTCGATCATGCCCCACGCCTGATTGACGAAGACATTGGTCAACCTCGGGTTGCGGTAGTTGAGCGCCGCGTCGTACGTGAAGGGCAGGTAGTACGCACCCTCCATGACGATGTGGTTCATCTGGTTGTAGAGGGCGGCCGCCTTGGTCGGGTCGGTCTCCAGGGCGGTCTGCTGGAACAGCGACTGGATCTGCGGGTCCTTGATCTCCGGCAAGTTGTAGTTGCCGTTCTTCAGGATGAAGGTCTGGTCGATCAGCGGCTGGAGGTAGCCGGTGCCCGACGGCCAGTCGGCACCCCAACCGGCGATCATGATCCCGTAGCCGTTCTTCTTCACGTTGTCCGGCGCACCGATGACGGTGGAGAGCAGCTTGCCGTCGTACTGGTAGATGTTGGCCTTGATGCCAACCGCCGCCAGCGACTGCTGCAGCGCCTCGGCCGACTTGATTTCCTTGTCCTTGTTGTTGCGGACGGCGATCGTGGTGCTGAAGCCGTTCGGCTTGCCGCACTTCTGCAGCTCTTCCTTCGCCTTGTCGAGCTGCGGCTTGCCCTGCACGATGTTGTACGGGTCGTACTTGGTGTCCGAGCCCAGAATGTTCGGCGGGAGCATGTTCGGCGCGATCGGGCCACCACCGATCGGACCACCGCGGGCGGTCTGCAACGCGGTGTGGTCGGCGGCGTACATGACGGCCTTACGGCAGTCGATGTTGTCGAACGGTGCCACCGTGGTGGCGAACGCCGCGTACCGGATGAAGCCGTTCGGCGGAGCGTCCGTGTTCGCCTTCAGCGACGGGTTCTGCAGAACCTTGATCTGCGCGGCCGACTGCACACCGGTCTGGCCGACGTCGATGTCCGCGGTGCCAGCGATCAGGCGGCTGTCCAGGTCGTCAGCGTTCGACGTGATGGTCAGGTTGATCTTGTCGGGCAGCGCCTTGCGGATCGGGTCGGTCGACGGGTCCCAGTTCGGGTTGCGCACCCACACCGTGCTCTTGCCCGGCTCGTACGACTGGAACATGTATGGACCCGAGGAGGCCGGCTTCAGCGCGTACTTGGCGCCGGTGTCTCGAGCCTGCGGCACCGGACCGGCGCCGGGCATCGCGAGCAGGTACGGGAAGTCCGCGTACGGCGCCTTGAGGTGGAAGATGATGGTCGAGTCGTCGGGGGTCTCGATGCTCTTGAGCCCCGCCGGGTCCTTGTCCTTGTACGGGCCGGGGTAGTTCTGCCCCTCGTCCAGCTGGCCCATCAGGTAGATCGGGCCGCCGGGCAGGACGTCCTGCGCGAAGATGCGCTCGATGCCGTACTTGATGTCCTTGGACGTGATCGCCGTACCGTCGTCGAACTTGATCCCGCTACGCAGGTGGAACGTGTAGGTCTTGCCGCCGTCGGTGATGTCGGGCATCGCCGAGGCCAGGTCGGGCGCGAGCTTGAGGCCCGCGGTACCCGGCTGCGCCGGGTAGGTGACCAGGGTACGGGTATACAACTGGTTGAGGTCCCAGACGAACGCGTAGTACCCGATGGCCGGGTCCCACGAGTCGGCGTCCTGCGAACTCCACATCTGCAGGGTGCCGCCCTTCTTCGTCGAAGGGTTCACCACCTTGCCGACCGCCGCGTTGAAGCCGGCACCAGTGTTGGAGTTGGTGGTCGTCGTTGCCTTGTTGCCGCCACAGGCGGCCAGTAACGCCATAGCGAGCACGGCAGCTCCGGCCGCTATCGCCCTTCTCTTCACTGTCACTGGATCCCTTCCTCCTCCTTGTGCCACCGGCGAACCGGTGGCGCGGAACCTTCGGGTGCGTTGCTGCGATCCGGCGCGCGCACGCTCAATGCGCCCTGGGGTCGAGCGCGTCGCGCAGCCCGTCGCCGAAGAGGTTGAAAGCCATGACGGTGACGAAGATGGCAACGCCTGGAACGATCATGTAAGTCGGATCGGGTTGGTAGTAATTGACCGCGTCCGACATGAGCCGGCCCCACGAGGGTGTTGGAGACTTGACTCCGGCGCCCAGGAAGCTGAGCGCAGCCTCGTTCAGGATGTTCGTCGGGATGATCAGCGTGGTGTACACCAAAATCGGCGCCACCAGGTTCGGCAGCAACTCCCGGAACAGGATGTAGCCACCACGCGCGCCCAGGCTCCGGCTCGCCTCGACGAACTCACGTTCCCGCAGGGACAGGGCCTGCCCGCGGACGATGCGGCCGATGTACGGCCACCCGAAGAAACCGATGACCACCACGAGGACGGCCATGCGAAGGAAGGTGCCGCCGAATCCCCACAACGACTGCGGCAACACGGAGACCAGTGCGATCGCGAACAACAACTGCGGGAAGGCGAGCAGCAGGTCCATGACCCGGCTGATCGCGGCGTCCACCCAACCGCCGAAGTAGCCGGCCGCGACGCCGAGCACCGAGCCGATCAGCACCGCGACGAGCGCGGCGAGGAACGCGACGGTCAGTGACACCCGCGCCCCGTAGACGATCTGGCTGAACATGTCGCGGCCGGTGACGGGCTGGACCCCGAAGAGGTAGCTCCCGCTGATCCCGCCGAAGCGGCCCTTGGGCAGACCACCCAGGTTGGGATCGAGCAGGTCGTCGTGAAAGTCGTTCGGCGGATGAGCGACCAGTTTGACCAGGACCGGCGCGAAGATGGCGACGAGGATGAGAACGATGACGATAATTCCGCCGGCCATCGCGATCCGGTCCCGTTTCAAACGGTTCCACGCGATGCGGCCGAGCGAGCGGCCTTCGATCGCCCGAACCTCGGACTCGACGGGTAGCTCGTCGGCGACAAGGGTCGATCCAGCGGCAGCAGGCGGTTCCGGTCCCATCACCATGTGCGGTCTTGCCTTTCTCCGGCCGCCGCACGGCGCCGGAGCGAGGCCGGGCATCGCTGAACCGGCCTGACCGGGTCCCGTGGCAGTTGGCAACCGATGGGTTGTCTTCCGCGTGGACTCCCCGCACCCCGTTAATGAGTTGTGGTCACCAACGGAGACGCGATATCAACGGTGATGGCTTCACCGTCGGTGGAGAGAAACCTTCGTCTCCGAAGACCACGGCCGTCAAGGTCCGGACGACCCCGTAATCAAGTTCAGGCCACCCCGTGATGGAGATGTGACCTGGCTCGCAACATTGATGAAATCTTCTTGTGGGCCTGGGGGTTCAGATCGCCCGACGGCCCTCGAAAGCCCTTCCAAGGGTGATTTCGTCCGCGTACTCGAGGTCGCCACCGACCGGCAGACCGCTCGCCAGCCTGGTCACCGCGAGCCCCATCGGCTTCACCAGCAGGGCGAGGTAGGTGGCCGTCGCCTCGCCCTCGGTGTTCGGGTCGGTCGCCAGGATCAGTTCCTTGACCGAGCCGTCGGCGAGCCGGGCCATCAGCTCGCGAATCTTGAGGTGATCCGGGCCGATGCCCTCGAGCGGGTTGATGGCGCCGCCCAACACGTGGTACCGGCCACGGAACTCGCCCGTGCGCTCGACCGCGACGACGTCCTTCGGCTCCTCGACGACGCACAGCACGTCGTCGTGCCGGCGCGGGTCGCGGCAGATCCGGCACTGCTCCGCCTCGGCGACATTGAAGCAGGTGGTGCAGAACCGGACCTGCTCCTTGACCCGTTGCAGGGCAACGGCCAGCCGTTTCACGTCGGTCGGGTCGGCCGACAGGATGTGGAACGCGATGCGCTGGGCACTCTTTGGTCCGACGCCAGGCAGCCGGCCGAGCTCGTCGATCAGGTCCTGAATGGCGCCTTCATACATGGCGGAACCGTCAGAACCCGGGCAGGCCCAGGCCGCCGCCCATGCCACCGAGGCCGGCGGTGAGCGGGCCCATCTTCTGCTCGGTCAGCTCCCGTACCGCCTCGGAGGCGTTGTGCAGCGCGGCGAGCACCAGGTCTTCCAGGGTCTCCACGTCGTCCGGGTCGACAGCCTTGGGGTCGATCTTCACGGCGGACACCTCGCCGGTGCCCTTGATGGTGACCGTGACCAGTCCACCCCCGGCGGTGCCGGTCAGCTCGGCGTCGGCCAGCTCGGCCTGCGCGTCGGCCATCTGCTGCTGCATCTTCTGCGCCTGCTTCATCAGCTGCTGCAGGTTGGGCTGTCCACCGGGGCGCACGGGAGTCTCCTGTCGTTGGTTCCTCAGCTGGCCAAGCCTAGCCCTCGGACCCGGCCCGGGCAGTCCGGACCGTCCACTTCGGGCGCGGGGTCAACGGGCGTCGACCTCGCCGATCTTCTCCGCCCCCAGAGTCTGCCGCAGCAGCGCCAGCGCCTGCTGCTCGCTGGACTGGCGGGCGGTCTGCTCGTCGATGACGTCGTCGAGCGGTTCGTCACCGGGGTCGAACCCCTCGTGTGTCTGGGCGTCGCGGACCGGCGGGTCGTAGTCGGGATCGTACGGCGGCTCGTCCGGCGCGCCGTCCCAGCCGGAGTCGGCCGGCGCGGCGGCGCCCCGCGTGTCCTGGGCGCCACGCTTGGCGGCGCCGGACCGGCCGTTTGCGGCGCGCCCGGCGGCAGCCGCCCGGGCAGCCGAACGGGGGTCGCCGGAGTCGGCCGCGGTGCGCGAACCCGTTCCGCCCCGTCCGCTCGCGCGGGTCGGCGCACCGTCGGCCTTGCGCTCGCCGCCGTTGTTCCGGTTGGAGCTCCCGGCCTGGCCACTCTGGCCACCGGCCGGACTCCGCCCGCCGGCGCCATCGGCCGCGCCGGGTCCACTGGCTGAGCCGGTTCCATTGGCTGAGCCGGGTCCACCGGCTGAGTCGGGTCCACCGGCCGCGCTTGGTTTCCCGGCTGCACCCTGCTCCCCGGCGGCACCTGGTCGACCGGCGCTCCTGCCGGCACCCGGCTCGTCGGCGCTCGGCCCGTCGGCAGCGCCCATCGCACCGGCCGGGGTCGGCTCGCCGGCAGTGCCCGACGCGCCGGCGGCGCTCTGGCCGCCGGGCTGCACGATCGTCGGCCAGTCGGACTCCGCGTCGGCGGCCGGCGGGCTGCTCGGTCGCGCACTCGCCGAAGCCTCGGCGGACGCGCCGGCCGGCCGGTTCGCGGCCTGGCGGGGGGCCGGTGCGGGCCGGGCGGCGGCCGAGGCTGACGCCGAGCGGACCGGACCGTCGGCCACCTCGCAGCGCACCTGCCACTTACCGCCCAGCACCTCGTAGACCGCCTCGACGACCAGCGACGGGTCGGCGCCCAGTGCGGTCGCGTGGAAGCTGTGCTTGAAGACGAGGACCAGAACGTCGCCCTCGACGTCGCGTACCGTCGCCTCGCGCGCCCAAGCCGCCACCTTCTTACTCTTGCGGCCCACCAGGACGAGCACCTCGTCCCAGACCCGGCGCACCCCGGCGGCGTCGATGACGCCCGGAGCCGACCGGGACACCGGAGCGGCGTCCACGATCACCGCCGGCGCGGCCAGCGGCGGTGCCGCGGCAGGCGCCGCCGCCACCGGAGCGGCGGGCGCGGTCGGCGTGGCGACCGGAGCGGTCACAACGCCGGCGGCCCCGGCGGGTGGGGCAGGCGGCGCCGCAGACGGCATGCCCATGGCGGGTGCGGCGGGTGCGGACTCGACTGCCGGGTCGGGCGGCGCGGAAGCCGCGGTGCTCGGGGTGGTCGCGACCGGAACCCCGGCAACGGACACTCCGGCAATCGGTGTCCCGGCGACCGGCACGCCAGCCACCGGTATTCCGGCGACGGGCACCGCGGCGACCGGTGCCGTCCAGGCCGCCGCCGCGTCACCGCTGGCGGTGAGCCGGCGCTCCATCCGTTCCAGCCGTTGAAGCAGCGCGCCGGTGGAGTCGTCGGCACCGGGCAGCAGCATCCGGGCGCAGACCAGTTCGAGCAACAGCCGCGGCGCCGTCGTGCCGCGCATCTCGGTCAGCCCGTTGTGCACGATGTCGGCCATCCGGGACAGCGTCGCCTGGCCGAACCGCTCGGCCTGCGCCACCATCCGGGCCAGGTCGTCGTCCGGCGCGTCGATCAGTCCCTTGGCCGCCGCGTCGGGCACCTGCTGCAGGACGATCAGGTCGCGCAGGCGTTCCAGCAGGTCGGACGCGAACCGGCGGGGATCGTGCCCGGCGTCGACCACCCGGTCGATCGTCGCGTATGCCGCCGCCCCGTCGCCCGCGGCCAAGGCGTCGCACATCTCGTCGATCAGCGCGACGTCGGTGACCCCGAGCAGCGCCACCGCACCGGTGTAGCTGACCCCGTCAGAGCCGGCGCCCGCGATCAGCTGGTCGAGCACCGACAGCGAGTCACGCGCCGAGCCCCCACCCGCGCGGACCACCAGCGGGAACACCGCCGGCTCGACCCGGACGCCCTCGGACTCGCACAACTGCTCCAGATAGGGCCGCAGCACGCCGGGCGGGATCAGCCGGAACGGGTAGTGGTGGGTGCGCGACTTGATGGTGCCGAGGACCTTCTCCGGCTCGGTGGTCGCGAACACGAACTTGACGTAGTCCGGCGGCTCTTCGACGAGCTTGAGCAGTGCATTGAACCCGGCAGACGAGACCATGTGGGCCTCATCAATGACATAGACCTTGAACCGGCTGGAAACGGGCGCGAAGATCGCTCGCTCGCGCAGGTCTCGGGCGTCGTCGACACCACCGTGCGACGCGGCGTCGATCTCGATCACGTCGATCGAGCCTGGGCCGTCGGGCGCCAGAGCCACGCAGGAGTCGCACTCGCCGCACGGCTCGGGAGTGGGACCACGCTCACAGTTGAGCGACCGGGCGAGGATCCTGGCGCTGCTGGTCTTGCCGCAGCCGCGCGGGCCGGAGAAGAGATAGGCATGGTTGAGCCGGCCGCTACGCAGCGCCTGCATCAACGGTTCGGTGACGTGCTCCTGGCCTATGACCTCGGCAAACGTGCGCGGCCGGTACTTGCGATAGAGCGCCAGTGCCACGAGTACAAGCTACCCCTCGGGTGTGACGAAAAGGGCCCCCCGTGCACCCGTCAGAGCCCGCTTATCCTTGCTGCCTTCCGGCCCTGGGGAGGTTCACGAGGTGTACGCCGCACGAGGGGCTTGGACAAGAATACCCGGTGCGCGGACGGCGACGGTGACCGGTATCCTTCTCGGCGGAGGATTCGCCTAGAGGCCTAGGGCGCACGCTTGGAAAGCGTGTTGGGAGCAATCCCTCACGAGTTCGAATCTCGTATCCTCCGCCGCTGTGACCAGCCAGAACGCCGGGCCGGACCCCTGAGGGACCGACCCGGCGTCGATCTTCGCGGCGGTTGCCGGCCCATGTGAGACTGCGGTCGTGGCCGCTTTGGACGTGTCCCTCCGCCCCATCACGCGCGACGACCTGCCCCGGATCGCCGGATGGCTGACCGAGCCCCACGTCGCCGCCTGGTGGCAGACGTCCAGCGACCTCACCGACGTCGAGGCCGAGTACCTGCCGTGCATCACCGGCGACGATCCGACCGAGGTCTTCGCGATCGAGATCGAGGGTCGGCCGATCGGGCTCATCCAGCGTTATCTGATCGGCGATGACGCCGGCTGGGCGCGGGCGATGGCGGCGGCCGGGGTGCGGGCGGACCGGTCGGCCGGGATCGACTACTTCGTGGGCGATCCGGCGCTGGTCGGCAAGGGGATCGGGTCGGCCGTCATCGCGTCGTTCACGGACCAGACCTTTTCGCGGTACCCGACGGCCGACGCCGTGGCGGTCGCCGTACAGCAGGCGAACCGGGCGTCGTGGCGGGCACTGGAGCGGGCCGGGTACGTCCGGCTGTGGGCGGGTCAACTGGACTCCGACGACCCGTCCGACGCCGGGCCTGCCTACGTGTACGCGAAGAGCCGCCCGGCGGCGGCCTGAACGGCGTCAGCGGTCGCCCTCGGCTCCCCTCAGGCGCCGGGTGCCCAGCGGCGGGTCAAGCTCCACGGCAGAGATCGCGCGCACCATGATCAACGTGCGGAACCCGCCCGGTGGCGGGGTGCGGTAGACGGTGAGCGTCACGTCCGACGGAGTCTCCGCGATCCGTACGCCTTTGACGGAGCCGGGGGCCGCGGCCACGCTGATGACGATCCGGCGCCCGCCGTCCTCGACACGGACGAGACTCCACGGTACGGGCATCAAGCGCTCAGTCTGACCGGCCGACAGTACGGGCAGGGTGCCGCTAGGTGCCCCAGGTACCTCGTCTGCTTCTGCCATGCATCAGTCCACGTCGAGGTCTTGGGCTAGCACGGCCAACTCGTCGGCGGCCTCCCGCCGACGGGCGTCGTCCTGGTGCTTATAGGCCAGGAGCGAGCCCGCCTGGATGCGTCGATGGGTACCGACCTTGCGGTATTCGATCTCATCGGCGTCGAGCAGGCCGATGAGGTACGGCCTGGATACGTTCAGCAGATCAGCGGCCTGCTGGGTGGTCAGCTCCGCGTGCGCGGGGACGGCGGACACCCCGTGTCCGCTGGCCATGTGCGCCAGAACCCGGGCCAACAGTTCCATGGCCTCCCTCGGCACGATCAGCCACTCCCGGCGTCGTCGACGAAGCGGATCGTCGCTTTCCCCTGCCCGGGGATGACACACGTCACACTACCGCCACAGTCCGCCGTGAACGCACTAGGACGGGCAGCCCGGGAAGCATGGGTGGTCCAGACTCCGTCGTTGGCCGCAGACTATTAGCATCTGCCAGCAGAAGCGCGACGAACATGGCGAACCACGCGGGCGACTTACTCTGGCATACGCGCCCGAGTCGAACTCCTCTCAATGAGCGCACGAGCGCCAAGCAGTAAGACAGCCGCAGACACTGATCAAGGTTCGGCACATTGGGCGACTTAGGCGGGAAGAACGTGCTCTGTCCATGTCAAACTCAGCACTGATGACCGCGCTTGCTGCATGCCCGATCGATGGATAGTGGCCTCACCAATCTCGACGAACCCGAGCATCTGTTCGGCGGAGTCGATTAAATGATCGTCGATCAATACGGAGCGCATGGCGTATGCGCTCTCGCTTCACCCATGCCAGCAAAGTCGGTAACCTAAATTTCGTGGATCTCCTTCCGATCTTGGTTGCAGTTGCCGGCACTGTGCCCGCAGTCGCAAGCGCCGCTTTAGCCGCAGTGAAGCTGTGGGCGGCTCGGCACGTGCGACAAGTCGCGATCACGGTCAAGTCCGGAGACTCGAAGGTCGAGGTCGCATTAAGCTCCTTATCAGCGGCGGACACCGACAAGATCATAGAGCTTCTCGCGGCCAATAGAGATGAAGCGCCGGCGTCTCGCAAAGACTCCCCTGGTACAGCCCTCCCGCAGCAGGCGCAGAGCACGCGGGAGGCAGCAAAATGAGCGGTGCTTCCGGAGCCAAGAGAGACAAAGACCGCTCCGCCGGCTCGACTTTCTCTAAGGCTGCTGGCCTTAGCGGCGGAACAGGACTTGCCGTCTTTGCACATTCCCTGACTCCGGAACATGCGACCGTCAGCGCCGCCCTTCTCTATGTCTCCCCCACAGTTACCTTTGTGCTTGGGGCGGTGCTCCTGTATGTCAATGGGAAGGCCGATCGACTTCTGAAGAAACGAGCGCTAAGCGAGCTTCGCAAGGATGTGACAGAAAGGCTCAACAGCCCATTCGTTTCATCCGAGGATAAAGCAGTTCTTAGCAAGAGCCTGGGAGAACTCGAGGTGGAGTTCACCAAGGATCTATTCTCGCGAGTCGGCATCACTATCGGCGTACCGGGAGCGGGCAGCGAAAGGCGAGAAGCGGAGCGAGCAGGACGGGCCACTACCGGCAGTTCGGCTCGAAGAGTTTATGTAGATCCTCAGGGTAATGAACTCAGCCAAAAGGCACAGCCGAAGGAGTAGTTCCACGAGCGGGCGCATCCCACGCTACCGAACCAAGAACGAGATCGGCTCGGGGCCGCAGGACCGCGACCGGGTGTAAACGGCCAGCTCGTTGGGCGGCATCCCTAGATCAAGTTTTTCTGACCAATTCCTCTCCTGCGGCGGCTGCAGCCGACAACTGAGGCGGGACGGCAGGCGAAAGCCAAACGCCCGACCGGAACGTCGCTGCCCGGTCGGGCGTTTGGCCTGGTAGAGCGGTGGCGCGGGGATTCGAACCCCGGGAGGGCGTAAACCCTCACACGCTTTCGAGGCGTGCTCCTTAGGCCACTCGGACACGCCACCGCCGAGAAGGGTACCGGACGCAACCCCCCGGTGTCCCCGCGGTATCGGGCCGGCGCCTGGCAGGATCATGGGCATGAGTACCCACATCGGCGCCAAGCCCGGCGAGATCGCGCCCCGTGTCCTGCTCCCCGGCGATCCGCTGCGCGCGAAATGGATCGCCGAGACGTACCTCGAGGACGCCAAGTGCTACTCGAACGTGCGCAACATGTTCGGCTTCACCGGCACGTACCACGGCGTGTCCGTGTCCGTACAGGGCTCGGGGATGGGCATGCCCTCGGCGTCCATCTACTACCACGAGCTGCTCTCCGACTACGGTGCCCGGGTTCTGATCCGGGTCGGCAGTTGCGGGGCGCTCACCGAGGAGCTGCAGTTGCGCGACGTCGTCGCGGCCAGCGCCTCGTCCACCGACTCGGCGATGAACCGGGTTCGGTTCGACGGTCTCATCGACTACGCCCCGGTGGCCAGCTTCGAGCTGCTGCGCAAGGCCGTGGACGTGGCCGCCGACAAGGAACTGCCGATGCACGTCGGCCAGGTGTTCGCCGCGGACGCGTTCTACACCGACCGCCCGGACCTGTTCGACCGACTGGCCGCGTACGGCGTACTCGCGGTGGAGATGGAGTCGGCGGCGCTGTACACGCTGGCGGCGCGGTTCCGGGCCCGGGCGCTCACCCTGCTGACGGTCAGCGACCACATCAAAACCGGTGCGAGCACCAGCTCCCACGAGCGGGAGCAGACGTTCGCGCACATGGTCGAGGTCGCGCTCGACACCGTGGTCGCCGACGCCTGAGCCCGCAGTCGCCTGATCCGGCGGACACCAGAAATGGTGACCGCCGGGTCGCAGCTCTCGGGGGTGGGTTGGAGCGGCGACCCGGCGGGGTCAGCGGTGCCGGCGCGGATTCGAGCCGGCGGGCCGGGCATCATCCGGGCGATGCGTCATCCGGTCGATGATCCCGGGTTCGGCTGGCCGGTCGGGCGCAGCGGCTCGCAGGTCTTGACGGCGGCGGCGATCGCCGGATCGGCGGTGTTGAGGCGGCCGACCGGGCCCGACGACGGGACGGCGCCGTGCTCGCGGAGGCAGTTCAGGTATGCGGCGTTGGCGCCGTTGTCGCCGCCCCGGAACCCGCCGCGCCCGCCGGCACCGAAGCTGGGTTCGACGCTCGCGCACGCCTGCTGGGCCGCCTCCCAGGTGGCCTGGGAGACGCCGGTCGGCGGCTGGCCGCCGTTGCCGAAGATGCCGCCGAAGCCGCCACCGAATCCACCTCCGGCGCCGTTCCCGCCGCGGGGGAAGCCGGACCGGGCGCCGGACGGGCGGACGGTGGGCCGGGCCGTCGGCCTACCGGAGCGGTTGAAGCCAGACGGGAACCCGCTCGGCCGGCCGCTGGGCAGGGTGATGTGCACGCCGTGCTGGTTCAGGCAGCTGATGTACGCCTGCAGCTGCTGCTGTCCTCCGCTCGGTGCGCCGCCGGGCGTGGCGCCGCTCGCCGGCTTGGATCCGCCGCCACAACCGGCCAGTCCCGCCGCCAGCAGGGCCCCGGTCGTCGCCAATCCCAGTACCAGGCCGGTCATTCGCGTCCGGTACCTCACCGTGGCCTCCCATCACCGGTCCGCCCGAGTGGCCATGCTCACGCGGGGCGAGGTCATGCAACCGGCCGCGCCTCGATAGGGCGTCACACGTACCTCGAAAACAGCTCGGAATCTCCAGCCGGCCGCTTTGAGGTAGCTCCAAGGCGGCACTGAGCGAATCGCGACAACGAGCGGCAAGACTCCCGCGATATGAGGCTCGGACTGGGTGCCGTGCGGTTGCCGCGTACACGGGTGGCGCGTTGGACCACGGCGGGCGTGGCGGTGGTGGCGGCGGCAGCGGTCATCGCGGTGGTCATGGCCGGTGGACAGAGCGCCAGCCCGAAGGCCGCGGCCAGCACGATGTCGACGGTACGGCGCGGCACGGTGTCGCTGACCGCGTCGGCGGCCGGCACGATACAGGCGGTGGCGACCCGTGGCCTCAGCTTCGCGGTCAGCGGCACGGTCAGCGAGGTCGACGTGCGCCCGGGCCAATCGGTGACGGCCGGCCAGGTGCTGGCCCGCATCGACAATGCCGACGCGCAGACCGCGGTCGACTCGGCTCAGGACGCCGTCGACTCGGCCCAGAACGCGCTCGACACGGCGGAGCAGACGCCCACACCGTCGACCGGCGGGTGCATGGTCGCGGCCGCGTACCGGCCGGGGTCGGCCGGCGAACCGACCTCCTCCTCGCCGTCACCGAGCCCGACCAGCTCGCCCTCGCCGACCAAGTCGCCGAGCCCGCCGTCCGGCGGCCACCCGTCGACCTCCCCGACGGCGCACCCGACCGCGACCGGTACCCGCACGCAGCCCCAGTCCGGCCAGCCGGGACGCGGAGCCGGTACCGGAACCGGAACCGGGGGCGCCCCGGGGGCCGGCAACGGTAGGGGCGGCTGCGGGTCGGCCGGTGGTTCGGGCGGCTCCGGCGGCTCCGGCGGGCGGGGCGGCTCCACCGACAGCGTGTTCTCCGCCCAGCAACAGCTCAACAACGCGCGGCTGGCGCTGACACAGGCGCAGGCGAAGCTGACGGGTACGGTCATCACGGCGCCGGTCGCCGGCAAGGTGCTCTCGGTCGCCGGTACGGTCGGCGGCTCGGAAGCTCCCGGCAGCACCCCGTTCATCTCCCTCGGCGGGGTGAACGACACCGAGGTCACCGCACAGTTCACCGAGGCCGACGTGGCGCACCTCGCGATCGGCCAGCCGGCCGCGATCACGCTTCCGGACCGGGCCGGCCAGAAGTACACCGGGAAGGTCTCCCAGGTCTCCCCGGCCGGTACCACGTCCGGCCGGCTGGTCCGCTACGCCGTGCTGATCGCGTTCGACCAGGTGCCGGCTGACCTGCTGTACGGGCAGAGCGCCGACGTCGCGGTCACCACCCAGTCGGTGGACAACGTGCTGTTCGTGTCCTCGTCGGCGGTCACCGGCATCGTGAACGACACCGGTACCGTGACGGTCCGGGAAAACGGGCACGACCAGCAACGGAACGTCCACATCGGACTCCGTGGCGACCAGTACACGGAAATCCAGTCGGGACTGTCCCAGGGCGACTCCGTGGTCGTCGGCGGCCGGTGAGCCACCGTGGCCGCAACCCGGATCCTGGTCGTCGATGACGAACCGAACGTCTGTGAGCTGGTCGCCGCCACGCTGCGGCTGAGCGGCTACCAGGTGCGGATGGCGCACTCCGGGGAAGAGGCGCTGCGCGCGGCCGGGGAGTTCCTACCCCACCTGGTGGTACTGGACCTGGTCCTGCCGGACCTGCACGGGTACGAGGTGGCCCAGCGGTTGCGCGCCGGCGGGCGCACGCCGGTGCTGTTTATGACCGCGCGGGCCTGGACGGCCGAGCGCTCCGGCGGCCTGACCATCGGTGGCGACGACTGCGTGACCAAGCCGTTCAGCCTGGAGGATCTCGTGCTGCGCGTCGGCTCGGTGTTGCGGCGCAACGGCATCGGTACCGAGGGCCTGCTGCACTACGCCGATCTGGAGCTGGACGATGACGCTCGCGAGGTACGCCGGGCGGGCCGGCCCATCGACCTGTCGCCGACCGAGTTCAACCTGCTGCGGTACCTGCTGACCAACGCCGGTCGGGTGGTCAGCAAGGCGCAGATCCTGGATCGGGTGTGGAGCTACGACTTCGGTGGCGACGGCCGGATCGTGGAGTCCTATGTGTACTACCTGCGCCGGAAGATCGACCGAGCCGGGCCGGCGCTGATCCATACCGTGCGCGGCGTCGGGTACGCGCTGCGCCTGCCGCCCGCCGACAGGGCGTGAAGATGCTGCGCCGGGCCGGACGGCTGCGGTCGTCGGCGCGGCGTGTCCGGCCGTGGCGCGAATGGACGCTCCGGACCCGGATGGTGGTGGCGATCGCCACGCTCGCCGCGATCGGCATCGTGGTCACCGACGTGGCCGGGATGCTGTTGCTGCGCGGCCAGCTCATCCACCGGATCGACGCCCAGCTGCAGGGCGAGCAGCGGCTGCTGTCCCGCAATGGCCTCAACCGCAACGCCGTCCCGCCGGCACGGCGGGGGCCGTTCGGACCGGATGCACGGTTCCTCGGGTACCACGCCGACGGAACGCCGGTCGCGAAACCGTCGGCGGACGATCCCGACCTCGGCGGGTTCACGGCACTGAAGGCCCATGCCGGTACGGATCCCTACACCGTCAACTCGTGGCGGGTGATGGTGACGTACCTTCCGGACACCGCGTTCGGCCCCGGGTACCTGGTCAGTGCGGTCTCCCTCGCCGACGTGCAGAGCACCGAAGACGAGTTGCTGCTCATCGACGTACCGGTCAGCGCCCTAGTGCTGGTGCTGATCGGGTTCGCCGCGGCGACCGTGGTGCGCATCGGGCTGCGCCCGCTGACCCGGATGGAACAGACCGCCGCCGAGATCGCGGCCGGGAACCTGCACCACGTGGCGCTGGAACCGGACCGCCCCGGCGGCGCCCGGCTGTCGCGAGTGGACGATGCCGACCCGCACACCGAGTCCGGGCGCCTGGGCACCGCGCTGAACGGGATGCTCGGCCAGATCGAAAGCGCCCTGGCCGCCCGTACCGCGTCCGAACAGCGGCTGAGACAGTTCCTCGCGGACGCCTCCCACGAGCTGCGTACCCCGCTGACGTCCATCCAGGGTTTCGCCGAGCTGTACCGGCGCGGAGGCGCCCCGCCCGGCCCGGCGCTTGACGAGGCCATGGGCCGGATCGAGTCCGAGGTGAGCCGGATGCGGCTGCTGGTCGGCGATCTGCTGCTGCTGGCCCGGGTTGACGAGGAGCGGCCGCTGGAGCAGCACCCGGTGGATCTGCTGGAGGTGGCGGCCGACGCGGTACGCGACGCGCATGTGCGGGTACCCACCAGGTTCGTCGGGCTGGGCGCGTTGGACGACTCGTACGACACCTTTGAGCCGGTGACCGTCCTCGGCGACGAGCCGCGGCTGCGGCAGGTCGTGACGAACCTGGTCGCGAACGCCCTCGCGCACACGCCGGACGACGCGCGCGTCGAGGTACGGGTGGGCCGTCCACTGTCCCAGCTGGACGCTTCCGACTGGTCTGGCTCGGCGCGTCTGACGCCGCGCCACGACCCAGACCAGTCGTCCGACCCGCCGGTCGCGGCGGTCGGCGCGGCCCTGCCGCCCGGGGAGCCGGTCGCCGCGCTGGAAGTCGTGGACACCGGCCCGGGCATGTCGCCGGAGGATGCCCGACGCGCCTTTGAACGGCTCTACCGCGCGGATCCGAGCCGGGTCCGCCACCAACCCGGGGCGCACGGCGGCGCCGGCCTCGGCCTGTCGATCGTGGCCGCGATCGTGCAGGCTCACGGCGGGCGGGTGGAGCTGTGGACGGCGCCGGGTGAGGGGGCGAGGTTCCGGGTGCTGCTGCCCGCCCAGCCGGACCCGGACGACGAGCCGATCGCCGAAGACGATCCGGCCACCGGAGCTGAGCCAATCACCGAAGCTGAGCCGATCGCCGGAGCTGAGCCCGGCCCAGGCGACGAGCCGGCCCCGGGGGACGAGACGGTCGCGGCGGAGGCCGAACCCGGGGCGAGCCCCGAACTCCAAGGCAGTTCCGAGCAAATCTGAGGTCAGTTCCCAGCGCTCACGTTCACGATATCGGCCATGCGTGTGTGGCGTCGTCCGACACTGTGGGTCAATGCCGGGCTGGGCGTGCTCGCCATTGCCGGTGCCCTGTGGGCATACCAGACCATAGCGGTCTCCCCATCCTCCGCCAACAGCCGCGGCTCCGGCAGCGCCCATGCCACGGTCGACACCGGACCGGTCACCGCGACCGTGTCCGCCTCCGGCACCGTACAGAGCGCGAACACGGCCGGGGCGGATTTCATCACCGCCGGTACGGTCACCGAGGTCGACGTCAAGGTCGGCGACACCGTGACCAAGGGCCAGCAACTGGCCAAGGTGGATCCGAGCGCGGCTCAGGAGACGTTGAACACCGCGAAAGCCAACCTCCAGGCGGCGAAGGATTCGCTGTCCCGGGCGGAATCGTCGACGACCTCCGACGCGGCCACCATCTCGTCGGCCAATGCGCAGGTCGCCTCGGCACAGGCAACCGTGGACGCCGATCAGCGGGCGGTCAACGGCACGGTACTCACCGCGCCGATCGCCGGTACCGTGATCGCCGTCAATGGCTCTGTGGGTAACCCGTCCGGCTCCGGCTCCTCCGCGACCTCCTCCGGCGGAGGATCCGGAGCCGGTGGGAGCGGCGGCGGTAACGGGGGCAACGGCGGTGGCGGTGGGGCCGGCGGATCCTCCTCGTCCTCCTCGTCCTCCTCCTCGTCGAGCAGCAGCTCGTCGGGCTTCGTGCAGATCGCCGACCTGACCAAGATGCAGGTATCGGCGAGCTTCGCCGAGGCGGACGCCGCGAAGCTGAAGGTCGACCAGACCGCGAACATCACCTGGAGCGCCCTGTCCGGCGCCCGGGCCACCGGGAAGGTGGCAACCATCTCGCCGACCGCGACCTCCTCGAGCGGGGTCAACTCGTACGCGGTGACGGTCAGCATGGACACAGTGCCGGACGGGGCGCGCATCGGCCAGACCACCACGGTCCAGGTCACCACTGCCGAGGCGGACAACGTTCTGCGGGTACCGCTGGCGGCGGTGCGCAGTGCCGGCGGGGTGCACACGGTGCAGGTGGTGTCCGGGACCGGTACCAGCACGGTACGGATCCAGGTCGGCGTCACCGGCGACTCGTTCTACGAAGTGACGTCCGGGCTCACTCAGGGACAGACGGTCGAGTTGACGCCGGCGACCGGTACCGGCACGGCCGGCGGCACGGGTGCCGGCCGGTTCGGTGGCGCCGGCGGGTTCGGCGGGGCCGGCGGTCTGGGTGGCGCCGGCGGCTTCGGTGGCGGTGGCGCGGGCGGGTTCCGCGGCGGCGCGGGCGGCGGCAGGGCCGGCGGATGAGGCTCGGCAGGCGGATGAGCGCGAACCGACCGGCGGACGCGGGCCGGCAAATGAACCCCGACAGGCAGGGCGGCCACACCGTGACGGGCAACCGCCCCGTACCCGAGCAGTCCGGACTCGAGCGACCGGTGCTCGACGTACGGAACCTGATCAAGACGTACGGCGCCGGAGAGACCGCGGTACACGCCCTGCGCGGCGTGTCGCTGACCGTGCAGCGCGGCGACTACGTCGCCATCATGGGCTCCTCCGGTTCCGGCAAGTCGACCCTGATGAACATCCTCGGCTGTCTGGACATCCCGACCTCGGGCCGGTACCTGCTCGACGGGGTGGACGTGAGCCGGCTGTCGGATCGGCAGCTCGCCCTGGTACGCAACCGGAGGATCGGCTTCGTGTTCCAGTCGTTCAACCTGATCCCACGCACCAGCGCGCTGTCTAATGTGGAGTTACCCCTCGCGTACGCCGGACTGAAGTCCGCCGAGCGGCGGCGCCGGGCCCGCGCGGCCCTGGCGCTGGTCGGCCTGGCCGATCGGGAGAACCACGAACCCAACCAGCTCTCCGGCGGCCAGCAACAACGGGTCGCGGTGGCCCGCGCTCTGGTGACGGCACCGGCGCTGGTGCTCGCCGACGAACCGACCGGAAACCTGGACACCCAGTCGACCGCGGACGTGCTCGGCGTACTGGACCGGCTGAACCGCTCCGGTCGCACGATCGTGCTGATCACCCACGAGCCGGACGTCGCGGAGCACGCGCGCCGGCTGATCCGGTTGGTGGACGGGCGGATCGTCCAGGACGCCCGGCAGGCGCCGCTGCCGCAACCCCGACACCTGGCACAGGCGGTGGATGCGTGAATCTATTCGAGACCATCCGGTTCGCCATCCGCGGTGTCACCGCGAACAAGCTGCGTTCCGGGCTGACCGTGCTGGGCATGCTGATCGGCGTGGCCGCGGTCATCCTGCTGGTCGCGGTCGGCAACGGTTCGGCCAAGCAGGTGCAGGACCGCATCTCGCAACTGGGCAGCAGCACGCTGACCATCAGCGGCGGCGGCCGGAGCACCGGCGCGACCACTCAGGACTTCTCGCTGACCAGCAGCCTGGTACCGGCGCTGAGCGACCACGGCACCGCTCCGCACGTCAAGAGCGTGTCGCCGGTCGTCACCACGTCCGAGGACACCGCGTACGAGGGCACCAGCCACACCGTTCCGCAGTTCATCGGCACGTACCCGTCGTACCTGTCGGCGGAGAACTACAGCGTCGCCAAGGGATCCGGGTTCACCCAGCAGGACGTGGACGAGGCCCGCAAGGTCGTCCTGATCGGCTCCACCACCGCCGACGACCTGTTCGGTACGGTCAGCCCGATCGACCAGCAGGTGACCGTCAACGGCACGCTGTTCACCGTCATCGGCGTGCTGGGCAACAAGGACGGCACCGGTTTCACCGACCCGAACGATGTCGCGCTCGCGCCGCTGACCGCGGTGGAGGAGTCGTTGACCGGGTATGGTCCGCTCAACCAGATCATCGTGCAGGCGACCAGTTCGGACTCGGTGGACGCGGCGCAGACCGAAGTCACCGCCATCCTCAACGACAAGCTGCACGTGACCGACACCGCCAACGAACCTTTCCGGGTACTCAACGCGGCCCAGTTGCTGTCCACCCAGGCGGACACCGCGCAGACGTTCACCGTCCTGCTCGGTGCGGTCGCCGGCATCTCCCTGCTGGTCGGCGGCATCGGCATCACGAACATCATGATGGTCACGGTCACCGAACGGACCCGGGAGATCGGTATCCGCAAGGCACTCGGTGCGCCCCGCCGTACGGTACTGGCCCAGTTCCTGGTCGAGGCCACGGTGTTGAGCGTGATCGGTGGCCTGCTCGGAGTCGCCGCCGCGCTGATCGGCAGCCAGTTCACCATCGTCGGGGTCAAACCCGTCGTGGTACCGGCCTCCATCCTGCTGGCCGTGGGGGTGTCTGTCGTGATTGGACTGTTCTTCGGCAGCTACCCGGCAAGCCGGGCGGCGGCTCTGCGACCCATCGAGGCGCTTCGCTATGAATAGGGATGCACGATGAACCCGTACGCACGGCACGCAGACGATACTGCTGAGCTGGACCCGATCGGCGCCACGACGGCAGGGCTCGCGACGGATGCGCCGGACACGCCGGCCGGATCCGGGGCGGAATTGGCGCACGACGTCGACCTGAGCCAGGATCCGTTCGCAGACGACCTGTCCGAACAGTTGGAAGCGGTCGCGCCGCGGCGCTGGACCAGCCGTACCACCGTGGCGCTGGCCGGCCTCGTCCTGCTCGTCGCGGGCTTCGTGGGCGGCGCGCAGGTGGAGAAGCACTGGGGTACCCCGAACGGCGGGACGGGCCGGCCGGCCGCGTTCCCCAGCGGCAACCCGTTCGCGGCCGGAGGCTTCGGCGGCCGCTTCGGCGGGACCGGTGGCGCGGGCGGAGCCGGTGGCGGCACGGCGCGTGGCGGCCAGAACAGCGGCGGGCAGAGCAGCGGGGGCCAGGGCGGCGCCACCAACGGCACGGTGAAGCTGGTGGACGGCGACACGGTCTACATCACCACGCCGCAGGGGCAGACGGTCATCGTGAAGACCACCGGCTCCACCGCGGTGACCGTCCCGCAGGCCGGCTCGCTCAAAGATCTGGCGCCCGGCACTTCGGTCACCATTCAGGGGCAGACCGGCAGCGACGGGTCGGTCAACGCGACATCGATCACCAAGACCAAGTAGCGCTCCGGCGGCCGGTCAACGCTGGCCGCCGAAGAACGCCCGGAGCAGCGCGGCGCTCTCCTCGCCCAGTACCCCGGCGTAAACCTCGGGACGGTGGCTCAGCCGCCGGTCGCGTACCACGTCCCACAGCGAACCCACCGCGCCGGTCTTGGGCTCCCACGCGCCGAACACGAGCGTGCCGATCCGGGCCAGGACGAGTGCGCCCGCACACATCGTGCAGGGCTCCAGGGTGACCACCAGCGTGCAGCCGGTCAGGCGCCAGGAACCCAGCCGTGCCGCGGCCGCCCGCAGCGCGACGATCTCGGCGTGCGCGGTCGGATCGCCGGCAGCCTCGCGCTGATTGCCGGCAGCGGCGAGTTCGGCGCCGTCGGGGGCGTAGACCACCGCCCCGACCGGCACGTCACCGGCGTCGACCGTGGCGGCCGTGGCGACCTGGAGCGCACGTCGCATCCACGGCTCGTATCTCACACCTCGCGCAGCTCCTCGATCTCGTCGCCGCAGCCGAGCACGAGGCAGACCTCCGCGGTCACGTCCGACGGCAGCATCCCCTCGGACGAGCACAGCTCCAGCAACTGGCGTGCCGGAATCCCGAGGTCGGCGAGCAGATCCGGATCCCCCACCGGGTCGGTGTCGGGCTCCCCTGCCGGCTCGTCCGGCTCCTCCTCGGGCTCCTCGGCCGGCTCGTTGGTCACCTCGTCGATCTCCAGCGCCGGCTCGTCGACCTCACCGAGCAGCAGCGCGCCGAGCCGGGACTCCTCGGCGAAGGCGGAGTCTGAGCCGAAGACCCTCAGGTCCTCGGCGTCATCGAGGCGCAGGATCGCCAGGTACGCGTCGTCGGACTCGACGAACAGCAGCGACACGTCGGCGTCCGGATCGACATCGCGCAGGCGGTCGGCCACCTCGTCAACGTCGGCAGCACCGTTCAGATCAATCTCGGCGGCGGCCCAGCCGCCGGATCCGCGGACCACCGCGGCAGCGAAGTAGGACACGATTCCCCCGGGTGGAAGGTCTTGGCGTGTGAGCCGCACAGCCGCGGCGGCACAGGTGACCCTCAGCCTATTCGGTCGTTAAGCGTGACGGTATCTGGTGCAGGGCACATCCACCGGGAGAACGCGGCCCGAATCGGAGTCTGATCACACTCGCGAGCCTTGTCTGGGGTGGTGGCGGCTCAGGTCCACCGGGCGCTGCGGCGGCGGGCGGCGATCAGCTCGCGCACCTGGTTCACGTATGCCTGGCGGGGCGCGACCCGGTCACGCACGGCCTTAGCGTCAGCGAGTTCGGCGAGGAGCCGGATCCGCCGGCGCCGGCGGTCGGGGTCAAGCCGCTGCAACGTCTGAGCCATGGAGCCGAGATTGCCGGTCCGGGACGGCTTCGTCAAGCCGGTGCCGTTGCGCGAGTGTAAACACACGTACGGTCACCGACGTGGCACGAACGGCAACGTCACCACAGCAGCCAGTGACCGCCGGCGAACCGAGCGAGTACCACAATCCCAGCGATACCGACGCCGACCGCGCTGCTGATGGCGATGCCGACCGCCACTCCGCGGTCGCCGTACCTGGCCAGTGCCAGGGCGGTCAGCCAGGCCACCAGGCCGGCGCTGATACTCAGCCAGGCATATCCGCGGGCATTCGAGGCGAGCAGGCCGAAGAGCAGCATCCACAGGGCGCCGGAACCAGCTCCGGCGGCGACGGCGGGCCGCCGCACCGGATGCGGCTCGCGGTAGGTCGGCCGGGGACGTCCGGAGGGAAAGAGCCCGGACGGGGCACGGGTGGTCGGCGCGGGCCAGCCCGGCGCTCCCTGGGCGCCGGGCCAGCCGGGCGTACCGGGCCATCCCGGACCGCCCGGCATCCGCGGCGTACCCGTGCCGGCCCAGCCCTGGACGCCGGGCTGGCTCTGGACACCCTGCGGGGCGGCCCAGCCCGGACCGGGCCCGCTGACCGGCCGCGTGGCGCTCCCCTGACCCGGGCCGCTGACCGCGCTCCCCTGACCTGGGCCGCTCACCGGCCACGTGGCGTTTCCCTGACCCAGGCCGCTCACCGGACCGGTGGCGCTTCCCGGCGAGGACGAGCCGGGGGCGGCCCAGGCCCGGTCGGCAACGGCCTGCCCCGATTGCCCCTGGCCGGGTTGTGCCCAGCCGGGCTGCGGGTGGCCGGGCTGCAGCTGGCCAGGCTGGCCGGTGCCGGATGGGCCGCCGGGCCGTGCGGGGCCGGAAGGCCCGTTGAGAGCGGAAGGTCCGTTGGGGGCGCCGGGCCCATTGGGGGCGGCAGACCCGTTGGGGGCGCTGGGCCCATTGGGGGCGGCGGGCGGGGCTGGCCGGCCCGGCGCGGATCGGTTGTCCGCACCGGCGGAGCCGGTCACGTGTGCCCAGGACTGATCGACAGTGGGATCCGAGTCGTCGACATATCCGGGCGGCACGATCGGGCGGATGCCCGGAGGCAGCGTGATCCGGGTCGGCACCGCTCCTCCCGCCGGCGCCGCTTCTCCCGCCGCCTGCGGCGACGCGGGCGGGCCGGACGCGCTGGCGGGCGGGCCGGACGCGCTGTCCGGCCGGTCCGGCTGCGCCCAGCCGAGGCCGGGTTCGTCGCCCAGACGGTGGTTCTCGATCGGCTCGGTCATCCGTCACCCTCCGACCATGAGCCTAGGCCATGTCTCGGAGTACCTGGCCGGCCTGCGGCGGATCCAGACGACGACCGGCGGCCGCCGCGGCAGATGCGCCGCCACCGGAGACCGGACGCAGATCGGCCGCCGCGCCGGACGCGCCCCCACCGGTGAGCCCGCGACACACCCGGCGGTCGGGCGCGACACGCCCGGCGCCGCCGGGTCCGCCCGGCGCGTCCGGGAGCGCGGTCAGGCGCGCGGTTGGCCACGGGTACCTCATGTCCTGGCTGCCCACGACATGTGGGAGAGTGGCCGCCGTGCGGACTGCGGTGATCGGCCTTGGATTGATCGGCGGATCCCTGCTGCGCGCGCTCGCCGCCGGAGGTCACGCCGTTCTCGGGTACGACGCCGACCCGGCCACCCGCGCGGTGGCCCGTACCGCCGCCGCCCGGGCACCACAGGGCGAGCGCTGGCAGGTCGCCGGGGCGGTGCGGGACGCCGTGGCCAATGCCGAGCTGGTGGTGCTCGCGGTCCCGCTGCCCGCCGTCGGTACGGTCCTCGACGAGCTGGCCGGGATCGGGTACAGCAGCCTGCTCACCGACGTCACATCCGTCAAGGGGCCGGTACGCGACCGGGTCAACGAACGGGCCCGCCGCTTCGGCCGGCTGCCCGGATTCATCGGCGGGCACCCGATGGCCGGCCGGGAGACGTCCGGCTTCACCGCCAGCGATCCGCGCCTCTTCCACGGCTGCACCTGGGTGCTCTGCCTGGAACCGGGCGAGACCGAACTGACCGACTGGCTCACCCTGGCCGCGCTGATCACGACCCTGGGCGCCCGGGTCGTACCGGCCACCGCCGCCGACCACGATCGCGCGGTGGCGGCCGTGTCCCACGTACCCCATCTGCTCGCCGCCGCGCTGGCCACCGTCGCGGCCGCCGACCCGCTCGCGCTCAGCCTCGGCGCCGGGTCGTTCCGGGACGGAACCCGGGTGGCTGCCAGCCCACCGGCGCTGAGCGCCGCGATGACCGGGGGCAATGCCGACGCGGTCGGCCCGACGCTCGACCGGGTGCTGTCCCTCCTGGGTACGGCGAGAGCCGCACTGGACGGCGCCGACCCGATCGGCGAGCTGATGCCCTGGTTCGCCACCGGTACGGCGGCGCGAGCCGGCTGGCCGGGCGAGCCGAGCGAGCCGGTCGCCCTGCCCGCCGACCCGGATGTGCTGCTGCGGCTCGGGCGCGCCGGGGGCTGGGTCATCGCGGTCGCGGACGACCGGGGCACGGTCACCGCCGCCCGCCCGCTGATCCGCTGAGCCGGCAGGGCGCCGTCCGCTGATCCGTCGAGCCGGACAGGCCCCCGCCGCGGGCGGGTCTACCCGACGACCGGCGGGGTGATCACGCGCTGGTCGGTGACGATCGCCGTCACCAGGTCGGCCGGCGTCACATCGAACGCCGGGTTGACCGCTGCCGCGCCGGCCGGAGCGGTCCGGGCGCCCCGGAACGCGAGCACTTCATCGGCTCCCCGGTCCTCGATCTCAACCGCGCCGCCGTCGGGCGTGTCCGGGTCGACCGTCGACTCGGGCGCGACCACGAGGAACGGGATGCCGGCCCGCCGGGCGCCGAGCGCATGGGCGAAGGTACCCACCTTGTTGACGACGTCCCCGTTCGCGCAGATGCGGTCGGCCCCCACGATGACCGCGTCGACCTCGCCGCGACTCATCAGGAACGCTCCGGCGCCGTCCACCGCCACCCGGAACGGGATCCCCAGCCGGCCCAGCTCCCACGCGGTGAGCCGGGCACCCTGGAGCAGCGGCCGGGTCTCGCTGGCGATCACCTCGCGCAGCGAGCCGCGCCGGTGCAGTTCGGCGACCACGGACAGCCCGGTGCCGCCGACGACCGCGGCGAGCGCGCCGGTGTTGCAGTGGGTCAGCACCCGGACCGGGCCATCGCACATCGAGGCGACCAGGTCGGCACCGAGCCGTCCCTGCGCCTCGGAGCTGGCGATCTCCTCGTCCCGTACCAGAAGTGCCTCGGCGAGTACGGCGTCCGGCCCTTCGGGCAGCCGCCGCGCGGCGCGACGCGCGCCCCTGGCCAGGTTGACCGCGGTCGGCCGGGCGGTCTCGACCGCCGCGACCGCCCGGGCACGCTGCTCGGGATCGTCCGGATGCTGTCGGGCGGCCAGTGCCACACCGAGCGCACCGGCGACCCCGAGAGCCGGGGCACCCCGTACCGCCAGCCGGCGGATCGCGTCGACCATTTCCTCCACAGTGGACAGTCTCAGAGTGCGTAGCTCGTCGGGCAGCGCGGTCTGGTCGATGATCTCTACGGCGTCGTTCACCCAGTCGATGGTCCGCACGCCCACACGGTACGCGGGGATGGTCAAAACGCCGAACGCCATCCGAGCGGCGCGGGCGGGGCGATCCGGCGCCCCGGTAGATTTGACGGCATGTCCGATCCCGACAGGATGCCCGGTACGGAGGCCGGCCGACCTCGGACGGCGCCGGCCCGGGGCGGCCGATGAGCGCCCGCGACCCGGTAGCCGACCTGCGCGAGATCGCCTTCCGGCTGGAGCGCGCGAACGAGGCGACCTACCGGGTGCGGGCGTTCCGCTCGGCGGCCACCGCGATCGGCGCGCTGGCACCGGGCGAACTCGCCGCGCGGGTAGCCGACGGCAGCCTCACCAAGCTGCCGGGGGTCGGCGAGGTGACCGCGCGCTGCGTGGCCGAGTCGCTGGCCGGCGAGGAGCCGGTGTACCTCCGCCGGCTGGTCGCGACATCGACGGTCGACCTGGACGAGGCGGCGACGACGGTGCGCCGCGCTCTGCGTGGGGACTGCCACAGCCACTCGGACTGGTCGGACGGCGGGTCGCCGATTGAGGAGATGGCACTGGCCGCGGTGCAACTCGGTCACGAGTACCTGGTCATCACCGACCACTCGCCGAGGTTGACCGTCGCGCAGGGGTTGTCCCCGAGCCGGCTGCGCGAGCAACTGGCCATGGTGGCCGCCATCAACGACTCCCTGCCCGAGGGATTCCGGCTGTTGACCGGCATCGAGGTGGACATCCTCCCGGATGGCTCACTCGACCAGGAACCGGACCTGCTGGCACAGCTCGACATCGTGGTCGGATCGGTCCACAGTGGACTCCGTGCGGAGAGTGCCGCGATGACCAGGCGGATGCTCACCGCGATCGCCAATCCGCACCTGGACATCCTCGGGCACTGCACCGGTCGGCGGCTGGCCGCGCGTAGCGGCAAGGGCGGCGGCGACCGGGCGCACCGGGAGGGCAGATCGCGGCCGGAGAGCACGTTCGACGCCGACGCGGTCTTCGCCGCCTGCGCCGAGCACGACAAGGCGGTCGAGATCAACTGTCGACCGGACCGGCTGGACCCGCCGAAGCGGTTGCTGCGCCTGGCGGTCGAGGCGGAGTGCCGGTTTTCCATCGACACTGACGCACACGCGCCGGGGCAGCTCGACTGGCTCGGATACGGCTGCGAACGTGCCGCACGCTGTGCCGTACCGGTCGCCAACGTCGTCAACAGCTGGAGCGCGGAGCGGCTCGTAGCATGGGCCGCCGGCCACAGCTAGGCCGTGTCTCGCCGCTGGGCCCCCTTTCCCACCCCGCGACCTTCGCTCAACGACTTAGCAGTTCAGGGCCGGTCGAATAGGGTCGGCGGGTGGGAAGAATTGATGACCTCGCCAACTGGTACGTCGAAGAATGGGCGCCGCTTGATCCCATCGCGTCCACCTACGTCGGAATCGGCGGATACGATGACAAACTGACCGATATGTCGCTCGCTGGCTACGCTGCGCAGGCTGACCTCGACCGCCGCACTCTCGCCGAGCTGTCCACGATGGAGCCGGCCAACGAGCGCGAGCGGGTCGCCAAGGAGGCAATGCGGGAGCGCCTGGAGCTGGCTCTGGCACGGTACGACGCGGGCGAGACGACCAGCGAGCTGAACGTCATCGGCAGCGGGCTGCACGCCGTTCGTTCGGTGTTCGACCTGATGCCGCTGGCGGGCGAGAAGGCGGCCAGCGACATCGCGGCCCGGCTCGGCGCGGTCCCCAGGGCGCTGGGCGAATACCAGCAGACGTTGCTGGAGGCGGCGCGCGGCGGGCACGTCTCGGCGCAGAAGCAGATCGTCGAGGTCGCCAAGCAGTGCGACAGCTGGACCGACCCGAACGCGGACGACTTCTACCCGGCGCTGGTACGCCGGGTCGAGCAGGCCGGCGAGCTGCCGGCCGGTTTGCGCGCCGATCTGGAGCGCGGCGGCGAGGCCGCCAACGCGGCAACCGTGGAGTTCGGGCGGTTCCTGCGTGAGGAGCTGGCTCCGCTCGGCGGGCAGAACCAGGCAGTCGGGCGCGACCGGTACGCGCTCGCCTCGCAGTACTTCCTCGGTGCCCGGGTCGACCTGGACGAGACGTATGCGTGGGGCTTCGCCGAGCTGGCCCGGCTCGAGTCGGAGATGCGGAATGTGTCCGACAAGATCGTGCCAGGTGGCTCCATCGACGACGCGGTCGCGGCACTCGACGCCGATCCGGCTCGGACGATCGGGACCAAGGAGGCGTTCCGCGACTGGATGCAGGAACTGGCCGACCGGGCCATCGCCGACCTGAGCGGTACTCACTTCGACATCCCGGAACAAGTGCGGCGGATCGAGTGCTGCATCGCACCGACCTCGGACGGGGCCATCTACTACACCGGTCCGAGCGAGGACTTCAGCCGGCCCGGCCGGATGTGGTGGGCGGTGCCGCAGGGCATCACCAGCTTCTCCACCTGGCGCGAGGTGACCACGGTCTACCACGAGGGCGCTCCCGGACACCACCTCCAGGTGGCGCAGACGGCGGTCCGCGCCGACCTGCTCAACCGCTGGCAACGCCTGCTGTCCTGGTGCTCCGGCCACGGTGAGGGCTGGGCCCTGTACGCCGAGAACCTGATGGACGAACTGGGCTACCTCCAGGATCCCGGCGACAAGCTGGGCATGCTCGACAGTCAGGCGTTCCGCGCCTCGCGAGTGATCGTGGACATCGGCATGCATCTGGAGTTGGAGATCCCGGCGGACAATCCGTTCGGCTTCCACCCCGGCGAGCGGTGGACGCCGGAGTTGGGCTGGGAGTTCCTTCGCGCCCACTGCCGGATCCCGGACGAGAACCTGCGGTTCGAACTCAACCGGTACCTGGGCTGGCCGGGCCAGGCCCCGTCGTACAAGGTCGGCGAGCGGTTCTGGCTGACCGCCCGCGAGGAGGCCAGGGCGCGCAAGGGCAAGGACTTCAACCTCAAGGAGTTCCACCGCGCCGCGCTCGACCTGGGCTCGATCGGCCTGGATCCGCTCAAGGACGCGCTCGCCCGCATCTGATCCCCTGCACGCTGACGCCCCCGGTCGCCGTTGACCGGGGGCGTCAGCGTCTGAGGAACATCAGGAGAGGTAGGAGATCCCCAACGCCGGGGCGGTGAGCTTGTCGGCGTGGACGAGCACCAGGTCCAGCGTCGCGTTCGTGAAGAACGCACCGGGGATCGGGATCGGGGGCAGCGGCGGCGGGGTGTCCGGCGTCCAGTTCACTGGAATCAGGCCGAGCAGATTGCCGGTGAGCCTACTGGTGTAGAACGTGACGTGCCCGGAAACCGTGAGCTTGGTGCTCTTGTAGGACAGCGTGCGGTTGCCGGTCACCATCGGTACGCGCAGCTCGAACGGCGTGGACGAGGAGCTGGCCATGGTGAACTGCAGCACCCGTACCGTGCCGCCGTTGGCGGTCGGCAGCGCGGTCACACCCCGGTACGTCACCGTGAGCTGTTCCAGCAGTGCGGTGATCTGCTCGGAGGGGTTCGCCGCGACGACCGTCTGATCCAGCGGCGGCACCGGATCGGTGCTGCCTACGGGGCAGTCGGCCGAGGACGGTGAGGCACTGGCCGCGCGGCCGGCGCTCCTGCCGGGGATGGACGAGTGCGCGGCGGGTGACGAGCTGTGCGCGCTCGGGGTGAGGGACTTCGGCGTACCGGTCGGCTGGCCACTGGTCGGCTGCGACGTCGCGGTCGGCCGCGGACTGGCGGTCGGAGTGTCCGACGGCGTGGTAGACGTGGACGCGGACGGTTCCGGGGACGTGTCGTCGCCGATGCCGAGGAGCTTTCCGAGTCCATCGAGGACGCCGAGCACCGCGCCGCCGAGCGAGCTGTGCGCGCCGTCCGATCCGGCCGGCGCACCCGAGGCGGTTGGCGCGGCCGACGAGGACGGCACGCCGGCCGCGGTGGCGGAGCCGGCCTGGTTGGCTTTCCCAGTGCCGGCCTGGTTCGCTTTCCCGCCGGTCGACTCCGTCCCGGTCGACTTCGCGCCACCTGACTTCGCGCCACCCGACTTCGCGCCGCTTGAGTTGGCGGCGCTTGAATTCGCGGCGCTCGACCTCGCGCCGCTGGCCGCCTTGGCCGCACTGCCGCCCGTCGGCTTGGCGCTGGGCGTGGGGCTGGCACTGCCGATCAGCGAGGCGATCAGTTCGGAACACGACGGTGCGGCGCCGGCCGGAGCCGAGGGCCGCAGCGTGGTGGCTCCGACGGCGCCCACGGTCAGCAGTATCAGGATGACCGCGAGCCCGCGCGGGCTGCGTCGGGGCAGTCCGCCGGAGGGCGGGGGCTCCTCACTGCCGCCGGACGGCGGGCGCTCCTTACTGCCGCCGGACTCGTCGGCGTCCGGCTGCTCGACGCTCGGCCGCAGAAGGCCGGCCCGCGCCTCCTCGGTGCCCGCCGGACCGGTGCCCGCCGGTCCGGCGCCCGGCGCCGCTGGGCCGGGCGATGCTGCGTCCGGCGGTTGCATGCCCGGCCGCCCTGTGCCTGACCAAGACGTGCCTGCCGGCTCGGTGCCCGGCCGGTGGCCGCCGAGCCGCGGGGTCGGCGCGGTCGTCCGGGCCGGTACCCCCAGCGGCGAGACCGTCGATGTCGGCAGCGTGTCGGCCAGCGGCCCGCTGGAGCGGGATCCGGTCGGCTCTTCCTCGACCGGATCGGAATCCTGGTCCGGAGCGGCGTGCGCGGGCGACGAGCGGCGCCAGGACGGGTCGCCGTCGCCGGCTGTCCCGCTATCAGCCGTCCCGCCGTCACCCGTGTCGTGGCCGGCTGTGTCGTGGCCGGCCGTGTCGTGGCCGGCCGCGTCGTGGCCGGCCGTGTCGTGGCCGGCTGTGGCTGCCGGTCCGAGAATCGCGTCCAGCCCACCGGCCGAGTCGACCCCGGCGGTCGCGTCGGGCCCGGTGGCCGGTTGGGGTACCGGACCCATCGGCCAACCGCCCGGAACGGGGGTGCTCGGTGCCGGCGTCCACGAGGCACCGAGCGCGCCTCCGACGATGCCCACCAGCATGCCGAGCACGAAGCCGCCCAGGTTCAGGCCGACCAGCCCGCCCACCGACACGGCCGAAGCCAGAACACCGTAGAAGATGCGCTGAGCCGGAGTGAACAGCGTCAGAAGCCCGCACAACGCCAGGATCAGCGGGATCATCCAGCCGAGGAACTCCTGCTGGGAGAACGAAATCTTGATGTTCGCGAACCCGATGTGGCCGCTGTAGAAGTAGATCCCCGCGGCCACGATGGTCAGCAGCCCGCCCCAGAACGGCCGGCCCCGGGTCCAACGGACGAACGCCCGCCAGCCCCGGACCCACGCGTTGCGCGGCGGCGGCACTACGTACCCGGTTGTCACGTGCTCCTCCCGCCTCTCGTCGCGACAAGGAGAAGGCCCGCGGAGAGGAACTCCGCGGGCCTCGCGCCGCTGGTCAGAAGCACTCTTCCTTGTTCAGGCTCACGTGCAGGTCGAGCCCGTTGAGGTTGAACGTGCCAGCGCTGGTGGACCACGCGATCTGGGTCAGGTTAGTGATCTTTACGGTGTCCGCCTGCTGGCCGAAGAAGCCCGGCAGGCCCTGGGCGCCAGTCGGGCCCTTGTTCAGCGTCGACGCGTCCTGACCGATGCTGATGTTGCCGAACTCGGCGTCACCGTTGAGCTGGGTCAGGTCGATCATCAGGTCGGTCGCCGTGGCGGCCGTGCCGTTGTTGCCGGCGTGGATGACGAGACTGATGCTCGTGCCCGGCACCACGACCGACTGGCACATGTCGGTCAGGCTCGCCTTGGCGATGCCGGAGACCGCGACCGGGTGGTTCTTCGCGTCGGTCGGGTCGGGAATGTTGGTGCCGGGGATCATTCGCCCGCCCTTTTCCTGGGCAAAGCCGCCGTACTGCACGAAGCCCGTACCGTCCAGTTCGGCGGCCTTGACCTTGAAGGTGGAGCCGGACACGGCGAACGACGCGGGGATCGCGCCGTTGGCGATGCCGACGACGAGCAGGCTCGCGGCGGCCACCGCGGGCACCAACACGGCGGCGAACCGCCGCCATTTGATGTGGCCGAACATCGGGTTGCCTTGCGCATCCTTCACGGGGTCCTCCTCGTGGGCAACGTCGTTCGCGACGGTCCGGTGGCCTTCCGGCGCTGACGTCGCGCGACAAGATGCGATGGGGGTAAGAAATCGGGGACTACGCCTGACGTCGACGGCTTCGACGACTGCGTTCGGTGATGTTCTCGCTTGGGCAGCCGGGATTTCAAGGCCGCTAGCTACTCGCGAGTAACAGTCGAGCCCTCCGGAGGATCACCGTCCGTCATATCGATCGACGCGCCACCGCGAGGAACCGCCGGATTTCATCGGCTTTGTGAGACGGCCTCTTACTGTGACGGTCACCACAGGTGACTCTCGGACGCGACCGTCACGGTTTTATAACAGAGCCGGCCCACCAGAGCGGGCTTAACGCGCGGATCAGGACAGGTCACCCGCCGCATTCGCGCCAACCCCCGCGACAGCTGGTACGGCGGCCACGCCATCGCCTTCCATCGCTTCCCGGCGGGCATCCGGGTGGTCTCCGGAGTTCTGAGCGTGCCGTGCCGGCCGGCGCATGGTACGCAGCGTGGCGAGCAGTTCGCCCCGGCTGGCGCAGCCCAGCCGCTGGCGCATCCGCGCCACGTGGTGTTCGACCGTCTTGGGGGAGATATACAGCCGGTCGCCGATCTGCCGGTACGTCATGCCGGCCAGCACCAGGTCGGCGACTTCCCGCTCCCGGTCGCTCAGGCTGGCGTCGTCCGCGGTGTCCGGTACCGGTTCGCGGTCGGTGCCGCGCTGCCCCGCCGGCCGGCCCTGCAACAGGCGGGCACAGTCGAGCAGCGCGATCATGGCGCGACGATCGGACGTGCGGATGGCGGCCTGGCCGGCCAACCGCGACGCGTCCCAGCGCAGCCCGACGTCGTGCAGCCCGCGGGCTGCCGCCGACACCTGCTCCGGGTCGACCTTCCCCGCGAGTACGGCCAGCCAGCTGTCCGCCGCATCAGCGAGAGCCGCGGCGTACCGGCTGTGTCCGGAGCCCGCCGCGAGCGCCTTGGCGTGCTCCTCGGCCAGGTCCGGTCGATTGCCGATGATGGCCGCCTGCAGGCAACTCCAGTGCAGCGGCAGAGCCCACAGCGGTGGGTCGCCCAGCCGGGTCAGCAGCGCGCGGGCGTCCTGCAACTGGGCGGTGATCCCGGTGTGATCGTCCAGCCGCGCCGCCGCCACGACCAGTTCGCCGAGCGGCAGCAGGGTGAACAGGTCCACCGGATGGCGCAGCACAGCCTCGCTTGCCGCGGCCCACGCCTGGCGCAGCGCGGACAGGTCGCTGTCCCGCCTGGCGAGCGCGACGTCGAGGGCGAGCGCGAAAAGCCGGTCACGCGGCTGGAGCGCGTCGCGGTTGCTCGGCAGGTACTGCCGGGCCGCGGCGGTTTCCCCGCGCATGACCAGGATCCACGCCTGAAGCAGCCGGTGCCGGGTGGCCATCACCGTCCCGCCGAGGCGCGCCGCGACTGCCCGGTCGAGCACCGCGCGGGCGGTGTTCAGATCGGCGCAGTGCAGCGCGATCAGTGCGGCCAACGCGGCCGGGCTGTCGGGCAGCAGTACGCCGGGACCGGCCGGCTCCAGCAGATCCGAGGCGCGCACGAGGCTGGACAACGCGACGGTCGGCGAACCCCCGACCGACTCGTGCACACCGCGTGCCATCAGCGCGGCCGCGCCGGACAGCAGGGTCGGCGGCGCGTCCGGCGCCTCCGCGTCGAAGTTGCGCGCGATGCCGGCGAGCTGGCCGGTCCCGACCTGCCCCACGGCCGCAAACGCCGCCGACGGGCCGGTGCCGGACCACCGGTAGAGCTCGGCGCTGCGAGCCAACTGACCCCGGTGCGCCAGGGCCGCCGCGGCTACCAGCGCGCAGTCCGCCTGCTCGGGCCGGCGTGGCCCGGCGATCACCTCGTCCGCCATGCGCAGCGCGGTACCCAGATCGCCGGACAGCGCGGCGGCGTGCGACCAGCGGGCGGCCAGCGCGCGGACCGGCCGGCCGGCGGTCGCACCGGCGGCGAAAAGGGCCGCGGACAGGGCCGGCTCGTCGGGAAGCGCCTCCTCGGCGGCTGCCTCGAACACCGCGGCCACGCCCGGACCGGAGACCCCGGTGCCGAGCAACGACCTGGCCAGGCCGAGGACCGAGGCGCCCCGGTCCATCTGGAGTTCCGCCAGCCGGCGGCGTACCGCCACCCGGCGATCGAGCGGGAACAGCGAGGCGACCGCGCGCCGGGCCACCGGTACCAGCGAACCGTCGTGGCCGAGCAGCCCGGTGGCCCGGATCGCGTCGACCACCTCGGAGACCTCGGCCGGACCCCGCGCCAGCAGCGCGCCAAGCAGGTCGAGATGCGGCGCGACCCCCGCCTCGGCGGCCAACAGGTAGATCTGACAGTCCAGGTCCAGCCGACCCATGTCGTGGCGGAACTGCATCAGTACGTGGGCGGGCAGC
This sequence comes from Rugosimonospora africana, assembly GCF_016862975.1. GTDB lineage: Bacteria > Actinomycetota > Actinomycetes > Mycobacteriales > Micromonosporaceae > Rugosimonospora > Rugosimonospora africana. The sequence goes on from NZ_BONZ01000064.1 coordinate 117,432, forward strand.
TCACCGGCGGCCTTTACGGCGCCGGACTTCGCGCCGCCCGCCAGCCACGCCCCGCCGTCCTCCGCGCCGACCAACCACTCCACATAACGGGGTACCCCGCCGGTCTGCACACGCAGGGAGTCCGCCAGCGCCGCCCGGTTCGCCGCGGTCAGCCCGGCCGGGAACCGCGCGGCGAGCAGCTCGACGATCTGCTCCGTGGTGAACGGTGCGAGCAGCAGAGCCGGCCTGCGCTGGCGCAGCGTGGCGGTCAGCCGGGCGAACGCCGCCGGCCGGGGCCAGGGCCGGTACCCGACGACGAGCCGGGCCCCCGGTGTCTCGGCCAGCCGGCACAGCTGGACGACCTGCGCCTCCGGAAGTTGGTGAGCATCGTCGATGACGACCGCGACGCCGCCGACCGGACCCAGTGCCTCCCCGGTGCTACCCAGTGCCTCGGCGCCGACCACCTCGACGCCGGCCTGCCGGTAGCGCTGGACCATCTCATCGAGCGTCGCCGTTTTGCCGTACCCGCCCGGCGCTTCGACGCCAACCACCATGGCAGCGAAGGGATCGGCGGTTACCTCGGCAAAGAGTGCGGCGGTCTGATGGTCAAGCACGTACCTGCGTTGGGTAGCGGTCTGGGTACTCAACGATGTCCTCGCCCTGCGGTCGGCGGCGCGCGGTCATCTTGTTCTTCGATGCGGGGACGGCCGGCGTTACAGAAAAACGCCGGCGAGGTCGATCATTACCGTCCGCATCGGGACCAATACCCCGAACGGTCACTCCTGAGAGTCGCGGCGCAGCCACCGCTTGCCCCGCTTGGGCAGGTTCAGGGGGGCGATGTAGACGGGCGGCCTCGGTGGCGCTTCGCCGATGTCGTCGTCCGCGTCGTAGTCGCCGAACCGTTGCCCGGCGCCGTACGGGCGTGGGCGGTGGCCGGGACGCGGGCGGGGATCCGGGCGCGGGCGGTAGTCCTCGACGTACTCCACGTCCTGGCCGGCGACGGGTTCCACGGCGCGGGCGTCGCCGTACTCGACGATCTCGCCGGTACGCGCCGCCGGCAGGTTCACCGGCCGGTCGATGGCGTACCGGGCGGCCAGCGCCGCGCCCTTGGCGACGCGCAGCTCGGGCTGCGGCCCGACGGCCACCCGTACCGGCAGGACGGCGGCGACCAGGGCACTGACCAGCGGAGTCCGTGCCGCGTCGCCGGAGAGCACCACGCCGGCCAACTCCCCCGGCGCCAATCCGGCCGCCGCGACCATCCGGCGCAGCGCGTCGGTCGCGGTGAACAGCAGCGGCCGGACCAACTCCTCGAAACTGGCGCGGGTGATCGGCACCCGGGTCACCAGCGACGGGGGAAGGTCCACCGTGATGTTCGCCTCGGCCGCCGTGGTCAGCAGCTCCCGCGCGGCGGCGCACTCCTCGCGCACGCGGACGATCCCGTCCCGTACCAGCGGGTCGGTCGGGTCCAGCGAGTCGAAGCCGACCCGCAGCTGCTCGCCGACGTACCCCAGCAGCGCGTCGTCCAGCAGCGGCTCGATACCCCCCGGGTACCCGTCGGGGTCGCTGTCCACTCCGTTGCCCGAGCAGCCGAGCAGCTCGAACGTGCCCACGTCGGTCCGGCGTACCAGCGCGGACTCGCCACCACCGAAATCCTGGACGGCCAGCACGGCACCGGCACCGACCGGCGTCCCGACGACATACTCCTCGGCGGCGACCACCGGCGCGGGCAGCAGCGTGACGGCGTCCAGCCCGGCCCGCCAGAGGGCCCGGTGCAGCAGCTCCACCCGGTACGGTCCCCAACCACCGGGGTGCGTGACCACGATGTGCTCGGCGCGACCGCCCTCCCGCTCCTCGACCCGGTCGACCACCCAGAGGGCCAGCGAGGCCAGGAGCGCCTGACCCGTATACGGTTCGCCGTCGATGATTAACGGAACGTCATCGCCGACCCGGCGGCCGAAACCGAGCACCGCCCGGCCCTTCCCGGCCAGGGCCTGTCCCGCCTCGCCGGCGTGGATGGAGCCGTCCGGCAGGACGTAGAGCACCGAGGGAATGGTGCTGGTGCCGGTGCCGAGCGGGAACGCCTCGGCCTCGGTCCAGCCGCCGGCGCCGGACGCGCCGTTGACCAGCCGGGACACCGCGGCTGCCGTGCGCCAGCCGCCGAGGTCGATCCCGAGGACGTACGGCATCCCGAGATTCCACCACACGGGTCAGTCCCCTGTCCCCCTAACGGCCGGTGCCCCCTCAACCCCCTATCGGCGTGGCACCCGTACGGGAGAGATCCCCGATGTGCACCCTGTTGACCCTCCGTAGCTTCGTCACCGGCGCCGGGCCAGCGGTCCAGGTCGCCTGCTCCCGGTTCCGATACTCGAAGAGGTCTCTGAATGGACTCGCCACAGACACTGCACGACTTCGTGTCCAACCTGCTCAGCAACCCTGACGCACTGATGGCCTTCCAGGTCGACCCCGACGCCGCGCTCAGCGCCGCGGGGCTGAGCGACTGCAATGTGCAGGACGTCCAGGAGGCGATCCCGCTGGTGGTCGACTTCGCGCCTGCACAGACCGTAGCCACCCTGGAGAGCAGCCTCACCAACCTGACCAGCGACGCGCTGAGCGCCGACACGGCCGGCGTGGTGCAGCAGATCCAGGTGCTCGCCCAGCAGCTGCCCGCCCAGGCGACGAACGAGTTCAGCCTGACGGCGTCCGGCTCGCTCATCGGTGGCGCGGACGGCCTGGCCGGCGGCACGTCGCTGAGCGGCGGCATCACCTCGGGCCTGCTCGGCAACCTGAGCTTCGCCAGCGGCACCGACCTCAGCCACCTGAACGGGATGGACCCGATGGAGACGGTCTCGAGCGTCACATCGATCGCGGCAGGCGCGCTGAGCGACCCGAGCGCCACTCTCGGGGCCGTCACCGGCGTGCTCGGGGAGTCGAACGGCGCCCTGGGCGACCTGACCGGCGTGGTGAGCGGCACGCTGAGCGACCCGAACGCGGCGCTGGGCGAGGTCACCGGCCTGCTGAGCGACCCGACGGCCGCACTCGGCGAGGTCACCGGCCTGCTGGGTGGCGTGGGTCCGCTGGAGGGCGTGACCGGCACCCTC
>NZ_BONZ01000065.1 GCF_016862975.1 Rugosimonospora africana
GGCCGCCGGCGCACCGATCTGTTCGTCGCTCACGTCGTCGGCGACCCTGTGCCGCCCGTCCAGCCAGATGTGATCGATGCCGGCCGCGATCCGTGGCCGGAGGGTGCCCGCCCCGGTCACCAGCGACGGCCACACCGCCGCAGCGGTCGTCTTCGGAGCCAGCATCGCGGCGCCGTCGATGGCGGGCAGGCCGCGGGTGACCCGGGCGCCGTGCGCGGTCAGCGCCTGGGGGTGCGCGGTGCCCGGGTGGTACCCGACGATCAGCGGTACGGTGTCGCTGGCCTCGTCGCCGTACCCGGAGCGCATCAACCCGGTGACATCGAACAGCCGCCGGTCCACCTGCCCCGACCGCACCAGCCGCGCCGCGTCGGCGGGCACCACGTACAGGTCCGACCCGAGGTGGTACGTGGAGAACGCGAGGTGCTCGCGGCCCTTGGCCGGGCTGATGGCGGTGACGCTCGACCCGGCCGCCGCCACGGTCACCCGGTCACCGGTCACCAGCGTGACGGTGGTCGGCTGCCTGCCCGCTTTCGCCGTCGTCGCTTTCGCCGTTGTTGCCTTCGCCTTCACCGCGGCCGCATCGCCGGCACCCGCCTTCGCGGCACTGTTCGCCGGATTCCCGGGCGCGGCCCAGACCGGTTGGCCGAGGCCGGCCAGGAGACCGGCCGAGACAAGCGCTATCGCGATCCTTCGCTTTCGAGTCAACGCGTTCCTCCCGTGGCCGTCGATAACGAACGCCGGCCATCGACATCTAGATATGGACATACTTACACCAATCGGCGTGGCGTCGCCCGCCGTGCTGAAGCGACCCACGCACCTTTGACGCGATCCGGTCGGCAAAAGTTGGTCGGGATCTCGCGGGAGTTCGGTCCGTCGCGTCTGTCCCGGTGCTCCGCGCACTCGCGCACTCGCCTCCCAATGATTGCAACGAACCTGCACACGCGAGGCATTGACTCTGATCGTTGGAGATGGGAGCTTTGCGTTTGGGAATGCGCTTTCCATCAGGAACGACAACCGGTCTGGCAATGGTTCGGATCGTTTCCGGGCGCGCCGCGGCATCCATTGACGGCGTCGATCCACACCGGAGTCAGCCGACCCGTCACACCGCGCCGTACCACCGCCGTATCCGCTCATGCGGCGGCCACCGCGCTGCGCTCCGACGCGCGACCAGGCGCGTACCCGTCCCCACCCCCTCCCTGAAGGAGCACCCCAATGGCACCGACAGCCCGAGACCGGCGGCGCGCACGCGCGTGGCGCTTCGCGGGTCTGGGCGGCCTCGCCACGGCGCTCGTCGCCGGCACGTTCGCGATGGTCGTCCCCAGTGCGTCGGCGGCGACACTGTTCACCGCCGACTTCGAAAACGGAAGCACCAGCGGCTGGTCGAAGTCCGGCGGCACCTGGAGCGTCGTCACCGACGGCTCCCGTGCCCTCGACCAGTCCAACGCCGGCACCGACCGGGCCCGCGAGTTCGCCGGCTCGACCAGTTGGACGAACTACTCGGTGCAGGCCAGTGTCAAGGCCACCTCGTTCGGTAGCGGTGGCGTGGTCGCGCTGGCGGCCCGGGTCAGCAGCGCGACCAAGATGTACCGGCTCGCGCTGACCGGCTCGAACCAGGTCCAGCTGCAGTCGATGGACGGCAGCTCGGTCGCGGTCCTCGCGTCGCGCTCTCAGACGGTGTCCACCAACACCTGGTACACCCTGCGCATCGACACCAACGGCAGCACGATCAGCGGTTACATCAACGGCACCCTCGTCGGCAGCGCGAGCAACACCGCCATCGCCGCTGGGCAGATCGGCCTGTTCACCGGGTACGCGAGCGGACGCTTCGACAACGTGTCGGTCACCGACAGTGGTACCAACCCGCCGCCGACCAGCGCGCCGCCCACGACCCGGCCGCCCACGAGCCCGCCGCCCACCACGCGCCCGCCCACCTCGCCGCCGCCCACCTCGCCTCCGCCGACGAACAGTGCCGGCCTGGTCGGTTGGGCCACCATGAACGGCGGTACGAACGGCGGCGCGGGCGGCAGCACGGTGACCGTGTCGAGCCTGGCGGACCTGACGACGCAGGCCAATTCCACCACGACGGAGACCATCCGGGTCAGCGGCAACTTCAGCTGCTCCGATGATGTCCGCGTGCAGTCGAACAAGACCATCCTCGGCGTGGGTTCCGGCTCAGGGCTGACCGGATGCGGCCTGAACATGCGCGGCGTCCACAACGTGATCGTGCGCAACCTGAGGATCTCCAAGGTGCTCGCCAGCAACGGCAACGGCGACGCGATCCACATCGACAGTTCGACCAACCTGTGGTTGGACCACAACGACCTGTCCAGCGACACGAGCCACGACGAGGACTACTACGACGGCCTGCTGGACATCACGCACGGCGCCGACTACATCACCGTGTCGTGGAACATCCTGCACGACCACATCAAGTGCTCGCTCGTCGGACACAGTGACAGCAACGCGTCCGAGGACACCGGGCACCTGCGGGTCACGTACCACCACAACGAATTCAGCAACTGCGCCGAGCGCAACCCGCGGGTCCGCTTCGGCAACCCGGTACACGTGTTCAACAACTACTACGTGCAGACCACCTCGTTCGAGTACAGCTACGGGGTAGCCAGCACGGAGAACGCCGGTGTCCTGGTGGAGAGCAACTACTTCGAGAACATCAGCGACCCGACGCACCTCGGCGAGGGGGACTCGTCGGCGGGGAGCATCGTGGCCCGGAACAACTACGAGGTGAACTCGGGACCGATCCTCACCGGTGGTTCGGTGGCGAGCATCCCGTACTCGTACAGTGTCGATTCGGCCGCCTCGGTCAAGTCCATCGTGACGGCCGGCGCCGGTACCGGAAAGATCAGCACCTGAGCGACGGATTCTGGTACGGCGGCGCCCGGTGCGCCGCCGTACCGTCTCGGGACCCTGCGCCCCAGGCTGCGGGATGGCGGCGATCCCCCTACCATGCGTCCATGCGCCTGTATCGCATGATCGTACCGGTCCGGGACATCAACCTCGCCGCACAGTTCTACGGTGCCCTACTCGGCCAGTCCGGCGAGCGAGTCTCCAGCGGGCGGCACTACTTCGACTGCGGCGGCACGCTGCTCGCGTGCTGGGATCCGATCGCCGACGGCGACCCCGAGTGGACGGGGCCGAATACCGGGCACATCTACCTGTCCACGACCGAGCCGCTGGAAGACGTCCAGCTGCGCGCGGCGGCGGCGTCCGCCACGCCCGATCCGTTGGATGGCGAGATCCGGGTGCAGCCGTGGGGAGAGCGTTCCTTCTACGCGAGCGACCCGTGGGGCAATCCGTTCTGCGTCGTGCAGGCCGGTACCGAGTACCGGGGTGGCGCGTTCACGCCGGGAGCGCCCGGGAGTGCCGGTGAGTAGCCCGGGGTCGCCGGACAACGTTTCCCCGAACGTGGACTCCGACCGGGTACGCATCCGGGTGGGCCGCGTGCCGTGGTTCTCGGCGATGGCGTACCTGTTCGGAGGGCTGGCCGTGGTGGTGAACGTGGCCGTCCCGCTTCTCCTGGCCGGGCTCACGATCCGTGGGATCGTCGGCTCGGGAGGGTTCGTGTGGCCGCTGGTGATGTTCGTGGTGCTCGCTGGTCCGTGCTACCTGTTCGCCCGCTTCGGCATCGCTCTCGTGAAGTCCGGAAACGGCACGGGCTTCGTGGCCGTCGGGCTCGAGGGGTTCGCCCTCGACGACCGGATGCGGTTGCCGTGGGAGCGGGTGCGGTCGGTGGCCGTGACCGGGCAAGACCGGCGCGCGCGCTTCGTCGTGCTGGCCGAACCGCTGCCGGGGCGGCAGCGGGCCTTTGACAGCGGACGTGGCCACCGGTGGTGTGCGATCCCGGTACGCCGGATGGATGTCACACCGGACGGGCTCCGGTCGCTGCTGATCCGGCAATGTCCGGAAGCGCATCGCGCCAAGCTCGTCGGTGACTGAGACTTCCAGCGCGCCGGCAAGAGAGGACGCGGGCTCGTCTCCCGCGTAATGGGCCTGTAATGACTTGGGTTCCCGGTCTCGTGGCCGCCGCCAGGACCGGGTGCGCATGATGGGCTCATGTTCTCCGCCAGGACCGTCGGCCGACCCTGGCCGGTCCGCGGATCGCACAACACGCGCCGGTGGCGGGCGGTCCGGTGACCACACTCTTACTCATCGGGCTGGTGGGCGGGCTGATCACCGGTATCTCGCCGTGCATCCTTCCGGTACTTCCGGTGATTTTCCTGTCCGGAGGCGCGCAGGCCGCGCGGCCCGGCAGGCAGAACAAGGCACGGCGGCGTGAGCGGGAAAGGCGGGACAGCCGCCGACCCTACCTCGTGGTCGCCGGCCTCACGCTGAGCTTCAGCGCCTTCACGCTCCTCGGGTCGCTGGCGCTGCGCGCGTTGCCGTTGCCGCAGGACATCATCCGCTGGATCGGCCTGGTGATTCTGGTCGTACTCGGCATCGGGATGATGGTTCCCCGGGTTCAGGCCGTGCTGGAGGTGCCGTTCTCGTGGATCCCGCAACGCGGCGTGGACGGGGAGCGTAGCGGGTTCGTGCTCGGGCTTGCCCTCGGCGCGGTCTACGTCCCGTGTGCCGGGCCGGTCCTCGCGGCCATCGCCGTGGCCGGCGCGACCGGGAAGATCGGCGGCGGAACGGTCGTGCTGACCCTGGCCTACGCCGTCGGCAACGCCGTACCGTTGCTGTTCTTCGCCCTGGCCGGGCGCAGGCTCGCGGAGCGCCTGCGAGCCTTCCGGCGCCGCCAGCGTGGTATCCGGATCGCCGCCGGTGGCGTGGTGCTCGCGCTCGCTGTCGCCCTGACCTTCAACGTGACCGATGCCATGCAGCGTGCCATCCCGGACTACACCACGGGCCTGAACACGGCGGCGCACGCCGCCGGAGGCGGGCTGGCGAAGGCGCTCGGCGCGGACGCTGGCTCGAAGATCCTGGCCAACTGCGCGCAGAACACCGGCACGACGGTCCTGGAGGACTGCGGTCAAGCGCCCGCGATCTCGGGCATCGCCCAGTGGCTGAACACCCCGGGGAACGCGCCGATCAGCCTGAGCTCGCTGCGCGGCAAGGTGGTCCTGGTCGACTTCTGGGCCTACTCCTGTATCAACTGCCAGCGCGCCATCACCCACGTCACCGCGTGGTACTCGACGTATCGGGCGGACGGCTTCGAGGTGATCGGTGTGCACACCCCGGAGTACGCGTTCGAGCACGTACCCAGCAATGTGGCGGCCGGAGCCAAGCGGCTCGGCATCACGTACCCGGTCGCGTTGGACAACGACTACGCGACCTGGAACAACTACGACAACGACTCGTGGCCGGCGGACTACCTCATCGACGCGACCGGCCGGGTGCGCAACGTGTCCATCGGTGAGGGTGACTACGACGGTACGGAGACGCTGATCCGTCAGCTGCTGACGGCGGCGGACCCGAGCGCCACGCTGCCGTCGCCGACCAGCGTCGCGGACACCACGCCGACCTCCGCCCAGACGGCGGAGACGTATCTCGGCGCGGATCGGGCGCAGACGTACGCCGGCGACGCGCCACTGGTCGCGGGAACGCGGACGTTCGCCTATCCGCCCTCGGTACCCGAGAACGAGTTCGCCCTGTCCGGTACCTGGACGGTCACCGGCGAGTCCATCACTGCGAAGTCGAACGCGGGCATCACGCTCAACTACCTGGCCGACGACATCTACCTCGACGTGGGCGGTACCGGAACGGTCACCGCCACCGTCGACGGGAAAACCACGACGTACCAGGTCTCCGGAGCGCCGGACATCTACACCGTGCTGGCCCGGACGCGTCAGGAACGCGGAATCCTCAAGCTGACGCTGTCCCCGGGCATCAGTGCCTACTCGTTCACCTTCGGCTGACGTGCTGACGGATCGGGCCGTCGTCCGGCCCGATCCGCCCTGCGGCGCTCAGAAAGCGCCGGTTCCGTTCGGGGTACCCAGACCGGTCGGGCCGTCCCAGCCGGCACGGGCGTTGCACCACTGCGAGGTGGAGCAGGTGCCGTTGCTGCCGGTGGTCACGTCGTTGAGCGATCCGGTGTGGCTGTACGGGTAGCTGTTGGTGTAGCTGGCCGCGTTGCCGGCCAGAGCGATGACGGACGCGATGATGGGGGAGGACACGCTCGTGCCGCCCACCCGGAACCAGCCCGACTGGCCGTTGTACGCGGTGGTGTCGTAGACGGCGACACCGGTGGCCGGGTCGGCGACCGCGGACACGTCGCCGACGGCGTGGCGGCTGCATCCGGTACCGGCACCGGCCTGGCCGGACGGCTGGGCGAAGAACGAGGAGCAGCCGCTGCCGGCACCGTTCCACGCGGTCTCGGTCCGGGTCGTGCCGTTCCAGTTCAGGGTGGTACCGCCGACCGCGGTCACGGCCGGCGCGCTGGCCGGGAAGGAGACCCCGTACCCGTTGTCGCCGGTGCTGGCGGTGATGGCGACGCCCGGGTGGCTGTAGTGCGAGCTGACCCCGAACAGCCAGCTCAGCAGCTCGCTGCCGCCGTAGCTGTTGCTGATGGTCTTCGCGCCCAGCGCGGCGGCCTCGTCGACGGCGGTGGCGAGGTTGGTCAGCGAGGCGCTGGTCGCCTCCACCAGCAGGATGTGGCAGCCGGGGCAGATGGCCGAGGCCATCTCGATGTCGAGCGAGATCTCCAGTGCCCAGCTCGCGTCGACGGCCGGGTAGCTGGTCCCGCCGGTCTGGTTGACCTTCCGGAAGCAACCGCTGGCGCTGGTGCAGGCGGGTAGCCCGTAGTAGCCGCGGTAGGCGTTGAGGTCAGCCTCGGCGGTCGGATCGTCCTGCGCGTCGACGATCGCGATCGTCTGGGTGGCGCTGCCTGACGTGGTCAGGTGGTAGGCCCCGCGCAGGTCCGCCGGGCCGTACCCGGTCGGTGCGGCGGCGGCCATCCTGGCCGTACCCGATGGCGCGACCTCCGTGAGGACTTCGGCGAAGCAGGCGGCGTAGCCGGCGGCCGGCGTCGCGCACACCGGTGAGGCGTGGCGCGATGCGGCCGGCGCGGCGGCCACGGGCGAGCCGGGTAGTGCCAGGGTGGAGAGCGCGGCGATGGCCGCGAGTCCGATTCCGGCCATGCGTCGGTAGCGCATGAGAGTCTCCCTCTGTGTCGAAGGGATCACGACGCGCTGAGCATATGTAAGGAGGGAGATAAATGTAAATGTTGACATCAGTGCCGATTGGGCGCGACAACGGGGCGGTCATTGGCCGAAAGCGCCCGCGTCCGGCAGCCTCAGCCCGACTTGACGATCGCCGCGCAGCGCTCGATGGCGGCCCGGCGGACATCGATCGGCGTGTGCGACTTGGCCGAGATCATCATCGCGACCGCGGCGGGGCTGAGGCGGTCGACGAAGGCGATGGCTTCGTCGTGGTCCATGGGCGTGGTCTGCCAGGTGTTGTGACAGACGGTGGTATCCGCCTCCCGCCGCGACCCGCCCGCGTCGAGGACCTCGTCGACGAAGATCCCGTACAGCATGAACTCCGAGATGTGCAACTGCGCGGTGAACGCGTCGAGCCAGTCCCGCCCGGTCGTGTCCTGGATGCGCTGCCGCATCGCCCGTACCACCGCCGGCTCCCAGAAGTTGAACGACGACACGTAGTCGGGGAGCGGAGGCGGGGGCGCCGGCGGCAGCCCGAACAGCTCCCGGGCAACCCGGTGCCAGATGAGGTGGCGTTCCATGCCGGCGTTGACGCCGTTGTCCTCGCGGTAGATCAGCCGCTGCCCAGCGGCGGTGAACCGCTCGACCCCCACCGGGCGGACGAGCACGATGTCGGAGTCGGCCACGACGACCACGTCGGCGTCGAGCTGTGCCGCCGCGGCAATCTTGATGGCCTGCTGGCTGATCCATCCGCGTACCGGTGGCCACGGCCGCCGTACGTTGACGTAGGAGTCGCCCCGGCCGATGCGCAGGTAGCGGGAGGGCAGCAGCTCGGCGCTGGTCCAGACCCGGCAGCGTGGACCCTCGTACCGCGCGAACAGGGGCTTGTCTTTCTTGGGTACGAACACGTGGTGCACGGTGTCGACCGGGGTGAATTCGAGAACCGAACGGTGCAGGTCGGAGAAGATCTCCGCGTCGCCCCGGAAGCTCGGCGTGATCACGGCCAGTTCGCTCATGGACAGGTGGCTCCCGTTCGTCGTCTGATCGCGCGCTCGCCCGTCGCGTTCACGCCTGTCGCGCGCTCGCCCGTCGAGCACGAGGCAGGTCTCGTTGATATTCGCCCACCCGTCGCGGCCGGTCATCGGTAGATCGGCCCGAGCAGCTATCCGCAACTCGACACGTTCCGGTTCGCCGTTCGACCGGCGTACTCGGGTGTGCGGTCACGGTTTCGTCGACTCGTACCGAATGGATTGGTCCTCCCGTTAGTGGCGCGATGCCGGCCGGTGTGGTGCCGGGTCCACTCGCTCCTGCGGGCGGATCTACGCGGTCCCGGGCGGTACGCCGCCGGCTGTCGCCGCGGATGGCCCGCAGGTCGGGGCTCTGCCCTCGCCGACGGCGCACCTGGTGGCGTTCATCAGGCTGCCGGAGCCGATCGGCGCGCGCCGATCGGCTCACGCGCCGCTCACGGCCTGACGCCGGTGCGGCGCTATGAGTAATCCGTGCTGAAAGGCATCAACAGACGCTCGGCGTAGCTCAGCCATGCCTGCCGGATGACGTTCTCATCGGCGAGGTCTCCGAACTTCTCCGCGAAGCGCCGAAGCTGGTGCTACCAGCCCCGTGAGCGCCACTCCGGCACCGACGGGCGCTCGGCGCCCAGCGTGGTGTCCTTGCCGTGCCCCGGGTATACCCAGGTCTCGTCCGGCAGCCGGTCGAAAAGCTTGTGCTCCACGTCGTCGATCAGCGCGGCGAACCGCTGCGCGTCGCCCTGCGTGTTGCCCACCCCGCCCGGGAACAGCGAGTCCCCGGTGAACAGGTGCGGAGTCCCGGCCGGGTCGCGGTACAGCAACGCGATCGAGCCCGGCGTGTGACCCACCAGGTGGATGACCTCCAGCCCGCACTCGCCGACCGGGATCACCGCGCCCTCCTCGACCGTCTCCGACCGCACCGGAAGCTCACCGGCATCCAGGCGGTGTGCCACCGAGCGTGCCTTCGTCGCCGTCACCACCTCGGACAGCGCCTGCCAGTGGTCGGCGTGCTGGTGCGTGGTGACCACAGTGGACAGTCCGGACTGGCCGATCAGCGAGACCAGGCGCTCCGGCTCGTTTGCCGCGTCGATCAGCGCCTGGTCGCCGGTCTTCGCGCAGCGCAGCAGGTACGCGTTGTTGTCCATCGGACCGACGGAGACCTTGGTGATGACCAGGTCGGCAAGCTCCCGTACCTGCGGTGCGGAGCCCGGTGAAACTTCGCCGGTGTACGGCATGGTCTTCAGATCCAATCCGGAATTGTGGGCAGTGGCCCGAGCGGGTCCACCGTGAGTCCGTCGCCGGTGGAGCGGCCGGCGAGCCAGGCGGCCAGTGCGTATGCCGGGCCGCTGACGGTCGGGTCGCCACCGGTGCCGACGGCGAGTGGATGCCCGAGCGACGCCGGGCGGAGCGTGCACGACACTCCGTCGAGCCCGCCGGCGACCTCATGCAGCAGGCGGTGCGCGAACACCTCCGGCCAGTCGGCCGGCGTGTATCCGGCGCCCAGGTCGACGTGGTGGACCTCGACCTCACGCAGCCGTCGCCAGGGCACCAGCGCGGCCGGCGCGCGACCGCTGCGCTGCTCCAGCTCCACCGACCACGCCTCGGCAGGCAGGGACGAGGCGGCGTCGGCGAACCGGCCGGAGCTGTCGCGCAGGTCCGCGACGAGTTCCGCCAGCGGCCGGCCCGCACCCGCCTCGATGTCCGCCTCCCGGGCCTCGGGGCTGGGGTACATCGGCGTGACGACGCCGGTGCGCGCCCAGGTGAGCAGGTTGACCATGCCGTCGGCGTTGCGCGCGAGGTGGGTCAGCAGGTGACCGCGGGACCAGCCGGGCAGCAGCGACGGCGTCGCCGGATCGCCGAGGTCGCCGGCCGTGGCGATCACCCGCTGGGTCGCCCGGTCGATGTCGGCGACGAGTGCGAGCGGATCGGCGGTCACGCCATCGACCGTACCGTTAATGCCTTTCCCTTGCGCCAGTGACCGCCGTACCGTCATTGCCGATGCCCGCCGGACACGGCGGGGTAGAGCCGGCGATCCTCTGGCGACCAGGGTGGTCGCGAGGCCAGCGAGAGGAGGTGGGATCCATGCCCCGATGTCGCGCGCTGCCCACCTCAGTTTCGTTCTACGCAGAGTAGGAACTCATGACGTTCGACCTCGCGTCCCTCGGCTGGGACGCCGATTTCGCGTACGCGTACGCCGACGTGGTCCGCGGGTCCGCTCTTCCACAGCAGCGGCCGGCCCGGGTTGCCCGGGTGGACCGTGGGGTGTGCACCGTCTTCAGTGCCGCGGGCACCGATCGGGCCAGCCTCGGTGGCGGCCTGCTCGCCCGGTGTGGCCGGGATTCCTCGGCGTTGCCGTGTGCCGGTGACTGGGTGGTGGTGCGGACCTGGCCGGACCAGCGCACCACGATCGAGGCGGTGCTGCCGCGGCGTACCCGGATTCTGCGCGCCACCGCCGGCCGTGAGTCGAAGGGCCAGGTGCTGGCCGCGAACCTCGACGTGGCCGCGGTCGTCGAGCCGATGGCGCCGGCACCGGACCTGGCCCAGATCGAGCGGCTGCTGGCCCTCGCCATCGCCTCCGGCGCGGAGCCGCTGGTGATACTCACCAAGGCCGATCTGGTGACCCGTCCGGGCCCGGTCGCGCGCCAGATCGCCGGGCTGACCGGCGGGGTGGATGTCGTCACGGTGAGCGCTCGGCGCGGTACCGGACTGGACAGGCTGCGCCCGCTGGTGACCGCCGGCCGTACCCTCGGCCTGCTCGGACCGTCCGGTTCCGGCAAGTCGACCATGGTCAATGCGCTCGCCGGGGCTTCCGTGATGGCCACCCGGGAGATCCGCCGGGCGGACGGGCGCGGGCGACACACGACGACGTACCGGGCGCTGATCCCGCTGCCCGGCGGCGGCGCGATCCTGGACACTCCGGGAGTGCGGGCGGTAGGCATGTTCGCCGACCCGGACCAGTCGTCCGAGACCGGGCTCGACCAGGTGTTCTCGGAGATCGACCGGCTCGCCGCCGGCTGTCGGTTCGCCGACTGCGGTCACGACCGGGAGCCGGACTGCGCGGTGCGCGAGGCGTTGGCCACGGGAGAGCTTTCCGCGCGTCGATTGGACAGCTGGCGGCGGCTGCACCGGGAGCTGGACCGGGAGGCGCGACGGCGCGATCTCCGGCTGGCGACCGAGGCCAGAGCCCTGTGGAAGCGGCGCGACCAGGAGCGGCGTGTGACCCGCCGGGTCGGGCACCTGCGCGGGTGAGGCGTGGTATGTTCGTCGCCGAACAGCTGTTCGAGCGAGGGCGAAGCCGGGCGCGGTGATCCGCGAACGGGCGCGAGCCGATCCGACCCGTGGGCCGACGGTCAGTCGTCGCGCGAGCAGCGGTCTGGGTACCGGAATAGAAGCCGGTACGGGGGGTGTTGGTTCCTGCTGTCGTGGGTCGACGGAAATTGTCATACGGCGCAGCTATGGTGACGGCGGCATCCTCGTGCCATGACATAACCGGACAATTCACTGGAGTGGGCGGGCCGTGGCCGACCGACTGATCATCCGTGGTGCGCGGGAACACAACCTGCGCGACGTGAACCTCGACCTTCCCCGCGACGCGATGATCGTGTTCACCGGCCTGTCCGGCTCCGGTAAATCCAGCCTCGCCTTCGACACGATCTTCGCCGAGGGCCAGCGCAGGTACGTCGAGTCGCTCTCGTCATACGCGCGGCAGTTCCTCGGCCAGATGGACAAGCCCGACGTGGACTTCATCGAGGGCCTGTCCCCGGCGGTCTCGATCGACCAGAAGTCGACCTCGCGCAACCCGCGGTCGACTGTGGGCACGATCACCGAGGTCTACGACTACCTGCGACTGCTGTTCGCGAGGGTCGGCCAGCCGCACTGCCCGATCTGCGGTGAGCTGATCTCCCGGCAGACCCCCCAGCAGATCGTCGACCGAGTGCTGATCATGGAGGAGGGCACCCGGTTCCAGGTGCTCGCCCCGGTCGTACGCGGTCGCAAGGGGGAATACCTCGAGCTGTTCGGCGAGCTGCAGTCCAAGGGATACGCGCGGGCCCGCATCGACGGCGTGGTCCACCCGCTGACCGAGCCGCCGAAGCTCAAGAAGCAGGAAAAGCACACCATCGAGGTGGTGGTCGACCGGCTGACCGTCAAGGCCAGTTCCAAGCAGCGGCTCACCGATTCGATCGAGTCCGCGCTCGCGCTGGCCGGCGGGATCGTCGTGCTCGACTTCGTCGACCTGCCCGAAGACGATCCGCACCGGGAGCGCCGCTACTCGGAGCACCTGGCCTGCCCCAACGACCATCCGCTGGCGATCGAGGACCTGGAGCCGCGGGCATTCTCCTTCAACGCGCCCTACGGCGCCTGTCCGGACTGCACGGGTCTGGGCACCAAGAAGGAGGTCGACCCGGAGCTGATCATTCCGGATCCGGAGCGGTCGCTGCGCGAGGGCGCCATCCAGCCCTGGTCCGGCGGGCACACGCTGGACTACTTCCTGCGACTGCTGGAGGCGCTGGGTAAGGAGGAGGGCTTCAGCCTCGACACGCCGTGGCGGGCGCTGTCCAACCGTGCCCAGAAGACGATCCTGTACGGCGCCGAGGACCAGATCCACGTCCGGTACCGCAACAAGTACGGCCGGGAGCGCTCGTACTACACCGGCTTCGAGGGCGTGATGCAGTGGATCGAGCGCCGGCACGCGGATACCGAGTCGGAGTGGTCGCGCGACAAGTACGAGGGCTACATGCGCGACGTGCCGTGCCCGACCTGCGGCGGCACCCGGCTCAAGCCGGAGATCCTGGCGGTCACCATCGACGGGCGCAACATCGCTGAGGTCTGCGCGCTGTCGATCGGTGAGTGCGCGGAGATCCTCGAGAGCCTGGAGCTGACCGACCGGCAGAAGCTGATCGCCGAGCGGGTCCTCAAGGAGATCAACGCCCGGCTGCACTTCATGCTCGACGTGGGTCTCGACTACCTGTCGCTGGACCGCGCGGCCGGCACACTGTCCGGCGGCGAGGCACAGCGCATCCGGCTGGCCACCCAGATCGGCTCCGGGCTGGTCGGCGTCCTGTACGTCCTGGACGAACCGTCCATCGGCCTGCACCAGCGCGACAACCACCGGTTGATCGAGACGCTGGTCCGGCTGAAGAACCTGGGCAACACGCTGATCGTGGTCGAGCACGACGAGGACACCATCCGCACCGCGGACTGGGTGGTCGACATCGGGCCGGGCGCCGGCGAGCATGGTGGCCACATCGTGCACGCCGGCACGCTGGACGAGTTGCTGACCAACGAGCGC
This sequence comes from Rugosimonospora africana, assembly GCF_016862975.1. Taxonomy (GTDB): domain Bacteria; phylum Actinomycetota; class Actinomycetes; order Mycobacteriales; family Micromonosporaceae; genus Rugosimonospora; species Rugosimonospora africana. Next base: position 13,431 of record NZ_BONZ01000065.1, read on the forward strand.
TCGGTCACCGGCGCCTACCTGTCCGGCCGCCGGTTCATAACGACCCCGGAGGTGCGACGCCCGCAGACCCCGGACCGGCAGCTGGTGGTGCACGGCGCCCGCGAGCACAACCTGCACAACCTGACCGTGACGTTCCCGCTCGGGCAGCTGATCGCGGTCACCGGCGTCTCCGGGTCGGGCAAGTCGACCCTGGTCAACGACATCCTGTACGCGGTGCTGGCCAACCAGATCAACGGCGCCAAGCTCGTACCGGGCCGGCACACCCGGATCACCGGCATGCACCACGTCGACAAGGTGGTCGGTGTCGACCAGTCGCCGATCGGGCGCACGCCGCGCTCCAACCCGGCGACCTACACCGGCGTGTTCGACCACATCCGCCGGCTGTTCGCGGAGACGACCGAGGCGAAGGTACGCGGGTACGGGCCGGGACGGTTCTCGTTCAACGTCAAGGGCGGCCGGTGTGAGGAGTGCGCGGGCGACGGCACCAAGAAGATCGAGATGAACTTCCTGCCCGACGTGTACGTGCCGTGCGACGAGTGCAAGGGGGCCCGGTACAACCGGGAGACCCTGGAGGTGCACTACAAGGGCCGGACGATCTCCGAGGTGCTGGACATGCCGATCGAGGAGGCCAGCGGCTTCTTCGAGGCGATCCCGGCGATCCACCGGCACCTCAAGACGCTGGTCGACGTCGGCCTCGGGTATGTGCGGCTGGGACAGCCGGCGCCGACTCTGTCCGGTGGTGAGGCACAGCGGGTCAAGCTGGCCAGCGAGCTGCAGAAGCGCTCGACCGGGCGCACGGTCTACGTGCTGGACGAACCGACCACCGGCCTGCACTTCGAGGACATCCGTAAGCTGCTCATGGTGCTGGAGGGCCTGGTCGACAAGGGCAACACGGTGATCGTGATCGAGCACAACCTCGACGTGATCAAGACTGCCGACTGGTTGATCGACATGGGTCCGGAGGGTGGCTACAAGGGCGGCACGGTGGTCGCCGTCGGCAGCCCGGAGGAGTTGGCCGACACGCCGGAGAGCCATACCGGCCAGTACCTGCGCCACGTGCTGGGCCTGTCCGGCAAGGCGCGCGGGTCCGACGAGGCGCTGGAGCGGGCGCGGCGGGCCAACGGCGGCTCGGCCAAGATCGCCCCGAAGACCGCGCCGGCCCGTGCCACGGCCGTGAAGAGCCCGCCGGCCAAGGCCGAGCCCACCCGTCCCGCGGCGGCCAAGACCGCGCCGGCCAAGACGACGCCAGCCAAGACCGCGCAGGCGAAGACGGCGGCGGCCAAGACCACGCCGGCCAAGACGGCGGCGGCGAAGACCACGGCAGCCAAGACCACGACGGCCCGGACCAGGTCCGCGAACGGCGCGGCGGGCAATGGCGCTGCCGACGGCACGGCCGGCACCGCCAGGGGTGCTGCCGCGAAGACTGCCCAAGCCAAGGGCGGACAGGCCACGTCCAAGGCAGCCACCCAGCGGAAGGCCGCGGCCCGGCGATCGTGATCTTCGCCTCATGAAGACCGCCTACTTCGCCATCTAGCTGAACCGACTGGGGCAAACTGACGTGTCAGTCAACGGCAGAACGTTGGCGCGTCAGCAGGAGAAGCAATGGATAACAGGGAGACTACGGATCTTCCGCGCCGGAAGGTCGTACTGGCCGGCATCGGCGCCGCCGGCGTCGTCGCCGCGCTGGCCGCGTGCGGAAGCTCCGGCGGTTCAACGAATGGTTCGGCCCCGGCAGACAACTCCAACGGCACCGACTCGTCGGGCGGGGACAGCGGATCGCCCGACGGTGGCGACACCTCGGGTGGCGGCGGATCGGCCGCGCCCATCAAGATCGCCGACGTCCCAGCCGGCGGCGGGGCCGTCTTCGCCGAGCAGAATGTGGTCGTCACCCAGCCGACGGCCGGCACCTTCAAGGCGTTCAGCGCTACCTGCACCCACCAGGGCTGCCAGGTCAACAGGGTGCAGAACGGGACGATCGACTGCCCGTGTCATGGCAGCCAGTACTCGATCACCGACGGCTCGGTGAAGACCGGCCCGGCCCCGAGGCCGCTGGCAGGCAAGACGGTCACTGTGAACGGCGACACCCTGACCATCAGCTGATCACCCGGTCGATCCCGCGCGGGTCGGACCGGAACTCCGACGGTCCGCCCCGCGCGCCGGTCCTTCCGGGCCGGTCCGGCTCGGCCCGTCTCGACCCGTGCGGCGACCCGGACCAGGCGCGATCCCCCCAATGCGGCAGGCCACGCCATGCTTCGGGCGGTACCGTCAGACCCGCCGACTAGGCTTGCTGCGTGCCCGATCCGACCACCTATCGCCCTGCTCCCGGGACCATCCCAGACGCGCCGGGGGTTTACCGGTTCTACGACCCGACCGGTCGGGTGATCTATGTCGGCAAGGCCAAGAGCCTGCGCAGTCGGCTCAACTCCTACTTCGCCGATCCCTGGACGCTGCATCCCCGCACCCAGCAAATGGTCACCACGGCGGCCCGGGTCGACTGGATCGTGGTGAGCACCGAGGTCGAGGCGCTCCAGCAGGAATACACCTGGATCAAGGAGTTCGATCCCCGGTTCAACGTCAAATACCGGGACGACAAGTCATACCCGTTCCTGGCCGTGACTCTCAACGAGGAGTTCCCGCGCCTCCAGGTGATGCGCGGCGCCAAGCGCAAGGGCGTGCGCTACTTCGGGCCATATTCGCACGCCTGGGCCATCCGGGAGACACTCGACCTGTTGCTGCGGGTGTTCCCGGCACGCACCTGCTCCGCCGGGGTGTTCAAGCGGTCCGGGCAGATTGGCCGACCGTGCCTGCTCGGATACATCGGCAAGTGTTCGGCGCCGTGCGTCGGCCGGGTCGACGCCGAGGAGCACCGGCAGATCGTCGACGAGTTCTGTGACTTCATGGCCGGGCGCACCGACGTCATGGAGCGCCGGCTCCAGCGGGAGATGCAGGCGGCGTCCGACGCGCTGGAGTTCGAGAAGGCGGCCCGGCTGCGCGACGACCTGACCGCCCTGCGGCGTGCGATGGAGAAGCAGGCGGTCGTGCTCGGCGACGGCACCGACGCCGATGTGGTGGCGTTCGCGGAAGATCCGCTGGAGGCCGCGGTGCAGGTCTTCCACGTGCGCGGCGGGCGGGTTCGCGGGCAGCGCGGCTGGGTGGTCGAGAAGACCGAGGAGTTGGACACCGGCGACCTGGTGCACCACTTCTGCAGCCAGGTCTACGGCGACGAGACCGGCGAGGCGGACGTTCCCCGCGAGCTTCTGGTGCCGGCGCTGCCGGTCGACACGGACGCGCTGACCGAGTGGCTGTCCGAGCACCGGGGCAGCCGGGTGCAGATCCGCGTTCCGCAGCGCGGCGACAAGCGGACGCTGATGGAGACGGTGGCGCGCAACGCCTCCCAGGCACTGACCCAGCACAAGCTGCGCCGGGCCAGCGATCTCACGTCCCGCAGCAAGGCGCTGGAAGAGGTCGCCGAGGCGCTGGGCATGGATCAGGCGCCGTTGCGCGTCGAGTGCTACGACGTGTCCCAGATCCAGGGGACCGACGTGGTCGCCAGCATGGTCGTCTTCGAGGACGGGCTGGCCCGCAAGAGCGAATACCGGCGCTTTATCGTGCGCGGCGCGAATGACGACCTGTCCGCGATGTCCGAGGTCCTGCGTCGCCGGTTCGCGCGGTACGTAGAGACCGTGACGACGGGCGACGGCGACGGCGACCCGGACCGCCCGGGGATCGACCCGGAGACGGGCCGGCCGCGCAAGTTCGCCTACCCACCCCAACTGCTCGTGGTCGACGGCGGGGCGCCGCAGGTCAACGCGGCCGCCGAGGTGCTGGCCGAGTTCGGCATCACCGACATCACGCTCTGTGGTCTGGCCAAGCGACTGGAGGAGGTGTGGCTGCCCGGTGAGGACTTCCCGGTGATCCTGCCGCGTACCTCCGAGGGTCTCTATCTCCTGCAGCGGGTCCGGGATGAGGCGCACCGCTTCGCGATCACCTTCCACCGCGAGCGGCGGTCCAAGCGCATGACCGCCTCGCGGCTCGACTCGATCCCGGGTCTGGGCGCCACCCGGCGCAAGGCGCTGCTCACCCGGTTCGGCTCGTTGAAGCGGCTGGCCGCGGCGAGCCCGGAGGAGATCGCCAGCGTGTCCGGCATCGGCCCGCGCACCGCGGCCGCGATCGTGGCCGCCCTCAGCGGCGATGGACCGCCGCCCCAGGCCGCGGCCGACGCAGCCGTCGATGGGGGCCGGGTCGGCGAAGGCCCGGAGGATGCGCCGGCCGGTGGGGACGCCGTGGCCGACCCGGCCGGATCCGGTGCCGAGGAGGAGATCGTCGACGCCCCGAGCGCCGGAGCCGAGATCGTCGATGCCCTGCCGGCAGGCGGCTCGGGGGGTGCCGAGCAGGGGCTTCGGCGTCCAGATGAGCAGATCACTTAGGATTTGGAGCGCCAACGCCGTCACGACTGACCCGTGCTCGGCGCGCCGCGCGAGGGGGGAAGCGTGATCGAGGAGGAGCAGCCGCGCTCCGACACCGACCTGGTGATTGTCACCGGCGTCTCCGGCGGGGGCCGCAGCACCGTGGCCCGCGCTCTGGAAAACGTCGGCTACTACGTGGTCGACAACCTGCCGCAGGCGCTGATGCTCGACATGGCCGAGCTCGCCCACCGGGCCGGCGGCACCGCGCGGCACACCGCGATGGTCCTCGACGTACGCAGCCGGGCCTTCTCCACCGACCTCGGTGGCGCGGTCCAGGCACTCAAGGAGCGGGGCTACACCCCGCGAGTGGTGTTCGTGGACGCCGACGACGAGGTGCTGATCCGGCGCTTCGAAAACGTCCGGCGCTCGCATCCGCTGCAGGGTGACGGCCGGCTGGCGGAAGGCATCGCCGCCGAGCGGGAGCTGCTGCGAGAGGCACGCGAGGCGGCGGACGTGCTCATCGACACCAGCCACCTGAATGTGAACCAACTGCGCAGCCGGGTGGAGGAGCTGTTCGGCGGCGAGGACGCCCGGCGGCTGCGGGTCACCGTGCTGTCCTTCGGGTTCAAGTACGGTCTGCCCCCCGACGCCGACTTCGTGCTCGACGCCCGGTTCCTGCCCAACCCGTACTGGGTTCCGGAACTGCGCGACCATACCGGGCAGGAGCCGGACGTCAGCCGGTACGTGCTGGGTCAGCGTGGTGCGGTCACGTTCGTCGAGACGTACGCGCGGTTGATCAACGCGACCGCTCCGGGCTTCGAGCGGGAAGGCAAGCGGTACCTGGCCGTCGCGGTCGGCTGTACCGGGGGCAAGCACCGCAGCGTGGCGATCGCCGAGGAGTTGGCGCGCCGGCTGCGTGAACTGCGAGTGGTGGCGAACGCACAGCACCGGGATCTAGGTCGCGAATGAGTTCAGCCGCTACACCGCACATCCCGACAACCAATACCGCGACACCGGACAGGCGCCCGGCGCCGGGAGGTGGACGCCGATGAGAGTGGTGGCGTTCGGCGGCGGGCATGGCCTGTCCGTCTCACTACGTGCACTGCGTCAGGTATCCGACCTGGACATCACCGCCGTGGTCACGGTCGGTGACGACGGTGGCTCCAGTGGGCGGCTCCGCGCCGACCGGGGCGTGCTGCCGCCGGGCGACCTGCGCCAAGCCCTGGCCGCCCTGGCCGGTTCCGATCCGCTGTCCTTCCAGACCGCGGAGCTGTTCCAGTACCGGTTCGACGGCGTCGACCCGCTGGCCGGGCACGCGGTCGGGAATCTGGTGCTGTGCGGGCTGATGGAGATGTACGGCGACGCCGTCGCCGCGCTCGATCACGCCGGGGCGATGCTGCGCGCGGCCGGTCGCGTACTGCCCATGTCGCGGGTGCCGGTGGAGATCGAAGCCGATGTGCGGGACGCGACCGGTGAGGTGGGGACGGTACGTGGACAGCACGAAGTGGCGATTACTCCGGGTCACGTCGAGGTGGTCAGGATCCTGCCCGAGTCGCCGCCGGCCTGTACCGAGGCGGTACGCGCGGTGGCGGCGGCGGACTGGCTGATCTTCGGCCCGGGATCCTGGTACACGTCGGTGATCCCGCACCTGCTCGTACCCGAGTTGGCCGCCGCGATCCTGGCCAGCCCGGCCCGCCGGCTCGTCACGCTCAACCTCGCCGCGGAGAAGGAGACCGCAAGCCTGCCGGTGCCCGACCATCTGCACGCGTTGACCCGTTACCTGCCGGGCCTGACCGCAGATGTAGTTCTTGCGGATGGGAAAGCCGTAGGTGACCCCGAACCGGTGCATCGTGCGGCAGAATCGCTGGGTGCGCGCCTTGTCCTGGCTCCGGTAGCGGTTGACTCCGGATGCCCGAGACATGATCCGTCCGCGCTCGCGGTGGCCCTGTCACCGGTGTTGGGCACCGCAAGATGAACATGTGGGGTGGGCGTGAGGTGACCAGACGATGGCAATGACGGCTGCGGTCAAAGACGAACTCAGCCGGGTGGACGTACCCAAGCCGTGCTGCCGGCGGGCTGAGATGGCCGCCCTGCTTCGGTTCGCGGGTGGGTTGCACATCGTCTCCGGCCGGGTGGTGGTCGAGGCGGAGCTGGACACCGGGGCGGTCGCCCGCCGGCTGCGCCGGGAGATCGCCGAGGTCTACGGGTACCCGAGCGAGATTCACGTGCTGGCCTCGGGCGGGCTGCGCAAGGGCAGCCACTACATCGTCCGGGTGGTCAAGGACGGCGAGGCGCTGGCCCGCCAGACCGGGCTGCTGGACGTGCGCGGCCGTCCGGTGCGGGGCCTGCCCCCGCACGTCGTGTCGGCCAGCGTCTGTTGTGCGGCGGCGGCATGGCGTGGTGCGTTCATGGCGCACGGATCGCTGACCGAACCCGGCCGCTCCTGCGCCCTGGAGATCACCTGTCCCGGCCCGGAGTCGGCGCTGGCCCTGGTCGGCGCGGCCCGCCGTCTCGCCATCGCGGCGAAGCCCCGCGAGGTGCGCGGGGTCGACCGGGTGGTGGTCAAGGACGGCGACGCGATCGCCCAGATGCTCACCCGCATGGGCGCGCACGCCAGCGTGCTGGCCTGGGAGGAGCGCCGAGTGCGGCGCGAGGTACGGGCGACGGCAAACCGGCTGGCCAACTTCGACGACGCCAACCTGCGCCGTTCCGCCCGTGCGGCGGTCGCCGCGGCGGCCCGGGTCACCCGGGCGCTGGAGATCCTGGCCGACGACGCACCCAACCACCTGACCAGCGCCGGCCAGCTGCGGTTGGAGCACCGCCAGGCATCGCTGGAGGAGTTGGGGGCGCTCGCGGATCCGCCGCTGACCAAGGACGCGATCGCCGGACGGATCCGGCGGCTGCTGGCCCTGGCCGACAAGCGGGCCAGGGACCTGGGCGTGCCGGACACCGAGGCCGCAGTCACCCCGGAGATGCTGGCCAGCTGATCCGGCCCCGGCTCTGGCTCTGGTTCCGGCCCGGCTCGGGCCCCGGCTCCGCTTCTGGTTCCGATCCGCCTCCGGCCCCCGGCTTTGGTTGCCCGGCTCGGCTCGGG
>NZ_BONZ01000066.1 GCF_016862975.1 Rugosimonospora africana
GGCTCGGGCCCCGCGGGCCCGCCCGCCGGTCGAGCCGGCCGGCAGCCGGCCGTGGGGCCTTCGGACGCCAGTTGCCCTGGGCGAAAGGCCGGTCTTGTCCGCTTGCCTGCTGGTACGTCCGGCGGACCCGCTCCACCAGCTTCGCCGGACGTCGGACAGAGGTCGCCCCGGGCGGCCGTCCCGCCCGGGCAGCGCTCCCCAGATGGGGATTCGCCCCGGCAATTCGGTATGGTCGTCGGTGTTCGGCGACGAGGCCGACGCGCCGTACCGAGAGCAGGGTCGGCAGGTGTTGCCGGCCTGCGCGCAAGGCGAACCCACCATCACAACTGCGGCAAGGAGATGTGTCCTGTGACCATCCGGGTTGGCATCAACGGCTTCGGCCGAATCGGCCGTAACTTCTACCGGGCAGCCCTTCAGCGGGGCGCCGACATCGAGCTGGTGGGCGTCAACGACCTCACCGACAACGCGACGCTCGCGCACCTGTTGAAGTACGACAGCATCCTGGGCCGGCTCGGCCACGAGGTGAAGGCCAGCGCTGACGAGATCTCCGTCGGCGGCAAGACGTTCAAGGCGCTCGCCGAGCGCGACCCGGCCAAGCTGCCGTGGGGCGACCTGGGTGCGGACGTCGTGGTCGAGTCGACCGGTCTGTTCACCGACGCCGAGAAGGCCAAGGTGCACGTCGGCAACGGCGCCAAGAAGGTGATCATCTCGGCTCCGGCCAAGAACGAGGATGTCACCGTCGTCATGGGTGTCAACGAGGGCACCTACGACCCGGCGAAGCACACGGTCATCTCGAACGCGTCGTGCACCACGAACTGCCTGGGCCCGATGGCGAAGGTCCTGCACGAGACGTTCGGCATCGAGCGCGGTCTGATGACCACGATCCACGCGTACACGCAGGACCAGAACCTGCAGGACGGGCCGCACAAGGACCTGCGCCGGGCCCGCGCCGCCGCGCTGAACATCGTGCCGACCTCGACCGGTGCGGCCAAGGCGATCGGCCTGGTGCTGCCGGAGCTCAAGGGCAAGCTCGACGGGTACGCGCTGCGGGTTCCGGTGCCGACCGGCTCGGCGACCGACCTGACCTTCACGGCTGGCCGCGAGACCAGCGTCGACGAGGTCAACGCGGCGATGAAGGCGGCGGCCGACGGTCCGCTCAAGGGCATCCTGACCTACACCGACGACCCGATCGTGTCGGCCGACATCGTCACCGACCCGGCCTCCTGCATCTTCGACTCCGGGCTGACCAAGGTGATCGGCAACCAGGTCAAGGTCGTCGGTTGGTACGACAACGAGTGGGGCTACTCCAACCGCCTGGTCGACCTGGTCACGCTGGTGGGTTCGAGCCTGTGAAGACGCTCGACCAGCTATTGAGCGAGGGCGTTTCGGGTCGGCGGGTACTGGTCCGCGCCGACCTGAACGTCCCCCTCGACGGTCAGACGATCACTGACGACGGCCGCATCCGCGCGGTGCTGCCGACGCTGAGCGCGCTGATCGGCGCGGGCGCCCGGGTCACCGTCATGTCCCACCTCGGGCGGCCGAAGGGCGCGCCGGACCCCAAGTACAGCCTGGCTCCGATCGCCGTGCGGCTGAGCGAGCTGATCGGCGGCGAGGTCGCCTTCGCCACCGACACGGTGGGGGAGTCGGCCAAGGCCACCGTCGAGGGTCTGGCCGACGGCCGGATCGCGCTGCTGGAGAACCTGCGGTTCAACCCGGGGGAGACCAGCAAGGACGAGGTCGAGCGGGCCGCGTTCGCCGGCGAACTGGCCGCGTTCGGCGAGGTGTACGTGGACGACGCGTTCGGCGCCGTACACCGCAAGCACGCCAGCGTGTACGACGTGCCGAAGCTCCTTCCGCACTACGCGGGCGGCCTGGTGCTGCGGGAGCTGGAGGTGCTCAGCCAGCTGACCGGCGACACGCAGCGCCCGTATGTCGTGGTGCTGGGCGGCAGCAAGGTCTCCGACAAGCTCGCCGTCATCGAGGCGCTCGCGCCCCGCGTCGACGAGCTGCTCATCGGCGGCGGCATGTGCTTCACATTCCTCAAGGCGCTCGGCTACGAGGTGGGCAAGTCGCTGCTCGAGGACGACATGGTCCAGACCTGCCGCGACCTGTTGGAGCGGTTCGCCGGGAAGATCAAGCTGCCGACCGACATCGTGGTGGCCGACCGGTTCGCGGCCGACGCCGAGGTCCGCACAGTCGAGGACAACGCGATCCCGGACGGGTGGCTGGGCCTGGACATCGGGCCGGCCAGCGTGACCGTGTTCGCCGAGGCGATCTCCCGCGCCCGTACCGTGTTCTGGAACGGTCCGATGGGTGTGTTCGAGATGGCGCCGTTCGCCGCGGGTACCCGTGGGGTGGCTGAGGCGATCACCAAGGTGGACGGGTTCACCGTGGTCGGTGGCGGCGACTCGGCCGCCGCGGTACGGGCGCTGGGCCTGCCCGAGGACGGCTTCAGCCACATCTCGACCGGTGGCGGTGCCTCGTTGGAATTCCTGGAGGGCAAGACCCTCCCCGGCGTCGCCGCATTGCAGGCCGCCAGCGGCGCCGACGAAGGAGCCACCGCGGTCAAGCGGCCGACCTCTGACGCTGCGGAGGCGTGAGCGATGGCGAACAAAGAGGCCCGGCGGCCGATGATGGCCGGCAACTGGAAGATGAACCTCAACCACCTTGAGGCCATCGCGTTGACCCAGAAGCTGGCGTTCAGCCTGCCGGAGAAGCAGCTCAACGACGTCGAGGTCGTCGTGCTGCCGCCGTTCGTCGACCTGCGCAGCGTGCAGACGCTGATCGACGGGGACAAGTTGCTGCTCGGGTACGGCGCACAGGATCTGTCGCCGTTCCCGAGCGGGGCCTACACCGGCGATGTGTCCGGCCCGATGCTCGCCAAGCTCGGCTGCCAGTACGTGGTGGTCGGGCACTCGGAGCGCCGGGCGTACCACCACGAGGACGACGTTCTCGTCGCGGAGAAGGTGAAGGCGGCGCTGGCACACGGCATCGCTCCGATCCTGTGCGTCGGCGAGGGCCTGGACGTCCGGGAGGCCGCTGGGCACGTCACGTACTGCGTGAACCAGCTCGACGCCGCTCTGGTCGGGCTGACCGCCGAGCAGGTCGAGAAGATCGTGATCGCGTACGAGCCGGTGTGGGCGATCGGCACCGGCAAGACGGCCACGCCCGAGGACGCTCAGGAGGTCATCGGCGCGATCCGTCAGCGGATCGCCGAGACGTTCCCGGGTCCGACCGCGGAGCGCGTCCGGCTGCTGTACGGCGGCTCGGTGAAGTCGAGCAACATCGTCGAGATCATGGCGGGCCCGGACATCGACGGCGCGCTGATCGGTGGAGCCAGCCTGGATGCCGAGGAATTCGTCCGTATAGTGCGATACAAGGACAAGTAGGAAGTCGATGGTGGGGCTCCGGCCGCGTGCCGGAGCCCGCTATTGTTGGTGAGTTGCCGAGGGTCGGCAGCCGCCTCGAGAGGACTGAGCGCCGCCATGACGTGGTTCGCTTACACGCTGATTGCCATTCTCGTGATCACCAGCGCGCTGCTCACGATGCTGATTCTGCTGCACCGTGGCAAGGGCGGTGGCCTGTCCAGCATGTTCGGCGGTGGCGTCTCCTCCAGCCTGGCCGGTTCCTCGGTCGCTGAGAGGAACCTCGACCGCTACACGATCCTTGTCGGCGTCGTGTGGTTCGCCTGCATCGTCGGGCTTGGGCTTTGGCTCCGAATCGCGATGAACGGTTCCTGATCGCCACTTTTCGTCCTACACTCGGGCACGGCAAGCGACCCGGAGGGCTCGGGTCGCGCGGATATCGGCCATGTTGATCTGCCGGGTTGGTTGATCCGGCAGACCGTTGCACCTAGATGACGACGGGAGCCAACAGCCGTGGCAAGTGGCAACGCCATTCGGGGTATCAGGGTCGGGTCTGGACCGATCCGCGCCGACGAACGCTGCGAACCGGTACCGAGTCGGGTCGTGACCTACTGGTGCGCCAACGGGCACCGGGTGGCGCCTCTGTTCGCCGCCGACGTACCCGCGCCGACCACGTGGGAGTGTCCTCGGTGCGGGCAGCCCGCCGGTCAGGACCAACTGCACCCGCCGGGCGCTCCCCGCGCCGAGCCGTACAAGAGCCACCTCGCCTACGTGAAGGAACGCCGTACCGAGGCCGAGGGCGCCGCGATCCTCGCCGAGGCACTGCGCAACCTGCGTCAGCGTCGCGGCGAGGAGTAAAACGGCCCGGCTCCCCATCCCACGAGCCAACAGGTCCTAACGCAGACTGCGCATCCGAGGCGGTACCGAGGCGGCCGCCGCCCCGTCGAGCAGCCAGAGCGTTCGGTCGACGCCGTGCACCCCGGCGGCCGGAAGCTGGATCGGCCCGGCACCCGACAGCGCCATCCCGACCGCGGCGGCCTTGTCCGCCCCCGCGGCGACGAGCCACACCTCTTCGGCCGTGTTGATCGCCGAGAAGCTCAGGCTGATCCGCGTCGGAGGTGGCTTCGGACAACCGCGCACCGCCGTCACCGACCGGGTCTCGTAGGCCGCCGGGCTCTCCGGGAACACCGACGCCACGTGCCCCTCCTCGCCGATGCCGAGCAGCAGCACGTCGAAGTGCGGCAGCGCCTCGCTGCCCGGCCGGGCGGCCTCGTGCAGCAGCTGCGCGTACCGGGCCGCCGCGGCCTCCGGATCGTCGCCGTCCGGCCCGTCCGAGGCCGGCATGGGGTGGATTCGCGCCGGGTCCAGCGGTACCGAGTCGAGCAGGGCGGCCCGCGCCTGCGTCTCGTTGCGTTCCGGGTGGCCGGAGGGCAGGAACCGCTCGTCGCCCCACCAGACGTCGACCCGCGACCAGTCCACCGCGTCGCGTCCCGGACTGGTACCCACCGCGCGGTACACCGCGGCCGCGATGCGCCCACCGGTGAGCACGACGGAGGCGACCCCACGGGTCGCCTGCGCGTCGATGAGGCGGATGACCAGCCGGGCGGCGACGGCGGGAGCGAGCAGTTCAGGGTCGGCGTGAACGATGACGCTGACCTCGCTCACGAAGCCGCCCCGGCGGGCTCGGGTGAGGTCGGAGCGGGCCGGCCGGCGGTGGCCGGGTCGCGCCAGATGTGCTGCCGGGTCGGGCTGCGCCGGTCCAGATCCGGGATGCCGGACAGGGCGGAGAGCGCCTCGGAGTAGACCTGGTCGGCGTCCAGCCGGCGCAGCTCCTCGGCCAGCTCGTCGCCCAGCGGGCGGCGGACCAGCGGCAGCTGGCGGTCGACCTGGCCGGTACGGCTGAAGACCGCCGTCCCGTCCTCCCGGGTCAGCCGCAGCGTGTCGCCGTTGGCGCAGCGCAGCTCGACGGCCCGCATCCGGGGGAACTGGTCGGTCGGCTCCAGTTCCGGCTTGATGCCCAGCCGGGCGGCCAGCCAGCCACGCATCAGCGCGGCGGTCGGGTCGTGCGACGGGGCCACCACGGTAGCTCCGATCACCCGAGCGTCCACGGTGTCGAACGCGCTGGCCACGAGCGTGCGCCAGGGGGTGATCCGGGTCCACGCGAGATCGGTGTCGCCGGGGGCGTAGTCGACGGCCCGCTGGCGCAGCGCGGCCACCGGGTCGACGGCCTGAGCGGTGTCGGTGACCCGCCGGTCGCCGACCACACCGAGGAAGTCGTGCGCGATGCGCTCCGGCGGCTCGCCGTGCCACCAGGTGACCACCGGTACGTCCGGGGCCAGCAGCGGCATCACGACGGACTCGGCGTGCAGCGCCAGCCGGCCGTACATGCGCATGACGACCGCCTCGCAGGGGCCCAGCCGGCCGCCGACCACGATCTCGGCGTCCAGCCGGTTGACGTCGCGGGTGACGTCGCTGCGTACCACGATCAGCAGGCGGCACGGGTGCGCCGCGGCGGCGATCGTCGATGCCGCTTCGGCCTCCCGTACCCGTTTCTCGTCCACGACGGCGACCAGCGTCAGGGCAAGCCCGCTGGTCACCCCTCCGGCGCTTCGCCGCTCCGCGGCCAGCGCCTTGACCACCTCATTGCCGGTGGTGTCCCACAGACCGATCACGCTGCTCTCCACTTCGCTGCCCCCGCGGTTTCGCCGACGCGAGTCGTCACCGCCGGCCCCCTCATGCCGCCGCGCTCCGCTCGACGGCGGCGTGCACCACGGGTGTTTCGCACCCGATGGTCGCCCGCCGCCGTCCGCTTACGCGCGCCGCCATTGCCGGCCGTCTCGCGCCAGTAGGTCATCTGCCATCCTCGGACCCCACTCACCGGCCCGGTAGGTCTCCGGCTTCGTGCCGGCCCACGCCGCCTCCAGCGGGTCGACGACCCGCCAGCTCGCCTCCACTTCGGCGGCGTCCGGGAACAGGGTGCGGTCACCGATCAGGACGTCGAGGATGAGCCGTTCGTACGCCTCGGGGGAGGAGTCGGTGAACGCCTCGCCGTACTGGAAGTCCATGGTGATGTCGCGGACCTCCATCGCGGTACCCGGTACCTTCGAGCCGAACTTGAGCGTCACGCCCTCGTCCGGCTGTACCCGGATCACCAGCTGGTTGTTGCCGAGCATCTCCACGTCGGCGGCGTCGAACGGCAGGTGCGGTGCCTGCTTGAAGAGCACCGCGATCTCGGTGACCCGGCGGGGCAGCCGCTTGCCGGCCCGGATGTAGAACGGCACCCCGGCCCAGCGACGGTTCTGGATGCCCAGCTTGACCGCCACGTACGTCTCCGTGGCCGAATCCTGCGGCACGTCCTCCTCGTCGCGGTAGCCGACCGCCCGCTCACCGGCCACCCACCCGGACAGGTACTGGCCGCGTACCGTGTCGGCGTTGATGTCCTTGGGCAGCGAGATGGCGCGCAGCACCTTGAGCTTCTCGGTGCGGATCTCGGCCGCGTCGAAGCTCGTCGGCTCCTCCATAGCCACCATGGCCAGTAGCTGCATCAGGTGGTTCTGCAGCACGTCGCGGGCGGTACCGGTGGCGTCGTAGAACGCCGCCCGGCTGCCGATACCGACGTCCTCGGCCATGGTGATCTGCACCGAGTCCACGTACTTGGAGTTCCAGGTCGGTTCGAACAGCGCGTTGGCGAACCGCAGCGCGAGGATGTTCTGAACCGTCTCCTTGCCGAGGTAGTGGTCGATGCGGAACACGTCCTGCGCGGTGTACACCTCATCCACCAGCTCGTTGAGCTGCTTGGCGGACTGCAGGTCGGTGCCGAACGGCTTCTCCACCACGACCCGCCGCCAGCCGCCGGATGCCTCGTTGTCGGCCATCCGGGTGCGCCCCATCTGCTTGAGCACGGTGGGGAACGCGGTCGGCGGAATGGACAGGTAGAACGCGGCATTGCCGTGGATGCCGTGACTGTCGCGCAGCTCGTCGAGAGTCTGCGCGAGATTGTCGAAGGCGGCGTCGTCGTCGAACGAGCCCTGGACGAACTTGATGTTGCCGGCCAGCCTCGCCCAGACTTCCTCGCGCCACGGGGTACGCGCGTGGTCCTGGGCGGCCTTGCGAGCCAGCGCCTCGAAGTCGCCGTCACCCCAGTCCCGGCGGGCAAACCCGAGAACGACGAAGCCCGAGGGCAGCATGCCTCGGTTGGCCAGGTCGTAGACGGCGGGGATCAGCTTCTTGCGGGCCAGGTCCCCGGTGACCCCGAAGATCACCAGGGCACACGGCTCCGGGATCCTCGGCAGCCGTCGGTCCTGCGGATCCCGCAGGGGATTGTTAGTCACGACCGCTCCTCGCGCCAACGGTGTGCACTCATGGTGGGCAGACTTCGCTCTCTCATCTCAGGTCTTTCGCGGCGGCCAGCAACTGGGCGATGCCCGCCGCGCGATCGGTCAGGTGCAGGTGCAGCACGGGGCGACCCCGGTCGGCCAGCGCCTTGCGGTCGCCCGCGGCCTGCGCGGCCTGGAGTTTGCCGAACGTGTACTCCTGGCCCGGCACCGGGAGGTCTTCGCTGACCGCGCCGGTGATCTGCAGGAACGAGCCGACCTGCGGACCGCCCTTGTGGTACTGGCCGGTCGAGTGCAGGAACCGGGGGCCCCAGCCGAACGTGACCGGCCGCTCCTGACCGGCCCGGGCCAGCAGCGTCCGGAGCCCGGCGGTGTCGGAGTCGGCGTGCCGGTCCAGGTACGCCATGATCGCCAGGTACCCGCCGTTGTCGATGCCGTTGACCAGGTCGCGCAGAGCCTCGGTGACCGTGGTCGCCATGTCGCCGAAGATCTCGATCGCGCCGTCGGTCACCGACGGGCCCTCGTCCGGCAGGCCGCCGGACAGGATGTGCTTGGTGTTGTCCTTGGACTCGGTGACGTTCGGCTGGTCGAACGGGTCGATGCCGAGGATCCGTCCGGCGATCGCGGTCGCGTACTCCCAGGTGAGGAACTGCGCGCCCAGCGGGCCGTTGACCGCCACGTGCGGCGCGACCCCGCCCCCCGGTACCACGCCGGGTGCCAGCGCTCCGCCCACGCACGCGGTCAGCACGTCCTCGCCGGTCGCTCCCGGGGCGTCCGGCGACTCGACGACCACCGGCAGGATCCCCTTGCCCTCCTTGCCGGTCGACTCGGCGATCAGCTGCTCCGCCCAGTCGCCCAGGCCGTTGATGCCGGTACCGTCGTCGATCAGGGTGACCTTGTCCCGCCCGTCGTTGACCGCCGCACCGCCGAGCGCGACGCCCAGGGCCAGCGCGGGGTTGTTCTCGTCCTGGCCGAGCGAGGCGAACAGCGCCTCGGCCTGGTCGAGCAGCTCGGCCACGTCGACTCCGGCCAGCGCCGTGGGCACCAGCCCGAACGCGGTCAGCGCCGAGTACCGCCCGCCGACGTCGGGGTCGGCCAGCAGCAGCGCCGCGCCCATCTCGGTGGCTACCGCCTCCAGCGGAGAGCCGGGGTCGGTGACCACCACGAAGTGCCGGCCGATCTCGGCGTCGGTCAACCCGGAGTCCTTGAACGCCTGCCAGTACGCGCGCCGGTGGCTGTCCGTCTCGACCGTCCCGCCGGACTTGCTGGACACGACGAGCACGGTCTCGGCCAGCCGGTCGGAGATCGCCGCCCGGACCTGGCCCGGATCCGTGGTGTCCAGCACGGTCAACGAGCGGCCCAGGGTACGGGCGATCACCTCGGGCGCCAGCGACGAGCCGCCCATGCCGGCCAGTACCACGTGGGTCAGGTCGGCCAGTTCCTCGCGCAGCTCGGCCAGCTCGGGCAGCAGATCCCGGCTGCGCCGGAAGGTGTCCACCCAACCCAGCCGGATCTTCGCCTCGGACTCGGCGGCGGGGCCCCACAGCGTGGGGTCCTTCGCCACCAGCAGGCCCGGTACGCCGGCCTCGACCAGCGCCGCGCGAACCTCGGCCGCCCCCGGTACCGTCCCGGCACCGTGCACGACGATGCTCGCCGCCATCTCCGCGCCGTCGAGGAACGCGGCGCCGCCGTTCTGGTCGCTCACCGTGCGTCCTCCGGGCGGGCAGCGCCACCGTTGGTGCTCTTGAGCTGGTTGGTCACCGAGTCGAGCAGCTCGGTCCAGCTCTGCGCGAACTTCTCGACGCCGTCGCGCTCCAGCGTGTCGACCACGTCCTTGTACTCGACCCCGATCGCGGCCAGGTCGTTGAGCACCTTCTGGGCCTGCTCGTACGAGCCGGTCACGGTGTCACCGGGGGTCTCGCCATGGTCGGCGAACGCGTGGATGGTCGCCTCGGGCATGGTGTTGACCACGCCGGGGGCGATCAGTTGCTCGACGTACATGACGTCGCGGTACTCCGGGTTCTTCGTGGACGTCGAGGCCCAGAGCGGCCGCTGCGGCTGCGCGCCGGCGTTGGCCAGTGCCTGCCAGCGCTCGCCGGAGAACACCTTCTCGTAGTGCTGGTAGGCCAGCTGGGCGTTGGCGATCGCGGCCTTGCCGTGCAGCGCCTGTGCCTCGGCCGTACCGATCTTGTCGAGCCGCTTGTCCACCTCGGTGTCCACCCGGGACACGAAGAAGCTCGCCACCGAGCCCATCTTGGACAGGTCGTGGCCGTTGGCCTTGGCCTGCTCCAAGCCGGCGAGGAAGGCGTCCATCACCTGGTCGTAGCGCTCCAGCGCGAAGATCAGCGTCACGTTCACGCTGATCCCCTCGGCCAGCGTCGCGGTGATCGCCGGCAGCCCGGCCTCGGTCGCCGGGATCTTGATGTACAGGTTGGGCCGGTCGATCAGCCACCACAGCTGCTTCGCCTCGGCCACGGTCTTGGCGGTGTCGTTCGCCAGCCGCGGGTCGACCTCGATCGAGACCCGCCCGTCCACGCCGTGCGAGGCGTCGTACGCCGGGCGCATCACGTCGCACGCCCACCGCACGTCCCGCGTGGTGATCATGCGGGTGGCCTCTTCGACCGAGACCCCGCGCAGCGCCAGGTCCTTGACCTGCTGGGCGTAGTCGGCGGCCTCGGACAGAGCCTTGGCGAAGATCGTCGGGTTACTCGTCACCCCCACCACGTGCTGCTGGCGACGCAGGGCGTCCAGACCACCGCTGCTCAGCCGCTGCCGGGAAATGTCGTCAAGCCACACCGCCACACCCGCGGCGGAGAGCTCGGCCAGCCGGTCGGTCATCGTACTTCTCCCTCAGTTACCCGTGTCCCTCAGTTACCGGTGGTGGAACCCTTGAGCGAACCGACCTTGGACAGCGCGGCGCGCGCGGCGGCCACGACCCGGTCGGCGGTGAATCCGAACTGTTCGAACAGCACCTGGTAGGGCGCGCTGGCGCCGTAGTGCTCGATGGACACGCACTCGCCGCAATCGCCCACCAGATCCCGCCACGGCATCGCGATTCCGGCCTCGACGCTGACCCGCGCCTTGACTCCGGTCGGCAGGACCTGCTCGCGGTACGCCGAATCCTGGGCGTCGAACCACTCCCGGCAGGGCATGGAGACCACCCGGGTCTGCGTACCGGCCTCCTGCAGCCGCTCCCGTGCGGCGAGCGCCAGCGAGACCTCCGAACCGGTGGCGATGAGGATCACCTCTGGCTGGCCATTACCCGCGTCGGCGAGGATGTAACCGCCGTGTGCGACCCCGTCCGCCCCGGCCAGCGCGGTGCGATCCAGCGTCGGCAGGTTCTGCCGGGTCAGGGCGAGCGCGGTGGGCCGGTCGGTGTGCTCCAGCGCCATCCGCCAGGCCCAGGCGGTCTCGTTGGCGTCTGCCGGACGCACCACGTCCAGGCCCGGGATGGCGCGCAGCGCGGCCAAGTGCTCGATCGGCTGGTGGGTGGGGCCGTCCTCGCCCAGGCCGATCGAGTCGTGCGTCCAGACGTAGGTGACCGGCAGCTTCATCAGCGCGGCGAGCCGGACCGAGGGGCGCATGTAGTCGCTGAAGACCAGGAAGGTGCCGCCGTACGGGCGGGTGCCGCCGTGCAGCGCGATGCCGTTGAGGATCGAGCCCATGCCGTGCTCGCGGATGCCGAAGTGCAGCGTGCGTCCGTACCAGCCGCCGGGGAACGCCTTGGTCGCGTGCTCCGGAGGGAGGAACGAGGGCTCGCCCTCCATGGTGGTGTTGTTGCTCTCCGCGAGGTCGGCCGAGCCGCCCCACAGCTCGGGCAGCACCGGTGCCAACGCGTTGAGGACCTCGTTGGACGCCTTGCGGGTGGCCAAACCCTTCTCGCTGGCGGGGAACTCCGGCAGCGCGTCGGTCCAGCCGGCCGGCAGGGAACGGGTGGCCATCCGGTCGAACAGCGCGCGGCCATCGGGGTTGGCCTGCGCCCAGGTGTCGTACCGCGACTGCCACTCGGTGCGCCACTGCGCCCCGCGGGCGACCGCCTCACGGGTGTGCGCCAGCACGTCCTCGTCGACCTGGAACGACTTGCCCGGGTCGAAGCCCAGCACCTTCTTGGTCGCGGCGACCTCGTCGGCTCCCAGCGCGGAACCGTGGGCCTTGCCGGTGTTCTGCTTGTTGGGCGCGGGCCAGGCGATGATGGTGCGCAGGTTGATGAAGGACGGGCGGCCGGTCTCCGCCTTCGCCGCGAGGAGGGCGTTGTAGAGCGCCGGGATGTCCTCGTGGTAGCTGTCGCCGGAGTGGAAGTCGACGTGCTGGACGTGGAAGCCGTAGGCGGCGTACCGGGCGGCGACATCCTCCGACTTGGCGACGTTGGTGTCGTCCTCGATGGAGATCGAGTTGTCGTCGTAGATGACGGTCAGGTTGCCCAGCCGCTGGTGCGCGGCGAGGCTGCTCACCTCGTGGCTGATGCCCTCTTCGATGTCCCCGTCCGAGCAGATCACGTAGACGGAGTGGTCGAACGGGCTCTCACCGGGTGCCGCGTCCGGGTCGAACAGGCCGCGCTCGCGTCGGGCGGCCATCGCCATGCCGACCGCGTTGCCCAGGCCCTGCCCCAGCGGGCCGGTGGTGGTCTCCACGCCGGCGGTGTGACCGTGCTCAGGGTGACCCGGGGTGAGCGAACCCCACTGCCGGAGCGACTTCAGGTCCTCGATCGCCAGCCCGTAGCCGGCCAGGTACAGCTCGATGTAGAGAGTGAGGCTGCTGTGACCGGCGGACAGCACGAACCGGTCCCGGCCGGCCCAGTGCGGGTCGGTGGGATCGTGCCGCATGATCTTCTGAAACAGCAGATAGGCGGCGGGGGCCAGGCTCATGGCGGTGCCCGGATGGCCGTTGCCGGCCTGCTCCACGGCGTCCATCGCGAGGACCCGGATCGTGTCGACCGCGCGGCGGTCGAGGTCGGACCAATCGAGTTTGCTGTCGGTCACGGCGGCCGTTCCCCCAAAAGTGTCGTCCAGCGCTGTCAGTGCCGACCCTACCCACCGCGCAGACGTGCGGCGCGTCATCTCCCCCTCCGCGATCGCACCGCCGGGGGATCGCCGGGCACGCACCCGCCGCCCCATGATGAGCCAGCAGGCCGCGGTCGTCGCGGGGGCAAGGGAAAGTTCACCACCAATTGGTTGCCTCTTCGCGGATTCCCCGCCGGTGGGCCACCTCAAGGCATTGTCGCCGATCAGTAAACACCCGCCGGCGATGTGGCCGGCGACACGAGGTCTCGTCGATCACACCCGGTGAACCAGGCACGTGCCCGCCTCCCGATCCGGCGGTGCCGTTTCCCGATCCGCGGTGCTGGTTCCCGATCGGCGGTGCTGGTTCCCAATCCGCGGTGCTGGTTCCCGATCGGCGGTGCCGGTTCCCGATCGGCGGTGCCCGGCGAGTTTCCGGAGGCGAGGCTTTCCGGAGGGGCGGTCACGGAAAGCCGGCGACGGAGAGCCAGCGACGGAGAGCCGGTCACGGAAAGCCGGCGACGGCCGCGAGCCGATAACCGACGGCGACGACCGGAAACGCAACCGCCGTGAGCACGTGGTAGCCGACAGTCACCGGTGAGCGGGTAATCCGGCCGGGCGCCTGCAGGTCACATGGGCCGGACGCGTACTCTGTCTACCGATTCCGAGTACCACCCACCGAGGCTACGAAGAGGTGGCATGACCACGATCGCGGAGCGTGAGACTCCCTCGGCCTCGGTGCCGCTGACCGCCGCGCCGATCCCCGTCGCCGAGCTGACCGCGCGGGCGCCGCGATCGAGTCTGCGGGCCGTGGTCCGGTCCTACCTGGCGCTGACCAAGCCGCGCATCGTCGAGCTGCTGCTGATCACGACGGTCCCCGCGATGTTCCTGGCCCGCACCCGGCTCTCCCCGCTCTGGTTGACCCTGGTGGTCCTGGTCGGCGGATCGCTCGCGGCCGGCGCGGCCAACGCCCTGAACTGCTACATCGACCGCGACATCGACCAGGTCATGAAGCGCACCTCGCGCCGGCCGCTGCCGACGCACACGGTGTCGCCGCGCTCCGCCCTGGTCTTCGGGCTCACCCTCGCGGTCCTCTCGATCGCGCTGATGGCCGCGTTCACGAACGTACTGGCCACCGTGCTGACCGCGACCGCGATCGTCTACTACGACCTGATCTACACGATGTGGCTCAAGCGCCGCACCTCGCAGAACACGTTCTGGGGCGGGATCTGCGGGGCGTTGCCGGTGCTCATCGGCTGGGCCGCGGTCACCGACACCCTGCCGCTGCGCGCCTGGTTGCTGTTTGCCGTGGTGTTCTTCTGGCAGATGCCGCACTTCTACGCGCTGGCCATCAAGTTCGCCGACGATTACCGGCGTGCGGGGATCCCGATGCTGCCGGTGGTGGCCTCCATGCGCCGCGTCGGCACCGAGACGGTGGTGTTCGCCTGGCTGACCCTGCTGGCGTCGCTGGCGCTGTGGCCGCTGGGCATGACCCCGCTGTACGGGGTGACCGCGGCCGTGGTCGGCGCCCTGTTCGTCATCGAGGCGCACCGGCTGGCCGGGCGGGCCCGGCGGGGCGAACCGGTCAAGCCGATGCGCCTGTTCCACTGGTCGACGACGTACCTGACCCTGGTCTTCGTCGCGGTGGCGGTCGACGCGCTCATCCAGTAGTCAAGCGTTTCCTCGGCCTTTTCTGTCCCATTCGGTGGCTAATTGCCCCGGTTCTCTTGTCATACTGTTGCCAATTCGCAAGCCTTGTCGAAATGCCGGATTTTGTTGCCCTCATTGAGCCGAAAATGCCGGAAAAATTGGCGCAGAATTCAGTCACACTGGCCGCTACCGGCAGGTAATGACGGTCACATGAAGTGATTGTTCGCACGGCGGACAACCCGGGGATCTGCTTACGCTGCCGCCATGGCAGAAGGTTCCGATACGACGCTGACTACCGAACAGATCGCACCGGCGGGCAATCTCATCGCCGGGATCAAGTCGTTCGCCGACGGACACGGCGGGGCGAAGGCGGTCATCGAGTATGTCGGCCGGCGTGGCGCCCGGATCGTCCTCGTGGGGGAGGACGGCACCTGGGACGACCAGTTCGCCAACAGCACCGACGTGGCCCGTAGGGCGTGTGAGACGGCCGGTGTGGAAGTGGAGAACGAATGGGAGCGGGAGCTGATCGAGCAGATGCGGCCGAGTAACGACCTGTGGCGTTCCATGGGTCGCCGTACTCTCGCCCGGTGATCGAATCCATATCCAGTGCGACCCGGGGAGGATCTCCCCGGGTCGCCTTCGTTACCTGTGCCGAACTGCCCGACCTCGACCCGGACGACCGCCTGGCGATCGAGCCGCTGCTGCGTCGGGGCATCACCGTGGTGCCGGCGATCTGGGACGACAAGGCGGTCGACTGGGACGGCTTCGACCTGGCCGTGCTGCGCTCGCCGTGGGACTACTCGGGGCGCCGGGACGAGTTCCTGGCCTGGGCGCGAACCGTGGCCCGGCTGGCCAACCCGGCCGAGATCGTGCGCGCCAACACCGACAAGCGGTACCTGGGCGGGCTCGCCGAGAACGGGGTACCGGTGGTGACCACCACCTGGCTCGCTCCGGATCAGCCGTGGGAGTCCGTACCGGCGCGGGGTGAGTACGTCGTCAAGCCGGCGATCAGTGCCGGCAGCTATGAGACCGGCCGGTACGACCTGACCGACCCGGACCACCGGCGGCTGGCCGGCGAGCACGTCGCGCGACTACGCGAGGCCGGGCAGACGGTCATGATCCAGCCGTACCTGTCGGCGGTGGACCGGGACGGCGAGACCGCCCTGATCTTCTTCGGTGGGCGGTTCAGCCACGCGATCCGCAAGGGTCCCATGCTGGACGGCCCGTACCAGGGCATGGAAGGGCTGTACCGGCCCGAACAGATCGACCCGCGGGCACCGCGTCCGGAGGAGCGGGACGTCGCCGAGCGGGTACTGGCGGCCGCCGGCCGGATCACCGGTACCGCCCCGGGCGACCTGCTGTACGCGCGGGTCGACCTGATCCCGGGCCCGGACGGCGCCCCGGTGCTGGTGGAGCTGGAGCTGACCGAGCCGTCGCTGTTTCTCGCGCACGATGCCGGTGCGGCGGAACGGTTCGCCGACGCGATAGCGGCCCGGTTGGTCGGCTCGCCGGCCTGAACCGGCCGGGCTACCGGGTGGCGGCGGTGGCCGGGAGCACGGGCGCGGGTACCGGTGCCTCGCTGGCGGCCGGCAGCGGCTCACGTACCCGGCCGGCCGTCTGGGTGACCAGCGCGGCCGTCCAGACCGCGCAGGCGCCGGCCATGTGCAGGCCGACCAGCAGCGACGGCAGGTGCGTGAAGTACTGGACGAACCCGATCACGCCCTGGGCCAGCTCGATGCCGACCAGGGCCGCCCCGGCCCGGATGGTGGCCCGGGGCGCCCCGACCGCCCAGAGCGCGAAGCACCAGGCCGCGGACAGCCCGATCAGCAGCATCACCAGGTCGGCGTGCAGTTGGGCGACCATGCCCGGATCCAGGCCGGTGCGGTGGTGCACGTGCTCGTCCCCGGCGTGCGGCCCGCTGCCGGTGACCACCGTGCCGGCGGCCAGTACCACGGCGGTGACCGCGAGCAGCAGCCAGTTGAGCGCGCGTATCGGGGCGTTGACCAGGTGCCGTACCGGTCCGGCCGGCTCCCGGGTGGCGAGCCACAGCCGGTACGTGGCCACGATGATCAGCATGGAGAACAGGAAGTGGCAGGCGACCACCCACGGGTTCAGCTCGGTCCGCACGGTGAGGCCGCCGATCACCGCCTGAGCCGGAATGCTCGCCAGCACGGCGATCGACCAGCCGATCAGGCGACGGTCCCGGGTCCGGCTCAGCAGCACGAGGAGGACCGCCAGGGCGGCCAGCACACCGTCGGCGCCGCCAAGGATCCGGTTCCCGAACTCGATCATCCCGTGGTAGCCCATTGCCTGCGTCGTCACATAGGACGAATTGGTACATTTGGGCCAGGTAGGACAGCCGAGCCCGGAGCTGGTGAGCCGGACGGCGCCGCCGGTGATGACGAGCAGGATGTTGACGGCGAGCGACGCCAGCGCCACCCGCCGCAGGGCTAACGAGCTCCTGAACACGCCGTCCAGGGTAGAAGCAGGCGATCTGGCCGGTGCGGCCGGGCGGTCCGGTGGTGTGGATCACCGGAGGGGCGGTTTGCGTGCCCCCGCCGAAATACGTCACACTGGTGTTGTGAAAAACGAGGTGGAGATCAGCGGCGTCGACGGTTGCGACCGTCCGATGCCGCTTGACCGTGACACCTCGTCGCGACCGGTCGGGCTCGGCGGGTCTGACGCCGAGCGACCCGAGCCGGTCGCCCTCGCCGGCGCTGCCAGCACGGGCGGCACGGCGGCCAGCGCGGATCACCGCACCCGCGACCGGGTGATCCGGCTCCTGCTGGAGCGGGGCTCGGCCACCGCGGCCGACCTGGGGCGCGCGCTCGGGCTGAGCCCGGCGGCCATCCGCCGGCACCTCGACGCGCTGCTCGCCGACGGCGACGTGATCTTCCGTGAGCAGGCCGCCAGCCGCCAGCGCGGCCGTGGCCGCCCGGCCAAGGTCTTCCTGCTCACCGACGACGCCCGGCGGCGCCAGGGCCGGCACACCTATGACGACCTGGCCGCCGCGGCGCTGCGCTGGATAGCCGCGCAGGGTGGCGACCGGGCGGTGGGCGAATTCGCCGCCGAGCGGGTGGCCGCGCTGGAGGCCCGGTGCCGGGCCGCGATGGCCGACGCGGGCGACGATCCGCTGGCGCGGGCGGAGGCTCTCGCCTGCGCGTTAACCGCCGAGGGCTACGCTGCGTCGGCGACGGCGATCGCCTCCGGCGGGCAGCTGTGCCAGCACCACTGCCCGGTGGCGCATGTCGCCGCCGAGTTTCCGCAGTTGTGCGAGGCGGAGACCCGGGTCATATCGCAGCTCGTGGGCACGCACGTGCAGCGACTAGCAACGATCGCGCATGGTGACGGAGTGTGCACGACGCACATCCCGGATCCGCGGCGCGCCGTGATTCATAAGATCGACTCTGTGAGGACGATGTCATGACCGATCTGTCCACCCAGGAGCAGCAGCTGGCCGACCTTGGCCGGTACGGCTACGGCTGGGCCGACTCCGACGTGGCCGGCGCTGCCGCGCAGCGTGGCCTGAACGAGGCGGTAGTGCGGGACATCTCGGGGAAGAAGAGCGAGCCGGCCTGGATGCTCGACCTGCGCCTGAAGGGGCTGCGGTTGTTCGGGCGCAAGCCGATGCCGTCCTGGGGTGCCGACCTCACCGACATCGACTTCGACAACATCAAGTACTTCGTGCGGTCGACCGAGAAGCAGGCCGCCAGCTGGGACGACCTGCCCGACGACATCAAGAGCACCTATGACCGGCTGGGCATCCCGGAGGCCGAGAAGCAGCGCCTGGTCGCCGGCGTGGCCGCGCAGTACGAGTCCGAGGTCGTCTACCACAAGATCCAGGAGGATCTGGAGGCGCAGGGCGTCATCTTCGTGGACACCGACACCGGCCTGCGCGAGTACGAGGACATCTTCAAGGAGTACTTCGGCACGGTGATCCCGGTCGGCGACAACAAGTTCGCCGCGCTCAACACGTCGGTCTGGTCCGGCGGCTCGTTCATCTACGTCCCCAAGGGCGTGCACGTGGAGATCCCGCTGCAGGCGTACTTCCGGATCAACACGGAGAACATGGGCCAGTTCGAGCGGACGCTGATCATCGTCGACGAGGGCGCCTACGTGCACTACGTCGAGGGCTGCACCGCGCCTATCTACTCGTCCGACTCGCTGCACAGCGCGGTCGTCGAGATCATCGTGAAGAAGAACGCCCGCTGCCGGTACACCACGATCCAGAACTGGTCGAACAACGTCTACAACCTGGTCACCAAGCGCGCCGTCTGCCACGAGGGCGGCACGATGGAGTGGATCGACGGCAACATCGGCTCCAAGGTCACCATGAAGTACCCGGCGGTCTTCATGGTCGGTGAGCACGCCAAGGGCGAGGTGCTGTCGGTGGCGATGGCCGGTGAGGGCCAGCACCAGGACGCAGGCGCGAAGATGGTCCACGCCGCGCCGCACACCTCCTCGACGATCGTCAGCAAGTCGATCGCCCGGGCCGGTGGCCGCACCAGCTACCGCGGCCTGGTCCAGGTGCTGGAGGGCTCGCACCACAGCCGCTCGACGGTCAAGTGCGACGCGCTGCTGGTCGACACGGTCTCCCGCTCCGACACCTACCCGTACGTCGACATCCGCGAGGACGACGTGGCGATGGGGCACGAGGCGACCGTCTCCAAGGTCAGTGAGGACCAGTTGTTCTACCTGATGAGCCGCGGCCTGACCGAGGACGAGGCGATGGCGATGATCGTGCGCGGCTTCATCGAGCCGATCGCCAAGGAGCTTCCGATGGAGTACGCGCTGGAGCTCAACCGCCTGATCGAGCTGCAGATGGAGGGGGCGGTCGGCTGACCGGCCGCCGCCCGACACGATTCCCGCGAAACCACGATGGAGACTCCGAAGGACATGACTGCGCCCGCTTCACCTGTCGCGGCCCCGCCGAAGACCAAGTCCCAGGCACTGCGCTCGTTCGACGTGGCCGACTTTCCCGCGCTGACCGGGCGTGAGGAGGAGTGGCGGTTCACGCCGCTCAAGCGGTTGCGCGGGCTGGCCGACGGGGACGGCGGCGCGTCCGGCGCCGAGCCCAAGCACGAGTACGGCGAGCTGCCCACCGGCGTCTCCGTGTCCACTGTGGACAAGAGTGACAAGCGGCTGGGCAGCGTACTGACGCCGTTCGACCGGATCAGCGCACTGGCCTGGAGCAGGGCCGCACAGGCCCTGCTGGTGTCGGTGGCGCCCGGTACGGTCTCGCCGCAGGCGGCGACGGTACGGGTGGTCGGATCGGACGCGTCGAACGCCTCCTTCGGGCACA
The DNA here is from genome assembly GCF_016862975.1 of Rugosimonospora africana. Classification (GTDB taxonomy): domain Bacteria; phylum Actinomycetota; class Actinomycetes; order Mycobacteriales; family Micromonosporaceae; genus Rugosimonospora; species Rugosimonospora africana. The sequence continues at coordinate 19,649 of NZ_BONZ01000066.1, forward strand.
CCTACGTCGAGGTCGGTGAGCTGGCCGAGGTCACCCTCGTCCTGGAGCACGTGGGCAGCACGACGCTGGCCGACAACGTCGAGGTGTCGGTGGGCCAGGGCGCCCGGCTGACCCTGGTCACCGTCGCCGACTGGGCGCCGGACGCCGTACAGGCGCAGCACCTGCGCTTCCGGCTGGGGCGCGACGCGAAGCTGGTGCACGTACAGGTGTCGCTCGGCGGCGACCTGGTGCGCCAGTACGCCAGCGTCGACTACGCCGACCGGGGCGGTGAGGCCGAGCTGTACGGGCTCTACTTCGCCGACGGCAAGCCGGCCGGCGCCGAAGACTCCGGCCACGGACAGCACTTCGAGCACCGGCTGCTGGTCGACCACTCGGTCCCGGACTGCCGCAGCAACGTGAACTACCGCGGGGCGCTGCAGGGCATCGAGGCGCACACGGTGTGGGTCGGCGACGTGCTGATCCGGGCGGAGGCCACCGGTACGGACACGTACGAGGTCAACCGGAACCTGGTGCTCAGCGACGGCGCGCGCGCCGACTCGGTACCCAACCTGGAGATCGAGACCGGTGAGGTGATCGGCGCCGGCCACGCCAGCGCGACCGGCCGGTTCGACGACGAGCAGCTGTTCTACCTCATGGCCCGGGGCATCCCGGAGACCGAGGCGCGCCGGCTGGTGGTGCGCGGCTTCTTCGCCGAACTGCTTCACAAGATCCCGGTTGAGGAGCTGCGCGAGCGGCTCTCCAACCAGATCGAAGCGCGGCTCGCGGAGGTGTCGGCGTGATCCAGGTGTGCGCTCTGGAGGACATCAAGCCCGGCACCGCGATCAGCGCCGAGATTGATGGCACTCCGGTCGCGCTCGTCCGCACCGACGACGGTGACGTGCACGCGGTCTACGACGAGTGCACGCACGCCGCGGTACCGCTGTCCGAGGGCGAGATCGAGGGCTGCACTCTCGAATGCTGGCTGCACGGGTCGCGTTTCGACCTGCGTACCGGAGCGCCGACCGGCCTGCCCGCGACCGAACCGGTGCCCGTCTATCCCGTCGAGATCCGCGACGGCTTCGTCTTCGTCTCGTTGGAACCAAGCAATGGAGTCAACCCGTGAGTGTCCTGGAAATCCGTGACCTGCAGGTGTCGGTGAAGCTGCCGGAGGGCGAGCTGAAGCCGATCCTGGCCGGCGTCGACCTGACCGTGAAGGCGGGCGAGACGCACGCCATCATGGGCCCCAACGGCTCCGGCAAGTCCACCCTGGCGTACTCCATCGCCGGGCACCCGAAGTACCAGATCACCGGCGGCAGCGTGCTGCTCGACGGCGACGACGTGCTGGCGATGACGGTCGACGAGCGGGCCCGCGCCGGGCTGTTCCTGGCCATGCAGTACCCGGTCGAGGTGCCGGGCGTGTCGGTGGCCAACTTCCTGCGCAGCGCGAAGACCGCGATCGACGGCGAGGCGCCGAAGCTGCGCACGTGGGGCAAGGAGCTCAAGGAGTCGATGGATCGGCTCGGCATGGACGCGGCCTTCGCCCAGCGCAACGTGAACGAGGGCTTCTCCGGTGGTGAGAAGAAGCGCCACGAGATCGTCCAGCTCGAACTGCTCAAGCCGAAGGTGGCCATCCTCGACGAGACCGACTCGGGGCTCGACATCGACGCGCTGCGGGTGGTCAGCGAGGGAGTCAACCGGGTACGCGAGACCGGCGACACCGGCCTGCTGCTGATCACCCACTACACCCGGATCCTGCGGTACGTGAAGCCCGACTACGTGCACGTGTTCGTCGCCGGGCGGATCGTCGAGGAGGGCGGTCCGGAACTCGCCGAGCGGCTGGAAGCCGAGGGCTACGAGCGCTTCGTCAGCGCGGCGGCCTAGGACCGGAACGGGAGCGTCATCATGGGCTTCGACATCGAGAAGATTCGCAAGGACTTCCCGATCCTGGGTCGGGAGGTCAACGGGTACCCGGTGGCGTACCTGGACAGCGCGAACACTTCCCAGAAGCCGCGCCAGGTGCTCGAAGCGCTGGAGGAGCACTACACGTGGCACAACGCCAACGTGGCTCGCTCGGTGCACACCCTGGGCACCGAGTCGACGACCGCGTACGAGGGCGCTCGGGCCAAGCTCGCGACCTTCATCGGCGCCACGTCACCCGACGAGATCGTGTTCACCAAGAACTCGACCGAGGCGATCAACCTGGTCGCCCACTCGTACGGGGCGAGGCTGCGTCCGGGCGACGAGATCGTGATCTCCGAGATGGAGCACCACTCCAACATCGTCCCGTGGCAGTTGCTGTGCGAGCGCACCGGTGCGACTCTGCGCTGGTTCGGCGTCACCGACGAGGGCCGGCTCGACCTGTCCACATTGGACGATCTGGTCAACGAGCGCACGAAGCTGGTCAGCGTCGTGCACATGTCCAACACGCTGGGCACGATCAACCCGACCGAGGACATCGTCCGGCGGGCGCGTGAGGTCGGCGCGCTGGTCATGCTCGACTGCTCCCAGTCGGTACCGCACCTGCCGGTGGACGTGGCCGCGCTGGGCGTGGACTTCATCGCGTTCACCGGGCACAAGATGCTCGGGCCGACCGGCATCGGCGTGCTGTGGGGTCGCGGCGAGATTCTGGCCGACATGCCGCCGTTCCTCGGTGGCGGTTCGATGATCGAGACCGTCACCATGGAGAAGACGACCTACATGGCGCCCCCGGCGCGGTTCGAGGCGGGTACCCCGCCGATCGCCGAAGCGGTCGGGCTGGGCGCTGCCGTGGACTACCTGACCGCGATCGGCATGCCGGCCATCGCCGAGCACGAGCGCGAGATCACCGGGTACGCCCTGGACGCTCTGTCTACTGTGGACGGACTGCGCATCTTCGGGCCGACGGTACCGGTCGGGCGTGGTGGCACGATCTCCTTTGACCTGGCCGGTGTGCACCCGCACGACGTGGGTCAGGTGCTCGACTCCCTCGGTGTCGAGGTGCGGGTGGGCCACCACTGCGCCCGGCCGACCTGTGTGCGCTTCGGCGTACCGGCGATGACCCGGGCCTCGTTCTACCTCTACACCACGAGGCAAGAGATCGACGCCCTGGTGCAGGGCCTGAACCAGGTGCGGAAGGTGTTCGCGTGATGACGGCTCCGGACCAGCTGTACCAGGAGATCATCCTGGACCACTACAAGCACCCGCACGGGCGTGGCCTGCGCGAGCCGTACCAGGCCGAGGCGCACCACGTGAACCCGACCTGCGGCGACGAGGTGACCCTCCGGGTGCGGATGCACGACGGTGTGGTGGAAGACGTGTCGTACGACGGCATGGGTTGCTCCATCAGCCAGGCGGCGGCCAGCGTGCTCTACGAGCTGGTCCACGGCCGCCCGCTGGACGACGCGATGGCGCGCCACGAGGCGTTCGTCACGCTGATGTCCGAGCGGGGTCAGGCGGAACCGGACGAAGAGCTGTTGGAGGACGCGATCGCGTTCGCGGGCGTCGCAAAGTACCCGGCCAGGGTCAAGTGCGCGCTGCTACCGTGGATGGCGTTCAAGGACGCGGCCGCACGCGCGGCCGCCAGCGGTGCCGACGAAGGAGGCGCCGTGGTCAAGCGGCCGGATTTTGACGGAACAACTGCCGCAACGGTAAGGGGCGAGGGATGACCACGGCGCTGGCCGACATCGAAGAGGCTCTGAAGGACGTCGTCGACCCGGAGCTGGGCATCAACGTGGTTGACCTCGGTCTGGTCTACGGCATCCACGTCGACGAGGAAAACGTCGCGACCGTCGACATGACGCTGACCTCAGCGGCCTGCCCGCTGACCGACGTCATCGAGGACCAGGCGCGGCAGGCGCTGTGCACGGGTCCGGGCGGTGGCCTGGTCAGCGACATCCGGATCAACTGGGTGTGGCTTCCGCCGTGGGGTCCGGACAAGATCACTGACGACGGCCGCGAGCAGTTGCGCGCGCTCGGCTTCAACGTCTGACCCCGTTCGCCTGACCCGAACCGCGGCTCCGCCCGACCGACGGTAGACCCGCCCCATCGTGCGGAAATCGGTGGCGCCGGCCGGGCACCGCTTGGCAGGCTCACCGCGTGACGGACGCGCTGCTCTCCGGGCTGCTCGCCGGGTATGGCGTGGCCATCCCGGTGGGTGCCATCGGGGTACTCATCATGGGCCTCGCCGCCCGGACCTCGCTTGCCGTCGGTGCCGGTGCGGGCCTGGGAGTGGCGACCGCCGATGGGCTCTACGCCCTGGTGGCCGTTGCCGGGGGAGCCGCCGTCAGCGGACTGATCCGACCGGTCGCCGCGCCGCTGCGCTGGACCGCTCTCGTCGTACTCGTCGGGCTGGCCGCGCGTACCGCCTGGGTCGCCTGGCGGGCCCACCGCGAGGCGGTCGGCGAGCGGCCGTCCCGGCTCGCGCTGTCGACTCCGGGCCGCGCCTACGCTGGCCTGCTCGGGCTCACCCTGCTCAACCCGGCCACCATGCTGTACTTCAGCGCGCTGGTGCTGGGCACCCGGGCCGGTGCGGCCCGGTCGTTGGGCGACGGGGCGCTGTTCGTGGCTGCCGCGTTCGCCGCCTCGGCCAGCTGGCAACTGCTCGTGGCCGCCGGAGGCTCGGTGCTGGGCAGGGCGTTGTCCGGAAACCGCGGCCGGCTCGCCACGGCGCTGGTGTCCAGCGCGGTGATGGTGGCACTGGCCGTGCGCCTCGCGGTCGCGTCCTGATCGGGTACCCGCCAAGGGACCGCCGTCGGCGAGTACTGCCATCCGGGAACCTGAACCGGGTTACCGTCGAAGGCATGCCGACCACTCCCCGCGCACTGCTGCTCGACTTCGGTGGCGTCATTGTCGAGGACACCCGCCGCGCAAGCTGGGCACGGGAACTGGCCGAGACGGTACACACGCTGCTCGCGGCGACCGACGCGCAGCCGCCGGCGGTAGCGGAGATCGAGACCGACCTGGCCGCCGGGCTGAACGCCTACGGGTACTGGGGTGACGGAGTGGCGCGCTCGTTCGCGCCGACCGAGCTGCGCCACGAGCAGCTGTGGGCGGACTTCGTCGCCGCCGACTGGGCTCCGGCCGCCCGCGAGGTCGTCCTGGCACACGCGACCACGCTGACCTACCGGCTCGGCGAGGTACGCCAGGACTGGCGGGTCCGGCCCGGCATGGTGGAGCTGCTGGCCGACGCGGCGGCACGGGGGATCCTGCTGGCGGTGGTCAGCAACACCATCTACGGCAGCGTGCACCGCGACTTCCTGGAACGGACCGGCCTGGCCGACCGGTTCGCCGTGCAGGTCTACAGCGATGAGGCCGGCGTGCGCAAACCCAATCCGGAGCTGATCCTCCGGACCACCCGGGCGCTGTCGGTCAGCCCGCACGAGGTCTGGTTCGTCGGCGACACCCGGTCCCGGGACGTCCGCTGCGGACGGCGGGCCGGCGTGGGTACCACCGTGCTGATGCGCTCCGAACGGACCCTGATCGACCCAGCCACCCCGGTCGAGCCGGACCTCGAAGTGGCCGACCCGGTGTCGCTGCACGCCCTGCTCACCGCGTCCTGACCGGCGACACCCGGTACCCTGCCTCGAATGGGCAACAGGCCGGCGGCGGGTGGCGGGCGGTGGGTCGAGGTCGACCCCGACCGGATGCCCCGCTGGCTGTCCGGTTTCGCTGAGCGCCACGGCGCCTGGGCGGTCGTGGGCGCGGACCGGGTGCTGGAGTTGCGCGCCGAGGACGGAGCGAGCGCCGAATGCCATGCGCCGCCCGGCACCCCGCACTGGGACGGCGTGGACGAGTTCCTGGCCGCGGTACCGGCGGCGGGTCCGCTGGGGCTGCTGCTGGCCCGCCGGGGCGCGGTGGCGGTCGGCGTGGCCGAGGGCGGCGAGCTGGTGTCGTCCAAGGTGGACAGCCGGTATGTGCAGGGCCGCACCGCCGCCGGTGGCTGGTCCCAGCAGCGGTTCGCCCGGCGGCGGGAGAACCAGGCCCGCGCCGCGGCCGGAGACGCGGCCGATCTCGTCGCGCGGCTGTTGCTTCCCCGGGTGGCGGAGCTGGCCGCGGTGGTGGCCGGGGGAGACCGGCGGGCGGTGGACGCGGTACTGGCCGACCCCCGGCTGGCGCCGGTGGCGGCGCTGCGCGCCGAGCGGTTCCTTGAGGTACCGGAGCCGAAGCTGGCCGTGCTGCAGGCAGCGGTACGCCAGGCCCGCTCCGTGCGCATCAGGCTGGTCGATCCCTGAGCCGTCCGGGCTGGCGCCGGACGGTCAGTACCGGGCGCCGACCGGGGCCGGAATCGAGTCGAGGTCGGCGAGGTCCGCCGCGGACAGCCGGAGGTCCGCGGCACCCGCGTTGTCGGCGAGGTACCTCGGGGTCTTGGTGCCGGGGATCGGCACGATGTACGAGCCCTGGGCGATCAGCCAGGCGAGGGCGACCTGTGCGGGGGTGGCGCCGATCCGCTCGGCGACCTCGCGCACCTTGGCCGCGATGTCGAGGTTGGCCCGCAGGTTGTCCTGCTGGAAGCGCGGCAGGCGCCTCCGCTGGTCGTTCTCCGGCAGCTCGTCGAAGGAGGCGAACCGGCCGACGAGGAACCCACGGCCCAGCGGCGAGTACGGCAGGAAACCGATGCCGTTCCGCTCGCAGTACGGCAGGACTTCGGCCTGGACGTCGCGGCTCCACAGGGAGAACTCGGACTGTACGGCGGTGACCGGGTGCACGGCCTGGGCACGCTGGATCTGCTCGACGGTGACCTCGGACAGGCCCAGGTAACGGACCTTGCCCGCCGCGACGGCCTCAGCCATGGCGCCCCAGGTCTCCTCGATCGGAACCTCGGCGTCGACGCGGTGGAGCTGGTACAGCTCGACGTGGTCGGTGCCCAGGCGGCGCAGGCTGCCGTCGATGGACGCACGGACATGCTCGGGCCGGCCATTGCTCTTGACCAGCGGGGAACCGCCGGGGCCGCCGATGGGATCGATGATCTCCCGGCCGACCTTGGTGGCGATCACCGCACGGTCGCGCTGGCCGGCCAGGGCCCGGCCGAGGAGTTCCTCGTTCGTGTAGGGACCGTAGACGTCGGCGGTGTCGATCAAGGTCATGCCCAGGTCGAGAGCCTGGTGGATGACCGAGATCGAGGTGGCCTCGTCGCGCGGGGCGCCCATGTCGTAGGCGAAGCTCATTCCCATGGCGCCCAGGCCGATGACGCCTACCTCGGGGCCGTGGGCGCCCAGGGTGGTGTTGCGCATGCTGTTTCTGCCTTCGTGTCGGGATCGGAGGGCTGCCGGGTCACAGCCCGTGGACATGTCCACCGTCGCGCGTCCGGACGCCGGGCGGCAGGCCGCACGGTGCCGGGGAGCGGTGTTCCAGGGAGCAACGCGGCCCCCCACGGCCGCCGCACCCCGGTCGCTGCGCTGGCACACTTGAACAGATGAGCTCTGACCAGCACGGCAACGACCTGGCGCGGTTCCTGCGCGCCCGGCGCACTCAGCTCACGCCCGAGCAGGTCGGCCTCCCCACCGGCCCGGGGCTCCGCCGGACCCCGGGTCTGCGCCGGGAGGAACTCGCCACCCTCGGCGGCGTCAGCATCGATTACTACACCCGCTTGGAACGCGGCAAGGAGACCCGTCCCAGCCCCGCGGTCGTCGATTCCCTCGCCCGCGCGCTGCGCCTGGAGGAGGACGAACACGAGCACCTGCGCCGGTTGGTCGCCCGGGCCGCCCAGAACGCCCCCGAGCCACCCACCGCGCCCAGCCGCACGGTGCGGCCCGGCGTCAGGCTTCTGCTGGAGAACCTGCGGCCGAGCCCCGCGTACGTCCTGAGCCGTACCCTCGACGTACTCGCCGCAAACCCCGGCGGCCTGCACCTGTACGCGGGCATCGACAGCTGGCCTGTCAGGCAGCGCAACCTCGCCCGCTACTACTTCCTCCACCCCGGCGCCCGCGACCTGTTCACCAACTGGGACAACCAGATCCGCGGGTGCGTCGCGCGCCTACGGGCACTGGCCGGCACCGCCCCCGACGCCCCCGACCTCGCTCAACTCGTCGGCGAACTCCTGCTGAAGAGCCCCGACTTCGCCCGCCTGTGGGAGCGGTACGACGTCCGCGCGCACCGGCCCGGTACCAAGCATTTCCACCACCCGAGGGTCGGTGACCTCACCCTCGGGTACCAGTCCATGCAGCTCGACGGCACCCCCGGTCAGCGCCTCGTCGTCTACCACGCCGACGAGGCAGGTCCCGACCACGACGCGATGGTGCTTCTCGACATGCTCGGTGCCCAGCACCCGTCCGCCGCCGAGGACCGCACCGGCAGCGCTCGCTGATCGGTTGTCAGAGCGCGCTTCCGAAGGTGTCGCAGGACTTCGGGTCGCCGGAGCCGTACCCGGCGCCGAACCAGTGCTCACGCTCGGCCGAGGAGCCGTGGGTGAACCGCGACTCGTCCACGCCGCCACCCATCTTCCGCTGGATCGCGTCGTCGCCCACCGCTCCGGCCGCGTTCACCGCGTCCTGGATGTCCTGCTGCGTCACCTGTTCGAAGATGGGCTGACCGGACGCGTCCCGGGTCTGGGTGGCGTGGGCCGCCCACACCCCGGCGTAGCAGTCCGCCTGGAGTTCGAGCATCACCGAGTACCCGTTGGCCTTGCCCGGATCGCGTTGCATGAGGTTGTCCACCCGGGGCAGCGTGCCGACCAGATCCTGTACGTGGTGGCCGTACTCGTGCGCCAGCACGTACGGCTGGGCGAACTGGCCCTTCGCGCCGAACTGGTTGGTCAGTTCCTGGTAGAAGGACAGGTCGATGTAGACGAGCTTGTCCCGTGGGCAGTAGAACGGACCGACGCCGGTGTCCGCCGAGCCGCAGCCGGTCTGCGTCTGCTGCTGGAAGAACACCGTCTTGACCGGCTGGTAGCCCTTGCCGAAGGACGCGGGCAGCTCGGTCTTCCAGAAGTTCTGGATCGAGTTGATGTAGAGCGTGTTGCGGCAGTCGACGTTGTTCAGCCGGTCCGGGTTGCTGGACGCGCACTCCTGCGCGAGGTCGCCGTTGTCGCCGTCGCCGCCGACGAACCGGCTGACGCCGTACCCGCCGCCGGCGAGCGCCAGGACGACGGTGACGATGAGGCCGACGATGCCGCCCCGGCCGCCGCCGATCGGAATCATGCCGCCCAGGCCACCGGAGCCCCGACGGTCCTCGACCTGACCGGTGTCGATCTGCGCGCCCTCGTTCAGCTCCATGGCGGCGCAAGTACCCGTTGATCTCATCGGGTAATCCGGGACGATCGATGCCCGGGCCGGCCTACTCTTTTGCCGGCTGCCTCCGTGCTGCCTTCTCTGCCGGCTGCTTGCCCGCCGCAATCTCTGCCGGCTGCTTGCCCGCTTCGCCGGACGGAGTCCGGACCGGAACCTCGTCGAGGTGCCCGATCACGGACTCGGCGATGTCACCGAGGACACGGATCTGCTCATCGGTGAGCCGGTCGATGAAGTGCCGCCGGACGGATTCGACGTGTGCCGGAGCGGCGGTGCGGATCGCCCGCCAGCCATCGTCGGTGAGCAGGATGACCGCGCCGCGCCCGTCGGACGGGCACTCCTCCCGGGTGACCAGTCCGCGTTGCTGCATCCGGGTCAGGTGGTGCGACAACCGGCTCTTGGACCAGCGCATGTGCGCGGACAGCTCGCTGAGACGCAGTTGGTGGCCTTCGGTCTCGGACAGGTTGGACAGCACGTCGTAGTCGGCGTCGGACAGCCCAGAGCCCTCCGCGAGATCGCGCGACACCTGCAGATCCAGCAACAGCCGCATCCGCCGGTACCCGAGCCAGGCGCGCATCTGCGCGTCGTCCAGCCACCTCGTCACGCCGCCAGCCTAGCACCCTGGTTGACATGTCAACCAGCACTGCGCTACCTTGTTGATATGTCAACAAGTCGCTTGGTCAACCTCTATCTCGGCCTGGTGCTGTTCGGCGTGAGCGTGGCGTTGATGGTCCGGGCCCGGCTTGGTCTCGATCCGTGGGACGTGCTGCACCAGGGCCTGTCCGAGCGGACCGGCATCGGGCTGGGCTGGATCGTCATCGGGGTCGGCGCGCTGGTGCTGCTGATGTGGTGGCCGCTGCACCAGCGCCCGGGTCTGGGCACGGTCAGCAACGTCATCGTGGTGGGACTGACCGCCCAGGGCGCTCTGGCGGTCCTGCCGCACCCGGGCCCGCTCGCCGTACGCTTCGCCTTCCTGCTGGTCGGCATCGTCGCCAACAGCGTGGCCACCGGCATGTATATCGGCGCCGGACTCGGGCCCGGCCCGCGGGACGGGCTGATGACCGGGCTCGCCGCCCGGGGCCACTCGATCCGCCTGATGCGCACCGCCATCGAGATCTCCGTCCTGGCCGCCGGGTGGCTGCTGGGCGGCACCGTCGGTGTGGGCACCGTGCTGTACGCGCTGTCCATCGGGCCGCTCGCCCAGTTCTTCATTCATCGCATGAACATCGCCGATCGGAAGGTGGCACTTCATGGCTGACCTGGTGTTCGGGCTGGACCTGCCCGCCGCTGTTTCCCCCGGATACGACCCGGTGGCGTCGGCCCGGCAGGCCGAGGATCTCGGTTTCGATTTCATGTCCACATCGGACCATCCGTGCGGCACCGCGCCCAGCTATGAGACGTGGACGATGCTCTCCTGGGTGGCGGCGCAAACCTCGCGGATCCGGGTTGCCACCCGGGTGCTCGGCGTGCCGTACCGGGCGCCGGCCATGGTGGCCAAGATGGCCGAGACGCTGGACCGGTTCTCCGGCGGCAGGCTGATCCTCGGTCTCGGCGGTGGCTACTCCGACGACGAGTTCCGGGCCTTCGGCCTGGGCGTGCCGACGCCGGGCGAGAAGGTGGACGGGCTGTCCGAGGCCATCCAGATCGCGCGCGGACTGTGGTCGCAGCCCCGGTTCAGCTTCGCCGGGCGGCGCTACGGGGTCCGGGAAGCCGACGTGGAACCCAAGCCGGAGCACCGGATCCCGATCTGGGTCGGCACGTACGGCAACCGTGCCCTCGCGTTGACCGGTGCGCTCGCGGACGGCTGGATCCCGTCGTACGGGTTCGCCCCTCCGGAACGGATACCGGCGATGCGGGAGCGGATCCTGGCCGCGGCGGCCGAAGCCGGGCGGCCGGCCGACGCCATCACGGGCATCTACAACGTCGGCATCCGAGTGGACGACCGCGCCGAACCGGAACCGTCCACAGTGGTCGGAGGGCCGGAGGAGGTGGCCGAGCGGCTGGCCGGTCTCGTCGGGCTGGGCTTCGCCGGGTTCAACTTCCAACCGATCGGCGCGGACCGGGACCTGCAGGCCCAACGGCTCGCGCAGGAGGTGATCCCGCTGGTGCGCGCGGCAGTCGCCTAGCGCCCGGTGGGCACCCGTCCGTCACCGGGACAGTCTGTGACACGGCGCGCTTCTGGCGGCACAACATGCCCCGGTGCCGGTCAGCGGCGCCATGTGCTTGACTCTTCCGGTGGTCGAGGTGGAAACGGCGGAAGCCGGAAACGACGCGCACGGGCGGTCCGAGTCGCCCGTCGCCGGGCTGGAGCGGCTGGTCTTCTTCTCCGATGCGGTCGTGGCCATCGCGATCACGTTGTTGGCGCTGGACCTGCACGTACCCGAGCACGTGTCGAACACCGGGTTCTGGCACGACCTCGGCCGCAACCGAGACGACTATCTCGGGTTCCTGATCAGTTTCGCGGTCATCGGCAACCACTGGCTCGCGCATCACCGGACGTGGGGACGCGTGACCCGACTCACCGGCCGGCTGCTCGTGCTGAACCTGGCGTGGCTGCTGATGATCGTGGTCACCCCGTTCGCCACCCGGGTCATCGTCGCCGACGGCGCGTTCGCGGGCCGGTTCACGCTCTACGCCGCGGTCCAGGCGCTGGCCGCGATCCTGTCGCTGCTGGCGATTCACGAGATGAACCGCCAGGACCTGCTGGGCGCCGGTACCTCGCGCGAGACGTTCGCCCGCGGCTACTACCAGACGTCGGTCGTGGCGGTGGCGTTCCTGGTATCGATTCCGCTCGCGTATGCCACCCACTGGGCGTACCTGTGCTGGGCGGCCATACCCGTCGCCGAACGGCTGGGGAACCGACTTCGCGCCCGCCGGCGCGGGGCCTGATTCACGGCGCCGGCGGGCGGGTCGCTCATCGCATCGGTGGGTGAATCGCTCACGGCGCCGGCGGGTGGGTCTGCTCGGCCGCCAGCGGCGGCTCTGGCAGCGGGTGCGCCCCCTGCGCGCGGAAACCGTCCAGCAGCAGCGCGAGGTGGCGGCGCCACAGCCGCGGGGCGAGTTTCGCGGTCATGTCCACGGTGCGCGAGATGCCCCAGACCACGAACGCCAGGTCCGCCACGGTGACGTCGGCGCGCAGCGTGCCCGCGCGCTGCGCCCGGTCGAACAGCTCGGTGATCGCGGCCAGCCCCTCGTCGCGCAGCCGCCGCGCGGCCGGGGACGTCAGGCCCCGGGTCGCCACCTCGTTGAAACCGCGGTCGGCGGCCTGTAGTTCGCAGGTACCGGTGAGGTAGTACTCGAGCCCGTCCCACGGGTCGTCGACGGCCAGCGCGTGCCTGGCGAGTTCGACCATCCTCTCCAGCCGGTCGACGAACACCGCCTCGATCAGGTCGGACCGGGTCGGGAACCGGTTGTAGAGGGTGCCGTTGCTGACACCGGCACGGCGCGCGATGTCCGCCATCGCGACGTCCAGGCCCTGTTCGGCGAACATGTCGCAGGCTGCGGCCAGCAGCAGTTCACGGTTGCGCTGGGCGTCGCTGCGCAGCGGCCGGGTCGGCTCGCTCGGCTGGGCCTGCTGAGCCGGCTCGCTCGGCTGGGCCTGCTGGGCGGGCTCGCTCGTCTCGCTCGATTGGGCTGGTTCGGTCGGTGGCGCCATGGTGCCGATTCTATGAGTTGACGATGCCGTCAAGTTCTGACTAAGTTGACGGCATCGTCATCTTCGCCAAGGAGGCACTCGCATGTCCAAGACCATTGCGGTGTTCGGAGCCGGCTCCGGGCTGGGTCGTTCGGTCGCGCGCCGGTTCGGCCAGGAGGGGTTCCGGGTCGCTCTGGTGGCCCGTACCAAGGAGAAACTCGACGCCCTGGCCGGCGAGTTGGCCGGCGACGGGGTCGAGGCGGCCGCGTTCCCGGCCGACCTCGCGGACCGCGCCGGCCTGCCCGGCCTGGTCGCGGCGATCGAGGCCCGGTTCGGGCACCTCGATGTGATGCAGTACGCGCCTGCCGGGCTCGACTGGCTGGCCCGCCAGGCCCGCGCGCGCGACGCCGACGAGGAGTCCTTCGAATTCCCGCTCGACCTGCTGCTGCGCACCCCGGTGGCGCTGGTCCGCCGGGTACTGCCGGGCATGGTCGAGCGGGGCGACGGTGCGGTGCTGTTCGGGCTCGCGGTCGCCGCCACCGTCCCGTTCCCGCAGCTCACCAACGCCGGCGTCGGCGCCGCGGCGGCCCGCGCCTACCTGCAGAACCTGCACGCCGACCTGGCCGGCACCGGGGTGTACGCCGGCCTGGTCCAGGTGGCCGGCATGGTCGGCGGCAGCGAGGCGGCCCGGTACGCCGCCGAGAACTGGGATCCGGCGAAGCTGCCGGTACCGATCGATCCCGCCGATCTCGCCGGCGCGCTTTGGGACCTGTACCTCAAGCGTGACCGGTTCGAGCAGGTCGTCGGTCCCCGGGCCGGCTGAGCGGTGGACCGGCCGGGGGCGCTTCACCCTCCGGCCGGTACTCCGGCGGACCGGCTACACTTGTCGACGTGCTGCTCTGCGAAGACTGACCGGCCCCGCACCGACCGAAGCCCTCGGCCGGTGCTGACGAGTGTCCTGGTCAGTCCGAAACCTCACGAGAGCGAGCCGATCCGATGATCTCAGCCACCGGCCTGGAACTGCGTGCCGGCGCCCGCATCCTGCTGTCCGACACGACCCTGCGCGTGCAGCCCGGCGACCGCATCGGTCTGGTCGGGCGCAACGGCGCGGGGAAGACCACCACCCTGAAGGTGCTGGCCGGAGAGGGCCTGCCCTACGCCGGTCAGATCGACCGGCGCGGCCCGATCGGATACCTGCCGCAGGATCCGCGCACCGGCGACCTGGACGTCACCGCCCGGGACCGGGTGCTGTCCGCCCGGGGTCTGGACACCATCCTGGCCGAGATGAAGAAGCTGGAGGTCCAGCTCGCCGAGGACGCCAGCGAGAAGACGATCCGGCGGTACGGCACGCTGGAGGACCAGTTCGCCGGTCTCGGCGGGTACGCGGCCGAGGCAGAGGCGGCTCGCATCTGCGCCAACCTCGGCCTGCCCGACCGGGTGCTCGGGCAGACGCTGGGTACTCTCTCCGGCGGTCAGCGCCGCCGCATCGAGCTGGCCCGGATCCTGTTCGCCGAGGCGAGCGAGGCCGGCGGCAGTGGCGGCACGCTGCTGCTCGACGAGCCGACCAACCACCTCGACGCGGACTCGATCAGCTGGCTGCGCGGCTTCCTGTCCGGGCACAAGGGTGGCCTGATCGTCATCTCGCACGACGTCAACCTGCTCGACGCGGTGGTCAACCGGGTGTGGTATCTGGACGCCAACCGGTCGGTGGTCGACGCGTACAACGTCGGCTGGAAGACGTACCTGCAGCAGCGGGAGACCGACGAGCGCCGCCGGCACCGGGAGCGGGCCAACGCGGAGAAGAAGGCCGGCGCGCTCATGGCGCAGGCGGACAAGATGCGCGCCAAGGCGACCAAGACGGTGGCCGCGCAGAACATGGCCCGGCGTGCCGCGAAGCTTCTGGACGGGCTGGAGGAGGAGCGGACCCGCGACAAGGTCGCCAAGGTGCGCTTCCCCACGCCGATCGCCTGCGGGAAGACGCCGCTGACCGCGCACGGGCTGTCCAAGTCGTACGGCTCGCTGGAGATCTTCATCGACGTCGGCCTGGCCGTGGACCGGGGTTCGCGGGTGGCCATCCTCGGGCTCAACGGTGCCGGCAAGACCACCCTGCTACGGATGCTGGGCGGCCTGCTGGAGCCGGATACCGGGGAGGTCGTGCCCGGCCACGGACTGCGGATCGGGTACTACGCCCAGGAGCACGAGACCCTGGACGTCGACCGGACGATCCTGGAGCACATGCGCTCGGCGGCTCCGGAACAGACGGACACCGAACTGCGCCGGATTCTGGGTGCGTTCCTGTTCTCCGGCGACGACGTGGACAAGCCGGCCGGCGTGCTCTCCGGTGGCGAGAAGACCCGGTTGGCGCTGGCCACCCTGGTCTGTTCGGGCGCCAACGTGCTGCTGCTGGACGAGCCGACCAACAACCTGGATCCGATCAGCCGGGAACAGGTGCTCGACGCCATCGCCCGGTACCCGGGGGCCATCGTGCTGGTGACCCACGACCCGGGCGCGGTCCAGGCACTCAAGCCGGACCGGGCGATCCTGCTGCCCGACGGCGTCGAGGATGCGTGGAGCGACGATTTGCTCGAGCTTGTGGAATTGGCCTGAGCGCAGCCGGAGCCGATTTTTGGCGGAGGCGATCACAGGCACGACTTGCGGCCTGAGCGCAGTCGTTCACAGGGTCGCCAGGACGGCCTCGATGACGATCGCGGCGCCCGCGCCGACCGCCGCCAGCACCGTCGGCGCCGGGATGTCCGGACCCGCCTGCCGGTTGGGTGCCACCGCACTAACCGTCAGCCAGGGGAAGAACGCGAGCCACGCGTGCTCCACGCCACCGCGGGCCAGGCCGGCCAGGATCGAGAACGCGACGGCGCAGCCCGCGCCGACCAGGAACGGCCAGCCCGGCGTGTTGCGCATCTTGCGCAGGCTGGCGAACAGCACCGGCCCGCTCGCCAGCAGTAGCGCCACCATGCTGATGACGCTCCACCACAGCGCCGGACGGTACGGCTCGACCCGGGTCGCGTAGTCGGCCCTGGCCACGGACAGCCCGGACAGCCAGGCGAAGCCCAGCCCGTCGGCGACCAGTACCGGCAGGAGCGCACCCAGCCCGGTACCGACGTTGAGGAACGGCCGGCGTCGGGCGAAGTACAGGCAGACCACCGACAGGCCCAGCCAGGGCGCGGAGTAGGAGAACAGCGACGCGAGGCCGAGCAGTGCCCCGGACAGCAGCGCCCAGGCGCCGGCCCGAAGTCCGGTGCGGCGCCGGTCGCTGGCCCGTACGCCGGCCGCGACCATGGCCGCGCCGAGCACCGCGCTGAACACGTCGGTGCTGACCGCCACCCAGATGGCGTACGGCGCGAGGATGAGCACGACGGCGTACCGGCGGGCCGGTGTCTCGCCGCAGACTCCGCGCACCGCCGACAGGACCAGCGGGATGGTGAGCGTGCCGACCGCGGTGATGAGCAGCGCCAGGTCAAGTTCGTTGCGCAGGCCGATCCGCTGTAGCGCCCAGAGCAGCAGCACGGGGCCCGGTGGGTGCCCCCGGGCGGCCACAGAGTGGGCCGCGCTGTCCTGGTTGAAGTGCCGCAGATAATGCAGCGGCGCATCGTGGATCGCGCCGACCTGCGAGAGATAGTTGTCCGGGTCGAGCAGCGGCCGAGTGAGCCCGGCCTCGCCGTCGACCAGCACCAGGCTCAGCGCCCAAGCCAGGCCGGCCAGGTAGCTGGCCGCGCAGACCAATCCCCACCGGGTCCGCTCGAACCAGCCGCCGGCTTGCAGGGCGAGGATCGCGATCGCGACCGCCGGGGCGAGAAGTGTGGAAGGGGAGAGTTGAAATCGATACCGGCCGAGGAAAGGCGCACTCGCGGTACCCAACCCCGCTCCGCTGTGTACCGCCCATGCGGTCAGTGCCAAGCCGAACCCGATGAGTGCCAGCCACCACAGCAGATCCCGCCACTGCCCGGCGCCGACGGAAACGACGCGCGTCAAATTGACGCGCGCAATTCGCCGGGGTGTTCTCGCAGCTCTGTCCATCACCGGCCAACACGGTATCGGGTACCCGACACACTTGTGCGTGTCGGTTGGCTTCGTGATGATATCTAGCGCATGATCGACGGAGGCGGTCTAATAGGTGAGACCGCCAACTCCGCTCAATAGGGACGTGAGGAATCAACATGGCAGCCACCGGCACCACCACCAGCGCCGAAAAGGGTCGCCGGATCGTCGGGGCCGAGCGCCAGACGCTCGCCAAGGACCTCGTCAAGCGCTACACCTCCGGCGAAAGTATTCGGGCGCTCGCATCTTCTACCGGCCGTTCCTACGGTTTCGTCCACCGTGTGCTCACCGAATCCGGTGTGCAGCTGCGTCAGCGCGGTGGAGCCCGTCGGCGCAAGAAGGCGTGACCCGCCTACCAGCACGTTTCCCGCTGCGCCGGATCGAGCCGTGACGACCTCTGCGGCGGCCGGCGTGCGCTTCGACCGGGAAGGGCCGGTTGCGACCATCACGTTGTGCCGGCCCGAGCTCCTCAATGCCCAGACCCCGCAGATGTGGGCGGCGCTGCGCGAATTCAGTCGCGAGTTGCCCGGCGATGTGCGGGTCGTCGTGCTGCGTGGGGAAGGCCGAGCCTTCTCCTCCGGCCTGGATCTGTCGGCTGCCAAACGCACATTTGCTGAAATGACTTCGTATTCCGAAGACGAGGCAGCCAATCACATCGCCATCTTCCAGGAGGCTTTCTCCTGGTTGCGTCGCCCGGATCTGCTCAGTATTGCGGCCGTACAAGGACATGCGATCGGCGCCGGCTTCCAGCTGGCGCTCGCCTGCGATCTGCGCGTGGTGACCGACGACGCGAAGTTCACGATGGCCGAGGTGAGTCTCGGACTGGTACCCGATCTGACCGGTACGAAGCGGCTCGTGGACCTGGTCGGGTACGGGCGGGCACTGGAGATCTGCGTGACCGGCCGGCGGATCGACGCGCCAGAGGCGCACCGGATCGGCCTGGCCAATCTGGTCGTACCCGCGGACGAACTGGACCAGGCCGTCGCCGACCTGACCGCCGCGGTGCTGTCGGCCAACCGGGACGCGGTAGTCGAGATCAAGGCGCTGCTGCTGGGCGCCACGCAACGCGACTATCCGGCCCAGGAGGCGGCCGAGCGAGAGGCTCAGGTGCGCCGGATCCGCGACCTCTCCGGACTCGGGGAATAGCGCCTCCAGCCGCTGTTCTGGCTCGTACGCCGGTGGTGGGACGACCACCGGGATAATCGCGTCCAACACCGGTAAGGAACGATCGGGAACACACTCCTGTCCGCCGAAGTTTGTCAGAGGGGTAGCGCAGACTGGCGGCAGGAGGTGGCGCGTGAGCAGTCCGGTGAATGGATGGAGCATGTTGCGCTCGATCCGCCGGGAAGAGGAACTGAAGAATCGCAAGGTCAGCCGGGCTACCGCCCGGCGGGTCATGACGTTTGCCCGGCCATATCGGCGAGACATCCTCATTTTCCTGGTGGCGGTGGTCCTCGACGCCGTGATCGGCGTGGCCACCCCGGTGCTGGCCGGCAAGGTGGTCAACACGATCACCCGGGGCGGGCCGGAGGCAGCCGGCGCGGTGGTCCGCATCGCCGGGTTCATCGCCTGCCTGGCGGTCGTCGATGCCCTGCTCTCGCTGGTCAACCGGTGGTATTCCGCACGGATCGGCGAGGGGATCATCCTGACCCTGCGCACCCGGGTCTTCGACCACGTTCAGCGGATGCCGCTGCAGTTCTTCACCCGGACGCAGACCGGCGCCCTGGTCAGCCGGCTCAACAACGACGTGATAGGCGCCCAGCAGGCGTTCACCTCGACGCTGTCCGGCGTGGTCAGCAACGTGATCCAGCTCGTGCTGACCGCCGCCGTCATGTTCTCGCTGTCCTGGCAGGTGACGCTGCTGTCGCTGGTACTGCTGCCGCTGTTCATCCTGCCGGCCCGGCGGATCGGCCGGCGGCTGGCCGAGATCACCCGGGAGTCCTACCAGCTCGACGCGCAGATGAACGCCACGCTGACCGAGCGGTTCGGGGTGGCCGGGGCGCTGCTGGTCAAGCTGTTCGGCCAGCCCGACACCGAGGCGCGGCGGTTCGCCGACCGGGCGCGGCGGGTCCGTGACATCGGGATCCAGCAGGCCATGTATGGCCGCGTTTTCTTCGTCGCGATGGTGCTGGTCGCCTCGCTGGCCCAGGCGTTGACGTACGGGTTGGGTGGCTGGCTCGCGGTGAGCGGACGGATCTCCGCCGGTACGGTGGTGACTCTCGCGCTTCTGCTGACCCGGCTGTACGGGCCGCTCACCTCACTGTCCAATGTACGCATCGACGTGATGAGCGCGCTGGTCTCCTTCGAGCGGGTCTTCGAGATCCTGAACCTGAAGCCGGCGATCGACGAGTTGCCCGGCGCCCGGGATGTGCCGGCGGGTTCGGGCAAGGTGGAGTTCCGCGACGTGTCCTTCCGGTACCCGAGCGCGGCCGAGGTCTCGCTCGCCTCGCTGGAGGACGTGACGACGCTCGACCGCACCGTCAACGAACCGGTGTTGCGGGGCGTGTCGTTCACGGTCGAGCCGGGGCAGATGGTGGCGCTCGTCGGGCCGTCGGGTGCCGGCAAGTCCACCACGGCCATGTTGCTTCCGCGGGTATACGACGTGACCGACGGCGCGGTACTCGTCGGGGACGTCGACGTGCGCGACGCGACCCTGCGCTCGCTGACCGACACGATCGGCGTGGTGACCCAGGACGCGCATCTGTTCCACGAGACCATCGCCGAAAACCTGCGCTATGCCAAGCCGGAGGCCACCGACGAGGAGTTGTGGGCGGCGTTGTCCGGAGCGCAGATCGCCGGGCTGGTGAGGGCACTGCCGGATCAACTGTCCACAGTGGTCGGTGAGCGCGGCTACCGGTTCTCCGGCGGGGAGAAGCAACGCATCGCGATCGCCCGGCTGCTGCTCAAGGCGCCGAGCATCGTGATCCTCGACGAGGCCACCGCGCACCTGGACTCCGAGTCCGAGGCAGCCGTCCAGCGCGCGCTGTCGGTGGCGCTGACCGGGCGCACGGCGCTGGTGATCGCGCACCGGCTGTCGACCGTACGGGACGCGGACCAGATCCTCGTCATCGACGCCGGCCGGGTGGTCGAGCGCGGTACCCACGACCAGTTGGTCGCGGCCAACGGGCTGTACGCCGAGCTGTACCGCACCCAGTTCGCCACCGTCGACTCGCCGACCCCGTTCACGACCGCCGATCCGGAGCCGGTCGTCCTGATCGAGCACGAGGACCTGCGCACCGACGGCGCCGCCGAGCTGACCACCTGAGGTCGGCACGCCGGGCGAGGCTCACAGCGTGCGCAGTGCCCCGCCGTCGATCGGCACCGACATGCCGGTCAGGTAGCTCGCGGCAGGGGAGAGCAGGAACGCGGCGACCCGCCCGAACTCGGCCGGCTCGCCGAGGCGGCCCAGGGGGATGGCGGCGACCGCCCGCTCACGCGCCCGCTGCGGGTCCCCGGTCGCGGCCCACAGCTCCTGGTTGCGTTCGGTGTCGATCCGGTACGGCAGCAGGCTGACCACCCGTATCCCGCGCGGGCCGTACTCGTCGGCCATCTCCTTGGCGACCGCGGCGAGCCCGGGCCGCAGCCCGTTGGACAGGCCGAGCCCGGGGACCGGGGTGCGCACCGAACTCGACAGTACGAACGCGATCGCGCCGCCCGGCGACAGCCGCTCGGCCACGGTACGGGCCAGGCGCAGCGTCCCCAGGAACACCGTGTCGAAAGCGTTGCGCCACTGGTCGTCGCTGATCTGCACGGTACTGCCGTGCATCGGACCGCCCACCGAGATCAGCGCGCCGTCCAGCGCGCCGAACGCGTCGACCGCCCGGTCGACCAGCCGGTTGGCCGCGGTCGGGTCGGCCAGGTCGACCGCCAGCCCCGCAGCCCGCCGGGGGCCGCCGAGCCGGCCGACCGCCTCGGTCACCCGCTCGTGGTCGCGAGCGCTGATCACCACCTGAGCGCCGTCGGCGACCAGGCACTGCGCGGCGGCGAAGCCGAGCCCGCGGGAGCCGCCGGTGACGATGTAGACGTGCTTGTCCAGCCCGAGGTCCATGCTGTCTATCCTGCCGGCCGGGCGGCGCGTGTGGGGCGCGACCGGACGAGTCAGCCGCGCGGCTGCCGGTCGGTGCGCTGCCGGCGCACCGCCTCTTCGACCAGGTCGAGCACCGACCCGAAGTCGTCGGCCGGCCGGCCCATGGCCAGGTGCAGCACCAGGCCGTCGTAGGCCAGTTCGAGGAACTGGGCCAGCGTCTCGATCTCCACGTCGTCGCGAAGCACCCCGGCGTCGCGCTGGCGGCGCAGCCGCTCCCGGGTGGCGTCGCCGATCGCCTGCGAGCGGGCGGCCCAGCGCTTGGCGAAGTCTGGGTCGGTGCGCAGCCGGCGGGACACCTCCAGCTGGGTGCCCAGCCACCCTGGTTCGTCCGAGGAGTCGGCCCGCGCCCGCAGGTCCCGCATCACCTGGACGAGACCGTGCTCGGCGACCGTGGCGACCATGTCGGCCGCGTCGTCCTCGGCCACGGCGAGGAACAGCGAGTCCTTGTCCCGGAAATGGTGGAAGATCGCGCCACGCGACAGGCCGGTCTGCTCCTCGATCCGGCGGACAGTGGCGCCTTCGTACCCGTAACGTGCGAAGCTGGCGCGAGCACCCGCGAGGATCTCGCGGCGGCGGGCGTCGAGCTGATCCTGGCTGATCCTGGGCACGATCAGATCGTGACAGGTAGTGCCGAGGTATGCAATCCGTACGTACGGCTTGCTACAGGCCGGGCTCGTCCGTCGGGCCCCCGGGGTCGGTGCCGCCGCCCGAGTCGAGGTAGGTCAGGACGGCGAGCACCCGGCGGTTGTCGTCGGTATGTGCCCCGATGCCGAGCTTCGCGAAGATGCTCGTGGTGTATTTGCTGACCGCGCCCTCGGACAGGTGCAGGCGGGTGGCGATGGCGGCGTTGGAGCGTCCCTCCGCCATCACCGCGAGCACCTCGCTCTCCCGGGTGCTGAGCCGGCGCAGCGGGCTGCTCCGGTCGCCCGGCCGCAGCAGTGCGGCGATGACCTTCGGATCCATCACGGTGCCGCCGGCCGCCACCCGGCGGAGCGCGTCGGTCAACTCCTCCCCGCCCGACACCCGGTCCTTGAGCAGGTACCCGACCCCGCCCGCCCCGTCGGCCAGCAGTTCGCGGGCGTAGAGCCGCTGGACGTGCTGGGAGAGCACCAGGACCGGCAGCCCCGGTACCCGCGCCCGGGCGGCCAGGGCGCCCCGCAGCCCCTCGTCGGTGAACGTCGGCGGCAGCCGTACGTCCACCACCGCGACGTCGGGACGCACGTCGAGCAGGGTCGGCAGCAGGTCCGGACCCCGCGTCACGGTGGCCGCGATGGCGAACCCGGCGGCGCGCAGCAGGTGGCTGAGGGCGTCCTTCAGGAGTTCGTGGTCTTCGGCGAGGACAACTCGCAAGGGACCTCCAATACCGCGGTGGTCGGACCGCCCGGCGGGCTGGACAGCCGCAGCGAGCCGTCGAAGGCGCCCAGGCGTCGCCCGATGCCGGACAGCCCGGTGCCGGCGGCTGGGTCGGCGCCACCGGGACCGTCGTCCTCGACGGTGATCCGCAACCGGCCCGCGTGATGCTGAACGTCTACCCGGCCGGCCGAGCCGCCGGCGTGCTTGGCGAGGTTGGCGATCAGTTCGGAGGCGGCGAAGTAGGCGGCCGTCTCCACCGGTTCCGGTGGCCGCCCGGGCAGCTGCCCGGTGACGGCCAGGCGCGATCCGGAGTCCAGCGCGAGCGCCTGGAGCGCCGCGACCAGGCCGCGTTCGGCCAGTACCGGCGGGTGAATGCCGTTGACCAGGTCCCGCAGTTCGTCGAGGGCGGTCTGGGTGGAGCGCCTGGCCTGTGCGTACAGCTGTCGGGCGGCTCCCGGATCGGTGTCCAGCAGCGCCTCGGCCGCGCCGAGAGTGATCGTCACGGCCGCCAGCCGGGCCTGTGCGCCGTCGTGCAGGTCGCGTTCGATCCGGCGTAGCTCGGTCGCCTGTGCGTTCGTGGCGTCGGCGCGGGTGTCCGTCAGCTGCCGTACCCGCTGGGCCAGCCGGTCGCGCTCCAGCCTCAGGCCGGCCGCGCGGGTGGGCGCCAGCAGCAGGGCGCACCAGCGACTGTGCCAGCGCAGCCCGTGCGGGGCGAGCGCCGACCCGGCCACGATCAGGGCGGCGCCGGCAACCGCGGCCACGGTACGGGCGGGAGCGGTGTCGCCGCCGTAGAGCCAGTCGGACCAGCCCTCGACGCCGGGCAGCAGCAGCCCCACCCAGCCGAACAGTACGGCGACGCCGGGCAGCAGCAGGATCCCGCCGACGACCGGCTCGGTCGCCAGCCAGGCGAGGTCCCGCCAGCTAGCCGGGTCGCTGAGCACCCAGTGCACCCGGGCCCGGTACCCGGCCATGCCGGGACGGGTGGGCGGCGGCGGGTACGGGCGTTCGATCGGCGTTCCGCCGCCGACTCCGGCCAGCCGGCGGGACAGGTTCGGCAACCACCGGATGACGGTGCCCAGAGCCGGCCCGAGCGTGGGGCCGCTGACCACGCCGATCGTGATCGCACCAGCGAGGACGGGCGCGGCCAGGATGGCCACGCCGAACTGGCGCAGGCACAGCGCGACGGCGATGACGAGCCGTACCGGGGTGCGACCGTGCCGCATCTTCGCCTCCCCGGGTGCCCGCGCTGCCTGCCGGTCGCCTCAACAGTGGCAGACGCCGGCCGGGCCGCACTATCCGTACCGGCGCCGGAATCCGGTGGGTCCAGACCCACCCAGGTGTGGGCCGGCGCGGATACCGATGCGGCTGCCCGATTCCTAGCGTCGTCAACCGTGACCGGTCTGGGTCGCGGCGCGGCGTCGGACGCGCCGGGCCAGCCCGGTCGGACAGCGATCGCTTTGAGGAACGGAGATTTCCATGAAGACAACCGGACCGCCCGGTGTACGCGGTGCCCTTCTGCGATCCGCCGCCATTGATCTGATTGGCCCGACCGTCGCGTACTACGCGCTGCGCGGCGCCGGGCTCTCCACGGTCGTGGCGACACTGCTGGCCGCCCTGCTGCCGCTCGGCAATGCCGCTCTGGTGTTCGCCCGCCGCCGTCAGGTCGACCAGTTGGCGTGCCTCGCCGTGGTGGTGCTCGGCGTGCTGGTACTGGCGACCGTGCTCGGTGGCGGCGAGCGGCTGGCGCTGGCGAAGGACGGCCTGATCACCGGGATCGCGGGGCTGTACGCCCTGGGTACGCTGACCGCCCGCCGGCCGCTGTACTTCACCGTGGCCCGGCCGTTCGGGCAGGAGCCGGATGAGGACTGGGACGCGTCATGGGAGGCGGATCCCGTGTTCCGGCACCAGATTCGCACCATCAACACTGTCTGGGGCACCGGGCTCAGCCTCGACGGGATCGTCAAGGTGTTGTTGGCGTACACGCTGCCCGCGGACGCGGTACCCGCGGTGGCCGGCATCCAGTACGTCGTGGTACTCGGTGGGCTGGTGCTGTTCACCGTCCGGTACGTGCGCCGCGGTGACCGCCGCCGGTACGCCGCCGCCGGATCACGATGATCCACCGGCGCCGTCCGTTTCGTCACCCAGAGGGAAGTCGCCATCGGTGCAATCCGGCAAGGATCGGGCCCGGGACTGTTCGACGGTGGCCATTGTCCCGTAGGGTGCGCGCGTGCCGCTGTTGCTCCTCGATCTCGACAACACCCTGCTTGACCGCGTGGGGCCGTTTCGTGCCTGGGGCGAGGACTTCCTCAGACAGGTGGGCGCGCCCGCCGAGGACATCCAGTGGCTGCTCGACGTGGACGCGGACGGGCTCACCGACCGGTGGGACGTGGCCGATGCGTTGCGCGACCGGTACGGGCTCCGGGCCTCCTCGGTCGACCTCGTGGAGGAGTTGCACGACGGGGTCGTGGCCCACAGCCGGCTCGATCCGATGGTGGCCTGCGCACTGAAGATCACCGGAGAGGCCGGCTGGGTCCCGGTCGTGGTGAGCAACGGCGCGACGCGCCAGCAGGAGGCGAAGATCCGCAAGACCGGCCTGGACCGGTACCTGGCCGACTGGGTGATCTCCGAGGAGGCCGGGGTCAGCAAGCCGAACCCACGGATCTTCGCGATCGGCGCGCAGCGGGCCCGGATGCGCCTGGCAGGCGCGTGGATGATCGGGGACAGCCCGGAGGCGGACATCGGCGGGGCCAGCGAACTGGGGCTGCGCAGCGTGTGGCTGCACCGCGGGCGGCGCTGGATCGAGCAGCGGTACGCGCCGACGTATACGGCCGACGGCACGATCGCCGCGCTGGCCGCCGTACTCGGCGGCTAGCGACCCGGTGAGAGGCTTGCTTACTCCGAGATCGTCAGGCCGGCGAGCTTGTCCGCGTCAAGAAGAAGGTCGATCTCCGAGATGCGTTCGTCGATCACGGTGAAGCCGACCACGGCGACCACACCGGAGCGTGTCCTGGCGATGATGCCCGCCGCACCGTTGACCAGCGCCGGCTGGCAGAGCGTGGCGAACCTGGGCCCGTGAGCCGAGGCGTGCCGGGCCACCTCGGTCGCCCCGGTGAGGAGGGCCGGGGCGAGCCAGGTACGCGAACCGGTGTCGACCCGGAAGGCTACGTCGGGGTCGAGCAGATTGATGAGGTCCTCGAATTCGCCGGCCCTCGACGCGGCCAGGAAGGCCGCGACCACCCGCCGCTGCGTGGGCAGGTCGGCGTTGGAGTTCGTTGTGGTACCGCGTACCCGTCGACGGGCCCGGCTGGCGAGCTGACGGGTGGCCTCCGGTGTACGGTCCACGATCGGCGCGATCTCGTCGAACGGGACGGCGAACATGTCGTGCAGGACGAACGCCAGCCGCTCGGCCGGTTCCAAGCTTTCCAGGACGACCAGCAGTGCGAGCCCTACCGAGTCGGCCAGCAGGCTCGACTGTTCGGGGTCGAGTTTGCCGTCGGTGCTGACGACCGGCTCGGGCAGCCAGGTGCCGATGAGACTCTCCCTGCGCGACTGCCGTGCCCGGAGCATGTCGACGCACACCCGGCCGACGAGAGTGGTCAACCAGCCGCCGATGTTGCTTATCGTGCGGCTGTCGGAGCGGTTGGTCCGGATCCACGCCTCCTGTAGGGCATCGTCGGCCTCGGTCAAGGATCCGAGCATCCGGTAGGCGACCGCCCTCAGGTGCGGCCGGTTCGCCTCGAACTGCTCGGCGAACCACTGCATGTCATCCACGGGAATCACGGCCGCCCGGCAGCCTCGCGACGCATCATCTGGAAGAGAGTCGGGACGCCCTCGGACGTGGTGACCGCGACGTTCTTCCGGACCCACTCGGTGCTCGCGGCCTGGGCGAGGATGCTCGCGGCGAGGTCGATCCGGCTGGTGAAGATGCCATCGGCTCGATCCTCGCGCAGGTGGTACGCGCTGACGCGGGCGGCCTCGAACAGCCCGGACGGACGCATGATCGTCCAGTCCAGATCACTGCCTTGCAGCAACTGCTCCATCCGCCGCATGTCCACGTAGGTGGTCTTGCCGATCGTCGCCGTCACCAGCGGCTGTATCACACGGTTCAGCAGGAATCCGCCATCGGCGTGATGGCTGGGTTCGGTGGCGCTGGAACTGACCGCGATCACCCGTCTGACGCCGTACCGGGACATCGCGCCGGCGATGTTGGCCATGCCCGCGCTGTAGACCGTGATGGGCTTGCGGCCGAACGGTACACCGAGGCTGGAAAGCACCGCGTCCGCGCCCCGTACCACCCGGGCGACCGCGTCACTGTCGTGGACGTCCGCGCCCTCGACGACTAGTCGGCCGCCTGCCAGCGGAAAGTCGGCCGGGTGCCGGGTCACCGCCACGACCTCGTGGCCGGCGGTCAGCGCGAGGCGGACAAGCAGTCGACCGGTGGCCCCGTTGGCTCCGAACACGACCAATCTCATGACTTCGGGCTCCCTCGTGTGTGTCGGCGCGGTCGCTGCCGGCTTCGCAGCACTGTCGGATCCGGCCGCGAGAATGTGACCGGTCCGGCCGAAGTTTCTTGCCCGCGGGTGTGCGGCGCCGAGGCGGACGGGTAATTCGGTTGCGGTGCCGGCGGATCCCCGGCATCGTGCGGCAGGACGGGCCGGATGCGTGGCCCGCACCGGGGGAGTCTCCGGTGGAGTCGAAGGGAGGCGATGAGCTGTGACCGCGATTGTCGCGCGGTGGATGCCGCCCGCCCTTGTCTCGACTCTTCCGAAGGACTCTATCCATTGCGTGACAACGAGAACGAACGCGCCGGCCGTGGCCGTCGCGGCAGGTTCGACGACGACGAACCGCGCTACCTGAAGCGATCCCCGCGCCGGGAGCCTGAGCCGGTCGACCAGGATGAACTTCCCGAGACCGGCGACCGCTGGTCGACCTGGGACCTGTCCACCGCCGGCGAGCGGGGCCCGCAACCATACCCGGACTGGTTGGTCACCGAGCTGGCCGCCGTGGACTTCGAGCTCGGCGTCGTCAAGACCGGCAAGGAGGCCGACGTCGATCTCATCCGCCGGGCGGTACCCGGCACCGACCGGGAGTGCCTGATTGCCGCGAAGCGGTACCGGTCGACCGAGCACCGGATGTTCCACCGCGACGCCGGTTATCTTGAGGGCCGGTCGGTACGGCGGTCGCGGACCAACCGGGCGATGAACAGGCGCACCACCTTCGGGCGGCAGGCGATCGCGGGTCAGTGGGCGGCTGCCGAGTTCGCCGCGCTGTACCGGCTCTGGGAGGTGGGCGTCGAGTTGGGCGCGCCGATCGTCCCGTACCCAGTGCAGATCCTCGGTACCGAGCTGTTGCTGGAGTTTCTCGGCAGCCCGGACGGCGAGGCGGCTCCCCGGCTGGCGCAGCTGCGCCCGACCGGCCGGGAACTGGTCGACCTGTGGCGGCAGACCGTCGACGGGTTGCGGGTGCTGGCCCGGTGCGGGCTGGCCCACGGTGACCTGTCGCCGTACAACATCCTGGTGCACGACGGCCGGCTGGTACTCATCGACCTGCCTCAGGTGGTGGACGTGGTGGCCAACCCGCGGGGGAGCGAGTACCTGGCGCGGGACGTCGGCAACGTGGTCGCCTGGTTCGCCGCGCGCGGCCTGCCCGACGTCGACGGCGAGGAGCTGACCCGGGACCTGCTGGGGGAGGCGGGCATGCGTTGAGCCGCCCCAGAAGCGGGCGGCGCCGGCGCCGCCCGGGGCGCCCGGCCGGTTGCGCATCGTCGTTTCGTGCTCGCGTTGAGCAACGTGTAACGCCGGTGGAAGTTCCGTCGATGTTTTCGCGTGACGGAGGAAACCGTTCGTTCATGCCGGCATTGCTCCGCACCGGTCATTCGTGACCCGGACGGCCGCTGGATACACGCGAACCAGTCGTACGCCTGCCGGGATGTCTGGGGTGCGGTCGCGTCCACCACGGCCGAGGCAGCGCCCCCGCGCCCGCGCTACCGCCGCATAGGCGTCGACGGTGGGTGAGACGTCGATCGGTGGGTGAGACGTCGGCCGCGGGTGAGGCGACAACGGTGGGTGAGGCGACGCCCAGCACTCTGTGACACCAGGATTTGCGCAAGCACCGCCGTTTCGAGGCGGAAAAGGGCCCGGCCCGGAGGTCCAGTGTGGACGTCCGGGCCGGGCGTTTCGCCAGTGATTCGTCAGGAGTTGAGCATCCGGCGCAGCACGAACTGCAGGATGCCGCCGTGCCGGTAGTAGTCCGCCTCGCCGGGGGTGTCGATGCGGACGTCCGCGTCGAACTCGATCCCGCCCGCGATGACGTGCACCCGTCGCGGAGCCGCACCGTCGTTGATGGTCTCGATGCCGGTGATGGTGAACGTCTCGGCTCCGGTCAGGCCCAGCGACTTCGCAGACTGGCCGGCGGGGAACTGCAGCGGCAGCACGCCCATGCCGATGAGGTTCGAGCGGTGGATGCGCTCGTAGCTTTCCGCGATGACCGCGCGTACGCCCAGCAGCATGGTGCCCTTGGCTGCCCAGTCGCGGGAGGAGCCGGTGCCGTACTCCTTGCCGGCCAGGATCACCAGCGGGACGCCGGCCTGCCGGTACGCCTCGGCGGCGTCGTAGATCGTGGTCTGCTCGCCGCTGAGGTGGTTGACCGTGAACCCGCCCTCGACGCCCGGCACGAGCTCGTTGCGCAGCCGGATGTTGGCGAACGTGCCGCGGATCATCACCTCGTGGTTGCCGCGGCGCGACCCGTACGAGTTGAAGTCCTTCTTGTCCACGCCGTGCTCGGCCAGGTACCGGCCGGCGGGGGAGTCGGCCTTGATGGAACCGGCCGGCGAGATGTGGTCGGTGGTCACCGAGTCGCCGAGCTTCGCCAGTACCCGTGCCCCGTCGATGTCCTCCACCGGAGTCGGTGAGGCGGCCATGCCCTCGAAGTACGGCGGCTTGCGCACGTACGTGGACTCGGCGTCCCAGGCGAACGTGTTCCCGGTCGGCGTCGGCAGCGAGCGCCACCGCTCGTCGCCGGCGAACACGTCGGCGTAGTCCTTGGTGAACATGTCCGCCGACACGGCCACGTCGATGACGTCCTGCACCTCGCGCGGCGAGGGCCAGATGTCGGCCAGGTACACCGGCTTGCCGTCGCTGTCGGTGCCCAGCGGCTCCTTCGACAGGTCGAGGTCCATGGTGCCGGCGATGGCGTACGCGACGACCAGCGGCGGGGACGCGAGGTAGTTCATCTTCACGTCCGGGTTGATCCGGCCCTCGAAGTTGCGGTTGCCGGACAGCACGCTGACCACGGCGAGGTCCTCGGCGTTGACCGCGGCCGAGATCTCCTCCGGCAGCGGGCCGGAGTTGCCGATGCAGGTGGTGCAGCCGTAGCCGACCAGGTTGAAGCCGAGCTTCTCCAGGTACGGCACCAGGCCGGCCTTCTCGTAGTAGTCCATGACCACCTTGGAGCCCGGCGCCAGCGTGGTCTTCACCCACGGCTTGCGCGACAGGCCCCGGTCCACCGCGTTGCGGGCCAGCAGAGCGGCACCGATCATCACCTGCGGGTTCGAGGTGTTGGTGCACGAGGTGATCGAGGCGATCACGACGGCGCCGTGATCCAGCTCGAAGGTGGTGCCGTCGGCCAGCGTCACCGGGGTCGGGTCGTGCGCCCGGCGGCCGTTGCTACCGGCATTGGAGGCCGGCGAGTCCGAGGCGGGGAAGCTCTCCCGGCTCTCCTCGTCCACCGCGTCCTCGGCGACGTAGTCGGGCAGCGCGGCGCGGAAGGCGTTCTTCGCGTCGGTGAGCGCGATGCGGTCCTGCGGCCGCTTCGGCCCGGCGATGCTGGGTACGACCGTGGACAGGTCCAGCTCCAGCTTCTCGGAGTACTGCGGCTCCCGGGCCGGGTCGTGCCACAGGCCCTGCGCCTTGGCGTACGCCTCGACCAGCGCGGTCGCCTCGGCGGACCGGCCGGTCAGCCGCAGGTACCGGACGGTCTCCTCGTCGACCGGGAAGATGGCGCAGGTGGAGCCGAACTCGGGGCTCATGTTGCCGATGGTGGCCCGGTTGGCCAGCGGCACGGCGGCCACTCCGGAGCCGTAGAACTCCACGAACTTGCCGACCACGCCGTGCTTGCGCAGCAGCTGGGTGATGGTCAGCACCAGGTCGGTGGCGGTGGCGCCCTCAGGCAGCTCGCCGTCGAGCTTGAAGCCGACCACCCGGGGGATGAGCATGGAGACCGGCTGGCCGAGCATGGCCGCCTCGGCCTCGATGCCGCCGACGCCCCAGCCGAGCACGCCCAGGCCGTTGACCATCGTGGTGTGCGAGTCAGTGCCCACCACGGTGTCCGGGTATGCGACGCCGTCCCGGTTGAAAATCACGCGGGCCAGGTGCTCGATGTTGACCTGGTGCACGATGCCGGTGCCGGGTGGGACGACCTTGAATTCGTTGAACGCGGTCTGGCCCCAGCGCAGGAACTGGTACCGCTCCTTGTTGCGGCCGTACTCGAACTCGACGTTGCGCTCGAAGGCGTCCGCCCGGCCGAACACGTCGGCGATCACCGAGTGGTCGATGACCAGCTCAGCCGGAGCCAGCGGGTTCACCTTGGTGGCGTCGCCGCCCAGGTCCTGCACCGCCTCGCGCATGGTGGCCAGGTCGACGACGCACGGGACGCCGGTGAAGTCCTGCATCAGCACCCGCGCCGGAGTGAACTGGATCTCGACGCTCGGGTCGGCGGCCGGATCCCAGCCGCCCAGCGCGCGGATGTGGTCGGCGGTGATGTTCGCGCCGTCCTCCGTGCGTAGCAGGTTCTCCAGCAGGATCTTCAAGCTGTACGGCAGCCGGTCGTGCCCGGCCACCTGATCGATCCGGTAGATCTCGTAGCTCGCGTCGCCGACGCGTAGCTGGCTCTTCGCACCGAAGGTGTCGAGGCTCGCCACGTCGAAACTCCTTAACAGGTCCGTCACTGTGGAGCAGTCTCCCGCAACACGCGCCGGCCGGCGCGCTGGGGTACTTGCAAACCGTACGTCCGTCTTGCTATTGCCGCAAGACCACTCGCTCGATACCGCAAGACCACCGCGCTGTCTGCCAGGTGTCAGATAGCGATAATTCGATCCGAGTCGTTGCACGAAGCGCGCATGCTGAATTCATGCAGGTTCACTTCCACCGCACCGACAGTGTTGGTGGCTACGCGGTGCTCATGCGCCGCGATGACGGCCTGATGGTCCGTCTGCCGGGTCTCGACCGGAGCTTCCGGATTCCGCATGATCTGGCCCACTTCGTGACCGAACGCGAATTCGAGCTCGGCCACGGCGTCTTCGGCAGCATCGCGGCCGGTGCGATGTTCAGCAACATGGCGGTGGTCGGCGGTCGCCCGCGCTACGACGCCAACGTGCGCTCGCGCGCCGTCATCCGGGCCTACGCGGCCGAACTCAGCCTCGCCGAGGTGCTCTCCGGAGTCGTGCACGACGGCGTGGAGCACGAGACCAACCCCGAGAAGCTGTACCGGCACCTGCTGATCGCCTACGGCAGCCTGCGCTCGGGCCCCTGCCCGTACCAGGTGGCGACCCTGCGCCGCTGCCTGGGCCTGCTGTGGGCACTGTCGGACCGGTGGCGCGCCGTACCGGTGGGCCAGCGCCTGGCCCTGCGCTGGGAGTTGCCCGGGGCCGCGCGTACCCCCTCGCCCCACTGACCGATCCCGGGAGGTTGGTCCACAGTGGACGGAGTGGTCAGTGGCCGGCCGCGCGCTCCTGCCCGTCCAGGAAGCGCTCGACCAGGCCACGGATCACCGCCGCCATGCTGAAGTTGTGCTCGTTGCACCAGGTCCGCAGGCGCTCGTGCGCCTCGCTGGGCAGCCGGATGTTCACCAGTTGGCTGGCCTCACCGGCGACCAGGCCGGTGGCGACTTCACGCTGTGCCAGCAGGTCGCGATGCAACGGCTGGCGCAGCGGCCAACTGCGCGCGGTGCGGCCGAGCAACCAGGCGGTGATCTCCTTGCGATCCTCGGGTTCGAGGGTCTCCAGCAATGCGGCCAGCTTCTCGGCCGGCCCTTCATGGGACGCCATCACTCGACGGTAGCGCGCGATAGCGCCGACTACCGCCCCGTGCGGCCGCGCGAGCGGCGACCGGTCACTCGGGCAGGCGGGGACCGGCCTCCCGTTGCGCGGCGAGCCACGACTCGACCTCGTCGGCGGTGCGCGGCAGGCCGGCGGAGAGCACCTGCGCGCCGGTCGAGGTGACCAGCACGTCGTCCTCGATCCGGATGCCGATGCCGCGCAGCTCCTCCGGGACCAGTTCGTCCTCGGGCTGGAAGTACAGGCCGGGCTCGACGGTCAGCACGTACCCCTCGTCGAGAGTGCCGCCGCGGTAGCGCTCGCGGCGCGCGTTCGCGCAGTCGTGCACGTCGAGGCCGAGCATGTGGCCGAAGCCGTGCAGGGTCCACCGCCGGTACACCGTGGAGCCCTTGTCCATCGCCTCCTCGACGCTGCCCGGCAGCAGGCCGAGGTCGGCCAGCCCCTCGGCCAGTACCCGCATGCAGGTCTGGTGGATGTCGTCGTACTTCACGCCCGGCCTGATCGTGTCGATGCCGGCCTGCTGGGAGGCGTGGACCAGCTCGTAGACGCGGCGCTGGATCGGGCTGAACGTGCCGTTGACCGGCAGGGTACGGGTGACGTCGGCGGTGTAGAGGTTGCGGTTTTCCACGCCCATGTCCATGAGCAGCAGGTCGCCGGGGCGGGTGTATCCGTCGTTGCGTACCCAGTGCAGAGTCGCGCCGTGCGCCCCGTTGCCCACGATCGAGCCGTACCCGACCTGGTTGCCGTCGTGCCGGGCGCGCAGCCCGAAGACCCCGTCGAGCAGCCGCTCGGCCACCGGCCGGTCGGCCGGCAGCACCCGGGCGACGTCCTCGAACCCGCGTACGGTGGCGTCGATCGCGTCCTGGAGCTGGGCGACCTCCCAGTCGTCCTTGACCAGCTTCAGCTCGGACAGCACGGTGGCCAACTCCCCGTCGCGCACGGGGTTGCCGCGCACCGCCGCGTCGACGGCCGGGTCGAAACCGCGCAGCACCCGGGTGCGGCTCGGGGCGCAGTCGTCGAGCACCGCGCCGAGGTCGTCCAGGTTGGCGGTGTCGATGCCCAGCTCGGTGGCCTTCTCGGCGAGCGTGTGCCGGCGGCCGATCCACAGCTCGCCGTAGACCCGGTCGCGGAAGAACTCGTCGGTGTCGCGCGGTGAGCGGGGCCGCACGTACAGCGTGCTCTCGCCGCCCGGCCGCAGCACCAGGACGGCGTCCGGGTCGTGCTCGCCGGTCAGGTACACGAAGTCGCTGCCGGGGCGGAACGGGTAGAATGTGTCGTTCGCCCGAACCTTCTCCCGGCCGGTCGGTATGATCAGCGTCTCGCCGGGGAATGCCTCGGACACGGCGGCCCGGCGCTTGGCGTAGTGCGCGGCCGCCGGGCCGGGGGCGACGGTCAGAGCGCTGTCACGCCATCCGGTCCGCATGAAGGCCAGGAACTTTTCCGGAAAATCGGGGTCATGCGACTGGGT
This sequence comes from Rugosimonospora africana, assembly GCF_016862975.1. Lineage (GTDB taxonomy): Bacteria > Actinomycetota > Actinomycetes > Mycobacteriales > Micromonosporaceae > Rugosimonospora > Rugosimonospora africana. The sequence goes on from NZ_BONZ01000066.1 coordinate 53,474, forward strand.
GCCCGGGACTCGATCGCTCATGTCGAGAACCTATCGTGCCAGTCGGGCCAGGGCCACGGGGCGACCATGAAAGGATGACCGCCATGTGCGGACTCCTGACGTTCATCAGCTCGCGCAGCGATGCGCCCTTCCACCGCGAGGCGGTGGCGCACGCACTGGAGAGCCTGCACCACCGCGGCCCGGATGAAACCGGTGTCCAGGTGATCGGCTCCGAGGTGATCTTCGCGCACAAGCGGCTGTCCATCATCGACGTCGCCGGCAGCCACGAGCCGCTGCCGTATGCGAACGGGCGTTACCTGCTGACCTTCAACGGCGAGATCTACAACTACATCGAGCTGCGTGAGGAACTGATCCGGGACTACGGCGCCCGGTTCGACACCGAGGGCGACGGCGAGGTGATCGTCGCCGGGTTCCACTACTGGGGCGAGGCGGTGGTCGACCGGCTGCGCGGGATGTTCGCGTTCGTGATCGTCGATACCCACCAGCGGCTGGTCTTCGGCGCCCGCGACCCGTACGGCATCAAGCCGCTCTTCCACCTGGTCACCCCCGACGGGCTGTACCTGGCCAGCGAGAAGAAGGCGCTGCTGCCGTTCCTCACCGAGGCGTACTACGGCAGCGCCGACGGGCGAGGTGGGGTCGACACCGCGAACCTGTCGCACTACCTGACGCTGCAGTACGTTCCGGAGCCCGGCACGCTGCACCGGGGAATCGGCCGGGTCGGCTCCGGCGAGTGCTTCACCTACCGGGCCGGCGGCACGTTCGCCACCCGGCGGTACTACCAGCCCCAGTTCCGCCCGACGCCGACCGACGACCCCGAGTCGCTGTACCGGCGCATCCGGGAGACCCTGCGGGAGAGCGTCCGCATGCACATGCGTTCGGACGTACCGGTCGGCGCGTTCCTGTCCAGCGGCATCGACTCGACCGCCGTGGTCGCGCTGGCCCGCGAGTTCAACCCGAACATCCTGACCTTCACCGTCGGATACGACGTGGACGGATACTCCGAGATCGAAGTGGCCCAGGACTCGGCCCGCCACCTCGGGGTGACCACGATCCCGACCAAGATCGGGCCGCAGGACATGATGGAGGCGCTGCCGAAGATCATCTGGCACCTGGACGATCCGGTCGCCGACCCGGCGCTGGTACCGCTGTACTTCGTGGCCAAGAAGGCGTCCGAGTACGTGACGGTGGTGCTGTCCGGGGAGGGCGCGGACGAGTTCTTCGGCGGATACACGATCTACCGCGAGCCGCTGTCGCTGTCCACCATCAACGGGCTGCCCAACCCGGTGCAGAAGGGGCTGCGCAAGGTCGCCCAGGTGATCCCGCAGGGGGTCAAGGGCAAGAGCTTCCTGGAGCGCGGCACCACCCCGCTGGAGGAGCGCTACTACGGCAACGCCCGGATGTTCACCGAGGCGGAGAAGCGCCGCCTGCTGCGCCAGTACGACGAGCGGGTGCGCTACACCGACGTCACCGGGCCGATCTACGCCGAGGCGACCGCCGCCGGCCTGGACGATGTGACCAAGATGCAGTACATCGACCTGTACACCTGGCTGCGTGGGGACATCCTGGTCAAGGCCGACCGGATGTCCATGGCCCACTCGCTGGAGGTGCGCGTCCCGTTCCTGGACCGGCCGGTGTTCGACGTGGCCGCCACGATCCCGGTCGACCTGAAGCTCCCGCCGCACTCGACGGACACCAAGTTCGCGATGCGCCAGGCGCTGCGCGAGGTGGTCCCGCCGGCCATCGTCAACCGCAAGAAGCTGGGCTTCCCGACCCCGACCCGGGTCTGGCTGGCCGGCGAGATGTACGACTGGGCGCACGACATCATGGGCCGCTCGGGCGCCGGCGACCTGCTCGACCTGACCTACGCGCGCAACCTGCTCGACGCGCACAAGCGCGGCGAGGCGGACTACTCGCGCAAGGTGTGGACGGTGCTGGTGTTCTGCGTGTGGCACGCGATCTTCGTGGAGCGCTCGCTGGATCCGGGCATCACCCGGGCCCAGTCCGCGCTGCTGACCAAGCCCGTGGTCGGCTCGATGGTCCGCTGAGCGATCCCGCGCCCCGGCCGCCCGGCCGGGGCGCGGTCGCGTCGATTACCCGCCACGGCGGCGGGTACGGCCGCAGGGATGAGTGCGGTCGTGCGGGGGTGGCGCAGGCGGATGCGGGAGTCTCCGCGGGTACGCCTGGCATTGTTGATCATCCTGGCCGCGGTACCGGCCGGGATCGAGGCGGCCGTGGTGCGCGGTACCGGGTTCACCACCACGATCAGCCTCGTCCCGCACATCACCGCGGTGTGGCCGTACGGGACGTTCCACGACCTGCTCTGGGTCATGGTGTACCACCGGTCCTGGGCCGGATTCGTCGGCGAGTCGCTGGCCGCGATCGGCACGCGCGCGCTGCTGTGTACCGGGCTGATCGCGCTGGCCTGGCCACCCGAGCGGGAACGCCCGCAGCTGAGCCGGCTGCTCCTGCGCAATCTGGGGTTCTCGGCGCTGCTGGGTGCCATCCTTTCCCCGTGGGCGGCGCTGGGCGTGGTCGCCTCCGAGGTGTCCGTCTCCTGGTACCTGGCCGGTGAACTGATCCCATTGCTGATCATGGCGCCGGTGCTGCAACGGGGCGGGATCGTGCCCGGCTGGTGGCGCGGCCTGCCGCCGCTGGGCACGGTCGTGCTGTCGCTGGTCAACGTCGTGACGCTCACCGCAGGCAGCGCGCTGATGTGGTGGGCGCCGCCGCGCTGGATCGTCCCGATCGCCGCACTGGTCGGTGGGGTCAACGGGATCCTCTGGCGGTACGCCGTGCGTACCGCGCTGCTGCACCCGGGCGTGCGGTGGAAGCGGGTACCGGTCAGCCCGATCGTCATCGTGTCGGTGGCCGTCCTGGTCTTCGTCGTCGCCGACCTGACCCTGCTCGGCGGCCACGGTCGCGAGCAGCGGGAGCCGGATCCGATCGCCGAACTGGAGGCGGCCTCGGACGGCCATCCGGCGATCTTCCTGGCCGGCTACGACTCCGACTACACCGGCGAGCCCAGCGGGCGCACGCTGCCGGTCCTGCGCTTCTCGTACCGCGGCCTCGACCGCGACGGGCACCCCCGCCCGTACCCGGCGCTGGCCACCCACCAGTCGCTGTCCACCAGCGCCACGCTGCTCGCCCGGCAGGTCGAGCAGGTCAACCGCCGCACCGGTCGCCCGGTGGCGCTGCTGGCGGAGAGCGAGGGGGCCTTCGTCGCCCACTTCTACCTGCAGACCATGCCGCACCCCGGGGTGGACCGGGTGGCATATCTCAGCCCGCCGATCCGGGCCGGGCGCATCTACTACCCGCCGCAGGACCGGAACGCGGGCTGGGGTATCGCGACCGGGTGGGAGCTACGCGCGATCTTCGCGATACTCAGCGCTACCAACGGGCTGCCCAACAGTGCCGACGAGCCGTTCATCCGGTCGCTGATGGACAGCGCCCCGCTGTTTCGTGGCAACCGGCTGCTGTGCCCCGAACGGGGGGTGAAGACCATCGCCTTCCTGCCCACCAGCGACGCGATCACGGTCTCGCCATCGATCCATCCGCGGGTTCCGGTGGTCGAGGTGACCGCGGTGCACGGCATCCTGATCGACGATCCGAGTGCCCGGCGGCGGCTCTCCGTGTTCATCGAGAGCGGGCGCCAGGAGCAGCGCCGGGTGTGGGGCTACGCGGCCCTGCAGTGGGCCGGCGCGGCCTGGCAGGCGCCGTCGCTGCGGGTGCCGTGGAATCCGGCCTGGCGTGCGGTCGCCGGCCGGTCGAACCAGAACTTCAAGCCGGACGAGTGCCCGGCGAGGTGACCGATCAGGCCCGGCCGGACGGGTTGGCTCGGGTCCGGCCGGCTCGGCTCCGCCCGGCTCGGACGACTCGGGCCCGACTGGGTGGCTCGGATCAGGCCCGGCCGGACAGCTCGGCGAAACCGCGCTCCACGGCGACCAGGGAGACCTCCGGCCCGAACGGCGACCGGTCGGCCACGGCCTGCGCGGTGGCCCGGTCCCGGTGCCCATAACGGATCAGCCAGTCCAGTTCACTGAGCTGCCGGTGCGCTTCGCTGACGAAGTCGCGGTCGACCGGTACGCCGTGGCCCGGTACCACCACGGTGTCGGGGGAGACCAGCTCCAGCAGGGCGGTCACGGTCTCCGGCCACTCCAGCGGGTACGAGTCGGTGAAGTCGGGCGGCCCGCCCTGCTCGACCAGGTCGCCGGCCACCACCACCGCCGCGTCGGGTACCAGCACCACCAGGTCGCCCTCGGTGTGGCCGCGACCGAGGTGGCGCAACTCGACCCGCCGGCCGCCGACGTCCAGAGTCGCGCTGCGGTGCACGACCCTGGTGGGTGCCGCGATGGCGGCGCCACTCAGTTCCTCGGCCAGCTCAGGCTGGGTCGGCAGCCACTGCTCGTACCATGCCCGCTGCCAGTTGGGTCCGTGATCGCGCAACTGGGCGACCGCGTCCCGGTGCCCCCAGATCGCGCCGCCACCGGCCTCCCGGAAGGCCGCGTTGCCGAAGCAGTGGTCGAAGTGGTGGTGGGTGTTGACCGCGGCCAGCGGAGCCGGGGTCAGCCGGCGGACGGCCTCGGCCAACTCGCGGCCCTGCCCCGGCCCGGACAGCGTGTCGACCAGCAGGGCGCCGCCGTCGCCGACGATCAGCGTGGAGTTGACGTTCAGCGACTCGTGGCGCAGCACGTGCACCCCGGCGGCGACCTCGGTGAACTCGGCCATCACGCGTACGCCTTCGCCACGAACTTCTCCCGGTCGACGATCATCCGGTCGACCCGGATCCGCGCGGCCACCTGCTCGCCCTGGCGCAGCGTCACCACGAACGCCAACCGGCGGCCGTCGACTTCGGACACGACGGCCTCGGCCACCACCGACCCGCCGACCGGGGTGGCCAGCAGGTGGTCGAGCTCCACTCGCACTCCGACCGTGGTGGAGCCGGTCGGCAGCCGGCCTGCGGTCAACGCCACCGTGGCCGCCTCGGCGAGTGCCAGCGCCCGCGGCGTGCCCAGCACGGGCACGTCGCCAGAGCCCAGCGATTGCGCGGTGTCGGCGTCGGTGACGGTCAGCTGCACCCGCGTGGCGAGTCCGGGCCGCAAGTCCATGAATGAAAGCCTACGGGGTTGTCGGCGGCTTGCCGTCAGGGCCGAGGATGGTCGCCCGGCCGGCTGCGCATCCGGAGGCCGCCGCCTGCGGTCAGGGGGTCAGCCGGTAGCGGGTACCGGCGCCGGCGATGTCCGCGTCGCCGCCGCCCGCCTCCACCGCCGCACGCCAGGCCGGCAGGGTCGCCTCCACCGCCGGCAGGTCCACGCCTCGCTCGCGGGCCGCCGCGACGACCATCGCGATGTCCTTGGCCGCGTGCTTGAGCGGAAAGCCGGGGTCGAGCTTGCCGGCCAGCATGTTGCGGCCCTTCATCAGCGCGTACGGCGACGCGACCGCCTCGCCGTCCAGCGCGTCGAGGATCGTGGCCGGGTCGATGTCCAGGCAGGTGGCCAGCGCCATGGTTTCGGCGATGCCCTCCACGACCGCCGCCAGCCAGGTGTTGAGAGCCAGCTTGACGGCGCTGCCCCGGCCTGCCGGCCCGAGCCAGAGGGTCCGCTTCCCGAGAGTGTCGAACAGCGGCTGGACCCGCTCGCGCAACTCGTCCGGCCCGGACGCCAGCACCAGCAGCTGTCCCTGCCGGGCGGGTGCGACAGTGCCGAGCACCGGCGCGTCGACCAGGACGAGCCCCTGGGCCCCGGCCAGCTCGCCCAGCTCGGCGGTGGCCGGTACGCCGACGGTGCCCATCTGCACCCAGACCGTGCCGGCGGCCGGTCGGGCCTGCCGGATCACCTCGGCGGTGGCGGCGCCGTCGGTGAGCATGGTCAGCACGATGTCCGCCCCGTTGGCCGTCTCGGCGGCGTCGGTCAGGACCTCGACTCCCTGCTCCGCCAGGCCCGCGCCCCGTCCGGCGGTGCGGTTCCAGCCGCGTACGTCGAAACCGTGCTCGGCCAGGTTGGCCGCGATGGCGGTGCCCATGAGCCCGAGGCCGAGGACGGTGACCCGCGCCGGGGACGTGGTGTTCTGCATCGGCGGGATCCTCTCTGGGGGAGATCGCTGTACCGTACCCGGACACCAGGGCCGAAAACCCTGCGGTGGCCGGCCGGCGGAGCCTACTCCCGGTTCGAGGGCCGGTCGCCGAGCGCGTCGGCGGGCATGGTGTCGGTGGGCATCGCGTCGGCGGGCGCACCGGCCGGTGCGGAGGCGTCCGCCGGATCCGGCGACGGGTCCGGTCCGGAGCCGGCCTCGACCGGCGTCACCTCGCGCAGAAAGCCGCGCGCGGACAGGAACTCGCTCAGGGAATCCCGGTGCTGGGCGCAGGCGAGCCAGGTCTTGCGCCGCTCCGGCGGGTGCAGTTTCGGGTTGTTCCAACGCAGCGCCCACTCGGCGGCCACGCGACAGCCCTTGGCGGAACAGAGGAGGATCGCACTCACCCCGAAATGATTGAGCGCCGGGCGGCCACGGGGGAAGCCGCCCGGCGACGGGTGAATCGTACCGCTGAACACGCCCCTGGTGTCTACCCGTACCGTGTGCCGAATCGGGCGGTTCCCGGTCTTCCGGCGCTGCTCGGGGGATGATGTCGATCATCGAGTGCGTACCCGGCGCCGACCGGGTATTTTGATCGCGCACACCGGTCCGTGCGCGCGTGCTGGGCGGAGCGTGCCAAGCTAGGTTGGTCGTACCCGTTTGAAACGCCTGGAGGACCGGTGGCCCAACCGACCCCGCCCCCGTCCGCGCAGCCCTCGACGGCACCGAGCACCCCCGCCCAGGACGCGGGCCTGCTGGAGCGTGCGCTGTTCGAGGTCAAGCGCGTGATCGTGGGTCAGGACCGGATGATCGAGCGGATGTTCGTCGCGCTGCTCGCCCGCGGGCACTGCCTGCTCGAAGGGGTCCCGGGAGTGGCCAAGACGCTGGCGGTGGAGACCCTGGCCCAGGTGGTCGGCGGCTCGTTCGCCCGCATCCAGTTCACCCCGGACCTGGTCCCCGCGGACATCGTCGGCACCCGGATCTACCGCGCGTCCAGCGAGAAGTTCGACATCGAACTGGGCCCGGTGTTCGTGAACTTCCTCCTCGCCGACGAGATCAACCGGGCGCCGGCCAAGGTGCAGTCCGCGCTGCTGGAGGTTATGGCCGAGCAGCAGGTGTCGGTCGGCGGCCAGACTCACGACGTGCCGCGGCCGTTCCTGGTGATGGCCACGCAGAACCCGATCGAGCAGGAGGGCGTGTACCCGCTGCCGGAGGCGCAGCGCGACCGGTTCCTCATGAAGATCCAGGTGGGGTACCCGACCGACGCCGAGGAGCGGGAGATCGTGTACCGGATGGGTGTCTCGCCGCCCGAGCCGGTACCGGTGTTCAACACCAGCGACCTGGTCACCCTGCAGGGCAAGGCGGACGAGGTGTTCGTGCACAACGCGCTGGTCGACTACGCGGTACGGCTGGTGCTGGCCACCCGCGCCCCGGCGGAGTACGGCATGCCCGACGTCGCCCCTCTGATCCAGTACGGCGCGAGCCCCCGCGCGTCGCTGGGCATCGTGCGGGCCACCCGGGCGCTGGCCCTGCTGCGCGGCCGCGACTACGCGCTCCCGCAGGACCTGCAGGACATCGCGCCGGACATCCTGCGGCACCGCCTGGTGCTCTCCTACGACGCGCTGGCCGACGACATCCCGGCCGACCAGATCATCGAACGGATCCTGACGACCGTGCCGCTGCCGACGGTCGCGCCCCGGCAGAACGCGACACCGGTGGGCGTCGCGGCGGGCGGCAACCACCACGGCGGGTACCCGCAGACGCCGGCCGCCGCCCAGGCTGCGACGTGGCCGACCCCCGGTCGCCCGGCATGACGACGGTGCGAGCGTGACGATGGTGCGGGCATGACGATGGTGCGGGCATGAGGGCGGTGCGGGTATGAGGGCGATGCCGACGTGAGTCGGGACATGCTCGGCCTGATCCGCAGGCTACGCACGCAGCCGCGGGGCGACATCGGGGCCACCGCGCCCCCCGGTTCCGGACACGGCGAGTTGCCGCTGTCGGCCAACCGCGCCGAACCGGCCCTGAGCAAGCTGCAGCTGCTGGTCACCCGGAAGCTGGACGGGCTGTTGCAGGGCGACTATCTCGGGCTGCTGCCCGGCCCGGGCACCGAGGCGGGGGAGTCGCGGGAGTACCGGCCCGGCGACGACGTGCGCCGGATGGACTGGCCGGTGACCGCCCGGACCACGATCCCGCACGTACGCCAGACCGTCGCCGACCGCGAGCTGGAGACCTGGCTGGCGGTGGACCTGTCGGCGAGCCTGGACTTCGGCACCGCGGACTGCCTCAAGCGCGACCTGGCGGTGGCCGCCGCGGCGGCGGTCAGCCACCTCACGGTTCGGGGTGGCAACCGGATCGGCGCCGTGGTCGGAACCGGGGAGCAGATCGCCCGGATGCCGGCCCGGTCCGGCCGCAAGGACGCCCAGGGGATGCTCCGGGTCGTCGCGCAGACACCGGCCCGCCCCGGCCGGGCCGACCTGGGCGGCCTGATCGACTCGCTGAACCGGCCGCCGCGCAGGCGCGGGCTGACCGTGGTGATCTCGGACTTCATGGTGGCGCCGGGGGAGTGGGAGCGCCCGCTGCGCAAGCTCGGAGTCCGCCACGACGTGTTGGCGATCGAGGTCGTCGACCCGCGGGAGCTGGAACTCAACGATTCCGGCGTGATGGAGTTCGTCGATCCGGAGACCGGCCGGTTGCACGAGGTAGACACCCGGGACGCCCAGTTGCGGTCCCGGTACGCCGCGGCGGCCGCCGCCCAGCGTGCCGCCATCGCCTCCGCCCTGCGCGGTGCCGGTGCGGCACACCTGCGGCTGCGTACCGATCGTGACTGGCTTCTGGATATCGTTCGGTTTGTCGCGGCGCAACGTCACGCGCGCACCAGGGGGACCACCCGATGATTCGCTTCCTCGAACCGCTGTGGCTGCTGGCACTGATCCCGGTGCTGGCACTGGCCGGCGTCTACGTGCTGCGCCAGCTGCGCCGCCGTTCCTACGCGGTGCGGTTCACCAACGTGTCGCTGCTAGAGAGGCTGGCGCCGCGTGGCCTGGGCTACCGCCGGCACCTGGCGGCCGGCGCGTTCCTGCTCATGCTGGTGACGCTCGGCTGCGCGATGGCGCGCCCGGCGACCGACGCGAAGCAGCCGCTGGAGCGGGCGACCGTCATGATCGCCATCGACGTGTCGCTGTCCATGCAGGCCGACGACGTGGCCCCGACCCGGATCCAGGCGGCCAAGGAGGCGGCCAAGGAGTTCGTCAAGACGCTGCCCGACTCGTACAACATCGGGCTCGTCTCGTTCGCCAAGTCCGCCAGCGTCCTGGTCTCGCCGAGCAAGGACAAGGGGGCGGTCGACCAGGCGATCGACGGGCTCCAGCTGGCCGAGGCGACGGCGACCGGCGAGGCGGTGTTCACCTGCCTGTCGGCGATCCAGTCGGTTCCCTCCGACGGCGCGTCCGGGCCGCCACCGGCGCGCATCGTGCTGCTGTCCGACGGGTACCGCACGGCGGGTCGGCCGATCGAGGACGCGGCCTCGTCGGCGGCGGCGGCGAACGTACCGGTCTCCACCATCGCGTTCGGCACCGACCAGGGCACTGTGCAGATCCAGGGCCAGTTGCAGCGGGTACCGGTGGACCGTCCGTCCCTGCAACAGCTGGCGGAGACCACGCACGGGCACTACTACGAGGCGGCCAGCCTGAGCCAGCTCAAGCAGGTCTACCAGGACATGGGTAGCTCGATCGGGTTCAAGACGGTGCCCCGGGAGATCACCCAGTGGTACGTGGGCGTGGGGCTGTTGTTCGCCTTCGCGGCGGCCGGGATGAGCCTGCTGTGGACCTCCCGGCTGCCGTGAACCGGCGGCCCTGAGTCCGGGCCGCTGCGCGTTCGGCGGTGGTGACCGCGCGGCTCAGCCAGTCGCGTTGCGGACCAGCAGGAAGACGACGATCACCCAGCTGATGATCAGGACAAACGTCAGGGGTACGGCGTAGCGGCTCATCGACGGCTCCCGGGGCTGGAAGTGGCGGGGACGCACGTGTCGAGTCGTGGTCAGCTGCGCGCCGGCGAGGGCGCACAGGTGTCAGGGCAGCTGACGCAGAAGGTGACCACGACTCGGAGGATCGCTATCTCGCACAGCGATCACCTCCTGTGGTCGTGGGCCCGTCATTTGCCGGCGAACATCATAGCGCAATCGGGCGGGGTGGTGCCGGAGGGCCGGTTTCCCCGCCGTACGGCCAGCGCATAGTCTCTGCACTGCCCAGTTGTCGCGCCACAACCCATCGCAGCGGAGGAAACCTCGTGCCACGTACCGTGCTGGTCACCGGGGGTAACCGGGGAATCGGCCTGGCCATCGCTCAGGCATTCGCCAAGCAGGGCGACCGGGTCGCCGTCACCCACCGGGGCAGCACCGTCCCGGACGGGTTGTTCGGCGTGCGCTGCGACATCACCGACTCCGCCCAGGTCGACGCCGCGTTCACCGCCATCGAGGCGGAACTGGGGCCGGTCGAGGTGCTGGTGGCCAACGCCGGCATCACCGAGGACACGTTGCTGATGCGCATGTCCGAGGAGCAGTTCGACCGGGTCGTCGACACCAACCTGGCCGGCGCCTGGCGGTGCGCGAAGCGGGCCTCGACCAAGATGCTCCGCGCCCGGTGGGGCCGGCTCATCTTCATCTCCTCGGTGGTGGGACACCTCGGCGGCGCCGGGCAGGTCAACTACGCCGCCAGCAAGGCCGGCCTGGTCGGTGTCGCCCGTTCGATCACCCGCGAACTGGGTACCCGCAACATCACCGCGAACGTGGTCGCACCCGGCTTCGTGGTCTCCGACATGACCGACAACCTGCCCGAGGACGTGAAGCAGCGATACCTGGCCCAGATCCCGGCGGGCCGCTTCGCGCAGCCGGACGAGATCGCCGGTGCGGTCACCTGGCTGGCCAGCGACTCGGCCGGCTACGTCAGCGGTGCGGTGATCCCGGTCGACGGTGGCGTCGGCATGGGCCACTGACCACCCGATCGGCCGCTCACCGCGTCACGACCCACCCGCGCCGGCCCGGCCGGCGCCCCGATCCCATCGCACACTCTCTCCTGGAGGCAACGGTGTCTGGACTGCTGGCCGGCAAGCGACTGCTCGTCACCGGCGTCATCACGGATCAGTCCATCGCGTTCTCGGTGGCGCGCATCGCACAGGAGCAGGGCGCGACGGTCGTGCTGACCGGGTTCGGCCGGATGTCCCTGGTCGAGCGCATCGCCAAGCGGCTGCCCGCCGAGGCGCCGGTGATCGAGCTGGACGTGACCAACGCGGAGCATCTCGCCGGGCTCGCCGGCAAGGTGCAGTCCACTGTGGACGGTCTGGACGGTGTGGTGCACTCCATCGCGTACGCGCCGCAGAGCTGCCTGGGCGGCGGGTTCCTGGACGCGCCGTGGGAGGACGTGGCCCAGGCGATCCAGGTCTCCACGTACTCGTACAAGTCGCTGGCGGTGGCCTGCCTGCCGCTGATGAAGCAGGGCGGCTCGGTGGTCGGGCTCACGTTCGACGCCACGAAGGCGTGGCCGGTCTACGACTGGATGGGCGTGGCCAAGGCCGGCCTGGAGTCGGCCAACCGGTACCTGGCGCTGCACCTGGGCAAGCAGGGCATCCGCAGCAACCTGGTCTCGGCCGGCCCGCTGCGTACCATGGCGGCCAGGTCGATCCCCGGGTTCGAGCAGTTCGAGGACGCGTGGGCGGAGCGGGCGCCGCTGGGCTGGAGCCTGACCGACCAGGAGCCGGCGGCCCGGGCGGTACTGGCCCTGTTGTCCGACTGGTTCCCGGCCACCACCGGCGAGGTCGTGCACGTCGACGGCGGGTACCACGCCCTGGGTGCGTGAGGCGACTCACCCGGGCATGCGGGCCGCCCCGGCGACCTGATGAGATGGGTCCGTGGAGTACGACGCCTTCCTGCTCGTGTCCTTCGGGGGCCCGGAGGGGCCCGACGACGTCCTGCCGTTCCTGCGCAACGTGACCCGTGGCCGGGGCGTGCCGGAGGAGCGGCTGGCCGAGGTCGCCGAGCACTACCGGCACTTCGGCGGCGTCTCGCCGATCAACGAGCAGTCCCGGGCGTTGCTGGCCGCGATCACCGAGCGGTTCGCCGCCGACGGGCCGAACCTGCCGACCTACTGGGGCAACCGCAACTGGCACCCGTTCCTGACCGACACCGTGCGGCAGATGCGCGACGACGGGGTGCGCCGGGCGCTGGCGTTCGTCACCAGCCCGTACGGGTCGTTCTCGGCCTGCCGCCAGTACCAGGACGACATCGCCCGCGCCCGGGCAGAGGTCGGCGACGGTGCCCCGGTGATCGACAAGATCCGCCACTATCATGATCATCCCGGGTACGTCGGGCCGCACGCCGACGCCGTCCGGGCGGCCCTGGCCACCCTGCCGGAGCACGAGCCCGGCGCCACCCGGCTGGTGTTCACCGCGCACTCGATCCCGGTCACCATGGCCGAGGCGGCCGGTGCGGCCACCATGGCGGCGTTGACCGGCGACGGGTCTGGGTCGTCGCGCGGTGTCAGAAGCGCCGAGCCAGACCGGTCGGAACCAGCGGGCCACCGGTACGAGACGCAACTGGATGACCTCGCCCGCCTGGTCGCCACCGGCGACCTGCCGTGGGACCTGGTGTACCAGAGCCGCTCCGGGCCGCCGCAGGTGCCGTGGCTGGGTCCGGACATCAACGAGCACCTGACGGCGCTGGCCCGGGCCGGCACCCGGGCCGTGGTGGTCAGCCCGATCGGGTTCATCTCCGACCACCTGGAGGTGGTCTGGGACCTGGACACCGAGGCCGCCGAGACGGCCAAGTCGCTCGGGCTGGACTTCGTGCGCGCCGCCACGCCGGGTACCGATCCCCGGTTCGTCGACATGATCCGGGAGCTGGTGCTGGAGCGTACCGAGCCCGGCCACCCCCGCGCCGCGCTGGGAAACGTACCCACCTGGGACTTTTGCGACGCGGCCTGCTGCCCGGCACCGAAGCGTCCCGGGGCGGCAACCCGGCCCGTAACCAACGGCTGAGATGATTTCGGCATGACAACACGTGAGGTTCCGCCGGTGTCGCCGGCGGTCCGACGTCCCTCGGCGCGGCGGGCGGCAGCATGACCGAGCGCAAGCCCGTGGAGTCCTGGCTGACCGACATGGACGGGGTTCTCGTCCATGAGGGCCTGCCGGTCCCCGGCGCCCCCGAATTCATCAACCGGCTGCGGGCCTCCGGCAAACCGTTTCTGATCCTGACCAACAACTCGATCTACACCCCGCGCGACCTCCAGGCCCGGCTGACCCGGATGGGCTTCGACGTCCCGGAATCGTCGATCTGGACCTCCGCGCTGGCCACCGCTCAGTTCCTGTCCGATCAGCGGCCGGGCGGCAGCGCGTACGTCATCGGCGAGGCCGGCCTGACCACCGCGCTGCACAACGCCGGCTACATCCTGAGCAACATGGAGCCCGACTACGTCGTGCTCGGCGAGACGCGCACCTACAGCTTCACCGCGATCACCACGGCGATCCGGCTGATCCTGGACGGTGCCAGGTTCATCTGCACCAACCCCGACGCGACCGGGCCGTCCAACGAGGGCGTCCTGCCCGCGGTCGGCTCGGTGGCCGCGCTGATTTCCAAGGCCACCAACGTGGACCCGTACTTCGTGGGCAAGCCGAACCCGATGATGATGCGCTCGGCGCTCAACACGATCGGCGCGCACTCGGAGACCACCGCGATGATCGGCGACCGGATGGACACCGACGTGCTGTGCGGACTGGAAGCAGGTCTGGAGACCATTCTGGTACTGACCGGGATCAGCACCCGCAACGAGATCGATCGGTTCCCGTACCGCCCGTCGCGGGTGGTCGACTCGGTCGCCGACCTGATCGACGAGGTCTGAGGTACCCCGGGCGCCGGTGGGCGCTACCGGTGGCGGTTCAGGGGGCCAGGCGCGCGTTGCACGCGGCGACCAGGGCGTGGCGGCACGCGGTGCGCAGCGGTCGCAGTGCCTCGTCGCGCCGGTTTGCCTCGTAGCCGGTGACCGCCCCGCCGGGTGCGGCCTGCCCGGCGAGCGTCAGCACCTGGTCCAGCACGCTAGCCCGGGCGTACAGCCGGCGGGAGCGCGCGTCGTAGCCGGGCGGCAGGTCGCCGGCGAAGTCCGGGCGGCGCAGCGTGGCCAGCGCGCCGGCCAACTCCGGGCGCCACTGGGCGATGTCGAGGCGGGTCAGCTGCCCGGTGGCCTCGACGATCGCGTTGGTCAGGTCGGCCTCGGCCTCTGCCGGGCCGGGCTCGTATCCCCGCGCCGGCGCCTCGGCCAGCGGATGCATCTGCCACAGCACGGTCTCGAACGTGTCCCCGGAACCGGACGTGTGGCGCTGCACCTCCGGGACCAACCCGAACCGCCCGGCTATCACGCCCTCCTCGGCCAGCAACGCCGCGCCGGTGAACGGGCCCGGACCGGGCAGCCCGCGCGGGTCCCCGGCCACCGGCAGAACCAGCCGGATCTCGTCCGGGCTCAACTTGGCGAAGGCGCTGAGCACGCTGGCCAGCGGTACGTCCGTCCAGGTGTCCGGCGCATCGGCGACCAGGTGCTCCTCGTCACCGGCGATCTCGCCGGCCACCTCGTCGTACGGCGACAGTCCGGCGCGCCAGGAACGGACCCAGGTCACGAAGCGGGTCGAGCGGCGCACAGCCAGCGTTGCCGCACCTGTTGCGGGGGACATGCAGGCAAGCGTACGTGGCAGGCCGGGTTGATGTCTTGTGGTGGACCGTCCGGCGGGAACTAAACCCTTCCGCACGTGGACTTTCCGCCCGCCGTCGGCGGAAAGACACGCGCCACGGCGGGATCCGGGCGGCGTGCCGGGCGGTGGGCGGTGCGTGCTTTTGGGCCGCCAGGCTCGCCTGGTTTGTGGGCGAGCCGGTCAAGCGGCCCGGCGGATTTAGCGACTAGCGTCGGGGCCATGTATGGGGAGGACGTTCTCAAGGGGGACTGGCGGCGCAGGCGCATCGTCCCGGAGGTCGACGCGGAGCCCGATCTGGTGGTGGAAGACGCCGAGTCCGGCTTCTGCGGCGCGGTGGTCGGATTCGAGTCCGGTGCGGTGGTGCTGGAGGACCGGTTCGGCAAGCGTCGCAACTTTCCCATGCTGCCGGCCGCGTTCCTGCTCGACGGGCAGGCGATCACGCTGCGCCGGCCGGCGGCGCGACCGGTGCCGGCCCAGCGCCGGATCACCGCCAGCGGTTCGATCGCGGTCGACGGCGCCGGGGCCCGGGTCGCGCGGGCCAGCCGGATCTGGGTGGAGGGCATTCACGACGCCGCGTTGGTGGAGCGGATCTGGGGCGACGACCTGCGCATCGAAGGCGTGGTCGTGGAGCCGCTGTCCGGCATCGACGAACTGGCCGCCGCGGTACGCGACTTCGGTCCCGGGCCGTCCCGGCGGCTGGGGGTACTGGTCGACCATCTGGTCGGCGGTTCCAAGGAGAGCCGGATCGTCGCCTCGGTCACCTCGCCGCACGTCCTGGTGACCGGGCATCCCTACGTGGACGTGTGGCAGGCGGTCAAGCCGGAGCGCCTGGGCATCCGTGCGTGGCCGGTGGTGCCACCGGGACGGCCGTGGAAGGAGGGCGTCTGCGCGGCGCTCGGGGTGGCCGAACCGGCGGAGATGTGGCGCAGGATCCTGTCGACGGTACGCGGGTACCACGACGTCGAGACGCCGCTGATCAACTCGATGGAGCGGCTGATCGACTTCGTGACCGAACCGGCGGAGTAGGACCGCCCACGGCGCAGGCCTCCCACGGAGCAGCGCCCGGCGCTACAGCGCCGACCAGGGGTCGCGGGTGAACACGAACGTCGCGATGTCCAGCGCGGCGATCCCACCGGTACCGCTGCGGCGCACCGTCAGTACCTCGCCGTCGTTGCTGCCCGACCGGCAGCGCCAGCGGTCCACGCCCTCCTGGATGAAGCGCCACGGCGTCGCGTCCGGCGACGTCAGCGACGACATCACCAACTGGCGAGCGGCGGCGTCCCAGGCCGCCGAGTACTCCCGCCCCATCCACCACCACCGGCCGGTCAGCATCTCGACCTCCGGTGGGGGAGCGGCGCCCGGACGCCACGGCGCGACCCGGACCGGCGTTTCGTCCACCGCCGCGTCCAGCAGGTCCAGGCCGAGCGTGTCGATGCTGGAGTGGTGCAGCGTGTACGCGTTGGCGAACGCGACCACGCCGGTACGGCTGGGCCGGTGCGTCGCCTGAACCGCCAGGTACCCGGGCATCGAACCGGTGTGCCCGACGTACACCCGCTCGCCCCGCCGCCACAGTCGCAGCCCCAGCCCGTACCCGCTGGTCCAGGCGTCCACGTCGTCGATGACCGTCGGGGTACACATCTGCGCCACGCTGGCCGGCGACAGCACCGACGGCGCCGGGTTGGCCAGGAACGCCGCCCAGACGGCCAGGTCCGCCACCGTCGACCACAGTTGCCCGGCCGGCGCCATGGCGCCCGCGTCGTGCCGCGGCTCCTCGCGCAGGGTGCCGTGCCAGGGATGCACCACGTATCCGCGGGCGAACGGCTCGGTGGCGTGGTAGGTGGTGCGGTTCATCGCCAGCGGTTCCAGCAGCCGCTTGGTGACCTGGGTACGCCAGGACTCGCCGGCGATCCGCTCGACGAGCGTGCCGAGCAAACCGTACGCCAGGTTGGAGTAGTGGTACCGGTGGTTCGGCGGGTACGCCATCTTCGTCGCGCTCACCCCGGCGAGCAGGTCGTCGGAGTCCTTGCCGGCCGAGCGCTCCCACCACTGCCCGTCCGGTTCGCGCTGCAGCCCGCCGACGTGGCCGAGCAGTTGGCGCAGGGTGGTGGTGCCCGGCGGGCCATCCGGCAGGTGGTGCCGCAGCGGGTCGTCGAGGTCCAGCCGGCCCTCATCGCGCAGTTGGAGAACGAGTGCGGCGGTGAAGGACTTGCTGATCGAACCGATGCGGTACTGCATGTCCGGTTCCGGCCTGGGTACCTCGCCCGCGGCCGAGACGTGCGCGAGCGTCCCGTCCCGTACCACTCCGGCGATGAGCGAGGGTACCCGGCCCTTGGCCTGCGCCGACGCGACGATGTCATCGACCCGTCGGGCGGTGTCGGACAGCATGGACTCCCCTTCCCGTGGCTGATCGATCTTTGCGAAGGTTGGCGGAAACCTTATCCCGGCAAGCGTGCCGGCGCCCGATGGGACACGACTGGTCCGGTCGTTACGCGGCGCCAGACGCGCCGAGCCTCGCCCCGGACGCCGCCTGTCGGGCAGCGGGCGGCCTCCCGGCCCAAACGAGGATCGCCAGGCGTGCATCGGCGTGCCACGATCGAGGTGTGGCCTGGTTGTGGCTTGTCATAGGAGTGGCGCTGGCGATCGCGGAGGTCTTCACCACCACCTTCGTGCTGGTGATGTTCGCGGCCGGCGCGTTCGCCGCCGCGGGAGCCGCGGCGATCGGCCTGCCGTGGTATGCGCAGGTCCTGTCGTTCGGGGCCGTCTCGGCGGCCGCGCTGGCGCTGGTGCGCCCGGCCATCCAGCGGCACCTGAACTCCGAAACCGAGGGCGCGCCCATCGGGCTGGCCGCGATCGAGGGCTCGCTGGGCCTGGTACTGGAACGCGTCGATCTCGATCACGGATTGATCAAGATTGAAGGCGAAATGTGGAGTGCTCGTCCGTACGACGCCACCCAAGTGATCGAAAAGGGTGAGCGGGTGCGGATCATAGAGATCAAGGGCGCGACTGCCCTTGTCTGGAGGGAGTAGCGATGGAAGGCTTCGAGGTCTTTCTGATCGTGGTCGCCGTCCTGATCGTGCTGTGGGTGATCCTCACGATCGCGCGATCGGTGCGGATCGTTCCGCAGCAGCGGATGGACATCGTCGAGCGGCTGGGCAAGTACCACCGCACGCTGAAGCCCGGCATGAACCTGCTGATGCCGTTCGTGGACAAGGTCCGCGAGAAGGTCGACATGCGGGAAGCGGTGCAGAGTTTCCCGCCGCAGCCGGTCATCACGTCCGACAACCTGGTGGTGTCCATCGATACGGTGCTGTACTACCGGGTGGTCGACCCGGTTCGGGCGACCTACGAGATCGCCAGCTTCCTGCAGGCCATCGAACAGCTGACCGTCACGACGCTGCGTAACGTCATCGGCTCGATGGACCTGGAGCGGGCGCTGACCAGCCGCGACGAGATCAACCAGCACCTGTCCAGCGTGCTGGACGAGACCACCGGCCGCTGGGGCATCAAGGTGACCCGGGTGGAGATCAAGGCGATCGAGCCGCCGCCGTCGATCCGCGACTCCATGGAGAAGCAGATGCGCGCCGAGCGGGACCGTCGCGCCGCGATCCTCAACGCCGAGGGTGTCAAGCAGTCGCAGATCCTGACCGCCGACGGTGAGCGGCAGGCCGCCGTGCTGCGCGCGCAGGGCGAGCGGGAGGCGCGGATCCTGTCCGCCGAGGGCCAGGCGAAGGCGATCCAGACCGTGTTCAACGCGGTGCACAGCTCCAACCCGGACTCCAAGGTGCTGGCCTACCAGTACCTGCAGGCGTTGCCGCAGATCGCGGCCGGGCAGTCGAACAAGGTGTGGATCGTGCCGGCCGAGCTGACCAAGGCGCTGGAGGGCATCGGCGGCGCGCTGGGCAACCTGGTGCAGGACACCGGCGGCCCGGCAAAGCCCGAGGCGAAGCTGCCCGAGGCCGACCCGTCCGTGCTGGATCAGGCGCTGGCAGAGGCGCAGGCGGCGGCCGCGGAGACCGAGCAGGAGGCGGTCCGCGGGCTGCCGGCTCCGCGGGAGCTGACGGCGCACGACGTGCTGGGCGACGAGCCCCCGCAGCGCGAACGAGCCTGATCCCCGACCGGTCAGGCTCGGCGCGCGCCGCGCCACGCCCCGACCGGTCGAAGATCCCGATCCCGGCCCCGGTGCGGAAACGCGCCGGGGCCGCGTCGCGTCCGCGGACTGATCAAGGCGCTGAGGGAGCGGGTCGCCGCCGCGGTTGAGGAGCGCCGGGCGGGGCGGGCGGCACGACGGGCCGGCGGCGGGTCAGAATGGCGACGTGTCACCCACCGTCACCACGATCACCGACCCGGACGACGAGCGCATCGCCGACTATCGGGCGCTTACCGACGTCGAACTGCGTACCCGGTGGGAGCCGCCCAACGGGCTGTTCATCGCCGAAGGCGAGCTGGTGCTGCGCCGGGCACTACGGGCCGGGTACCAGCTGCGTTCGGTACTCGTGGACGCCAAGCGGGTGGCCGAGGTGGCCGCAGCCGTCGATGAAGCGGCCGTCGAGGAGGCGGGTACCGGCGCCGACGCGCCGTTCTACGCGGGTACCCAGGACGTGCTGGAGAAGGCGACCGGGTTCCACGTGCACCGCGGGGTGCTGGCCTCGTTCCACCGCCGGCCGCCGGCCTCCGCCGCCGAGGTGCTGGCGACCGCCCGCCGGGTGGCGATCCTGGAAGACGTCAACAACCACACCAATGTCGGCGCGATTTTCCGGGGCGCGGCCGCGCTGGGCATGGACGCGGTGCTGCTGTCGCCCTCGTGCGCCGATCCGCTGTACCGGCGCAGCGTACGGGTGAGCATGGGTGAGGTCTTCGCCGTCCCGTACGCGCGTCTGGAGCCGTGGCCGGCGGGGCTGGACACGGTACGCGAGGCGGGTTTCTCCGTCCTGGCGCTGACCCCGGCGCCGGACGCTCTGCCCATCCAGCGGTTGCCCGAGCGGCACCGGCACCGCCCGGCGCTGCTGCTGGGCGCTGAGGGAGCGGGGCTGTCCTGGCCGGCGCAGGAGGCCAGCGACGCGCGGGTGGTGATCCCGATGCACCGGGGCGTGGACTCGCTCAACGTGGCCGCCGCGGCGGCGGTCGCGTTCTGGGAGCTGTGCCGGGACGCGGGCCGGGAGGATTAGCGTGTTCCCCACCGTACGGGAGGTGCTCGCGCTCGACTCGTTCCGGCGGGGGGCGCCGCGGGTGGTGGCCGGCGCCGAGGCGCTGGACTCGCCGGTGCGGTGGGTGCACTCCGCCGAGGTACCCGACATCGCCAGCCTGCTGCGCGGCGGCGAGTTGGTACTCACCACCGGGATCGGCCTGCCGTCCCAGGACGCCGGGCTGCGCCGGTTCATCGCCGAACTGGCCGAGGTGGGCTGTGCCGGGCTGGTGGTCGAGCTGGGACGCCGCTACGTCGACGGGGTGCCGCACAGCATGGTCGCCGCCGCCCAGCGCCACGGGCTGCCCCTGGTGGAGCTGCGCCGGGCCACCCCGTTCGTGCAGATCACCGAGACGGTGCACGCGCGGATCGTGGACGCGCAGCTGGCGGAGTTGCGGGCCGCCGAGGAGATCCACCAGCGGTTCACCGAGCTGTCCGTCGAGGGCGCCGAGCCGGCCGAGGTGGTGGCGCAGGTCGCCGAGCTGGCCGGCTGCCCGGTCGTGCTGGAGAACCTGAGCCGGCAGGTACTGGCCTGCGCCGCGGCCGGTGACCGCGCGGACCTGTTGCTGGACGGCTGGGAGCAGCACTCCCGCCAGATCGCCGCGGGCGGGCGCACCGGGTACGACCCGCATGCCGGCTGGCTGGTCACCACGGTCGGAGCGCGCGGGCAGGACTGGGGCCGGCTGCTGCTGCGCTGGCCGGCGTCGGGTGCCCCGGTCGCGTCCGAGGAGCGGCCACCGAGCCGGCTGACCGTCCTGGTCGAGCGGGCCGCCTCGACGCTGGCCCTGGGCCGGCTCATCCACCGGGACGCCGAGCGGTTGGAGTGGCAGAGCCACCGGACGGTACTGAGCGCGCTGCTGGACGGTACCCGTCCCGTCGAGGAGGTGGCGGTGCGCGCCAAGGCACTCGGGGTACCGCTGGAGCGCCGGCGGCTGGTCGGCGTCGCGGTACGCCAGCGCAGCCAACCGGTACCGATGAACGACGGTGCGCCGGCGCCGGCGCTGCCCCGGCAGCGCGACCTGGCCGAGGCGGTGACCGTAGCGTTGCGCGAGGCGAAGTTGCCGGGACTGGTCGGCCCGCTGGACGACCAGTCGGTCGGCGCGCTCGTCACGATGCGCCCGGGTACCGACGAGGAGAGCGCGCTCGGCGCGTTCGCGGCGGCCCTGCGCCGCGACCGGGACGGTCTGATCGTCGCGGCCGGCTCCGGAGTCGACGTCCCGCGCGAGGCGCGCCGGTCACTGACCGAGGCGCGACAAGTGGCGTACGCGACCCGGCACGACACCCGGCCGGTACCAGTGTTCCGCCCGCCACACGTCGGCCTCGTCGGCCTGCTCCAGTTGCTACGCGAGGAACCCCGGCTGCAGACGTTCGTCGAGCGGGAGCTGGGTGCGCTGCTGGCGCACGACGCCGGGCACCCGAAGGACCCCTTGCTCGGGTCGCTGCGCGCGTACCTGGACAGCGGGCGTAACAAGTCCGCGGCGGCCAACGCGGCGCACCTGTCCCGTCCGGCCCTGTACGAGCGGCTGGCCCGCATCGAACGGATCCTCGACGCGGACCTGGACTCGGTGGACGCGTGCCTGTCGCTGCACGTGGCGCTGCTCGCGCTCGACGCGATCCGGGACGGCCGGTCCAGCCGGGCATGACGGAAGCCGCGCCCGTCGAGCGGGCGCGGCTTCCGCCGATGGTGTGTCAGCCGGCGTGGGCCTTCGAGCCGTTGTCGGCCTTGGACCCGTTGTTGGCCTTCGAGTCGTTCTTCGCCTTGGAACCCTTGTCGGCCTTGGAACCCTTGTCGGCCTTCGAATCGTCGTTGGCCTTCGACCCGCCGTTGTCGTGCGAACCGCCGCCGTTGTCGTGCGAACCGCCGTGGGCGCCCGGTCCGGCGTTGTAGTACCCCTCGACGATGTCGGAGGCCTGCTGCTCCCACTGGGCGTAGGCCCCGCCGAACGCGGAGACCTGCACGTCCTGGGCGGCGTCGGTCAGCGGCAGGTTCTGCCAGTTCGGTACCTGCGTCAGTGCGTTGAGGAACGCGCTGGTTGCGTACTCCGGGTCGGTCAACTGCTCCGGCGTACCCCACCCGGACGACGGCCGCTGCTGGAACAGGCCCAGCGAGTCGTGGTCGTTGATCGCGCCGAGGTTGCCGAGGTTCTCGAGCTTGCTCTCCTGCAGCGACGTGGCCACGGCGATCACCGCGGCGCGCGGGGGCAGGCCCTTGGCGTGGGTGGTGGCCACGATCGTGTTCGCGTTGCCGATCTGGGCGCCGCTCAGGCCGATGACCGACTGAGTGGACGGATCAGGCGCCCCGCCCGGCAGGAGCTGCGCCGCGGACGGTGCCGCCTTGCCGGCCGAGGATCCGCCGGTCACCGCGTTGACCGCGGCCGTGGCCGGGCTGGTGCCTGCGGGCGTGGTGCCCGTGGGCGCGGTGCCCGTGGTCGTGGGGTCCGCGGTCGCGGCGACGCCGGCCAGGGGGCCGGCGGCCAGGCCGGCGATCAGGGCGACCGACGCGGCGGCGCGCTTGGGGCTCTTGGCGAAGTTCGGCACCAGATGTCCGACACGGGGACGGCTCAGCGCGATCGCCGATGCGGCGCGCTTCGAGCTCTTGGCAAAGTCAGGCAGCAGGTGTTGGATGCGGGAGTAATTCAGCACTTGCGCTTTTCCTTTCGTGGCCGTGGATAGGTTTCAACCACCGCCGGCCGCCCGACATTCCGCGCTCTGACCTGCGGATATGCGTCGCTCGGATTGCGCATTCGGGGACATCGGGCGCATCCGGAAAGGCGCGTCGGATGGGGCGCGGAATGGCGTCCGGTGCGCCACGGACGATTTCGTGACGGCCGGTCGAACATTCACGAGAAGCAATAGGAAAAGCGCAGCTGAAACCGGGGGCAACCGCCGGTCGCTGACATCGATCTAGGTCGAGGTCAGCTCTCGACGCCCTTGCGGCGCTCCGTTATCGTGTCGCCGTGCTTCATAAGGTGACCATGCTCGTCGTCTGTGTCTTCGCGATCGGCATGGTAGGTGGATGCGGGTCCCCGACCGTCGATCCTGGGCACACACCGGCGTCAAGCCACGCAACCAGTACACCGAGCGCGACGGGATCGGCCAAGCCGACGCCGGTAGCCGCGAGCTCTCCGCTTCCGCCCGACCCGACCCTGGCGCCGTACCTGGCGCGGCTGCCGCACTTCGGCCCGCCGCCGACGCCCCAACCGGTCACGCTGCCGACCGGTCCGAAGGCTCCGATGTACCACCGGCTCCCGGTCAACCAGCCGGTGGCGTTCCTGACCATGGATGACGGTCAGACCCAACTGTCGGACGCGATCCCCCTGATGCGGGCGGCCCACATACCGTTCACCATGTTCCTGATCGCCCCGGTGGCGGCGAGGAATCCGGGGTTCTTCAGGGGAATGGAGGCGGCCGGCGGCGTGATCGAGGACCACACCATCACGCATCCGGAGATGAAGGGCAAGTCCTACCAGTTCCAGCACCGGGAAGTGTGCGACGCCCGCACCTCGCTGGAGCACACCTTCGGCAAGACGATGACGTTCTTCCGGCCGCCGTACGGCGACTATGACACCACCACGCTGCGAGCCGTGCATGACTGCGGCCTCCGGGCCGCCTTCGACTGGTCCGAAACCGTCAACAACGGCGTCGTCTACTACCAGACGTCCACGCACCGGATCCAGCCCGGCGACATCATCCTGATGCACTTCCGGCCGGCGTTCCTCGCCGATGTCACCGCCGCGCTCACCGCGATCCACAACTCCGGCCTGACGCCGGCGTTGCTGGAGAACTACGTGTCGTTCCAGCCGTAGCCCGTCATGGCTGCCCATCGAGTGGCCGGCCATGACGGGCCCAGTGCGACTTGAGTCAGGCCAGTGCCGGGTACAGGCCCGCCAGGTCGCCGGACAGCGCGCCCTTGACTGTGCGGGTCAGGTCGTCCGCCAGTACCTCGTGCCGGCCCTCGGCGAGCGCGTCGAGCACCTGGGCGACGACATCCTCCGGCCGGTTCTTCGGCCCGGTGATGTGGGCGGCCATGTCGGTGTCGATGTAGCCCACGTGTACGCCGAGCACCTGCGTACCCTGCTCGCGCAGCTCCAGCCGCAGCGCGTTGGTCAGCGACCACTCGGCCGACTTCGAGGCGCTGTACGACCCGGACGGCCCCATGGTCACGAACGACAGCACGGACAGTACGTTGACCAGCGCCCCGCCGCCGTTGGCGGCCAGGACCGGCGCGAAGGCGCGGCTGACGTTCAGGGTGCCGAAGAAGTTGGTCTCGAAGTCGCCCCGGATGCCCTCCACCGGTGATGCCAGCAGCGACCCGCCGCCGGACACGCCGGCGTTGTTGATCAGCAGGGTGACGTCCGGGTGGCGGCGGACCGCGTCGGCGATGTCCTCGGGGTTCGTGATGTCCAGCTTCACCGGCGTGATGCCCTCGCCGGCCGGTACCGTGCCCGGGTCGCGCGCACCGGCATAGACGCGGCGTGCGCCGCGATCCAGCAGCGTCCGGGTGAAGGCTCGCCCGAGTCCGCGGTTCGCCCCCGTGACCAGCGCCACCGAGTCTTCGATCCGCATGATGATCTCCTCAGAAAAAGTAAACCGTTCGGTGTACTTCGACGTTAGCGCGGGACTGGCGGAAAGTAAACCGATCGGTACCATGGTGGGTGTGACGACGGAAACCACAGCGGGCGAGCAGCCGGCCTCCCGGGGCGGGCGGGGAGCCCGGGAGCGGATCTTGCGGGCGGCCACCGACCTGTTCTACGAGCAGGGCATCGGCAACACCGGGGTCGAACAGCTCGCCGAGGCGGCCCACGTGTCCAAGCGGACGCTGTACCAGCACTTCCCGAGCAAGGACGAGCTGATCGTGGGGTACCTGCGACGGGTCACCGAGCAGCGCCTGCCCGCACTGACCGGTGTGCTGGCCGACACCGGCATGACGGCACGCGAGCGCCTGCTGGGGGTCTTCGACGTCGACGCGGCGCGCGGCTGCCCGTTCGTGAACGCTGCCGCCGAGCTGGCCGACGCCGAGCACCCCGCCCGCCGGGTGTGCAGCGAGAACAAGCAGGCGTTCATCGACACGCTCATCCGCCTCGCGGCCGAGGCCGGAGCACGGGACCCGGACGCCCTGGGACACCAGCTCGCCGTGCTCTACGACGGTGCCACGGCGCAGGGCGGCGCGCTGCACTCGACCCAACCGGCCTACCACGCCCGCGCGGCGGCGGCGGCCCTGATCGACCTGGCCACCGCCTGACCGCCGCGATCGGATGCCTGCCGGCGTGAACGGTCAGCGCAGCGACCGGCAGAAGGTACGGAGGTCGGCGGTGAGCAGCTCCGGTACCTCCATCGCGGCGAAGTGCCCGCCCCGGTCGTACTCGCACCAGTGCTCGATCCTGCCGTCCGGGTCCATCAGGGCGCGGATGGCGGTGTCGGCGGCGAACACGGCGACGCCGGTCGGCGGGCGCTTCGGCGGGCTCTGCGGCTGGGGCGCCGCGGACCGCTGTTGCGCGACGATGGCCCGCCACGCCTGGATGCCCTCGTACCCGGCGTGCGCCGTCGAGGCGCCGGAACCGGTGAACCAGTAGAGGCTGACGTTGGTCAGCAACTGGTCGCGGTCGACCGCGTCCTCGGGAAGCTCGGCCGCCGGGTCGGTCCACTCGCGGAACTTTTCCACGATCCAGGCGAGCTGGCCCGCGGGGGAGTCGGTCAGCGCGTACGCCAGGGTCTGCGGCCGGGTGGACTGCAGCGTGAAGTACCCGAGCCCGTCGCGCAGGAAGCCGTTGAACCGCTCCGCCCGTACCCGGTCGGCCGGGGAGAGACCGTCGATGGAAATCGGCGGGTCGAAGGGCGTACCCGCGGAGGTGCCGGTCAGGTGCACGCCGACCGCGTGATCGGGGTCGACCACGGGCAGCATCCCGGCAACACCCGAGCCGACGTCGGTACCGTGCGCGACGTAGCGCGGATAGCCCAGCCGCGCCATCAGGGTGGCCCACGCCCGGGCCACGGCAAACAGGTTGAATCCCGTCGCGCTCGGATCGGAGAAGCCGTACCCGGGCAACGACGGCACGACCACGTGGAACGCGTCGGCGGCGTCCCCGCCGTGCGCGACCGGATCGGTCAGCGGGCCGATGACCCTGGTGAACTCGACCGGTGAACTCGGCCAGCCGTGCGTGAGGATCAGCGGCAGAGCGTGCGGTTCCGGCGAGCGGACGTGGAAGAAGTGGATCGCCTGCCCGTCGACGTCGGTGTGGTACTGCGGGATCTCGTTGAGCGCGGCCTCCTGCACCCGCCAGTCGTACTCGGTGGCCCAGTACTCGGCGAGCCGGCGCAGGTAGTCGACGGGTACGCCGCGGCTCCAGTCGTCCACCCGGGGCCGGGCCGGCCAGCGCGTGCCGGCCAGCCGGGACCGCAGGTCCTCGACATCGGCCTGATCGATCGCGATACGGAAGGGTCGGATCTCGTTCTGGTTCGTCATGGCGGGCAACGCTAGGGCCGATCGCGGAAGGATTCGTTCCGCGATATCCGCCAGACTCGACGGAATGTGGGAGACCTCCGCGCGGCTGCTGCGGCTGCTGTCGCTGTTGCAGGGCCGCCGCGACTGGACCGGCGGGCAGCTGGCCGACCGGCTCGGCGTCACCACCCGGACCGTGCGCAAGGACGTGGAGCGGCTGCGTGGTCTCGGGTACCCGGTCGACGCGGCGCCGGGCGTGGCCGGCGGGTACCGGCTGGGTGTGGGGGCCGCGTTGCCGCCGCTGCTGCTCGACGACGACGAGGCGGTGGCGGTCGCGGTCGGACTGCGCACCGCCGCCGGCGCCACGGTGGCAGGGATCGAGGACAGCTCGGTACGCGCCCTGGCCAAACTGGAACGGCTGCTACCGGCCCGGCTGCGCAGCCGCATCGCGGCGCTGGCCGCCACCGTGGTCACGGTTCCGGGTGACGGGCCGGCCGTCGACGCGGACACCCTGACGGCGATCGCTGCGGCGTGCCGCGACCACGAGCGGCTGCGTTTCGGGTACCGGACCCACGAGGGGCACGACGGGGTACGGGTCACCGAACCGCACCGCCTGGTCCACGCCGGCCGGCGCTGGTACCTCCTGGCCTGGGATCTCGACCGGCGGGACTGGCGCACGTACCGGGTGGACCGGATGAGCCCGCTGCCGCCCACCGGGCCCCGGTTCGTGCCCCGGCACCTGTCTGAGGACGAGGTGGCCGAGCGCCTGCGCCGTGGACTGGCGACGGCGACCTGGCGCTACCGTGCCCGGGTCACGGTGCACGCGCCGGCCGCCGAGGTCAGAACCCGGTTGCCCGCGGCCATCACGGTCGAGCCGGTCGACGAGCGCACCTGTGTGATCGACGTCGGATCCGACTCTCCGCAACTGCTCGCGCTGTACCTGGGCATGCTCGACGCCGACTTCCACCTGGACGGTGCGGCCGCCGCCGACCTGGCCGGGTACCTGCGCACGCTGTCGGCCCGGTACGCGCGGGCGGTCAGCTGAGCCGCAGACCGTCCAGCCGGCGCCGCAGGTGTGCGCGTTCCGGCTCGGTACCGGCGAGGTCCAGCGCCTGCCGGTAGGCGGCCGCGGCTTCGGGCAGGCGGCCCAGCCGGCACAGCAGGTCGGCCCGGGCCACCAGGTACGGGTGGTACCCGCGCAGCCGGGGCTGATCGGCGAGCTCGTCGAGCAGTGCCAGCCCTGCCCTCGGCCCGTCGCGCATCGCCACCGCCACCGCCCGGTTGAGCGCGACGACGGGCGACGGCGTGAGGGCGAGCAGCACGTCGTAGAGCGCGACGATCTGCGGCCAGTCGGTGGTCGCCAGGTCGGCGGCCTCGTCGTGCAGGGCGGCGATCGCGGCCTGCACCCCGTACGGGCCGGGTGGGCCGCCGGTCAGCGCGACGAGTACCAGTCCCCGACCCTCCTCGATCGATGCGGCGTCCCACCGACCTCGGTCCTGGTCGTCCAGCAGCACGATCGCGCCGTCCGGGCCGGTCCGGGCGTCCCGGCGCGCGTGGATCAGCAGCATCAGCCCGAGCAGCCCGGCGACCTCCCGCTCGGCCGGCAGCAGCCGGCGCAGTATCCGGGCCAGCCGGATGGCCTCCTCGGCGAGGTCGAGCCGCTGCAGGTCGGGTCCGGAGCTTGCCGCATAGCCCTCGGTGAACAGCGAGTAGAGCACCTGGAGCACCCCCGGCAGGCGTTGCGGCAACTCGTCCACGCCGGGTACCCGGAACGGAATGCGCGCCTCGCGGATCTTCTTCTTCGCCCGCACGATCCGCTTGGCCATCGCCGCAGGCGGGACGAGAAACGCGCGGGCCACCTCGGGTGTGGTCAGCCCGGCCAGGCATCGCAGGGTCAGCGCCCCACGGTCGTCGGCGGCCAGTGCCGGGTGGGCGCAGGTGAAGAACAGCAGCAGCCGCTCGTCGGGCAGGTCGCTGCCGGACTCGACGGGTGCGGCCGGGCCGGCTCGATCCGCCTCCACCTGCAGGACGGCCAGCCGGGCCGCGTACGCCTGATCCCTGCGCAGCCGGTCGACGGCCCGGCGCCGCGCCGTGGTCATCAGCCACGCGCCGGGCCGGGGTGGGACGCCGTCGACCGGCCAGTGCACGAGCGCCGCCTCGATCGCCTCGGAGGCCATGTCCTCGGCCAGGTCCAGGTCGCCGAAGCGACGGACGAGGGCGGCGAGCAGCCGGCCGCGTTCCTCGCGGAAGATCGCCTCGACCGGTGCGGCCACCGGCGAGACCCCGCCCACGGCCGGCTCCTCCACCACCGATCAGACCTCGAACTCGGCGACCGGTCGCACCACCACCGAACCGCCGCCGCGGGACCCGGGGCAGCGGGCGGCCCAGTCGAGCGCGACATCGAGGTCGGGGACGTCGATGACGTAGTACCCGCCGAGCACCTCCCGCGTCTCGGCGAACGGCCCGTCGGTGACGGTCCGCTCGCCGGCCGGGCCGACCCGGACCGTGGTGGCCGTGGTCAGGTCCGCCAGCGAGTGTCCGGAGACCCAGATCCCGGCCTCCTTGACCGCCTTGTCGTAGTTGAGCCAGTCCTGGAAAAAGCTCTCGCTCTCCGACTCGATGGCGCTGGTGTCATCGCCCGCCGCCCCGCTGTGGATCAGCAGCATGTACTTCACGGTTTGTCTCCCGTCCCTGGTGTCGGTGCGCATACGCCTTCACTACGAACGGGACCCGCTGGAATGGACAGCGGGCGGGTCACGCCGGTCAGTGGTCGAAGTGACCGGCGCGTACCGCCGCGATGAACGCTCCCCAGGAGCGCGCGTCGAAGGACAATACCGGGCCGCCACGGTCCTTGGTGTCGCGAACCTGGACGGTGCCGGTGGCCCGGCGTACCTCCACGCACGAACCGTTGGTGCTGCTGCGGCTGCTCTTGCGCCACCGTGTGGTGAGAGTGGACATGAGTCTCACCTCCTCGAACACTCAGCTCAGTTCGTCGATCGCCCGGGCGATGCGCTCCCGAGACGAGGACGGACTGAGTGCATTAGCCAATAAGTGTTCAAATACCACGTTATACCAGCGTGCGTCCTCAGATTCGGCAAAAATGTCACCGGTGACCCCCTCGACGTACACCACGTCCGGGTCGCCGTCCGCGGGGAACTTGATCACCGTGAACGAACCGACCATGCCCGGATGCGCGCCGGCCGTGAACGGCAGGATCTGTACCGTCACGTTCGGCAGCTCGGTCGCCTGGAGCAGGTACGCCAGTTGGCCCCGCAGCACGTCCTCGCCACCGATGCGCCGGTGCAGCACCGACTCGTCGAAGATCGCCCACAACGCCAGCGGCCGGCCCGGCTCGCCCGACTCGGGCGCGGGTGCCAGCAGCGCGTTCTGCCGGGCGAGCCGGACCTTGACCCGCCGGTCCACGGCCTCGGTGTCCAGCACCGGCAGCCCGGCGCGGAACAGCGCCCGCGCGTACTCCTCGGTCTGCAGCAGGCCGTGGACGGTCAGCGTCTCGTACACCTGGAGCCGGGTTGCCTCCGCCTCGAACCCGATGTAGGTCGCGTACGGGCCGGACAGCGAGTCGGCGTACTTGCTCCACCAGCCGCGCTGCTTGCCCTCCCGGGCCAGGGCGGTCAGCTCGGTACGCAGGTCGGTGTCCGCGACCTCGAAGAGGTCGAGCAGCTCGGTGAGGTCCCGGCCGCGTAGGCCCACGCGCCCGGTCTCCACCCGGCTCACCCAGGAGCCGGAACGCTCCACCGCGGTGCCGACCTGCTCGCCGGTGAGCCCCTGCCGCTCCCGCAGGCTGCGCAGGATCAGGCCGAGGCGGCGCCGCCTTACCGTGGGACTGCCAATCGCCATGGCGGACAGTGTGCTCGGCGTCGCGGTGAGCAAGCAAGGTTCGCGCTCCGGCGGGTTTGACCTGTTCGCGAGCGGTAGGCGCACACGTTGCCCCTTGTCCGGGTCGGACGGCGGTGGCAACGTGCCAGCATGACGACTGACGATCTGTTGGCCAGGCACAAGGCCGTGCTGCCCGGGTGGCAGCTGCTCTACTACGACGAGCCGATCGAGATCGTCTCGGGCTCGGGTCGGCGTGTCACCGACGCGAAGGGGCGCAGTTACCTGGACTTCTTCGGTGGCGTGCTGACCAACATGCTCGGGTACGACATCCCAGAGGTCCGCGAGGCCGTCGAGCGCCAGTTGCGCACCGGCGTCGTACACACCTCGACGCTGTACCTGATTCGCAGCCAGGTCGAGTTGGCCGAGAAGATCGCGCGGCTGTCCGGCATCCCGGACCCGCGGGTGTTCTTCACCAACTCCGGCAGCGAAGCCAACGAGGCCGCGCTCATGTTCGCCACGAACTACCGGCGCTCGAACCAGATCCTGGCGATCCGCAACAGCTATCACGGCCGCACCTACGCGACGGTGGGCATCACCGGCAACCGCGCCTGGTCGGCGTCCGGGCTGTCCCCGCTGTCCGTCAGCTACCTGCACTCCGGCGACCGGATGCGCGGTCTGCTCGCCGGGCTCGACGACGAACGGCACATCGAGGCGGCGGTCGCCGACCTGCGGGAGGTGGTGGCGACCACGACCAGCGGTACGGTCGCGGCGCTGATCGCCGAGCCGATCCAGGGCGTTGGCGGTTTCGTCCGGGCGCCGGACGGGTTGTTCGCCGCGTACCGCAAGGTTCTCGACGAGTACGGCGTGCTGTTCATCTCCGACGAGGTGCAGACCGGCTGGGGGCGCACCGGCGACCATTTCTGGGGGTACCAGGCCCAGGGCGTCATCCCCGACCTGCTGACCTTCGCCAAGGGCATCGGCAACGGGCTGGCCCTGGCCGGCGTCGTGGGCCGGGCGGAGATCGTCGAGTCGGTGCAGGGCATCTCGTTCTCCACCTTCGGCGGCAATCCGCTGTCCACTGCCGGGGGCAACGCGGTCGTGGACTACCTGCTGGAGCATGACCTGCAGGCCAACGCCCGGGAGGTCGGCCGGCTGCTGGTCGACGGGCTGGCCGAGGCGACGCGGCGGTACCCGATCGTCGGGGACGTGCGGGGCAGGGGACTGATGCTCGCCGTCGAGTTCGTCGAGCCGGGCGGCACGAATCCCAACAGTTACGCCACGGCCCGGGTCTTCGAGGAGTGCCGGCGCGGCGGCCTGCTGGTCGGCAAGGGCGGGCTGTACGGCAACACCTTGCGCATCGGGCCGCCGCTGACGCTGACCGCCGACGAGGCCCGCGAAGGACTGGAAATTCTTACCACAGCCATCGCCGAGGTGGACCGGGAGGTCGCCGAGGTCTGAGCGACGCGGACAGATCCCGCGCCTTCACGCGACGGCCGGCGGGGTCGGCGGCGCTATCGACGGATCGATCTTGATCGAGTACCTCCGCGCGTCCGCGCGCCGCCGCCCGCGGCCGTCGACAGTGGCTCCGGCGTGGGCGGATATCGCCCACGGTGGGTGCACTCTCCGACGTGGACGGTCGCGTCCGCCGGCCCGGTCGTCACGCGGAGGCAGCGGCAGCGCGCTCCGGGGAAGGTAACAACTTTGAAAACTTCGCCCATCTTCTTGACAAGGAGAGGGCCGTAGTAAGAAATTTTACCACTATCAGTTAACAGTCCTTGTTGAAAGTTCTCTGGAGAGGCGGCGCGCGATGACCGAGCAGGAGACCACCGTCGCGGGCACCGCGGTGGTCGACTCGCGCGTCACGGCGCCGTCCGTTCCGGCCCCCGAGGGCGTGCTGGCGCGGTTGCGGGCCCGGCTGCCGGAGTTCACCGGTGCGCTGCAGCGGGTCGCCGAGCTGGTGCTCAGCGACCCGGCGGGCGCGGCCCGGGCGACCATCGTGGAACTGGCCGAGCGCAGCGGCACCTCGCCGGCCACGGTGACCCGCTTCTGTCGCGCGTTGGGCTTCGAGGGCTACGCCGACCTGCGGTTGGGCATCGCCGGCGAGACCGGTCGAGCGGCCCGCTCCGCCGGTTGGAGCGTGGACATCGGCCGGGAGATCCAGCCGACCGACCCGCTGGACCGGGTCCTGCAGCAGATCATCGCGGCGGACACCCGGGCGCTGGCGGACACCGCCGCCATGCTGGACCTGACGGCCCTCGAGCGCGCCGCGGACGCACTGGCCGCCTCGCGCCGCATCGACCTGTACGGCATCGGCGGCAGCGGGCTGGTCGGCGCCGAGATGCAGCTGTGCCTGCACCGCATCGGGCTGGCCGCTTGGTCGTGGACGGATCTGCACAACGGCCTGGCCAGCGCCGCGCTGCTCGGCTCGGGCGACGTGGCGATCGGCGTCTCGCACAGCGGCCAGACCCGGGAGACCATCGAGGTGCTGGCCGAGGCGGGCAGCCACGGCGCGACCACGGTCGCGCTGACCAGCATCCCGCGCTCGCCGCTGGCCGAGATCGCCGACGTCGTGCTGATCCACGCCATGCAGCCGACCGCGTTCCGCACCGACGCGCTGTCCGGTCGCCACCCGCAGCTGGTCGTGCTCGACCTGCTCTACATCGCCGTCGCGCAGCGGACCCACGACCGGTCCCACGCGGCCTTCCAGGCCACCGCACGGGCCGTGGCCGGGCACTGGGCGGCGAAGGAGGAGGGGGAGTGACCGAGGTACGCGCAGACCACGGCACGGCGGTGAACGCCCGGACGTTCGCCGACGCCGCCCGTGAGGTCATCGACCGGGTCGTGGCCGGCAACGGCGAACGGGTGACCGAAGCGGTCGACCTGATCGCCGGTGCGTTGCGGGCCGGTGGCGTGTTGCAGGCGTTCGGAACCGGCCACTCCGAGGCGCTGGCCATGGAACTCGTCGGCCGGGCCGGCGGCCTGGTACCCACCAACAAGATCTCGCTGCGGGACGTCGTGGTGTTCGGCGACGCCCCGCGGGAGGTGCTGCACGACGACAAGCTCGAACGGGATCCGCGGATCGCCCATCAGCTCTACGCGCTGGCCGCGCCGCGTCCCGAGGACGTGTTCGTGGTCGCGTCGAACTCGGGCATCAACGGCTGCATCGTCGAGTTCGCACTGCTGGTCAAGCAGCACGCGCATCCGCTCATCGCCATCACCTCGGCCGAGCACACCGCACGGGTGACGCCACGACACCCGTCCGGCCGCCGGCTTGCCGAGATCGCCGATGTCGTGCTGGACAACGGCGCGCCGTACGGTGACGCACTGCTGCCCCTACCCGGCGGCGGCACGGTCGGCGCCATCTCCTCGATCACCTCGGCCCTACTCGGGCAGCTGGTGGCCGTCGAGGTGGCACGGCAGCTCCAGGATGCCGGTCAGGTACCCCCGATTTACCTGTCCGCAAATGTCCCCGGAGGGGACGAGCACAACACCACCCTCGAGTCGCGGTACGCCGGTCGCATCCGGCGCACGGCCTGACCCGATTTCCAAGGAGACACGCATGTCCCTTTCGCCAGAGAACCCGGGTACCGCCCAGATTGCGAAGCCCGACCTGAACCGGCGCACGGTACTGAAGCGGGCCAGCGCACTCGGCCTGCTCGCCGTACCGGCCGTGGGCCTGCTGGAGGCTTGCGCCACCAGTGGCGGCTCGACGCCCTCGGACCAGAGCACCGGCGGTGCCAAGAGCTCCGACAACCCGCTGGGTGTCGACCCGGCCGCCGGGGTCGAGGTGGTCATCTTCGCCGGTGGATACGGCGACGCCTACGCCACCAAGTACCACGTTCCGCTGTACCAGAAGGCGTTCCCGAAGGCCAAGGTCACCGAGTCCAGCACCCAGGACATCCAGGGCACGCTGCAGCCGCGCTTCTCCGGCGGCAACCCGCCGGACGTCGTGGACAACTCGGGTACCAAGTTCATGGACTTCGGCGCCCTGATCCAGGACAACCAGCTGCAGGACCTGACCGACCTGCTCAACGCGCCGTCGGTCGACGACGCGAGCAAGACGGTCAAGGACACCCTGGTGGACGGCACCGTCGAGGTCGGCACGTACAGCGGCAAGCCGTACGTGATGAACTACGTCTTCACCGTCTACGGCATCTGGTACAACGCCAAGCTGTTCCAGACCAAGGGCTGGACCGTACCCACGACGTGGGCGGACTTCAAGACGCTGCTCGACAAGATCCACGCGGCCGGCATCACGCCGTACGGCTACGCCGGTGCCAACGCCTCGTACTACCAGTACTACGTGCTCATGACCAGCGCGGCCAAGATCGGCGGCGCCGACATCCTCAAGAACATCGACAACCTTGAGGACGGCGCGTGGATGGACCCCGCGGTCAAGCAGTCGGCGGCGGCCTGGGCCGAGATCGGCGCCAAGTACTCCGACAAGGCGTTCCTCGGGCTCAAGCACACCGACGTGCAGCTCAAGCAGGACCAGGACCAGGTGGCCTTCTACCCCTCGGGCAACTGGCTGGAGAACGAGCAGAAGGACAGCACGCCGCCCACCTTCAACTACGCGATGATGCCGGTGCCGAGCGTGACCACCAGCGACAAGCTGGACGCGTCGTCGGTCATGGCCGTGGCCGGTGAGCCGTTCATCGTGGCCGCGAAGGGCAAGAACCCCAAGGGTGGCATGGAGTACCTCCGCCGGATGCTGTCCAAGGAAGGCGCCAAGGACTTCACCACCGCGACCGGTTCGCTGACCTCGGTGGCGCACGCCTCCGACGGCATGTCGCTGTCCCCGGGCCTGACCAGCTCCAGCGACGCGCTGAGCAAGGCCAAGAGCGCCTTCTACTTCCGCTTCGACGGCTGGTACAAGGACCTCGACACCGAGTGCCGCGCGGCCACCAACGAGCTGTTCTACCAGGGCGGCACCGCGGACCACTTCTGCCAGCGGATGCAGGCGAAGGCCGACGCGATCAAGAAGGACAAGTCCATCACGAAGTTCACCCGCTGAGCGGAGAGTAGTGGTCATGCGGCACGGCAAGTATCCGTTTGTCATCGGCTTCCTTGTGGTACCGGTGCTGCTGTACGCGGTCTTCGTCATCAGCCCGTACGTGCAGGCTTTTTACTACGCGTTCACCGACTGGCACGGCATCGCGGCGCACCCGAAGCTCGTCGGGTTCGCCAACTTCACCAAGCTGTTCCACGACTCGGTGTTCTGGAAGGCAGCGGAGCACAACATCATGCTGCTGCTTGCCCTGCCGCTGATCACTATCGCGATCGCCCTGTTTCTGGCGTTCATGTTGAACGTCGGCGGGGGATCGCGGGGCGGCACGAGGTCCGGGGTCTGGGGATCGAAGTTCTACCGGGTGGTGTTCTTCCTTCCCCAGGTCCTGTCCCTCGCCATCATCGCCGTGCTGTTCCAGGAGATCCTGCGGCCGGACAACTCCGGTGCGATCAACTCGATCGTGCACGCGCTCGGGTTCTCCAACATCGGCTTCCTGACCAACCCGACGCTGTCCATGTGGACCATCATCGGCGTGCTGGTCTGGCAGGCGGTCGGCTTCTACGTGGTGTTGTTCTCGGCCGGCATGTCGTCGATCCCGGGAGACATCTACGAGGCGGCCGAGATGGACGGTGCCAGCCGGATCGTGCTGTTCTTCCGGGTGACCCTGCCGCTGCTGTTCGACACCATCCAGGTCGCCTGGGTCTACCTCGGCATCGCGGCCTTCGACGCGTTCGCCCTGGTCAACATCCTCACCGTGGACAACGGCGGCCCGGACGGCGCGACCACGGTACTGGCGAACGAGATCTACCGTGACGCGTTCGTCTATTCACGCTTCGGCTACGCGTCGGCGATGGGCGTCGTGCTGTTCTTCCTGACGCTGACCTTCGCCGTGCTGACCCTGCGCCTGTCCCGGCGCGAGAGCATCGAGTACTGAGAGCGGACGACCATGACTATCAACACGCGGGACAGCTCGACCAAGGCGTCCGCAGCCCGGCCGGCGGTCGTCCCGGCGAAGAAGAAGCGCAAGTCCGAGGTCGGGGTGCTGTCCTCGTTCGGCCACGTCGCGCTGCTGATCTGGGCGATCCTGGTACTCGGCCCGATGCTGTGGACCCTGCTCGCCTCGTTCAAGAACAACACCGAGATCTTCGGCAGCGCCTGGGCCCTGCCGCACCACCTGCGCTGGGGCAACTACGCGCGGGCGTGGAACAAGGCGCACCTGGGCACCTACTTCTTCAACAGCGTGATCGTGGTCGCGTTGAGCACGTTCGGCACCATGCTGTTCGGCTCGATGGCGGCGTACGTGCTGGCCCGGTACAAGTTCATCGGCAACCGGTTCATCTACTACCTGTTCCTCGCCGGGCTGGCCTTCCCAGTCTTCCTCGCGCTGAGCCCGCTGTTCTTCGTGGTGAAGAACCTGGGCACGGTGCCGCTGATCGGGCAGTTCATCACGCTCAACACCCGCGGTGGGCTGGTCCTGGTCTACATCGCGTACTCGCTGCCGTTCACCGTGTTCTTCCTGTCCGCGTTCTTCAAGACGCTGCCGACCTCGGTCGCCGAGGCCGCGATGATCGACGGGGCCTCGCACACCAAGCTGTTCTTCCGGGTGATGCTGCCGATGGCCAAGCCGGGTCTGATCAGCATCGGCATCTTCAACATCATCGGGCAGTGGGCGCAATACAACATCCCGGTCGTGCTAATGAGCGACACGACGGACAAGAGTAAATGGGTACTGACACAGGGCATCGCGGACATTTCCACCCAGGCCGGGTACCAGTCCGACTGGGCGGCGCTGTTCGCGGCGCTGGTGCTGGCGATCCTGCCGATGATCCTGGTGTACGCCGTGTTCCAGCGCCAGATCCAGTCCGGCCTGACCGCCGGGGCGGTCAAGTAGCCGGGATGTCATACCCGCGGCGCAGAATGCGGGTGTGTTGATCGCGGTCGTGCCGGACGACTCCGGTATGGGTGGGCCGCGCTCGGGCTTCGGCCCGTCCTCCGAGGGCGGGCCGGAGGTGCCGCCCGGCCCGGTCCCGCAACTCGGACCGGCAGGAGGGGCCTGGCTTCGCCGGCTCGACGACGCCGGCCGGCCGCTCGGCCCGGCGGAGTGGAGCGCCGACCTCGCCGCCGCGCTGCGGGCCGCACCGGACGCGCGCGTGCTGTGGGCCTCCACCGCCGACTGCTACCCGCGCCTGCTGCGGGCCGGCTTCCGGGTGGCCCGCTGTCACGACCTGGAGTTGACCGAGGCGCTGCTGCTGGGCCACGCGGGCCGGTGGGGTGAGCCGCGATCGCTGGCCGCCGCGTGGGCCCGGCTGACCGGGGCGCCGGTGCCGCCCGATCCGCCGTCGCGACCGGCGACGCCGCCGGGCGACGGGCAGGGCACGTTGTTCGACACCGCCTGGCCGCCGCCGGCCGCCGGCTTCGACCCGCTCGCCGCGCTGATCGAGGTGTACGGCGACCAGCAGGCCCGGCTGGAGGCGGCCGGCTGGGAGCCGGCGGCTGACGCTGGCGGCCTGCCCTCGGGCACCGGCGGCCCGCTCCTGAACACCGTCGGCCTGTCCTCGGGCGCTGGCCCGTCCACCGACGCTGGCCGGCGGCCGCTGTCCGAGGCCGCGCGGCGGCTGCGGCTGCTGGTCGCCGCGGAGTCGGCCGGCGCGCTGATCGCGGTCGAGATGGGGCATCACGGCCTGCCCTGGCGCGCCGACGTGCACAACGAACTGCTGGTCGAACTGCTCGGCGAGCCTTCCCCGGTGGGCGGCCCGCCCCGGCGGCTGGTCGAGTTGACCGCGCGGATCGGCGACGCGTTCGGCGGCCAGCGCGTGCACCCCGAGTCGCCGGCCGACGTGCTGCGCGCGTTCGCCCGCGAGGGCATCAGCCTGACGTCGACCCGGGCCTGGACGCTGCGCGCGGTGGATCATCCGGCGGTGCCGCTGTTGTTGGAATACAAGGAGCTGTACCGGATCTGGACGGCTCACGGCTGGTCGTGGTGCCAGCAGTGGGTGCACCGGGGCCGGTTCCGCGCGGAGTATGTGCCCGGCGGCGTGGTGTCCGGCCGGTGGGCCACCCGGGGCGGGGGAGCGCTGCAGATCCCGAAGGTGGTCCGCCGGGCCGTGCGGGCCGATCCGGGATGGACGCTTGTGGTCGCCGACGCCGGCCAGTTGGAGCCCCGGATCCTGGCCGCGGTCTCCGGCGACCCGGGAATGTCGCGGGCGGCCGGCACCGGTGACATGTACGCGGCGCTGGCCGCGGAGGCGTTCGGCGGCGACCGGGCGAAGGCCAAGGTGGCCCTGCTCGGAGCCATGTACGGGCAGACCGGCGGCCAGGCGGTCCCGGCCCTGGCGGCGCTGCGCGGTTCGTATCCGACCGCGCTGTCCTACGTCGAGGACGCCGCGCGCACCGGAGAGGCCGGTGGCCTCGTCCGTTCCTGGCTCGGCCGCACCTGCCCGCCGCCGTCGGTGACCTGGGGCGCGTGGGCCGAGTCGGCGGCGGCCCTCGACCCGGAGGCCGCGGGCGGCGAGGCACCGCCCGACGGGCCCCGGGGTGGGGCCGCGGCGCGGGCCCGGGGCCGGTTCACCCGCAACTTCGTCATCCAGGCCACCGCCGCCGAGTTCGCGCTGTCGCTACTGGCCCTGCTGCGCGGCTCGCTGGCCGGCAGCGACGCCGAGCTGGTGTTCTTCCAGCACGACGAGGTGGTGGTGCACTGTCGGGAGCAGGACGCGCCGACGGTCGTCGCGGCGGTGGAGGCCGCCTGCGAGCAGGCCGGTCGGCTGTTGTTCGGCGACACCCCGGTGCGGTTTCCGCTCGACGTGTCGGTGGTCGACTGTTACGCCGACGCGAAATAGCCGGCCACCACGTCGGTGTGGGTGGGGAAGGCCAGCGGCTGCGTGTCCGTGATGATCAGCCACTCCGACGCTTCCTCGGTGGGCGCGGACGGCGGCAGGTCGGCCTGCTCGCGGATCGGCAGGCGGCCGAAGATGTTCAGGGTGCCGCGGGTGCTGATCGTGTCGACGAGCGCGACCTGTTCGGGGTCGCCGGTCAGCCCGGTCTCCTCGCGCAGTTCCCGTACCGCGGCCTCCTGCCAGGTCTCGCCGACCTCGATGAAGCCGCCGGGCAGGGCGAGCTGCCCGCGCGCCGGTTCGATGTCGCGCCGCACGACGACCAGGCCGACCGTGTCGGGTCCGGTGCGCACCGGCAGCAGTATCACCGCCACCGGCAGCGGGTTGAGCCAGGTGGTCTCGCCGCAGTTGGGGCACACGCGTGGCCAGGCCGCGCCGGGGGAGTACGCCGTCCCGCAGTACGAGCAGTGCGAGTGTTGGATCAGGTTGGTGCGCTGCCAGCTGTGCGGAGACTGCATGTCTGAACCGTAGGTCATTACTGTGCGCGACCGACGGCGACGTGAGTGAATTTCTCCGCGCGGCCACTTGCGGTCCCTCTGGATGGACGGTTAGCTGATCGCATCGGGCCGGATACTCAGCGCAAACGTCCCTGGTCAGAGCGGGGATGGGAAGGGTACGTTCCGTCGATGCGTCTCGACCACAGCTTCGTCGTCCCGGTGCCGGCACCGCTGGCCTGGGCCGCGTTGCTGGATGCCCGGTCCGGGCCGCCGCTGCTTCCCGGGGTGGCGATCAGGACCCGGGCCGACGACCGCTTCGCCGGCACCCTGCGGGTGCGGATCGGCCCGGTGACGCTGTGTTACCGGGGTAGCGGGCGGTACGTCGTCCGGGATCCGTCGGCGCGGCACCTCATGGTCGAGGCCGCCGGCCAGGACGTACACGGCGGGGGTACCGCCGCCGCCACGGCGAGCGCGACGTTGCGCGAGGGCCCGAACCGGACCACCCGGGTGGACCTGTGCGCCGAGCTGGCGATGACCGGGCGGCTCGTGCGCGGCAACCGGAGGCTGGTCCAGGCGGCAGGTACCCGGATGCTGACCCAGGTGGCCGACGCGCTGGCCGCGCGGGTGGCAGTCGACGCGGGGCCGTCCGCGCCGGGTCCGCTGCCCGGGGTACCCGCACGGCTGCGCGGCCTCCTGCCGTACGCGTGTGCCTTCCTGCTGGGCGGCGCGGTGACCCTGGCGGTGATCGTCGCCCTCGGGTGACTGCCAGTGATCATTCCCTGACTTTCCTCAGCCTGTGGATAACTCCTGGGGATAACCGCGCGACTGCTGTGGACGGCCAGTGGACAGCGGCGTGTCGTTCAACGTTCACCTACCGGCGGTGGCACCGCAGGTCACGGCCCTCTCGGCCGAACGGTTGAGGAGGGAGGCGTGGCTTTGCCGTCGTCGGCTGAGTCAGAGCCGGCCCTCCAGCCGCAGCGCCATCTCCCGGTACCGGGCGACCGGCACGAGATGTACCCCGTCGAACGCCCCGCTCTCGCGCAGCCGTTCGATCTGCTCGCACGCGGCGTCCACCCCGTGCCGCCGGTCCTGCTCCACCCGCTCGATCAGCTCCGCGGGGATCTCTATGTCGGGGATGGTCGCGGCCAGCCGGCGCGCCATCGCGGCGCTGGGCAGCACCAGCACGCCGGCGTAGACCGGAACGTCCAGCGCGGCGGCGTCCCGCCAGCGCAGCAGCGCGTCGACCGAGAAGCTCATCTGGGCGAACACGAAGTCGGCGGCCCGCTTCCAGCTCGGCAGCCGCCGCGGGCCCGCGGCGACACCGACCCGGAACGCGGGGATGCCCTCGAACGCCGGGTCGCCGGTCAGGGCGCGCGCCTCGTCCAGCATCGCGCGGACGGTCAGCTCGCTCGTCCGGTCGCCGGCCGTCGGCTTGTCGCCGTAGACGAACAGGAACTCGCTGACTCCGTACGCCGCGGCGGTCAGCATGTCCCGCCGGAAGCCCAGCAGGTTGCGGTCGCGCGAGTTCAGGCAGGCGATGCTGCGCCCGCCCATAGCGGCCACCTCGTGCGCCACGGCGATGCTGGACACCGTCGCCCGACCGATGTGGTTGTCCGGAATCAGGAACGAGTGCGCGACCGGTGCCAACACGCCGATCTGGTGCCGCACGCGCCGCAGGTCGGGCTTTGTCGGCGGCTCGATCTCGCAGATCAGGTCGAAGGACGGCGAAGTCATGGCGGGCAGGTTACGCGCCGTGCCCGGCTGCCAGGACCCCCGTCGCGGGCAGCCCGAGCAGGCGCAGCGGGTTGTGCCAGCACACCGCGCGCAGCCACTCGTCGCCCAGATCCAGCCTGGCCAGGGACTCCAGCTGGTGGGCGTACGGGTGGGGGATGTTGGGGAAATCGCTGCCGAGCACCACCCGGCCGGCGTGGCCCAGATCCCGGATACGGGGCAGCAGCCGGGGCGGTAGGGGGGCCAGCCCCTCGAAAAAGTCGGTGAACGCCATGGTGGTGTCTAGGGACACCCGGGGGTACCGGTCGGCCAGGCCGAGGAACTCCTCGTACTCCGGTGCGCCCAGGTGCGCGATGACCGCGGTCAGCCGCGGGTACCGGGCGAGCGTGGCGCCGAACGGCCCCGGGCCGGTGTGGCCGGCTGCCACCGGACCGGAGCCGGCGTGCACCACGACCGGTACGCCGGCCTCGCTCAGCCGGCCCCAGACCGGATCCAGCAGCGGGTCGTTGGGGTCGAACCCGCCCACCTGCAGGTGCACCTTGAAGATTTGTGCGCCACGCTCCAGCGCCGCGTCGACGTACCCGGCGACTCCGGGTTCCGGGTAGAACGTGGCGCTGGGCAGGCAGCCGGACGCGGTACGCGCGAGTTCAAGCGTCCAGTCGTTGAGGTCGGCGGCCATCGCCGGACGGTGCGCGTATGCCAGCGCGGAGAAGTGCCGCACGCCGAGCGTGCCGAGGTAGGCGACCCGCTGCTCGTCCGGCCACGGGTAGCGCACCGGCCACGGCCGTCCGAGCAGCGGCCCGCCCTCGGCGAAGTGCGCCCAGACGCGGCGCTGCATCCGGGGCGGCATGAAGTGCACGTGTACGTCGGCCAGCCCGGGCAGGCCGAGTCCCCGCCAGAAGGCGGGGACGTCGGTGTCGTTCACAGCTTCAGGTTGTACCGGTCCAGAACTGCCGGCGCGAGCAGACCGAGCGCGGCCAGGACGGAGATCACAGTGAACAGGCCGCGCCAGAAGAAGAGTTCCACCTTGCCACCGACCTCGGTGGCGATCGCGTTCGGTACGCCGACGCACCGCCACATCCGCCGGCCCAGCGGAATCGGCCAGGCGATCGGGCAGCCGTGACTGGTGAGCATGTCGCCGAGCAGGTGCACGATCCCGCCGGCGCCCAGCGCGATGCCCAGCATCGGGTACCCGCGGTCGCCGTGCAGCCGGGTGTACGTGAACACGGTCGCCGCGAGGGCGGTCAGCGTGACGATCACCCAGCCGGCCCGGTGCGCCCACTTCTCGAACAGCCCGCGCAGCGCCATGGCGAACGTGACGAACAGTACCGACAGCACGGCCCACTTGCCGAAGTGCAGGCACAGCTCGAAGACGCCGATACCGAGCCCGATGTTGAACGGCAGGGTGTGGGTGAACGTCCGGTGTCCGTTGTGCAGATGGGGATCCTTGCGGGTACGGGTCAGGTCGTAGATGCCGAGCGACACTTTCTCCACGCACTCCGCGAAGAACAGCGAGAACACCCCGAAGGTGTGCGCCACGGTCGCGCCGCCCTGGTCGGTGGTCACCCGTCCGGACAGGTCCAGGTCGGGTACGAGCGCACCGCCGGCGCACATGGCTGTGCCGACGGCCAGTTCGACCGGGGTCTGGTGGAAATTCGCGAAATGCGCCAGTGCCAGAGAGCCGGCCAGCCATGCGGCAGCACCGGACAATGCGTGAGAGGGCCCCATCATGGCACGCAGTGTGCCGGGCGTCTGGCGCCGAATCGGGGATCTTCCTCAGATGTCCGCTGTGTACGTGTCGCTACGAAATGACCTTTCCGCCAGCGACGTCGATGGTGACGCCGGTGACCCAGGCGGACGCGTCCGAGGCCAGGTACGCGGTCGCGGCCGCGACGTCCGACGGCTCGCCCAGCCGGCCCAGTGGGAACGATCGGCCCAGCTCCTCGCGCTGCTGGGCGGTCAGGTGCGTGTCCATCTTCGCGTTGTGCACGGCGGCCGGTGCCAGGCAGTTGACCCGCACACCGCGCGGAGCCAGCTCGGCGGCGAGGTGCCGAGTGAGCATCACCACTCCGGCCTTGGCCACCGCGTACGCGGCGTTGGCTCGTGACGCCTGGCGACCGGCCGACGACGACATGGTGACCACCGACCCCCGGCCGGCCGCGAGCATGTCCGGCACGAACGCCTGGACGGTCAGGAAGGTCGAGGTCAGCTCACTGTCGACGATCCGGCGGAACTCCTCGGCGGTCAGATCCAGGAATGCCCGCGGTGCGCCGTCGCCACCGGCGAAGGTGGCCAGTACGTCGACCGGACCCAGCTCCTGCCCGACCCGGTCGTGCAGCCGCGCCACGGCGACCGGGTCGGTACAGTCCGCGACCACCGCGATCGCCTCGCCGCCGCAGTTCCACACCTGTTCCCGGACCTCCTCCACGGCGCGCTCGTTGCGGCCCACCACGGCGATGCGCATCTTCTGCGCCGCCAGCAGCCGGCAGGTGGCGGCGCCGATGCTGCCGGAGCCACCGGTGACCACCGCCACCTTCCGCGCCAGGTCGGGAAAGCTCGGAATCATTGCCGATCCCACGGCCGGTAGCCGCGACCGCGCCCGGCCGGGCCCCACGGCCCGCGACCCCAGGCGGGCCCGCCGCCCCACGGGGCACCACCCCACGGGCCGCCCCACGGTCCTCGGCTGTTCGCGGCGTACCAGGCCCAGCGCCGGTGACGCAGGACGCTGAACGCCAGGATGAGCAGCGGGATCAGCGGCCAGAAGAAATGCGCACCGGACAGCACCCACAGGCCGATGAGCACACCGGCGATCAATGCCGTCGCGCCGACGTGAATACGCAGCCGGCGCCGGAGGCCGGCCAGCATCTCCGGGGTGCGGCGCAGCGCGTCCCAGCCGCCGTCGGGCAGGTCGGCGGTCAGCGGCTCGAGTTCGTCGCGGTACTTGGCCCGGTACACCCGGGCGAGGCGCTCGTCGCCCTCCTCAAGGCTCAGCCGGCCCTCGCTGACCGCGGCGCGCAGGATCGTGGCGACCTGCTCGCGCTCCGCGTCGGAGGTCCGGACCCGTCCCGGATCCTCGGACTCTGTGGACATGACAACTCCTCCGTGTCGATGCCGGGCCCGATGGCCCGGTCACCGT
Organism: Rugosimonospora africana; assembly: GCF_016862975.1. Lineage (GTDB taxonomy): Bacteria > Actinomycetota > Actinomycetes > Mycobacteriales > Micromonosporaceae > Rugosimonospora > Rugosimonospora africana. The sequence continues at coordinate 97,930 of NZ_BONZ01000066.1, forward strand.
TTCAGCGTGCGCCGGCCGGCGGGGTGCGTCGTCGGATCGGCGGCGGCATCGCGGGTGCCGCCCGGGGAGTAGCGCACCGGCCCGGCTACTCCACCCGTCGTAGCGGGTCGCCTCCCGGTCGATGACGCGGGGCGGCCCGCCGGTGACCTACCGTTGCCCTGTGGACAGCCCGACCGAGCCGGATCCGGTACCGCCGCGCGGACAGTCGTCCCGCCCGGCGGGCCCGCCCGACGGCGCCGCGCGGGAGGCCTGGCCGCCGGACCCGCAAGACCCGCCGTGGGATGAGGGCCACGGCGGCCTGGCGTCGGGTGGTGGCCTGGCGTCGGGCGGTGGCCCGCCGTGGGAGCGGAATCGCGGTGGCCCCCCGTGGGGGCGCGGCCGGCCGGGCTCGGCGCTCCGGCTGGCTGTGTTCGTGGCCGTCGTCCAGCTGATCGGCAGCAGTGGCGCCGCGCACTTCCACGCCAACGATGGCACCCGGCCGCTGTCGCACTTCGGGTACCTGCTGCTGCTGGCCGGCCCGGCGGCGCTGATCCCGCGGCGCCGGTGGCGGGTGCCCACGCTGGCCGTGGTACTCGCCGTCACGCTGGTGTACTACCTGCTCAACTACCCGTTCGGGCCGGCGTTTCTGGCCGCCCTGGTCGCCATACTCGGCACCGTACGCGCCGGGCACCGGCTGGCCGCCGGGGTGCTGTCCGCCGCCGCGTACGTGATCTACGTCTGCACCGGCCTGCTGGGCGAGGCTGAGGTCGGCGGGGTGCGGCTGCGCACGCCGTCCCTGAGCGGGGCGCTGACCCTGGCCGCCTGGCTGGCCGTCGTACTCGTGATCGCCGAGGGCATCCGGGTGCGTTCCATCCGGATCGCCGAGATTGCCCGTACCCGCGCCGAGCAGCTCCGCGCCCGAGCCGAGCAGCAGCGCCGCCAGGCCAGCGAGGAGCGGCTGCGCATCGCCCGGGAACTGCACGACGTGCTGGGCCACCACCTGTCGTTGATCAATGTGCAGGCGGGGGTCGGACTGCACCTGATGGACGATCGCCCGGAGCAGGCCCGCGCCTCCCTGCAGGCCATCAAGCAGGCCAGCGCCGAGGCGTTGCGCGAGGTCCGCTCCGTGCTGGGCGTGTTGCGTCCCGAGGACGAGGCCGCGCCCCGGGCGCCCGCGCCCAGCCTGGCGAACCTGTCCACGCTCGTGGAAGGGTCGGACACCGAGGTCGTCATCACCGGTACCGCCCGGACGCTGCCCGCCGAACTGGACCGGGCCGCGTTCCGCATCGTCCAGGAGGCGCTGACCAACGTCCGCCGGCACGCCGGATCGCAGGCCCGGGCGACGGTGACCATCGGGTACGGGGAGGGCGAGCTGACCGTACGGGTGGACGACACCGGTACCGGCGGCGAGCCGGCCGAGGACGGCAACGGCATCGCCGGCATGCGCGCCCGGGCTACCGCGCTGGGCGGTACGTTGAGCGCCGGGCCGGGCCCCGCGGGCGGTTTCCGGGTCGAGGCCCACCTGCCATGGGAGCAGTGACTAGTCTGTTGACTTCATCTCATACTTGCTCACATTCGGTGGCAGCGGGCAGTGTTTATCGGATCAGGGCGATCGCGAAGACGTGCCCAGAAGGACTTTCCAGCCGTGATCGACGGGGCGAGATCGGCGCGCTCGTGGTGGCTGAAAAGGATCGACTGGCCCGGTTCGGATTCGAATTTATGGGCTATGTCGCCAAACGTCGCAGCCGCAAGATCATCGGGGCTAACCGAAAGCCACTGCCCCAACAGGAGGAACTGGTCGAGGATCTGGCGGTGATCGCACGCACGTTCTCGCCTCGACCGTCCAGGATGTGGCGATACGAGAAGCAGCTGAAGAGACTTGAGGCAGCGGACTTGACGGTGGGCAGGGGTCGGTGAAGGTCACTCGGATCGCCTATTCGCGCCAGCTGAACCCGGGCAAGTACGCCGCCTTGGCAGAGCAGGCTGCGCGGTTGGGTCGGGTGCGTAGCGAGGTGTGGCAGCGGTACGGGTCGGTCTGTGGTGTTGGCGGTGGGCTTTCGGGTCGGCAGGTTCGGGATCGTTGGTTGGCCGATGGCACGTATCTGCGGTTCGAGGTGTTGGCGAATGCGTGGAAGGAGACGGTTCGTGACGCGGTGGATGACATCGCGGCGAACCTGGCCGCTGCCAAGGTCGGGGTCCGGCGGGCAGTCGCGCGGCGTACCAGTGATCCGCTCGAAAGGAAGCGGTTGTTCACCGCGCTGAACGCCGATCGGTGGGGTGATGATCCGTTTCTGGCCCGGCAGGTGCGTAAGCGGTGGAGGCGGGGTTGCAACCGCACCCATGATCAGATCGTGGTACGTGCCGACAAGTACAACACTCTGATGGATGGGCGGGGCCGGTTGTGGTTGGCCGTTCCCGGACTGGAGCGTCGTAATCTGATCAAGATTCCGCTGTCCACCACGGTGGCCCCTGTCGGTACATTGCGGCTCATCCTGCGTGGCGGCCGGGTTCAGGTGCACTACCAGATCGACGATGGACAGATGCCGACCTCGAAGCGACCCTGTGGCGGCCAAGCGATCGGTGTGGACAAGGGGTACACCGAGGCATTGACCGACTCCGACGGAGAGCGTCACGGTATCCGACTCGGAGGAATGTTGTCGGCTGAGTCGGATCGGCTGAAGGAGCGCAATCGGCGGCGGGCCAGGCTGCGCTCGATCGCTAACACCGCCGCCCAGCGGGGTAATCACACCAAAGCGGCGCGAATCAGGGCCAACAACCTGGGCTATGTGAAGCGGGATCGGCAGGCCGTGACGCATCGGGCTCAGGTACGCACGGAGATCTTCAGCGCCGTCCACCGGGTGGTCGACAAGGCCGACACGGTGGTCGCAGAGGACCTGACCAAGACTTTCGCCGGGCGTAAAACGCTGGGCAAGAACATCAACAGGCGCCTGGCCGGGTGGACCAAAGGGGTCACTGCGGAGGCGCTGGCGAACGTGTCGGAGCGCAGAGGTTCTGTGCTCGTCCACGTCAACGCCGCCTACACCTCACAAGTCTGTCACCGCTGCGGCGTCCTCGGGCGCCGCGCCGGGGATCGGCTTCACTGCACGCTGTGCGGGGTGGTGTGGCAGGCCGACGTGAACGCCGCGATCAACATCCTGGCAAGAGCCGGCGATCCCGACATCGCCCTGCACACTCCGCATCAGCGGGTGAAGCAGATCTTGCTGGATAGGGCCGATCGCCACCGGACCAGACTGCCGGTCCAGGACTCCAGCCCGACACCCGTTCGGGCGGAGAGCGAATCATCCGAAACCGCTCAGGAATGAGCGATAAGTAGGAAGCAGAGTTGATGATCAAGGTGTTGCTGGCCGACGACCAGGCGCTGGTACGCGCCGGGTTCCGTGCCCTGCTCGACGCGCAGGACGACATCGAGGTGGTCGGTGAGGCCAGCGACGGCGCGCAGGCTGTCCGGTTGGCCGCCCAGTGCCGGCCCGACGTGCTGCTCATGGACATCCGGATGCCCGGCCTCGACGGGCTGGAAGCCACCCGGCGCATCGCCGCCGATCCCGCGCTGACCTGCGTCCACGTGGTCATCCTGACCACTTTCGACCTGGACGAGTACGTGTTCGAGGCACTACGGGTGGGTGCCAGCGGGTTCCTGGTCAAGGACACCGAACCGGTCGAGTTGCTGCGCGGGGTACGCGCGGTGGCCGGCGGCGACGCCCTGCTCTCGCCGGGCGTGACCCGCCGGTTGATCGCCGAGTTCGCCTCCCGGGCCCGGGCACCCCGCGCGCCGAAGGATCTGGCCGCGCTGACCGACCGGGAGCGGGAGGTGATGGCCCTGGTCGGTGAGGGGTTGTCGAACGAGGAGATCGCCGAACGGCTGGTGGTCAGCCCGGCGACCGCGAAGACGCACGTCAGCCGCGCGATGGTGAAGCTGTCGGCGCGGGACCGGGCGCAGCTGGTGGTGTTCGCCTACGAGGCCGGCCTGGTGCGCCCGGGCTGGCTGGGCTGACGGATCCGTCCTGACTCGCGTGTACCGCGCGTCGGCTGGGCTGACGAGCCGGCCTGGCCGCCGATCCCGGCGGTTACTTGTAACACTTCCAGGTGGTGTAGTCGGCGAGCGAGCCGACGACCGCGTGCGCGGCGGTCCCGTACTGCCAGTCGCACACCTGCTCCGGGGTGAACGGGTCGGCTTGGCCGTGGCGCCCGGTCGTGCACGTCCAGGTGTTGTGGTCGTGGCCGGGCGCCTGAGCTAGCCCGTGGTCCTTCGCGACGCAGTAGGCCAGCGGCTGCGGCTGGCCCAGCAGGACCGGCGCCGGCGGCGCGATGTGCTTGGCCGTCGTCTTGGCCAGCGTCGGCGAGGCCGCCGTCGACGGGGACCCCGGCGCTGTGGGCGACGGTGACAGGCTGGAGGGGCTTGCCGCCGGGGCGGGGACACCGCCCGCCGGACCGGTGCTGGCCGGCGCGGTCGGCTGTATCTGCGCGGGGTGCTTCTCCAGCCCGCCGAGCCCGAGCATGACGACCACGGCGACCGTACCGATGCCCAGCAGCGCTGCCACGAATACGAGCATGCCGCGCTCGCTGGCCGGCAGGGAGCCGTCGGCGCCCGGCTGACGGGCCGGTTGGGCCGGTGCCGGCGCGGGCTCCGGCTCCTTCTTTCCGGTGACGAAGACCGGCAGCACCATGGTCTCGGCGTTGGCCGGGTGGTTGCCCTCGCCCGGACGGGGGATGGCCACCGTGCGGTCGCTGTCGGCGGCTTCCTCGTCGGTGGCCCGGTGCTGGGCGCTCCGGTTGCTGCGCAGCGGCCCGGTGAAGTGTTCGCGACCGTATTCCGGGTTAGTCGGCTGGTCGTTGCGACTGGCCGGGTACTCCGGGTTTGCCGGCCTTTGTGCCGGTACGTGCGGCATGCCCGGCGCACCCACGGGCGCTCCCGGCGGACCGCTCACTGGCGGACCGCTTACCGGCGGACCGCTCACCGGCCGCCCCGGCGCGGCGGGCGCCCCACTCGTCGGCGCGGCACCGGCGGGTCCGCCGCTGGTCGGCACGGCACCGGCGGTCGTCCCGAAGCCCGGTCGCCCGGGTACGCCGAACGGCGACCCGAACGGCGGCGCCCCGGCCGGCGGCTCGGCCGCGGGGACCGGCGGAACGATCGGCTGGGTCGCATCGGAGTGCTGGGCTGGCTGTCCACCGAACAGCGGTTGATTTTCGGCCCTCTCCTGCTGCACGGACACAGACTCCTCCCACGGCAACCCTCACCGACGCGTCGCCCGCAGACTCTACGCAGCGATCCCCGAACCGGGAAGCGCCGGCATACCTAATGATCGCCGCAATGCCCGGATTTGGTTACCCTCTCCGCCCGGCTGTCCAGGTCCGCGCCGGGGCGGCGGTGTGATCCGATCCCGAGCGAGGCTACGTCGCGCCCCGTGCGACCGCCCTGAGACGCGTATCACGCACGAGATCACCCGCCGCTGCGTGCCCGCTCAAGGGCTGACCAGAGTGTCCAGAGTGGACAGTAACTGGCTGGCGTTGGGGTAGGCGATTCCGCCCTCACCGAGCCGGGAGGCGATCTTGTTGCGGATCGCCGTCGCCTCTGCGGCCAGATCGACCGGCGTACCGGCGGCGAGCTGGCGTTGCAAATCGCGCAGGATATTGTCCAGGTCCAAGGCCACGTCGGAGCGGATCGCGCCGGACCTGCGTCCGGCCTCGACCTCGTCGATGAGCTGCTGCACCACACCCATCCGGGTGCCGGGCGTGGCCGGTGGACTCTGCGGCGCCGCCGGTGGCGAGGCGGCCGATGCCGCGGGTACCGACGCGGGCGTGCTCGGCGCCGTCCGGGGCGCACCCACCGGAGTCTCCGCTCGCCAGTGGTGCGTGGCCAACGCCGCCAGCGTGCCGGCCACGACGAGCGCGGCCAGCGCGGCGACGATCGGGCGGTCGAGGCGCCGACGCGGGCGGGACGGGTGCGCCGGCACCGGCGCGACGATCGGGGTGAACAGCACCTCGGCGTGCCCGGCCGGCAGCGCCTCGCGCAGCGACCGGGCGACCTCGGCACTGCCCGGCCGGGTGGCCGGATCCGGATCCAGGCACCGCTGGCACAGCCGGTCCACGGCCGGGGGGAGCCCCTCGATGCGCAGCGGTTCGACCCGGACCCCCTGGCGGTGCGCCCGGGCCAGCGCGTCCCAGGTCTGCGCGGCCAGCGGCGGCGATCCGGCCAGCGTCTCGTACAGCAGCGCGCCCAGCCCGTACACATCGATGGCCGGGGCGGCCGGGGCGTCGTCCAGGCGCTCCGGCGCGACATAGGCCGGGGTGCCGAGCAGGCTGCCGTCCTCGGCCTCGCTGCGCGTACCGGCGGGAGTGGCGATGCCGAAGTCCAGCAGCTTCGCGCCGGTGCCGGTGAGCATGACGTTGGCCGGGGCGATGTCGCGGTGCACGATGCCCCGCCGGTGCGCCGCGGCCAGCCCGTCGGCGACCTGGGCGCACAGCCGCACCGCCTCGGGCCAGTTCAACGGACCCTCACGCAGCCGGTCGGCCAGCGGGCGCCCGGTGAGTAACTCCATCACCACGTACGGCACGACGTGCCCGTCGGGCAGGGACGCTTCGCCGTAGTCGTACACGTGCGTGAGGTGGGGATGGGTCAGCCGGGCGGCGGCCCGCGCCTCGCGCTCGATGACCTGGCGGAACATCGGGTCGGCGGCCAGCGGACCGGCCAGCACCTTGACCGCCACGGGCCGGGCCAGCACGGTGTCGACGCCGCGCCACACCACCGACATCCCGCCGGCGCCGAGCCGTTCGATCAGCAGGTACCGGCCGGCGAGCGGGGTACCGGCAGCCAACGCCCACATATCGATGAGTCTGCGACAGGCTCGTGCGCCCCGCCAGGTTCCGTCACCCAGTTGTGGCCGACGGTGCCGAATGACCATCGGGTAGCCTCGCCCGGATGGGGGAGAGCGTAAAGCTGCGGCCGGTCCTGGAAGCCGATCTGGCGTTCCTGTATTACCTGATGAACGATCCCGACGGCGGCGGGAAGTTCCAGTGGTACGGGTGGCACGACGCGCAGCGGGTACGCAACCGGTGGGTCGAGGACGGGATGCTCGGCCCGGACGCCGGCACCCTGGTCGTCGCGTCCGGTGACCGTGCGCTCGGTCTCGTCGGGTGGCGGAAGATCGTGACCGCGCGGCCGTCGCACTGCTGGAATCTCGGCATCGTGCTCGCCCCCGACGCCCGCGGGCACGGCCACGGCACCCGGGCCCAGCGGCTGCTCGTCGAATACCTGTTCGCGCACACCCCGGTCAATCGGGTGGAGGCGGCCACCGAGGTCGCCAACGTGGCCGAGCAGCGCAGCCTGGAACGGGCCGGGTTCACCCGTGAGGGAGTGCTGCGTGGCTACGGGTTCCGCGACGGCCAATGGCGCGACGCCGTCCTCTACAGCGTCCTGCGCGCCGACCTGACCTCCGGCTGAGGCGGCCCGGGGTCTCGGGTCCGCCTACAGCTTGGCCAGCTGGACGGCGAGCAGCTCCAGGGTCTCCCGGCGCACCGGCTCGTAGTGTGCCGGTTCGTAGTCGCGGGTCGGACCCTCGGTGACCACCAGCAGGTACAGGTAGCTGGTGTAGAGGGCGAGCCGGGTCCGGATCTCCTCGGTGATTTCGGCCGGCTCGCCGGTCACCGACGTGTAGCCCTCCAGCAACTCCGGTACCTCGCTCACGTCACGGAACAGCGCCAGCGAAACGAACTCGGCCCACGGGTCGCCGTACAGCGCGCGTTCGCCGTCGATCAGGCCGGTCAACCGCCAGCCGTGCGGCGTCGGGTGGATGAAGACGTTGCCGTCCCAGAGGTCGAAGTGCACCAGCGCGGGGCGGGTCACGGCATCCAGCGCGTCGGCGTGGCGGCCCAGCCGGGTCGCGATCGCGCCGGGTGCTTCGGGCAACTCGGTGTGCAGGCGACTGGCGTCGGCGAGAATGTCGTCGATCATCGCGAAGAAGGCGTCGCGCCAGGTCGGCTGCCAGGTGGCGGACTCGCGCAGCGGGTACCCGTACGCCTGGCCGGTGACGGTGTGCAGCCGGGCGACGGCGGCGCCGATTTCCCGCCGTACCGGCTGCATGTCCACAGTGGACACATGCTCCCGGCTGCTGTACAGGTCGGTGGTGGTGAGCAGTTCCAGGAAGACGTAGTCGCGGTCGAAGGTCTCGCGACTCAGGTCGGCGAAGGCGACGCGCGGCACCGGTACGCCGGCGGCGGCTGCCCGCTCGTAGAAGTGCACCTCGGTGCGCATCAGGTCGACCTCGTGGGTCAGCAGCGTGAACTCCGGTGGCGGGGCGACCTTGAGTACCAGCGGCGTGCCGTCGGTCAGGCGCACGCGATACGCCGCGTTGTACGACCCGTCGGTCAGCTCGGCGCACTCGATGACACCGGTTCCGGCGCCGAATCCGCGGCGAACCATCGCGGCCAGGTCGGCATCGCTGACCGGCACCTTCGTACGGCTGTAGACCATCGACCAGATCTCCGATCGGACGACTGGGGGAATGATCTGACGGTACCGCTGGCGTACCGTTGGGGGCGGGGAGGGCAATCCCCACCCCCACGGCTGTCGATGACATCCGCCGTTGTGCTTGCTGGCGTCTGGCGGTGTCACGGCTTGGGAGCCGGGGCCTCGCAGTGGTTCCGGTGACCACCTCCTTCGGGTACCGCTCCTTCAGAGCGGCTCGGTGGATCGGTTAGCGGCGGCGTCCGGGCTGGCCCGCCGCTAACCGCCGGGTCGCCACCGGACACAATGGGGCCAGTAGGCTGGTCCATCGTCCGGGTTCGACCGGCATCGATGGGAGCGCTTCCATCGATGTTGGTTGTGGACTGTAGTACTCGTTTCGAGTTTGTAAAAGACCCCCGGCAAGATTGCGTTCCGTAGCCGTTCACAAGGTGCCGGGTTGTCCTGGGAGCGTTTCCATGCCACGATGTCAGCGACTCATGGGGAGCCAGTTCTCGTAGGACGCCGTCGAGGGCACCCGATCAGGGACGACGACGTGACCACCACACCCGCGGTTCACGGCCGGGTAACCAAGCACACCAGCAGTGCGGCCCGCTGCGCGTCGGCAAGCCGTGCGCGCCCGGCGCAACACCCGAGTTTCCACCGCCCGCGTAACGTCGTTCGGTCCCAAGGAGTCGTCGGCATGAGGATGCCCCCGGTGAGACTGCTCCGGCACAGGATGGTCGGTCGCCTGCGTCGCTGGAGCGCCGCCGTCCTGGACACCGGCGGGGACGTCGCCGGCGGTGAGGCACCTGCCGTCGCGATCGTGGTCACCGCGGCGTCCGCCGATTCCGGCCCGGTCGGTGGCCGGCGGCTGCGCGACCCGGTACCCACAGACCCGACGAGCGCCACGTCCGGCGGCAGCGCGACACCGATCGCGCGCCCGGTGGAGGCGAGCACCGCGATGAGCCCCTCCGGTTCGGTGCCCACGCCCGGGGCCACCGGAGCGCCGGCGGTCGGCGGCACCGCACCCGACACCGGCCAGGACAGCGATTCCGACAGCGGCCATCACAGCGGCTTCGACAGCGGCCCGCGGGTGGCGGCAGGGGATCGCATGATCCGCCCGTGCGCGCCGGCCGACGCCAGCGTCGACGCGCCGTACGACTGGTCTGGGTCGTGGCGAGACACCAGACTCGCCGAGCCAGACCGGTCGCAGACACTGCCGTTACCGGCCGGCTGAGAGCCGGCGGACGCCGGCCGGCGTCGCCCACGCCAACGCAGTGAAGCCGGCCGGCGTCGCGGGCGGGTCGGGTCGGGCCCCTTAGCCGGCCCGACCCGCCCGCAACGCCCCAGGGACCCGGGGTGGGTGGGGGTCGCGCCGCCCACCCCGGCCGGCGTTTTCGTGTGACGCTTAGGGCGTGGCAGACATTCAGCTCTACGGCGCACCGTGGTGCCCCGACTGCCGGCGCGCGAAGAAGTTCATGACCTCCCACCGCATCCCGTACGACTGGGTCGACATCGACCGGGATCCGGAGGGGCGCGCCTACGTCGAGCGGGTACAGCACGGTGGCCGGACGATCCCCACGGTGGCGTTTCCGGACGGTACCCACCTGATCGCCCCCGGCGACGACGAGCTGGCCGGCAAGCTCGGCCTGGCCGTGCGGGCCGAGCGGGAGTCCTACGACCTGGTGATCGTGGGTGGCGGGCCGGCCGGTCTGGCCGCTGCGATCTACGCCGCCCGGGAGGGCATCGAGGCGCTGGTGGTGGAGAAGGCGGGCCTCGGGGGGCAGGCCGGGGTCACCGAGCGGATCGAGAACTACCCGGGTTTCCCCGACGGGATCGGGGGCGGCGAGCTGGCCGACCGGTTCATCGCGCAGGCCCGCCGCTACGGCGTGGAGCTACTGGAGGCGGCGGAGGTCACCGAGGTCGAGCCCGACGGGCAGTGCCTGTGCGTACGGCTGGGTGGCGGCCAGGAGATCTGCGCACCGACGGTACTGATCGCGACCGGCTCGACGTACAAGCGACTGGGCGTGCCGGGCGAGGAGGAGCTGATCGGCGCCGGGGTGCATTTCTGCGCGACCTGTGACGGTCCGTTCTACCGCGGGGTCGAGGAGCTGATGGTCATCGGCGGCGGCAACTCCGGGCTGGAGGAGGCGCTGTACCTGTCGCAGTTCGCCGAGCGGATCCGGGTGGTGACCCGGGGCGAGCTGAGCGCCTCGGCGCTGGTCCGGGAGAAGGTCGGCAAGGATCCGCGGTTCACCGTGCACACCAACACCGACATCATGTCGCTCGCCGGCGAGGGCGGCCGGCTGACCGAGGTGCTGGCCCGGGACCGGGCGGCCGGGCGGGAACTGCGGTTCACGCCGGCGGCGGCGTTCGTGTTCATCGGGCTGAATCCGAACACCGACTGGCTGGGCGGCATGCTGCGGCGCGACCGGTGGGGCTTCATCGTCACCGACGACGCGTTCGCCACGTCGGTGCCCGGGGTGTTCTGCGCCGGCGACGTGCGCTCCGGGGCGACCAAGCAGCTGGGTTCGGCGGTCGGCGACGGGATCGCGGCGCTCATCGCGATCCGCTCATACCTGCAGCGTGTGGGGGAGATGGCCAGCGTCGAGGTCAACTCTTGAGAAGGGTCTCCGCTTATCCGGCCTGAACCGGCGCGTCGCGGGCGGCGCGGCAGGGGCGGAGTGATCATGGCGGTCCGGGGCACGACCCGGGCATGACGCAGAGCAGGGCGCCTCGAGTCCTGCGCCAGGCGACCGACCCGCGAAGAGCCTCCTATCTGGAGCTCTTCTTCGACCTGGCGTTCATCTTCGCGCTCATGCGGCTGTCCAGGCACCTGCTCGCCGACCTGAGCGTGGCCGGTGCCGCGCGTACCTTCCTGCTGCTGGCGGCCCTCTGGGCGGTGTGGGTCACCACCGCCTGGTCGGCGAACTGGTACGACACCGGGAACCGGGTCACCCGCGAGTTCCTGATCGCCGTCATGTTCGGCGGGCTGCTGATGGCCGCCTCGGTACCGGAGGCGTTCGGCCGGCACGCCATGGTGTTCGCCGGCGCGTACCTGGCCGTGCACGTCGGTCGCGGGCTCGGGTTCAGCCTCGCGCTGCGCGGCCACCCCCGGGTGTGGCGGTCGCTGCGCATCGTGATGGCGTTCGGGTTCACCGGCGTCCCCTGGGTGGCGGGAATCCTGATACCCCAGGCTCGGGAGGCGCTGTGGGCGCTGGCGGTGTTCCTGGACTACCTGATGACCCGGCTGCGCTGGCCGATCCCGTGGGCCGGCCGGTCGACCTGGGAGGAGCTGCGCGTGTTCGGCGAGCACCTCTCCGAGCGGTACGAGCAGATCTTCATCGTCGCCCTCGGCGAACTGATCCTGGCGGTCGGCGGGGCGTACAGCGACTCCGGTTTCGACACCGCCCGGTCTATCGCTTTCGCGCTGGCCTTCCTCAACGCGGCGTTGCTCGCGGTGGTCTACTTCATTCCCCGGGAGGGGCGGCTGGGCACGGTGATCGACGAGTCGGACGTGCCGGGGCGCCTCGCGATGGACACCGCGTTCCTGCACCTGGCCCTGATCGGCAGCGTCGTGGCCACAGCCGTCGGGGACGAGCTGGCCATCCAGCATCCGCACTCGCCGACGCCGACCAGCGTCGTGGCCGTCACGGTCGGGGGAACCGTGCTGTTCCTGGTCGGGCGCAATCTCACCGCGTACCTGATCGACCGCCGGCCGCCGTGGGCGGGGTTGAGCGCGCTGGCCGCCCTGCTGGTCCTGATCCCCGCGCTGCTGCGGTTGCCGCCCCCGGCGTCGATCGCGGCCTCCGATCTGGTCCTGTTCGGGATCGTCGCGCACCAGTACGTGACCACCCGGCTCGCGAACAAGCCCGAGCCGTCGGCGTGATCAGGCGGACCTCCTCTTCAGCGTCGAGTCGGGTCTGCCCTCCATCGGCTTGTCGGGCCGGCGGTCCAGCGGGCGCAGGGGCGACATCGGCTGGCTGGTCCAGTCCCGGTCGCCGCTCCACGGTGCGGGTACCGCGTCGACCCTGCGGGCCAGCGCGTACACGATCTGCTCGTAGTTGACCCGCCAGCCGCGAAAGTGCGGCCACGCCTCCTCCGGGCTGCGCTCCGAGCGCAGCCCGGCCTCCTCGACGTGGCGTACCGCTTCGGCGAACTCCTCGAAGGTCAGCCGGATCGGGGAGTCCGGCAGCGGATCCGGGTCGAACGGTATGCGGATGACCCGGGCGATGTCGCGCAGCGCGGTGAATCCGGAGCGCAGCATCAGCCGGGCCGCCGGGGCCGGGGAGGTGGTCGGGGTCAGCGCCATCTGCATGGCCGCGGCGTCCATGACCGCGAGCAGGGCGATGATCCAGCTGCGGTACGGGCGGGGAGAGCGGAACGCCAGCAGCACCGGGTAGTTGGCGTGGCTCTCGCCGATGTCCGCGGCCAGCCGTTCCCAGCTCTGGTACAGCCCCTCGAGCTGGTCGAGGGTGCCGATCAGTGCCTGGCGGGCCAGCAGCTCCGGCCCCCAGGCGGGTTCGGCGGCCCGGGCCTGCAGCAGGGTCACCTCGGTCTCGCGCCGGTTGTACGCGTCGTAGAGCGTGGGCAGGTAGGCGATCTGCAGCGCGATGATCAGCGGACCGGTCGCGGCGGCCACGAAGTCCAAGGCGTTGAGCTGTGACCGGGCACCGGAGGCGAATCCGAGGGTGAACAGGCTGGAGCCGGCCTCCCGGAACGACTCCGCCCAGCCGAGCGCGGAGATCGCGTGCACCATCAGCGCGTACGCGCAGAAGACCGAGGTCAGCCAGGACGCGAGGACGCCGACCAGCACCAGCGGGGCGAGCCAGGCCAGCAGCCAGTCGCGGGTCTCGTAGCTGTGGAACGGCCGGGCCACGGCCGACATGACGATCCGCACGACGTGCCAGACGACCCTGGTCAGCAGCGAGCCCAGTCCCCGGGGTACCACCATGTTGCGCAGGACGCTGCCGAGGGTGACGAGCAGGAGCAGGCCGCCCAGCACTCCGATGAAGACCCGCATGTGCCCATCCTCCGGGACGCCGGGGCGGGCGCGGGGCCGCGGTACCGAATCGGGCGGTGCCGGCTCGCGCGCCCGGCGTGTCGGCGGGTGCCGGCGTTCGCGGCCACGGGGCGCCGGCCGGGCACCCGGTGGGCCGGCCGGTGGCGGGAGCGGGTGGTGGCGGGAGCGGGCGGTGGCGGGAGCGGGCGGTGGCGCGAGCGGGCGGTTGCGACCCGGCGGTACGCCCGGCACGATGCATGGACCGGGCTCGCTGGGTCGGGCACACCGCCGGGCGAGGGCTCCCATGTGGTTGGAGGCAGCGTGCGTCGACCGAGCATCCACCCCGTGTCCTGGCAGGCGCCCCGCGCGCCGGTGCGGTCCCGCCAGCGGGACAGCGAACCCCCGATGCCCGCGCCGAGCCTGCGGCCGATCGGCGGCCGGGGGCCGGAGGACATCGCGATCGACGCCGGGGGCACCGCGTACACCGGGGTGGCCGACGGGCGGCTGCTGCGTCTGGCGCCGGACGGTGAGGTCGCGGTCATCGCCGACACCGGTGGCCGGCCGCTGGGCGTCGAGGTCGATCCCGGCGGTGACCTGGTGGTCTGCGACGCGTACCGGGGGCTGTTGCGGGTCGACCCGCGGCGGGGCACGGTCACGGTACTGGTCGACAAGGTCGACGGGGAGCAGTTGCTGCTGTGCGACAACGCGGCGGTGGCCGGCGACGGTAGCATCTACTTCAGCGACTCCTCACGCCGCTTCACCCTGGCGCACTGGCGGGCCGACCTGATGGAGCACTCCGGCACCGGGCGGCTGCTGCGCTGGGACCCGTCCGGCACGGTGGAGGTGCTGGCCTCCGGTCTGCAGTTCGCCAACGGAGTGGCGCTGGCCGCCGACGAGTCGTTCGTGGCGGTCGCCGAGACCGGCGCGTACCAGATCAGCCGGGTCTGGCTGTCCGGACCGCGCGCCGGCCAGCGCGACGTGTTGATCTCCAACCTGCCCGGCTTCCCGGACAACCTGTCGACCGGGTCCGACGGTCTGCTGTGGATCGCCCTGCCCAGTCCGCGCAACCGGATGCTGGACTGGGCGCACGCCCACAACCCGAGGCTGATCCAGGCGATCTGGGCGATGCCCGACCGCTGGCAGCCGGCGCCGCGACACACCACCTGGGTGATGGCGGTGGACGCCGACGGGCGGGTGGTGCACGACCTGCAGGGCCAGCACGGGTACCACATGGTCACCGGGGTCCGCGAGCGCGACGGCGTGCTGTACCTGGGCAGCCTGATCGAGCCGTCGGTGGCCACCGTCGCGCTGCCGGTCAGCTGAGCGCCCGGCTCACCGGCGGGTCTGCCAGCGGGCGCCGAGCGTCCCGACCGCGAACGTCGCCGCGAAGAACGCGCCATAGGTCAGCAGCACTCCGACGGCCCAGTCGGACAGCCCTGAGCCGGGCGGCCAGGTCAACACCCAGTCGAGCACGGGCGCGAGCGGGTACCCGAGCATCAGAATGCCCGCGGCGATCGGGATCCGGGCATCGACGAGCCCGTAGAGCAGGCAGGCCAGCAGCGCGGCCAGCAACAACAACAACTGGTGCCTGAACAGGCTCCAAGCCCAGGACTGCGGCGAGAACAGCACCGGAAGCTGGGTCGGCATGATGATCAGTGCGCCGGGAATCGCGATCAGCCACCGCATGGCGTGCCGTGCCGCGGGTACCTGCCGGCGCAGCAGCGCGGCGGTCCCCACGGCGGCTAGCGGCAGCGGCCAGAGCACCCCGCTGATCAGCGGGACGTCGTTCATCGTCGTGTTGTCCGGCGCCCAGTGCTGGGCCACGATCGCCAGCACGGTCAGCGCCAGCGCGAGGTGCCGGCGGCCGGATGCCGCCGCGGCCACGGTGACGCCGATGAGTACGGCGGTGGCCAGGTAGGCCCACTGCATCAGTGTCGGCGGCCTCGGGTAGCCGCCGAGGCTGACGACCACCTTGATCGCCTGAGCCAGCGCCGAGGCGCCGGCGTCGACGAGCAGGAACAGCACGCCCAGGTGCAGCGCGCCGGCCCAGACGGCACCGGGGGTGTGCCGCCGGTGAGCGCCGGCCCGGGCGCGCAGCCCGCCCAGGACCAGGGCCGCCGCCTCGCGGACCGTCGGGTGCCGCTGCCCGGGCTCGGCCAGCTCCATCAGCGTCGAGACGATCTCGTCTGCCCGCTCCTGCCGGTAGGCGCGCGGGTAGCTGCGCAGCAGCCGGCGGTATCGCCCTTCCAGGGGATCGGTCATGCCGGCCTCACCACCTGGGCGCGGCGGGCCTGCCGGTCGGTGACCAGCCGGGCGGCCTCGACCATCCTCGTGGCTTCAGCCCGCAGTGCCGCGCCGCCCTCGCCGGTCAAACCGTAGTAGCGCCGTGCCCTGCCGTTGACGGTCTCCTCGCTGTCCACCCGGACGAGGCCCTCGTCGGTGAGCCGGTCCAGCGCGGCGTACAGGGTGCCGGCGGCGAGCCGGACCCGCCCGCGGGACAGCTCCTCGACCCGTTTGATGATCGCGTATCCGTGGAGGGGGCCGTCGAGCAGCGAGGTCAACGCCAGGTACGTCGGCTCGCGCATCGGTCCCTGAGCAATGGTCATGCAGTCAGCATATACAGTTCATCTGATTATTGGTACCCGGCGGTGACGATCGCACAGACAGTCGCACCGGCCTCGCGACCGGCCGATAAGCTGCGCTGGCACCTCACGACGCGAAGGAGCCGCAGATGCCGGTCAGCGCCGAGCGCTTCGGGACCACCCCGGACGGCGAGGAGGTCGACCGCTACACGCTCTCGGTCGGCCAGATCCGGCTCCAGGTGCTCAGCTACGGCGGCGCGGTGTGCGCGATCGAGGCGCCGGACCGCGAGGGGCGGCTGGCCAACGTGGTACTCGGCCTGCCGACGCTCGCCGGCTACGTGCACCGCAGCCCGTACTTCGGCTGCATCACCGGCCGGTACGCCAACCGGATCGCCGGCGGCCGGTTCACTCTGGACGGGCGGCCGTACCACATCCCGCTCAACGACGGCCCCCACGCCATCCACGGCGGGGGCATCGGGCTGGACAAGCGGGTGTGGAAGGTAGAGGAGTGCGGGGACGCGGCGATCCGGCTGCACCACACCAGTCCAGACGGCGACCAGGGCTTCCCCGGCACGCTGGACCTCAGCGTGGGCTACACGCTGAGCGAGGACGGCCAGTGGCGCATCGACTACGCCGCGACCACCGACGCGCCGACCGTACTGAACCTCACCAACCACAGCTACTTCAACCTGGCCGGTGAGGGCAGCGGCGACGTATACCGGCACGTGGTGCAGATCGACGCCGACCGGTACACGCCGGTGGGGCCGGGGCAGATCCCGACCGGCACGATCGAGCAGGTCGCCGGTACCCCGCTGGACTTCACCTCGCCGACTGAGGTGGGTACCCGCATCCGGGACGGCTTCCCGCAACTGGTGACCGGGCACGGGTACGACCACAACTACGTCCTGCGCGGCGGGGACGTGGCCGCCCGGGTCGTGGAGCCGGAGTCGGGGCGCACGCTGTCGGTACGCACCACTGAGCCGGGGATGCAGTTCTACACCGGCAACTTCCTCGACGGCACGCTGGTCGGGCCGGCCGGGCGGGCGTACCGGCAGGGCGACGGGCTGGCGCTGGAGACCCAACACTTCCCGGACTCGCCCAACCAGCCGAACTTCCCGTCCACCGTGCTGCGCCCCGGGCAGGAATTCCGCAGCACCACGGTCTACACCTTCGGCGTCGAGTGACGCCACCAGTGCCACACAATGCCGGCGGCCGATTCGAGGGTGCCGGCGCTGGCTGAGCCGGGGGCACGTCAAGGACGGTGGTCAAGCGTCCCGGCGGCACAGCAGCAGTCCGCCGGCCAGCAGGGCCGCGGCGGCCCAGGCGGCCAGCACGCCGAGGCCGGCCCACGGACCGATGACCAGCCGCGAGGTGTCGGTGGTCGCCTGGACGTCGAGCCCGGCGGTCATCGGCGCGAGCTGTTGGAGATGACGCTGCCAGTGCGGGTTCGTGACGACCAGGGTGGTCAGCGGAAACAGGTACAGCAGTCCGAGGACCAACCCGATGGCCGCGGCGGAGTCGCGGACGGCGGCGGTGATGCCGAGGCTGAGCAGGGCGATCAGGACCAGGTACGCGACCGAGCCGGCCGCGGCGCGCAGCACCGCGCCATCGCCGGGCGACAGCGACGGGTGGCCGTGGGCCACGTCGAAGCCGTTGCCCGGCAGCACGAACCGCCCGGCCAGCAGGCAACCGAGTACCGCGACGGCCGCAGCCGCGGCCACCACGCCGGCCAGCACGACCGCCTTCGTGGCCAGGACGGTGACCCGGCGGGGGATGGCCACGAGGGTGGTGCGGATCAGGCCGGTGCTGTGCTCACCGCTGATCGCCAGGACGGCGAGGACGGCGAAGAACGCCTGCCCGAGCGAGACGCCGGTCAAGGCCACCCTGACCGGATCGGCGTCGCACCCGCCGGCCGGGCAGCGCACCGTGGCGTCCGTGGCCGCGCCGGTGGCGACGGTCGCGACCACGAGCCCCAGCAGCAGCCAGGCCGGGCCGGGGGTGGTGCGCAGCTTCGTCCACTCGGCGCGTAGCGCCCGGCCGGCCCCGGACAGTGGCGGCCGGGCCGCGCTCACGCGTCCCTCCGCCGGATCGCGACCACGGCGAGCCCCATGGCAAGCGCCGCCCAGCCGACCAGGACACCGAGACCGGCCCAGGGCGGCAGGGGGAAATAGCCGGAGGCCGGGGTGTAGAGGTTGTCGACCTGCGGGTACCGCGGTGCGCTCTGCTGGATCGCGAACGCGGCGGCCGGGCTGATCCGCAGCAGCCACTGCGCGGCGGCGGCCGGCAGCACCGAGATGGCCAGCAGGTACGGCAGGACGATCAGCACGACCACGCTGGCGACCGCGGCGGCACTGCGCCGCAGCAGTGCGCCGATCGCCAGAGCCAGGACGGCGGCCACGGCCAGCAGCGCGGCGGTGCCGACGACCAGCCGCACCTGGGTGGCGACGGTGGCCGGGTGCAGATAGACGCCGTGGTCGCGCAGGACCCGCTGACCGAGGGTGACCACGACCGCCGCGGCCACCAGGCCGGTCGCGAACGCCACCGCGCCGACGACCGCGGCCTTGGCGGCCAGGACCCCGCCTCGGCGGGGGGTCGCGCTCAACGTCGTGTGGATCAGGCCGCGCCGGTACTCGGCGGTGATGAACAGCGTCGCGACCACGGTGACGGCGATCAGTGCCAGGAACGTTCCGATCAGCGTCTGGGTGACGGTGGTACCAAGGCCGGTGGCGCCGGCGACCGCCGGGGCGATGTCGCCCGAGCCGCTGACCGTCAGCGTCCCGCCGGTATCGGTGAACTCGCCGCGCATCAGCGGCGGCGCGTTGTCGGGCAGGCCGAACGCCTCACCGGTCCACGGGCCGCCGGACCAGCCACCCTTTCCGTCGAGGTGATCGAAGACGGCGGTGGCCCGGGTCGGGCCGGTCTCCGCTCCGGCCGGGCCGAGCAGGCCGCTCGGGGTCTGGGCGTACGGCGGTGACGTGGTGAACAGCCCGGCCGGTACGGTGGCCGGCAACCCGGGCAGGCGTACCCGGGCCACGGTCGTCCAGCGGGTACCGTCGGCCGACGCCTCGCCGGTGATCCGGTCACCGGTACGGGTCAGCCGCAGCCAGCGCGGCGAGGTCGCGGTGACCGTACCCGGCGGGCCGGCCACGTCGCCGGTGTAGTTGTCCTGCATCCGCACCCCGTGCGCGCCGGTGACCATGATCGCGGCGTACGCCGCTCCCGGCCGGGTACTGGCCCGCACGATCAGTCCGGCCTTGGCCCATCCGATCACGCCGGGTCGAGTACCGACCGGTGCCGTCGGGTCGGTGGGCATCGCGGGCAGCAGGCCGGTCAAGGACGTGACCCGCACGGTGAGGCTGCCGTCGGCGGTCAGCGGGCGGTGGACGAAGTAGTAGCTGTCGCTGACCTCCTGGCCGCCCGGGCCGACTGGCAGCACGCACGCGGAGTCGGGCCCGCGGGTACCGCAGGAGCCGTTCTCCCCGGGGGCCAGCCCCATCGCCATGACTCCCAGGGCCGCGCCCAGTACCGCCACGACCCAGGCCCGTACCGTGCGGAACTTGGTCCACTCGGCGTGCACCAGCGCGACCAGGCCGGCGCGGGTACCGGCGCTCATCGGGCTTCCTCCGGCGTGGCCGCGCGGAACTCGACCGCGTCGCGGGTCAGCCGCAGGTACGCCTGTTCCAGCGTGGCCCGCTGCGCGGACACCTCCGAGAACGGCACCCCGTGCCGGCTGAGCAGGCTCACCACCGCCTCCGTGGTCAGCCCGCCGACCGTCGCCGCGTCCGGTCCGGTGGCGACCACCGTGGCGCCGGCACCCGCCAGTACCGCCGAGGCCCGGGCGAGTGCGGCGCTGCGCAACGTGACCGCGTCGCCGGAGGCCGCCGCGAGCAGCTGCGCCACGCTGGTATCGGCGATGACCCGACCGTGGCCGACCACGACCAGGTGATCGGCGGCGTCCTGCAGCTCGCCC
This sequence comes from Rugosimonospora africana, assembly GCF_016862975.1. Taxonomy (GTDB): domain Bacteria; phylum Actinomycetota; class Actinomycetes; order Mycobacteriales; family Micromonosporaceae; genus Rugosimonospora; species Rugosimonospora africana. The sequence continues at coordinate 117,924 of NZ_BONZ01000066.1, forward strand.
ATCAGGTGGCTGGACACCAGAACGGCCCGGCCCTGCGCGGCCAGCCCGCGCAGGAAGGCGCGCGTCCACACGATGCCCTCCGGGTCCATGCCGTTGAACGGCTCGTCGAGGATCAGCGTCGGCGGGTCGCCGAGCATGGCCGCCGCGATGCCCAGCCGCTGGCGCATACCGAGCGAGAAACCACCGGCCCGCCGCCGGGCCACTGCGGCCAGCCCGGCCTCCTCCAGCACCGTGTCGACCCGCCGTGCGGACAGCCCCTGCGAGTGCGCCAGCCACAGCAGGTGGTTGCGGGCCGTGCGGGCCGGCTGCAACGCCGAGGCGTCGAGCAGGGAGCCGACCTGGCACAGCGGGCGCGGCAGACTGCGGTACGGGCGGCCGCCGACCAGGGCACGGCCGGCGTCGGGTGCGTCCAGGCCGAGGATCACCCGCATCGTGGTGGACTTGCCCGCCCCGTTGGGCCCGACGAACCCGGTGACCTGACCCGGTTGGATGGTGAACGACATCCCGTCCAGCGCCACCGTCGACCCGAACCGTTTACGCAGCCCGCTCACCATGATCGGCGCGTCACTCATCGCGTTTCCCTCCCGTTGTCTCGCACTGCCCGTGTTTGTACGCGTGGGGCGGTGTCGGCCCGGTGTGCGCCGCTGACACCTGGGTGACACCACGCGGCTGGCACAGTGGCCCGGTACCCGCGGGTGCCGGTACCGTCGGGCCTGCGCGAGGAACTGCGGATGTGCGTCATGAGAGTCCTGGTAGTCGAAGACTTCGAAATCCTGGCCCGGACCATCGCCACCGGCCTGCGCCGCGAGGGCATGGCCGTCGACCTGGCCTACGACGGCGCCGACGCGCTGGAGCACCTGGTCGCGACCCGGTACGACATCGTCGTGCTCGACCGGGACCTGCCCCGGGTCCACGGCGACGACGTCTGCCGGCAGATCGTGGCCGGGCACCCGCACAGCCGCGTGCTGATGCTCACCGCCGCCGGCGCGGTCACCGACCGGGTCGAGGGCCTCGGCCTGGGCGCGGACGACTACCTACCCAAACCGTTCGACTTCGCCGAACTCGTCGCCCGGATCCGCGCCATCGCCCGCCGCCCGACCAGCGCGTTGCCCCCGACGCTGAGCAGCGGCCAGATCACCCTGGACCCCAGCCTGCGTACGGCCACCCGCGCCGGGCACCGCCTGGAGCTGAGCCCGAAGGAGTTCGCCGTGCTGGAATGCCTGCTGGCCGCCGACGGTCGGCTGGTGACCGCCGAAGAGCTGCTCGAACGGGTCTGGGACGAAGCCGCCGACCCGTTCACCACCACGGTCAAGACGACCATCCGGCGGCTGCGGGCCAAGCTCGGCGACCCACCCGTGATCCACACCGTACGCGAGGGTGGCTACCGGATCGAAGCGCCGTGAGCCGCCGACGACGGCGAAGCCTGCGTACCCGGCTGACCCTGCTGTACGCCGGCCCGTTCCTGCTGTGCGGTGCCATCCTGCTCGCCGTACCGGTGCTGAGCCTGAACAACACGGTTCCCGCCGACCCTCAGGCCCTCCCGGCCCCGGAGCCCACCGGTCTCGAGCTGACCCAGCAGCACACCGTGCTCACCGCCTCGGCGATCGGTCTGTGCGGCATGGCGCTCGTGTCGCTGGTACTCGGCTGGCTGGTGGCCGGACGGTTCCTCAAACCGTTGAAAACCATCACCGCGACCGCCCGTGACATCTCGGCCACCAGCCTGGACCGCCGCCTCGACCTGACCGGCCGCAACGAACTGACCGACCTCGCCGACACCCTCGACGAACTGTTCGCGCGGCTGCAGGCGGCGTTCGTCGCGCAGCGGCACTTCGTGGCCAACGCCTCCCACGAGCTGCGCACCCCGCTGACCGCCCAGCGTGCCCTGCTGCAGGTGACCCTGGCCGACCCGCGGGCCACCACCGACGAGCTGCGGGCCGCCTGCGAGGACCTGCTGATGCTGGGCGAGACGCAGGAGCGGCTGATCGCCGCGTTGTTGACGCTGGCCAGCAGCGAACAGCCGGTCGAGAAGGGTGAGCCGTTCGACCTCGCCGACCTGGCCCGCGACGTGGTCCTGGAACGCGGCCCCGAGGCGCAGCGCCGTGGCGTCCACCTGCACACGGCGCTCGGCGCGGCCCCGGTCACGGGCAATCGGCAACTGGTGACCAGCCTGGTGGCCAACCTTGTGGACAATGCGGTGCGGTACAACACGAACCCGGGGCGCGTCGAAGTGTCGACGGCGACGGACGGTGGACGGGCGAGCCTCACGGTACGCAACACCGGACCGGTGGTGCCGCCGGACCAGATCGGGCGCCTGTTCGAGCCGTTCCAGCAACTCGACGGGCAACGCATCCGCCACTCCGACGGCCACGGGCTCGGGCTGGCCATTGTCCGCGCGGTCGCCACGGCGCACGGCGCCACACTGGTCGCGGAGGCGGCACCCGGAGGCGGCCTGACCGTTCAGGTCGGGTTCTGACCGGCCGCGCGCCGCCGGAACCGTGCGGCCCCGGCGACGCGCACGGGCTCAGTCCGCGAGCTTCGCGATGGCCTGAGCGGCCAGGAAGTACTGGTTGGTGCCGAGCTGACGGATGGTCTTGATGCCCAGGGCCTGCTTGATCAGCTCTGCGGCGTTGTCGGACACACCCGCGAGCGCGGCCACCGGCGCGTCCGCGAGCTCCTGCACGGTCTTGTCCTGGTACGCCTTGTCAAGCTTGCTCTCGGCTCCCTGCACGGGATCCCCCTTCATCGACGAGGCCCGCCGGCCGGCGGGCCGCCGCGTACGGTACGCCAGCATTGTGGGGCATTGGAAAGGGGGCCAAGGCGGTCCGGCTGTGCGAAGGTACTGATCGTGGCCACCTCCCATCCCACCGTGCTGGCCGGCGCACGCTCAGCTATCGAGCCGCTGTTGGCCGGCGGCCAGGACCGGATCCTGGTCGGCATCGCCGGGCCGCCGGCTGCTGGCAAGTCGACGCTGGCCGCCACGTTGGCCGCGGACCTGCGCGCCGATCTCGGGGAGGGCGCGGCGGTCGCCGTACCGATGGACGGGTTCCACCTGTCCAACACGCAACTGGCCCGGCTCGGGTTGACCAACCGCAAGGGCGCACCGGACACGTTCGACGCCTGGGGCTTCGCCGCGCTGCTGCGCCGGCTGCGCAGCCCGCAGGCCGGTGAGGTGGTGTACGCGCCGGAGTACAGCCGGGTGGTGCACGAGTCGATCGGCGGAGTCGTCCCGGTACCGGCACAGACCCGGGTGGTCGTCGTGGAGGGCAACTACCTGCTGCTGCCCTCGCCACCCTGGACGCTGGCCCGCAAGCAGCTGGACCTGGTGCTGTACCTGGACGCGGCCACACCGGTACGGGTGGACGCGCTGCTGCGCCGGCAACGTGCCCGGGGACTGGCCGCGGCCGCCGCGCACGATTGGGTACAGCGCAGCGACGAGGCCAACGCCGCGCTGATCCAGACCACGATGCGGTACGCGGACGTGGTGCTGACCCGCCCCTGACCGCTCAGCCGGCGCCCGGCGCGTCGCCGGTGGCGGCTGTGCCCCCGGTCTCGGGTGTGCCTTCGGCACCCGGCCCGGCGGGCGGTGGGTCTCCGGCGTCTGGCCCGGCTGGCGGCGGGCTTGCGGCCGGCGGCTCGGCGGGTGGCGGGCCGCCCGGGATCGGCGGGGGGCTTCCGGCGGGCTGCGTTGTCGGTTGGCTTGGCGTTGTTGGTTGGCCCGGCGCCGCCGGGCGGTCCCAGCGCAGCGGGCGCGGGTCGACCCACCACAGCAGCCGGAGCCACCACGGGCGGCGGGCCCGCAGCTCCCCGACGTAGGCCAGCGCCTGCGCCTTGGCGCGCCGGGCATCGTCCTCCCGCACCTGCGCGCCGGCGAACGTGACCTGGTTGGCCAGCGTGGCCAGGTCGTCCAGCGACGGGGCGGGCAGCCCCGATCCGGCACCGGCGGAGCGGCGCGGTCCGGCGACCGTCTCGGCCGCGTACGCCGCCACCTCGGTGACCGCCAGGTGCGCGGCGGCCGGCCTGCCGGCCAGGCGCAGCCCGTCGAGGACCTCGTGCCACGCGCCGGCCACCCGGGACGACGGTGATCCCCGGTCCAGCCGGCGCTGCTGTTGGGCGCGGCGGGCGAACACCACCGCGGCCAGTGCCGCCGCCAGCACCGCGAGCACGCCACCGCCCAGCCCGCCGAGCAGTCCTCCGCTGACTCCGCCGGCCGGCAGCGCCTGGACGCTCGGGCTGGGCGAGGGCCGGTGCGGGTGCGGCGACGCGGACACCGCGAGGGTCGGCGCCACCGAGGGCGGTGGCGCCGAAGGCGGCGGTTTGGGCGCGAAGTCGTCCTCGACCGGGCGCGGCTGGGTGTCCGGGTGCGGGAGCGGGTCGAAGGGTACCCAGCCCACGCCGGTGAACAGCACCTCCGGCCAGGCCAGCGCGTCGCGGCCGAGCACGCTGCCGCGGCCGGGGCGGGCGGTGAAGCCGACCACGACCCGGGTGGGCAGGCCGAGCATCCGGCCCAGGACGGCGAAGCTGGCCGCGAACTGCTCGGTGGTGCCGCGCTGGCCGCCGAGGTTGCGGGCGGCGAACAGGAAGAAGCTGAGGTTCGGGTACGCGTGGCCGCTGGGCGCGTCACTGACCAGCGTGTAGTGGTCGGACAGGAACTGGGCGATCGCCTGCGCCCGCTGGTACGGGGAGGCGACGTCCTGGCCCAGTTGCGCGGCCAGCTTGGTCATCGCGTCCGGGGCGCCGATGCCCAGTTGCAGGTACCGGGCCACGGTCGGGCCGGAGGGCACGTCCGCGCCGGGCAGCAGGTTCACGTTCGGCGACGGTGCCGCGGAGCGCACCGTGTAGGTCAGCCCGGGGGACAGGCCGGCGGGCAGGATCAGGGTGCCGGTGCCCTGGTCGTACCCGACCCGTACGCCACCCACCTCGCGGGCGGCCTGCGCGGCGGGCAGCAGCCGGCCGTCCAGATCGTCGACGGTGATGCGGGTGTCGATCGGGCGGCCACCGGCCGGCGGGGCGCCCGGGCCGTTGATCGGCGGCAGGGCGCGGCCTGCCTCCCGGTAGTTGCCGTGGACCAGCCAGTTGACCCCGTCGTAGTCGGACAGGACAGCCAGCCGGATGCGCAGTTCGTCGGCCGGCACGGTGGTGGTGATGTCGGTGTCGAACAGCTTCTCGGTCGGGTTGAGCGCCCAGCCGGACAGCCGGATCAGCGGGTTCTCGTCCTGAGCCGACAGGTCGGGTGGGCTGACGTAGCGGCGCGGGTCGATCGGGGTGGCGGCGACCCGGCCGGCCAGTACCGGCCCGACGGCGACGCTGAGCCCGATGACGACGGCAAGCGCCGCGGCCCCGCTGACGGCCAGCCGGGCGCGCAGCGCACCCCGGGCATGCGCGTCCAGTTCGGCCGCGGCACCGGCGGGCCGGCCGGTAATCGCCAGCCCGGCGGCGGCCACTGCCGCGTAGGCCAACGGTTGCCACAGTGCCGGGTGGGCGTTGGGCCCGACCACCAGCAGCGTGCCGGCGTACAGCACGGTGACCGGGGCATAGCCGGCCAGCACCCGCCGGAACCGTACCGAAAGCTCCGCGCCGGCCAGCGCCGCCAGCCAGGTCGCGATGACCGGAACCAGTACGGTGTCCGGCTGCGGCTCGATCGGGATCAGCGCGGTCAGCAGCCGGGGGATGCCGTTGTGCGCCGCGTCGCGCCACAGCGGCAGCAGGCCGCCGGGCAGCCCGGCGTGGTGTGCCGAGACGCGTACCGCGAGCAGGGTGTAGCCGAACAGGAAGGCGGCCGAGATCGGTGCCGCGGTGTAGGCCGGCAGCCTGCGGGTCAGGGCGGACAGGGCGACCGGCGCCAGGGCCGCGCCCAGCAGCAGCCGGGTCAGCAGGTCGCCGTGGTAGATCCGGGCAAGTGGCAGCGCGGCGATCGTGACCAGCAGGCCCATGACGACCGGTACGGCGACCCGCCTCACCATCGGCCGATCCCGTCCCAGGCGGCGGCGAACCCGGCGGCGTCGGGTACCGCGAGCACCCGCAGACCCTCGACGGTGGCCGGTACGCCGGCGGGGTCGCCGAAGACGCCCGCCACGATCGTCGGGTACCGGGGGCGCAGCGCCCCGACCGTGGCGAGGTCGCCGGCCCGGGCGGCGCCGGTGAGGTAGACCAGGGTGTCACCGAGCCGGTACTGGCGCAGGCGGTCGATGGCCTGCTCCAGCGCGCCCGTCGTGTCTGCGCCCGTGTCCGGCTCCGGCTGCGCCGCCCCGGGGTGCAGCCGCGCCTCGGCGAGCCGGTCCAGCAGCGGCGCGGCGTCCACGCGGCGGGCACCCGAGGGCCCGACCGACTGGTGGTCGCCGGTGCCGATCGCCGAGGAGGCGGACAGCATCAGCAGCTCCGCGGCCAGGTCCTCGCGCAGCGCGGCGACCAGGACCGAGGCGGCCGCCTCGCACGCTTCCTCGAAGCCGTCGGGCTGCGGGAACGCCGCTTCGCGGTCGTCGAGCAGCACGACGATGCGGGGCAGGCTGGTGTCCACGTACTCGCGGACCATCAGTTCACCGACCCGGGCGGTGGTGCGCCAGTGCACGCGGCGCAGCTCGTCGCCGATGACGTACTCGCGCAGCGCGTCGAAGGTGATGTTGCCGTGCGGTACCCGGTCCACCCGCCCGTCCAGGCTGCGCGCGATGCCGACCGGTACGGCCGCCAGCGGGTGGGTCCGCGGATGCACCCACACCCGGGCGGTGCCGCCGTGCGTACGCGACGAGCCGAGCAGGCCCAGCGGGTCGCGGCGGGTCACCGACAGCGGTCCGACGCAAACCACTCCCCGACGCCCGGTGGGGACCGGGTAGGTCACCGTGGTGTCCCGGGCCGGCCGCAGCCGGATCAGCGGTACCGGCACCGGTGCGCCGCCGCAGGCGTCCTGCGCGATCAGCGTGGCCGCGCGCAACCGGCTGGCGTTGCGTACCACCAACGTCTGCGCGCACGGCTCACCGCGGGCGACCCGGTCCGGTTCGACACTGCGGGCCACCGACAGCCGCGGCTGCCAGGCGGCGTCGCCCACCGCCCAGGCCGCGGCCAGCAGCGCGGCGGCGCCCACGACGGCCAGCTCCGGGTAGCCGAAGGCGAACCCGGCGACGATCAGGATCGCACCCCCGCCGACGAGGGCCAGGCCGCGCGGGGTCGGTTTCACACTGGCTGTGCCGAGGGGACGGCGACGGACTCCAGGACGCCTTCGAGGATCTGCTCGGCGTTGGCGCCGCGCAGCTGGGCGTCGGGCGACAGCAGCAGCCGGTGGGCGAAGACCGGCTCGACGAGGGCCTGCAGGTCTTCGGGTATCACGTAGTTGCGCCCGTCCAGCAGCGCGTAGGCGCTGGCCGCCTTGGTCAGCGCGATCGCACCCCGGGGACTGACCCCGACCCGCACCTGCGGATGGGTGCGGGTGGCCGAGGCCAGCCGAACCGCGTAGGTGTAGAGCGGGTCGGCGAGGTACACACGGCGGGCCAGCTCGATGGCCGCGGCGATGGTGGCGGTGTCGGTGATCGGCTCCAGCGCGTCGGGGCCGCGGCCGGCGGCGGCTCCGCGCAGCACGTCGATC